>JBGAGY010000001.1:0-636789 GCA_044226485.1 Anaerolineales bacterium
CTCGGTCAACGCCTCGGCCGCCGGCCCTGTCATCGGGTTGCGCCATGTGCGGAAGGGCGCCAGCAATTGCCCGCCCTCATCGAAGGGCAAGTAGCCATGCATCATGCCGCTGAAGCCGATCGCGCCGATCGTCGTGAGCTCCACGCCGTACGTCGCCTGAACGTCCGCGCGCAGCTGGCGGTAGCTGTCCTGCAAACCCGCCCACACGTCCTCGAGGTGATAGGTCCAGACGCCGTCTTCGAAGCGGTTCTCCCACTCGAAGCTCCCCGCGGCGATCGCGGCATGATCGGCGCCGATCAACACGGCCTTGATCCGCGTCGAACCAAACTCCACGCCCAGGAATGTCTGCCCGGTGTCAATGGCTTTCTGGATGCTTTCGTGGTCCATCTGTCCCTCCCACAGCGACTGTGTCTGATCACATGGCCTGCGTGACGAAATCGCGCTGTTTCGCGTTTCGTCCGACGGGTTGAATGATACGCCCTGTGGCCCCACTCGAGGCCACAGGGCGTCGGGTCAACCTGTCGGTCGGCTGCGCTCAGGCCAGGCGCGTGGCCAGGGCCGTGAAAGACATGGGCGGCACCGTGATCGTGGCGCGGCCCTGCTCGACGGCCGGGGCCGGGATCGATTGAGACACAAGGCGTCGGGGCTCGTCCCAGGTGTTGAGCTCCTTCGGGTCGCTGCCGGCCAGTTGCGTCGCCGACGTGATCGAGAGCGACCCCTCGGCTGCCCAGGTCAGGTCAATCGTCACGGGGTCGGTCTGGCTGCGGTTGACGATGAACGTGGCGCCCTCGCGCGTCTCGACGTTGAAACTGGCCGAGACATCCAGGACAGGCACGGCGCCGTAGACCCGGGTCTCGATCGACGGGCACTTGACTGAGACGTCGAGCGCCTCGCCACGCGCCAGGTTGGCCACCGCCTTGAAGACGTAGTAGGACGGATGCTTGAGCACTCCGTCGGTGCGCGTGTGCAGCCAAGAGATGACATTGACGATCTGGGCCACGCACGCGATCTTGAGGATGTGGCTCTTGCGCAGGAAGACGTTCAGCCACTGAGCGACGACAAGCGCGTCCTCCAGGTTGTACATCTCCTCCGCCAGATGCGGAGCTTCAGTCCAGTCACCCTGCAGCGGATCACCCTTGTACCAGACCTGCCACTCGTCCCACGAGAGGAAGACGTCGTGCTTGCTGCGCCGTTTGGCCTTCACGTAGCGCAGCGTGCCTTCGAGCGTGTCGATGTAGTTCTCGAATGCCACGGCACTTGCCAAGAAACTGGTTGTGTCGTTCTCGCGATTGCTGGCGTAGTAGTGCATGGAGTGGAAGTCCATGTGCTCCCAGGCGATCTCGAGCGCCGTGCGGTCCCACTCGGGATACGTGGGCATTGAGTCGCTCGAAGAGCCGCACAGCACGGTCTTGATGGAAGGGTCGTGCCACTTCATCAACTTGGCGGCTTCGAGGGCCTTCTGCCCGTACGCTGCGGCATCGAGATGACCCATCTGCCAGTGGCCGTCCATCTCGTTGCCCACGCACCAGTACTTCACGCCATGCGGCTCGCGGTAGCCGTGGCTGGCGCGCAGATCGGCGAAGTAGCTGCCCGTCGGCGTGTTGCAATACTCGACCATGTCTGCGGCCGCCTGGATGGTGCCGGTGCCCATGTTGACGCCGAGCAAAGGCGCGACGTTGATCGCCTTGCAGAACTCCACGAACTCGTTGGTGCCGAACTGATTGGTCTCGATGGACTGCCAGGCCAGTTCGCGCCGACGCGGTCGTTTCTCCTTGGGTCCAACCCCATCGAGCCAGTTGTAGCCGCTGAGGAAGTTGCCGCCGGGATAGCGGATGAGGCTGTATCCCTGGTCCTTGAGCGCCGCCAGCACGTCTGTGCGGTAACCGCGCTCATCGGCCAGCGGCGAAGCAGGATCAAAAATGCCCTCGTACACGCAACGCCCCATGTGCTCGACGAAGCCGCCAAACAGCAGCGGCGATATCGGGGCAATGGCGTCCTGGTTATCGATGCGAACTTTGGCCATCAACGAGGTCATACGATCCGCTCCTTAAAGGTTGCGCGAGACTCGGCCTGCGCGTTGCGACGAGTCGGGATTGACGAGATCTGGATGCGATCCCTCAGCCGATCGGCGATGGCTGGCTGAACGCGGAATCCATCCAATTGGAAAGACCGACAAATCACCCGGTGTTATCGTTCACAGCCGATTGTCGCCGACTTTGCGTTCCGGTCAAGTGGAGGATGCCGGCGGGCGACCTCGACGATCTGGCGGCGTGCTCGCGTCTTCCGCCACGCCACCCGCATCGCAGGCAGTCGACTGAGCGCCGGCGATCGCAGTGGCACTGCTGCACCTTCACGTTCAAGCATTGGCTGCACGTCTTCCGCCTCCGTCAGATGTTCTTCCGCCGCGTCGACAAGGAGTGGTGTCGCCACGACCTGATGTGAGCACCACCCGGTCGATCACAACGAATCGCGCAGAGCCGTCGGCTTCGTTCGTCGAGATAGTCAGATCACACAGCCCGGCCGGGACGTCGTATCAGAAAGTTGTCAAAGAGTGGGCCAGCGCTGTCAAAGAGTTATCAAACAACCGTCAATATCAAGGCGTGAGTGTCACCCACTTGGCTGACTAACAATTTGCTACAGCGGCTTCTCTTCACCTTTACTACCCATTCTTTCGGCTCTTTATTTTTTCCTTATGCGATCCCCCTGCGATTGTGCAGGTGCTTTATTTCGTCTTCCTACAATGATTTCGTCGTCTTCCATTTGAACGACTTCATTGTTGAGTGAGTTTCACCTATGACTGCTCGCACTTCCACCATACCGTCGATCCTCGAAGCTCCAACGCGCGAGGCATCAGAGGCCGATGCTGCGTCGCGCAGCACCCCAGCGGTGCTTCTCGCGCGCCTCGTCGTGTTAGTGCCAAGTCTCGAGGTCGATCTGGCGGAGTTCGCTTCCTCGATCCGAGCGATGGCACAACCGCGAGAGCTTGGCGTCCTGCTGGTCGGCCAGTGCCTGCGACCCGACGAGGAGTTGACCTGGCGACGTCAGATCGTCACGCTGGCTTCGCTCGTCCAGGAGCGATCGCGGATCGCCGTCGAGTTTCGCGTGGGTCGTCTTGCCGATTGGACCGAGATCCTGAGACCGTTGCTCGCGGATGGTGACCTTGTCGTCTGCCATTGGGAGCAATCGCGCGGCTGGGTGTGGAGACGAAACAACCTGGCGCGCCAGATCGGCTCGGTGTTGAAGGTGCCGACCTGTGAATTGAGCGGCCTGTACGGTCGCCTGCCGGCTCGCCGCGCGCCGCTCGCACAACGCGCGCTTTCGTGGGTCGCGCCGGTCCTCGTCATCCTCCTGTTTGCGGTCATCCAATACGAAATCCAGGCCCTGACCACCGGGTGGATCACACCCGTGGCCCTGTCGGCCAGCATCCTCATCGAACTCATGTTGATCGCCCTTTGAACCACTCAGGTAGCGCCATGCCCGACCCGACTATCGCCCCACTGATCCCAACGGATCCCGGAAACGACTCCGTGGAGAACGTCCTGAGCCAGGACTATCGACTTCAGGCTGAAGCCCTCTCCCGACAACCGGCGACTATTCAACGCTTCTTGCTTGCACAGGGCCGCCTGCTGGCCGAGGCGCTTGCCGCCCCGCAACCGCCTTCGACGTTGCGGTTCAAGCTTCCGGATCAGGTCATACGCCAACACGCGCCTGAGCCTATCCAGCCCGAACTACGCGAACAACTGGTCGGCGGCCTGCTCGAGCGGTGGACGCGGACGGATCCGGTGGCCGCCCTGCGCACGCGGCTCTCCGAGCTCGATCAGCACGAGAACGCTGCTGTCACACTCGCCTCAAGCCTGGTGCGCTACGCCACGGCTCTCGCGCTCGTGAACGATCTCCTTCCAGCCGGGCGCTCCGTCTCATACGTGGCCCTGCCCGGCGAAGACATCCCCACGGTTCCCATCGCCGAAGCCGGCGCGCCGGGCTCGGCCATCACATCGGCCGCTGACGCGATCGCCGAAGAAGGCGCTGTCGACCAAAACCGCGGCGAGTTGCTCGTGCCCTACGTGCCGGCCGCGCGGCGGTTCTTCATGCCCCAATGGGTGGCCTTCGACGACGACGACCGTTTGTTGGTCAACAGCGTGCCGCTGGCAGAAGCGCACGTCACGTCGATGCAGCGCTACCTGGGCGTGCTTCACACAGCCGTTTCGCTGGCGCCGTACATGGTCGCCGCGGGCATCTATCAACAACGCCGCTACGGCATGTTGGGTCAGCTCATCAATCAGGGCCGCGCTCTGGCCCGCCACTACACGCGCGAGATCGTGGCAACGATCAAACGGCGCGCGGCGGCCCAGGACCTCAACCGCGGGTTGAGCCTCAGCGTCCCGTATTTCGACGATCAGTCTCTGCAAATGAAGACCTGCGCCTTCGACGTGATCCCGGCCGGGCGCATCATGTTCGTCCCCGCATTCGTCGTCCGCGCGGCGCGCGAGCAACAGGCCAAAGTGGCGCAGGACACGCGCATCGACGCCGCCACACGCAGCCATCTCTTGCACGAACTGCAGCTGCTGGAAGCCGCTTTCACCGAGACGGCGTCCGCCTGAGGCGTCGCCCACACCCGAGACACCACCATGGCCTTTTCGATCGCCTTGCTCATTCTGATTGTGTTCATGGCCTACAAGGCCTCGCCGCGCGAGCGCAAGGAAGACGCTCACGTCCATGGCGCGGGTCAGATCGGCCTGCTTGCAGCCCTGGCCCTTTTCGGCGTGGACTATTTCACGTCTTACTACTATGCGACCGGCGAAATGATGAGCGCCCTTCATCCGTACGGCCTGGAGGACAAGGCTTACATCGCCGTCGCGGTGATCAGCCTCGCCAACTTCGTCTTCGGCGTGCTCTACATGTATTCGTTAGGGATCTTCAACGAAGGCGGCGGATCTTACACGGCGTCGATGCGCTATCTCTGGCCGACGCTCAGCCTGATCGTGGCGGTCACGCTCATCCAGGACTACGTCTTGACGATCGTCGTGTCGGCCTTGTCAGGCGCCGATCAATTGCTGTCGGTCCTCAACGCCTACAACACCGACTGGATCTGGCACTTCGCGATCGGCGCGGCGCTGGCCGCCGTGACCTGGTTCCTCACCATTCGCGGACGCGGCGAGTCGGCTCAGACCGTGTTCATGCTGCTCGGCGTGTTCGTCATGCTGACCGTCGTGATGGTCATCGGGCTTGTCCTGGCGCATCTCAACGGCGTGCCAGCCGTTCTTCCCACTGAAGCTCCCAAGGCCGCCTCCCTCGGGCAGGCGGCGCTGCACATGTTGACCGCGTCGATGAAGGGCATGGTCGCCCTCACAGGCCTCGAGGCGATGTCGAACGGCATCCAGTTCGTCATCAACGTCGACTCAGGGCCGGTGGTCTGGGGGCGCAAACATCTGCCGAAACTCAATCGTGTGTGGGATTTCTACAGCGGAAAAGCCGGCATCGGCCGGTTCGTTCAAACGTCGTTCCTGTTCTACGGCGGCGTGACGACCCTTTTCCTGACGTTCTTCGCCATCCGCTTCGACGTCTTTGACGGAACCCTTGGCCGCACACTCGTCGGCAACCTGGCGGCCATCGGCTTTGGCCAGATCCCGGGCGGTGACATCCTTTTCTGGACCTACCAGCTGCTGGCCGTTCTCCTGCTGGCGGCGGCCTCGATGACGGCTTTTCAAGACGCGCAGGCCACTGAGTGGCGGGACGTCGCGATCGGCGAGATCCCAGAGGTCATCGTTTATCGTGACCCGCGCGGCACCTTCACGCGCTCCGTCACGATCACGTTCGGCATCGCGGTCTTGATCATGTTGGTCGTCCGCGGCCAGACCACCCTGGCGGTGCCGTACTACGGCGTCGGCGTGTTCATGCCGATCATGGTGATGGGCCTTGCCATCCGGCAGCACATCCTTCAGCACTACAAAGGCGCCGCGCGGACGTGGGGCGCTGCCGGAGCCACCTTCGCAGCTGCCCTCGGCGCGATCGTCTTCATCGGCCAGATCGTTGGCAAGTGGGAGGAAGGCGGCTGGGTCGTGCTGATCTCTTTCACGACGCTTGCCCTGGCCGCGCACGGCATCCTGATCTCGCCGCTGGGATTCCGCGAGCCCAAACAAATCCAGCGAATCGTGCGCGACAAGGCGCGCGTGCAGGGCGCGATGGCGTCCATCGTCGAGTGGCAATCCCTGAAGATGCAGGAGTATCGCTTCTGGGTGCTGAGCGCGCTCTCGCGTGCTTTCGCGTTGTTGGGCGTGCATCGCCCAAAGCGGTACGAGCCCCAACCCGTCGCGGCCGGTGACTACGACCATGCGCTGCACGTGGATCATCCGGAAGCGCCGTCCTTCCTCGACCAGTACATCGACAAACCTGAGCCGCGTCTCGGTGGGCAACCGACCCAGACTGCCGATCCCCATCAGGCGCCTTGAGCGCCTGGTGATCGGCCGGAAAGCCGGTCATGTTCGCATCACCGATCCACGCTCTGCCTGAGCAAGAAGCGCTCGCGGCGCTCGAGACAGGGCCGATGGGCCTTCAAACCGCAGAGGCGCGGTCGCGGCTGGATCTCTACGGGCTCAACGCGATCCGTGAACCGGCGAGGCCAGAGGCCTGGCGTGAGGCTGTGCCGTACTTCACACACGGCATGGCCCTTCTGCTCTGGTTGGCCGGCGCGTTGGCGCTGATCAGCGGGCACATCGGCCTTGGCCTGGCCATGTGGCTGGTCGTCGTGTCGAACGGCGCCTTCTCGTTCTGGCAGGAGTTCCGCGCCCGCCGCGCGACGGCGACCCTCAAGAGCCTGCTTCCAGCAGTGGCACGCGTCGTCCGCGATGGCGTCGATCAGAAGCTGCCCTCGAGCGAACTGGTCCCCGGCGACGTGCTGATCCTGGCCGAGGGCGACAACGTCCCCGCCGACGCCCGCGTGATCGAGGCCTTCGGCCTGCGGCTCAACCAGGCGACGCTGACGGGCGAGTCGATGCCGGTGCAGAAGACAAGCGACGCCAGCCTGCGCGATGGGCTGTCCGAGCTCGAGCGCCCCAACCTCGTGTTCGCAGGCACCACCGTGCACGCCGGCACCGGGCGGGCCGTGGTGTTCGCGACAGGCATGTTGACCCAGTTCGGACGCATCGCGAACCTCACGCAGAGCGTGCCCGAAGAGCCGAGCCCGCTTCAACGTGATCTGGCGCGTGTGACCCGGCGGGGCTCCCTGATCGCCCTCATCCTGGGCGCCGTCGTGTTCGCGGAAGCCTGGATCGACCTCGGCGGCACATGGCTGCAGTCGTTCACCCTCGCGATCGGACTGATCGTGGCCGTGATCCCCGAGGGACTGACACCGACCGTCACGCTCTCGCTGGCGCGTGCCGTCCAGCGCCTCGCGAGTCAGGGCGTCCTCGTCAAACGATTGGCGACCATTGAGGCCCTCGGCGCGACGTCGGTCATCTGCACCGACAAGAGCGGCACCTTGACACAGAACCAGATGACGGTCCGATCGTTGTGGGTCGGCCGGCACCTGCTGGAGGTGTCGGGCGTGGGCTACGCGCCAGTCGGCGAGATTGCCGGAACACGATCGCATCTGGCCACGCCGGAGGTCGAAGTGCTGCTCACGGCCGCCCTGCTCTGCAACAACGCCCGCCTGATTCCGCCCACGCCGGAGCATCCAGGCTGGTCGTGTCTGGGCGATCAGACGGAAGCCGCGCTGCGAGCTGTCGCGTTGAAGGGCGGTCTGGACGAAGGAACTGTCGCGCGCCGCTGGCCGCGCATCCATGAATTGCCTTTCGATGCCCGGCGCAAACGCATGAGCACGATCCATCGGCATCCAGGCGGCGAAACGGCGTTCATCAAGGGCGCCCCTAAAGAGGTCCTGCAGCTCTGCACGACGTGGCTCTTCGACGGCATGCCGCAGCCTCTGACAGACGCCATCCGCGACGAGATCCTGGCGGCCAACGACGCGTACGCCCGCCGCGCGATGCGCGTGCTGGCGCTGGCTCGACGTGAGTTGCCACCGCGCGCCGGCGCTTACTCGCCTGAGGGCGTCGAGCGCAGTCTGACGTTCCTCGGCCTGGCCGCGATGATGGACCCGCCGCGGCCCGAGGTGGCGGCCGCGGTGCAGACCTGCCACGAGGCCGGCATCCGGCTGGTCATGATCACCGGCGACTACGGCCTGACGGCCGAGTCGATCGCGCGACGCGTCGGCCTGCTGAAGAGCGCGACGCCACGCATCTTGACGGGCGCCGAGGTCGAAACCCTCAGCGACGACGAGCTTGCGGAGATCATGAGCGGCGAGGTCATCGGCGCACGCATGGCGCCCGAGCACAAGCTTCGGGTGGTCGCGGCCCTGCAGGCCCGGGGCGAAGTCGTCGTCGTCACAGGCGATGGCGTCAACGACGCGCCGGCGTTGAGGAAGGCCGACATCGGCGTGGCGATGGGCGTAACCGGCACCGACGTCGCGAAGGAAGCAGCCGACGTCGTGCTCACGAACGATCGCTTCGACCTGCTCACCGTCGCCATCGCCGAGGGCCGGGCCGTGATCGACAACCTGCGCAAGTTCGCGACGTACATCTTCGCCAGCAACGTCCCCGAGTTCTTGCCGTTCGTGCTGACCGCGATGTTTCGCATCCCGCTGGCGCTCACCACCATGCAGGTGCTGGCGATCGACCTCGGCACCGACCTGCTGCCCGCACTCGCCCTCGGGCTCGAGCGCCCCGAGCCAGACGTGATGCGCCGGCCGCCACGGCGTCGCGACAAGCCGCTCATTGATCGCGGCCTGATGCTGCGCGCCCTGCTCTGGTTGGGCCCGATCGAGGCCGCTCTCTGCTATCTGGGGTTCTATTCGGTCTATCTCAGAGCCGGCCTGAGCACGCTGCCGCTTGTGAATTGGGTCCCCTTTGCCGAACGACTGACGACACACGAAGGCCGGCTCTATCTTCTCGCCACCACGACCTTCCACGTCGGCGTGGTGATGGCGCAAATCGGCAATGCCTTCACTTGCCGGACGGAGACCGAGCAAGTCCACCGACTCGGCTGGCTCAGCAATCGTTACCTGATCTTGGGCATCCTCGCCGAAGTTTTTCTGATCATCAGCTTCGTCTACGTCCCGCCCCTGGCGGCGCTGCTCGAGCATGTGCCGCTTCCGACGGAGACCTGGGTCGGCCTTTGCCTCTTCGGGCCGATCGTGTATGGGATCGACCGTGTTCGCAAAAGCCTCGTCCGTCGGCGTAACCGCGTCCATGCGGCGCCGCGTCGTACAACCGGAGAAGCTCACATATGAAAATCATCGTCATGGGCTGCGGCCGCGTGGGTGAGCAGTTCAGTCGCCTGATGGACTCGAAGGGCCACGAGGTCACCGTGATCGACTATGACGAAGCTGCGCTTGAGCGCCTCGGCCAGTCGTTCAGGGGCCAGCGCCTGCTCGGGCTCGGATTCGATCGACGGCTGCTGGCGCAGGCCGGTATCCTGCAGGCGGACGCGTTCGCGGCGACCAGCGCCTCCGACAATGCCAACGTCGTCGCCGCGCGAGTGGCGCGCAACATCTTTCACGTCCCCAAGGTCGTCGCCCGGCTTTACGATCCGCGCCGGGCCGAGATCTATCGCCGGCTCGGCCTTGTGACGATTTCGTCGACGACCTGGGGCGCCGAGGCCATCTACGAGGTCCTGATGCACGGTGAACTCGACCCGGACCGAACGTTCGGGCACGGCGAGGTCACGCTGCAGGCCATCGAAGTTCCCACCCACTGGGTCGGACGAAGCGTGCGCGAGATCTCGGCGCCGGGCGAGATCGCGGTGTCGGTGCTGACCCGCGCGGGGCAGGCCATGATCCCGGGCGCCGGCACCGTGCTTCGCGCGGGGGATGTCATCCACATCGTTGTGGCGGCCACGGCGTTGCAGCGCCTCGAGGAATGGCTCGGGTTGAGCGGAGGGATCTAAGGATGTTCTATGCCATCATCGTCGGCGGCGGGAAGGTCGGGTCGAACCTGGCCCTGCATCTTCTGAATGAAGGGCACGAGGTCACGGTCATCGATCATCGACCGGATCTCATCGCGGTGCTCAAATCCGAATTGCCGGAGAGCGCAGTCTTCGCGGGCGAAGGCAGTTCGCCGGTCGTCCTTGAGGCGGCGGGCATCCGACGCGCCAAAGTGCTGGCCGCCGTGACTCAAGAGGACGATGCCAACCTCGTCGTCGCGACGCTCGGGCGGTTCGAGTTCGCCGTTCCGCGGATCATCGCGCGCGTCAACGATCCACGCAACGCCTGGATGTTCACGCCCGAGATGGGCGTCGATGTGGCCGTCAACCAGGCTGACATCCTGGCCCGGATGATTGTGGAGGAGATGTCGTTGGGCGACATGTTGACGCTGCTGAAGCTGCGCCGCGGCGAGTTCTCGCTTGTCGAAGAGAAGCTCAGACCGACCAGCCCGGCGCTCGGGATCCCGTTGCGCCACATGGCCCTGCCCGCGCGCTGCGTGATCGCGGCTGTCATCCGCGACGGGCGCGTGTTGGTGCCGCGCGGCGACCTGACGTTCGAGGCCGATGACGAGGTTCTGGCGATCGTCACGGGTCGGGCGCGTGACGAGCTTCACGCCTTCCTGGCCTGACGCTCACCCCGGATCGGTGACCAGACGGTAGCCCACGCCGGGCTCGGTGCGGATCAGGACGGGGTTGGCCGGATCCACCTCGACCTTCTTGCGCAGGTTGGCGATGTAAACGCGCAGGTAATGCAGATCGTTGACGTAGCCGGGCCCCCAGACCTCACGCAGGAGTTGTGTCTGCGTGAGCACTTTTCCGGCGTGCCTGACAAACACGGCGAACAACGTGAATTCGGTTTGCGACAACAGGATCTCGCTGTTGGCACGCCAGACACGACGCGCGTCGAGGTCGATCCGCAGCGTGCCGATCTCGACGACCGGGGTGTCGGGTGTGGCGCGTTGGTGCCGAAGGGCCGCGCGCAGCCGGGCGAGGAATTCCCGGATGCTAAAGGGCTTCGTCAGGTAATCATCGGCGCCGGCGTCGAACAGCGCGATCTTGTCATCCTCCGAGTCGCGCACCGACAGCACGATGACCGGCACCTGCGACCACTCGCGAAGACGCTCGAGCACTTCAAGGCCCTCGAGGTCCGGCAAGCCCAAATCCAACACGACAACGTCCGGGTGGACGCGGGCCATTTCGGCAAGGCCATCCATGCCGCAGCGCGCTTCGTGAAAGCGATAGCCGTTGGCTGCCAGGCTGTACTTCAGAAACCGACGAATGGGGTACTCGTCATCGATGACCAGGACGAGCGGACCTTCAGACATTCCTCGCCTCCTCGGGCGTCGTCGGCGGAGCACTGAGCGGTAGCCGCATGATGAACCGGGCTCCGCCGCGGGCCCGGGTCTCCGCCGTCAACGTGCCGCCATGGGCTTCCACGATGCCGCGCGCGATCGACAGGCCGAGCCCGGTCCCGCCGGCCACCGCCCCCTGCACCCTGTAGAACTTCTCGAAGACCCGCTCGAGGGCTTCGGCCGGCAGGCCGGGGCCGCGATCGGCGACGACGACCGCCAGATGGTCGCCATCGCGAAAGGCTGTGAGGCGCACGCGCGTGCCGGGCGGCGTGTAGGCTGCCGCGTTGTGCAGCAGGTTGAGCAACGCCTGCTCGATCAAGACGTAATCGAGGCGCACGAGCGGTAGGTCCGGCGCGACGTCGACGATCAACTCATGGTCGACGAAAAGCGGCCTGACGCGCTGGGCGATCACGGCGATCAGGTCGGAGACGTCGCACCAGTCTGAACGGATGCGCAGCATGCCCGACTCGAGCCGGCTCATGTCAAGCAGGTTCTCGACGAGGCGGTTCAGGCGTTCGGCCGCCTGTTGGATCTCGTTGACAAGGGTCTCGCGCGTGGCGACTTGCTCGTCGGGAACCGTGCGCAGCGTGCTTGTGGCGCCCGTGATCGCAGCGATCGGCGTGCGCAACTCATGCGAGACCGAGTTGAGCAGGGTTTTGTAGAGCCGTTCGGATTCGGCCAGCAAGGTCGCGTGCTCGCGCGCCTCGCCAAGTTGCTCATGCTCGATCGCGAGGGCGATCTGACTGAGGACAGCTTCGAGGAAGGAGCCTTGCTCGACGGGCAGTGTCGGCGCACTGCGAAGCTTCAGCCCGACCACGCCGACATTGCGGCCCGGGACGCGCAACGGCCAATACGTGCCGGCCGCCGTCGGCAAGGTGTCGGTCGACCGTCCGGCGCTGCGCTGGTGCATGAAAGTCCAGGCGGCAGCGCCCTGCTCTTTGGCGTCGTACGGGTACGTGCTGGCCGGGTGCGCCCGATCGCTCAGACGGCCCGCGTCCGTCGCGAGCACGATCAACACGTCGGCGTCGAAGTCCCGGCCGAGGTGATCGACGGCGGTGCGCACCACGAGGTCCGGGCCCTCGAGCCGGGCCAGATCTCGAACCAGTGCGTACTGCGACCGTGTCCGTTCCTCGCGGCGCCGGAGCAATTGTTGTTGCGAGCGCAGCTGAGCGGTGAGCGAGCCGGCCACCAATGCGATCACGAAGTACAGGCCGAACAGCAATACGTCTTCGAGCTTGGAGATATAGAACGTGAAGCGCGGCGGGATGAACAGCAGATCCCAGAGCATGGCGCTGAGGCCCGCCGCGATGATCACGGGGCCGCGCCCGAAATACAACGGCAGCACCATCACGACCAAGAGCATCAACAAGGCCACAGCCTGATATGAGATGAAGGGCAACAGGGCCAGGTTCAGGAGCGTGGCGAGCGCCACGACACCAAGGACTCCCACGTACTGGCGCCAACCGGTCTGTGGGCGCGGCAAGGGGTCGCGCCGCAACTGGGCCGATTCTGCGTCGCCGCTGACCACGTAGACATCGATCGGGCCGCTGGCCCTGACCAGGCGGTTGACGACCGACCCGCCGCGGAGCCATTCACGCCACGGCGCGCGCTCGGGCTTCCCGATCACGATCTGGGTCGCATTGTACTCACGGCCGGCCTGGAGCAACGCCTCGACGACGTCGTTGCCGGGCACCGTGACGACCTCGCCGCCGAGCTGTCTGGCCAGCTCCATCGTCCGCGCCAGGCGAGCCTGATCGTCAGGCGTGAGCGCGGTCGCCGTCTCGACGTAGACCGCCATCCAGGCCGCCTCGAGGTTGTACGCCATGCGCCGCGTCCAACGCACAAGGCGCTCAGACAGCGGGCTCGGGCTGATCGCGACGATCAGGCGCTCGCCGCTCTTCCACGGCCCGGCGATGCGCTTGATCTGCATGTAGTCGCGCAATTGCTGGTCGACGCGTTCGGCCGTCAGGCGCAGGGCCATCTCGCGCAGGGCCGTCAGGTTTCCGACGCGGAAGAAACTGTCGGCCGCGACCGACGCGCGTTCCGGGAGGTAGACCTTGCCCTCGGCCAGGCGTTTGCGCAGCTCCTCGGGCGTGAGGTCGATCAGTTCGATCGAGTGGGCGATGTCGAGGACCGAATCGGGCACCGTCTCGTGCACGGTGATGCCCGTGATCTGCCGGACGGTGTCGGCGCGCGACTCGAGATGCTGGACGTTGAGGGTCGTGTAGACATCGATGCCAGCGTCGAGCATATCGATGACGTCGTGAAAGCGCTTCGGGTGCAGCGAACCCGGGACGTTCGTGTGAGCCAGTTCGTCGACCAGGGCCAGCTGCGGTTTGCGCGCCAGGACGGCCTCGAGATCCATCTCCTCGAGCATCGTCTCGCGATAGGCCATGAACTTGCGCGGGACGATCGGCAGGTCGTCCAGCAACTCGGCGGTCTCGGCCCGGCCATGCGTTTCCACATAGGCGACGACAACATCGACGCCCTCGCGCAAGCGCTCATGGGCGTCCTGAAGCATCGCGTAGGTCTTGCCGACGCCGGCCGCCATGCCGAAGAAGACCTTGAGACGGCCGCGGCCCGTCTGGGCCTCGGCCTTCTTCACGGCGGCGAGCAGGGCGTCAGGGTTCGGTCGGTTATCCATCGTGACCCCCCGAGCAGCGCTGGACGAGCCGGTCACTGCAGCGGGTGCGCGGCGTCGAGGGCAAGATTGAGTTCGAGGACGTTGACTCGCGGCTCGCCCAGGATCCCGAGGGCCCGGCCATCCGTGTGTTGATCGATCAGGGCTTCGACCTCAGCCACATCGAGCCCGCGCACCGCGGCGACTCGCGGCGCCTGATAGTAAGCGGCGGCCGGGCTGATATGCGGATCGAGGCCGCTGGCCGACGCCGTGACGAGATCGACCGGGATCGTGTCGGTGACCGTCACGCCGGCGGCGGCGTTCGCATCTTTTAGCGCCTTGATGCGCGCTTCCACGCTGCCGTCCGGGCCGATCAGGGCCGGGTTGAGCGGCCCGTTGTTCGAGCCCGACGACGCCGCGGCGTTGTACGGGACAGGGCTCGTGGCCGAGAGCCTGCCCCAGAAGTAACCGGGGTCGCTGAAGGCCTGGCCGATCAACTCCGACCCGACGACGTTGCCGGCCGCGTCAGTGATCAGGCTTCCGTTGGCCTGATGCGGGAAGAACACCTGAGCCAGGCCCGTGATCACGGCCGGGTAGGCCATGCCCGTTACGATTGTGAAGAAGAGCAGCGACACGATCGACGGCATCCACACCTGACGCCAGTCGATCTGACTGGTTTTGTTCATGTTCGAACCATCCTCTCTACGCGCTCACGCCACACCCAAAGCCACGAGCGCCAGGTCGATCAACTTGATGCCGATGAACGGCGCGATCAGGCCGCCCAGGCCGTAGATCAGCAGATTGCGGCCGAGCAACTCCGACGCCCCGACAGGCTTGTACGGCACGCCGCGCAGCGCCAGCGGGATCAGCAGAACGATGATGATCGCGTTGAAGATCACGGCCGACAGAATTGCGCTGCTCGGTGTCGCCAGGCCCATGACGTTCAGGGCATTGAGTTGGGGATACGTCGTGGCGAACGCCGCCGGGATGATGGCGAAGTACTTCGAGACGTCGTTGGCGATGCTGAACGTCGTCAACGAGCCGCGGGTCATCAGCAGCTGTTTCCCGATCTCGACGATCTCCAACAGCTTCGTCGGGTTCGAGTCGAGGTCGACCATGTTGCCGGCTTCCTTGGCAGCCTGCGTGCCAGTGTTCATCGCGACGGCGACGTCGGCCTGCGCCAGCGCGGGGGCATCGTTGGTGCCATCGCCGGTCATGGCGATCAGGCGCCCGCCCTCCTGGTGCTCGCGGATCAGCTTGAGCTTGGCCTCGGGTGTCGCCTGGGCCAGGTAGTCGTCGACGCCGGCCTCGGCCGCGATCGCGGCCGCCGTGAGCGGGTTGTCGCCCGTGATCATCACGGTCTTGATCCCCATCCGCCGCAGTTCGTTGAAGCGTTCCTTGATGCCGCCCTTGACGATGTCCTTGAGCTGGATCACGCCGAGCACTCTTGTGTTCTCGGCCACCACGAGCGGCGTCCCGCCCTTGCGCGCGACGTCTTCGACCACGATCTGCACCGACTGCGGGAAGAACCCGCCCTGATCCTCGACATAGCAGCGCACCGCCTCGGCAGCGCCCTTGCGTATCCGGCGGCCGTTCAGGTCGACGCCGCTCATGCGGGTCTGGGCCGTGAACGGCACGAACGTCGCGCCGAGTTCGTGTATGGCGCGCTCGCGCAGGCCGAACTGCTCCTTGGCCAGCACGACGATGCTGCGTCCCTCGGGTGTCTCGTCGGCCAGCGACGAGATCTGCGCGGCGTCGGCCAGCTGCTCGACCGTCACGCCCTGGGCCGGCAAGAAGGCCGTGGCCTGGCGGTTGCCGAGCGTGATCGTGCCGGTCTTGTCGAGCAGCAATACGTCGACGTCGCCGGCGGCTTCGACCGCGCGGCCCGAGATCGCGATCACGTTGGCCTGGATCATGCGGTCCATGCCAGCGATGCCGATGGCCGAGAGCAGCCCGCCGATCGTTGTCGGGATCAAACAGACCAGCAGCGCGACGAGCACCGTCACGGTCACGGGCGCGCCGCCGCCGATGCCGTTGACGGCGTAGATCGAGTACGGCAACAGCGTGGCGGTGGCCAGCAGGAAGATGATGGTGAAGACCGCGAGCAGGATGCTCAGGGCGATCTCGTTAGGCGTCCGCTGACGGCGGGCGCCCTCGACCATCGAGATCATGCGGTCGAGGAAGGCTTCGCCGGGGTTGGCCGTGACCCGCACGATCAGCCAGTCTGACAGGACGCGCGTGCCGCCGGTGACCGCGCTCCGATCGCCGCCGCTCTCACGGATCACGGGCGCGCTTTCACCCGTGATGGCGCTCTCGTCGACCGAGGCCACGCCCTCGATGGCCTCTCCATCTCCCGGGATCGTGTCGCCGGCTTCGACAAGCACGATGTCGTCGCGGCGCAGCGCCGATGCCGGCACCCGGGTTTCCTTGGAGGAACGGCCGGGGCCGCTCAGTTTGCGGGCCGTCACGTCCTGGCGCGAACGCCGCAGCGTGTCGGCCTGGGCCTTGCCACGGCCTTCGGCCATCGCTTCGGCGAAATTGGCGAACAGCACTGTGAACCAGAGCCAGACGGCGATGGCGAGGATGAAGCCCGCGCTCTGGCGTGCGGCGGCGGCCGCGGCATCCGCTGAAGCGCCGCCTTGGAGCGCCATCCAGGCCGTCTCGCCGACGCCGAACAGCGCCCCGATCCCCAGCACGGTGGTCAACACCGACCCGATCGCGACGATGAACATCACAGGGTTCCTGACCTGAACGCGCGGGTCGAGCTTGCGAAATGAATCGACGATCGCGCGCCTCACGATGGGGCCGTGGAAGAGCGGCGTCGGCTTGGAAGAAGAAGTGTTCAACATGATGAGACCTTGTTCGAGGCTTGAGACGCCCTGCCTCAAGCCCTAGAGATCACGACACGCGGCCTGGTTTTCGCACCACATGATCGCGCCGTACTCGAGGACGACCGACAGGGCCAGCAACGGCGTGCGACCGGCCTCTGACACGTTTGCCACGATCCAGAGTTGAGCGACCAGGCACACCAGCACCACGAGCCACGATGACCAGACCCAGCCGCGCCGTCTGGTTGCCGCTTGGCCGCTCTTCGGGGTGTAGATCTCGATCCGTGTAGCCATCCGCTGCCTCTCGTTGAACTCGGGGACCGTTCCCCGGCCATTCCATTCTTCGCCACGCGCCGGGCCGTCTTCACAGATCGCCTCGGTCGGCGGCGCTTCATCCGCCACGTGAGTGCTCATGGCCCGACGACGGTCTGGGCGACCATCAGGTGCTCGACGATCGGGCCGAGCGCGAGCGCGGGGAAGAACGTCAAAGCGCCGACGATGATGACCACACCGATCAGCATCACGACGAACAGCGGCCGGTGGGTCGGCAACGTGCCGGCGCCGGCGGGCAGGATCTTCTTGTTGGCCAGCGACCCGGCGATCGCCAGAGTCGGGATCACGAGCCAGTAACGCGCCAGGAACATGCAGATGCCGAGCAGCGTGTTGTAGAACGGCGTGTTCGCGCCGAGTCCAGCGAAGGCGCTGCCGTTGTTGTTCGACGCCGAGGAGACCGCGTAAAGCACTTCGCTGAAGCCGTGCACGGCCGGGTCAGTGTTCCAGATCGTGGCCAGGCCGCCATCGCTGACGACCGCGATCGCGGTGCCGATCGTGACAAGCGCGCACGGGATCAAGATAACGAGCGACGCCATCTTCATCTCATAGGCCTCGATCTTCTTGCCCAGATACTCGGGAGTGCGCCCGACCATGAGGCCGGAGATGAAGACGGCGATGATGGCGAAGACCAGCATGCCGTACAGGCCCGAACCGACGCCGCCATAGATCACCTCGCCAAGCTGCATGAACCACATCGGCACCAGGCCGCCGAGCGGCGTGAACGAGTCGTGCATGGCGTTCACCGAGCCGTTCGACGCCGCTGTCGTCGCGGCAGCCCACAAAGTTGAGGCCGGGATGCCGAAGCGCGTCTCCTTGCCCTCCATGTTGCCGCCCGGCTGCAGGTCGCTCGCGCGGGCGTCGACGCCCAGCGCGTTGAGCGCCGGGTTGCCGGCGGCCTCGGCCGCGTACACCACTCCGAGCAGCACGACGAAGATCGCCGTCATCGCGGCGAGGATGGCCCAACCCTGGCGCGTGTCGCCGACCATCTTGCCGAAGGTGTAGCAGAGCGCCGCCGGGATGAGCAGGATCGACAGCATCTCGACGAAGTTCGACAGGGGTGTGCCGTTCTCGAACGGATGCGCCGAGTTGACGTTGAAGAAACCGCCGCCGTTGGTGCCGAGCTGCTTGATCGCCACCTGCGACGCCGCCGGCCCAACCGCCAGCACCTGCTCCGTGACGGCCGTGCCGTTCGCATCGGTGAGCGCGTGGGTGTCAACGACCCGCGCCGTGACGTACGTGTCGAGCGTCTGCACGACGCCTTGAGATACCAGGAACAGCGCGAGGACGATCGACAACGGCAACAGGATGTAAAGCACCGAACGCGTCAGGTCGACCCAGAAGTTGCCGACCGTCTGCGCCGTGCGGCGCGCGAAGCCGCGGATGAGCGCAACGAGCACGGCCATGCCGGCTGCCGCCGAGACGAAGTTCTGGACGGTCAGGCCCAGCATCTGCGTCAGATACGTCATCGTGGTTTCGCCGCCATAGCCCTGCCAGTTGGTGTTCGTGGCGAAGCTCACGGCCGTGTTGAAGGCCGAGTCAGGCGTCAGCGTGGTCGTCAGATATTGGGAGCCCTGGTTCAATGGCAGAAAGGCCTGCAACCGCTGCAAGGCGTAGACGACGAAAAGGCCAAGGATGTTGAAGACCATGAAGGCGAACGCATAGGTCTTCCAGTTCATCTCGGTGTCGATCGTGGTGCCGAACAGCCGATACAGGGCGCGTTCGGCCGGCCCGCATATGCGGTTGAGAAACGATCGGCCTTCATACACGTCGGCCATGTAGCCGCCCAACGGCTTGGCCAACAGCAACAGCACGGCCATGTAGGCAACCAGCGAGGCGATCCCGACGGCTGTCATGAGAAGTACTCCGGCTTCAAAAGGGCCACCACCAGATAGGCCAACAAGGCCACGGTGATCAACCCGACAACGATGTAGAAAACGGTCATTGCATGCCTCCGATCCAGAGCCTTACAAGCGATCGCTAGGTCCGCTCGCACAGCTCCGCCAATCCCCAGGTCGCCAACAAGAGCACCGCAACCAGTCCGACAAACACGATGTCCATAACTCCTCACGTGTGTGGGTGTGACCCGGCGACGCGCGTTCTGGCTTTCCCGATAGCCTCAGCTCATACCGAGAGGGGGCTTTCAGCGGGATCGCGCCCGGCGTTCAGGTTCATGCGATAGCCGACGCCTGGCTCGGTAACCAGCCAGATCGGGTTTGCGGGGTCCGCTTCGATCTTGCGACGCAGGCTGGCCACGTAGGCGCGCAGATAGTGAACGTCGTCCTCGTGCTCCGGGCCCCAGACCGCCAGCAGGATCTGCTGATGCGTCAACAGGCGACCGGCATGCACCATGAACAACTGCAGCAGCGCGTACTCTGTGTTGGTGAGCGGCACCAACTCGTCTTCTCGCCACACCTGGCGTCGATCGGGGTCCAGCCGTAAGCCGACCTCTTCGTACAACGCAGCTGCCGTGGCGTGGAGCGAGTGCCTTCGCATCGCGCGCAATCGGGCGAGGAGCTCCTGGCCTCCGAAAGGCTTGGTCAGGTAGTCGTCGGCGCCCGCATCGAGCAACGCGACTTTGTCTTCCTCGGAGTCGCGCACGCTGAGGACCATCACAGGCACCTGGGTCCACTCGCGCAACGACTCGAGCACGTCCATGCCGTCTTGATCCGGCAGGCCCAGGTCGAGCAGGATGAGGTCGGGCCGTAGCCGCGCGGCCAGCGCCAATCCTTCAGCCCCGGTCGCTGCCTCGCTGAGCTCATAGCCCGCGACGCTCAACGTGATCCGCAACAGCCGACGGATTTGGATGTCGTCTTCGATCACCAGCACGCGCGGCCCCGCGCTCATCGATGCTTTTGCCACAGACA
Organism: Anaerolineales bacterium; assembly: GCA_044226485.1. GTDB lineage: Bacteria > Chloroflexota > Anaerolineae > Anaerolineales > UBA6663 > UBA6663. The sequence continues at coordinate 19,973 of JBGAGY010000001.1, forward strand.
CGATCCGGCCCGCCTTTCTGCATTCAGCGTAGACGGATCGGCATCAGGGCGGGGTCAAAAACCCGGCGAGGGGTGTCAAAGAAATGTCAAAGGGCTCACAGCCCGACCCGCTCGGGCCAGGCCGCCCCACCCGTTCCACCCATCTTTGTGAGGCCTTTATTTTTCCCTTATGGCGGAGCGCGTCTCTTTCGCGGGTCGCTTATTTCGATGTCCTAAGGTGTGCATGTTCCGTCCGACAGAGGACGAGCAAAGAAGGGAAAGATGGCTATTCAAGATCGGTGGGCGTCCGGAGCGCTGCAAGCTTCAGCAGAAGAGAAGGCTGTGCGACCCGCTCATCTGGCGGTCGCCGCCCGCGGTGTGTCGCGCTTGCTCGTCCTGGTTCCGGGGCTCGACATGTTCCCGGCCGAGTTCGCCTCGCAAATCCGCGCTTTGGCCGTGGAACGGTCATTGGGGGTGTTGCTCGTGGGCCTGAGCGCCTCACGCGAAGACGTCTGGGCCTGGCGGCGTAGCCTGACGACTCTGGCGGCGGCCCTCAACGAAATGGGCGATCTGCGCGCCACGATCGAAGTCTCGACGGCGGACAACTGGATCGATGCCGCGCAAAGGGTCTGTCGTGAAGGCGACCTTATCGTGTGTCTGCGCGGTCAGGTCTTCGAAGGTGGATGGCCGTGGCAACGACAGGCCCTCTCTCGCGCGCTCCTCTCCCGAATACACGCGCCGGTCTGCGAGCTGGAGGCCGGCGGCCTCGGTCAGACCACGACCGTTCGCCCGCTTTCCGCGCGGATCTTGAGCTGGGCGACGTCGCTTGTCATCATCGCGGCGTTCGGCGTTCTTCAGTACGCGATCCAGGTCAACACCACTCCCTCGCTCGGGATGCTGCTGATGTCGGGCACCGTCATCGTGGAGTTGATCCTGCTGGCCGTCCTCGCTTAGGGACGGCCGAGTCCACGGTTCATCACGTTCGCTTTATCGGAGGAAGTCACGGGTTATGAGCACGACGATCATCCGCGGGCCGGAGGCCGGCCCGCAACGCAGCTGGCGCCATTGGCTGACGGGCAAGCCGCTCGCCACAGCCGAGGCGCCGCATCAAACGATCAGCAAGAAGGTCGGCCTGGCGGTGTTCGCCTCCGACGCGCTCTCGTCGACCGCCTACGCCACAGACGAAATCCTGATCGTCCTGGCCGCCGCCGGCGCCGCGGCTTACAGCTTTTCGCTCCCGATCGCGATCGCGATCATGATCCTGCTGGTGATCGTGACCGTCTCGTACGAGCAGACCATCCACGCCTACCCCGGCGGTGGCGGCGCCTACATCGTCGCGCGCGACAACCTCGGCGAGGCGCCGGCCCAGACCGCCGGCGCGGCGCTGCTGACCGACTACATCCTGACCGTCGCCGTGTCGATCTCGTCGGGCGTCGCTCAGATCACGTCGGCCTTCCCGACGCTCCTGCCCTACAAGGTCGAGATCGCGTTGTTGTTCATCGGCTTCATGACGATCATCAACCTGCGCGGCGTCAAGGAGTCGGGCGTCGCCTTCGCTGTGCCCACGTACATGTTCCTGGGCATGACGCTGATCACGATCGGCGTCGGCTACTACCAGTACTTCACCGGGACTCTCGGAACGATCACGGGCATCGAACCCATCCATGAGGCCACGCAGGGCCTCACGGCCTTCCTGATCCTGCGCGCGTTCTCGAGCGGCTGCACGGCGCTGACCGGCGTCGAAGCGATCAGCAACGGCATCACGGCGTTCAAGGAGCCGCGCTCGCGCAACGCCGGCACCACCCTGATCTGGATGACCGCCATCCTTTCGACGATCTTCTTCAGCATCACCTTCCTGGCGCGCCAGATCGGCGCTGTGCCGTCCGAGGTGCAAACGGTCTTCTCGCAGATTGGTTCGATCGTGTACGGCGCGGGCAGCGTGCCCTATCTCGCGCTGCTCGGCAGCACGACCTTGATCCTGGTCATGGCGGCTAACACCGCCTATGCGGACTTCCCGCGGCTGGCTGCTCTTCACGCCGGCGACGGCTTCCTGCCCAAGCAGCTCACCTACCGCGGCAGCCGGCTGGTGTTCTCGTACGGCATCATCGTGCTCGCTGCGGTGGCGTCGCTGCTGGTCATGGTCTTCCAGGCGACGACCACGAGCCTGATCCCGCTCTACGCGATCGGCGTGTTCCTGTCGTTCACGCTCTCGCAGACCGGTATGGCCGTGCGCTGGTGGCGCTGCGGCCATCTCAAGCCGGGCGAGACGATCAAGCAGCTCGGCTCGACGCTCCACCACGAGCCGGGCTGGAAGCTGAAGATGGCGATCAACGGCTTCGGCGCCGTGATGTCCTTCATCGTGATGGCCCTGTTCGCGATCACGAAGTTCGAGCTCGGTGCGTGGATCATCGTCATCTTGATCCCGACGCTGGTCCTGGTATTCTTCCAGATCCATCACCACTATCGCTCGCTGGCCAAGGATCTGTCGCTCGACACGTTCGGCGCGCCGGCGCGTGTGCGCCGCAACCGCGTGGTCCTGCCGATCGGCGGCGTGCATCGCGGCACGCTCCACGCGCTCAACTACGCGCGCGCGCTTTCAGACGATATCACCGCCGTGCACGTCGCCCTCGATCAGGCCGAGGAGGACAAGGTGCGCGCCAAGTGGGAACGCTGGGGCGACGGCGTGCGCCTCGTGATCATCCCCTCGCCCTACCGGGCCCTGATCGAGCCGATGATCCATTACATCCGCGAGGTGGCCGCGCAACGCCAGCCCGGCGACATCCTGACGGTTGTCGTGCCCGAGTTCCTGCCTCAGAAACCCTGGCAGAACCTCCTGCACATGCAGACGGCGTTCTCGCTGCGCATCGGGCTGCTCGGCCTGCAAAACGTGGTCATCATCGAAGTGCCGTATCACGGACACGCGCAACCGGCTCACTGAGGCGGCTTCGGGTGGTTGTGGCCGCGGATATCGCGGAAAACAAGAAACGACGCGCTGCTCGACGATATCCCTCGAGGGATATCGTCGAGCAGCGCATCTTGTTGTCTGGAAGCGTCAATCTGCTGCGAGGCGGTAGCCGACGCCGGGCTCGGTCAACAACAATGCGGGGTTGCCCGGGTCCTTCTCGATCTTCTTGCGCAAGTTGGCCACATAGACGCGCAGGTAGTGAAGCTCGTCGGTGTAGGCGGGCCCCCAGACGTCGCGCAGGATCTGGCTGTGGGTCAGCACCTTGCCGGCGTTTCGCACGAACAGGCGCAGCAGCGCATACTCGGTGTTCGATAGCGTGACCGGCGCATCCTCGCGCCAGACCCGGCGCTTTTCGAGATCGACCTTGAGCGGCCCGATCTCGACCACCGGCGATTCATTGGCGGGCAGATTATGGCGCGCCGCGGCCCGCAGACGAGCGAGCAGTTCGCCGACACCGAACGGCTTCGTGAGGTAGTCGTCGGCGCCTGCATCGAGCAGCGCGATCTTTTCGTCTTCCGACGAGCGGACCGAGAGCACGATCACGGGCACCTGTGACCATTCGCGCAGGCGGCGCAGGACCTCGATGCCCTCGAGGTCGGGCAACCCCAGATCGAGCACGACGAAATCGGGTCGCAGTCGGGCGGCCTCCGCCAGGCCTTCGCCGCCGCGGGCCGACTCGTGCACGCGATAGCCGTTAGTCTCCAGGCTGATCCTGAGAAACCGTCGGATCTGCACTTCATCGTCGATCACGAGCACCAGCGGTCCTTCAGACATCGTTGACCTCGGCAGGAAGCGGCGGAGGAGGAGTCATGGGCAGCCGGAGCGTGAACCGAGCGCCGCCTTCCGGCTGGTTCTCGGCCACGAGCGTGCCGCCGTGAGCCTCGACGATGCCGCGCGCGATGGAAAGCCCCAGCCCAGTGCCGCCCGCCGCGGCACCCGGCACCCGGTAGAACTTGTCGAAGATCCGCTCGAGCGCGTCGGTCGGCAGCCCGGGCCCACGATCCGCGACGATCAGCGCCAGCCAGGAGCCGTCCTGTCGGGCACTCAGTTGAACATGCGTCCCCGGCGGCGTGTACACGGCCGCGTTGTGAAGCAGGTTGATCAGCACCTGCTCGACGAGGACGTAGTCCATCTGCACGAGCGGCAACCCGGCCGCCACGTCCACGGCGAATTCCTGACGCTCGAGCAATGGACGCGCCCGCTGGACCGTCACAGCGATCAGGTCGGCGACGTCGCACCACTCCAACCGCAGCCGCAGCATCCCCGACTCGAGCCGGCTCATGTCGAGCAGGTTCTCGACCAGGCGATTGAGCCGCTCGGCCGCCAGCTGGATCTCGCTGGCCAGCGCCGTCCGCGCTTCGACCTGCTCATCCGGCAGGACCCGCAGGGTGCTCGACGCGCCCGTGATCGCGGCGATGGGTGTGCGCAGTTCATGCGACACCGAGTTGAGCAGGGTCTTGTAGAGTCGTTCCGATTCAGTCAGGAGAACGGCGCGCTCTTGAGCCTCGCTGAGTTGTTCGTGTTCGATCGCCAATGCCACTTGAGCCAGGAGCGCCTCGAGGAAGGGCTCCTGCTCGGCGGTCACGGCCCTGTCGTCGCGCAGACGTAGCCCCGCCACCCCGACCACCGATCCCGGCGCGCGCAACGGCCGATAGGTTCCGGTGACGGCCGGCAGCGTGTCGGTGGATCGGCCGGCCTCGCGCTGGCGCGAGAACGACCAGACCGCGGCTTCGAACTCCCTGTCGTTGAGCGCAAAGGTGCTGGCGGGATGCGCTGCCTCGGCCAGTCGGTCAGGGCCTGACGCGAGGACGATGGCCACGTCGGCGTCGAAGGCGGCGCCCAGGTGCGCGACAGCCGTCTTGATCACGGCGTCGATCGTCTCGAGCGGCGCGAACTCGCGGACCAGTGAATACAAGGCGCGCGTGCGTTCCTCACGGCGCTGCAGCATTTGTTGCTGCGAGCGCAACCGCGTCGTGAGCGAGCCCGCCACGAGCGCGATGACGAAGTACAGCACCAGGAGCAGAACGTCCTCGAGCTTGTTGATCAGGAACGTGAAACGCGGCGGGATGAAGAGCAGATCCCAGAGAAGCGCGCTGAGGGTTGCCGCCAAGAGCACGGGGCCGCGACCGAAGTACAAGGGCAGGACGATCACGACCAGCAGCATGAGCAGCGCCACAGCTTCATAGGAGATGAAGGGTTGCAGGAGCAGGTTGACGGCCGTCGCCGCGGCGACCACGGCAGCGGCGCCGAGGTATGGCCGCCAACCCGAATGGCGTTCGGGCAGACGCACGGCGCGCTTCGGCCGCACATCGTCGTCGCCGCTGACGAGCGAGACGTCGATGTCGCCGCTGGCCCGCGTCAGGCGATTGGCCACCGAGCCGCCGCGCAACATGTCGCGCCAGAGCGGGCGCTCGGACTTACCGACCACGATCTGGGTCACGTTTCGCTGCTGGCCGACCCTGAGCAGTGTCTCGACGACGTCCTCGCCGGGCACGGTCAGCACTTCGGCGCCGAGCGAGCGCGCCAGGTCGAGGGTGCGCGTCAGCTGGGCACGGGCGTCAGGCGTCAACGAGTCAGTCGTCTCCACGGTGACGGCCAGCCAGGGCGCCTCGAGGTTGTAGGCCATCCGCCGTGTCCAGCGGACCAGGCGCTCCGAGAGCGGCCGGGCGTCGATCGCCACAAGCAGACGCTCACCGCTCTTCCAAGGGCCCGCGATGCGCTTGACGCGCATGTAGTCACGCAGCTGGTGATCGACCCGCTCGGCCGTCAGGCGCAGGGCCATCTCGCGCAACGCGGTCAGGTTCCCGACCCTGAAGAAGCCTTCGGCGGCCACAGACTTTCTTTCCGGGAGGTGGACCTTACCCTCGGCCAGGCGCTTGCGCAGTTCCTCGGGCGCCAGATCGATCAACTCGATCGCGTCGGCCAGGTCGAGCACCGAATCGGGCACCGTCTCGCGGACGGCCACGCCCGTGATCTGCCGAACGGTGTCGGACCGAGACTCGACGTGCTGCACGTTGAGGGTGGTGTAGACGTCGATGCCGGCTTCAAGCAGGTGCACGACGTCCTGGTAGCGCCGGGCATGCAGGGCGCCGGGCGCGTTGGTGTGAGCCAGTTCGTCGACGATGGCCAGAGCAGGCTTGCGCGCCAGCACGGCCTCGAGATCCATCTCCTCGATCAGCGTGTCACGGTAGGCGTGTTGACGGCGGGGGATAACCTCAAGGCCTTCGAGCAGGTTGGCGGTCTCCGCGCGGCCGTGCGTGTCGAGCCAGGCCACGACGACATCGATGCCTTCGGCCCGACGCGCCTGCGCGTCCTCGAGCATGGCATAGGTCTTGCCGACGCCGGCCGCCATGCCGAAGAAGATCTTGAGTTTGCCGTGCAGCTCTTGCGTGTCGACGCCCATGAGGGGCGTCGGTGGAGTTGCAGGGCCGGATCGAGCCTTCGCCATAGAAGGCAATTGTAGGCCATCAAGAACGGAGCCGCCCATCACTCCACCCAGCCACAACGCCTCCGGACAGCCGGCCCAAAACGCGGTCGGCCTCCCCGGATCAGCAGAACGATCCGAGAAAGCCGACGCATTCGCATTGAGTTACGGCCGCCTGAAAGCTTACTGTTGAGTGAGCCCGACGACCCAGGCGATGAAGTTGTCGGTCGAGTTGCCGGTGCGCTCCGCCAGGGTGTGGCCCTGCGCCCAGACTGTCGTGAAGTCGACCACGTTGACCCCTGTGTAGTTCTGCAGGGCAAGCGCGAGATTGATCTCCACGGTGTTGGCCGTGTCGCCTTGAGCGATGCCGGTGTTGATCCGCCAGTTGGGCGCGACCGTCGAGGTCTGATATCCCTCGTAGGAGGACACCAGGTAGTACATGGGGTTGACCATACTCACGCGGGTCGAGATCGAGTTACCAAGGCTGTCGAAGGCCTTCAGGTCCGTCGCGTAGGCATCCACGTAAGCGGCGTCCCAGTCAGAGTACGCGGCGTACCTGGCCTGGTTCTGAGCGAGCAGGTCGGCCAGGACGGCGTCGAAGTGCAGGGAGTCGCTCTCGTCGTTGCCGAAGACGTTGTTCTCGGCCTGGCGTCGGTTCAGATCGTCGAACGCTGCCACGCTCTTGCTGGGGTTCTTCTGGCTGTTGACGAAGCCAGCGAGGCTCGTGACGGTGGCTGTGTTCGTCGCCGCATCGTACGTGACCCAGGCGCCGTCAGCGTTGAGGGAGTCGATGTAGGCCTGCGCCGTCGCGTAAGTGGTCGACTCGCTGGTCTGCGTGCTGGAGCCGTTGGCGGACGCATCCTGCGTGGGCCGATCGCCAGTCGGCGGCGTGCCGCCCGCTGGCAGATCACCGCTCGGAGGCATGCCCCCGGCGGGCATGCCTCCCAGGCCGCCGGCGCTCGCGGTGTAAGGGAAGGTCGTGTCAGCCAGGAAGTTGTTCAATGAGGTCTCGATCGTGCCGACGACATAGTCGTAGTAGCTGCCGGCCGTGTAGATACCGGTCGACGAGGTCACGAGCGTCAGTGCGTTGCCGTTCGGGTCGGTGAGCCCGAGCTGGTTGATGTAATCGGCATAGGCCGTCGCCAGGTCATCGGAGAGGGCCGCCGTGAAGGTGCCATCAGCCCGCGTGCCCGAGGTCGAGTACTGGCCCAGGTTCCATTCGTAGGCTCCGTCGGCCTCATCCAGGCTCGTGATCGGGCACCAGGCCATCACGCCGGTCACGACGTCGCTGAGCGCCTGGCCGTCGGCAGCCGTCATCGCCGCGCCGATCGACTCGAGGTACGGGGTGTAAAGCGGGCTGTCGCCCGAGGCGCCGATGATCGAGCTTTGTGCACCGCCGCCGCTCATGCCGAAGACAAACACGCTGTTGGCGTTGCCGGGCAGCACGTCGGCGTTGTAACGCGCGTAGCGGATCGCTGCCTTGAGATCGGTGACGCCCCAGGGCGCGCCGCCGCTATAGGTCAGAGCGCCGCTGGCGTCGTAGCCGTTGTCGCGCCCGCGCATCCCGGCCGCGACGTAGACGAAGCCCGCCTGCACGTAGCTGGCGACCTCGTTGTAGCTGTAGGCCGTCGGCGCCGCCTGAGCGGAGTAGCCCGGGGTGTTGACCGGGAAAACGATCGGCGCGGTGGCCGCCGTGAAGCCATTCACGGTCCCGGCATCGTTGACCGTGGCTGTGTAGGTGCCGTCACCGTCGGCGGTGGCCGTCAGGTAGGCGCCGGGGACGTAGATGCCCAGGGTCTCGTATTCCGTGGTGGCCGGGTTGGTCACATAGGTGACCCCGATCTGCCAGTACACATCATTGGCTTCGTCATAGTTCCAGGCCGACATGTCGAAGGCCAGGTCGGCGGAGTCGGTCGTTGCGGCTGTCGCGCTCGCAACAGTCGATGTCGTCGACTCCGCGCTTGTGGCCGCGGGCTGCCCGGCTGTCGCAGCCGATGGGGCAGACGTGGCCGACGCGCAGCCGGTCACCACAGTAAGCGGGAGCGCTATCAGCGCTTGGAAGAGGGCTTTTCGTTTCATGGAGCTTCTCCTAAGACAGTGGAAGTGGTTCACTCGTGCTCGAACCCACTCACTATGGGAGTCGCCCCTAAAGATCAGGTCTATCCGTGGTTCAGATCTTCTATATGAACGCTTGCCAATCGCAGTTGGATCGGCTGTCGAGCCTGTGAGGCGACTTGCCGTGCGACGGGCTCCCGACACATGCCGGTTGACTACGGTTATCTGCAGCTATCGCGGCGAAGTCACAGCCGCCCAGCCGCTCAAGATCCCGACGCCGGCTCCGACGATCAGGTCGTTCCACAGGCCCGCTGTGACGGCCGGTAGCCGCAAGATCAGGGCGCTGACGATCAGCCACAGGCCCGCGACACTGGCGATCGCCTGCCATCGCCTCGCCGAGCGCGCATCGCCCGTCCGCGCCGCCTGCCCCCCGACGACGATCCAGATCAGGCCGACACCGATGTGGTTCCAGACGAAGATCGGCACGTCACCGAAGCCGGGAACAAACAGCGCCAGGACGTCGCCGGCCTCCCAGAGGCCGAGCAGCGCGATGACCCTACCGATCCCCTTCATTCGCATGTCGTCGTTTGCCGGGACTTTCGCCCAAAAGTCTGGCAGAATCGTATCAACTTGTGAGTGGCTGCGGTGAAGGGCTGAGCCCTGGCCACAACCTCTCATCATCAATCCGCAACCGCCCTACCCGCTCAAAGAGACCCTTGCATGATCCCGCTCGCTCGCTACGCCAGTTGGCCCGACACTCTCGACGCTCAAGCCCGGACGTATCTTGCCGAAGACGAGCTCAAGGCCTATTTGGCCATCCCTGAGCCCGAGCGCCTCGAGCAGTTGAAGGCGCTTCTGGAGGCGCCCATCGCGCGCTTCACGTCGGTCAACGATGTCTTCTTCAGGGCACGCTGGGCCGACGTGCTCCGAAGGGTGCATCCGGCTCGCGGCGCCGTCTTGCTGGAGATCGCCTCAGGGGACGCTGACATGATCCCGCAGGTGATGGCGCGTGAAGATCCACACAGCCGCTACATCACAGCGAACGCCAACCGGCTTCTGACGGCGAGCCTGCGTGGGAAGGTCAAGGATCTACCGCTCGAGATCGAGGTCATCGAAGACGACGCCGCGGCGATCGACCGCCACCTTGCGGCCGAGAGCGTCGACGTCGTGGCCTTTCAACACGGCGTCAACGATGTTCTGCAGGCCATCCTGTGCGATCGCGAGGGCGTCGACACGATCGAGTCAGACTGGATGGACACGCTTCCCACCATGATCGACATCGTTCGGCGCGAGATCGACCAGAACACGTTCGAAGCCCACGTCAGGCCGCCGTTTCTGGCTTTGCTCCAAACGCTCCTCGCGGTGCTTAAGCGGGGCGGCGTGGTCGTGATGAACCACTACATGTTCCAGCTGGATCTGGATTGGGGCTACCCGCCGGCCTTGTGGGAGGATCTGATCCCCATCGTGCGCAAATGGGTCAGAGCCCTTCCGGAGGTCCGGGAGATCACGTTCGAAGGCTTCGATCAACAGTGGTGGCTGTTCCTGGCAAAGGGCTAGACGACCGGACAGCCCACGCCCAGAGCGCAGCTGGCTGCTTGCGCGTGGCTGTGCCCTGCTTGACGCTCACGCCTCGTCGTCGATATAATGAAGGTTCTGTCTGGTGTCCCTGGGTGTCGCCGTGCCTATCAGGGTGCCGCGCCCATCAGGGTCATCGTTCGGTTACTGCTTCTGGTGGTGTCATGAGCGCTTTGAAGATGACGGATCACGCAGGGCAAAGAGGTTAGGTCGGGTCTCGACCCGATCCGACGACTCGTCGTGATGTCGCGTCTTGGCCGCTTTTCCATCAGAGGTAACTTGCAGTGATCGCCCCCATCGCCGAATCCGAAATCAAGATCCTTGAACAAGAGGTCGCCCGCCGGCGCACCTTTGCGATCATTTCGCACCCAGACGCTGGCAAGACCACGCTGACCGAGAAGCTGTTGCTGTACGCCGGGGCCGTCAATCAGGCCGGGTCGGTGCGCGCCCGCAAGAATCAGCGCGCCGCGACGTCCGACTGGATGGCGATGGAGCAGCAACGCGGCATCTCGATCACATCGACGACGCTGCAGTTCGAGTTTGGCGGTTGCGCCTTCAACCTCCTCGACACGCCCGGGCACCGCGATTTCAGCGAAGACACCTATCGCACGCTGATGGCCGCGGACAGCGCGGTGATGGTCCTCGACAGCGCCAAAGGCATCGAGTCGCAGACCCGTAAGCTCTTCGAAGTCTGTCGACAGCGCAACCTGCCGATCCTGACGTTCATCAACAAACTCGACCACGTCGGTCGTGACCCGCTCGAGCTGCTGGACGAAATCGAAAGGCTGCTCGATCTGCGCGTCTCACCGCTCAACTGGCCGATCGGGAGCGCCGAGGCCTTCCAGGGCGTGTTCGACCTGCGCGCCAATCAGGTCTTGCTGTTCGAGCGCAGCGCTCACGGCCAGCGCCGCGCGCCCGTGCAGGTCTCCGATCTCTCCGATCCGCGCGTGGCCGAGACGATCGGCGAGCGCGCGCACGGCAAGTTGTGCGAAGACGTCGAGTTGCTCGCGGGCGCCGGCGCTCCCTACGATCACGAGAGCTTCCTGGCCGGCACCCTGACACCCGTGTTCTTCGGCAGCGCGCTGAACAACTTCGGCGTTCAGCCGTTTCTCGACGCGCTGGTGGCCCTGGCGCCCTCGCCCCGCCCGCGTGAGAGTGATCGCGGGCCGATCTCGCCGACTACGCCGGCCTTCAGCGGGATCGTGTTCAAGATCCAGGCCAACATGGATCCGCGCCATCGCGACACGATGGCCTTCCTGCGCGTCTGCTCGGGTCGTTTCGAGAAAGACATGATGGTCAACCACGCCAGGCTCGGGCGCCCGGTTCGCATGAGCCGGCCGCATCGCCTGTTCGCGCGCGATCGCGAGACGGTCGAGGTGGCCTACCCCGGCGACGTGGTCGGCTTCAGCAATCCAGGTGTGTTTCGCATCGGCGACACGGTCAGCGCGGGCGAGCCTTTCTCGTATGCACCGATCCCGTCGTTTCATCCGGAGTGTTTCGCGATCCTGCGGAACATCACGATCGAGAAGCACAAGCAGTTCAACAAGGGCCTCGACCAGCTGCGCGAAGAAGGCGTGACCCAGATCCTGTACGCCGTCGACCAGTTTCGACGCGAACCGATCTTGTGCGCGGTCGGCGAGCTGCAGTTCGAGGTCGTGGTCTCCCGCCTGGCGACCGAATACGGCGCTGAGGCGGCGCTCGAACGCCTGCCCCACTCTGACGCCCGCTGGCTGCGGGGCTCGGCGGCTGACATTGAATCGATGTACATGCCGCTCCAGTGCTTTCGCGCAAGAGACCAGGACGGCCGTGACGTCGTCTTGTTTGCCTCGATGGCGAGCCTGAAATACGCCATCGAAAAGAACCCGCGCCTTGAATTCCTGACACTCACCGAGCTGAACGAATCGACCGTTCGCGCCGGCGCGTCAACTTGACGCGGTGCAGGCGTTGCGGATCGGACCGACAGAAAGGGCCGTGATCGAAACCGATCACGGCCCTTTTCTCGTCCTGAAAGCCGCCGATTCATGGAGGCTCGCCGATCGCCTCACGGGGGTGCGCACTGAAGCGCGATCCGGCGCCGCTCGACCGGAATTAACCTCGACGGCCGTGAGTTCGCCGGTTCGCGCGGCAGACCGCCGGCGTCGGCCACCGCCGTCCGTCCGGCCGGCAATCGCGTTCGGTCAGCCATCCGAACATGCTCAGCCGGCATCGTTATGCGTTATGATCATAGCCACCACGTCACTTTCTAGGGGAATAGAGATGATGAAAGCAATCACCACCTTTGGGCGTTGGCTCAGCCTGGCGGCATTGTTGACAGCCTGCAGCGCGCCGACGGCCGCCCCCACCGCGAGTCAGCCGACAGCGACAGCAGCGGTCATCGCCGCCACGGCCACTGAGGCCCAGGCGGCCGCCACGGCGACGACTGCGCCGACGGCCGAGGCCACTGCGACGACCGAGGCGACCGAGACGACGGTGCCCGCCACCGCCACAAGCGCTGCCACCCTGGCCGCGACTGAGACGACGGCGCCCACCGAAACGGCCGCGCCGACGGAGACCGTCGCCGTCGTGCCCTCGCCCGCCGGGCCGCGCGGCACCCTGATCCTGGCGACCACCACCAGCACCGCCGATTCCGGCCTGCTGGCCGCCATCCTGCCGTACTTCGAAGCCCGCGACAACCTCGACGTGAAGGTCATCGCGGTCGGCACGGGCCAGGCCCTGGCCATCGGCGCCAAGGGCGACGCCGACGTCGTCCTGGTGCATGCCCGCTCCCAGGAAGACAAGTTCGTGGCCGACGGCTTCGGCATCGACCGCCGCGACGTGATGTACAACGACTTCGTCATCGTCGGGCCGGCCAGCGACCCGGCCGGCATCAAGGACCTGCCGAAAGCGAAGGACGCGTTCGCTAAGATCGCGGCCGCCGGAGCGCCGTTCGCCTCGCGCGGTGACGGATCGGGAACCCACACGAAAGAAAAGAGCCTGTGGACGTCAGCCGCCGTCACGCCGACCAGCGGGTCAAACGGCTACGTCGCCCTGGGTCAGGGCATGGGCGAAACCCTCAACTACGCCAACGAGACCGGTTCATACACGCTGACCGATCGCGGCACCTGGCTGGCGCGACAGGGCGGCCTCACGAACCTGGTGCTGCTGGTGGGTGGGACGTCAGTGAAGACCAATCCCGACCCGAGCCTGTACAACCCGTACGGTGTGATCGCCGTCAACCCCGCCAAGTTCCCGAAGGTCAACTACAAAGAGGCGTCGCTCTTCATCGAGTGGATCACGTCGCTGTCGATTCAACGACGCATCTACGAGTTCGGCCGCGACCTGTACGGCCAGTCGCTGTTCTACCCGGTGGCGCAAACGCCGTAATTCGAGTGGCGAAGAGCGAGGAGCGATCGCTGTCACGCTCTTCGCTCCTCGCTGCTTCGCTTCTCGCATGATCGACACGTTTCTTCCCGTCGTCGCGCTTTCCTTGACGGTCTCGGGGATCGCACTGGCGATCGCCAGCGTGTTCGGCTTTCCATTGGGCGCCTGGTTGGCGTTGGCCAGGGTGCCGGGCAAGCGCATCATTGAAGCCCTGATTTACACGGGCATGGCCTTCCCGCCGGTGGTGGTGGGCCTGGCCGTGTACCTGCTGCTTTCACGCAGCGGGCCGCTCGGCGACCTGGGCTGGTTGTTCACGACCCGGGCCATGATCGTCGCGCAGGTCATCATCGCCTTCCCGATGGTGGCCGGGCTGACCCAGACAGCGATCGAGGGCCTCGACCCGGCGCTGCGCGTCCAGCTGAGGGCGCTGGGTGCCTCACCGACTCAGATCATGATGACGTTGCTGGCCGAAGCACGCGCCGGCGTGCTGTCGGCCCTGATCGCGGCCTTCGGCAGCATCATCTCCGAGGTGGGCGCCGTCATGTTGGTCGGCGGCAACATCGAAGGCCAAACCCGGGTGATGACCACGGCCATCGTGCTCGAAACCCGCCAGGGCAACTTCGAGCTCGCGCTGGCGCTCGGCGCGCTCTTGCTCAGCCTGACGTTCCTGATCAACTTCGCTGTGATGCGGCTCGGCCAACGGCGGGAGACCGTCGCCAGATGAACGCGCTCTACAGCCTGCGCCACGTGCGCCAGCGCTACGGGCCGCGCACCGTGCTCGACCTCGACTCGCTCGACATCCAGCGCGGCGAGGTGCTGGCGATCGTCGGGCCGAGCGGCGCTGGCAAGTCGACGTTGCTGCGCCTGCTCAACTTTCTCGAACCGCCCAGCGCCGGGTCGCTGACGTTCGATGGCGCGGCCATCGGCAGCGAACCGCGGCTCGGCGTGCTGCGCCGAGTCACGACGGTCTTTCAGCGCCCCGTGTTGCTCGACAGGACCGTGCGCGACAACGTCGCGTTCGGCCTGACCCTCCGCGGCCGGTCCGCCGACGGCCAGGTGGCGGCGGCGCTCGAACAGGTCGGGCTGACGGCGCTCGCCCACACCCAGGCCCGGAAACTCTCAGGCGGCGAGATGCAGCGCGCGGCCCTTGCGCGGGCGCTTGTGATCCAACCGGATGTGCTGCTGCTCGATGAGCCGACCGCCAACCTCGATCCCTACAACGTCGGCCTGATCGAACACATCGTCGTCACGGAGAACCGAGAGCGCGGCACCACCATCGTCCTGGTGACCCACAACGTCTTCCAGGCCAAACGCCTGGCGCATCGAGTGGGCCTGCTGTGGGACGGCAAACTGGTCGAGCTGGCGACGACGCGCGAGTTCTTCGAGGCGCCGAGCGCGCCGCAAGTGGCCGCCTTCCTGCGAGGCGAGTTGGTGTACTGAACCTGGGCGCCAGTCAAAAATAAAGGCGGCGCCAACCCGGCGCCGCCCATGGTGCATATCCCTCGAACAGCAGCTCAGCCGCCGCCGCGCATCGTCTGCCTGCGCATGAAAGCGTGGACGGCCTGCACAGCGGCGTCATCGTCGCCTTCGATGATCAACAGATCGCGGGGGATCGAGAACTTCCCGAGCACGGCCGGATCGAGCGCCACGATCTGGGCGGACCAGCCCTGCCCGGCCGCGTGGCGCGGATCCGTCAGCGTGCCTCCTGCCGCGACAAGGTACTCGCCCAGACGACCGAGTGGAAGGTTGCGCAACTCGAGTTCGAAGCGCATCGCTCAGCCGCCCGCCGACGGCGGCAGCAACACGATCTGATCCGTCTCGCGCACGACTGTCTCAAGCCCATTGAGCCACATGATGTTGCGCCCATGGACGAGCACGTGCACCAGGCCGGTCAGCTCTCCCTCGGCGTCGAAGATCTTGGCGCCCAGAGCGGGCTGAACATCCACCACCGTCCGCAGCATCTCGCGCACGGTCTGGCCGTCGGAAAACGGGATGGTCAATTCCTTGACGCCGGTTACGTCGCGCAGCGTGGCGAACAGGCGAATGGTCTTCATGTGGCCGTATGATATCGCTGAAACGGGATCGCGCGCGGAAGGGCAATGCCCCGCCGCGCGCGATCTTGTTTCGGCAGATCAAAACCTCAGGCCAGGATGCCCACGGCCTTGAGCTTGTCGTTGCTCACGACGCCGTCGGAGCCCCAGCCGCGAAGGGCGTAGTACTCCTCGAGCATCTTGTCGAGCTCGCACACGTGCCCCTCGGAGCCGGGCATCGTGCTGGGCTCGTTGAGGAAGCGCGGCGGGAGCTTGTCGGAGCCCGGCTGCTCGCCGGCCAGCTGGTTGTAGTAGCGCTCCAGGTTGTAGACGCGCTCGCCGGTCGCCAGCACGTCGTTGGCCGTGAATTCCGGCAGACCGACGACTGCCGCGTACTGCATCGCGTACTCCTCGGGCCCTTCGGCGAAGGCGCTGAACTTGCAGAGGTCGAGCGAATCGCTGAAGGCATGGATGTCCTGCAGCAGCTTGAGCAGCTCGCCCTTGCCCTTCCAGTCGAGCGGGTTCGTCTTCAGGCCGATCACGCCGAGCTCGCTGGCGGGGCTGTAGCCGCGCAGGTGGCAGGCGCCGCGGTTGCTTGTGGCGTAGCCGAGGCCCATGCCCTTCAGGCCGCGCGGGTCGTAGGCCGGGATCGACTGGCCGCGGACGGCCATGGCGATCTCGGGGTGCCCGTAGTGCGCGGCGATCCGCGTGACGCCCTCGGCCAACACGTCGCCGAGGCCCTTGCGGAAGGCCGTCTGCTCGATGAGCTTGACCATGTGCTGGTGGTCGCCCCAGTCGAGATTCTCCTGGCCGTCCCAACCCTTCTGGCTGACTTCCATGTAGGTCGCCAGGCAGTTGCCCATCTCGATCGTGTCCATGCCGTACTTGTTGCACTGGTAGATCATGTACGCGATGGACTCGCGGTCGGCGTTGCCCGAGTGCGGGCCGAAGGCCCAGGCCGTCTCGTACTCGTAGCTCTCGGTGCGGATCTTCTCGCCGTTGTACGTGACTTCGACTTCCTTCTTGCAGGCCACTGGGCAGGCATGGCAGGTCGGCTCGGCGACGAGGATGGTCTCGCGGATCTTCTCACCGCTGACTTCCTCAGCCTGCGCGAACGACGTCGTCTGGCTGTTGCGCGTCGGCAGCGCGCCGATGCTGGCCGTGATGTTCATCAGGACGTTCGTGCCGTACAGGCTCAGGCCGCCCTTCTTGGGCGCCGTGATGTTCTTCTCGTCCATGATGGTGGCGAGCGCCTGCTCGTGGGCCTTCTTGAAGGCCTCGGTGTCCTTCGCCTCGGTGTACTTGCGCGGCGCCTTGACCACGATCGCCTTCAGCTTCTTCGAGCCGCCCACGGCGCCGGTACCGCCGCGCCCGCTGGCGCGGTCGTTCTCGTTGATCCACGCCGCGAACTTCACAAGTTTTTCGCCGGCCGGGCCGATGGCGATGACCGTCAGATCCTTCTCACCATACATGCCCTGGAAGTGCTTGATCGTCTCATGCACGTCCTTGCCCCAGACCTCGCTCGCGTCCTTGAGCTCGGCCTTGCCGTCCTCGACATACAGATAGACGGGCTTCTCGGAGATGCCCTCGAAGATCAGGCCGTCGAAGCCGGCCCAGCGCAGGCGCGCGGCCGACCAGCCGCCGTGGTGGCTGTCGGTCACCGTGCCCGTCAGCGGGCTCTTGGTGACGACGGCCATGCGGCCGCTCATGTTGGCCTTCGAGCCGGTCAGCGGCCCGTTCATGAAGCACAGCAGGTTCTTGGGACCCAGGGGATCGCAGGTCGGGTCAGACTCGAGCATGTAGCGCACGCCAAGGCCGCGTGCGCCGATGTACTTGAGCGCCCACTCTTCGGGGACGCCTTCATACTTCACCTCGCCGGTTCCGAGGTTGATGCGGGCGATGTGGTCTGCATATCCACCAAGCTTCATGGCTGCCTCCCTGGGATGTATACAGGACTGAATGGTCCGATTGGAACGTTCGTGTGCCGTATAATCTACTCTGCTCGCCCTGCTATTCCAGATTGGAATAGTCGGTCGGCATCTGGCGTCCACTTTACCTGCCGACTCCTTCCACGGATGGCCAAACTCACGCCTGAACCCGTTTTTCTCGGATTGCTGGAGGCCCAGACCTCCTACGGCTACCATCTGTTGGATCAGTTCCGCTCGACCGAGCAATTGGGTCGTATTTGGAACCTGAGCACAAGCCAGCTCTATGCCACCCTGAAGCGCCTGGAGCGCGAGGAATTGATCGAGGGACGCGAGGAGTCGCGGCCCGATGCGCCGATGCGCACCGTCTACTGGCTCACCGACCGCGGGCGCGATGAACTCTACCGCTGGCTGAACGAGGTCGACCCCTCCCCCAGCACACGCCATATCCGCACCGAGTTCCTCAGTCGGCTCTACATCGCCGAACTCCTGGGCCAATCGAGCGGCGCCATCATCGACGCGCAACGACTCGCCTGCGAGCGCTATCGCGACAGCCTCGACAGCCAGCAGGGGCATCCGGTCGGCCGCATCACGGGCCTGGCCCTCGACCTGCGCCGCCGCGAGATCGACGTGATCCTCAATTGGCTGGAGGCCTGCCGCAAGCCCCAACGCGCCACGCCCACGCGTTCTGACGGGTATCGGCCCGCCGGTTCGGGTCCTCGCTGACCATCTGCCATGGCTCAAGACTCACTCTTCTTCACCGTCAAATCGGTTGCCGACGCGCTCGACCAGTTGCGCCGCGAAACCCCGACGCTCGCGCGCCATGAGCGTCTATCCGTGGCCGACTCAGCCGGGCGAGTCGTGGCCGGTGAGCCGCGCTCGCCGGTCGAGTTGCCCAACTTCAGGCGCAGCGCCATGGACGGATACGCCGTTCGTGCGGCAGACACCTTCGGAGCTTCCGACTCCTTGCCCGCCTATCTCAAGCGCGTCGGCGAGGTACGCATGGGCGAACAGCCGGCCGTCGCCGTCGCGCCCGGCGAGGCCGTCGAGGTGGCCACTGGCGCCATGCTCCCCGAGGGCGCCGACGCCGTCGTCATGGTCGAACGCACCCAACCCTTCGGCGCCGATCAGATCGAGGTGCTGGCGCCCGTCGCGCCCGGCGAGCATGTCGTGCAAATCGGCGAAGATGTCGAACTTGGCGCTGCCCCCCCCCCCCCCGCGTCCACATCTTGAGTTGCGGCGACGAACTCGTCACGCCGGACGAGACACCCGGCCTGGGCCGGATCCGCGACATCAACGCCGCGATGCTGGCCGCCCTCTTCACGGCGGCGGGTGCCCAGGCCAGCACGCACGGCATTGCGCGCGACACCTTCGACGATACGTTGGCCAAAGCACAGGCCGCATTCACCGGGGCAGACCTGCTGGTGATCTCGGCCGGCAGCTCCGTCAGCTCACGGGATCTGACCAGCGCCGTGATCGCGCGGCTTGGGGCGCCGGGCGTCCTCCAGCACGGCCTCGCCGTCAAGCCCGGCAAGCCCACGATCCTGGCGGTGTGCGACGGCCGACCGGTGATCGGCCTGCCGGGTAATCCGGTCTCAGCGCTTCTTGTGGCGCGCCAGATCGTGGTGCCCCTGATCGTTCACCTGCTCGGCGCTCAACCCGACTGGCCGTCCACCCTGCGCGCCACGTTGACCCACAACGTCCCGAGCACGACAGGGCGTGAGGACACTGTGCCGGTGCGCCTGCGCTCACGGGATGGCCGCATCGAAGCCGAGCCGGTCTTCGGTAAGTCGAACCTGATCTATACGCTCATCCGCTCAGATGGCCTGATCGTGGTGCCGCTCAATTCAAACGGCCTGCGGGCCGGCGCTGAAGTTGAGGTGGTGGCGATGTAAGAGGCGTCAGGCATCAGGGGTCAGGCGTCAGTTCACGCTGCCGCGATAGGTCTTGGGGCAGGAACCCACTGACGCCTGACATCTGACACCTGACGCCTTCGTGGAGTTTTCATGTCCGACGAACGAAACGTCTACCTCGAGGACATCCCGGTCGAGACCGCCTGGAAAGCGCTGATCGACGCGCTCGCGGTTGCCGAACGCGATGGGCGGATGCCGGGCGAGCGTGTGCCTATCCGTCAGGCGCTGGGCCGCGTGACTGCCGAGCCGGTCGTCGCACGGCTCTCCTCGCCTCACTATCACGCCGCCGCGATGGATGGCTTTGCCGTGCGCGCCGCTGACACAATCGGCGCCACCGAAACGCGGCCGCTTACCTTGGCCACGGAATCGATCAAGGCCGTGAACACGGGCGCTGCCCTGCCTCCGACGTTCGACGCCGTCATCATGATCGAGAATGTGCAGGAGTCAGCCGAAGGCATCACGATCACGGCGCCTGTCGCGCCCTGGCAACATGTGCGCATGCTCGGCGAAGACATGGTCGCGACCGAGATCGTCGTGCAGGCCGGGCACCGATTGCGGCCGATGGATCTTGGCGCGATCGTGGGCTGCGGTCACACGCATGTCATGGTGCGCCGCCGCCCGCGCGTCGTCATCGTGCCGACCGGCAGCGAGTTGGTGAGCGCTGAAGGCGACCCGCAGCCCGGTCAGGTGATCGAATACAACAGCGTCGTCCTTGCCGCTCAGGTGCAGGACTCCGGCGGCGAGGCTGAGGTCGCAGCGATCACACCGGATGATCCCGCCGCGCTCAAGGCGGCGCTCAACGCGGCGCTTGAACGATCGCCGGATCTCGTGTTGATGTTGTCGGGGTCGTCGGCCGGGACGCGCGATTACACCTCGAGGCTCGTTCAAGAGATCGGACGGCTGCTCGTGCATGGGGTGGCGGTGCGCCCAGGGCACCCCGTCATCATGGGCGTCTCGGGCTCGGGCGTGCCGATCATCGGCGTGCCGGGCTATCCGGTCAGCGCCGCGCTGACGGGCGAGATCTTCGTCCAGCCTCTGCTGGCGCGCTGGCTTGGGACGCGGCCCGATCTCGAGACCCGTCAGCACGCGCAGGCTGCGCTCACACGTCGCGTCTCCTCACCCGCGGGTGACGACGACTATACCCGCGTGACCGTCGCCGAGATCAACGGGCGGCTTTTGGCGACGCCGCTCAGCCGCGGCGCCGGCGTCATCACCTCCCTCGTCCGCGCGGACGGCCTGGCCCACATCCCACGCTTCAGCGAGGGCATCGACCGCGGCGGTGTCGCCGAGGTGCTCCTGTACCGGTCGCTCGACGACATCCGACGCACGGCGCTGATCACGGGCAGCCACGACCCGATGCTCGATCTGCTGGCGGGCGAGGTCGCGGCACGTTTTCCTGGCAGCCGCCTGGCCAGCGCCAGCGTCGGCTCGTTAGGCGGCATTGTGGCGTTGGCGCGCGGTGAGACGCATCTGGCCGGCATGCACCTGCTCGACGAAGCCACCGGCGACTACAACCTGCCGGATCTGCGTCGGCAGCTGGCGGGCCAGGCCGTGCGCGTCATCACCTTCGCGCATCGTGAGCAGGGCCTTGTGGTCGCGTCGGGCAATCCGAAAGAAGTGCGTGGCCTCGAAGATCTGCCTCGCCTGCGCTACGTGAACCGTCAGCGCGGCGCCGGCACTCGAGTGCTGCTCGACTACCTCCTCAAACAACGCGGCCTGAGACCCGGTGAGATCGCCGGCTACGGGCACGAGGAGTACACGCACATGGCCGTCGCCGGCGCGGTGGCCAGCGGCGTCGCCGATTGCGGCATGGCGGTGCGCAGCGCCTCGATCGCGCTCGGGCTGGACTTCATCCCGATCGGTTGGGAGCGTTACGACCTCGTCGTGCCGGCGTCGCAGTTCGATCACCCGATCGTGCGGCAGGTGCTGGCCGTGGTCGCGAATGAGGCCTTCAAGTTGTTGCTCGCATCTCAGCCCGGCTATGCGGTTCACGAAACCGGGCGGGTAGTTTTCGAGGGGATGCTCTGACATCGGCCAGATCCGGGCCAAGCGAGGAAAACATGCAGCCCAAGTACAACATCTGGATCGAGAAAGAGGGGAACGTCGTGCTGAGCCCATGGCGGGTTCAACTCCTGGAGAAGATCGACGAGCTGGGATCGATCAGCGCGGCGGCCGCCGAGCTGGATCTTCAGTATCGTCGCGCCTGGGAGCGCGTGCACGAGATCGAAACCGAACTTGGCTCCCCAGTGCTGATCACCACAGTGGGCGGGCCGCACGGCGGCAGCGCCAAGCTCACCCCGGTAGCCCGGGAAGCCATTCAGCGTTTTCGAGCCTTCACCGATGGGCTGGAAGCCGAGATCATCCGGCGCTACACAGCGGCCTATGGCGAGGTTCCCACGGGAATGCTGCGGGTGAGCAAACGCCGGGCGCGGTCAGCCGCCAAGGGTTGACGGGCCTTTTCGAGCAGGCTACACGCCGTGTTCACGGGCAGTTGATCGCGCCCTGAGCCCAGAGGCAACCGCCGCACGCCGGGAAGGTGTTGTCCAGGCAGTCTTCGACGTTCGACTCGGACATCTCACAGCCCCCGCAGAAGGTGCAGGGCGCAAAGCCGAAGCTCTGGATCTTCCGCCGGTAGGCCACATAGCCAGGATCCATCCAGAGGTCGTGAACGCTGCGGTCACGCACGTTTCCGATGACGTGGCTGAGGTTCTGGCGCGGCTTGCCATGCAGATAGCTCTGGTGCGTGTGCATCAACGGCCAGCACGGGCTGACGTCGCCGTTGTAGGCGATCGACATCGAGCCGCCTTCGATGTAGTTGCAGACGTCGTTCGAGCCGCCCCAACTGTTGCCTGCGTAGCTGACCGTGAAGCCCGACTGGAAGGCCTGGAAGAGCGCGTCGCGGGTGAGCTCGTTGAAGTCCATCTTCGGCAGGCTCAAGCGCGGCACGTCACGCCCGGGCAGATACGCCACATCCCGCAGCGCGCGCGTATAGAGCACCTCCTCCTGCAGATCCTCGGTCACCGGCAAGACGTTGCTGACGCTGAAGTAACGCGCGCCATGCTGGCGCCCGATCCGGAGCACCTTCGGAAGATCGGCGATGTTGCGCTTCATCGCCACAAAGGCGATCCCGATCGCCGGGCGAGCATCGTGGCTGGCCCGGCGCATCTTGCGGAATCGCTGAAGGTTCTCAAGCACACGCGGCAGCTCGGCCCCCAGGCGAACGTCAGCATAACTCTCAGGCGAGGCGCCGTCGATGGATACCCAGAGCAGATCCAGACCCGCATCGATCAACTGACGGCTGCGCGCCTCGGTCAGCAAGGTGCCGTTCGTGATCATCTCGACGCGCGCGCCGAGCGCCTTGGCAGCCGCCACCCAGGCGACCGTACGTTTGTGGTGGAGCGGTTCGCCAATGCCGCCGAAGTAGACGGTCGGCATCGGATCGAGGCCGCGCAACCCGGCCAGGATGGCAGCGAACGTTTCGTCGGTCATGCGGCCGCGGGTCTCGTCCCAGCCGTGTCGAAAACAGGTCACGCAATCCAGATTGCAGTCGATCGTGGGCTCGATGTAGACCTTGGCCAGGTGCGACACGGGCCGATGCAGGCGCAGACCGTTGTCACTGAGTTCAACGCGCACCTCGGCGCCCGGGCCGAGGCCGAACTGAGCGGCCAATCGCGCCGGAAGAACCAACCTGCCCTGCTCATCAACCTGAGCCCATTCCGCTCGCGGTGGCGAAGGCGGCCGGCTGGCTAAAACGGCGACATTGGATTGAGTCATGATCAAGATCCTCGCGCTGTACGGCGGTGGTCACTCACCCATGGCGGATGGTTGCATTGCGCCCCGGAGCCGAATCGAATCAGGCTCCTCACGCTCATCGGTTGTGGACCGCGTAGTCTGACACCTTGGGCACGAACAGGTGGGATGAGGGGTCGAGGCGCCGGTTGACGAGATGGGTCCTGCCAGGGCCTCCAACAGGGCGGGCAGGCGCGGGTCGCGGTTCCGGTAATACACGTGGATGCCGTCTCGATGATCGCCAACCAACCCGGCCGCTCGCAGGACCATCAGATGTTGCGAAATGGTCGCCTGACGCTGCCCGAGGACGGCACCCAGGTGGCACACACAGGCGTCATTCTCGCGCAAGATCGCCACGATGCCCAACCGTGTCGGATGAGTCAGAGCCCTCAAGACTCGCGCGTGTTCGTGCCAATCCTTCATATTCGACATCTTGAATACTTCATCATCTATAACGCGACCAAAAACGTCTGACATGTGGCATATGTCACCGGAAACCGTTCGTCGTCGGCGACATAGCGCTCCGCCGACACAGTGGAGAGGTTCCAACTCAGAGCCAGGGCCGCCGGTCCGCCGGCGCGCCACCTGCCTCCGTCGAAATCGGGCCGGCGTACTCCCATCACACAGGAGGCTCTTGACACATAGAAGATTGTCTATATAATTCCGACCAGGTCTTTTATGAGCGCACAGGACGTTGTTCTCTTCGCCAAAGCGATTGCTGACTCGACCCGACAGCAGATCATGAAGCTGTGCTGTTGCGAGTGGGTGTCGGTGACGGACATCACCGAGAAGATGAACGTCTCGCAGCCCACCGTGTCGCATCACCTTGCCATCCTGCGCGAGGCCGGGCTGGTGGACGTGCGCTCCGAAGGCCGCCAGACTTTCTATACGCTCAACCAGAACCGCATCGCCGTGTGCTGCGGTCAACTCATGGTGCGGTTTGCGCCGGACGAAGCGAGCACCGAGGCCGTCAAACAGACCCTATCCTAGGCGGGTCCGTTTTTTTGCCTCCATTCATCGACGATCATCTATCCATTCAGGAGAACTCTATGACGACTGCGGATGAACTCAAACAGGCCGTGCGAGAGCGCTACGCCGAAATCGTTCTGCAACCCAGCAACGTGTCGTGCTGCTCGCCGTCAGCGAGCGTTGAAGGAGCGGGCTGCTGCGGCGATGAAGGTTGTGGGCCCGTAGAGGTCTCGGGCAACCTGGCCTCGAGCTACGCCAACCTGCCCGGCTATGTGCCTGAGGCCGACTACGGCCTGGGCTGCGGCCTGCCCACCGAGATCGCGAAGCTGGCGCCGGGTCAGACGGTGTTGGACCTGGGGTCCGGCGCCGGCAACGACGTGTTCGTGGCGCGGGCCATCGTCGGCGAGGCCGGGCGCGTGATCGGCGTCGACATGACCGAGGCCATGATCGCGAAGGCGCGGGCCAACGCCGAGAAACTGGGCTTCACCAACGTTGAGTTCCGCCACGGCGAGATCGAGGCCATGCCCGTCGAGGATGCCTCGGTCGACGTGGTCGTCAGCAACTGCGTCCTCAACCTCGTGCCTGACAAGCGCCGGGCGTTTGCCGAGGTGTTCCGCGTGCTGCGCCCGGGCGGCCACTTCAGCATCTCCGACATCGTCTCGGAGGGCGATGTGCCCTCCGACGTCCGCGCGTCGCTCTCAGCCTATGCGGCCTGCATCGGCGGCGCCGTCGACAAAGCCGACTACCTCGGCCTGATCGAAGCGACGGGCTTCGTCAACGTCAGCGTCGCCCGCGAGCACGTGGCCGGCTCGCTCAACACGCCGGACGGATCGGCGGTGCGCGCACGTCTGTTGAGCGTCACGGTCTACGCAGAACGGCCGGCGTAAAGGGTCCCGGCCCACGCGGCCGGCAACCTTCGTCTCGCCCGTTCAACCCGGCTGGAGCGTCGGCGGTGGCCGCTCTCCAGCCGGGTTTTCATTGCTCGACGAGCACCCTCACCCGACACCGGCTCCTGACGGCCGGCCCTTTGGCCATTCGTCAGGGCGATTGCATGACACTCGCCACCTCTCACGCGTCGTCGCGGGCCGGATACTGTATTCGATATTCAAAATGTCGAATATGAAATCCTTCGATCTCGAAGCCACGTTTCTCAAAGCGCTCACTCACCCCGCGCGATTGGCGATCATCGCCGTGCTGCGCGACGACGAGGCCTGCGTCTGTCATCTGGAGGCCGTCCTGGGTTTCCGTCAGGCCGTCATCTCTCAACACCTGATGACCTTGCGCAGGGCCGGGCTGGTCGCCGACAGGCGCGTCGGCAGCAACGTGTTCTATCGCGTGACTGAACGACGCGCGTTCAAGGTGCTCGACGCGCTGAGCGACAAAAGCACCCCGCGGGCGGTGTTCCCCCGCCCCCACTCGCAGTGCCCGTGCCCGAAGTGCATCGGCGCTCGCGCCGGCCGTCGCCAGCCTTCCGCTCTCGCGAGATCTCACTAACCATCACCAAGGAGTCAGCCATCATGCTCAACATCAAAATCCTCGGCTCAGGCTGCGCCAATTGCCGACGGCTTGAGGAGCGAGCCCGAAAAGTCGTCACGGGCCAGGGCCTCGAGGCCGAGGTCGAACACGTCACGGACTATGCCGAGATCATGAAGTGGAACGTGATGTCCACGCCCGGCCTGGTCGTCAACGGTCAGGTCGTTTCGTCAGGTCGCATTCCGAGCGAGGCCGAGATCGCGACCTGGCTCAAGGCGGCCTGATCCAAGATGACACAACCGCTCCCGACTTCCAAGATCGCACCAAACTGGCGGCCGTATGCCTGGGTCGCGCTCGCCGGCCTCGCCTGGCTCGTGGCCTACAACGTCGTCCAGCCCCTGGCTGATTGGATCTCGTATGATGCGCTGCGGCTCGGCCGGGATACGCAGCTCGGCGAATCGCTGGCGTTCTTCCTCTACGACGTCCCCAAGATCCTGCTGCTCCTCTCAGGCATGGTCTTCGTCATCGGGATCGTGCGCACGTTCTTCAGCCCCGAGCGGACGCGTGCGCTGCTCGGCGGAAAGCGCGAAGGCGTCGGGAACATTCTGGCAGCGTTGCTCGGAGTCGTCACGCCGTTCTGTTCATGCTCGGCCGTGCCGCTCTTCATCGGATTCGTCGAGTCGGGCATCCCACTTGGCGTGACCTTCTCGTTCCTCATCGCGGCCCCGACGATCAACGAAGTGGCGCTGGTGATGTTGTTCGGGCTCTTCGGCTGGCAGGTGGCTGCCCTGTACGTCGCCTCGGGCCTGGCGATTGCGACGACGGCGGGCTTCATCATCGGTCGATTGAGGCTCGAGGGGCAGGTCGAGGATTTTGTCTGGCAGATCCGCTCGGGGGCCGGCGGCGTCAGCGAACACCTCACCGGGGCCGACCGCATCCAGCGCGCCTGGGACTCGGTCCGTGAGATCGTGGGCAAGGTCTGGCTGTACGTGATCGTCGGCATCGCCGTCGGCGCTGGTATCCACGGTTACGTGCCCGAAAGCGCGCTGGTCGGGATCATGGGCGCCGAGGCCTGGTGGTCGGTTCCGGCGGCGGTGCTGCTGGGCGTCCCGCTTTACTCGAACGCGGCCGGGGTCATCCCGATCGTCAGCGCGCTGCTCGAGAAGGGCGCGTCGTTGGGCACGGTGTTGGCGTTCATGATGGCCGTGGTCGGGCTGAGCATGCCGGAGATCATCATCCTCCGCCGCGTGCTGAAGCCCCGCCTGATCGCGATCTTCGTCGGCGTCGTGGCGCTGGCCATCATCCTCACCGGCTACCTCTTCAACGCTGTGCTGTAAGCAGCGGCCATGATCGAAAGTAGAGAAAGTCGGCTGCCATGGTGGGTTGGGCCGAAACGACGTAAGCTCGGCGTTTAATCGGCCCAATTCTGGGTGGAGTTATAGGAATCTACACACAATGAGTCCTATAATCTTGTAAGAGTCCCCTTCACCTCACGGCGCAGGGACTCTACTTACAACTCGAGAGACGCTCACGCCTTGCTTCTGGCAAGACCGTTCCAGGTCCGACGGGCTCAACCAAGTAAGGTGAGCCCGTTTTTGTTTCGCGGTGTTCGCATGCGTCGGAAAGTGGCCGCCGCACCCGAATGACCTCGGGGAGACAGACCCATGGCCGCTGACAGGGTTGTTTCGCCGGACAATGTCCCCCAATCGCCCAACACCGTCCAGGATGGCCTGACGGCTATGGCCACGTTGAAGCGAGAACTGGCGACCTTGAACGAACGGCTCACTCTGGCGCAACGGGCCGCCGGCGCGGGTCTGTGGGATTGGGATCTTCAGCGGCACAACCTGTATTGGTCACCTGAGCTGTTCGCGTTGTTCGGCCTCGATCCCGCCATTTGGCCGGCCGATCAGTCGAGTTGGAAAGCCATCGTTCACCCGGATGATCGACCCATCGTCAATGCCGCCATCGAGGCAGCGCGAGCCCGGCGTGGGCCGTTGGCCTGCGAATTTCGGATCCGGCCCCCGGCCGATGGGATCCGCTGGATCCAGCTGTTCGGCGATACCCAGTTCGACGACGCCGGCGTTGCGACACGCATGGCGGGGGTCTGCCTGGACATCACAGGGCGCAAGCAGATGGAAGCGGCCCTGCGCGAGAGCGAAGACCGGTTTCGTTCTCTGCTTGACAACGCATCTGAGGCCGCTTATCGGCGGGATCTGTTGGCCGATCGCTATGACTATCTGAGCCCGGTGATCGAGTCGATCACCGGATGGTCCATCGCTGAGATGAAGCGCATGAGCACCGCGACGGTGGTCGACCTCATGCACCCCGACGATATCGCGCTGGTGACGGAGGAGCTCGAGCGCGCCGAGTCAACCCGTCAGCCGTCGAGTCGTGTAGTCCTGCAGCTCGAGTACCGCTTGCGCGACCCGCACGGCGAGTATCGCTGGATTGGCGACGCCGCCACCATCCTCACCGATGCGATGGGCCGGCCGGTTTACAGGCAGGGCCTGGTCCGCGATATCCGCGAACGTAAGCGATCCGAACGCCTGCTTCTGGCGCGCATGCACCTGACCGAGTTCGGCCAGGCGCATACCCTCGATGAGTTCCTGCAGGCCACACTGGCGGAGGCTGAGGATTTGACCGAGAGCCGCATCGGCTTCTATCACTTTCTCGAAGCAGACCAGGAAACGCTCACGCTGCAGATGTGGTCGAAGAACACGCTGGCCCACCTTTGTACGGCGGTTGGGAAGGGCACGCACTACAGCATCTCAAAAGCCGGTGTCTGGGTGGACTGTGTGCGCGCACGACGGCCGGTCATTCACAATGACTACGCGTCGCTGCCGTCGGGCCAGCGAAAGGGCCTGCCTGTCGGACACGCTCCGGTGATCCGCGAACTGGTCGTGCCGGTCATGCGCGACGATCAAATCGTTGCGATCCTGGGCGTGGGCAACAAGCCGCGCGATTACGACCAGGCGGACGTGGCCCTGGTCTCGGAATTGGCGGATCTGGCATGGGAACGCGTGGGCCGCAAACGCGCCGAGGAGGCGTTGGCGGCGGCGTCAGCTCAAATCGAGTTCGAACGAAATCGCCTGAATGCCGTGATGGAGGCGCTGCCCATTGGGGTTTCGGTCGTCGGGTCGAACGCCGAGATCATCCAGTCCAACCGCGCCTTCCAGCAGATCTGGGGCGGAGCTGCGCCGGGCGATCCGCACAAGCGCTACGAGCTCTATCAGGCCTGGTGGACCCATAGCGATCGCTCTATCACGCCGGATGAATGGGCCAGCACCCGGGCGATCCAGCGCGGCGAAACCGTGCTCGAACAGGAGTTACGGATCCAACGGTTCGATGGCCAGATCGCCCACGTCTTGAACAGCGCCGTCCCGATCCACGACGAGCGCGGCCAGGTGCAGGGTTGCGCGGTGGCGATGATGGACATCAGTTCCCGCGTGCGGGCAGAAGACGACTTGCGCTTTGTAAACGCTCAGCTCGAATCAAGATTGAGCGAGATCCAGTCCCTCCAGGAACAGCTGCGCGAACAGGCGATCCGCGATCCGTTGACCGGGCTCTACAATCGTCGCTACATGCAGGAGACGTTCGAAGTGGCGCTGGCGCATGCCAAGCGCTTCGGCGAGCCGATCGGCGTTTTGTTGATGGACGTCGATCACTTCAAGTCGCTCAATGACCGCTTTGGCCACAAGGCCGGCGACATGATGCTGGAGGTGCTCGGCCGACTGCTTCGCGCGACGTCGCGTCAGATGGACATCGCCTGCCGCTACGGCGGCGAGGAGTTCGTGCTCTTGATGCCGGGCGCGACACTGACCATGGCCCTTCAGCGGGCTGAGTCATGGAGAGCGGCTTTTGCCGAGCAGCGCCTCGACTGTTGGGGCGATGTGCTCCAGGCAACGCTGTCTGTGGGGGTGGCCGCCTTTCCCGATCACGGCCAGAGCGTGGACGAACTGCTGCGCGCTGCCGACACGGCGCTCTATCACGCCAAACGCGCCGGGCGAAACTGCGTGAACGCCCCCGGCCCTGAGCCAGAGACACCGCCTGCCCCCTGACGCGCGCGACAGCGCCGGTGCTTGCGTCGCTCTGGCTGTCGACGAACTCGGCGACGCTGTGTTTCAGGCGGCGTAGGCGCGCAGGTGAGCCGGGATCTGAGCGCGGATATCGTCGCGCACCTGCCGGAAGACCGCCATGACTTCATCGTCTGAACCAGTCGCGGCTGCCGGATCAGGAAAGCCGATGTGCGCCTTGTACCCCTTTCCCAGCCACACCGGGCAATCCTCTGCCGCCGAGTCGCACACCGTGATGACGGCGTCGAAGGCCTGGTCGCGGAACTCCTCGACGGATTTGGATCGCCCCTGCCACTCGATCCCGATCTCGCGCAACGCCTGAATAGCCTTGGGGTGCACATAGCCCGCCGGCCGCGTCCCCGCGCTGACCGCTTCCCATTCGGGAGCCAGCTCGACATTGACGACCGCTTCGGCAAGCTGCGAGCGACAGGAGTTGCCCGTACACAGGATGAGGACTCTTCGAGACATCGCGTATCCCTCCGCTCGGTGACTGTGATCCGACCTTCGCGGCCGGCCAGGGGTTTGATCAGCGCTGGGACATGTTACAACGGGGCGCGGCGAATTCTTCAAGAGCCCTTGACAACCCTGCCATCAAGGATTATCATATCGGAAGTTTCCGATATGAAAACCCTCACCCGCCGCCCGGTTCCGCCAGAGTTGCTGGAGTTCGTCAAATCGATCGCCAGTGAATCGCGCATGAACATCCTGTTGCTGTTTCTCGACGGCCAGGAACGAACGGTCAACGAAATCAGCGAGGCTGTGAAACTGGGCCAGCCCACGACGTCTGAACACCTGGCCGTGATGAAGCGCGCCGGCGTGCTGGTGGCCGAGAAGCGCGGCAAGGAAGTCTATTACCAGCCCGATCGTCTGAAGATCGCCGACCTGCTCGATACGTTGAGCCGGCTTCTAAAGTGTTGCTGAGAGGTTCGCCCTCTCTTTTTTGCTCTATACATCGTCGTATTCCGATATAACGATCCAAATAGGAGACACCATGACTACATCCATCGTTGAGGCCACGCATACCCGGGCCGACCAGATCCGCCAATATTACGGCTGGCGCGCCTCGAACTACGATGCCGGCAGCCGCTTCGAAGTCGAGCACCACCTCGAGGCCATCCGCCGCGCTCAGATCCAAGAAGGGCAGCACATTCTGGAAGTGGCCTGCGGCACCGGCCGCGCCACCGTCGACCTCGCTCAGGCGGTGGGCGAGGCCGGCCATGTCGAAGCCATGGACCTGAGCGAAGCGATGCTCGACCAGGCGCGCGCCAAGCTCGACAAAGCCGGATGGGGCCATCGCGTGACCTTCGCGCCGGGCGATGCTCGCCACCTGCCCTACTCCGACGGTCAGTTCGACCTGCTCTACAACGGATATATGTTCGACTTGATCCCGCTCGAGGGCTTTGCGCCGATCCTGGCGGAGTTCTACAGGGTGCTCAAGCCCGGTGGCCAACTCGTCCTCGTGAACATGAGCAAACCCGACTCCAGGCTCACCATGTTCGAGCGGATCTACAAACGAGGCTGGGCCGTGATGCCGTGTCGGCCGGTGTTGATGAGCCCCTATCTGAAAAGCGCCGGCTTTGTGGAGGTGGACAGGCTTTACCGACCCACCCGCGGCTTCCCCGTCTCGCTGCTCTGGGGCCAGGAGATCGTGACGGCCTGCAAGCCGGCGTGACGGCCATCTGACTAACAAGCCGGGTGCGTTCGTGATGGACAGTGATCACGAACGCACCCGGCTTGAGCGCGATGCTCAACGCGCCGTTTTGAGTTCGTCGCTCGAACTGCTCAGTCCGGGGAAAGCTGGCTGCGCGCGCCCCTGCCCCGGGATCGCCGCCCGCCCTATTTCAGGGCGACTTCCCGGAGATCTCTGTCGAGGAGGGCCGTGGAGACCGTGCCGCCGCAATAGCCTTTGACGAGATCGGCCAGTTCGCCGATGGCCGCTTCGACAGTGTCGCGCGCCACGGGCGGTAAGGCTTCGATGACCATGAAGGCGTTCCGCGTTTCATAAGTGAGCTTGGTCCGATCAGCCTCTTTCCAATTCCAGCGTCGGCAGATGGCGCCGACATCGTCCCTGTAGATGACTTCTCCGGCCCGTGGAGCGCGGACTTCCTTCTCGCCCAGCAGCAGAATCGCCGGCTCTTCCTCGCCGGCCCGCGTGAGAACGACGTCGCCCGAGATCCTGTCGAGATCCTCTCCACCGACGGGAAGGAGGTGCCGCAACGAAACAGCGTTGTAGAGCGAGACGAGATTGTTGATGTGCCCGATCTTCGCGCCGTTCAAGACCCGTCGCGCGATGTTTTCGATCGAGGATGGGTAATCCTTGGGCTTGGCTCCGAACTTACGGTAGGCCTCGCGCCACGTGGCGATGTGTGGATGCTCGATGACAGGCATCCCGCCAAACCTTTCGGGCAGCGTCGCTTCGGCCTGGCGCAACGCCTCCGTGATCTCTGGCCTATCCCTCGAGTTGTCGATATCGTGGAGGATGACGACACCCAGGACCAGTTCGGGGAAGTCATCGAACATGGCATCCGCGATCCTCAACCGCATCACAGTCTTCCTTTCATCAGGCTCGCCTCAGACCCAAGCGCGTATGAATAGAGGCTGGCGGATTATCAAAGGGCCGCTGCGCGCTGCACACACGGGCCATGGAGCGACCTGCATGCGGAGCTCACGATCCGATGAGCGTGGTCGACCCACGTGGCTCAGCGATCGGCCGGAAAGGAGATGCCGGCCTGCTTGCGCATGGCCTCGACGATCTCGACCACCGAGCGCGTCAGGTCGAGGCGCTTGATGCAGGCGGCATGATCTGCGGCTTGCAGGAGGGGAACCAGGCCCTGGATCTCGTAGATCCAGCGGTCCGGGTCGGGCTGTGCGTTGTACGTTCGGTCCGACGTTCGCGTAACGACACGGACCGACTCGAGAGCGTTCGCGCCGCCCTCGATGTAGAGATAGCCGTTCTCGCCCTCGATCTGGGCGAAGTTGACGCCCCAGGTGTCTTTGGCGCCGGAGAGCGTCGCCACGCTGTCGTCATACTGAAGCGTGACCACCCCGGACGTGTCGATGCCGTTGGCGAATCGATTGGGATCGTACCGCGCCGAGACGGGCTTACCGAACAGGCTCACTGTGAAGTACACGTTGTAGTAGTTGATGTCCTGCAGGCAGCCGCCGGAGTACGCGGGATCGAAGATGTTGGTCACCTCGCCGGCCTTGAGGTTGTCGTAGCGGCTCGAGTATTGGCTGTAGTTGCACATGACGAGGCGGACACGCCCCGCCGCGGGCAGATACTCGCTGACCAGCTGATAGTTCGGCAGAAAACTCGTCGGCACCATTTCATACAGAAACAGCCGCCGGTCTCGGGCCAGGCGAATGAGTTCGTCGGCCTCGCGCAGCGTGCTTGTGAAAGGCTTTTCGCACAGGACGTTCTTGCCGTGCTCGAGGGCGGCCCGGGCCTGATCGAAATGCAGGCTGTTCGGCGATGCGACGTAGATGTAGTCGATCGCCGGGTCAGCGAACAGCGCTTCAAGGTCGGTGTAGACCTTGTCCACTCCGAACGCGTCGGCCAGCGCCCGGCCTTTGCCCTCGGCGCGCGAATAGACGGCCTCACAGCGGATGCCCGCTGTCCGCGACACACCCGTCAGGATCCGGCTGACGATCGAGCCCGTACCGATTGTTCCGATTCGAATGTCATTCACGGTCGACCTCCAGTTGTGGCCTGTCCTCATGTCGCGACCCGTTGACCACAGCGCGCCGATCGAAGCGGTGGGATTATAGATCGTCGAGTGGAAGGGTTGACCCGGACGCCAGGCCCATCGCGTCCACTTCGGCTCAGTGAGACATTTCGCCAGGCATTCAACCGAACGCCACAGAGGATCCCGCCTCCTGCTCGTTCGGCTCAAGTCGCGCGACGCGTGGCCAATGTGATGTGAAACACGAAGTCCCTGACCCGACACTCCGGGTCGGCGTCCATCTATTAGAATGCTAACCACAGCGTGTCCAGCGACTTACACCCAGGCAGCGCCACCGCCGCCTTCTATGGATCAAGACCCTATGAATCACTTCGCAGAACGCGAGCGAGATTGGCGTCATGGCGCCGTCGTTTACCAGGTGCTCCTTGACAGGTTCGTGCCGTCGGCCGACCTCGACGCCAAGCGCGCCCTGTACCCTGCCCCCAAGGTGCTCCGTGAGTGGTCGGAGACACCGCAGCGGGGCGCGTACCTCGCCGAGGCCAGGCTGAACAGCCAGGAACTCGACTTCTGGGGTGGCGACTTCACCAGCCTCTTCACTCGTCTGGCTTATATCCAGCAACTCGGCGTAGACGCGCTCTATCTCAACCCGATCCACCTGGCGTACACCAATCACAAATACGACGCCCTCGACTTCAAGCAGATCTCGCCGGAGTTCGGCGATCGCGATGACTTCCGTCGGCTGGCCGCTGAGGCGCACCATCTGGGTCTGAAGGTCGTGCTTGACGGCGTCTTCAATCACATGGGACGAAACGCTCCAATCTTTCGAGACGCCTTCTCCAACCCGAACAGCGCCTGGCGTGAGTGGTTCGCCATCGGGTCCGAATACGAAGGTGGCGCACGTGTCTGGACCGGCTTCCAGAACCTGCCCGAGTTGAATCTCGAGAACGCTGAAGTGCGGGCCTACCTCTACGAGTCGCCCGACTCCGTGGTGCGCAGCTACCTGCGCGAGGGCGCCGATGGCTGGCGCCTGGACACCGCTTACGAGTTGGGTTACGACGTCCTGCGCGAGCTCACGCGCGCGGCCCACTCCGAGAAGGCCGATGCCTTGATCGTGGGCGAGGTTGTCAACTATCCCGACAAGTGGCTGGGCGCCATCGACGGCGTGATGAACTTCAGCCTGCGGCACATCGTGTGCGGAGTGGTCCTCGGCGAAATCGCGCCGGCGACGGCCGGCCGAATGATCGAGCGAATGGTCAGCGACTCAGGCATCGAGCCGATGCTCAAATCGTGGATGGTGATCGACAACCACGACATCCCGCGCATGGCGACTCAATTTCCCCGGGCCACCCAGCGCCGGCTGGTTCAAGTGCTCCAGTTTACGCTGCCCGGCGCGCCGAACGTCTACTACGGCAGCGAAGTCGGCATGACCGGTGGCGCAGATCCCGAGAACCGCGGGCCGATGCGTTGGGACCTCGCGAACGACGACAACCCCGAGTTCACCTGGATCAAACAACTGATCGCGCTGCGCCGTGAGCACCGCGCCTTGAGGATCGGCGATTTTCGCAGGATCGAGTCGGATCGATTGCTGGCCTTCGAGCGCTACACCGACCGGGCGCTCGAGACGATGATCATCCTGGTCAACCCGTCGAACGCCGCCGTGACGGATCGGATCATGATCGCCAACGCTGATCTCATGGACGACACGCCGGTGTTCGACGTCCTGGGACAAGCGGATGCGCCGCCCATGGCCACGGTTGGGGCGGGCTTCATGACCGCCACCATCCCGCCGGAAACCGCCGTCGTGCTGACGCCGCGCGAACGCCCGTTAGGGGGCTACAGCCGCTACAAACGGGTCAGATAGAGCCCGGTTGCCGGCACTCACATCAGTCGGGCGCATGGAACGCGGCGGTCCGGTGGCATCATTGGGCGACCCGTCGAAAAGCACCGATGAGCAGCAGGACGAACACGACCGCCGCCGCTAACGTAGGCCAGAAACCCAATGGCGCCCGGATCAAGAGGCTGATCCCCGCGAGGCTTCCGCCCAACGCCACAGCGACCCCAAGGCGTCGCAGGTGGCGCTGACTGAGGTCCTCGACGCCCTGCGCTTCCGCTTGCGACGTGCGCTGCTCGAAGCGCACAAGATCCCAGACAGCGAGAGCCGCGAGTTGCGCCACAAGTGGCAGCCAGGCCGACCGGCTGAGCACGGTGGCCGCCAGGCTGAGCAACGCCACACCGATCAGCCAGAGCCCGCTCGCCCATGTCCAGCGACGCTCGCTCACGATCCACACTGCGGCGCCCAGAACCGCCACCGCGGCCGCGGCCAGCCAGAAACCCGGGATCGCAAAGGCCAGCACCAACGCCGCGATTGTCACGGCCAGCGCGGCCCGGCGAACCGTCCTGACGCGATTCATCGGCGCGCCTCCAAGTGTTGGCGGCTGGTCTTTAAGGTTCGGGCCACCTGCTCGAGGGCTGGAGCGATCGGTTGATCCACGCGCCAGGGCACGGTCTGGACCCCGGCCCGGCTCAGACGTTGTAACAACATGGCGCGCTCGATTCGAGCAAGCCGCTCCGCCAGAACGAAATCGGCGTTCTCAGGGTCCGCGGTCTCGAGGCGCTCGGCATACAAGGGATCGGGGCTCACGACCAGCACGGCATAACCGCTGGCCCGTAGTTGCACCAGAAGGTCAAGGTCGGCGGGCACCAGCGGCCCGACATAGACGACCTGGCCGTTGGCCGGGAGCAGCCGCACCGGCAGATTGCGCAGCGCTTCGAAGGCGTAGTTCACGCCGGTGTCGGCCGCGGCCAACACACGCATGATCTTCTCGAGTTGATGTTTGCCGTAGCCTGGATAGACCCGGGTGATCCCGGCGCCATACACCAACACGCTGACGCAATGCCCGGCCGAGAGGAAGCCCTGCGCCAGGCCGGCTGTGGCTTCGACCGCGTAGTCAAGTATCCGGCGGCCCTTGACCCGTTGATCAGTGTGCGGGCGCGCGTCCACGACCAGGCAGACGTCGGCGACGCGGTCGAGCTCGAACTCGTTCGCATAGAGCTCAGCGTCATGACGCGCCGAAACCCGCCAGTTGATGCGGCGCAACGAATCGCCGAGTTGATATTCGCGAACGCCGAGAAAGTCCTGCCCCGCCCCACGCCGACGCGACGGGATCGGCCCCGAGAACCCTTTCGTCTGCGGCGGACGGATGGGAAGCGGGGGCAGATGGGTCACGCGCGGGTAGACCAGCAGCATGGCCGGCGCGGCCAGAGTGAACGGCTTCTCGAAGAGCGCGAAGGAATCGCGCGCCATGGCACGGACCGGCTCGAAGATATAGCGTCCCCGCGTGCCGCTGAGCGAGAATTCCAGCTCGATCGTGTCTCCTGTTGGAAGATGCACCACGCGCCAGGGTTCGCCCGAGCTGATCTGCAATCCGAGCGGCCAGGCGTCGCGCAGGGCCACTTCGGGCAGCGAGGCTCCGTTGTTCGTCACCGTCAGTGAAAGCGTGATGGGCAGGTCTTCGGAGATGCGATCGGTGCTCAACTGACGCGCTGCGGAGAGCGCAGGGCCTGTCGGTCGCTCGAACCAGCCGAGCATCAGGTAGACGGCCAGAGGCAGTACCAGCGCGATCCATTCGCCCTGGTACAGAAAGAGGCCTGCCAGCACCATGCCGAGCAGCAGCCCGGCCGCCAACCAGAACGCGCGCGACGTCATAGATCCTTCACGACCGGCACCGGCACGGCGCCGACGATCTCGTCGACGATCCGGCCGGCGGCCTGGCGGCTGTTCCAGAGGTCAGGCTCCAAAATGAGACGATGCCCGAGCACACCCTGCGCGAACAGTTTGATGTCGTCAGGGATCGTGTAGGCGCGGCCGCGGATAGCGGCCCAGGCGCGTGCCAGCTTGAGCAGCGCCAGGGCGCCGCGCGGGCTGGCACCGACTGTGATGTGCCGATGCTCATGCGTCTTCTGCACGATGTCGACGATGTAGCCCTCGAGGTCCTCGTCCACGTAGACCTCTTCCACGGCTGCCCGCATTGCCAGAAAGCCCGCGGTGTCCGTCACGGGCTTGAGCGAGAAGCCGTCCTGGCGGCGCTGCTGACGACGGCGCAGGATCTCCTGGGCATCGCCGCGGTTGGGATACCCGAGCGCCAGCTTGAGCATGAAGCGATCCAGTTGCGCCTCGGGCAGCGGGAAGGTGCCTTCATATTCGATCGGGTTCTGGGTCGCCATGACGATGAAGGGGTCGGGGAGCGGCATCGTCTCGCCTTCAAGGCTGACCTGATATTCCTGCATGGCCTCGAGCAGGGCCGATTGCGTCTTCGGTGATGCGCGGTTGATCTCGTCGGCCAGGATCAGGTTGGCGAAGATCGAGCCTTTGCGCAGGGTGAACTGCCCCTGGTTGCGATCGAAGATGTAACCACCCGTGATGTCGCCGGGCAACAGGTCGGGTGTGAACTGGATGCGCTTGAAGGCCATGCCCAGCGCGGTCGCGAAGCTGTTGGCGATCAGGGTCTTGGCCAGCCCCGGGTAGTCTTCGAGGAGCACATGCCCGCCCGAGCACAGACAGGCGGCCAGGATCATCTCGAGAGCCTGCCGCTTGCCGACCACCGCCTTCTCGACTTCGGCGATGATGGTTGCCGAACGCTCGGCGACTTCAGCGTGGGTGAGTGTCATTCACGACCTCCATCAAGTCCTCCAGATAATCCAGGGTTCCATTCAACTCAGGGCTCGATCGCGCGGCCCCGGGTCGGTTCAGCCTCGATGTAAACCAACGGCCGATCCGATCCCACCAGCGAACGTGCTGCTGACTGGAAAGCCGGTTCATGCCAAGCATCGACCGCATGACATCCGGCAGGGGCAGTTGGTCCTGTCGCAGTTGTCGTCGGACGTCGTCAACGGACTGGTGGTGTCGGTGAGCCCAGAGTTCGGTGATCAACCGGCGCATCTCCGAGCGGAACGAGTCCTGGGCGATGTCGGATGCGCGACTGGCCAGCACCTGGTTACGCCAGTGTTGAATCCGCCCCGTCGGCGCGACCCGCGCCTGGGGCTGGGGCACGACGTCATGTTCGATCGGCTGGCGCCGGATGGTGGCCACGCCCAGGACGAGCGCCGCGATCAGAGCGACGGTCCACAGACAGCCCTGGTCGAAACTGCGGAGCAACAGCCCCGAGAACCAGACGAGATACAGGATCGGCACCACCACCACCTCGCGGACCGTATCCTGGAAAAACAGAGCCGCGACGAGTGCCAGCGCGAAGACGCCGATGGCCACACCGATGGGTCCGGCCTTCATGCTCGCCCCCGGCAGTACGCGACCACGGCGGCCAGGCTCTCGGTGGCGTGTTTCTGCTCGGCTTCGCCGGCCGCCTGTCGACCATAGCGAACCTGCTCAAACAGCCGGGTCAGTTGCGCTACAGGTTGGGCCGGCAGACCGCGTTGCACGAGCTCGGTCTGAAACTCCGCTGGCGTCATGGTGCGAGAGCGCTCGATGCCGCGCGAGTCGCGCAAGGTGTGGCTCATCTGGACGTAACAGGCCACGATGACGTTCTCCAGGGAGTCGCCCGCCGAGAGCGCAGTGAGCGCCGTCTGAGCCTGATCGGCCAACGACTCGAGCGCGGCGTCAGCCACCGGCTCAGGTCGCGGTAGGAATCGCACGATCAGGTAAGCCGCCAGCGCGCCGGCCGCCGCCAGGCCGCCGGCTGCCACCGCGATCATCCATGGCTCGATGTGAGCGCTGAACGCGGGCAGCGCCTGAGCGCCGTCTGTCGCATCCGGCGGCGCCTCGTCCTCGGCCTGCTGTTGGATCTCTGCTGCGGGACTGGCCGGCGTCAACGGGTGGTCGGCCAGATAGCTCGCGAAGGCCCAGATGACCGCAAAAAGGATGACGTCGGCCAGCAGGCGCCGTCGGCCTTCCGGCGAGAAGAGGTTGATGACGATATACACCGGAATCGCGACGATCGCGACAGCGAGCAACCCGCGGAACAACCAGATGAACCAGTCGGCCCTCTCAGCCAGCGAACCGACGCTGCCCTGTGGAGAGGCGGCAAACGGCAACAGGAGGCCGGCGCCGCGCTCGAGCTTCAGCGCAGGAAGACTCATCGCCAGCAGAACCATCAACACGACCCCGCCGACGACGATTCGAGCCGAGTTCGACCTGACAAGCGAAGAAATGTTCATCCGTCTCGGTTGACCCCGAAAGTAAGGACCCTGGCCGGTTCACGTCGGCCCCTGCAACTGCCGCCGGCACTATCCGCCGGCACTGTCCGCCGGCACTATCCGCCGGCACTGTCCGCCGGCACTATCCGCCGGCACTGTCCGCCGGCACTATCCGCCGGCACTATACCAGGGTGAGCGCTGGTCGTCGGCCACGGAGCTCGGCTGCGGAGCTCGGCTGCGGTCAGCTCTGAGCGCCGCCCGATCTGATCAACTCCCAGAGGCCTTTAAGATAGCGCCCATTGATCATCGTCAACAGCGCTTCAACGCGGGCACGCCCAAGAATATCGGCCATGCCGCGCAGGGGCATCTCGTGGATCGTGACGCCGATGATCATGCCCACGACCGGGTTGCCGGTGTCCTTGATCATCTTCGCGGTCTGTCTTTTGATCAGGCCGTAGAACTGCCGGGCGATGAAAGAGTCGTCCATGTCGGCCAGCGTCGTGACCATGGTGTATTCGCCTTTGCGCGGTTTCACGTTCGGCGGCACCGGTCGTCCGAGCAGT
Source organism: Anaerolineales bacterium (assembly GCA_044226485.1). Taxonomy (GTDB): domain Bacteria; phylum Chloroflexota; class Anaerolineae; order Anaerolineales; family UBA6663; genus UBA6663. The sequence goes on from JBGAGY010000001.1 coordinate 59,899, forward strand.
TGTTCGAAGTCCGCCTGGCTGAAGGATCGGCCCGCCCCGACCTTGATGTACGCGGCCAACCGCTCCCGATCGACCGAGGAGACCACTCCCTGGGCCACGCGGGCGCAGAGGACTGTGAGGCGGATGTCGCGCGACGATGCGCCGACCATGATCTCGAAGTCACCGGCCTCGACGACCCAGGTGTGGCTCGGGACGTCGTAGTAGGCGAAAGCGCGCGTATCGAGCGTGATGGAAACCTCGACTTCTTCGCCGGGCTTCAGGTCGACCTTGGCGAAGCCCTTCAGCTCCTTGGCGGGTCGGAAGGCCGTCGACTGCACGTCGCGGACGTAGACCTGGGCGACCTCTTTGCCCGCTACGGCCCCGGTGTTCTTGACTTTGAAGCGAACCACAACGTTCTCGCCGTCAGGCGTCGCCACCAGGTCGCGATAGGCGAAGGTCGTGTAGCTCAGCCCATGTCCGAACGGGAAGAGGACGTCGGCACCGGCGCTGTCGTACCAGCGATAGCCCACGTACAGGCTTTCGCGGTACTCGACGATCACCGGTCCGCCCGGGAAGGGCTGGGCCGGCGTGTCGGCCAGCGTCAGCGGGAACGTCTCGGCCAGCTTGCCGCTCGGGTTGACCTTGCCGGCCAGGATGTCGGCGATCGCGCCCGCTCCGGCCTGCCCGCCCAGGTAACCCTCCAGCACCGCAGACACGCTTCCGATCCAGGGCATCGCCACCGGCGCACCATTGCTGAGCACCACAACGACGTCTGCGTGAGCTGCCACCAGACGCGTGATGAGGGCCTCGTGTCCCGGAGGCAGGTTCAGGTGGCGGCGATCAAGTCCCTCCACCTCGTACAGGTCGGTCAGGCCAGCGCAGATCACCACCACGTCGGCGTTCTGCGCCGCATCCAGCGCCTCCTGGATCAGGCCCTCATCGGCAGCGTCGCCGCTTTCGGTGTAGCCAGGTGCATAGGTGAGGCCGGCCTGCCCCACCAGCTTCGCAAGCTCGTCATAGAGGTTGTCGAGCCGGGTCGGGTTCATCTGCGAGCTGCCGGCGCCCTGATAGCGCGGCTGTCTGGCGAAGCGGCCGATCAGCGCGATCGAAGCGCCGGCCCGCAGCGGCAAAAGACCGCGCTCGTTCTTGAGCAACACGGCGCCCTCCCCCGCCACGCGTCGCGCCAGGGCGTGATGGGCATCCGCGTCATAGGTGAAGTCGGTCGAGCGCGAGAGCGTATCCTGGGCTTTGCCGATCAAGGTCAGGATCCGCTCCACAGCGTTGTCGAGCACGGCCACGTCGAGCGCGCCGGAATTCACGGCCGCGATGATCCTGGCGGTGTTGGTCTTCGCTGGCCCCGGCATCTCGAGGTCCACACCGGCCTTGAGCGCATCGACGCGCTCGTTCATGGCAGTCCAGTCTGTGACGACCAGCCCCTGGTGCCCCCACTCGCCCTTCAGGATGTCGGTCATGAGCGCGCCATGATCGCTGGCGTAGATGCCGTTGATGCGGTTGTACGAGCACATGACCGTCCACGGCTGCGCTCCCTTGACCGCCATCTCGTAGCCGGCGAGGTAGATCTCGCGCATGGTGCGCTCGTCGACGACGGAGTCGGTCGTCATGCGCCGGGTCTCCTGGTTGTTGAGCGCGAAGTGTTTGACTGATGTGCCGATGCCCTGGCTCTGGACTCCTGTGATGTGGCTCTTGGCGATCTCGCCCGTGAGGTATGGATCCTCCGAGAAGTACTCGAAATTACGCCCGCACAGCGGCGAGCGTTTGATGTTCATGCCCGGCCCGAGGATCACGCTGACCTTCTCCTGGCGGCATTCCTCGCCGAGCGCGACGCCGACCTGATGGATCAGATCGCGGTTCCAGGTCGCGGCCAGCGCCGAGGCTGTCGGGAAGCACGTGGCCGGCGCGGTGTCGGTGAGCCCCACGCTCGACGCATCGCCGAGCTGCTTGCGCAGTCCGTGTGGACCATCGGTGACCATGATCGACGGGATGCCGAGCCTTTCGATCCCGCGCAGATACCAGAAGTTCAGGCCGGAACACAGCGACGCTTTTTCTTCGAGGGTCAGTTGTTGCAGCAGGTGTTGATCAATGTTCATGGCGGGAAGAGATCATCCGAACTCAGGCTGAGGTATCCGACGGTTGTGGGGCGGCGAGACTGCGCTCGAAGTAGCCGTCGATCATCTCGCGGAAGAGGGCCAGCTGACGGGCGAGCGGCACTCCCTGTTCGTCGGCCAGCAGATCGCCACGGGCAGCCATCTTTTGCAGGAAACTCATGACGCAGTTGCCGATCATGGCCACCTGGTCCACCGTCAGGCCGGGTGGGCTTCCCTGAGCCGACGCCCAGTGGCCCCCGAGTGACCAGATCCTCTCCTTGTACCAGGCGGCCAGGGTCACCGTCGGATAGCTGGCGCTGTAGAGATGGTCGAACATTCCAAGGAAACGATGCGCATCGCGCTGTGCGTCGAACTGGTCGATCAGTTTGAGCAGGCCGACCCGGCTTTGCTCAGGATCGGGGCTGGCCCGACCCGACATGGCGGCGGCCTCGGCGATCCGTCGCAGCATCCGCGACGCGATCTCGAAGGCGATCGGGTCACGGTCGGGGAAGTAGCGGTACAGCGAGGCGCGCGTGATGCCGGCCTCGGCCGCGATGTCGCTCATGCTCGTGTTTTCGAGGCCTTTGGCGAGGAAGACACGCTCGGCCGCCGCAAGGATGTTCGCCCGCTGGTAGTCGACCTGCGTATCACCGTTCCGCCGGGTCCGCTCGAGTTTGGAGAGACGTTTGGCCATCGTGAGGTGGGTCCTCGATATGACAGTCTGTATGATGATATTACAAACCGTCACAACGGGTCAAGCAGGCCGCTGCCCGGCCCTTGCCCTGCGGTTCGCGACGGCTTCGAGGACTCGGCCTGCGATCTGGGGTTGTATCCTGGCACCGAGCAGCCAGCGGAGTGGGTCCTGACGGACGGCGGTCGTCGGGTGGGGCTCAAGGCGTCGTGTGACGGGCGCCGCGCGATGGCGGCCGGCCGGAACCGGGGACCTGGTGGGAATCCCATCGGTTTGGCCAATCCGATTGGTGTAGAGTCTCGTTCCGGATTGACCCGAAGAGATCGAAGGTGCCAGGCATGTCGTTGACGGTATTGGGGATTGTCTTTCAGCTCGTGTTTCTCGAGGGGATCCTCTCGATCGACAATGCGGCGGTCCTGGGCGCGATGGTGGCCTCGCTCCCCGACGACCGCGCCATCGACTGGCCCGGCGCGTTGCAGCGCTTCGGGGAGCTGATCGCGCCCTTCACCGGGGCGCAACGGGTCGCGGCGCTGCGGGTCGGGCTCCTCGGCGCCTACCTGGGCCGCGGGCTCATGTTGGTGCTCGCCAGCCTCGTCATCCAAAACCCGTGGCTCAAGCTGGTCGGGGCGCTGTATCTGGTCCGGCTGGCATTCGAAAACCTGGGAGCGCCGGAAGGCGGCGACGAGGGCGCGGCCCGGACGGCGCAGGCCGCTCAAGGTTTTTGGTGGGTGGTGCTGAATGTCGAGTTGGCCGATCTGGTGTTCAGCCTCGACAACGTCGTGGCCGCCGTGTCGTTGTCGAAGGACCTCTGGGTCGTCATGCTGGGCGTGGCCATCGGCATCCTGACCATGCGCTTTGCGGCGGGCCTTTTCGCCAAAGCGGTCCTCAAAGAACCCGTCCTGAAATACGCGGCTTATCTGCTGGTGCTGAACATCGGCATTCAGCTCCTCCTCGAAGAAGTCGCCCGAGTCGAAATCGCCGACTGGGTCCGCTTCATGATCTCAGCCGCGATCATCGGCATCACCCTGCTCTACGCCCACTCGGGCACCCTTCAAAAAGCGCGGCCCGTCATCCATTGGCTGGCCCGAGGCGTCACGAGGATCAACGACGCGATCTCGTGGTTGCTCTCCATGTTGATGGCCGGCCTGCGCGCGCTTGCGTCGCCGCTCCGCGCCGTGTGGGACAAGGCACGCGAAGATAACTCCTGAACCGGGCCACTGACCTTGAGGGTCGAAGTCTTCGCCAGGCCGCCATTGCGCTTGCGAACGTCTACGATGGCGCTCGATGCGAGGCGGCCACTCGGGTCGCCGACTCGAGCACCTCCAGCACGCACAGCGTCTCAGCATCGCTCACGCACTTCTCCCCACCCCGCTCGATCGCGGCCACCAGGCTGTCGTAGATCCGCTCGTAATGAGCCCAACCGACGGCGACCTTCTCGGTGATCGTCTGCCCATCCTGCCTGTAGACCAGCGTGCCCCAGCGGTCCTCAGGAGCAGGCGCGAAGCTGACGGAGTGGCGCCCGACGACTTTGCTCTTTGAGGAGTTGTGGACGGCGGGCGGCAACACAAAGCTGCCGTTCGTGCCATGCAATGTATAAGAGGGATGATCGATCAGCACACACATGCTGGTGCTGACGGTTGCTTTCAGCTGGCCGTAGAAGAAGTCGAGATCGTAATAGTCATCGCCGCTGCCGGGATGATGGATGCTGCGCACATCGAAACGAGTCGATTCAGGGATGCCGAACAGGCTGACCACCTGGTCGATATGGTGGACGGCCAGGTTGTAGAGCGTTCCGAGGTGGTCGTACCAGCCTTGCGGACGAAAGTAGTCGTAGTGGCATTCGTAACGAACGAGCTGTCCCAGCTTGCCGCTGTCGAGCACCTCTCTGACGGCCAGGATGTTCGCATCGAAGCGGCGATTCTGGTTGGTCATGCAGACCAGGCCCTTCGCCTTCGCGAGCTCGAAGACTTCGCGCGCCTCGGCCGCCGTTTGAGCGAAAGGCTTTTCCACAAGACAATGCTTGCCGGCGTTCAGCACCTGCTGCGCATACGTGACGTGAAAGCGATCCGGCGCGCAGATGACCACCAGATCGACAGCGGGATCGTCAAGGATTTCGTTCAGGTCGGCCGTGAAGCGCAGTTCGGGATAGTGCGATTCGTACGCCGCGTACTGCGCCACGTCTTCTTGTCTTCGGAAGACGGCCTTGATCTTGAGATCATCGCGGCCTTCAAGATAGGGAATGTGATATTCCCGCGTGCTCACCCCGAAACCGATGAAAGCCAATGTCAGCATCGTTAACCTTTGCTAAGACTCGATCAACTTGACTGAACCCCATGATACTGCCGGCCACAGCCTCTGGTCTGATAAGGGTGCCGCCCTCCCTTAATTGAAAGCTCATCTTTTCGCCATAACTTACAGGCCGTCTCCGCGACTTCTCGACAACAGATTGCGACACACGACTTCTGAAGAGGAGACACTGACATGGAACGAAAGATGCCCACTCGACTGAACTGGATCCTGCGCAGCGCCGTGGTTTTGGGCGGCCTTTCGCTCGCGGCCTGCGCGCCGCTGGCGGTGCCCGGTGAGGCGAGCGCGAACCAGCCGGCCAGCAACAGCGTCGCCGCGGACGGCGCCCTGCAAAACGGCGCCGACGACACGGCCACGCCCGGCTCGACCAGCACGGCCGAGAGCAGTGCCACGGCGACCGACGACAGCGTGACGCCCGAGGCCACGAGCACCGCCCTGCCCACCAGCACGATGGGCACGCCCGATGCGAGCCAGACCCCTCAGCCCGGCGTGACAGCCACCGCGGTGGCCGGCCAGGAAGTCGAGTTCATCGGCACGATCGAGTCGTTCGACAACGGCGTGTTGATGGTCAGCGGCCGCAAGGTCGTGATCACGGCTCAGACCGAGGTGAAGTTCCAGCCTCAAAAGGGGCTCAACGTCAAAGTCCACGGCACGGTTCAGGCCGACGGTTCAGTGCTGGCCCGCGAGATCTCGTCGGTCCCGGCCGGGCAGGCAACCCACATGCCCGACATGTCGCGGACGCCTGGGGCCGAGCCCACGCATGAACAGCACGCCACTCGCGAGGCGAACGAGACCGAGTTCACCGGCACAGTGTCATCCATCAATGGCAACGTCTTCGTGGTCGACAGCATCACGGTCATCGTGACGGGCGAGATCAAGGGCACGATCGCGGTCGGCGACATGGTCAAGGTGCACGGCGTCAAGCAGGCCGACGGCAGCGTGATGGCTCGCGAGATCGAGAAGGTCGGCGCGGACGACAATGGCGACGATGATGGTCACGACGGCCATGGCGGGCACGGCGGCGATGATGCGACGCCCGCCCCGACCTCGGTTGGTGGCGACGATCACGGCGGCGATCGCGGCGGCCACGGCCAGGACGACCTGACGGCCACGCCCATGCCGACGACGGTCAGCGATGACAGCGCGACCCCGGCGCCCACCGCGGCCCCCACCGACGATCATGGCGGCCACGGCGGCGACGACGACGGTGGCGATGATCACGGCGGCCACGGCAATCCCTGATCACGGCTGAGGGAAGCACACCAATCGGAAGCATCTTGGCAAGAGGCCCATGCGGGGTCGCTCCCAGAAGCACAAAAAGCGGAGCCGGGATATCCCGGCTCCGCTTTCGTTTACTCTTCGGCCGTGGTGGCGTGGTGATACGCTATAACCGATCTCGCGTTTCGTCACTTTGCCCGGATCAGGATCAAGGCTTTGTCATCGCTCCGCAGACCAAGGTTCGTCTCCCATTGCTCGGCCTCGTCGATAATCGCTTCAGGTCCACTCTCGGCCAACCGGTGGGGAAAACGATCCAGATAGGGAGCCAGCCCATCCGTCGTCAGAGCCACGATCTGACCGACCACCGTCAGCGGAAGACGCCCGTACTCGACCCATTCAAGAGCGCGCGCCTCGCCGGTGAACACGCCGTATCCATAAGGGCTTTGCTTGTTGTTGCGAAAGTCGCGTCGGATGATGAGTGTGTGGTCGCCCGTCAGCCCTGGCATTTTCCGATACGCCGTGACCCTTGCCGTCTGAGACGCAGTCAATCGCGTGACGCCCGCGGGTGTGACCGAGTAGGCGCAACAATCGCCGTTATAGGCGTAGTGGAAGGTCCCATCTCGGACAAGGCCGAGGATCGCGACGGTGCCCGCAAGATCGTTTTCCAGGTAGTCGGGGTGCCTGACATGCGCTGCGTTGTAGCCACCCACGGCTGCATTGCCCGCTGCGACGGCCAATCGAAGTGTCTCATCAACCGACGTGGCCATAGCAGCTTCAACGAGTACAGCGTTGGCCGCCTCAACGAACAATCTGGAGGCATGCGCGGCAGGGCTATCTTTTGGGTAAACGCCCTTGACCAAAGAGCGGGTGACGCCATCGCAGACGATATAGACACCACGCCGATCATCGGCCAGCGCGTGATCTTCGAGCGGCTTGTCGAGCGGGCTCCGATTTTGCCTGGTCGCCAGCTGGCTGGTCGTGATCATCGAAAGCGTCATGTGGCCGATTCAGTATCGACCGTTCGGATCGTCGTTCGGCGGCTCGCCGGCTCAGGCGTGGCGACGCCCGGGGTCGGCTACATCGGAGCAAGCATCACGCCGTGTCGGGCTGCGTCTGGGGCGCGGCGTACACAGTCACCTGCAGGTGAGCGCCGATCTCGTCGATAGCCTTGAGGGTCTTGGGCGTCAGTCGAAACTCGAGCGGATTCAGCTCCAGGCCGGCCTGGATGCCGATGTCGAGCGTCTTCGTGGCCGCCCGATCCCATTCGGCGCGAGCCTCAATCGACAGGCCTCGCACAAACCGCACAGTGTTCATCACGTCGCGATTGACGATCTGATCTATGGTGTCGCCTTCCCGCCAGCGACCGCCGATCCCCAGCAAGATCACGCGGCCACGATCGGTGGCCGAATCACGATTGACGTTTCGCTTGCCGAGGGCCAGCCGGTAGGCATCCAGGCTCTTTCGCGACACGACCTCCAGATCGGTGGCCAGATAGCGCGTTTGAGGATGTTGAGATCTGCTTTTTCGGCGCTTTGTTGTGGGTCGAGCGATGGCAGCTAGGCGAGGCATGGTTGACTCCTTCGATGTCGCTCAACCCTGGCGACGCACGATCTCATTGATCCAGATCGGCGCAAAGGGTGAGGTGCATCCCTTGGAGACGGGATAGTCACGATAGATCCCCAGCAGCTCCCCGATGGCGATCGCGCGCTTGCGAAGCTTCTGGAAGCGAATGCCGATCTCCGCCAAACTCGAGTTCATGGTCCACTGAACGGCCGGAGCGGCGTCGGCCATCTCGGCCTCGATGCGGTCGAGGATCGCGGGCAGATCCAGTCCGTCGGGTTGCTTGGCGATCCGCTCGGCGGTCAGGCTCCAGCCGGCTCGGGCAGCCCATGGATCTGGATCCTTCAGCCACTTCCGGCGAAGCTCTTCCTTATCGGGGTGGTTCGCCACGACGTAGGAGTTGAGCCAGTCCGCGACCTGCGCGAAGTCGGCCTGGCGCACCATGCGATCGAGCTCCTCAACCGACAGGCTCTTTGGCTTGAGCACGAGGATCGCCAGGAGCCGGGCATCGATGTTATCGGTCTTCCACAAGGCGAGGGCCAGGTCGTGGTCGGTTTTGATCTCCTTGGCCAGTTTCCGGATCTCGCCCATGGGGACGCCGAATTGATTGTCTCCGGCGCCATTCTTCTTGTTATGGAGGCGCCGCTTCTCGTCACCCAGGGCCTTGAGACGCGCCATGGCTTCTTTGAGTGTCATCGCCGCATCCTTCCCGGAACAGGGTTCTTAACACCTTTACGCGGCGCGCCCATTACTCGCACCGCCCTTCGAAGGATACCGCCGAACCCGCCGGCGCCATCCACTGGAAGTCGGCGAACGGCTGGACACGCGGGCCTCGGATAGGAAGGAATGTGCCCCCGAGCCCTTCTCATCGATGAGTCATCGCACACAGCGGCACTCGCCAGCACCGCTGTACAGCCAAGGCCCTCGGTCCCGTCCTTGCGCCCCAGGTCAGGCTCTGCCTGGGATGTGCTAGACTGATGAAAGTGCTTTTGTCAGGCTTTCACACATCAAGGAAGTGGCATGGCTTCGTCGAAGGGTCCTACTACGATTTATGATGTCGCCGAACGGGCGGGCGTCAGCAGCGCCACGGTATCGCGGATGTTGAATTCGCCGGCGAAGGTCAGCCCCGACACCCGCGACAGAATCCTGGCCGCCATCGATGAGCTCGGCTTCGTCCCCAAAGCCGAAGCGCGTGCGCGAGCGCTCCAACGCACTCGACGCATTGGCGTCATCACCCCGTTCTTCACGGCGCCGGCCTTTGTTCAACGCCTGCGCGGCATCGCCGGCGCTTTGAGCAAGGTCAGCTATGAGCTGGTGATCTATACCGTTGAATCGGCCGAGCAACTCTCAAGTTACTTTGGCACGATCCCATTCACGGGCAATCTGGACGGACTCATCCTGGTGTCTTTGCCGGTCAGCGATCGCCACGCCGAACGGCTGCAGTCGTTCAACATCCCCACCGTCACGATCGAATACTCACATCCGAGCCTCAACTGCGTCGTGATCGACGACTATGAAGGCGGACGCCTGGCTGCCGAACACCTGATTCGCAAGGGACATCGTTGCGTGGCCTTCATGGCCAAGCCCGACGTGCCAGAGTACACGGTCCAGTCCGCAACCCAACGCTTTACGGGTTTTCGCGAGACTCTGGCTTCAGCTGGGATCGAGCTATCCGGCGAGTATGTCAGGCTTGTGCCCGACGAGCAGGACTCGATACACCGGGCGACTGAGGCCTTGATGAAGCTTCCCATCCCGCCGACTGCCCTTTTTGGCGGCCTTGAGGTCTACGCCTTAGGCGCCCTGAAGGCGGCCCGCCAGCTCGGCGTAAAGGTGCCCGAGCAGCTCGCCGTCATTGGGTTCGACGACCTCGACCTGGCCGAATACGCGGACCTCAGCACGATCCGACAACACCTTGATGAGTCCGGTCGTTTGGCCGTTGAGATCCTTCTGGCCCAGATCAGCGACTCCTCTCGTCCCGTTCAACACGTCCGCCTGCCCCTCAAATTGATCGAGCGTCAGACCACCTGATTCGCTCCAATCGATTTTCGCGATTGACTCGCCTGGCGGCTTCATGCTATCTTTCGTGAAACTGGTTTTACGCAACCAATTGCAGGAGGGGGAGAAGGCCATTTGACGCATTCGCTCAACATAAAGTCCGCCTGATATCAGCCGTTCACTCCACGAGGAGAAGGACATGAGAACAATCGCCCGCGCCCTGTTGACCTCTACCATCATCAGCAGCCTCTTGCTCTCCGCCTGCGGCACACCGGCCGCCCAACCTACCCCGGCAGCCGATCAGCCGACGATCGAAGGCCCCACGACCGCCGCCGAAGCGCCGGTTGAGATCCATTTCGCGTATCTGACCTTCAACCGCGTTTCGGAAGACCTCGAGTCGGTCGAGACGGCGCTCAACGCCATCACCATCCCCAAGATCGGCGTAACGGTCAAGCTGCACCCCTACTCGATCGCGAACTACGCCCAGCAGATCAACCTGTCGCTGCAGAGCGGTGAGGATTTGGACGTCTTCCATACCCTCGGTGACCTGCCGCAGCAGGTATCGCAACAGAAGTTGACCGACATCACCGACCTGATCGACCAGTATGCGCCGGAGGCCAAGGCCATCGTGGGCGATGACTTCCTCAAGGCGTCGACGATCAACGGCCGGCTGTACGGCATCCCGGCCTACAAGGGCGTCGCGCTGGCCGTCAACCTCGTCTATCGCGCCGACATCATGAAAGAGATCGGCGTCGACCCGGCTTCGATCAAATCGGTCAACGACCTGACCGACATCTTCGCCAAGGTCAAAGAGAAGTACCCGGACATGGTTCCGCTGGTGCCCAACATGCCAGGCGAGTTGGGTCTGAACCTGACCGCGCCCTTCATCGATCCTCTGAGCGACAGTTATTTCCTGCCCAAGGCGGTCTTGATCGGGAACAGCACTCAGGTCGTCAACTACTTCGAAAGCCAGGAGTTCAAAGATGTGACAGCCCTGGCTCGCGATTGGTACAACAAGGGCTACGTCCTCAAGGATGCCGCCACGACGACCAGCAGCGCGCTGGAGCTCATGTCCGCCGGCACCGGTTTCTCCTATATCGCTGGCTACGCCGGCAAGCAGGCGTACGTCCAGATCTCGGCCCAGACCGGCGATGACATCGGCATGGTCCGTCTGACAGAGCCCTACCTCAACACGGGAAGCGTGAACGCCCTGTCCTGGTCGGTGGCCAGCACCAGCAAGCACCCGGAGGCCGCCCTCAAGTTCATGAACCTGATCTTCAGCGACAAGGACGTGATCAACCTGATCATCTACGGCATCGAGGGCCGCGACTACGTGAAGGTCGATGCTGACCATGTGAAGTATCCTGACGGCCAGGACGCCAACACAGTGCCTTACACAGCGCAGTTGAGCTGTGGCATCGTCGGCAACCAGTTCATCCAATACGCCATGGTCGGCACGGATATGGCCGACCTGCAACTGATGCTCGACGAGAACAGGAATTCCAAGCTCTCGCCGGCCTTCGGTTTCACGTTCGACAACAGCAACGTCAGCAACGAGGAGTCGGCGGTGCTCAACGTGATCAACGAGTATCTGCCCGGTCTCAACACCGGCAGTGTCGATCCCGAGACCGAGATCCCGGCGTTCGTCGAAAAACTCAAAGCGGCCGGCCTTGACAAGATCATCGAGGCCAAGCAGACGCAACTCGACGCCTGGCTCAGCCAGCAGAAGTAAACCTGTCTTAGCCGTGACCTAACCCCTGGGCGTGGAGCGCGAGCGCTCCACGCCCAGGCCCGGAGCTCTCGGATGCCCGCGAAACGCCATCGATTTTGGTCCGACCTCAGAAAGACCTGGCCGCTCCTTTTGATGGCCATGCCGGGTCTGATCTACCTCACGATCAACAATTACATCCCGATGGCAGGGATCATCATCGCTTTCAAGAAGTTGAACTACGCCAAGGGAATCCTCGCCAGCGACTGGATCGGGCTTGACAACTTCAAGTTCCTGTTCAGCACGCCTGATGCCTGGATCATGACGCGCAACACCATCCTGTACAACGCGGCGTTCATCGTCATCGGCACGATCTGCGCGCTGACGATCGCCATCGGCATGAACGAGATCAAGGAGCGCTACTTCGCGCGCTACTTCCAGGGCGCATTCCTGCTGCCCAACCTGATCTCGATGGTCGTGGTGTCGTACGTGGTCTTTGCCTTCCTGAACACCGACACCGGTCTGCTCAACCGCACCGTGCTGCCGGCCCTCGGCATTCCTGAGGTGAACTACTACACCCGCGCCGGCGATTGGCCCGCCATCCTGTTGATTGTCTACCTCTGGAAGAACACGGGTTACGCGGCCATCGTCTATCTGGCGAGCATCGCCGGCATCGACGTGACGCTCTATGAGGCTGCTCGAATCGACGGCGCCGGCAAGTGGGACCAGATCCGCCTGATTACGCTCCCCCTGATCCGACCCACGATCATCATCCTCACGCTGTTGGCGGTCGGCCGGATCATGTTCTCGGACTTCGGCCTGTTCTATCAGGTGACGATGAACGCCGGGGCGCTGTATTCGACGACGCAGACGATCGACACCTATGTCTTTCGCGGCCTGATACAACTCGGCAATGTCGGCATGTCCTCGGCGGCCGGGGTCTACCAGTCCGTGATCGGCTTCGTTCTGGTGCTGGCGGCCAACTACCTGGTCAAGAAGATCAGCCCCGACGACGCCATGTTTTAGGAGGCCGGCATGCTCTCCCTGCGTTTGTCCGACGAGAAAGTCTTCACGACCGGCGTGACAGTGGTGCTCACGCTCCTGGCCGCGATCAGCCTGCTGCCTTTCATCTTGATCGCCATGGCCTCTGTGACCTCCGAGAAATCCCTGATCGCCGCCGGCTATTCATTCTTTCCGAATGCCTTCAGCCTTGACGCGTATTACTACATGCTGGTTCAGGCCGGTGTCGTATTGCGCGCATACGGGGTGTCGATCTTCGTCACAGCCGTGGGAACCAGCGCGAGCCTGCTGCTGACCCCACTGCTGGCCTACCCGCTCTCGCGCCGCGATTTTCCGCTGCGCGGCCCGCTGACTTTCATCGTGTTCTTCACGTTGCTGTTCAACGGCGGGGTGGTGCCGGCTTACATCATGTGGACGCGGGTCTTCGCGATCAAGAACACGATCTGGGCCTTGATCCTGCCGAATTATCTGATGAGCGGCTTCAGTGTGCTGCTAGTCAAGAACTATTTCGAGCGCAGCATCCCGCGTGATCTGATCGAGGCCGCGCAGATCGACGGCGCCTCGGAGTTCACGATCTTCTTCCAGATCATGCTGCCGTTGGCGACGCCGGCTCTCGCCACCATCGGCCTGTTGACCGGCCTGGCGTACTGGAACGATTGGATCAACGGCCTATACTACATCAGCGATCCGAGCCTGTACGGCATTCAGCAACTGCTGATCCGGATCCTGGACAACATCCAGTTCCTGAAATCCGGCAACGCCGCTGCTGTGGTGGGGACCGTGGTGGTCGACCTGCCCGGCGCTGCGATGCGCATGGCGCTGGCCGTCATCGGCATCCTGCCGATCCTGATCATCTTCCCGTGGCTACAGAAATACCTGATCCGCGGCATGGTGGTGGGTGCTGTCAAAGGGTGAGCCACATCAAGGAGATGCCCCTATGAAGGTAAGAGAAGTCGTCGACCGCATCGTAGCGGCCACCAAAACCCCGCCGCTCGACAGGACCTGCGACGTTTTGATCGCTGGGGATTGGGAACGCGAGGTGACCGGCATCGTGACGACGTTCATGGCGACCGTCGACGTCATCCGCGACGCGATCACGCGCGGCGCCAATCTGATCGTCACCCACGAGCCGACATACTTTACGGGCTGGGATACGGTGGACTGGCTGGCGAACGACGAGGTGTATCTCCTCAAGAAGCGCCTGATCGAGGAACACAAGATCAACATCTGGCGCTTCCACGATCACATGCACATGACCGATCCCGACCTGATCCTCGCGGGCCTGCACCGCGCGCTAGGCTGGGACGGGTACGCCCTGCCTGACAAGATCTGCTATCGACTGCCCGCCATCACGGTCGAAGAACTGGCAAGCTATCTGAAGAGCAAACTCGAAATTCAGGCCGTGCAGATCATCGGAAACCGTCGGGCCGTGATCGAGCGGGTCGGGCTGCTGATCGGCGGGCTCAGCCTGGGCTACCCGACGGAAGAAAAGCCCATGGAGTTGATGCGCAGCCAACAACTCGACGTCGTCATCTGCGGCGATATCATCGAGTGGACCTTGCCGGCGTACGTCCGCGATGCCAGCCAGCTCGGCTTGAACCGGGCTATGATCGTCCTTGGTCACAACCGCTCTGAGGAAGTCGGGATGAAGTATCTGCCCGACTGGCTGCAGAAAGTGCTGCCGGGAATCCAAGTGGCCTTTTCCGAATCGGGGGAGCCGTTTTCCTATGTCTGACGAGAACTCCACGTCCGTTCAACTCGCTGCCGATGTCATCATGCGCCTGCGGGTACAGATCACACCACCGCTCGTCGTTGGCCCGACCGGTCAGGGGCGACTGCAGGTCATCCCGATCGTGGGCGGCAAGGTCTGGGGGCCGGTGCTCAACGGCACTGTGGTCTCGGGCGGCGCCGATTGGAACACGTCGCGGGCCGACGGCCTGTCTCACGTGTTCGCCAAGTACCTGTTGAAATCCGACGACGGCGAGTACATCGCCATCGAGAACGACGGCGTGATGGATCCGACCCGCGAGGCGGTCATCAAGACCCGGCCGACGTTCGCCGTGGACAGCAACGGCCGCTATCGTGAACTTAACCACGGCGTCTATGTCGGCGAGTTGACGGTGACTCCCGGCGCCCAAGACAGCGTGGACATCACGATCTACCGACTGCGTTGATCCAACCTCGGGCCGCCATCATCCGTTCCTCAAGCGAGCACTCTCGATGACCGTCATTCACATCGAAAAGGACCTGCTCGTCGCCATGCGCGACGGCGTCAGGCTTGGCACGACGCTCATGCGACTGGCGGGCGCCGGGCCACAGCCCGTTCTGCTGGCGCGGACGCCGTACGGTAAGGACGGCTGGGTGATGGATAACCTGTTCATCTTCGATGCCTTCCGGGCAGTCGAAGCGGGTTACACGGTCGTAGTGCAGGACTCGCGCGGGCGGTCCGCATCCGAAGGCGAGTTCACGCCCCTGTTCACCGAACGAGAGGATGGCGCGGACGCCATTCGGTGGGCGGCGTCACAGCCCTGGTCCAACGGCGTGGTCGGGATGTTCGGCGGCTCGTACGTCGGCGCGACCCAGTGGTTGGCGGCGCAGGACGGGGGCGAGGCCCTGCGCGCCATGGTCCCTGTCGTGACGATCGGCGACGACTACGAGGGCATGCAGTATCAGGGCGGCGTGAAGGTACATCACGGCGTCGGCTGGGCGATGGCGATGGCCGGCGAGACGATTCGCCGCCGGGTCGCGGCCGGGGGTGCACCGCCGACCGACCCGGCCGCCTTCGACGGCGAGGCCGCCACGGTACGCCTTCCGCTCTCCGATCAGCCGCTTCTTCGTGAATATGCGCCGTGGTACCTGGATTGGCTCGACCACCCGCAGCCCGGCGCCTTCTGGGAAGCTGGCGCACCCGATGCCGCTTACGAGCGCATCACTGCCCCGGCACTCAACGTCGGCGGTTGGTTCGACATCTTCCTGTGGGGCACGCTCAAGAATTTCATTGGCATGCGCCAACGCGGCGGGAGCGAGCTCGCCCGTTGTCAGCAGCGATTGATCATCGGGCCGTGGAGCCACATGAACTACACGGGCAGCTTCCCCGAGCGCGAGTTCGGGATGGGGGCAGGCGTACGCGCGATCGACCTGACCGGCCTGCACCTGCGCTGGTACGACCGCTGGTTGAAAGGCATTGCGAACGGCGTCGATGAGGAACCGCCGGTGAAACTCTTCGTGATGGGCATCGACCAGTGGCGTGACGAGCCCGATTGGCCCCTGCCCGACACGCAGTATCGGTCCTACTATCTGCATAGCCGCGGCCAGGCCAACTCGCTCCGCGGCGACGGCGCGCTCAGCCCCGAGCCGCCGGGCGACGAGCCGCCCGACACGTTCCTGTATGACCCGCTGCGACCGGTGCCGACCGTCGGTGGTCAGGTCCTGATCATGGGCGGTAACACCACAGGGCCGCGCGACCAGCAGGCCGTGGAGGTTCGCGAGGACGTGCTCGTTTACAGCACGCCCGTCCTCGATCACGCCGTCGAAGTCACCGGCCCGGTGGAGCTCGAGTTGTTCATCGCGTCTTCGGCGCCCGACACCGATTTCACCGGGAAGCTGGTCGATGTCTACCCCGACGGCCGGGCTATGCTGCTCACGGAAGGGATCCTGAGAACCCGCTATCGCAAGGGCCTACAGGTTCCTGAACTGCTCGAGCCCGGCGTCGTCGTCGCGCTGCGATTGGACCTCTGGGCGACTTCCAACGTGTTCCTGCCGGGGCATCGCATCCGCCTGGAAGTCTCGAGCAGCAACTTCCCGCGCGTCACGCGCAACAGCAACACCGGCGGAGATGTCGCCAGCGAACCGGCGAGCGCCTATCAGCCCGCGATCAATCGCGTCTTCCACTCCAGCGACCACGCCTCGCGGCTGATCCTGCCCATCATCGAACGTTGATTGGGCGCGCCATCGTTCCAGGCCGCAACACAAGACAGGCTGTGATCGCAGTCGATCACGGCCTGTCTCGTGTTGCGAATTCAATCCGCCGGCTCCGAATCATCGGTGATCACCCAACGACAGCGGGTCCGGAGACGTCAGGGCCGCTTCACCGGCTGCTGGCGCGTACGATGAGCTCAGGCTGCAACAGGGCCGACGACACAGCCGGAGGTGCCTGCGAAGCGCCGGGCTCGACGATCAGCGCATCGATCATGCGGACGGCCTCGGCGCCGGCTTCGCGCAGGCGCTGCCGGATCGAGGTGAGCGGCGGCCAGAAGATCGCGGCCTCAGGGATGTTGTCGACGCCGACGACTGCGAAGTCATCCGGGATCCGCCGCCCGAGCGAGTGGGCGGCAAACATCGCGCCGAGCGCCATCTGGTCGTTACAGGCGAACACGGCCTCGAGCGTCGGACGACGCTGCAGCAACTCCTGCCCGGCGCGCCGACCGCTCTCGGCGCTCCAGTCGCCGGCGGCGATCAGGGATTCGTCGACGGCAAGGCCGAAGTCATCGAGGGATTGGCGCCATCCGGCGACGCGCTGGTGGGCCTCCCACCACTCGGCCGGGCCCGCGATGATGCCGATCTGGCGCGCGCCCCGCGTCAGAAGGTGCTCGGCCGCCATCCGGCCGATCGCCATGTTGTCGATGCCGATCAACGGCGAGCCGACCACCTTCGGGTCGCCGTTGACGAACACCAACGGCAGGGCCGCCGCCGCCGAGATCTCTCTCGCGCGCGCCCGGTTGTCGCCGATCTCGGGGATGGCCCAGATCACGCCGTCGACCCGGCGGGCCTGCAGCCCCTCGAGCAGCGCCTTGGCATCGGCAAGCTCGGGTCGGTGAACCAGGCTCAGCGTGATCGAATAACCCATCGCGGCAGCCTGGCCTTCGATGCCGGTCAGCACGCGCGACGGTCCATAGAACTCGAGACCGAAGGCGACCACTCCAAGCGTGTGTGATCGACCACGGATCAGGCTCCGCGCCAGAATGTCCGGCGCATACCCGAGTTCCTGGATGACGGCCTGCACGCGCGACAGCGTGTCGGGCGCGACGTCGGGGTGATTGTTGATGACGCGCGACACCGTCTGGGTCGACACGCCCGCCACGCGGGCGACGTCGCGTATGGTAAGTCGTTTCACCGTGGTCCTTCCGGACACGCCGCGTATCGTGCTCACGATCCCTTGCGCGGCAACCGTATGCCGCGCCCTCGCGATTAAGAGAATGAACCCGTCTGCATAGGAAGGCGCGGCGTGTGCTCGCGGGTCAGGCAAACCCCGCGCCTTCCTTGTTCTTGCATCTCAGACCGACGGCTAGGCCAGCCCGCGCCGCAGCAGGTAGTAGGCGTCGTTCCACTGCAGTTCCTGCTTGAAAGTGTTCAGGTTCGTGCCCTCGTCGATCAGCGCGAACTCCAGGTCCGCGATCTCGGCGAAGTCGCGCAGGTGGTCTGCGGTCACTGCCTGGCTGAACACAGGGTGGTGCGACCCACCGGCATAGATCCAGGCCGAGGCCGAGACCTTGAGGTTCGGCTGCGGCGTCCACAGAGCGCGCGCGACCGGGAGCTTGGGCAGCGGCGCCTCGGCCGCGACCACCTCGACCGGATTCACCACAAGTCGGAAGCGGTTGCCGAGATCCACCAGGGTGGCGTTGACGCCCGGGCCGGGCTTGGTGTCGAACACCAACCGCGCCGGGTCCGCCTTGCCGCCAATGCCCAACGGATGGACTTCGAGGCGCGGTCGTTCGCCGGCGATGCTCGGGCAGATCTCGAGCATATGGGCGCCGAGCACCTGCTGGCCGTGGCTTCCGAAGTGGTAGGTGTAATCCTCCATGAATGAGGTCCCGCCCCGGAGGCCGGCGTTCATGGACTTGACGGCGCGCACGCACAGCGCCGCCTTCCAATCGCCTTCAGCTCCGAAGCCGTAGCCCTCGGCCATCAACCGTTGCACGGCCAACCCCGGTAGTTGATGCAGCCCGTGCAGATCCTCGAACGTCGTGGTGAAGCCTTTGAAGCCGCCGGCTGTGAGGAACTTGCGCAGGCCGGCTTCGATCCGCGCCGCCTCTCGAAGAGAGGAATGTCCGGAGCCACCGGGCTCGAGATCAGCCGCGACAGCGTAGTCGGCGTGATAGGCATCCAGCAGGTCCTGGATCTCGACCTCGCTGACGGCGTTGACCTGCTGCACGAGGTCGCCGACGCCGTAGCCGTTGACCGACACGCCCAGTCGGATCTGGGCCTCGACCTTGTCGCCCTCGGTGACCGCGACCTCGCGCATGTTGTCGCCGAGCCGCGCGATGCGGGCACCCTGCAGGTCCGCCCAGGCGAGTGCGGCGCGCGCCCAGACGCCGAGTTCGGCTCGCGTGGCGGCGTCCTGCCAATGGCCGACGACCACTTTGCGATTGCGGCGCAGCCGGGTGTTGATGAACCCGAACTCGCGGTCGCCATGCGCCGATTGATTCAGGTTCATGAAGTCCATGTCGATCGTGGACCACGGGATCTCGGCGTTGAACTGGGTGTGGAGGTGCAGCAACGGCTTCTTGAGCGCGAGCAGGCCAGCGATCCACATCTTGGCCGGCGAGAAGGTGTGCATCCACGTGATCACGCCCACGCAGGCCGGGGCGGCGTTCGCCTCCAGACACAGGCTGAGGATGGCATCGGGCGTCGTCAGCACGGGCTTGAACGTCACCTTGACCGGGAGCTCGGGCGCCACCGACAGGGCCGCCGCGATCTCACGCGAGTGTTGGGCCACCTGCTCCAGTGTCTTCGGGCCGTACAGATGCTGGCTGCCTGTCACGAACCAGATCTCGTAATGTTCCAGGTTGATCATGCGGAATCTCCTTGAAGATGCGATGTGGGCGCTGGCCCCGCAAATCTGAACTTGAACGCAACCGTGGATGGCTGGGATGAAGCGGATCGTTGCGAGTGAATCAACGATCCACCATCCACGGCAGGAATCTGATAACCCTCACTGCCCGTACACTGTCGTGTAGCGCAGGTGCAATTTATCGACGTCCTCCTGGGGGATGACGTCGGGCGTCCCGAGCTGTAGCGCCAACCACACAGTGGCGGCGACGTCTTCGGTCATCACGGCCGCCTTCACCGCGGCCGTCGCGTTCTTGCCGATCGTGAACACCCCGTGGTTCTTCAGCAGCACCGCCGGCGACTTGCCGATGCTGTCGATCACGATCTTGCCGATGGCCTCGTCGCCGATCAGGGCGAAGCCGCCGCACGGGATCGGGCCGCCGAATTCGTCGCCCATGGCCGTCAACACGCACGGGATCTCGCGCCCAACGGCCGCGAAGGCCGTGGCGTAACGCGAGTGGGTGTGCACCACCCCGCCCACGTCGGGGCGGTGTCGGTAGATGTAGAGGTGGCTGTAGACATCCGACGAAGGCTTGAACGCGCCCTCGACCCGGCTGCCGTCCGGGTTCATCACCACCATGTGCTGCGGGCGCATCTCCTCATAGCGGATCCCGCTGGCCTTGATCACCACAAGGCCTGTCTCGGGATCGCGCGCTGAGACGTTCCCGCCCGTCCAGCGGACGAGATCGTTTTTGGGCAGTTCGAGGTGCAGTTGCACCAGTTCTTCTTTCAATTGCTCAAGCATTGGATGCGCCTCGTTTCGTAGGGAGTGGTCAGGCCAGCGCGTCCACGGCGGCCCGTTCGATTGAAAGCCCGGCCTTGTAGCGGGCCATGAAGGTCGTGAAGCCGGCCACGTCTTGAGGATCCGGCGCGATGGTCGTGCCCGCCTCGCCGGCGAAGACCGCATTGGTCAGGTAGTCTTCGAGTGACTGGCCTTCCGTTTTGCGCTGCATGTAGGCCGCGAGAAGCGCGATGCCCCAGGCGCCGCCCTCGCCGGCCGTCTCCATCACCGCCACGGGCACGCCCATGGCCGCGGCCATGAAACGCTGCCCGACGCCCTTCGTCTTGAAGAACCCGCCGTGCCCGAGGATCTGGTCGATCTGCACCTTTTCGTTCTTGAAGAGGATGTCCAGCCCCAGCTTGAGCGCGCCGAGCGACGCAAAGAGATGCGTGCGCATGAAGTTCGCAAGCGTGAAGCGGCTCTCGGGCGTGCGCACGAACAGCGGCCGACCCGCCTCCAGGTGCGTCAGATGCTCACCGGAGAGGTAGTTGTACGCCAGCAGTCCGCCGCCGTCCGCGTCGCCAAGCAGGGCCTGCTGATAGAAGGTCTCAAAGAGCTGTGTCGGGCTGACCTCCACGCCCAACGCGGCAGCGACCTCGCCGAACAGCTCGACCCAGGCGTTCAGATCCGACGTGCAGTTGTTGCTGTGCACCATCGCCACGGGCTTGCCCGTCGGCGTGGTCACCATGTCGATCTCGGGATACAGCTTCGACAGGGCCTGCTCCAGCACGATCATGGCGAACACCGACGTCCCTGCCGAGACGTTGCCGGTGCGCGGCGCCACGCTGTGGGTCGCCACCATACCGGTGCCGGCGTCGCCCTCCGGCGGGCAGAGCGGGATGCCCGCGCGCAACGTGCCGCTCGGGTCGATCAGCCGCGCGCCGGCGTCGGTCAGCACGCCGGCCGCCTCTCCTGCCACGAGCACCTTCGGCAGGAGCTGACCCAACGACCACGCGAAGCCGTGACCGGCGACGTGCGCGTCGAACTGCGCAAGCCGCCTGGCGTCGTAGTCGTTGAGCATGCTGTCGATCGGGAACATGCCCGACGCCTCGCCGATGCCCATCACCTTCTGGCCGGTCAGCCGCCAGTGGACGTAGCCCGCCAACGTCGTCAGGTGGCGGATCGACGCGACATGCGGCTCCTGGTTGAGGATGGCCTGATAGAGGTGTGCGATGCTCCAGCGCTGCGGGATGTTGAACTGAAAGAGTTCGGTCAACGCCTCGGCCGCCGGCCCTGTCATCGTGTTGCGCCATGTGCGGAAGGGCGCCAGCAATTGCCCGCCCTCATCGAAGGGCAAGTAGCCGTGCATCATGCCGCTGAAGCCGATCGCGCCGATCGTCGTGAGCTCCACGCCGTACTTCGCCTGAACGTCCGCGCGCAGTTGGCGGTAGCTGTCCCGCAGACCACGCCACACGTCCTCGAGGTGATAGGTCCAGATGCCGTCTTCGAAGCGGTTCTCCCACTCGAAGCTCCCCGCGGCGATCGCGGCATGGTCGGGGCCGATCAACACGGCCTTGATCCGCGTCGAACCAAACTCCACGCCCAGGAATGTCTGCCCGGTGTCAATGGCTTTCTGGATGTCGCTTGGCTGCATGCTCCCCCCTTGCCCGCACAGGTCGGGCTCCGACGAGTTCTCGGCGAGTTCCAGGCGCGTTGAACCACGGCGGTTCGCGGGCGAACCACCGCCGGCCCCGTTTGCCTGGGGCTCAGGAATACTCAGATTTTGCCTTTGTTATCGTTCCCGGTAACGCTAACAAGATACACCGAGTGGAGGCAGGCTGTCAAGCGACTCGCGTCGCTACACTACCCTATCCACCGGATGATGAGAAAGAGAGAACCAGCAGGCGCCAATTCGTGAACAGGTCGTACGCCGCCACAGCGATCAGCAGGATGCCGCCGATGATGTTCAGGGCGTGCTGTCGTCGAACCAGGTGCCGCGTCAGGCGGGTCTGCAGCGCGCCCGAGAGCAGCGACAGCGCCAGCAGCGGGATGCCCAGGCCGAGGCCGAACCACAGGAAGACCCAGAGCTGTTGAACGGCCTCGTTCACCGTCAGCGACAGAGCGAAGATCGCCACCACCAGCGGCCCTGAGCACGGCAGCACCAGCGGGCCGTAGAGCACGCCGTAGAGATAGGCGTTGAGCCAGGGGTGCCGCAGCCCCGGGACGTTCACCTGCGGCAGTTCCCGAAACGGGTTTCGATTTGCGAGCAGCAACAGCCCAAGCAACAGGATCGTGCCGTCGACCAGCGGGATCGCCACCGCCAGCGCCCGCCCCAACGGCACGGCCAACCCCGCGATCAGTGCGCCGAGCGCCAGCATCATCGAGAGTACGCCGGCCAACACCAGGAACCCCAGACCATAACGCGTCACACGCGAAGGCGACTCGCGCATGCCGCTCAGATACGCCAGAAAACCCGGATAGAGCGGCAGGACGCACGGGCTGGCCGCCGAAAGCAATCCAAGCGCCAGAGACGTGAGGGCTGCCGCGATCATGGTTCGAGGTAGGGTTCAACCAACGCCTGCAAGGTCTCGGCGTTCTTCAATCCATAGTCGACGGTGTGGACCTGGCCGCTGCGATCGACAATGAGCATCGGTGAGAGCGGCGGGTTCAAGTACTCGGCGCTGTACAGATTCCCGAGGGCCCGGGCAACTTCGAGCGGAGCCACAGCGAAGCGCCAATCGAAACCGAACTCATCGACATACTCGCTCAGCAGGTTCTGATCTTCATTCAAGTCCACGTCGAGGCTGACCGAGATCAGATCCTGAGGGTTCCCGAGTGCCACGTGCAGGGCCGCGATCTCCTGCGCCTGTCGAATGCAGGTCGGACACCACGTCGCCATCGTCTCGACCAGGATCACCTGGCCGCCGAAGTCATCGAGCGCGAAAGTCTCGCCGCTGCGGGCGTCGACCAAGTTGACTGACAGCCATTCGGCCGCCGACGGCGTCGATGGCTGCGGCGTGGAGGCCGGCGGCGCCTGACATCCGACAAGCCAGGCCGCGCCGAACGCCACCGCGGCGGTCAGCCGAATGAGTCCCGCGGGCATCGATTGGGCGGCCATGCGCGCGCCGCTCACTGGCTCGTCTTGCGCCGGACGTAGAACAGGCTCTGAATGCCGATGAACACCAGGGTCAGCGCGCCGACGCCGATGCGGGTCCACCACGAGCTCAAGGTGCCGTTGAACTGCAACAGGCTGACGATCGTGCCGTTGATGAGCACGCCGAAAAGCGTGCCGATGACGTTGCCGACGCCGCCGGTCAGCATCGTCCCGCCCATAACGACCGACGCGATCGCGTCGAGTTCCATCGACGGCGCGTAGCGCCCGTAGCCCGAAAGCAACGCGACGCTCCAGACGATCCCGGCCAGCGCCGAGCAGAATCCGCTGAACGCGTAAACGCTAATCTTGGTCCGGCCGACGGGCAGGCCCATCAGGCGCGCCGACTGTTCGTTGTTGCCGATGGCATACACCGTGCGACCGAAGCGCGTAAAGAACGCCAGATAGATCGTGACCACGAAGAGCAGCGGGCCGACCAGCGCGTAGCTGTAGACGTAGGCGTTGGGCACGAACGGGATGTAGATGGGCGTGAGCGCCAGCCCGTTGTAGAAATCGTCCTTGATCGTGACCGAGGTCAGGCTGATGATGTACGCCATCCCGCGCGCAAAGAAGCTGCCCATCAGGGTGGCGACGAACGGCTGCACCTTCAGGAAATGGATGATGCCGCCCAGGACGATCCCGAAGGCAGTGCCCATCACGAGCATCAAGGGCATGACCACCAGCGGGGGCAGACCGTTCTGCAACAACACCGCCGACGCCACGGTCGTCAGGGCGATGACCGACGCCACTGAGAGGTCGATGCCGCCGGTCAGGATCACAAAGGTCATGCCGATCGAGACGATCAACAGGCTGCCGTTGTTGATGAACAGGTTGAAGAACACCTGCGGCTTCTGCATCGCGGGATACAGCTGCCCGCCGATGACGTAGGCCAGCAGGAAGATCACCACGGTCGTCAGCAGCGGACCGTGGTTCAGCAGAAAGAGCTTAGTGCGCTGGGTCATGGCGTGGCCCCTTCCGCAGGCTCCAGCGACCGAGCAGGCGCTGGCTGAATTCCGAGTACAGCAGGATGACGAGCAGCACCAGGACGGCCTTGGCGGCGGTCAAAGCGTCGGCCGGCACGCCGAGCGTGTACATGGTGATGGTGAAGGTCCAGATGACAGTGGCGCCGATGATGCTGGCGAAGATCGAGAACCGCCCGCCCGACATCAACGTCCCGCCCATGACCACCGCCAGGATGGCGTCCAACTCGTAGTTCGCGCCGATGTTGTTAGCGTCGGAACTGTGGACATATGAACTGA
The DNA here is from genome assembly GCA_044226485.1 of Anaerolineales bacterium. GTDB lineage: Bacteria > Chloroflexota > Anaerolineae > Anaerolineales > UBA6663 > UBA6663. The sequence goes on from JBGAGY010000001.1 coordinate 84,441, forward strand.
GGATCAGGCCGGCGATGGCCCCGGTGAAACCGCAGAAGGTGTAGGCCAGCAGCTTGACGTTGCGCTCGTCGAGCCCGGCGTAGAAAGCGGCCCGGGCGTTGACGCCGGTCGACTCGATGAACAAACCGAGGGCTGTCTTGCGCACCAGCACCCAGGCCAGGACCGCCACGATGGCGACGATGAAGATCGACACGGGCAAGCCGAGGATGAACCCGTTGCCGAACCAGAAGTACGGCGTGTAGTAGATCGTCATGATCTGGCCGTTGGTGATCAACTGCGCGATGCCGCGCCCGGCGACCATCAGGATCAGGGTCGCCACCATCGGCTGGATCTTGGCGCGCGACACAAGGAAGCCGTTCCACAACCCGCACAGCGTTCCCGCCGCCAGGTCCGCCAGGACGATCAACGGCAGTGGCGTGTTCGTCGTGTCGGCGGTGAGGATGTCGTTGGTGATCAGGCGGTCGCCCAGGGCCGGGTTGATCAAGACCGCGCCCATCGCGGCCGAGATCGCGATCACGGCGCCCACCGAGAGATCGACGCCGGCCGTCGCGATCACGAGCGTCATGCCGATCGAGACCAGCATCAAGGGCGCGCCGTTGTTGAGCACGTCGATCAGGTTGCCGTACAGGTGCGGGCCGTAGACCGGATCCTCGATGACGCCGATCTTGAAGAACCCCGGCTCGAAGATCGCGTCGAACACCAGGATGACGGCCAGCGCCGCGAGCGGCCAGAACAGCCGGCTCTCACGGATCCGGGCCAAGAGCGATTGCGATGTCATGGGTGCCCTGCCATGGTGTGGATGATGGTCTGCGCGTCGACGTCCTTGCCATACTCGGCCGCCTTGTGGTGATCGCGCATCACGATCACGCGCCGGCTGATGCGCAGGACTTCGTCAAGCTCTGACGAAATGAACACGATCGACTTGCCCTCGTCGGCCAGGTCGAGCACCAGCTTCTGGATCTCGGCCTTGGCGCCGACGTCGATGCCGCGCGTGGGTTCATCCAGGATCAGGATCCTGGGGCTGATGGCCATCCAGCGAGCCAGGATGACCTTCTGCTGGTTACCGCCGCTGAGGTTGCCGACCAGTTGATCCACCGACGGGGTCACGATGCCAAGCAGCTTGACGAACGACTCGGCGATCTCGTATTGCTTCGCGACGGGCAGGTATTTCGCCCAACCCTGGCGCGCCTGGAGCGCCAGGATGATGTTCTCGCGGATGGTGAGGTCCTTGATGATGCCCTCGACCTTGCGATCCTCAGGGCAGAGCGCGACGCCAAAGCGGAGCGACTCGTTCGGCGAGTGGCGCGTCACCGGCTTGCCGTCCACCTCGAGCGTGCCGGTGTCGGGCGTATCCACGCCGAACAACAGCCGGGCCAGCTCCGTGCGCCCCGATCCCAACAAGCCGGCCAGGCCGATCACCTCACCGGCCCGCAGTTCAAGGTCGATCGGTTCGAGCGTGCCGTGGTGCCCGAGCCTCGTCGCTTTGAGCGTCGGCGCCTGAGCATCGACAGCCTCGAGCTGTGCCCGCGCTTTGGAGACCGTTTCGAGCTCGGCCAGGGTGCGGCCGAGCATCTTGGCGACCAACTCGACGCGCGGCAGGGTCTCGGTGTCGTAAGTGCCGACCAGGCGGCCGTTGCGCAGGACCGTGATGCGATCAGCCACCTGATAGACCTGGTCGAGGAAATGCGTGACGAAGACGATGGCGATGCCCGAAGCGCGCAGTTTGCGCATCACGTCGAAGAGGAGACGCGTCTCGTTGGCATCGAGGCTCGAGGTGGGCTCGTCCAGGATCAGGATCTTGGCCGACGCGATCTCAAGCGCGCGCACGATCGCCACCATCTGTTGAATGGCCAGGGAGTAGTTGCCGAGTGGGCGCGCGACGTCGATGTCGATGTCGAGGCGCTTGAGCGCCTGTGAGGCCAGCACGTTCATCTTGCGCCAGTCGATCGTGCCGAAGCGCCGCGGCTCGTTTCCCAGGAGGATGTTCTCGGCGACCGAGATGTTGGTGCAGAGGTTGACTTCCTGGTAGACCGTGCTGATCCCGATCGACTGCGAGTGCTGGGGAGATCGAACCTGGACGATCTTGCCGTCCAGTTCGATGGTTCCGGTGTCGGGGTGCTCGACCCCGGTGAGCACCTTGATCAGCGTGGACTTCCCGGCGCCGTTCTCGCCCATCAGGGCGTGGATCTCACCGCGCCGCAGGGAAAAGTCCACATCCTCGAGCGCCGCAACGCCCGGGAATTGTTTCGAGATCCCTCTCATCCGCAAGATGGCGTCGGCGGTTTCCAGCATAGATACCCCTACGTCTGCGCGGGTCGTTCTGGGCCGTCAGGCGGCGCGCCGCGCTGGCTCGATGTGTCCGGTCGTGATGAAAGGCGGCGTTGGGGCACGCCGCCTTTCATCATAGACCCGATCGTCCGGCGTCATGATCCCGGGAGTCTGACGCCAGGCGCAGCGATCAATACTTGCGCGAAGGCAGAAGCTCGGGCGCCTGGTCCGGGAAGTAGACCGTCTCGTTGGTCAGGACGTTCTTCTCGACCGGCTCGCCGTTCATGAGCTTCAGCGCCATCTCGAACACCTGCGGTCCGAGCAGCGGGTTGCACTCGACGTCGGCCTGGATCCAGCCGTCGACCATGGCCTGGAAGCCGCCGCGCGTTCCGTCGACGGACACGATCTTGAGTTCACCGGGCTTGATGCCGGCGGCCTTGATCGCTTCAATGGCGCCGATGGCCATGTCGTCGTTGTGGATGAAGATGCCCTGGAACTGGCCGGCGTACTTCTTGAGGAAGGCCTCCATCACAGGCTTGGCCTCGGCGCGGGTGAAGTTGCCCGTCTGCGAGTCAAGGATCGTGATGTTGGCGTTCAGGTCCGCGCGGAAGCCTTCGGCGCGGCCGACCGCGGCGCCGGAGCCCGTGGTGCCGGAGAGCTCGAGGATGGCGCCGCCTTCGGGCAGCAGCTTGTTCATCTCAGCCGCGGCCTTCTGGCCTTCGAGTTTCATGTCGGAGCCGATGTGCGAGGCATACAGCGACGGGTCCGAGCTGACGGAGCGGTCGACGATGATCACCGGGATACCGGCGTTCTTGGCCTCGGTCAGGACCGCATCCCAGCCGTCTTCGACCACTGGCGGAAGCGCGATCACGCTGACGCCCTGCTGAATGCAGGCACGCACGGCCGCGATCTGATTTTCCTGCTTCTGCTGCGCATCGGAGAAGACAAGTTGCTTGATCCCGAGCGTTTCGGCAGTTTCCTTGATCGACGCGGTGTTGGCTGTGCGCCAGTCGCTCTCGGCGCCGAGTTGCGGGTAGCACAGAACCATGTCAGCGTACGTTTTCTTGGCGTTGGCCGCCGGCGCGCTCGTCGGTTGGGCAGCCGGGGTGGCGGTCGTGCAGCCCGCCGCCAGGGGCAACAGGGCCAGCACCAACGAAGCCTGGGCGAGGTGTTTCGCGATTGGCATATGCTCTCCTTGATCAGTCGTTTGAGGGATGTCCAGGGCCTCTTCCGGGGGTACAGTCTCTGGACACTCCTACATTAGGGCCAGGCCCGCGAAACACCATGCGCTTTGGCCTGAGGAGTCTGCGTTTTGCAGGGAGGTCGATGCCCGTTCGTCCTACGCCTCCCACGCGAACATCGTTTTCTTTGGATGCCGCTATGTTTTCGTTCGCCATTCCTGGCGTCAATCAATAGCCGCGCGTCGGCAAAACGTTTTCGGCGTCGTCCGGGAAGAAGACGCTCTCGAGCGAGGGCACCCATTTGGGCACGTCATCGCCATTGATGACCTTGAGCGCCAGTTCGAAGAACTGCGGCCCCAACAAGGGGTTGCATTCGACTGTGGCGTTCAGGGTCCCGTGGATCATGGCCTCGAAGGCGCTGCGGGTCGCATCGACGGACACGATCTTGATGTCCACACCCGGTTTGAGCCCGTAGGCCTCGATCGCCTCGATGGCGCCGAGCGCCATGTCATCGTTGTGCGCGAACACTGCCGTGATCTGCCGGCCATGGCGATTGAGAAACTCGTTCATCACCTCGCGACCGCGCGCTCGGGTGAAGTCACCGGACTCTGAGTCGAGGATGTGGAGGTCGGGGTAGTCGCGCAGCACCTCGCGGAAGCCTCGATACCTGTCATTCGCCGGGGCCGAGTCGAGCGTGCCCACCAACTCGACGATCTCGGCCCGGCCATTGACGATCTTGGCCAGGGCGCGGGCCGCGTTGCGCCCCTCTTCGAGGAAGTCGGAGCCGAGATAGGTCGTGTAGAGGTCTTCCTTGACGTCGGCGCGCCGGTCGACCACGATGATCGGGATGCCTGCCGCGCGGGCTTCTTCGAAGACTTCGTCCCACCCGGTCTCCACGATCGGCGCGATGCCGATCAGATCGACCTTCTGCACGATGAATTTGCGGATGGCCTCGATCTGGTTCTCTTGCTTCTGCTGCGCGTCGGAGAAACGCAGTTCGATGCCCAGCTCCGCCGCCGTGGCCTGGATGGAGTTGGTGTTGGCGACGCGCCATTCGCTTTCGGCGCCGAGCTGGGCGAAACCGATGATCACATCCGCGTACGTTTTGCGCACCGGGCCGGCGCCGCTCTGCGGGTCAGCCGGGGCCGGCGCGGACGTCGTGCAGCCGGCCGCCAGCACCAGCGCGGCCAGGAACGACGCAGTCCGAGCGACGGTCATGCCGGATCTCCTCGCAGATTGGTCCGGACCGATTCCGGCCAGGCCAATCGCGGCGCGAGGTCGGGCTTGGCCGGGTCGGCCTTGACCTGCGATGGGATCGTCAGGGTCACGCGGGTGCCTGTGTTGTAGGCGCTGTGGATCGAGAGCCCGTATTGCGGGCCGTAATAGAGCTTGAGCCGGCGATGCACATTTCCGATGCCGAAGCCGCTGTCCATCGGCGAAGCGCCGTCGTCGTTGGCGAGCTCGGCCCGCACCTGGGCCAGCTTTTCGGGCGTGAAGCCGATCCCGTCGTCCTCGACCTCGATCTGGATCTCGCTGGCGTTCTTCATCCGCGTGCGCACCCAGATCGTCCCCCCGCCCCGCTTGTGCTTGATCCCGTGATACAGCGCGTTCTCCACCAACGGCTGCAACGTGAGCTTGAGGATTGTGTTCGCCGCCGCCTCGTCGTCAAGATCGATGCGGAAATCCAGGATCTTCTGGTAGCGCATCTTCTGGATCGTCAGGTAGCTGCGCGTCTGCTCGACCTCGTCGGCGATCGTGATCCAGTCGCGGCCCTTGCTCAGGCTGATCCTGAAGAACTGCGACAGCGCGCTCACCAGCTCGACGACGTGGTCTTTCTTGTTTGCCTCCGCCATCCAGATGATCGTGTCGAGGGTGTTGTACAGGAAGTGAGGATTGATCTGGGCTTGCAGCGCCTTGAGCTCGGCCTTCTTTAGTTCCTCCTGCTCCTTCATCTTCGCGGCCAGGAGTTCACGGATCTTGCCGATCATGATGTTGAAGCTCAGGCCGAGCTCCGTGATCTCGTCGGCGTTCTCGTGCGTCACGAGGGCCTGCAGGTCGTTCTTGGTCAACGTGGTGGTCACGTCGTGGAGCTTCTTGATCGGGGTGTAGATGCTGCGCGACAGATACCAGGTGGCGACCAGCGAGAAGAGCACGGCAGTGGCCATCAGCAGGACCGAGAAGGCCTCCCACTGGGCGACGGCTTCGCGCATCGTCTGGTACTGGCCTTCGGTGCGGTAAACCTCGAAGAGCGCGTAGTCTTGAGCGACCTCCTGGACCACCGACGTCGCAAAGCGGATCTTCTCGAGCAGTTGCTCGTTCTCGGTGGCGGTGCTGTGATTCTGGATCTGCACACCCATCTGATCGACGTATTCGGTCAGCGTGCGGATGGTTCGGCGGATGCCCTCGAGCTTGATCTTGGCTCGCGGCGAGTCGGTGTTGGCGGTGGCTTGAGCCAGCTTGGCGTCGACATCGGCCAGGATCGCGTACTGACGTCCGTCGGCGAATTCGATCTTCCCCGCGACGATCTTCCACATCTCGGTGTCGATGTTGCTCTTGACGTTGCCGCTGATGTTGTTAGCTGTGGTGACGTTGTTGATGATGGCGTCGTATTGACGGCTATAGCTCATCACCTGCACGACCAAAAAAGCGTTCGACGCGCCCATCAGCACGATGACCACGCACATGGCCACGAGGATCTTGGCCCGGATCGAGATGTGCACGCCAGCGAAGGCCCCGACGCCCCGCTCCGGCCCGCTCCCCAGCGGCGCTTTGAGCCAGTTGGCGATGCGTGAGACCGAACTCGAGCGCCAATGCCATCGATGGGCTGATCCCCTAGGTTCCATGCTGACCTCCTGGCCGGCCCGAGCGCCCGGCCTTACTCGCGAAACTCGGTCGGCGTCGCCCCGGTGACCTTGCGGAACACGTGGCTGAAGTAGTGCGGAGCGCTGTAGCCGACCCGATAGGCGATGTCGTTGATCGTCAGGGTCGTCGTGCGCAGCAGCTCCTTGGCGCGCTGGATGCGGACGTCGGTGAGGTAGTCGCGGAACGTCTGGTTCATCACCTGGCCGAAGACCACGCTGAAATGGCTGGGGCTGAGCCCCACAAGCGTCGCGATCGTGTTGAGCGAGAGATCTGGGTCGGCGTAGTTCTGGTCGATGTGCGTCCTGGCCTGCTGGATCAACCTGACGTGCTGGTGCCTGTTCTGAGCGTCGCGGAAGGCCAGCACCCGGTTGAGGATTTGCAGCGACGTCCGGCGTAGCTCGGCCACCGAGGTGATGGCCATCAGCGTGGGCTCGAGCGCGTCAAGTTCGGGCACCACCTCAGCCGGGTCACCGCCCCATTCCTGGATCACGCGGGCCGCCGCGGCGATCAGGCCGACACAGATGTAGTTCTTCAGCAGCGGCGAACGCAGGGCAGCTTCGCTGTGCGGGCGCAGATGTTTGTCGAAGAACGCCTCGACCTGATCGGCGTCACCCGCCCGCAAATAAGTCTCGATGGCCTCTTGATTGATCCGCAGCAGCTCATGCTTTGGCACTGAGACGGCGCGTTGCGGCAGCCCGGCGGCCCGCTTGTGAAGCGCGATCAAGGCCTCGACGAACGACTCGCACAGCTCGGCCAGCCGGGACCTGGTGGGGCCGAAGCCGACGATCAATCGGTAGCCGGCGGTGGCGAGCCGACGCTCGACGTTCTGAAGGAGCACGTCGCGGGCCTCGTCCACCAGATCGGGCGCGTTGCCCTTCAACACCAGCACCAACTCATCCCAGTCCTTCTGGATCAGAAAGGCATCCGGGTCGTGCTCGACCAGCTCGATCACAAGTTGTTGGACCCTGTGATGCTCGGCGAAATCGAGCGCATCCGTCGGATCGCCCGGGTCGAGCTTGAGCACCGCGACCGAGTAATTCCGGGCGACCAGATCGAGCCTCAGCGGCACACTCTTCTCGATCGCTTCGGCCGCCGAGATGGCCCCGACCAGCAACCTGAGCAGGAGACGTTCGCGCAGAACGGCGACGCTGTCTTCCATTTGGGCCTGCAGTTCACGCAGCTGGCCCTGCGCCCGGCGCTCCTGGTCGAGCTGTGTCCCGATCTTCTGCAGCACCTGGTTGACCATGCGCACCGTGATCGGCTTGAGCAGATACTCGGCGACGCCCAGCTCAATCGCCCGCTGTGCGTAGGCGAATTCGTCATGGCCGCTCAAGATCACGATCTTGACCCACGGCATGCGCTCACGCACGAATCGGCTGAGCTGAAGGCCGTCCACAAACGGCATCTTGATGTCGGTGATCAGGACATCCGGGTTGAGGGCCTGGAGCATCGGCAAGGCCGTCTCGCCATCTGACGCCTCGCCACAGAACTCGAAGCCGTTCGCCCGCCAGTCGACGGCATCGCGAATGCCCTCGCGCGTGACATCCTCGTCTTCAACGAAAAAGACCTTGTATGGCATGCCTGACTCCCTGGGCAGGATTCCGATCCAAGGTGTGCAAACCTGGTGTGGTGGAGTCGATCCTAACGAACCTGGGCGAACGCGTCAACGTGGTGAGCCGGGCGCCGGCCACTTCGCCCCCGGCTTGGCTCGCTCAGGTGATCTCCAACACAGCCGGCCGGGACATCAGCTGTCCGCTGACCAGCGTGTCGATCGTCGGCCAATTGGGGATGGCAGTCAGGATCTCGGCTTCATCGGCGCCGACCAGGATCGAGTCCTCAGACTTCGCGCCCGTGATCGACGGATTCCAGGCATACACCTGGCCGATGGAGACGCGATCGGTAGACGTAGGGGTCGCCACGATCTCGCGCGGTTCGTATCCGGCTGGCCCGCCTTGGTGGTGCAGGCGCCACTCATCGGGCCAACCGGCGGCAGCGTATGCCTGCATACCCTGATGGAAGATGCTGCCCAGCGTCACGCCGGGCCGGGTCGCAGCGATCATCGTCGCGTCGATATGAGCCACGGCCTCGACCTTGCGCCGCAGATCGGCCGCCATAGTGCCGAAGTGCACCAGGCGCGTGATCGAACAGACCAGGCCCTGCCGACGACCGCACAACACCAGCATCCCGTAGCGCTCGAGCACCTTATCCTTCGGCACGGGGTGGCGGAAGTTGAAGATGCGCTCATCGGTCGCGATCAGGTTGACGATCGCCTGAACGCCGCGGCGCTCGGCTTCATACGCCAACCGGCCCGCGATCTCATACTCGGTCTGGCCGGGCCGAACCGCGCGCACGGCGACATCCATGGCCTCGGCGCACAGCCGACCCAGCGTTCGGAAGCGGTCGCCCTCTTCAGGTGTGAGGTTGGCTCGCAGACGGGCGAGGGCGGCCGACACATCGACCGCGCCTGGGTCGGCCCCATCAGCGCCCACCATGAGGCCCTTGGTCAGCGCCGCCACCCTGTCGGCGGGTTCATGCCAGGGGTCGGCGATGACTTCCCAGCCCAGCTCGGTGAGTTTTTCTTCAAGAGTCAGGCGGGGGGACTCGATCGTGTTCGTGACCGCGTAGCGGCCGCTCGGCGTCATCACCAACGCTGCGATGCCGAAGCTGTCGGCCGTGTTGACATGGACGTCGACACCGCCGGTGATCCAGGCGATGTTGCTCACCCGGCGGAGCACCACGGCATTGCGCCCATGAACGGCCAGCAGATCCCAAAGGCGACGGTGCTTGAGTTCGCGTTCGTCCACGGCTTCACTCCCCTGGTTGGGAAGACCGGCCCATCGCGGCCGAGCCCGCAAGCCGACGATCATCCGCCGGAGGCTTTCTCGATCCAGAATATGGCGAAAATCCTGGTCTGTTATCGTTCCCGTGAACGATAACAGACCAGATTGTAACCCTTTCGGACCGGCCCGACAAGACAACCAGATCCGGCCCAACGTCCGGCCCGCCCGCACGATCTCGAGGCGGCAACCTACCCTGTCAGTCAGCACCCTGCCCTCATTGGAAGGCGACTTGGCCTCCGACACGGGACGTCATGGTTGAGTGGATGGGCCAGCTGGTAGGTCGACGGGCAACGGCGTCATGGTCGACATGACACTAACCGTGCAGGCGGCCGCATCCTAGGCTTGTTCGGCGACGGCATGGTGAAGCTGGCGTGAGGATGACTTTACGATGATCTGAAACTCGCGGGAGAGGCCGCCTGATGAGCAAACATTCGCGGACGCTGAATCGCCCTAAGGTCGAGTAGAGCGTGGCGTCGGGGTTGGCCGCGAAGAAGCTTCGGCTGAGAGTGAGGCCCTGCCCGATTGGGCTGTGGTGTGGCCCACCTGAAGCACCCACGCGAACCGCGTCGCGCGGCGTGCTACTGCTTGGGTTGCAGCCGGCTAAGAGGGAGGATGCTGATCTGAGTGGACAGATCGTAAGCCGTCGGCACGTCGTTATCGCTTTCCACAAGCACGCGCCCGACCAGGATCACCGACGGGTTCGGCGTCAGGCCTTCGGGCACCTGCGATGCGTGCCCACGTCAAGCGAGTCTGATCTCTCACGCCGTTAGCCCACGATCAGGCGCGAACGTCTGAAACTGGCCAGCGCGGCTGCCAACAAGATCGCGTCAAGAACCACAAGGACCAGGATGGTGACGAGCACGCCCTCGAGCATCGTCAGCGACGCAAGCCATTCGGACGGCAACCATTGAAGGACGAAGGCGATGGCCAGGCTCAGGACGATCATCGCCAGGAGCATGGTCTGAGAGGCCTGGCGCACAGTCGCGGATTTGAGCGAGATCATGACCCCACCGCTGGCAGCCAGCAGAGTCAGCAGAAAGCACAAGACCAGCACGACCAGGAAGTTGATGGGCTGATAGAACTGCCAGGGGCGCGCCCCCTGAGAGAGATTGACGACAACGGCGCCCAGCAGCAGAGCGAGGACAGTCAGGGCCCAGTTGTAAGCAACCGCGACCAGCACTTTGCTCAATAAGATCGCACGATCAGAGACCCGGCTCGCGAGCAGGGTCTCGAGCGTATGCCGCTCCCGCTCCCCGGCGATGGCATCACCGATGATGAGGATGACCGACGAGAAGGGCAGGATCAGGCAGATCAAGACCGAGGCACCGGCGAGTTTCAACCAATCTGAGCTCATCGACAACGGCAGAGCGATCCCCACAATTGCGAGGCTCAGAAGCGGCCGGATTAAGTCGGAGCGGCCGCCCGAAAAGAGGAAGTCTTTCGATTCCTTCCAAAGCATCGTCCGTAAGTCATTCATGGCTGTTCCTCGCGCACCAACGTAAGGAAGAGATCCTCCAGACTGGCTCCCGCTCTGGAGATATCTTCGACCTCCGCCCCCGATTGAACGATGAGCGTGATCAGTGGCCCGACGCGGCTCTCGCCGCGCAGGTCGACCTTCAAGCGGTCGCCTTGAAGGTCGACTCGCTGGACCTCCGGGCGCGCCTGAAGGAAGGCCAGGGTCTGCGCGTTGAAATCTCGTCCCGCAATCTCGACCTGCTGGCCGCCCCGCCTCAGGCTCAATTCCTTCGGATGACCGAGCGCCAGCAGCTTGCCCTTTCGAATGACCCCAACCCGGCTGCAGAGTTTTTCGGCTTCGGCCAGGTTGTGGGTATTGAGAAAGATCGTGACACCCTCGCGATCGACCAGACGGGTCAGGTCTTCATGCAAGGCCGCGGCCGCGACGGGATCGAGACCTGCGGTGGGCTCATCCAGGAACACCAGCGACGGCCGGTGGAAGAGCACTCGCGCGATCGCAAGTTTCTGCTTCATCCCCCGACTCCAGGCGCCGACCTTCTCCTTGCGCCGGTCCCATAACTCCAGATGGGTCAGCAGTTCTTTGGCGCGTGCTTTTCGTTCGGGCGCAGGCAGGCCATTGATGCGCCCATACAGCTCAAGGTTGTCCTCGGCGCTCAGGCGTTCATACAGACCCGAGTGTTCGAGGAGGGCGCCGCAGCGCTGGCGAATGTCATTGGCGTGTGTGCGCGTATCGAAGCCCCACACCTGCGCCCGCCCCTGCGTGGGCTCCAGCAGGCCAAGGAGAAGATGGATAGTCGTGGTCTTGCCAGCGCCGTTTGGGCCAAGGAATCCAAAGACGATCCCGGCTGGCACGTCCAGCGACAGCCCGTCGACCGCCGCAATCGGCCCAAATGTGCGACGAAGGTTTTCGGTGTGGATCACAAACTCGGGCATGGCCATCGGTTTCTCCGTCGCTCAGCCTTGAGCGCACGTTGGAATTAATGAAGGAGAGAGCTGGTTGACCGTCGGCCCGGACTCGCCTTGATGAATGAATTGTACGAATGAACTAATTGTATGATTGGCGCGGAGGCAGGTCAAGAACAGGTGTCACATGACAGCCTTGTGGAGGCAAAGGTCAACGTCGCGAGGCCAACCAGTCAGACGGCGACTGGCCCGTCCAGCGCCGAAAGGCCCGGTTGAATGAGCTCTGCTCGGCATAGCCCAGCGCATACGCGATCTCGGCCATCGTGCGTTCCCGGCTCTCGAGCATCTGCAGGGCCCTATCGCGACGATAGGCATCCAGGAGCGCCTTGAAGGTGAGTTGGCTGTTCGACAGGCGACGCTGCAGCGTTCGACGTGACAGCCCCAGCACCGCGGCGAAGTCGTCCGCCGAGAACGCGCCCTGCTGCAAGGCCTCGGGGAGTCGGGTGTGGATGGCGTAGATCAACGGCCGCTGCTCGAACTCACGGAATTCGACACGCTCGGCCACCGTGCGCAACGTGGCATGCAGCGCCGCGTCCGCACGCCGGTTCGGAAGGCTCCACACGCCCGGCGCCAACCGGAACCCCGTGCGCTCGTGGCCAGCGAGAACCGGCGTTCGGAGTCGCTCAGCGACAGGCCGGGTGTCGAACGGCTTCTCAGACAGGCGAACGCCATCGACCACGAAGCCGGGAAGATGGTCGCCAAAACGCCGAAGGATGAGCGCCAGGGTCCAGGCCTCGATGACCGAGCGATTCGGATCGCTCGGGTCGCTGTCGATCCAGACCCAATCACCGCCCTCATGGCTGAACTCCAGCGAGAGATTGGTTGATGCCAACCAGAAGAACAGGTTGAGCAGGTGAAGCATCTCGCCCACCCGGCTCGCCGACGCGACCAGATGATCGAGGATCCCGAACTCGCCGAAAGGCACAGCCAGCCCGACGTCGATCGGCAAGGCTGGTTCTGGGCGCAGCCGGAGCGCCGAGGTCCACAGCTGACTGAGCGCCGCGACAGGCACACACGCGAAAGGTTCACTGAGTTGCTCGCGCTCAAGGCCGACGGGGGCCAGCACGCGGTCAGGGTCAAGGCCCAATGCCTGCAAGCCGACCAACGCCGCGTTGAGGGTGAGCGCAGGCACGGTCGGCCCATTCGGGTTCGCCCGGCCGTCGGTGGCACGAAATGACAAACGCTGGACCTGAGTGGACAAGACTTCCTCCTACCCGCCGACTACACTGAGCACCTGAGGGTCAGTCACCGACAACCGTATGGTCAGGGAGTCCTTCCATGTACGCCTTAATCGTTAAATCCAGACTGAGGAAGGCAATCGCCGGCCTGAATGCCGGCCGGATCGAAGCGATCACGGAGACGCTGTCAACCGATGCCGAGCACTTCTTCATGGGCGAACACGCGCTGGGCGGCCTGCGACGAACACCCGGGGCGATCTACAGCTGGTACGAACGACTCTTGCGCCTCCTGCCGGACATCCATTTCGAGCTGAGTCGCATCGACGTCCAGGGATGGCCGTGGGATACGCTCGCCGTCCTCCATTGGCGCGAGTCGAACACCGGCACCGACGGCGTGCGCGCATCCAATGAAGGCGTCCACGTGTTGCAACTGCGTTGGGGCAAGGTCACGAGCGTGCGCATCTACACCGACACGATCGTGCTGGTCCGCACGCTCGATCGGCTGGCGAGCAAAGGCGTCGCGGAGGCCCATGCCGCGCCCATCGTGGATTGACGCGGCACCCGCAGGTCAAGCGCGTCGCCGGGGCTGCGCGCGCCAGAACTCTACGAGCAAATCGGCCACCCGGTCGGGCGCCTCAATCGGCGCGCAATGCCCGACGTCTGCGAGATAGTGCACGTCCACCGGGTGCTCGAAATAGGGCTCGAGGTTTCGCGTGAGTTCAGGCCCCAGCGCTTGGTCTCGCAGGCTCCAGATCAGTCGGAACGGCGCTTGAATGCGGGGATAGCCCTGCCCTTTGGGGCGCCGCCGAAAGAGCCCGCGAAAGGCGGCGCGATAGTATTCGATCGGCGGCCGCGCGCGCTCAGGCGTCGCGAAGGCCTCAACATACGGCGCCAGGCGTTCGTCGGTGAAACGAGTCGCATCCACCGCGCTGAGACGCATTCGAGATGCAATGCCTCGTCCTCGGCCACGCGACACGTAACGCTCAGGCAACCAGGGCAGCTGAAAGAAAAGCATGTACCAGGAGCGCAGGAGCTGGCGAGGCTGCCAGACTCGTTGCGCCATGACCTCTGGATGCGGCGCATTGACGATCGCGAGCGTCCGCACCCGCTCGGGGTCATGGGCGGCCACTTCGTAGGCGATCGCACCGCCCCAATCGTGGCCCACCAGGTGGACCCGGCCGCCGACATGGTCGATCAGGGCAACCACATCGGCGGCCAGAGTCTGAATGTCGTAGCCGGTAGTCGGACGACTGGTTCCACCATAACCCCGCAGGTCCGGCGCCACTGCCAGGAAGCCGGCCTCGGCCACGGTTGCCATCACGTCGCGCCACGACTCCGCCAGCTCGGGAAAGCCGTGCAGGAACACCACGGGCTCCGCCAGACGGTCGCCCATCATGACCAGATGCACGTGCAACCCGTTCAACGCAACCGTCTGCTCCTGGCGCGGTGCCATGGCTCCTCCTGCTGTCCCCTTACGCCAAAACTTACACCGTAAGCATTGTAGTGCTTACGGTGTAAGTCGTCAAGAGCCACACCGGCGGCGCTCACTGAGGCTGAAACGCCAGCTTGTGGTCGCTCGCCCATTGGCGGAACGTGCGCGCCGGTCGCCCGATGACCTCGGCGACGACACCGTTCACCGGCGCTGGCACGCCCACAGCCTCCGCCCAGATCTTGAAGAGCGCATTCACGATCGGCACCGGGACGTGGCGCTCCATCTGCTCACGCGCCACCGCCGGATCAAGGGCGACCACCGCGATCGGCCGACCCACCACGTCGCCGAGGATGGCGATCTGGTCCGCCTGTGTCAGGGACTCGGGTCCAGTCACCGCCAGCTTCCGCCCCACCCAGTGATCGGTCGTCAACGCCGCAACCGCCACCGCTGCGATGTCGGCCTCGTCGATCGGGGCACCGGTTGAGTCCGGGAACGGCAGGCTGACCGACCCCGACGCGCGAATCGACCAGGCCCATTGCAACGCATTGGCTGCGAAGATGCTCGGGCGGAGGAACGTCCACTCCAGATCGCTGGCCTCGATGGCGCGCTCGATCTCGGCATGCATCTCGGCGATCAAGTCCGCCTGTTTCTCCACACCATCCTCGACGGCGCCCGACGAGAGAAAGACCACGCGACGCAGCCCGCCTTCCCGGGCCGCCGCCAGAAAGCCCTGTGCCGAACCGGGCACCGCGAACAGGAAGGCCGCTGTGACGCCCGCCGAGGCTTTCTTGACGGCCTCGGGGTCCATGAGATCGCCCTGCACGACCTCCGCGCCCGCCGGCAGCTGCGCTTTTTCGGGGTTGCGGGTCAATGCCCGCACCGGCAAGCCTTTCTCCAATAGCTGAGTGACAAGGTGTCGTCCGACGTTTCCGGTAGCTCCAGTGATGAGGATCATGATCGTGTTTCCTTTTTGAATGGACAGATGCTCGAACGGGTTAGTCAGGATGCTTATTGAACCGTCGCCGCGAACGCGACGAGCTCGGCCGTGAAGGCTTCGGGCTCCTCAAGCGCCGTGAAGTGCCCGCCGGATGATCGTTCGGTCCAGCGCACCACGTTCAGGAACCGCTCGGCCATTTCGCGCGGCGGATGGGTGAAGTCACGGGGGAAGAGGGTGACGCCGGTCGGCGCCTCGATGCGCTGGCCGGGCTTGAGCTGCGGCGCAACGCGGACGTCTTCGTAATACAGGCGGGTCGATGAGGAGAGTGTTTCGGTCAGCCAGTAGACCATGACGTTGGTCAGCAAGTCATCCTTGCTGAACCGCTGCTCGACGTCGCCGCCGCAGTCGCTCCAGGCGCGAAACTTCTCGACGATCCACGCCGCCAGGCCGATCGGGCTGTCGTTGAGGCCATACGCCAGCGTCTGCGGACGCGACGACTGCACCATGGCGTAACCGCCCTCCTGCATGAACCAGCCCTGTGTCGCCCCAAGAAACTTCTGCTCAGCGGGCGTGGGGCTTGAGACGTCGGGCGTGAAGCTCACGTCGCGCGGGAAACCGATATCGGTGAGATGCAGCCCCAGTAGCTGCTCTGGATGAGCGATCGCCATCAGGCGCGCCACGCGGGCGCCGATGTCGCCGCCGGAGACCAGGTAGCGCCCGTATCCGAGGCCTTCCGTCATCAGTCGCGCCAGTCGTTCTGCGGAGGCCGTCGACCGCATGGCGCCCGGCTCGGTCGGCCGCGCCGAGAACCCAAAGCCCGGCAGCGACGGCACGACGACGTCGAAGCTGTGCGCCGGGTCGCCGCCGAAGCGCGCCGGATCCGTGAGCAGCGGAATAACCTTTATGAAGCGGTAGAACGAATCGGGCCAGCCGTGCAGCAGAAGCAGCGGCGTCGGGTTCGGGCCTTTGCCCCGCGCATGGATGAAGTGCAGGTCGTGGCCGTCGACAGAGGCCGTGTACTGCGGGAACGCATTCAATCGGGCCTCTGTCGCGCGCCAGTCAAAGCCCTCCAGCCAGTACTGCGTGAGTTCCTTCATGTAGCCGAGGCTGGCACCCATCGACCAACCCGCGCCCTCTGACTCGTCGGGCCAACGGGCGGCCTTGAGCCGGCGCTCGAGGTCATCCAGGCTGGCCTGCGGAATGTTGATGTTGAACGGAAGGATGTTCATCGTGGCGATCTCCCCTCTGAAGGTCGTTCGATTGACGAACGCCATCTTAGGGGAGATGCCAGTCAGGGTCTTGTACTCAGACGACAGTCGAGGGAGGTGTTCGACGTAACCTAAGGCGACTGCGCCGTGCGGGCCAGTTGGCCGGGCGTCTGCCCCAGCAGGCGCTTAAGCGACTTGGTCAGGTGAGGCTGATCCGTATAGCCCAACTCGAACACAGTATCGAGGATCGACTGGCCCTTCAACAACATATCCTGGGCCTTCCGCGCGCGCTCGATGACCTGGTGATACGTGGGCGACATCCCCGTAGCCCGCAGAAAGCGCCGCTGAAGGGACCGCAACGAACCGGGTGCCTCGCCCTCCAGATAGGCGGCGATCACGGGATCCTGCGCGACGAGGCCTTTTCGAACCAGCCGCTCGATGAAGGGCTCGACGGTGTCGAATTCGGGCAGAGGGAGGGCTTCATCCTGCAGCCAGAACGTGTCGCGCCCGGCGCGCTGGAGAGGATGCATGCTGTCGACCAGGTCAGAGGCCGGCCATTGCGGCATGTAGGCACCAACGCGCATGCGAATGCCGATGTACTCGGTGCCGGGTTCATACGTGATCGGCGCGACCGCCGTGGCGGCGCCGGCGACGTGAATGTGCGTCTCACCACCCGCGGTGATGATCAGGAAATCCCAGCTGGCGTCGGCGACTGCAAAGTACCGTCCCGATTCCTCAGCGATCGTGTGCCAGATCGACTCCACGAACGGCGATCCGGAGAGGCGATCTTCGTACAAGTAGCTCATCGCAAGGTTCCAAGAGTAGTTTGGCCGCGACCACCTCTCAGATGGCCAGGTTCGACCACCGCTGACAACGACCTCAGCCCGGCCAGCGCACCACTGTAACCGATGATATCCAGCGGGTGAACGCTGTCAAAGGTTGAGAGCCGCTCGCAGCGCTCGACGCAAACGCCATCCATATGGGGCGGATGCCCCTATCGATCCCGCGTTCACCCCTGGCAGCGCGCCGCGCCTAGGCGGCCACCACCACCTCACGCTCGTCGTCATAGGGCTGCGTCGGTGTTCCGTTGACGATGGCCCGGGCACGGCGCCAGGGTTCGTGGTGCTCGAGGAACCGGAACTCGGCGGCCATCCACTCATCCCAGAAGCGCTTGGCCTCAGCGGTGCCCCCATCGCGCGCCAGGCCTCGACGTTCGGCCTCCACCAGATCCGACTGGATCCAGATCGACGCCGTCAGCCAGGGCGCGAGTTCGGTTCGGCTCGCGCCGACGCCTTCGACGATCACGACCCGCGTGCCGGCCGGCACCTCGATCGCGCCCGGTCGACTTCGCGCCTCCCAGGCCGCTGGCCGGTAGGCCACCGCCTGCCCGATCACGAAAGGCTTCAGGATCCCGTCGATCATCAACTCCTGCCAATCGAAGAACGAGTGGTGCCAGGCGACGTCGTCGGTGTGTACCACGACGGATTGCGGGATCAGGCGGCTCAGGCGCCCAGCCAACGTTGACTTGCCGCCGCCGCTTCGGCCGTCGACGGCCAGAACCTGTGCTGCCTTGTCCGACGACTTTGGCAACACGCGCTCGATCAGTTCGGATAGCGCGATCACGTTCCAGGCAGCAACTTCGGGTTCTCCGGGCCCAAGGTTCATGCGTCGTCTCCTCCGCCTAATGCTATCGCACAGTATGCTTCGCCTCGGTGAGCGACACACCACTCGCATGGCCCGCCCCATTTGCTGAAGCTGTTCAACCCTGGCTTTGACATAGCGGGCCACATCGATGCATGAGGTCCGCAGTCGTCACGACGGTGGGTTGAACAAGCGCCCACGGCAGCATCGTCCGTCGAACATTGACTTCTACAGCCGTTAACCATGGCCGCCTCGCCCATTCAAAGGCCGAAGCACGCAGTAAAGGGCCTGGCATTCTGGTGACTGTCGTCAACTCCGCTGTTCGCATTCATTGGGCCACGGTCTTCTCATAGCGCCATACGTCCAGCGGAATGGTTCCTTCCGGTGTATCGAGGCGGATCGTCGCCGTCCCGACCCGGTGCCAGCCCTGCTTCTCATAGAAGCGCGCCGCGCGATCGTTGCCAATGGCGCAGGCCAGCCAGGCCGTTGACGTTCCACGGGCGGCGATCCGAGCTTCAGCATCCGCCAGCAATGCCGCGGCCACTCCAGTTCCGCGCGCTCGTTCCGCCACATATAGCTGATGGAGTTCATCCTCGTGGACGATGCACAGGCCAACAGGATCGCCGGCGGGGCCGACGACTCGCACTTCAGCCAGGGCCGCGACCACTCGAACTCGAAAGCTCGCAAGGGTGCGATGCCGCGCCAGTTCAGGCGGTAGAAGAGCGGCATGGGCATCCTGCCAGCCGTCGTGCCAGAGGGTCGTCAATGCCGCCACATCCTCAGGTCGTGCCGTTCTCACGTTCATGGTCCACACCCTCCCGCATCGACTGAGTTGATCTGCTGGATCCGTTTGAGTCCGGCGTTGCATTGGCCCGTTGCCTTCCGCCCATCAGGCCCCAAAGCCAAAGCCGCGCGCCATGCCTGTCGCAGCCATCACCATGACGAGCACCAGGATCATTTGGGCCAGCGAGATCGCGGCGAACGTAGAGGCATGGCGCGTATCGGGAGTCTCGTGACGCCCCATCGCGATCCGCCAGCGGATGAAAGTCACCATCGGCCAGATCTCGAGGATCCAGATCAGGATGAAGGCCGCCATCTTGGCGATAAAGAGCGCGTTGCCGAGATAGTAGGCAGAGCCCTTTTCGTAACCGCCAAAGGCGCGCAACAAGCCAGTCGCCAACCACAGGATCGCGGCGATGGCCCACAGATTATCGGCAGCCAGCACGCGGGCGATCCCGACGGCATCCAGAGTTCCCCGCAACGCTGATCGTCGAGACCAGATCCCGGCGAATCCGATCCCGAGGGCAAGCAGGTGTAAGGCAGCCAGGCTCCAGCGCTCCATCTTTGTTGATCTCCTTTGGATTGATGTGTCGCGCCAGTATGGCCGGGCGAGGGTCACATGCCCCAGTGCCGGGGGTCATGCGGGCGTCATGCGACAGGGGTACCCATGGCAAGGTCAGCGAGGCGGTGACCGTGAAGGAATACCGACGACACGAGCAACTCAACTCTGGGGAACAACCTGCCCTCTTCTGTCAGCCCTAGAGCATGCGGGGGCGTCAGGTGGTAGGGCTCGTCTTCAAGGCTCGCTCAACGCATCCCTGCCTCGTTCGAGGAAGTCGCGTTCGACGAGGTTCGCCGTGTGTGCGGCCGCTGCGGCATACGCCTCGCTTGCCTCTGCCGTCCGACCGAGTCGCTTCAGCAGATCGGCACGGACCGCGTGATAAAGATAGTAGGAATCAAGCGCAAGCGCATCGAGCAGACCCAGAGCCACTTCAGGCCCGTCGACTTCAGCCACTGCAACCGCCCGGTTGAGCGCGACGATCGGCCCTGGAGTGAGCGCGAACAACAGATCGTACAACTGCACGATCTGGCGCCAATCCGTGGCCTCGGCGGTCGCGGCGTCGCTGTGAACCGCCTGGATCGCGGCCTGGATCTGATACGGGCCCGGCCGATTGATCCGCAAGCAGGTCTGCACCAGCGCATGGCCCTCTGCGATCAGATCGCGATCCCACCGGCGTCGATCCTGGTCAGCCAGTCGGATCAGGTCGCCGTCCGGAGCCGTGCGCGCGGCGCTGCGCGATTCGCTCAGGAGCATCAGGGCCAGCAATCCGAGCACCTCGGGTTCGGCGGGCAGCAACTCGGCCAGGACACGACCCAGGCGCAGCGCCTCCAGGCAGAGTTCACGGCGAATCAGCCGATCGCCGGCGCTGGCCGTGTAGCCTTCATTGAAGATCAGATAGACCACGGCCAGCACCGTGCTCAAACGCCCGGGCAGATCGGCGGCCTCGGGCACGCGGTACGGAATGCGCGCCGCCTGGATCTTGCGCTTGGCCCGCACCAGCCGCTGAGCCAGTGTGGCCTCCGGCACCAGGAAGGCGCGTGCGATTTCTGCCGCGTTGAGGCCGCCCACGAGCTGGAGCGTGAGCGCAACCTGCACGGCCGGATCCAGGGCCGGGTGGCAGCAGGTGAAGATGAGGCGCAATCGCTCATCGGGCACGGCCATGTCGTCGTCCTCGGGCGGTGTGAGCAGCGCCTGGTCGAGCGCCGCCTGGGCGTGCCGATCGGCCCGCGAAGCTTCGCGACGCAGGTGATCGATGGCGCGACGCTTCGCAGTGGTGATGATCCAACCGGGCGGGCTTGGCGGCACTCCCGCCGTCGGCCAATGCGTCAACGCCGCCACGAACGCGTCCTGCACGGCTTCTTCGGCCAGGGCGATATCGCCGAACGAGCGGATGAGGACCGAGACGCATCTACCGTGCTCTGCGCGGAAGATGCGCTCGATCTCGGCGGTTGACAGCATGCCGCTCGGCGGAGAATCCATCACTCAGCGAATGGGCGGACTTCGATCGGAAGCGTAGTGGCCTGACTGAGCTTGCGCGCCCAGACCAGCGCCTGATCCAGGTCATCGGCTGCGACGACGACCACACCGCCGACGTGCTCCTTGGCCTCGACGTACGGCCCGTCGGTGAGCAAGGCCTGGCCATCCTTCGCGCGCACGACAGTGGCCGCGCTCGCCGGGTGGAGTGCTCCGACGAACACCCACGAACCCGAGGCGCGCAATTCGGCGTTGAAGGCATTCACCGCCGCGATGATCGGCTCGAAGACTTCAGGCGGCGGCGGATCGCCGTCGGGTTGCATGATGCTGAGGAGGTATTGGTTCGTCATGATCGGCTCCTGTGGATTTCTGTCACATCGATTGTAGTCAACTCAGGCCGCGACCCGCTCGTAGGTCGCGATGATGACACCGCCGGCGGCTGGCCGCGCTTCCTTCAAGGCAAGCTCGACTCGTGGCCCGCCCACGCCGAAAAGGGTCTGGCCTGAGCCCAACACGATCGGGTGGATCATCAGGATGTAGGCGTCGATCAAGCCGCGCTCAGTCAGCGAGCGGATCAGACCGCCGCTGCCCATGATGAGCAAGTCGCGCTCGAGGCGGGTCTTGAGAGCCGAGACGGCTGAAGGAACGTCGCCCTTGAGCAGGCTCGAGTTCTGCCAGGGGAGCGGGTCGACCAGCGTGCGCGAAGCCACGAACTTCGGCATCGTGTTGAGCAACCCCGTGAACGGGTTGTCGGTCTGTTTGGGCCAGTACGCGTAGAAGCTCTCGTAGGTGTGACGGCCGAAGAGCAGACCACCCACCGTCTCGGGCGGGCGCGCATCAAGGCCGAGCATGGCGCCACGCGGCATCGCCCAGCCGCCATGCGCGAAACCGTTGCGCGGATCCTCTTCAGGGCCGGACGGCGCCTGCATGACGCCGTCGAGGCTGACGTGATTGAGCACAAAGATGCGAGCCATCGTTCGTTTCCCCCGCGCGCCCGGATTAGCGCGTGATTTGTCATTTATACGAACGGCGAAGCCTCAATTCGACAGGGTGGGCCACCAACTTGAGGAGAAGGCGGGGGATGGGACGAGCACGGGATCCATCGCAGAGCCGCATTTTCCGGCTGAAGCGAGCCCGCGGTTTTGGCCTTCGTTGGTGAAAGGGGTGTGTGAACAACCAGGGCGCCGGTGGTCGGTCAGATGCCCGAGGCCCGATTTCTGCTTCCGCCAGATCATGGACCACGCCGCCTGCCGGGCGGCGGCGTGGATTTCGGTCGGCCTGGAACAGACCACCGCCATCTGACCTAAGGGCCCACGACGATATCAACGGTCAGGGGCGCATCGTTCGGCCCGAATCCGAACGTCCCAAAACTTCCGGCCTCCAGGCGCCACTCGCCCACGTACTCGCCGGATTGCACAGGCGCGATGAGCGAGACCGAGACGTCGAAAGTGTTGCCGGGGTTGACCACTGTGAGGATGTGGCCATCCATCTGGGCGTTGAGCGCGTCGCCACCCGTGAAGATCAGGCTGCTGAGGGCATACCCGGGTCCCCAGCTGCAAGTGCCATCGTTGCGGATCCGCCAGGTTTTGACGAAGGCCGCTCCAGGTGCGATGCGCGTGTGATCCGGAACGGTGACGTCTTCAACGAACGAGGCTTTGTACGAGCATGTGCCCGTCGAGTCCTGGTTGAGGGTGCCGGGTGCAAACAGGTCATCCCAGCCGAAGTCAACGTCCTCGACGGCGTCGCCGGGGCCGACACTCACAGAGAAGGCCGGGGTCTCGAGCAGGGGTTGGGCCGACCCGCCGTTGATCAGAACGGTCTCGGTCAGACCCGTCGTCGGGTCGACGGACACGCAGTAATCGCCGGGGCCGAGGTCGGCAAACGTGTAGGCTCCCTCCGAATCGGTCGTGGCCTCAGCCAACCCGGACGACGGGCAGGCGCCTGCGCCGAGCATCAGACGCACACCGGTCAGTGGGGGCTCGCCGGCCTGTCGTATCGAGTCGGCGTGATAAGTGCCATCGGGGTTGGCCACGCAGTTGGCCAGATCCTCGGCAGTGGTGCCGCCCTGTTCGGCGGTGCACACGTCTCGCCAGGCATGACCCGAGATCTGCCCTGGTTTGTCGCCGCTGGGCGTAGCCAGGACCGGGAACGGGGTGGCACTGGCTTCAGGAGTGGCGGCGGCTTCTGTGGGACGAACCGTCTGCGATGGGGTTGGTCCAGGAACAGGGTTGACACAGGCGGCGAGGACCAGCGCCGCCAGGGCAGACAGGCCGGCGCGGAAGCTCAAGGTGTTCATCGTCTGTCCCCTCCCAAACATTTTCATGACTGGCCCACAGGGCCGGATGAGATGCGGGAGTGACGACAGAACAGCGGCCTGAGTTCCTCGACACCCGGTCATCGATCAGCCAACAGAGATCAGCATGAAGAACGAGGTGTTCGGACGATCGGTTCGCAGAGGATCAAGGCGGCGTCTGTCGAGGACGACTGACAGACGCCGCCCACCGTCGTTCAGTCTGCCAGCTTGATCGCTACCTCAACTTCCCACTTCGTCTTAAGCGGCTGGACCTTCGGGTCGGTGAGATAGCGCTCGTAGCGTGAACGGAACCCCGTGCCCTTTGGGGCATCCCATTGGTCAAAAGTCAGACCGTTCTCGATCCCCCAACGGGTCAGAGCTCCATTACCCGTGTAGCCGTTGTTGATGTAGATCAGATGGGCATAGCGACCACCGGGCAGCACGCCCGGGCACACTCGCCCATTGCCCTCGACCACCCTGGCAACCGGGATCCCCACCTCAATATCCATCTCGCCATCCATATCGATGACGTGATAGCGAAGGAAGGGAGCCCCGGCGGGCTCGATGCCCTCCTCGTTCATCCAGGCCCTCAACTCTTTGAACAGATGCTTATCAACCACCGTGAACATGCCTTTGAAGGGGGTCTGAGTCCTGATCCCCATGTACGGCTCTTCCAGGCGCTCATCGACCGAGGCTTTTCCCACCAGCGTGCGATTGACCAACGTGAACCGACTGTCGTGCTGGAGGGGCTGCTTCTCGCTCTTCTTCTTGGCGGTCTTCATGATTGTTTCTCCACGGGATACTGGATTTCGGTTGCCGCCTCGGCCATATTGCTCCGGTCGTGCCTGATATAGATCTCGCGATACGGGCCGACGACCTGATAGCCGTTGGTTTCGATCCAACTGAGCGCCGCTGTATGCTCCTGGACCAGATTCTCGAAGGCGCCGTGATGAATCACCGAGGCGACCTGAGTTCGCGGCAGTTCATAGACCTTGACCCGATCCGAGCTCGGCAATGCCTGGTCGATCGGGACCGCGGCTTCAGCGACTTCATCAGCGCGTATCTCAGCGGGCTGATGCCAGATGGCGAACCAATCACCCAGGGCCCTCGCCCCGGTAGCTTTGGCGTAGGCATGGGCCTCAAGCAGGGCTGCGTCAAGGTACAGAGGAACCCGATCGTTGCTGGGGATCGTGACCGTTCGCGATGCAATCCACATCGCCGGAACCATTTTCAAGGCGACATCGTAGACGGGCATGTGATCCTCCGACTCGATTTGCCTCAGCCGAGCCTCGATGCGTGTCAGCCGCGCCTGCTCGTCCGCGATTTGCTGTTGGACTTCCGCCTGTTTCATCTTCAGCATGCCGCGCAGTTGTTCGGCGGTGAGGCCGCTCAACACCTGCCCGATCTGATCCAACGAAAACCCCAAATCCTTGAGGGCCAGGATCCGGTTGAGGCGCGGCAACTGCGAGACCGAGTAGTAGCGATAGCCTGTTGAGCTATCCACTGCAGCCGGTTTGAGGAGGTCAATCTCGTCATAGTGCCGCAATGTCACGATTGAGACCTGACCGATGCGGGCGAAGTCGCCAATTCTGATCATGGGATGTTCCTGTGTGCACAGTGACGCGCCAACTGTAACGTCTCAGGTAAGGTGAGAGTCAAGAGCCGTTTAAGAGATGGCCGTAAAGATAAAGGGGCGCGACTCGAACCTACCTCGCGATGACCCGGAATACGACCCCTTTTGTTGACCGGCATCTGCATCCGCTGTATGCTGCCGCCACGTCGCTTGCGACCTGAATGGGCGTCAAGCTCCCTCTTCATTTCTTTCGAGCCGCGGGCCGCAGACACGGGCCCCAGTGAGACGTGGGCGATGAAAATCAGATACATCC
This sequence comes from Anaerolineales bacterium, assembly GCA_044226485.1. Taxonomy (GTDB): domain Bacteria; phylum Chloroflexota; class Anaerolineae; order Anaerolineales; family UBA6663; genus UBA6663. The sequence continues at coordinate 109,421 of JBGAGY010000001.1, forward strand.
TGGGCGCGTGCAGTATCGTCCTATCGTTGATGGCTTGCCAGCTCGTCTCCGGCGTCGCGCCGGGCGGTGGTGCCTCCTTCGACACGAGCAAGACCGCCAAGTATCAATATATCTTTGGTGAGCCCAAAGACCCGATCCAGCTGGCGCTCACGCCCGATGACGCCCACGGTGTCACAGCGCTCGTCCCGGTCACGGGCGGCACGCTCGTGGCCTCCGGCGCAGACGGCACGGTCTTCACGCTGGACATCCCGGCCAACGCCCTGGCGACGGCGACCACCATCTCGCTGACGCCGCTTGCGAGCGTCACAGGCCTTCCGGGTCAGGGTGGTCCACTGTATGCCGCCCAGGTCGAGCCCGAAGGCCTCGATCTCTCCGCCGACGCCACTTTGACGATTGCCCCGGTGCAGCCGATCCCGATGTCGCGGCAGATCTTCTTCAGCTACAAGGGCCCTGGAACGGCCGTCGGGCTGGCCTTGCCGGTCACAGAGTCGTCGGATGTCAAAATCCGGCTGATGCACTTCAGCGGGTACGGTGTGGAGGAGGGATCGTCCGACGACGTTGCGGCGATCCAGGAACAACTCGGCGGCGATGCCGAGGCCGCCCTGCAGAGCCTTGCGGCGCAACTACTGCGCGACATGCGCGAGAAGGCGCTCGACAACGGCGGCGACGTCGATCAGGACCTCGCAGCAGCGCTGCAGGACCTGATGAACCAGTGGGAGGAACAGGTGGTCAAGCCGGCGCTTGAGCAGGCCGGGTCGTCGTGCGAGGCAGGCAAGGAAGCCATCCGCCGAGCCGTTGACCTCGAGCGGATGCGCCAGCTGTTTGGGCAGGGCAGCCCGGCGGGTTCGCAGAAGATTGTCGACCTCGTGTATGCGGCGACAATCACGTGCGTCAAACAGGAATACCAGCGCTGCCAGGAGGAGCACCACCTGAATGGCATGTTGCCGCTCTACATCGCCACGCTGCGCATGCAGCAAATGACCGGTGGCCCAGGCAGCGCGGAGCCCGAGGCCTTGACTCTTGCGCGCGATCTCACAGTGAAGTGCCTGACGTTCGAGCTGAAGTTCCATTCAGAAGGCAGCTTCGACGATCAGGGCGCCGGCTATGCGTCAACCGTGGACGCGACAGTGGAACTGAAGCTTGATCCGAGCACGCTGTTGATCAAAGGCAACGGCGCGTTGGAGAGCCTGGCTTTCACGTTCACGCTTCCACCAGGCACCGGGGGCATGACCTGCACGACGGACGGCACGCCCGGAGGCGGGACTTTCGAAGTCAAGGACCTATCCTACATCGAGGACATCCGCTCGGACACCGACCCTGAGCCCTACGTCAGGGACTTCCAATTGCTTTACTTCCCGGGGGTCACGACGGAGAGTTACCACGCCCATTGCGTCACGATCGACTCCAACAACCACCGGAGCGAGGGGGATTACACCAGCGCGCCGGGCGGGTACTGGTCTGGCCTGTTCTTTACGCTGCATTCGGAGGAACTCACGAATCGCGATGCCGGAAACGGCAGCAGCGCGCCCGGCGACGGGGGCCTCCCGCCACTGCCGCCGATCAACTTGAGCGATCTAGGTGGGCTCGAACTCGGCGGCGTTCCGCCCATGCCCGTCCCGCAAATCCCCCCCGAAGGCGGATTCCTGGCCCTGGATTGGACGGTGACCCCCGGCGACAGCCTGGTGGCGAGCAAGGAGTGGGTCAAAGACGACGGCAGCGCCGGGATCGTTGAGGCCGGCACGCTCAAGCTGTACCACCGCCCGGGTCAGTGAGGCACACAAGGAGCCGGTCATCAGAATCTCCCTGATGTGTTCAGGAAGAGCCTACCCCTCACACACCTTGAGCGGGCGGGCACGCTAGCTGGCTGCGCCGCTCGCGGAAGGCGCCGCCTCAACGAGGGCTGACCCGTTCAGCACCAGTCGCGTCCGAGTCATCGTGCTGCCAGACGTTGAAGTCAGGCCGGATGGGTTGTGAGCTCGGGCTTCACGCACGCCCAGGCATCGCCTGGCGGGGGTCAATGCCTGCACCCCATCCATGGCCTGGCTGACATACTGGGCCGGTTTCATCACGGGCGCTGTCGTAGAGCCCGCGCATGGGCACAGACAGGCGATGCCGATGTTTCGAGCGGCTCGCACCAGAACCTGGAGCCAGTCCAGGCACACGACCACGTCAATCTTCTGCGCCACAGACTCATCAATGCGGACCAGATACTCGGGGACCGGGATCTCCTACGGATCGTTCACGTCGACCGTGACGATTTCAATGTTCAATAGCTGCGTGCGTTGCAAGACGACCTCGCGTCGCTGTTGAAAGGGCTGGGTCTCGATCCACTTGACCGCTGGAACGACCTCGTTGTGACTGATGAGGCCCGTCACTTGTCACAAGCCCTGAAGACAACCAGACCCGGCAGCGGCAGCTCGACGCTGTTGGCGTGCAGCAATACCTGCTTCATGGAAAGCTCCACAAGGGCTATCTGTTCGGCCAGGCAGCCTGGCCTGTGATCATCCGGGCCCGCGCCTCAGGCACTGTCGATTGCGCGAACACAAAGACCACCGCAAAAAAGAAACCAGAACGCCGCCCAGCACCGGCGGCGTCATCACGGTCGGGCTCGAAGCCCTGACCTTCGAGCTCGCCATACAACGCAAGCATGTCCGGCAGATCCGCGGGGCTCGCCAATCGGATCACCGGGTTTGCGCACATCGTCTCAGCTCTGCCCGCGGGGTCATCGCTCCAGGAGCGCCGCGCCGTCCTGATCGTTCTTTCGCAAGATGAAGACAACTCGCTCACCTCCGCGCTCCCAATGGCGCGCGTAAGTCGGCCACATCTCCGTCAACAGAGGCCAATAGCGATCAAGTGCTTCTTCGTCTGCTTCTTCGGCCAGGCAGTTGAACGTGTTTCCTTCGACCTGCACCTGAACCGCAGGTTTTGCGCGCACATTGAGGACCCAGGGATTGGGCCGTTCTCCAGAAGGCCTGACATTGCAGATCACGAAAAGGGGACCGTCAGAGAGATAGAACACGGGGGTTGTTCGCCATCGTCCTGATACTCGTCCGTAGGTTGTCAGCAAGAGCACAGGTGCCACCACTCTGCCGCTCAGGCTCACTCTGCCCTTCGTTGTACGCAGCAACCAGCGATCGAGGGGCGCGACCATGTGCTTGACAAACCAGACTCCCAGGGGGGTAGCTCCGATTCTGGCGATCACGTGTGCTCTCGCAGTAGATGGAAGTGGCAGAGTGCTCCGACACGCGCATCCCTAGAGCGCGCCTCCCGCAACCTCGCTCTCAACAGTATCTCGCGCCGGCCTGATGGAGTCATCAACACCCGTTGAGCATCATTTGACAGCCGCTCCCTTGGCCTATCTCGTGAAAAGAGACATGCTGGGTCGACATCCGTGATCGTCTCGACGTGAGGGCGCGATGCCTGCTCGCTATCCCGTTCCAGATCATACTTGGTCTTGCCTCCTCTCAGCCCCTGTGGGCAGGGTCAGGTTGGATTGTCCGGATTGTTCGCATGAGATCGTCATCCGGTCCGCAGGCGCGTTCGGCTGCCCGACCTGCGGCGCCGCATTCCATGCGCGAGCGCGCCACATGACCCATACGTACGAGAGCTATCTGGTGCGGCGAGATCGTCAACACACGGCGCCTGCCCGCCCGTCACGACTGCGTGATTCAAGCGATCACCCGACTGATCGGACGCTGAAGCCCTGAAGTTTTCCGGCAACTCGATAGGTCACACCTTCCTTACCGGCTCTGCCTCAACAATCTCTGAGCACTTGGCGAAGTGTCATTGAGGTCGGTCCGCTATTGTTTTCTCGTTGCCAGCACGGATCAACTTGTCGCGAAGCATGCACAGGTCGTGAGCCAACCCTCGCGACGCTGGATGGTCGCGGACCGTCTGCCTGTCGCGACAAAGAAGCTACCGAGGCATTCATGAGCTTGCTCGACATCAGCGATTTGCGCGTCGTCTACCCCAACGGCCTCGAAGCCCTGAAGTCCGTCAGCCTCTCAGCCGAAGCCGGCGAGGTGATCGCCATCGTCGGCCGCTCGGGAGCGGGCAAGTCGACGCTGCTGCGTTGCATCAATGGATTGCAGCAGCCCACGTCGGGCAGCATCCGCCTGGAGGGTCGTGAGTTGACGACGCTCAACGGACGCGAGCTGCAGGCAATCCGTCGCAAGATCGGCTTTGTCTGGCAGGAATACAACCTCGTCGATCGCCTGCCCGTTATCACCAACGTCTTGTGTGGGCGCCTGGGTTACGCCGGGCCGACCTCAAGCCTGTTCGGCTACTTCGACCGCACCCACCGCGAGGTCGCTCTGCGCAACCTCGAGCGGGTCAACCTGCTGGATCGGGCCGAGCAACGAGCCGATCGGCTCTCGGGCGGTGAGAAGCAACGCATCTCGATCGCACGGGCCATTTCGCAGGAGCCGACCCTGATCCTCGCCGATGAACCCGTTGCCAGCCTGGACCCTGAGCTCTCCTGGCAGGTCATGGCGGACCTCGCGCGGGTCGTGCGCGAAGACAGGCTCCTGGCTCTGATCAATATCCATCAGGTCTCGCTCGCCAAGCACTTCGTCGACCGCGTCATCGGCATCGCACGCGGCTCTGTCGTGTTCGATGGACCCACAGCCGATTTCGACGAGGCGGCGATGACGCGTGTGTATCGCTATGACAAACCGGCGGTCGGGGCCCACCCGATCGATGTGGAGGAGGTCCTGCATGAGCGCTGAGACTGCTGAGAAACATGGGCTGGCCGGCCAGAACCCGGCGCGCCTGACCTTGCGCGATCGATTGCTCAATCCCTGGCCGCGCATCAGTTGGCAGCTGATCGTGACGATCGTCGCCGTCGTCGTCGCCTATCGCTGGGGGCTCGAGGGCACGCAGGTCGACGCCGGCGAATTCCTTGCCGGACTGCCCAGCATCTGGAACTTCCTGGTGCGCCTGATGCCGCCTGTGCTCGAGATGATCAACTGGACGGTGCCGTTCACGAGCCTGCAGATCCAGGCGCCGGCCGTGGTGTTTTCGATCGTCGAGACGCTGCAGATGGCCGTCATCGGCACGTCGCTGGCCATCGTGCTCTCACTCCCCTTTGGGCTGCTGGCAGCGCGCAACACGTCGCCGCATCCGTGGGTTTACCAGGCTACCCGCCTCTTCCTAAACGCCAATCGTGCCGTCCCTGAGATCATCTTCGCTTTGATCTTTGTCGCCGCAGTAGGCCTTGGGCCATTCGGCGGCGTGATGGCGCTGGCGGTGGGGTCGGTCGGCTCTCTCAGCAAGGTCTACGCCGAATCGATCGAAGCGATCGACCCGCAGCAGGTTCTGGCCGTGCGCGCGACCGGCGGCACCTCCCTGCAGGTCTTCCTTTACAGCGTCATTCCGCAGGCCATGCCGCTGATGGCCTCTTACTCGCTCCTGTTCTTCGAACACAACGTCCGCTCCGCCACGATCCTGGGCCTGGTGGGCGCCGGCGGCATCGGCTTCACGCTGCAGAAGTACATGAGCCTGTTCCAGTATCACTACCTCATGGGTGCCCTGATCCTGATCATCCTCATGGTCACTGTGGTGGATCGGGTGAGCGCCCTCTTGCGCCAGCGTCTGACCTGAACCGGGCACGACTGTGACACGCCCTTATCCAACGAGACACACCTTCGGACGAATTCAAGGAGAGAAGCTGTATGAGCAACCGCACCTATCATGTTTTGTCCAGCGCTCTGGCGATAAGCCTGGCGCTTGCGGCCTGCGCGCCGGCAGCGACGCCGACCGCCGCCCCTGTCGCCCAGCCGACGGCCGCGCCCACGCAAGCGGCCGCCACCGCTGTCCCGCCCACGGCGGCGCCGACCGCCACAGCGGCGCCCACCGCTGACCCCAAGGCTGACTGGCCGAAGACCTTCACCGTCGGCATGTTCGGCGGGGACGATGCTGAGAAGACCCTGCGTGACAACGACCCACTTCGCGCATATCTCGAAGGCAAGCTCGGCATCGCGGTGAAGTTACAGACGGGCACCAGCTACTCAGCCGTGATCGAGGCCATGCGCGCCAGCCGCGTCGACGCGATGCAGGTCGGGCCGTTCTCGTACACCCTCGCGGTCCAGGAGGCGAACGCCGAAGCGTTGGCCGTGAGCATCACGGGGTCGAAGGACGAGCCCAAATACATCCCGAACTCGCCCACGTATTACCTCAGCATGATCATCACCAAGAAGGGCTCGGGTATCCGCACCCTGCAAGACCTCAAGGGCAAGGACTTCGCGTTCGTCGACCCGGCGTCGACCTCTGGTCATCTGGCGCCCAAGGCCCTGCTCATGAAGAACGGCCTCAACCCCGACACCGACATGAAAGCCGTCTTTGCGGGCAGCCACCCGACGGCCGTGATGGCCGTCTGGGAGGGAAAGACGCCGGCCGGCGCCACATTTGAAGGGAATCTCTACGCCCTGGCCAGGGAAGGCCAGATCCAGTTCTGCAACTTCCCGGATGGGGAGCAGGCCAAGATCCGCACTCAGGCCGAGATCGACGCGGTCTACGACGCGTGCCCGGACGGCAGCATTGTCGTGATCGCGATCTCGGACCCGATCCCGAACACGCCCTTCGCCGTGCGGGCCGACCTGCCGCAGAGCTTCAAGGATGCTGTGCGGGCCGCACTGCTCGACATCAAGAACAACGCCGACCTCGTGACCGCGCTCAAATCCTGGTACGAGGACCCGACAGAGCAGATGGGTCTCAAGAACCTCGACGCTTTCTACAACCCTCTGCGCGAGATCGCCAAATTGCTGAACCTCGATCTCAAAGCAATGAAGTAACGCTCGCTATTGCGTGGCACTGGCGCGCGCCTGAGCTCTCAGGCGCGCGCCAGTCCACAGCCAGGTTATGGATCATTCGACATTATTGACGGCGTTGACCCAGACGCCCGCAGAAAACCTCAAAGTCTTCGCGGACCAAGTGCTCCTGGATATCCGCCGGATCGAAGTCCTTGAAAACCGCGTTGGCCTGACGATGTGGCCGATGCGGGACCCCGTGAAAGGCACTGACTTCTTTCTTGGCGAAGTGTTGATGGCGGAAGCCTGCGTCCGCATCGGCGGCGAGGTTGACGGCTATGGCGCCTGTCTGGGCCGAGATCTCGAGCAGGCGCTCGGCATCGCCGTTCTCGATGCGGCCTGGCGAGCCGGGATCGCCGCAGCCCGCATCGAGGCTTTCGCTGTCGAGCAAGCCCGCCTACAGGCCGAGGCCGACGAACGCCTGTTGAAACAGGTCGAGGCGACCCGTATCACCCTGGAGACCTTCTGATGCCCCCTGTGATGACCGCGCGCGAGTCGCGCGCCCAGGCAACCTTCCGGGCGTTGGCTGCTGCGCTCGCATACCCCGGGCGGCCTCAACGCCTGCCCGCCGGCGGAAAGCAGGCTTTCTACTCCATCGCCGACAGCCTGGTGGATCTCGAGTCGAGCTACACGACCAATGATCGCGAGCTGGATGCGCTCTTTGGCCCATTGGGCGGCCGCCGACTGGCCGTGGGCGAGGCTCACTACCAGTTCTATCCGACGCTCGAGCCCTATGAACTTGTCGAACTGCGCGAAGCTCCGATCGGGACGTACCTGTACCCGGATCGCTCGGCGACGCTGGTCGTAGGGTGTCGCTTCGAACTCGGCGTGCTTCTACACCTGACTGGCCCAGGCATCCCGGATCAATGCGACATCGACATCGCCGGGGTGCCCGACGATTTCTGGATGCTGCGCGCCAGTGCCTGCGCCTACCCGTTGGGCTGGGACATCTTTCTGGTCGCCGGCGATGACGTGATCGGGTTGCCGCGCACAACCCGCGTGGAGGTGGCCTGATGTACGTCGCTGCTCGCGGTGGCGAAGAAGCCATCCAAAACGCCGAGATCCTGTACCGCGCGCTCAACGGGCCTCTGACACCGGAGTTCATTCGGCGCATCGAAGTGACGCTGCCCTACCTCGTCGACCGCGTCATGGCCGAAGGCTCGCTCTACGCCCCAGAACTTGCCGCGCTGGCCATCGCCCAAACGGGCGGCGATTTGTACGAGGCAGTCCTGCTCTTGCGTGCCTATCGCTCAACGGTTCCGCGCCTGGCATACGCCGAACAACTGACGGACGCCGATCTCCTTGTCGTGCGCCGCATCTCGGCCGCGTTCAAGGACATCCCCGGCGGTCAGGTGCTCGGCCCAACACTCGACTACAGCCACCGTATCTTGAACACCGAGGCCCTCACGACGGACATCGCGCCCGACACTCCGGCCGAGGCGAATGACGCGGCGACACGCGGCTACCCTTCAGTCGCGGACTGGCATCGGCTGAACGGCCTCCTCGCGCCCACTCCGCCGCAAGAGCAAGCACTCACGCCGACGGACCTCCCCGATGTCACGCGCGACCCGATCGCGTTCCCGGCTCCACGCGCCCATCGGCTTCAATCCCTGGCGCGCGCCGACACGGGCGGCTTGCTCGCGCTCGGGTACGCCTCCATGCGCGGCTTCGGCCTGATCCACCCGACGGTCAACGAAGTTCGGCTGGCTTACGCGGACGTCAAACTACATCATCCGGTGACAGGCGCCGTCTTCAGCCTGGGCCGGGCCCGGGTCAGCGCCTGCGAGGTCGTGAACAACCTCGCCGACCACCTCGAGCTCGGTTTCACAGCCACTATGGGCTGGAACGAGGTCAAGACCATCACCGGCGCCATGCTCGACATGGAGATGGACAAGGCGGACGCTCATCCCGCACACACCGAGGAGTTCGTGCTTTACCACACCGAAGCCGTGGAGTCGTCGGGATTCTGCATCCACTACAAGCTGCCGCACTACGTCACTTTCAACAGCGGGCTCGACGCGTTGCGGCGGGTACTGCTCAAGCGCGACAGCGCCGATCAGCCTTCCATCGAAGGCACCCTGGTCACCGACAACGAGGAGGCGCTGGCATGACCACGCTTCACGATCTGAGCGCTCCATCACAGGACTACAGCTACGCCTTTCTCGACTCCTTCGCCAAGCGCGAACTGCGCCGCCGGTTGCTCAAGGCGATCGCGATCCCGGGCTATCAGGTGCCCTATGCCAGTCGTGAGCTGCCGATCGCTCGCGGTTGGGGCACCGGAGGGCTGCAGGTCACGCTAAGCCTGATCGGCCCGCACGACACGATCAAGGTGATCGATCAGGGCGACGATCAGAGCGTGAACGCCGCCAACCTGCGCCGCTTCATCGCGCGCATGTCAGGCGTGGCCACGACCAGCGACACCCTGGCCGCCTCAGTCATCCAGAGTCGTCACCGCATCCCCGAAGAGATCCTGAGCGAGGGCCAGATCCTGGTGTTACAGGTGCCGGATCCCGAGCCGCTGCGGCGCGCCACGCCGAGCATGACCATCGCCCGCGAGATGCACGCCGACGCCGACTACGCCGTGATGTGGCTCAACCTGTACGAGCAGATCGTGCGTTACGGCGAGTTCACCGGCGGCGCCAGCTACCCCGTCCTGGTCCATGGCCGCTATGTGATGAGCCCGAGCCCAATCCCGCGCTGGGACAACCCGAAGCTGCATCAGGCCGCGCATCTGACCCTGCTCTCGGCCGGGCGCGAGAAACGCCTCTACGCGGTCCCGCCTTACACCGACGTCCGGCCACTCGAGTTTGAGGACGTGTTCTTTAAGGTCGAAAGCCAGCACGGCCGGCGCGATCGCCTGACCGGGGCCACTCACAAGTTCATGGACGAGATCGCCCAGGCCGACGGGAGTTCGACCTTCTCGCTTTCCGACACCGGGTATCAGGACAAGCTCGTCCGACGCGGGCGTGGTGAAACGGTGAGCATCGGCGCGACCTACTTCAACGACCACGGGGACTTCTACCATGATGGCTTTCTCAAGTCCTGAATCGCTCGATCTGGCGCTCGACCCGCCGCGCCTGGTCAAGGTCGAGCCGCTGCTCAAGGCCCGCGGCCTGCAGCGTCGCTATGACGCTATCACGGCCCTCAGCGACGTCGATCTGGAGGTCTATCCCGGCGAAGTGCTCGGCATCGTCGGCGAGTCAGGCTCAGGCAAGTCGACGCTGCTGCGCCTGTTGAACCTCGAGGAGCCGGCCGACGGCGGCCACTACACCCTGGCTGTCAACGGTTTCGCCGGACGCAATCTGTTCGATCTCGATCGTTTCCAGCGCCGCCAGCTTCGCATCCGCCACATCGGCATCGTCTACCAGCACCCACACCTCGGGTTGCGAATGAGCACAACCAGTGGCGGAAACGTCGCCGACCGCCTGATCATGGCCGGCGAGCGCCACTTCTATCGGTTGCGCGGCGAGGCTCGCGACGCCCTCAACGCCTCGGAGTTCCCGCTCGAACGCATCGACGACCTGCCCAGGCATCTCTCGGGCGGCATGCAGCAACGCGTGCAGCTCGCGAAAGCAATCGCCCTGCGCCCCGCCCTGTTGCTCCTCGACGAACCGACGAGCGGCCTTGACGTCTCGGTGCAGGCGCGCGTGTTGGATACGCTCAAGCGACTGCAGCGGGACATCCATATCACCACAGTGATCGTCTCGCACGACCTCGGCGTGATCCGGACTCTCGCGGATCGTGTCATCGTGATGCGACGCGGGCGAGTCGTCGAGACGGGCCTGGCGGATCAGGTCCTCGATGATCCGCAGGATGCCTATACCCAGCAACTGGTGCACGCCAAATTATGAAGGCCAATCGCCCAATCCCGGAGTTCTCGCCATGCGTATCGGCCTGATCTCCGACCTTCACGCGAACCTTCCGGCAACCGAGGCTGTCCTCGCAGCTCTCGACCGCGAGGATGTGGAGTTGATCCTGTGCGCCGGCGACCTGGTCTGCTACGGAGCCCGGCCCAATGAAGTGTTGACCCTGATCCGCCGTCGGGGCATCCCCTGCGTCCTGGGCAACTACGATGCCGCAGCAGCCTGGAGCCTGCCGATCTCGCGCAAGCCATCCAACCCGCGCACCGAAGCGTTGAAACAACGCGCCATGGAGTGGACGCGCGCGGTCCTGCATCCGGCGCATCGGCGCTACCTGCGCGGTCTGCCGTGGACGTATCACACGACTTACGACGGCTTGCGCTTCGCCATGCTTCACGCCGGGCCAGAGCATCTCGACGAGGCCATCCTGCCCGACCACGCAGACCGTCAGCTCGACATCGCCCGATCGACGCAGGCGAATGTGCTCATGCTCGGCCACATCCATCAAGCTTACATCGCCGACCTGGGCGGCGTGCTCATCGTGAATCCTGGCGCGGTGGGTCGCGCGCTGGACGGTGATGTGCGCGCCTCATACGCGGTGATCGATACCCGGATCCGGCGCGCTGAAGTGCGCCGGGTTGACTACGACGTGAATGCGGCGACCGGCGCGATCGAGGCAGCCGGCCTGCCGCGTGAGCTTGCTGCGCTGATCAAGCGCGGCGCCCGACGCCTCGAGGAGCCTGAGATCGCCCATGACATCCCTGCTTGACGTTCACGATCTGGCCAAAACCTTCAACGTGCACCAGCTCGGACGGCGCATCGTCGTGTTCGAATATCTGTCGTTTCGCCTGGATCCCGGACAGTTCCTGCTGATCACGGGCGCCAACGGCATGGGCAAGTCGACGGTGCTGCGCTGCCTGTATCGCACGTACCGGAGCACCTCAGGCCAGGCGATCTATCAGACGCGCTCGGGGCCGATCGATCTGGCTCGCGCGGCCGATGTCGACATGGCTTACCTCCGCCGCGAAGAGATCGGCTTCGTCACCCAGTTCCTGCGGCCGCGGCCGCGCGTCAGCGCGGTTGAGTTGGTCGCCGAGCCGCTGCTCCAGCTCGGCCAGACCTGGGATGAAGCGCAGGTCGAGGCCCAACACTGGCTCGACGACTTCGGCCTGAAAGCCGATATCCGCCCGGCCTACCCCACGACCTTCTCGGGCGGCGAACAACAGAAGGTCAACCTCGCCCGAGCCCTGATCGCACCGCGCCGCCTGCTCCTCCTCGATGAGCCGACGGCCTCGCTCGACAAGCGCGCGCGTGAAGCCCTGGTGCGGCGCTTGGCGGACTTGAAGAAGAAGGGCGTCGCTATGCTCGGCGTGTTCCATCAGCCCGAACATGTCAACCATCTGGTCGACGACGTCGTGTCGCTCGAGGCGGCGCGCAGCGTCCTGCATCGCAACGGAGAGGAACACGCCTATGTGGGTGACTGATGCCCGGCTGGTGTTGCCGGATCACGTGATCGAACATGGGGCCTTGCGTCTGGAGGACGGACGCATCGTCGATATCCGCGAGGGCGACGCCCCTGGCGCCGGGATCCAGGCAGGCGGCCTGACGATCCTGCCCGGCCTGATCGATGTGCATGGCGACATGCTCGAACGCGACATGGAGCCGCGGCCCAAGGTGCGCTTTCCGGTCGATCTGGTCGTGCATGAACTCGACAAGCGCCTGGCAGCGACCGGAATCACCACAGCTTTCGCCGCGATCTCGCTCGATTGGCCCGGCACCGTCACCCGGCTGAGATCGTCGGAGGCGGCGCAGGCCATGATCTCGGCCATCCACGAACTGCGCCCGAGCCTGCTCACCGACTTCCTGGTGCATGTCCGTTTCGAGATCACGGTGCCCCAGGCCGGCGATTATCTGACCGCCATGCTCGAAGCCGACGAGGTTCATCTCGTCTCGCTCACGGACCATACGCCCGGACAGGGCCAGTACCGCGACATCGAAAAATACATCCGCACGATGCAGGAGTGGCACAAGGAGAAAGAAGGCCTGCATCTGACCGACGAAGACATGCGCCAGCGCATCGCCGAACGCACCAAGCCCGTCGGCTGGCAGGCCGTCAACGACGTCGCCAGGATCGCGCGCGAGCGTCACGTGATCCTGGCCTCGCACGACGACGACACCGAGGAGAAAGTTGCGTTGATGGCCGGCCTCGGGTCGACCATCAGCGAGTTCCCTGTGTCGCTTGAGGCCGCCGAGGCCGCGCGCAGCCGTGGCATGCACGTGGTTATGGGCGCCCCGAACGCTCTGCGTGGCGCCTCGCATTCCGGGAACCTGAGCGCCCTCGAGGGGATCGAGGCCGGCGTCGTCGACACCCTGGCCAGCGATTACTTCCCGGCGGCGATGCTGCATGCGGCGCTGGCCGTTGCCGAGCGCGGTTTGCTGTCTCTGCCGGAGGCTGTGAAGCTCGTCACCCTCAATCCTGCCGACGGCGTGGGCCTGAACGACCGCGGCGCTCTCGAGGTCGGAAGGCTGGCTGACCTCGTGTTTGTCGAAACGCCCCCCGGTCGACGCGCACGCGTCCGCGCGACCTTCCGCAACGGCACCCCCATTTTCTGGGACAGGCACATGGCCGAGCTCAACCACGGCCTGATGCCACGGATCAACTCCGACACGCCTTTGGCCGCCAACGGCCATACGAGTGCTGTGGACCGGGATCCCGTTCATGCTTGAATTCATCACCCAATACCCGCCCGCGTCCGCCGATACCCAGCGCGCTCCGCGTCATCTCGGCGAACGCCCCACTCTTCACCCGACGGCCAGCGTGCGTGACAGCTTCGTCGGCTCCTGGGCCGACGTCGGCGCAAACTGCCACATCGTCGAATCAACCTTCGGCGACTACAGCTACGCCGCCGGCGACGTGTCGATCATCTACGCCACCGTGGGTCGTTACTGCTCGATCGCATCGCACGTCCGCATCAACCCGGGCAATCACCCGATGGATCGAGTCACCCAACATCACATGACCTACCGGCGCGTGCAATACGGTTTCGGGGAGACCGACGACCTGGCGTTCTTCGATTGGCGGCGCGCCCATCGCTGCGACATCGGCCACGACGTCTGGATCGGCCACGCAGCCGTGATCATGCCCGGGGTCACCATCGGCACGGGCGCCGTCGTCGGCTCGGGCGCCGTGGTGACCCACGACGTGGCGCCGTATGAGATCGTCGTCGGCGTGCCGGCGAGGCCAATCCGCAAGCGCTTCTCCGATGACGTGATCGAGCGGCTGCTGGCCAGTGCCTGGTGGGAATGGGATCGGGCCACGCTTGAAGCGCGCTTCGAAGACCTCCTGGATGTCAACCGTTTTTTGGCCGCTCAGAGGACGTGACGCCTGTCGAACGCGTATCAGTGCTGCATAACGCGGTGAGCCGACGAAGGACGTGCGCGCGCAGCGGCCTAGCTTTTCGACTTGCGAGAACAGCGCATCCCGCGGCGCGTGTTCATCTCTCTCAGGCGGCCTTGATGACCGCACAATCGGGCGCCTCAATTCGGCAGGACAACCACATCGATGACCTGCTGTTGAGCAAAGGGCAATGTCTGGTTGACCCGCACCCCCTAGCATCGCTCTGAGCACGAAGCCCATTACCCACGTCCAATGGAGAAGCAAACGCCATGTTTCACACTGCATCTGTCGCGCTGCGCCTGGGCCTGATCGCGGCCTTGGGTCTCGCAGCGTGCGCGCCCGCCACTCCGGCCGCGCCGGCCGCCACTCAGACGCCCGCTCAGCCAACCGTGATCAACTTCGTCACGGACAGCGACACCAACATCAGCGACTGGATCCAAAACGTCATCGCGCCCGCCTTCGAGGCCAAGTACCCGCAATACAAAGTGCAGGTCACGATCGTACGCGGCGTCGGCAACGGCACCGCTGACGTGGCCGATCGCGCGCTGGCCGCTCTACAGAGCAACGCCGACCCGCAGGTCGACGTGATCGAATTCGACGCGACGTCCAAGCCCGAGCTTGTCGACGCCGGCCTCTGGCAAAAGCTCGACACCGCCTCGGTCCCCAACGCCGCGAACCTGCTCGGCGGGATCCAGACGTCGGACTACAGCATCCCCTACCGCGGCTCGCAGGTCCTGCTGGCCTACGACAGCAGCAAGGTCGCCGAGAACGAGGTGCCCCACACGTTTGCGGACCTCACCACCTGGGTCAAGGCGCACCCCGGCCAGTTCGTGTATTGCCGACCCGACAAGGGCGGCAGCGGCGGCAACTTCGTCACACGCGCGATCTACGAGGTGACCGGCCGCGACCCGTCGCTCTTCAAGAAGGGCACGCCGGATCCCAAACTGCTGGCCGAGTTCCCCAAGGCCTGGGAGCTGTTGCGCGATATCCATCCTTCGATCTTCGACAACGGCGCGTACCCGGCCGGCAACACCGCTGTGCTGACGCTTCTGGCGAACGGCTCGGTGAGCATGGCCACGGCCTGGTCCGATCAGGCGCTGCAGGGGCTCGCCAACGGCTCGCTGCCTCCGAGCATCAAGCTCACCCAGCTCACCGACCTGCCCTTCCCCGGTGGCAATGCGATGCTGTCGGTGCCCAAGAACAGCCGCAACCTACAGGGCGCGCTCGACTTAGTCAACTTCATGCTCGGCACCGATGGACAGGTGTCGGTCGTCAAGGATATCGGCGGGTTTCCGGCCGCCAAGTGGAGCACGCTGCCGCAGGAGCTGCAGCAGCAGTACACCAGCGTGATCGCGGACACTGTGCCGCTCTGGCCCGGCGGTGACTGGGATGCCGCCAAGAACCAGGGCTGGTACGAGAACGTCGCAACCAACATCAAGATGGGTTCCTGACCGCTTCGCCGCGCGGGCCGCGGCGCCCTCTGGCGCCGCGGCCCGATCTTCTTTCCCCGCAACCACTTCAGACTTGTCATGGCTTCCGTCTCGACACATCCTCTGCCGGTTGCACGCCGATCGGCTCGATCATGGATGGCATGGGCGCTGCCGTATATGCTCGTTGCGCCGCCGATCGCGCTCATGACGCTGCTGATCTTCCTGCCGGCCGCTCAAGCGATCCTGGAAACCGTCTGGGTCGACGGTGCATGGACGCTGAAGTCCTATGCGGACTTCTTTCAAAACCCGATCCTGACGGCCAACCTCTGGTTCACGCTGGCTGTCACCCTGGCAACCGTGGCCCTGCTCTTCGCCGTCGGGCTGCCGCTCGCGCTATACCTGCGCTTCGCGCAGGGCCGGATCGCCGCGGCCGTTCAAGTCCTTTCGCTCTTCCCGCTCTTCGTGCCCGGCGTCATCCTCGCCTTTGCCCTCATTCGCGCCCTCGGCCCACACGGCCTGCTCGAAACGGTGCTGCATCAGATCGGTCTGAACGGCTACCTGTCGCCTTACCTCAAGCCACAGGGCATCGTCATCGGTCTGGTCTGGCAGGAGATCCCGTTCACGGTGCTTGTGTTGACGGCCGGGCTCCGCCAGGTCGAAGACGCCATGATCGAAGCCGCGCGCGACGTCGGCGCCAACGACTGGCAGACCTTCTGGCGCATCATCGTCCCGCAGCTGCAGCGCGCCATCGTGATCGTCTTCAGCCTGAATGTGATCGGCACGTTCGGCGCCTTCACCCTGCCCTATCTGCTCGGGCCGGCTCAGCCCATGATGATGGGCGTATCCATGCAACAGACATTCAATAACTATATGGACCGCACCGGCGCGCTCACTCAGGCTGTGATCACATTTGCGTTTTGCGCCGCCGTCGGCGTGATCTACGTTCGCACAGTGACCCGCCAATACGAGGGACGCTCATGACAGCGGACGGGATGGTCCCCGCATTTCTCGATGGCTCTGCCCCGCGTCGCAGCCGCGCCTGGCTGCGCGCCGCCCAACGCCAGGCGCCGGGCGTGATCCTGCTGCTGCTGCTGGCCCTGGTCGTGATCGGCCCGATGATCAGCGTGGTGTTGTGGGCGTTCGCCGAGACCTGGTGGTATCCGTCGCTGCTTCCCACTACCTGGGGCTTGAAGTATTGGACCGATACGCTCGCTCGGGCCGACATCCGTAGCGCACTCCCGCTGAGCGTTGGTCTTGCGGCGGCGGTCACCGCGCTCTCGGCCTTGATCTGTCTTCCGGCCGCCTATGCCTTCGCGCGCTTGAACTTCCGCTTTCGCCAGCCGTTGCTGCTGTCGTTTCTGGCCACCAACGCCTTTCCGCGCTTCGGTTTGTACGTCAGCATCGCTGTGGTGTTCTTCAAGCTCAACCTGATCGGCACGCTGCAGGGCGTCGCTCTGATTCAACTGGTGAACACGTTGCTCGTGATGATCTGGATCCCGACCTCGGCGTTTCAGGGCGTCGACCGCGCGCTCGAAGAAGCTGCGCTCGACGTTGGCGCCTCGCGGCTGCGCGTCTTCGTCCAAATCACGCTGCCGATGGTGCTGCCCGCCCTCGCCGCGGCCCTGCTCCTGACCTTCGTCAGCACCTTCTATGAAGCCCAGGGCGCCCTGATCATCGGCATCCCGCGGATCGTGACGATGCCTGTGCTGATGTATTCGATCATCAACAGCCAGGTGATCGTGCAATACGGCGCCGTGATCTCGCTGATCCTGTGGCTGCCGTCTTTCGTGTTGCTGGGCCTGGTCCAGCGATTTGTCCGCGGCGGGACGATGGCCGCAGGCTTCGGAGTCTGAGTATGGCCACCCTCACCTTGAGCGGCCTGACCAAATCGTTCGGCGGCCGTCCGGTCGTTGATGACGTCCATCTGAGCGTGACCGACGGCGAGTTCGTCTGCATCCTCGGCCCGAGCGGTTGCGGCAAGTCCACCACGCTGCGCATGATCGGCGGCTTCGAGGAACCCACGGCCGGCGACGTGACCATCGACGGCGCCTCAGTCCTCGATCTGCCGCCCAATCGCCGGCCCACCGCCATGGTATTCCAGAAGTACACGCTCTGGCCGCATATGCGCGTGTTCGAGAACGTCGCGTTCGGTCTGGGCCTGCGCGGCCTGCCTAGGGTCGACATCGAGCGCGAGGTGCGGGAGGCGCTTGCCCTTGTGGGGTTATCCGGCTATGAGCGCCGCTATCCCGCGCAGCTCTCTGGCGGAGAACAGCAGCGCGTGGCGCTCGCTCGCGCGCTCGTGCTCAAGCCAAAACTCTTGCTGCTGGACGAGCCCTTCAGCAACCTCGATGCACTGCTGCGGGTCAGGCTGCGCGAGGAGTTGCACGCCATCCAACGCCGCCTGGCGCTGACGGCCGTGTTCGTCACCCACGACCAGGAAGAGGCCCTGAGCCTGGCCGATCGGATTGCGGTGATGCACGCCGGCCGGCTCGAGCAACTGGATACGCCCGAGCGTCTGTATGCATTTCCTCGCACGTTGTTCGTGGCGGATTTCATCGGCCAGATGAACCTGCTCCCCGCGCGACGCGAAGGCGATCGACTGCGCCTCGGCCGGCATACGCTGCCCTGCCCGTCCGCCGTCGACGCAGGGGCCGTCACGGTTGCGGTGCGGCCCGAAGACCTGTTGCCCGTGGACGCCGCTCAGGTGCTGGATCCCGGCGCGCTCTGGCAGGCGCGCATCGACCAGGTCATCGACCTCGGACACTATCGCAAGGTCCTGGCCTTTGCGCCGGGGTTGTTCGAGTCGCCTCAGGAGATGGCCCACAACCGGGTTAAGATCTATCTGCCAAAGTCGTTCACGATCGCCGAAGGCGGCACGCTTTGGCTCAAACCGAGCCGATTCCTGATCTACTCGCATGAGAGCGAGCCTGTTGAGGTCCGTCAGCCGGTCGTCTACGCCGCTGCCGGTGTCTCGACCCTGGCGTAAGGACAACGATGGAAACGTTTCGCTGGTCCGACGAAGCCATTCTGACCGATGCAGATGCCAAGCGGCATCTCATCCATGCCGTGATCGTGCCTGAGCACACGCTGACGCTCGACATCACGCTGTCGTTCGAACCCTGGATCGTGGACGGCCGTCACAACATGCTCACATTGACGGTGCAGGATCCGATGGGATCTCGCGGCGCGGGTCATCGTCACGGGTCGCGCCATCATGTCCGTCTGAGCACATCGTCAGCCACGCCCGGTTTTCTCGCCGGGCCGATCACACCCGGTGTCTGGCAAATCGAGGTAGATACGCACATGGTGCTGCCGGGCGTCGACTGCGCCTACTCCCTCGAGGTCGTTGGAGACGACGCGGATGATCAGGTTGCGTCGGCGGCGCAGCCCGCGAAACCGTCGATGCAGGTCCGCGGTGATGCGCCGGGTTGGTATCGGGGTGATCTACACGCGCACTCCACGCATTCCGACGCGACCTGGACCGTGGCTGATCTTGTGGCTTTCGCCAAGACCCTTCAGCTCGACTTTGTCACCCTCAGTGACCACAACACGACCTCAGGGCTGAACGAACTGACAGAGGCCTGCGGCGATGACCTCCTGGGGCTGCCGGCGCAAGAATTGACCACCTTCCAGGGCCACGCCCTGGCGCTCGGCCTGAGCGACTGGATCGACTGGCGCACGGGTTCCGGCCGACGCTCGATGGCCGAGGTCGTGCCCGACGTCGAGGACCGCGGCGGGTTGTTCGTCATCGCTCACCCGCGCTCGGTGGGCGACCCCATTTGCACGGGTTGCGATTGGACTCATTCGGATGTCCAACCGGGACCTGCGCGTCGGGTGGAGGTCTGGAACGGCGAATGGCACGGCGAGAGCCAGAACGAGGAAGGGCTCGCATTGGCCATTGACTGGCTCAATGCCGGACACCGCCTGGTTCTGACGGCCGGCACGGACCACCATGGCCATGGCGTCGCTCACGAGGCGCTTGGGTTCAACGTCGTTTGGGCGAGCGCACTCACAGCGCCTGCGATCCTGGCCGGGATCCGACAGGGACAGCTCTACGTGAGCAGCGGGCCTGAGTTGGGGTTCGAGGCTGTCGTCGGCGAGGCGCGCCTGCACATGGGCGACTCAACCCTCAGGCCAGCCGGAAGCGACATTCAATGGGTGGCGCACTGGCGGAAAAGCCCTGTGGCTGCTCGCGTCGAATTGATCGTGGACGGCGTGGTCGTCGGGGAAAAGGCCGCCGGCTCCGACGGCACCCAGGTCTGGGGATGGACGAGCTCTCAGGCCCGATGGGGTCTCCTCAGTCTGCGTGCAGCCAACGGGTCGCTGTTGGCGCTCACGAACCCGATCTTCCTGGACGGCCGTTGACAGTCGATCGTGCGTCGCGCTGACGACTACGCTTGCGAGTCACGACTCCCACTCTCGAGCAAGTGCTTCAACGCCTCTGGCGTATTGCTGGTCCACAGCGCAACCCCCACGTCGCGCAAGCGTAACGCGTGGGACCGAGCTCGCGGGTTCGTCACATCGACGGTCCATACATCGAGCTTGATCCCTTCCGCGCCAAGCATCTCTGCCCAGTTGAAACTGTCTTCGAGCGACTGAACCACCAGCTCATGATCCATGTAGAACGTCTCGACGCCCGGAACCAATCCCAACAGACTCTCACAGCGTTGGCGGAGATATCGTTCAAGGGTCGTTCGCCGCTCAGACGCCAACAGATGATCGTCGTAGTACCCATAGGCCCCACGTTGCCGCGGGAACGTACGCGGATCGCGGAAAGCGCCCTCGGGCGCCCAGTCGATGAGCCACATCGGGTCGAAACCGAGTCGCAGCCCGGGCGCGATCCGCCGTAACGTGCGCAGATGCCAATCCGCGCCGCTACTGACGATCACGCGTCGCTTGAGCGGCGCGACCAGCCGGACCAGTCGCTCCAGGATCTCGTCGGGCTGGCCCGGATCCACGCTCTTGAGATCCAGCTGCAACTCAGTCTTGGCGGGATGGACAAGAACGCGATCCACCACTTCCGAAAGCAGGGCCGCCGGATGGCGCGTGTCGACGCCGGAATGGCGGAGCTTGAGAGTTCGAGCCCGGTCGGCCGAACATGCGGCCACCGCGCCGGTCCCCGTCGTCTCTCCCTCCAGCAGTTCATCATGAACCAGCAGGAAGTCTTCATCCGCCAGGGCGGTGATATCGACCTCGATGACGTCCGCGCCGTTGTCCAGACAGGCCGCGATCGAGGCAAGTGAGTTCGGCGGACCGACAGAGACGTCCTGGGCGGCCATGTGGTGCACGATGCAATAGGCTGAAGGGGGCGGAGCGCTGTTCGTCACGATGGGTTCCTTAGGAACGGCGGGCCTGCGCTCATGATGCCACGGGGGGTTCATCGGGGGATTAAGCATCGGTCCGATGGGCTTCAGCCGCCGGAGATTTGCGCCCTGAGCGTAGCCTCTTGCCTCGATTTCTTGAGATCTCTTGCACGTGGCTTAACCAGCCGTTGACGTTCTTGCCATACTCTGCCCTTCAGCCTATGACGACCATCCTGCTCATCGAAGATGATGCCACTCTGCGCGAAACACTGGCGATGAACCTGCGGGCGGAGGGCTATCAGGTATTGACGGCCGGTGACGGCATGACGGGACTGGACCTGGTTCGCGACGAAGAACCTGATCTGATGCTCCTGGACCTGATGTTGCCCAAACTGGACGGGCTCTCGCTTTGTCGGATCGTGCGCAAGCAATCGGGCATCCCGATCATCATGCTCACCGCGCGCGGCACTGAAATGGACCGCATCACAGGTCTCGAGACAGGCGCCGACGACTACGTCGTCAAACCTTTCAGCCTGGGCGAATTGCTCGCCCGTGTCAGGGCCAATCTTCGACGCAGCTCGGCCACCGAAACTCGATCACAGGCCACCTGCCTGGTCGCGGGCGACATGACCCTCGACCTGATCGCGCGGCGGGCCAGCAGTGGCGGTGGCGAGATCAAGCTGACGTACCGTGAGTTCGACCTTCTGGCAGAGTTGATGCGCAACCAGGGCGCGGTCCTCTCGCGAGATCTGATCCTCAATCGCGTCTGGGGTTTCGACTATGTCGGCGACAGCCACACCGTCGACGTCCATATCCGCTGGCTGCGTGAAAAGATCGAGGAGGACCCGTCGTCGCCGAAACGGATCACGACCGTACGCGGGGTCGGTTACCGCTTCGAACGATGACGATCGTCGATTGGATCACCTGGATGGCCGTGACCGCGGCCCTCAGCCTGTTGTTCTGGCGAGCGCGGAGCGAGCATCGCCAGGCACGCCACTGGGAAAGCGCGGCTCATTCAGCCGAACAAGACCTGAGAGACGCGCGTCAAGAGCTGGACCACTGCCAGGCTGAACGAGAGGCGCTCGAACGGATTCAGTGGGATGGTGTGCTGGTGTTGGACCCGCACAACCAGGTCGTGCGTCTGAACGGCGTCGCCCGTGACCTTTTTGGGCCCGAGGCCCGGCCGGGCGTCAGCCTGATGATGTTGGCACGATCTGCCGAGCTTGACGATTGGGTGGCGACAGCCCGAGTAAGTGGCGGTGATGTCGACGCTCAGGTGACGTTGAATGGCCTGCCGGTCCGCATCCGCGTGCAGGTGGTGAGTGAAGACCGGGCCGTGATTGTGCTGCGCGAGATGAGCGAGATGCAGCGCCTTGGCCGAGCACGCCGCGACTTCATCGCCAACATCTCTCACGAGTTACGCACCCCACTGACCTCTATCCGCCTGCTCCTTGAAAGCCTGATGAAGGGACGCCCCACTGAAGATCCCTTGCCGCATCTGGAGAAGATCGCGGTCGAGGTCCAGGCTCTGGAACAGATGTCGCAGGAATTGCTCGACCTGGCGCAGATCGAGTCTGGTCAGGCAGTGGTGCGGCTCGTCCCTGTGCAGATTCAGACCCTCATGGCACACGCTGTCACTAGACTGCAGCCACAGGCCGAACGCAAGCAACAGAGCCTGAGCATGCAAGCGCCTGACGACCTTGAAGCGCTGGCGGATTTCGACCAGATCTCTCGAGCGCTTGGTAATCTCGTTCACAACGCGATCAAATTCACGCCCGAGGGCGGGCAGATCCGTTTGTCGGCACAGCGCGCCGAGAGCGATATTGTGATCTCCGTCTGCGACAACGGTCCCGGGATCTCAATGGCCGACCAATCTCGCGTATTCGAGCGCTTCTTTCGAGCCGATCGCGCCCGATTGCGGCAGTCGGGCACAGGACTTGGCCTGGCGATCGCGAAACACGTTGTTGAGGCCCATGGAGGCAGGATCTGGGTCGAGAGCGAAGGTATTGCCGGAC
This sequence comes from Anaerolineales bacterium, assembly GCA_044226485.1. Taxonomy (GTDB): domain Bacteria; phylum Chloroflexota; class Anaerolineae; order Anaerolineales; family UBA6663; genus UBA6663. The sequence goes on from JBGAGY010000001.1 coordinate 132,232, forward strand.
GCGGCACGACTTTTTCGATCAGCGTCCTGCCCAATGCCTGACCCGGACGGTTGAGATGCGCTTGACGCACCCTTGACGGGACGGATGGATACTGTCGTTCAAGGGCTTCGTCGGCCCTCTCCTCCTCCTAAACGCCCGGCTCCATCGGGCGTTTTTGGTTTCGGCCGCACCCTGATCGAACTGACATCTCACATAAGAGTGACTCCCAGCAAGAGCGCCGCCTGCCGATCCGTCTGAGCCGCTTGGACGAGACGGCTACCCAAGGTGTGCCGAAGAGTTCGGGTTGCCGAACTGACAAAATTCCTTTAACAAATCCTCGTTCAAAGTCAACGTCTCTTAAAGTTGGCTTTCAAGTCGTTTGACCTCCTCACACTACTGTGTACCTCGGAAACCCAACCATGAGGAGAAGACACGGAATGCAACCACGTCGATTGTCCATCATCAGCTCCGGTATCATCGCCGCGAGCCTGATCCTGAGCGCGTGCGCTCAGCCCACCCAGGCGCCTTCTGGCCAGATCACGGCGGCCGCGCCCACCGATGTTCCAGCCACGAAGGCACCGGAGGCGACCAAACCGGCCGCCACTGAAGCTACCGCTGCCACCGAGCCGCCGGCGGCAACGTCAGCACCGGCCGCAGCCTGGACGATCCCGAGCGTCCCCGCCCCGGCGGATGTTCCCGGTGACATCATCACGGCCGGCAGCTCGACGGTCTACCCGCTCAGCCAGCGGATGGCAGAGCTGTACCAGAACGAAGGCGGCGGCAACGTCACCGTCGACAGCATCGGCACCGGCGCTGGCTTCGAACGCTTCTGCAAGACCGGCGAGACCGACATCTCCAACGCCTCGCGCGCCATCAAGCAAGAAGAGATCGACAACTGCAAGGCCATCGGCCGCGTGCCGATCCCCTTCCGTGTCGGCACTGATGCCCTGGCCGTCGTGGTCAGCGCCGACAACACCTTCATCGACTACCTGACCTTCGCCGAACTGGCGACCGCCTACTCCACCGCCACCACCTGGGCCGACGTTCGCGCCGGCTGGCCAGCTGAGCCCATCCAGCGCTACTCGCCTGGCACCGACTCGGGCACCTTCGACTACTTCGTCGAAGCCGTCCTCCGCCCTACCTACGGCCAGGACAACAGCGCCGACAAGAACGCCATCCTCAACTCCACCGGCACTCAGTTCTCCGAGAACGACGCCACCCTCGTCGCCGGCGTCGAGGGCAGCCCCTACGCCATCGGCTACTTCGGCTACGCCTACTACGCCGCCGAGGGCGGCAAGCTCAAGGCCGTGCCGATCGTGCCCGCCAAGGTCGAGACGCCGAGCGTCGAGGCCGCGGTGGCCCCGAGTGAAGCCTCGGTCAACGCCGCGACCTACCCGCTCGCCCGCCCGCTCTACATCTACTCCGACGCCAAGATCCTGGCCGACAAGCCGCAGGTCGCCGCCTTCATCGGCTTCTATCTGACCCACGTCGATCAGGAGATCTCGGACATCGGCTACTTCCCAGCCCCGAATGCCGCGCTCGGCAACTCCATCGGAACCTGGCTCGATGCGCTGCAGTTGCTGCCGGATCTTGGGATGTAGCGAGACGCACTGACTTACCCGGGCCTGGCTACCGAGATGAGGCCAGGCCCGATCGCCCGGCAGCGGAGCCCACCCGAATCGCCGCTGCCGGACCTGGAGAATCGACCATGCCTGACCACGCTCCCGTGCCCATCGGACCCGCCGTGGGCTTTTGCTATCATCGGGCGGGCAGCTCCCTGTCCCTCGTCCCTTCAGCGAAGGCGCTATGACACAGGCACTCCCGTCCTTGACGACGCCCGCCGCCCCGGCCCAGCCTGAAGACTGGTCACTGCGCCTGCGACGAAAGTCGCGGCCAGGCGAGGCCTTCATCCAGGCCCTCCTCTTTCTCAGCGGCGCGATCTCTATCCTGACGACGGTTGGGATCGTGTTCGTGCTCGGCAACGAATCGCTGTCGTTTTTCTTGGATCCGGACGTCAGCATCGTCGAGTTCTTCACGGGCCTCAAGTGGCAACCGCAGATCGGCGAGTTCGGCGTGTGGCCGCTCGTGAACGCCACGCTGATGACGAGCCTGATCGCCATGCTCGTCGCGATGCCGCTCGGGCTGTTCGCCGCGATCTACCTGAGCGAGTACGCGGCGCCACGCGCGAAGGCCGTCTTGAAGCCGACGCTCGAGATCCTGGCGGGCATCCCGACAGTGGTCTTCGGCTTCTTCGCGCTGACTTTCATCACCCCAATCCTGCGCAGCATCTTCGGTCAGGACACGGTCCAGATCTACAACGACGCGTCGGCCGGCCTCGTGATGGGGCTCATGATCGTGCCCCTCATCGCCTCCATGAGCGAAGACGCGCTCAGCGCCGTGCCACGCGCCCTTCGCGAGGGCGCCTACGGCCTGGGCGCGACCAAATTCGAGACGGCGATCCAGGTGGTGGTGCCGGCCGCGCTCTCGGGCCTCGTCGCGTCGTTCATCATCGGGATCTCGCGCGCGGTCGGCGAGACCATGATCGTGGCCATCGCGGCCGGCGCGACCTCGCAGCTGACCTTCAATCCCTTCGATGCCGCCGAGACGATCACGGGCCACATCGCGCGCATCAGCGGCGGCGACCTAAGTTACGGCTCGCTCGACTACCGCAGCCTCTTCGCCCTGGCGCTGACGCTCTTCGGCATGACGCTGGGCCTTAACCTGTTGAGCCGCTGGCTGGTCAGCCGCTTCCGGGAGCAATACGACTGATGGCCACCGCAGACCTCACCCCCTCCGGTCTCGACACCTTCCGGCCGAATCTCGCCGGGCGTCATTCGGCCGGTCGCGCCTGGGAACTTACGTTCCTGGCGGCCACCTGCGTCGGCATCCTCGGCCTGATCCTGTTGATATTCAACATCGTCAACAACGCCTTCGGCCTCGTCGCCTACGTCGACGCCAACGATTACGCACAGTACTCGCCGATCCCGGTGGACCAACTGGCGACCGGCGACCTTGTCGTGTTGTTGACGAACGAGTTATCCAAGGGCGCGATCAACAAGCTCAACGCCGAACAGCCACTGGCCGAACGGTCGCGCGCCGACCTGCTGGCGCTTGTGTACGAACGCATCCTGGAACGCAAGGTCGTGGCAAGCTCGACGCTCATCGAGGCGCTCTTCGAGCGCAAGGCTTTCGAAGCCTCCGCGCTTGAGGAAGATCCCAAGGCCCGGATCGAATTCCGGTCCTGGCTGTCGGCGGATTTCCTGACCGAGCCGATGTCAAGCCAGGCGCTCTTCGCCGGCGTGCGCACCGCCATCCTCGGCTCGCTCATGCTCATCGGCCTCACCATCGCGATCGCCCTGCCCATCGGCACCGGCGCCGCCATCTACCTCCAGGAATACGCCGACAAGAGCCTGATCAACCGCATCATCGAGACCAACATCTACAACCTCGCCGGCGTGCCCTCGATCGTCTACGGCATGCTCGGCCTGGCCGTCTTTGTCCGCGTGCTCGAACCGCTCACCAGCGGCGCGATCTTCGGCCCCACCGACAGCAACGGCCGCACGATCCTCTCGGCCGCGCTCACCATGGCGCTGCTCGTCCTGCCCTTGATCATCGTCAACGCTCAGGAGGCGCTCAAGGCCGTGCCCGACTCGCTGCGCCAGGCTGCCTACGGCGTCGGCGCGACGCGCTGGCAGACGATCTGGCATCACGTCCTGCCTCAGGCGATCCCGGGCATCCTCACCGGCAGCATCCTGGCCGTCTCACGCGCCATCGGCGAGACCGCGCCGCTGATCGTCATCGGCGCCTCGACCTTCATCACCGCCGACCCGACCGGACCGTTCTCGAGCTTCACGGCGCTGCCGATCCAGATCTACAACTGGACCGTGCAGCCTCAGGCCGAGTTTCACAATCTCGCGGGCGCCGCCATTCTGGTGCTCCTTATTCTTCTGCTCACCCTGAATGCGTCAGCCATCATCCTGCGCAATCGTCTGAGCGCCCGACGGGTGATCTGATGACTTCCACATTCCCTGTGCAGACAACTATGACAGATTCGACACGGCTCAAGCCCCTTGTGGCGACGCAGACCTCGACGACCGAGGCCAACGAAATCGCCATCGAAGCGAACCACATCAACATCTACTACGGCGCGTTCAAGGCGATCCACGATGTGTCGATGGGCGTCGAAGGGCGCAAGATCACGGCCATCATCGGGCCGTCGGGCTGCGGCAAGAGCACGCTGCTGCGCGCCTTCAACCGCATGAACGACTTCGTGCCCACCGCACGGGTCGAAGGCGAGATCCTGCTCCACGGCCAGAACCTTTACGCGCCCGAGGTCGATGCGGTCGAGGTGCGCCGGCGCGTGGGCATGGTCTTCCAGAAGCCCAACCCGTTCCCGAAGAGCATCTACGACAACATCGCCTGGGCGGCGCGGCTGAACGGTTACCGCGGCGACATGGACAAGCTGGTCGAGGAGAGCCTGCGCGGCGCGGCGTTGTGGGACGAGGTCAAGGACAAGCTCAAGCAGAGCGGGCTGAGCCTGTCGGGCGGCCAGCAGCAGCGCCTGTGCATCGCGCGCACGATCGCGATCCGGCCGGAGATCATCCTGATGGACGAGCCGTGCTCGGCGCTCGACCCGATCGCGACGATCAAGATCGAAGAGCTGATGCAGGAGCTCAAGCAGCGCTACACGATCATCATCGTCACGCACAACATGCAGCAGGCGGCGCGCGTGTCGGACCGGACCGCGATGATGATGCTGACCGAGGACGGCAAGCGCTCGGGCACCTTGATCGAGTTCGACGACACCAACGTGATCTTCACCCGTCCCAAGGACAAGCGCACCGAGGACTACGTCTCCGGCCGCTTTGGTTGATCCGTCGTCGCGAGTCTGTCTGCCACACGAGCCGCTATGACGTCGTACGCCCTTCCGAACCCACAGCCATCAGGCGCTCAACGAGCGTCGGCCCCGTCGCGCGCGCTCGCCTTCAGCGTGCCGGCCAAGCACAACCCACGGCTGCAGGCGCTGGTCGAGCGGATCGATGCCGACGACGAACTGCGGCAACTCTGGCGGTCGGCGAACGTGAACGCCGGGGAGCGCTGCGGGTTGGGCGATCACGGCGAGACCCACGCCCGAATTGTGGCAAACGCCGGCCTGCGCCTGCTGCGGATCCTGCTCGAGGCTGGACACCGTTCAGGCGTCGTGGACGGACACGGCATGCTCCGCGCCGATGCAGAGGTCGTGGTCGTCCTCGCAGGCGTGTTGCATGACGTCGGCCTCAGTGTGAGCGTGGCCGACCCCGGCAGCGCTGGTCTCATGCTTGCGCGCGCCAGGGCCGCGCAACTGCTGGACGGGCTATACCGGCCGACCGAGTGCATCGCGCTCATCGTCGAGGCCCTGCACGCCATTCATGCGCATCACCAAAGAAGTGGCGCCCTGACCCTCGAGGCCGCTGTGCTGACGACCGCCGACGTGCTGGATCTGAGCAAGGGACGAGTAGGCGCAACGGAAGGTGAAGCTGACGACGTCGAGTCGGTTCACATCACCCGGGGGGTGAGCCGGCCCGTTCGGGTTGAGATCCACCTCGGCGCTTCGAGCAGCCTGCCCGTCGTGACTCGGCGGCTCAGCGGGCGCCTTGGAACCCTGTCGATCACCGATGCTCTCGAGTTCGTCGTGCACCAGGCGTCGGCAGCGACCCGACACTTTGTCCTTCCGAAGTAATTCACCCACAGGCGTGGCGTTTGCGATCGCCATCACAGGAGTTTCATGGCCACCACCACTCACCGCTGGCACTTCGATCAAGAATTGAACGGCCTCCAAGACGATCTCTTGCGCATGGGCAGCCTCGTGGATGAGGCCCTGGCCCGAGCCCTCCAGGCCTTGGAAGATCAGGATCTGGATGCGGCGCGCCGGGTCGCCCTGGATGACGCTCGGATCAACGAGATCCGGTTCAAGATCGAAGAACGTTGTCTCTTGCTCATCGCCCGCGAACAACCCGTCGCGACGGATCTGCGCGCGATCGTGGCCGCCCTCACCATCGCGAGCGAAATCGAACGAATGGGCGATCATGCCGCCGGGATCGCCAAGACGGTCCTGCGGATGGGTTCTCAGGCGCCGCTGATGCCGTTGGTTGATCTGCATCGCATGGCTGATGAGGGCCGATCCATGTTGCGCACCTCGCTAGACGCGTATGTGAAGCGCGACTCGGAACTCGCGCAGAGTGTGGCCTGGCGCGACGACGTCATCGACGAGTTGTACCAGGATGTCTTCCGCCAGATCGTGGCATTGATCTCCGACGACACCGCCAGCACAACGCGCGCCATGTATCTGCTCTTCACCGGCCACAACCTCGAGCGCATCGGCGACCGCTGTGTGAACATCGCTGAGCGCGTCATCTTTATCAATAGTGGCACGATGAAAGAGCTCAGCGCGGGCCCTGACGAGCACATTTGACCTCGACCAGAGGCCGTACTTCGCAGTCTGCCGCTATGCATTGGCCATACACACAGGGAGGCATCGAGCCCACCAATGCCGGTGGGCTCGATGCCTCCCTGTGCTCTTGCCCCGCACACGATGCCGCCGAGAACGAAAGCGAGCCATCATGATCGCCGCAGGCGACTCCCTCGATCCCAACCATTCGTAACAGCCGAACGCCTCAACATTAAGCCGAGTTGATCAGGGCTTAACCTTACACGCCAAAAGACGCACCCCTTCCCGACGAGAGCCACCTCACAGTCAAGCGGCTGTCGATTCTCGTGCAACTTGCCACTACACATGTAGGAGGCCGGGCCGTATCATGCGCCGCTACCCAATCCTGGCCCACTACCTTTTGCGCCTTTATGAGCCTGTCTTCCACGATTACCCCAAAGCGTTCCCACCTCCTGTGTGTCGATCCAGCCGCCAGTTACCTGCGGCTGTATCTGCGAGAGCTGGAACCACAGGGGCACATGGTGGCGGTAGCCGCGAGCGGCCAGGATGCCATGGCCTATGTCGAAAGCCACAGGATCGATCTAGCGTTTGTGGAGATGGAATTGCCCGATATGTCCGGCCGGGAAGTCATCCATCGCATTCGGACTGAACGAGGTCTGGCGCACATCCCGGTGGTGGCGACGTCGACAGGTTCGATCCTCAACGACCTGAGCTTCGTGACACATTATCCAAACGTGGTGGTTCTTCGGAAGCCGTTCTCAGGAGTGCGCCTTGTCAAGCTGGTGGCTCGGCTGCTCTGACTGCCTTGCGCAACGCAGGTGCGGACGAGACCCCGAGCGGATGCCCCCGATCCGCCGCCCGGCACGTTTCGACCCATGTCGACAACGTCGCGATGCCTGGGCCCCAGTGTGAGGGCTGGAGCAGCCTCACCGGGCGATCTGATCCGCCCGGCGCGCAGCCGCCGACAGGCCCGTCGCGCGCGAGAGGATCACGGCGGCGACGACGAGCAGGAGCGAGCCCGTCCAATACGGTGCGCCGCGCATGACATGATCGTACACAGCGCCGGCGCCAAGCGGGCCGAGGATATTCATCAGGCTCCCGACGGCCGAGGTCACGCCCATCAGCATGCCGGCCTCGCGATGATCCACCCGCTCCACGCTCAACGTCGTCATCGCGGGAAAGATGAAGGCGCTCATCATACTACCCAGCATGTTGAGCGCGAACGCCAGCCAGACCAGCGGAGCGAGAAAGACCGAGATATAGAAAACCGACAGCCCGATCAGGCTATAGACGGCGCTCTTCTTCTCGCCCAGGCGTGGCGTCCATCTCGGAACCAGAAACGTGTTCGAGAACGCAATGCCGACGCCGGCCATCATCATCATGGCGCTCAGCTGCCAGGTCTCGGCCGAGAACTTCTCGATCATGAAGAGCGCCGATGTGCCGGCCACGCCGTTGAAGGCGAAGGTGAACACAGCATAGACAAGGATCAAGGTGCCCAGACCCGGGCGGCGCGCCATCTCGAAGATCGAATGAACAGGATCGAGGTCTCGCAGGCGGAACGGCGTCGTATCGCGCCGCTCTTTCGGCAACGACTCGGGCAGCAGGAAATAACCGAGGACGACGTTGAGCAGCGTGACGACGCCGGCCACATAAGCCGGGGTCTCAAGGCTGAACTGTCCCATCAGGCCGCCCAGAGCCGGGCCGAGGATCAACCCCAGGCTCCAGGCCGTCGAGATGCTGGCGAAGTTCTTCGAGCGCTCTTCGGGTTTCGAGATGTCGGCGATATAGGCGCTCGCCGTCGACAGGTTGCCGCTGGTGAGCCCGCCGATCAACCGGCCGAAGATGAGCATCGCCAGGGATCCGCCTACTCCGAACAGGAAGTAGCCGACCGCCTGGCCGAAGAGGCTGAAGAGCAGCACCGGGCGGCGGCCCCAGCGATCGCCGAGCTTGCCGAACAACGGTGCAGCGATGAATTGCCCGGCCGCATACACGACCGGCACGAGCGTGACGATCAGAGCCGAGCTGCTATAGCGCAGGATGATCTGCGGCGCGACCGGCGAGAGCAACGTGATGCCGATGACGTCCATCAGCATCACGAAGATGATCAGGCCCAGCGACCCTTTTCTTCTCTTTGGGTCCAGCGACGGTTGGGTGGCGACGGGCGTGTCCGGCGTGAGGTGTTCCAAAACCATGGCTCCGCGACGTCGACTCACTCGGTCGACGAGGTCTGCTGATTCAAGCCGTAGGCGGCGGCCCCGAGTAACCCGGCCTGTGGGTTGAGTATCACCTTCACCGGGATGTCCGTCAACAGACCCTGGAAGCGACCCTTCCGACGCACAGCCGCAAGGAAGGCCGGTTCCTGGAGCTTGGACAGGATGCGCGGCGGGATGCCGCCACCCAGGTAAATGCCACCGGTGGCCATGACCTTCAGCGCCTGATTGCCGGCCTCCGCCCCCAGGATGGAGGTAAAAAGGTCAAGCGTCGTCCGACACAGTTCGCACGAGCGCTCGGGGTCGAGCGCGCCGCTGAGGATGACGGGCGTGGGATCGTTGCAGGTGGCAAGCGCATCGCGCAGCCAGGCAGGTTCCGGCGCGTAGCCTGTGTCTTTCAAGAAGGCGTAGAGGTTCGGAATGCCCAGGCCGCCTGAACAGACGCGTTCATGGCTCACATGATCGAACCCTTTAACATCCCACAGATACCGAAGGAGCGCGATCTGTTGCTCGTTCATCGGCGCGAAGGATGCGTGGCTGCCCTCGCAGCCATGCGCCACGAAACGTCCTTCGTCGATGGTGATGTAAGCTTCCCCCAGACCGGTGCCCGGTGCCAGCACCGAAAGGTTGCCGCCTGGCACCGCCTTTCCGGCGCTGAGCACATGGACGTCTTCGGCTTTGAGCGCCGGCACGGCGTAGGCCACCGCCTCCAGGTCGTTCAGCAGATGCACGGCGCTCCAGCCGAACGTCGCGGCGATGCTCCCCGAATCGATCACCCAGGGGAGGTTCGTGATCTGCGCGCGACCGGCCAGGATCGGACCGGCGACGCCGAAGCAGGCCGAGTCGATCTGCACAGCCGCCTGGGTCAGAAACTCCCGGATGATGGCTTCAAGGCTGTCGTAGCTCGCACTGGCGAACACCTGCTGCCTGACCGGCGTATGCGGGCCGTTCTCAGCCGAGTACACCGCCAGGATCGTCTTTGTTCCACCGATATCGCCGGCCAGCAGCATAGAACACCACCTACGGTTATGAGTGAAGGAGGACGGCCTCTCAGGCCGCCAGTGTCAGCGTCTTGGTGTCGGAGCCCGAGAACCCGACCGGCACATACGAGATCTTGAGATGCTGGTTGAGCTGAAGCGTGTGAGTTCCAGCTGCCAGACCGCCGGCCCGCCTGACGGTCAGAATGCCGACGTCGCCGAACTCCCATTTCGCTTCGGGTTCGTTCTCGAGCTGGGACAGCGGATACGTCGTGCCGCCGACGGTGACCGTCATGGCTTCACGCGGCATGCGCTCGCCGTCGACAAACAGGTCTGTGTCACCGATCAACGAAAGCACGATGCCGCGGTAATACGGCAGGCGCACGCCGATCTGAAAGCCCACCACCTGGCCGTCCTCGACAACGTTCTTGAAGGCATCCCCGACAATCATGAATTGGTCGTACATGGTGTTCGTCCTTTAACTCGACGTGAACCCTGATCACGCGGCCTGGCCAAGCAGCTTCTTCAACTGGATCTGCTGCAGCCTGACCTGCTCAGTCGCATCGACTTCGATGGCGTCATCGATCCAGCGGTTGCCCTCGTACTCGGTGCTGAGGTAGCCGCTATAGCCGCCCTCGATGAGCACAGGGACGATCGCTGGATAGTCGATGCTGTACTCCGTCGCATCCGAGAGCATCTCGTAGAACTTGGCGTGCACGTGCTTGATGTGAGGCATGAAGTCGAGCAGGCGCCGCGGGTTCGAGTTGCACATGTGGGTGCCCATGAACGCCAGATAGATGTCCTGCTCGCGGCCGCCCATCTTGAGGATGTTCTCGACCATCTTCTCGTTGTCTTCGCCCTTCTTGTCGACGGCGCTCAGTTGCCCATGATCGTAGCGATCGACGAGGAACTCCGCGATGTGCGGCGCCATGCCGTCGCGCAGATAGCGCGAGCTGACGACCCGCGGCAAGCGCTTGCAGTAGATGCCAAGGTCGATGGTGAAGCCCAGATACGGGCATTGCAGTCGCTCGTACAGGGCGATCAGGCGCTGTTCGAGCGCGCTGTCCAGGTCGTTAGGAGCGTGGACTTCGAGAGCCAGCGTCACCTTGTAACGCTCGGCGTCCCCGGCCAGGCGCTCGAGGATCTCGGGTTCGATGTCGTGGATGACGCGGATGACGCCGCAGCCAAGTTTGCTGGCGTTCACGATGTCGCGCCGGATCGACTCGACGCGCTCGTCCTGCGACATCACGCGCCCTTTGTACTTGTTCCAATCCAGGAACATGTCGAGGCAGACGGGCGTCAGGCCGTACTTGTCCATCCAGCCATGCCACTGCTTGACGAAATCATCGGGGATGTTCGGGTAGCCGCGGATCATCTGATCGCCGATGATCTCGATCCCTCGGACGTCAAGGCTGGCGCAGGTGGCGAGCAGGTCCTCGAGGGACTTCCGTTTGTGAAAGTACTCCTCTTGAAAGCTATATAGCGAAACGCCGCGTTTGATGGAAACGGATGCAGTCATCGTCAAATCCTCGATTTCCAGCGTAGATGAAGCGTATGGGCAAGTTCGCGGCCGATCCGAGGGCCCGGCTATGGTAGTATGTGCGCCTACCCAAATGGGCCCGGTGAACGGACGCTCCACGGCGGGTCAACCGCCGCAGAATCCCCACTGCACCACCTTACAGCGGCCGGAGCGGATGGTAACTTCGCCTGGGTTCGCTCTTTATTTCGCCTCTTTCGGATGCCGGAATCCACGAATGCCGGCCCGAAGAGGATCGTGAACATGGCCGGTCACCGACAGTATCGAGTCACCGACTATCGCTTCGGGCAAATGATCCTGGCCTTGCGTGAGAAGATCGGCCTCACGCAGAACCAGGTGGCCGACTCCCTGGCCGTGTCACGGCGAACCATCCAGCATTGGGAAGCCGGCACCGCTTTCCCGGACATCCACCATCTCAAAAATCTCATCGCCCACTATCTGAGCCTGCGGGGTTTCGTGCCCGGCACGGAGTGGGATGAGGCCCGGGCGATCTGGGCCCAGGCAGATGAGAGCGCCTCCCGCCGAAAATCCATGTTCGACGAGCAATGGTTCGCCTCGTTGCTCGCGCAACAGACCACGAGCGGCAGACTCGCGGCGCCTCACCTGGCGGCCTCAGCGGAGCCCGATGCTGCAGCGCTGCGCATCGATTGGGGAGACGCGCCCGACGTCGCTCACGTCTTCGGCCGCGACGCCGAACTCGCCGAGCTGAAACGGGAAGTGCTCGAAAAGGGATGCCGGCTGGTGACCGTGCTCGGCCTCGGCGGCATCGGGAAGACGACGCTCGTGGTCAGGTTTGCGCAGGACGTCGCTTCCAAGTTCGACTATGTCGTCTGGCGTTCATTGCACAACGCGCCGGAGCTTCAAGACCTCCTGACCGAGTTCTTCCAGATCCTGTCGCCTGTCAGACCCGCGAAGCCCACCATCCCCCTGCTGCTTGATCTTCTCAAACAGCAGCGGTGCTTGCTCATCCTCGATAACGTTGAAACCCTTCAACGCGCCGGCAATTTCTCAGGCACCTACCGCGAAGGCTTCGAGGAGTATCAGCGCCTGTTTCAGAGCATCGCGCAAACACGCCACAAGAGCTGCGTGATCCTGACCAGCCGCGAGATGCCGGTCAACCTCGAGGTCGTCGAAGGCCGTGAACTTCCCGTCCGTGTCATGAAGCTGACCGGCCTGAGCAGCGCCGCCAGCCAGGCGCTGTTGACCGACAAGGGCCTCCATGGGCCCGCAGATGCCTGGGACGTCTTCGTCCACTACTACACGGGCAACCCGTTAGCCCTGAAGATCGCATCGGCCACCGTCCGCGATCTGTTCGCCGGGGACCTGGCGGCCTTTCTGCGCGAGGCGCCCGTCACGCTCCATACGTTGCAGCAATTGCTGGGCAATCAGTTCGAACATCTATCGGTGCTCGAAAAAGACATCCTGTTCTGGCTGGCCATCGAACGCGATCCGGTGCCGCTGTCGACGCTTCGGGGCAATTTCCTGCTCGACATCCCCGGCCACGAAATCCTCTCGGGTCTGCTCTCGCTGCTGCAGCGCTCGCTCATCGAGCGTAACGACCAGGGCGCCGAGTTCTCGCTGTTGCCGGTGCTCCTGGAATTCACCACGGATCGGCTCGTCAGTGTGGTGGCTGACCAGATCGTGCAGCGCAACCTGGAAGCCGTCTCGAAGTACTGCCTCGTCAAGAGCCAGAGCATCGATCAGGTCCGCGAGAGCCAGGTGCGCATGATCCTCGACCCGTTGGTGACGCGCCTGCGCCGCCACTTCGGCAGCACCTCGCTGTTAGTCAGCCATCTGCGCGGGCTTCTGGGCGACGCGCGCCGGTTGCCGCACGAAACCCAGGGCTACGTCGGCGGCAATCTGGCCAACCTCATGGCCCAGGTCAACGGCCACCTCAAGCATGAGGATTTTTCGGGGCTCCTGCTGCGCCAGATCGACCTTCAGGGCCTCGAGGCGCAGGACTCGGACTTCACCGGGGCCACGTTCGTCGACTCGCGCTTCACGGAACCGCTCGAGACGATCAGCGCCATGACGCTCAGCCCGCGCGGCACCTATCTGGCGGCGAGCACCTACAGCGGGCAGATGCGCTGCTGGCGCGTGAGCGACGGCAAACCGGTCTGGACGACGACCCGAGCCCGCCGCGCCTGGTCGCTGGCCTTCAGTCCTGACGAAAGCATGCTGGCGTGCAGTCATTTCGCCGGGCTTGTGAGCCTGTGGGATGTCGCGACAGGTCAGCTCCAGCAGGTGTTCGAAGGCCATGAAGACTGGGTTCACTCCGTTGCGTTTCACCCATCCGGCCGTTACCTCGCATCCGGCGGCATCGACGCCAACGTCTTGATCTGGGATCTGCAAACGCGAACCCTGCTCCAAACGCTCAAAGGGCATGGAGCACGGGTGTGGTCCCTGGCCTTCAACCCCGACGGCGAAACCCTCGTCTCAGGCGCCGGCGAAGAGTCGGTTTTGATTTGGGATTGGCGCGCGGGCACCGTGCAACGGAGCCTGAAGCACCCTTCTGCCGGGTTGGTTCGAATCGCCTTTCATCCCGGAGGACAATGGCTGGCGACCTGCTGCGAAGAGAACCCGCAGACCCTTCTCTGGGATGTCAGGTCAGGCGAACTTGTCGCCGCGGTGACCACCCGTTCGAATGGCCCGACCGCGGTGGCGTTCAACGCCACCGGCACGATGTTGATTACTGGCGGCCATGATGGTTCGGTGGAGCTCTGGCGGCTTCAAGGTGAACATCCGCCGATCTATCAGAGGATGTTGATGGGGCATCACAACTCCGTCAGCGTCCTGGCGCACGGTTCCAGCGACCTCCTGGCCACACTGTCGGATGGCGGGAGCATTCGCCTCTGGAATGTCGAGAGCGGAAGGCTTCTGCGAGTCGTGGCCGGCTACAGCCGTCTGATCGGCGCGAGCGCGTTCAGCCCGGATGGCGCCCTGCTCTATCACGGCGATGCCAGCGGCAAAGTGCGGGTGTGGGACATCCACAAGCGGCGTTACATCGCCTCCATCCAGGCGCACACTGGGCCGATCTGGGTCATCGCGACCCACCCTGACGGCAAGACCATCGCGACCACCGGCGACGACCGCCATGTGCGCATCTGGGACGTCGACGCCCAGCAGTGCCTGCACTCCTTCTCAGGGCATCAAGGCCCGGTCTTTACGATGGCCTTCAACCGCGACGGGACGGTCCTGGCCAGCGCCGGAGTGTCGCACGCCATACTGCTTTGGAACACACGCGAAGTCGAGCACGCGGCGCCGCTCGCTCGCATCGAGACCGACGACGACGTCTGGTCGTTGGAGTTCGATAGCGACGGGCACCACCTGGTCAGCGGTCACATGAATGGATCCGTGACGATCTGGGATCTCGAATCCCGGCGGCCCGAGTTGACGGTCCAACACGGCACCACGCCGGTCGGGGCCTTGCGTTACGGCTCCGATGGGCTCACGTTGATCACGAACGACAACCACGATCTCCTGAAGTTCTGGGATATCCGGACCGGGGATTGTTTGCGCACCATCCCGATCCGGTCAGCCGGCAACCGCACGAACGCCGTCGCGATCGGAAAGGACGGGCGCCTTGTGGCCACGGGCAGCGTCGACCCGGTTGTGATCGTTCGCCGGTTCGATGCCGACTCAACGCCGACGCAGACCACGGTCTTTCCCGGTCATCTGAACCGCGTATGGGGAATCGCATTGAGCCCGGACGAACGCTACGTGGCCAGCGGAGACGAAGAAGGCACGACCCTTGTTTGCGACACCGAGACCGGCCAGGTCCTCGAGAAGATCATGCTGGATCGGCCGTACGAGCGAATGAACATTTTCGGCGTCGCCGGTCTGAACGCAGCCGAGTTTGCGGCGCTGAAGGCACTCGGGGCCGTCGACTCGAACCCTGACGCACGGCCCTAGCTGTCACCAGCCCAAAGATGAACCGTAACGGGTCGTCTGGCTCGGAGCGCTGCTCCTGGTCAGACGACCCGCTTGCGTTTACGGCTGCAGGTGGCAGCGCACCCAATGGTCGGGCGACAGCTGGGTCACCGCCGGCATCGATTTCCGGCAAACATCCATCACGTGCGGGCACCGCGGCGCGAACGGACAGCCGGGCGGCTGGTTGATGAGAGACGGGATCTCGCCGCGAGCTTCGTCGTCGCCCGTCACGAGGCCGGCTTCGGGGTCCGGCACGGCGGAGAGCAGAAGCTTCGTGTAGGGATGAGCTGGCTGATCCATCAACTCGGTGCTCTCCGCGCACTCCACCTGGTGCCCGGCATACATCACGATCGTGCGGTCGCCGATGTAGCGCGCGCTCGCCAGGTCGTGGGTGATGTACAGGAACCCGATCCCGCGCTCTTCCTTGAGTTGCTCGATCAGATTGAGGATGCCCATGCGGATCGAGACGTCGAGCATCGAGACGGGCTCGTCGGCCAGGATGATCTCAGGCTCGACGGCCAACGCGCGGGCAATGGCCACGCGCTGCCTCTGTCCGCCGGAGAGCTGATACGGATACTTGGCCGCGAACTCCGCCGGCGGGTTGAACCCCACAGTGGCCAACAGGTCGACGACGGCCTGTTTGGCGTTGCGGCCGCCGCGATGGATGCCGATCGGCCGCTCGATATGCGCGCCGATGGTCATCGCCGGGTTGAGCGAACCGTAAGGATCCTGGAAGATCATCTGAATGGCGCGACGATAGGCCAGGGAAGCCGACCCGGGTTCGCTCTTCAGAACGTTCTTGCCGTGCAAGTAGATCTCGCCGCTCGTCGGTTCGATCAGGCGCGAGATCAGGCGGGCCGTCGTCGACTTTCCGCTCCCAGACTCACCGACCAAAGCCACGACCTCGCCACGGCTGACCGTGAACGTCGCATCCGTGAGCGCATGCACAAGCTTTGGCTTCAACACATTGCCGATGTCGAAGCGCTTGGTCAGCTTCCGGACGTCGAGAGCCGGCCCGGCCGTGGCGGTTTGTTGTGTCATCGGCGCTTCCTGGATCGACATGGCTACCTCATGAACCTGACCGTGGACTGCGGATGGCGGACCGCAGAAGGCGCGTGAGCGTCAGGCGAAGGACGATGGGCCCTGGCCGTGCTCCGGTGAGGGCGCGTGACACCCTTGCACATTCTGCCTTCCATCATCCGGCGCTACTGTCCGCCGGCCGCCATCTGCGGCAGCGGCATTCCGGCATGGGCGGCCACCCAGTGTCCGGGCAGCACTTCGGTCAGGCGTGGCGCGCGCTCGGTCTCGATCGGCTGGCACTTGCTGCAGCGCGGATGGAACTTGCAGCCGCGCGGCGGGCTGATCAAATCGGGCGGCGTGCCCGGGATGCCCGAGAGCTTGCGCTTCTGACCCGTGACCGAAGGGAACGAACTGAGCAGTCCCTGCGTGTACGGGTGGATCGGGTTGTTGAAGATCTCCTTCGACTTGGCCAGCTCGACGATCTCGCCGGCGTACATGATCGCCATCCGATCCGAGATCTCGACCATCAACGACACGTCGTGCGTGATGAAGAGGATGGAGAAGCCCATCGTCTCCTTGATGCGCTGGATCTGGCGCAGGATGTCCTTCTGGACCACGACGTCGAGGGCCGTGGTCGGTTCGTCCATGATCAGGAGCGCCGGATTGAGCGCCAGGGCGATCGCGATGACCACGCGCTGGCGCATGCCGCCCGACATCTGGTGCGGGAAGGACGACAGCCGCTTGCCCTCGATCCCGACGATCTCGAACAACTCCTCGGCCCGTTCGCGCCTCTCGGCCGGCGTCATCTTGGTGTGGGTCTCGAGCACGTCCATGATCTGCTCACCCACTGTGATGACCGGGTTGAGCGAATTCATGGCGCTCTGAAAGACCATCGCGGCGCCGCGCCAGCGGAAGGCCTCGATGGCGTCGTCGCCCATCTCGAGCACCTCTTGGCCCCGAAACCGGATCTGGCCACCGGTGATCACGGCCGGCGGTCGCAACACGCGCAGGATCGAGTGCGCGATGGTGGATTTGCCGCAGCCCGATTCGCCGGCGAGCCCGAACACCTCGCCCGCCCCGATCGAAAACGACACGTTGTTGACGGCCTGAGCGGGGCCGCGTGGCGTCAGGTACTCCACGTACAGGTTCTGAATGTCTAGGATCGGCTGGTCAGTCATGGCGTCGCCATCCTGTTCGTCTCACGCTGTGGGCTCATGGGTCCGCGGGACCACGGGCGTCGCGCGCACGCTGCGGGCGAAGAGATCGCCGGCCACGCGCCGCACGATGCTCTCGGCCTGCAGACGCGGGTTGGTGATCTCATCCATACCGTAGTTGATCAGCGCCAGGCCGAAAGCCACAAGCGCCACCGCCAACCCGGAGGGCACAAAAGCCCACCAGGCGCCGATCATCAGGGCCCCGCCGTTTTGAGCCCAGAAAAGGTTCGTGCCCCAGGTGACGTCCTGCGTACTCGCCAGACCGAGGAAGGCCAGGCCGGTCGAGGCCATGATGCCGTAGATGACGGCGCCGATGAAGCCGCCGACGATGATGTTGACCATGTTCGGCAGGATGTGCACGAAGATGATCTTCAACCCGGGCTCGCCACTGACGACCGCTGCCGCGACAAAATCCTTTTCGCGCAACGACATCGTCTGAGCACGGACGATGCGGCCGTTGAACGCCCAACCGGTGATGGCGAGCGCGAAGATGATCGTGGCTGTCCCCGGCTTGAGATATGCCGAGAGCAGCACGAGAAGCGGTAGTCCCGGGATGACCAGGAACAGGTTCATAATGAAGTTCAAGACGTCGTCGACCCAGCCGCGGTAGTATCCGGCGATCATGCCGACGACCACGGCGATAGTCGTCATCAGGAACGCTGAGCCGAAGCCGATGATGAGCGACAGCTGCCCGCCCCACACCAGCTGGCGGAAGACGTCCTTGCCCTGCGGATTGGTGCCCATAATGTACTGAGCCGAGGGCGGCTTGTTGATGCCGCCGACGAACTTCTTGGGATCACCCGGCGCGACCCACTGCGCGAAGACGGCGGCCAGGACGAAGACCAAGACGATCGCCAACCCGATTCGCGCTTTGGAACTGCGCAGCAGAGTCCCGACCGGGCCAAGGCGCGAGAGCCAGGACGCTGAGTTGCGTGGAGAGGTGGGCTTGGTGGTTGCCGTGCTCATCGCGTCGCCTCCTCAGGCCGTCCGCACGCGGGGATCCAGCCACGTGTACAGGATGTCCACCACAAAGTTGGCCGCCAGGATTCCGAGCGTGATCATCATGAACAGGCCCTGCATGAGCGGATAGTCGCGGCCGTTCACGGCGTAGATCAACAGGAAACCGAGGCCAGGGTACGAGAACACCGTCTCGATCAGGATCTGGCCGCTCAAGATCGATCCGATGGCGACGCCCAGGCCGGTGACGCCCGGCAGGAGCGCGTTGCGCGCGGCGTACCGGAACATGATGCGCAGTTGCTTGAGGCCTTTGGCCTCGGCCATCGTCACGTAGTCTTCGGCCAGCACGCTGACCATCACGTTACGCATGCCGAGCGCCCAACCGCCCATGCCGAGCAGGATCGACGTCGTGGCGGGCAGCACCATGTGCTGGGCCACGCTGCCGATGAACGCGAGGTTGAAGCCCTGCGGTAACTTGGTGTCGTAGGCATGACTGATCGGGAGCCAATCCAGCTGGACACCGAACGTATACAGGAGGCCGAGCGCGAGGAAGAAGGCCGGGAACGAACCGATAAAGATCAGCAGCGGCGGAAAGACGGTATCCACGGCTCCGCCACGGCGCCATGATCCGATGACGCCGATCAGGTTGCCCAGAATGAAACTGAGGATGAGCGAGATCCCGCCAAGCAGCACCGTCCAGATCAAGCCGTTCGAGATGACCCTGGTCACCGGCGCCGGGAAGTACGTGTACGAGACGCCGAAGTCGCCCTGTGTGAGGCGTACCAGGTAGGTGCCGTATTGCTCGATGAGCGGGGCGTCGCTGAGGCCGAGGGCATCGCGGACGCGTTGCAGGTCGTCCTGCGTGAGTTTGCCGGCCGAGGTGCCGAGGATCGTGGCCACGGGGTCGCCCGGGAGCAGGCGGGGCAGGAAGAAGTTGATGGTGATCGCCACCGCCAACGCCGCCAGATAGAACCCCAAACGCCGCACAAGGTATGGCATCGTGGCCCTCCAAACGTCAGGTGCGACAGGGGTGCTCCAGCGCGGGGGGCGTTGCCTCAGTGCCCTGGAGCACCCCTGTTGGACCTATTCTACAAGTCGTGCGCGGGAGAGAGGGTGTGCGCCTCCCCCCTGCCCGGGCGAGGCGCACACCACCATGCGCGAAACCCCTTACTTGGCTGAGATGGTCGTGAGGACGATCAACCACTCAGGCGTGTTGCCGCCGTTCGGGAAGCCGTACGAGTAGTTGTTCTCCTTCGTCGGCCAACCGGTGAAGTGGGCGTTGTTGTAGATCGCCCAGTCGTTGCCGGCCCACAGCGGGATCACCGGCGCCTGCTCGGCGAAGAGCGCCTGCAGCTCGTACCCGGCCTGCTTCTTCTCGGCTTCATCCGCGGTGCCCGCGAACTTGGCGAGCAGCTCATCGGCCTTCGCGCTGCCGAACTTGGCGAAGTTCGTCATCGAGAACTGGCCGGCGGGCGCGACCGTCAGGGTCGACATCGTGTTCATGTACTGCGTGTAGGGCGTCGGGCTGGGCCAGCCGAACCACAGAGCGATCTGATAGTCGCCCATCGGGAAGCTGCCGAAGAACGCGCCGGCATCGATCATGTTCGTCTCGACGTTGACGCCGATGTCCTTCCAGTTCTGGACCATGATCTCGCCGGCCGAGATCCAGTCGGTGAAGCCCTGGACCATCGTCAGCTTGAAGCTCATCGGCGTGCCGTCAGGCGAAGTACGAACGCCGTCTGCGCCGAGCTTGTAGCCGGCGTCCTCAAGCATCTGCGCGGCCTTCTCGGAGTTGTAGGTCGTCCAATCGCCCAGGCTGCTGACGTCCTTGACCTTCCAGGCCGAGAACGCATCGCTCAGGCCGGTCACATCACCGGGGACAGCCTTGCCGTTGAAGGCCACGGCCACCATCTGCTCGCGATCGAGCGCCATGCTCATGGCCTTGCGCACGATCGGATCGTCGAAGGGCTTGAGGGTGGTGTTGAGGTTGAGGATGACCGTCTGGTTCGCCGGCGGGTAGACGTACGAGATCTCGGGATTGTTGGCGACCACGGCTTCGTCGATATTGGGCATCACAGTGCCCGCATAGTCGATCTGGCCCTGGACCCAGGCCGCGATCTGGGCCTCGTTGCCCGAGTAGGCGGTGACGCGGAAGCCGTTGAACTTCGGCAGGCCGGGCTGCCAGTAGTTCGGGTTCTTGTCGACCTGGTAGACCTGCGGCTGGAAGTCGACAACCTCGGTGAATGGGCCGGTGCCCACCGGGTCTTCGTTCGGGAACTTCGCCGGGTCGGCGACATCCTTCCAGATGTGCTCGGGGACGATGTCCTGATTGACGATGTCGTAGATCGATTCGGTGTTCACGGCCTTGAGCGTGAACACGACGGTGCCGGCATCGGGGGCCGAGACGCTGTCCACGGCGCCGCCCATGGCCGTCGCGCCTGAGCCTTGCAACCCGGGTGTGTTCTTGATCAGGTTGAAGGTGAAGACCACGTCTTCGGAGGTAAAGTCTTCGCCATCGGACCACTTGATGCCGGGGTGCAGCTTGAATGTCACCGTCAGGTAGTCGTCGCTCCAGGCATAGCTGTCTGCCAGCCACGGGACCATTTCAGCCTTGAGGGTGTTGTAGATCATCAAGGGCTCGAAGATGCCTTTGACCGTCGGCACCAGAGCATTGACACCCGTGAACGGATTGAAGTTCGGCGTGAACGAGTTGTTGATGTTTGCGTAGTTGAGGACCTTCTCGGTCGCCGGGCCAGAGGCGGTGGTCGCTTCGGTGGCTGCCGCCGGGGCGTCGGTCGGAGCCACAGCCTCGGTCGGAGAAACGACCTCAGCCGGGGAAGTGGCCGGGGCAGCTGTGGGTGTGTTGGGCGCGCAGCCCACCAGCAACGCAGCAAGTAACGCGGCCGAGCGGATGAACGTAGACCTTCGTGCCAGCATGTCGCTCCTCCTGAAACTGAGTTGAACCGTGTCAGTGGTTCAGTTCGAAAGTGCCCTGGTGCCTGTTCTGTTGGATTGGTCCTGGTTTGCCACCCGTATCGACGCACCAGATGGCGTTGGCAGATTAACACCCCGTTCAGGCCCCGCCAATTCGCACCGTTTCCCCCCGCGCTCCACGATGCGGTCATTCACCGAGTGTCAGAACCTTGGTATCGCTTCCAATGGAAAGGAACGGGAGATACGAAATCCGCAGGGTGTGAGTCAGATCGACCTTATGCAAACCCTTAGGCAGGCCGCCTGGGATCCTGGCGGTCAGAACCGCCTCTTCGCCGAACTCCCAGCGATCCACATACTCGGTTTCCATCGCGCTCAGGGAGTACGTGTTTCCATGCACCGTGACGCTCAACGCGTCGCGCGGGACGGCCTGTCCATCCACCACAAGGGCGATGTCTTCGACCATGGATAGGCCGAGGCCGCGATAGTATGGCAGGCGCGTACGCAGCTGGAAGCCCACCACTCCCTGGTCGGTGACGACGTTGCGGAAATCGTGTTCGCAGATGATGTAACGGTCGAACATGTGGGTCCCTTTCGTCGTCAGGCCTCGCCCAACAGTCGCGCCAGCATCGCCTGATGGCGGCGCACCTGTTCGACGCTGTCGACTTCAAAGGCATCCTGGATGTGCCGGTTGCCCTCGTATTCGCTCGAGATGTAGCCGTTGAAACCGCATTCACGCAGCACGGGCACGATCTCGTTGTACGGGATGCTGTACTCGGTCCCGTCCTCGAGCATCTCGTAGAACTTGCCATGGACGTGAACGATCAGCGGCGCGTAATCGAGGAGTCGCCGCGGTTCGACGTACGTCATGTGAGCGATATCGCCGGCCATGGCCAGGTCGCGCTCGTTGGCGCCCATCGCCTTGATCTCCTCGGCAAGGCCCTCTGCCCCGGCGTGGCGGGCATAGACGTCGCAGATGTGCTGCACGATATGCGGGTGCGCGCCCTGCCGCACGTATCGGTCTGCCCGAACCCGCGGAAAGCGCTTCTCGAAGATGCCCATGTCAGGGATGATGCCCAGGTAGGGGCTGCCGACTCGGGCAAAGGTCTCGAGATGTGCCTTGATCCAATCGTGGTCGAAGTTGAAGGGCGCGTGGATCTCGATGCCCATGCGCACGTTGTACTGCTCGGCGTACGGCGCGGCCAGCGCCATGATGTGCGGCGGCGTGCTGACGATGCAGCGCATGACCGTGCACCCCAGCCGGTTGGCATGCTTGAGGTCACGGACGACCGAGGCGAGCATCTCGTCGTCAGTCATCAGCCGGCCCTTGAACATCTTCGTGTCGAGGAACATGTCATGGCAGGTCGGCGTGGTGCCGTACTCAGCCATCCAACCCTGCCACCGGTCGTAGAAGGCATCCGAAAGGTTCGGGAAGCCCGGCATCATCTGTTCAGCGATGCTCTCGATCCCAAGAGCGCCGAAGCGTGCCGAGGCGGAAATACAGTCCTCCAGCGTCATCTTCCGCAGGAAGAACTCCTCCTGGTAGCTGTAGAGGCTGACTCCACGTTTGATCTCAGTCATTTTCGCCATACTTAACCCTCCTGACGTTGCTCAAGTGCGTCGTGCGTATCAGGGGCAATGCCGCGCGCGAGGACATGCAGCCTGCCGGCGGCTGTGCAGGTGAGGCGCAACCCGCGCGGCGTGTTCTCGACATGCACACCCGGCAGACCGATCCGATGAACCACCTGCTCGGCCCAGATCGTCTCGCCGTTCACATGCAGGCTCGACACGGGCGCCGCGAACACGAGATCAAGTGTGCTCGAGTCCGGCAGGTCGATGTCCAGGCGGAAACCGAAGTCGTCCTGGATCCAGGTCATCGGGACCTCTGCCCGTCGCGGCAGCGCCTCCGATGCGTCAGGGCCGCCCTGCGGTTCCAGGGGTACATAGATCTGTGGCACGATGAGGACGTGGTTTCTGGCTGGCATGGTCAGCATGGCCGGCGATCCCGATCAACGTCTCCGAGAAGGCCTCCACGTGCGGCAGGCCGTTGCGAGATGGAACGTACGAGCAGCCCTACCCATAGCGATACACGCGACAGCGTGACATCGGCGACACCAACTTGGTGGGTGTCATGGGACCAAACGCAGGCTCATCACCGGCCAAGAAGCGCCATAGCTTTCCCGAAAAGCTTTCGTCGCCGTTGAGCCGCCTTCCCGAAACCCAGACCCCGTCGTTGAATTCGCCCTCGTCCAAGGCTTCGATCCCGACGTGTTCAGTAGCCGTGTGTCTGGAGCGGAACGTCACGCTGAAACCAAAGCCCACTCCGATGAATTCGTCAGGGCCTGTGGCGATGATCAACCCATAGGCCGGCTTGAGCGGTCCGTCAGATTGACGACTCAAGTAGACGTTCCCTGACCGCTGCGTGTGCACGACGTCGAGTTCGTAATCGCCAAGGTGATACACCTTGCGAGGCTGCTCGTCATCCAGGCGAAAACCCACAAGAGTGTCACGGCCCTGGTGTTTCAGGATCAGGGGCGAAAGCTGACGCAGAACGCGATAGGTCTCGCGGAGGGACGCCTGCCACTCAACATCGAGAGAATCGACGCCGAACGGCGCGACGCCCATGGCATTGAACGTCGCCAGTGCTGAGTACAGGTTGCCTGTTCCATCGGGATCGGCTCGGGTTTCCGGGATGAAGAGCGCGTTGCCGGGCTGGTTGTACTTCTCGCACCAGGCATTGAAATCTGGTGCATAGATATCTGGTGAGAGAAAGTCAATGTGCGGAGCCGCAGCGCGCCAGATCTCCAGCAGATGAGGAAGAGGCCCGCCGCTCGGATAGTCGCCGGGGTTCTGGCCTCCGGCAGGCACGCCTGGGAGCGCGACGGTGTTGTTCAGCCAGGCGTTGACGTAGAGCGGTAAGTTGTAAGCAGCCTTGCCAGCGGCCGCCACCTGCTCAATGTAGACGGCGTAATGCCACGCCATGAAGATCTCGTCAGTGGCCAGACCTTCACCAAAGACTTCGGCCCACGTGCCTGAAGGTCGACGCCCATTCCGTTCCCACAACTCGCGCATGTGGGTCACAGGGGAATCAGTCGCCTCAAGGAGAAGACGCACAAGCTCGGTCGGCACCTCTTCCGCATAGGCGCGCTCTGCGGCTACTGAGCGATCACGTGAATCGCCGAGCAGCCCGACTTCGTTCTCCACCTGAATCATGATGACGGTCTGTTGGACCTGGTCCACCTGACGCAGGTGGTTCATCAGCGCAGCGAACGCCCGGCTATCGGCCCCCCAGTTGTTTTCGGATAGGGTGGACAAGACTGCAGCAGCTTCGCCCTTGCCGCAAATAGCCAGCGGGAACCTGTGGCAATCGCGCTTGACCCAGGCCGGAACGTAGCTGGACATCCCGTTCTTCCAGCTCCCAAACCAGAGCAGGATCAGGTGCACATCGTGTTGGCGCGCCCCGGAGATCAATCCATCGACCAGGCTGAAATCAAACCGACCTTCGACCGGCTCGATCAACTCCCAGGAGACGGGCGCCAGAACCGTATTGAGGTTGAGATCGACCAATCGGGGCCAAAGCGACTGCATGTAGGCGAGGCTCGATGAGCTCGAGTTTCGCAACTCGCCGCCGAGGACTAGATAGGGCTGCCCCTTGACGATCAGTTGGGTGCAGTGACCCGTTTGGCGCAGGCTGGGCAGATCCACGGGGTTTCGTCTACTTTCCGGCTGTCGTCGTCGCAGCCTTCGGGCGTGTATGCTCGATGACCGTGTTCTTGGCCGCCGTGAATGGGGCGGAGAGCATCCACCCCACTCACGGCGATAGGAGGTTGTTGCTAGCCCGCCAGAAGCCGTTTACACATCGCGTTCCACGCGGCGACCTGCTGGAAGCCGATCGGCTCTTCGGTGAAGGCCTGGCCCTCCCACTCAGCCGAGATCGTGCCCGCATACCCGTGCCGCTTGAGGAGCGCCATGATCTCGGCGTACGGGATCGAGGGCTCCACGCCGTCGGCGTTCACCTCGTAATACTTGCCGTGGATGTGGCGCGCGTAAGGCAAGATCTCGATCCAGTTCTCGACCGGCGCGTGGCCAAACATCGTCATGACGTTGTTCATCTGGCCCGCGATAGCCGGGTCCACATTGAAGCGCTTCGCGGCCTCCGCCAGCGCGCCGAACTTGGCCGGGATTGAATCGTCGGTGTGCCAGATGGCCTTGGCGGCGTCGATCAGGGTCTCCGGGGCACCCGCGCGGCGCAGACCGTTCCAGTAGCCTTCGGGCACGGCGACCATCGTCGTGCTGAAGTCGGGGATGAACCCGAGATAGGGCGACTGGAGCTTCTCGATCAGGGCCTTCATCGCCACAACTTCGGGGTGATGGGCGTTGAGCGGCGAGTGCAGCTCCACGGCCAGCACGATCTTGAACTGCTCGGCCAGGGGCAGCAGTTTCTCGAGGGCGTGGGTGCCCACCGACAGCGGCACGCGCACCAGCGGGAAGCCGAGTTTCTGGGTCGAGACCAGCTGGCGCCGCACGTAGTCGTAGATCTCGTCGTCGGTCATCAGCCTGTCGCGCCGGCGCCCGATGTCGATGTTGGCGCCGAGGCATGAGGGCACCAGGCCGTAGCGGTCAAGCAGGCTCCGGAACTGCCGGGCCTCGTCATCGGGGATGTCGGGGTACGACCGGAAGCTCTGGAAACCGACGACTTCGATCGCGGGCCCAAGGCCGAGCTCGGCGACCTTGGTGATCATGCTCTCGAGCGTGTACAGCCGCTGCTGCCATTCGTTGGTGAGGCTGAACAGGGTGACGCCCAGGGTGGGTCCAGTGTTGCTCATGGTTGCCTCACTTCGCGGTCTGCGTGTCGCTGCAGCGGGAGATATTCGTCAGGAAGCGATCCGGCCCGATCTGAATGTACGGGTACCTGAGCGACATCTCGGCGTCGAGTTGATGAGCCTCGCCGGCCTTCACCTTTCCCGACTGAAGCACCTTGAGCACAGCCGAATCCTGGACGAACCAGAACTCCTCATAGCGCTCAGGCAATTCAGAGAGGCCGTACTCATGCCCGTTGATCGCGAAACGCACCTGATCGAGCGGCACCGCCTGACCATCGAGCGCGAGCTTGAGTACCTCGACGCTCGAAAGCGGCAGCGACCGATACCAGTTCAGACGGACCTCGAAGGCATAGCCATCGGGGCCGGCTGTCAGGCTGTTTTCCTGGATGAGTTTGACCGCGGCTCCCATGGCGCTCTTACTCCTTTACCGGGTGCAACTGCACCGTCTGGTGAGTCTTGGCGGACTGATAGATGGCGCAGATCATTTCCTGCGTCTTGAACGCCTCGGCGGCCGTGATGTCGGGCTGGACGCCGGCCGTCAGGCTCGCGTAGTAGTTCTTGATCTGCTTGATGTGCGTGATGCCCCAGTACGGCCGCGGCGTCTTCCATGTGATCGGGATGGTCACGGGCGCGCCGAACACTCCCCACTTCGAGAGCGTCTGGAACGCCGTCTGCGACGAACTCTGATTGAAGAACGCCTGGTAGGCGGCCTCGTCGAGCGTGTCGCTCGGGTCGTTGATGATGTTGATCTCGCGGCCGTTGCGGTACGTGATCTGAGCCCTGTCGAACTCCATCAACGCCGTGCCGTGCTCGCAGTGGGTCTCCACCATCACGGGCGAGTTGTAGGTGTAGTTGTTGGTGGCGAAGAACACCGACTGGACGCCGTTGCCGTACTTGATCAGGCCATGCGCCGTGTCTTCGGTCTCGATGACGGGATGGTTGAGGTTGTCGATCGAAGCCTGAATGGTCGTGATCTGGTCGTTGACGAACCAGCGCGCCAGGTCGAGCACGTGGATGGATTGATCAATGATCAGCGAACCACCTTCTTTGTCCCAGGTGCCGTGCCAGTCGCTATTCTGGTAGTACTCGTTCGGCTTGAACCAGGAGAGGATGATGCGCTGGCCGATCACCCGGCCCAGGCTGCCATCTTCAAGCGCGCGTTTGATGGCGACGGAGGCCGAGTTGTAGCGGTTCTGGCTGATCACGCCGATCGTCACGCCGTTGCGCTTGCCCGCTTCGAGCTCCGCGCGCGCGTCCTCGATCGTGATCGACATCGGCTTCTCGGAGAGCACGTGCTTGCCCGCGTCCGCCGCCGCGATGACCATAGGAGCGTGCAGATAATGCGGGGTCAGCACGTGCACGACGTCGATGTCCGGCCGCTTGAGGAGGTCATGGTAATCCTCATAGGCCTCGCAATCGAACAACCGTCCGGCGGTCTCGCGCGCGGCAGGCTTGACGTCGCAGACCGCCTTGACCTCCACGTTCTCGATCGTGTGGAGCGGGAAGGCATGGACGCCGAAGATCGCGCCACAGCCGATGATTCCGACACCGAATTTCTTCATGGTTCCTCTAGGTACTGGACGGCGGACCGCAGAACCCGATCAGGTCCGGGCGCTTACTGCC
Organism: Anaerolineales bacterium; assembly: GCA_044226485.1. Taxonomy (GTDB): domain Bacteria; phylum Chloroflexota; class Anaerolineae; order Anaerolineales; family UBA6663; genus UBA6663. The sequence goes on from JBGAGY010000001.1 coordinate 159,860, forward strand.
GTCAACGGTCCGCCGTCTGCGGTCTCGACCTTAAAGCTCGACCAGCTTGCCGCTGGCCGCGCTCTGATAGATGGCCTCAAGGACACGGGTGACGGTGTACGCCTGCTCGGGCTTGACGACCACGTCGGTGTCGTTGCGGATGGCGTTGAGCCAGGTCGTCATCTCGAGCTTGCCGCCGGCGAAGTCTTCTCGCTTCTCGCCGCTGCCGATGAACTCGGCGCCCATCGCGTAGTTCTGGATGAACAGCTTCCCGGCGTTCTCGCCGTTGAAGCGCACGTTCAGGCCCTCGGCGGACTGGAAATCGGCCACGCGCACGATCGGGCCAGTGGCCGGGAACATGTCGGCGCCGCCCTTGGTGCCGCATAGCATCGTCATGGCTTCATTGGCCACGATCATGTTGATGGCCCAGGAGGCCTCGAGGACCACAGTCGCGCCGTTCTTGAACTTGACCATGCCGAAGGCGCTGTCTTCGACTTCGTACTTCTCCGGGTCCCACAGGCCCATGCCGTTGGCCGGGCTGCCGAGCTTGCCGATCTTGTTGTAGGTGGAGCCGAGCGCCGAGACCGGCTCGTAGTTGTCCATCATCCACAGGGTCAGGTCGAGGGCATGTGTGCCCAGGTCGATCAGCGGGCCGCCGCCCTGCAGGGCTTTGTTCATGAACACACCCCAAATCGGGACGCCGCGGCGGCGGGTGGCGAAGGCCTTGCCCAGGTAGATGTCGCCGAGATCGCCCTGATCGCAGAGATTCTTGATGAACTGGCTGTCGGTGCGGAAGCGGTTCTGATAGCCGATCGTGAGCTTTTTGCCGGACGCTTTGGCGGCATCCAGCATGGCCTTGGCCTCGGCCGCGGTCTTGGCCATCGGCTTCTCGCACATGACGTGCTTGCCGCTTTGCAGCGCCGCCACCGCGATCTCGCTGTGCGAGCTGTTGGGGGTGCAGACATGGACGATGTCGATGTCCTTGCGGGCGACAAGATCCTGATAGTTCTCGTAGACTTTCGCGTCGGCCGTCCCGAACTGCTTGGCTGACGCCTCGGCGCGATCCTTGATGATGTCGCAGAAGGCCACGACCTCCACATCGTTATGCAGGAGCAGCATCGGCAGATGCTTGCGATTGGCGATGAAACCGCATCCGACGATCCCGATCTTGAGCTTTGCCATGTCCGTTTTCCTTTCGAGCTCACGGCCCGTATGAAAGAACCGCGAAAGACGGCCCTGCCGTTTTCGCGTCATCTTGCTGGTGTGAACAGGTACTTGTCGGCAGTTTATGGCAAAGACCGGCCGATGTGGTTTCGCCTCAGTTCGCTTTTTGTTTCGCATTCGTCTCCATTTAGCGAATTTCGAGGGGCCCTATGCCATAATCAAAATGCACAACAGTGGCGCAAGGAGCAGGCACATGAAGCGCGCGATTCTCGACCTTCTGCAGGGCAACGGCGGGAACTACATCCTCCCGTTCTTCTGGCAACACGGCGAAACCGAGGCCGTCCTGCGAGAGTACATGGGCGCCATCCAGGACTGCGGGATCGGTGCGGTCTGCGTCGAAGCGCGGCCGCACCCAGATTTTGTGGGTCCCAAATGGTGGGCCGACATGGACGTTATCCTGGACGAGGCGCGCAACCGCGGGATGAAGGTCTGGATTCTTGACGACGCGCACTTTCCGACCGGTTGGGCGGCCGGCGCCCTGCAGTCGGCGGCTCCGGAGCTCTGCAAGCAATACGTCATGGCCGAGTGCGTCGATGTTTGCGGCCCGCTGCCGGAGGCCTCGCTCGACGTCGCCGACATGGCCCGCACGATCCCATCGCCATTCGATGCGCCAGCCTTCCCGCCCAGCCCGTTTCCGCCACGAGTCTTCGGCGATGACGCCCTCCTCGCGGTCGTCGCTTCACGGCTCGTGGAAGGCAATCGCGTCGACGACACCTTGCTCGACCTGACGGCCTGCGTCCTCGACGGAAAGCTTCGGTGGGACGTCCCTGCCGGGATGTGGCGGATCTTCGTCCTGTACAACACGCGCAACGGCGGCGGGCGGACGGATTACATCAACATGCTCGACGAGGCGTCGTGCCGGGTCCAGATCGACGCCGTCTACGAGCCTCACTACGCGCGATACCGTGAAGATTTCGGGACAACCATCGCCGGCTTCTTTTCAGACGAGCCGGCCGTCGGCAACACCCAGGGCTTCAACTTCGATGAGTCGATCGGGCGCAAGCGCATGCCTCTGCCCTGGAACAAGGACATGCCGGATCTGTTGAAGGCGCGTCTGGGCACCGACTATTTGAGGCTGTTGCCCGCGCTCTGGACCGACGCAGGCGATCGAGCCCTGACAGCGCGCGTACGCCACGCCTACATGGACAGCGCCACAACCCTCATCGGCCGAAACTTCAGCGGCCAGATTGGCGCGTGGTGCGCGGCGCGAGGCGTCCAGTATATCGGCCACATCATCGAAGACAACAACCAACACAGTCGCCTCGGCAGCAGCCAGGGCCACTTCTTCCGCGCCATGCAGGGGCAGCACATGGCCGGCATCGACAACATCGGCAACCAGGTACTCCTCGGTGGAGAGAACCACGCGCGACTGAGCCGTTTCACGCCGCCCGGTGACGGCGAGTTCTATCACTTCGCGCTCGGCAAGCTCGGGTCGTCGCACGCCCACATCGACCCCGTCAAGCAGGGTCGGGCGATGTGCGAGATCTATGGCGCCTACGGCTGGAACACGGGTGTCCGACAGATGAAATCCATGACGGACCATTTCCTGGTCCGCGGGATCAACCGCTTCGTCCCGCATGCCTTTTCGCCAAAGGCGTTCCCCGATCCGGACTGCCCGCCGCACTTCTACGCTCACGGCCACAACCCGCTGTATCGCCACTTCGGGAAGTTGATGCGATACGTGAATCGCATGTGCCACCTGCTCAGTGGTGGTCTGCATGTCGCGCCCGTCGCCCTGCTCTATCACGGCGAGGCCGAGTGGACGGGCGGGCACATGTTCCTGCAGAAACCTGCGCGGCAACTGCTAGAGCATCAGATCGATTTCGACATCCTTCCGGCAGACGTCTTCGCCGATCCTGAGCGCTACAACGCGGGCCTCGACGGTGAGCTGTGCGTCAACGGCGAGACCTATCGGGCCCTCGTCGTGCCGTATGCCGAGTTCATCACGCGAGCCGTGGCGACGTTTGCGGCCCAGGTAGCGACAGCGGGCTTCCACGTCTTTTTCGTCGACGGCCTGCCGAACGGCATCTGCGACGCGCCCGCCGACGAAAGCAGACCTCTCGTCGAGGCGTTGGGATCCTGCCAGGTGGTGCGGCTGCAGGACCTCGCCCGAACGTTGACAGACAAGGGCGTCTTCGATGTGATCGTCGAACCGGCCTTTCAGCGTCTGCGCTACTATCGCTACGTCAAGGATGGCCTTGACGCGTTCATGGTCTCGAACGAAGACCCTGCCCAGACGTTTGTGGGCCAGATCGTCTTGCCCGTGCTCTCGCCAGTCACGGCGTACGACGCCATGGAGAACCGATTGTGTGCGGTGAACGCGCTGACGACAGCGCGCGGCACGACCGTCTCACTCGAGCTTGCTCCCTCTGCGACGGTCGTGTTGATCACCGATGCCTTCGAGGACTTGCAGCAGGCGCCACTCCCGGTTGACCTGCAGCGCCATGAACTCACCGGCGAGTGGACGTTGTCGATCGCCACGGCCAAAGAGTATCCGGCCTTCCACGACGCGCGTGCAGTCTCGGAGCTTCACGACGTCGGCCGGATCTGGCCGGATTTCTCGGGCTACATGCGCTATGAGGCGCGCTTCACATTGCCGGACCCTGTGCCGGAGTCCGTGGCCCTGATCATCGAAGAGGCCTTTGAAGGCGTCGAGGTCTGGGTCAACGGGGTCTACGGCGGGATGAAGATCTGCCCGCCTTACATAACAGACCTGTCAGGTCCGTTATGTAAGCCAGGCGAGAACGACCTGCGCGTCGAGGTCGCCAACACGCTCTACCGCCACGTCCGCTCGCTCTCGAACGAACCTGACTTCTTCGGTCCGCGCGGCGTCGTGGTCGAGCCGGCCGGGATCGTGGGCAAAGTCTATCTTGCGTATTGAGGCATTGGTTTGCACATGGATGACACGGATTGCACAGATAAAGAACTTTCCGCGACATCCGTGAGGATCCGCGTGATCCGTGTACCCAAAACGCCAGGCCCGAACGCTATTTCGCAATGAAGGAGCTTCGATGTCCAATTCCTCGAACCGCCTGAACTTCACCAACCCGATCCTGCCCGGCTTCTATCCTGACCCGAGCATCTGCCGCGCCGGCGACGACTACTTCCTGATCAACAGCTCTTTCGAATACTTCCCGGGCGTGCCGGTCTTTCACAGCCGCGATCTGTGGCATTGGCGCCAGGTCGGGCACTGCCTGACACGCCCCAGCCAGCTGCCGCTCAAAGGGGTGCGCGCGTCGGGCGGGATCTTCGCGCCGACCATCCGTCATCACGACGGCGTGTTCTACATGATCACCACGAACGTCAGCGCGGGCGGCAACTTCATTGTGACGACTCGTGATCCGTTCGGCGAGTGGTCAGAGCCGATCTGGGTCGCGCAGGGCGGCATCGATCCGTCGCTGTGCTTCGACGACGGTCATGTCTACCTCACGTCGACCGGCCAGGGACCCGACCCCGACAACCCCGAGCGAACTGTCGCGGGCATCGTGCAGAGCGAGATCGATCCATCGACGGGAAAGCTGCTCACCGAACCGCGCCTGATCTGGGCCGGCACCGGCGGTTCCTACCCCGAGGGCCCGCACCTCTATCGCATCGGAGACTGGTATTACTTGATGATCGCTGAGGGCGGTACAGAGTTCGGCCACACAGAGGTCATGGCGCGGAGCCGCTCGCCCTGGGGGCCGTGGGAGCCGTGCCCGCACAACCCGATCCTGACCCATCGGAGCACAAACGAGCCGATCCAGGGCACTGGCCATGCCGACCTGGTGGAGGCGGCCGACGGATCGTGGTGGATGGTCTGCCTCGGCTTCCGTCCGGTGGGCGTCACACGAACCCATCACCTCGGTCGCGAGACGTTCCTGGCCCCGGTGGTCTGGGACGCCGATGAATGGCCGTGCGTCGGTGAAAACGGCCGGATCAAGCTTGAGATGGAGGCCCCGCACCTGACCCCGGTCGAATGGGAGTCAGCGCCCGCGCGCGATGACTTCGACAGGCCCGAGTTGGATCTGTCCTGGAATTTCATGGGCAATCCTTCGGCATCGGATTGGTCGCTTGCCGAGAAGCCCGGATGGTTGAGCCTGCACGGCAACGCGGCGTCGCTCGACGACGGCGCCGGCGTGGCCTTTGTCGGCCGAAGGCAACAGCACTTCAATTGTGAGGTCAACGCGCGGCTCGACTTCGCGCCGGATCGGCAAGGCCAGGAGGCCGGGCTGACCGTCTGGATGAGCCCACGCCACTACGCTGCTCTGTATGTCACATTTGCCGATGGCCAACGCGTCATCGGCGTACGCCGTCGCATCGGCGCGCTTGCCGCCGAGGTGAGCCGGCAGCCGCTGCCCGCCGGGCCGATCACGCTGGTCGCCCGGGCGCACCGCACGGTGATGCAGGTTGGCATCCAGAGCGATGACCAGGGCGTGGTCATCCTCGACACGTTCGAGAACTGCTTCCTGTCGTCAGAGGTGGCGGGCGGGTTCACAGGCGTGTACTTCGCGCTCTACGCGAGCGCCGGTGGTTCTTTTGAGATGCCCGTGGCGCAGTTCGATTGGTTCGAGTATCGCGGTCTCGATGGAGAGAACTCGCTCGGGCTCGACACGCCCATGCATCGGATCATGGTCGAACCGGCGGCGCTCGCCGTCGTCGCCCAACACGTCCCCGGGATCGCCCATGGCGTCAATGAATGGGCCGCGCAGACGGCCCTGGCCGATTGGGTGAGCATGAGCGCGGCGCAGTTCCCGGTCGCGACACTCAACGCCCTATCGCGAGACCTGGAACGGCTCGAAGAGCGATAGCCGCCCGTCGTTGCTGTCGCAGTCAGCCGCCGAAGTGCTCCTCACGGTCACGCCACGGTGGCCAACAGAAAAGAGCCCTGACGTTCCTGTCAGGGCTCTTTCGATTCGTCGTGGTCGCCGAGCGGTCCGCTCAGGCGGCTCGCTTGCCGATGATCAATCCGAGGGGATCCACATCCTCACGCAGGACACGCAACTCGTCGTCCGTCGGCTCAGCTGTCACCGCCAGGGGTTCCACGAAGCCCATCTCGAACCCGGTGTTGGCGCGAACGTCGTCGACCGTCACACCCGGATGCAGGCTCTCGACGCGCATGCGTTTGCTGTCAGGGTCATAGCCCATCAGCGCCAGCGTGCTGATCACCTTGTAGGGGCCGGTTCCAGCCGGCAGCCCGACGGCTTCCCGCGCACCCGCCCCCGAGAGATAGCCTGGCGTGGTCAGGAAGTCGAGCTTCGGCACAAAACGACGTTTGTCGTGCGGCGTGATGATCAGAGTCTTCCAGCACAGGGAGGCCAGGTCATTGGCGCCTCCACTGCCGGGCAGGCGCACCTTCGGCCGCTGCAGATCGGTGCCCACCATGGTCGAATTGAGGTTGCCGAAGGAGTCGATCTGAGCCCCGCCCAGGAAGGTGTAGTCGACCACGCCGCGCTGGCAGGCCGTCATGATCTCGTCCATGCTGCTGTGCATCAGGCCGCCCGTCATCGTGTACGAGTCGGCCACCGAGAGCGGCAGGCGCTCGAGCGCAGGGGCCACGCCGCCCGCCTCGAACAAGATGATCAGGCTCGGCGCGTGCGTCTTCTGCGCCAACATCGCGGCCGCCAGCGGCATGCCGGTGCCGATCACGGCGGTCTTGCCATCATCGAGCTGGCGGGCCGCCACGCACACCATCAATTCCATGAGGGAGTAACGCTCGGTCATGCGACCTCCTGGGTGCGCTTCAAGGGCTCCAGCGCGCACAACTCGGCCAGCCGGGCTTCGCCGGCGGCCAGCGCGAGATAGCCCTCGAAATCCTGAGTGCCATAGATATACGTGTTCAGGAATTCGGCGAACGTTGCGGGATCCCGCTCCGCTTCCATCCACTTCGCCAGGTGGGCCTCATCGGAGTAGTGCACGTACGGCATGTTGCCCGGGTAGCTCCCGTAGGGCACATGGCAGACCGCGTCCACCAGCCAGTACGGGATCTGAGTGAGCTCGGGGTTGCGACGGATCTCAGCAGTGTCCACGATCCGCTCGGTCGTGATGATCAGACGCTTGCAGGCGCGCGCCAGGTCCCAATCGGCCACGCTGATGCCATCGATCTGGGCGTTGCCATAGACGTCGGCGCGGTGGACATGGATGACGCCCACATCCGGATAGAGCGCCGGGACGGCGGCCAGCGTCTGGCCCGTGAACGGACACTCGATGGTGCGCGCCGCGCTGTGGTGGAAGGTGTCTGTCCCCAGCAGCGTACGGGCAGGCAGGAACGGCACGCCCATCGCCGCGGCCTTGAAGCGCCAGCCCAGCGTGGCGTTGCTCCACTCGGTCACCTTGACCTGCCCGCTCTCCATGTAGCGGCGCGCATTGGGCGACAGGCCGCGCACCTCGAGCCCGACGACATAGGCGGCGTCGCAGCGATCGAAACATTGGCCGGCGGCGAGGATCTCGAAGTCGTGCGTGGTCGTGTGGCCGGCGAAGCCGAGGTTACGCCTGCGCTGGCGCACGATCTCGTGCAAGACCGCCGTGGCGATGCGCACGGTGCCGAAGCCGCCGGATGCCAGATAGGCGCCGTCCGGCACGAAACGCTCAACCGCCTCGCGGACGGTCATGACTTTGTTCGCAAGGACGCGCGACTTCTCGGCGAACCAGCGGCGCGCCCCTTCGACGTCGGGCTCAGAGAAGAGAGTCCCGATCGGTTCCTCTGTCACGTTGATCGCCATGGCAGCCTCCTCAGACGGTCGCTCGCTCGAAAATCATCGCGGCGCCCATGCCGCCGCCGATGCACAACGTCGCCAGGCCTCGTTGAGAGCCGCGCTTCGACATCTCGTGCAGCAACGTCACAGCGATGCGTGCCCCTGACGCGCCGATCGGATGACCAAGCGCGATGGCGCCGCCGTTGACGTTGACCTTCTCCGCCGGAAGCCCAAGCTCCTGTTGAACGGCCAGGGCCTGGGCGGCAAAGGCCTCATTGGCCTCGATCAGATCAAGGTCGTCCACGGTCAGGCCGGCGCGCTGCAAGGCCTTGCGCGTTGCCGGGATCGGGCCGAGCCCCATCACCGCCGGGTCGACGCCCCCTACTCCGTAGCTCTTGACGACGGCCAGTGGGCGCACACCAAGTGCCGCGGCCCGTTCGCGGCTCATCAACACCACCGCGGCCGCGCCGTCATTGATGCCCGATGCGTTGCCGGCGGTCACGGTGCCGTCGGGCTGGAAGGCCGGCTTGAGCTTGGCGAGGCCCTGGATCGTCGTCTCGGGTCGTGGGAACTCGTCGCGGGTGACGACGATCGGGTCGCCTTTGCGCTGCGGAATGCTGACCGGGACGATTTCGTCGGTCAGTCGCCCGGAGCTCAGCGCCGCCGCGGCCTTAGCCTGACTGGCGCACGCGAAGGCGTCCTGGTCCTGACGCGAAAGCCCATAGCGTTTGGCGATGTTCTCGGCAGTGACGCCCATGTGAACGCCGCTACTTGCGTCGGTGAGCCCGTCGGTCAACATGCTGTCGAGGAGCTGAGCGGCCCCCATCCGCAGGCCTTTCCGCGTGCCAGGCAACAGATGCGCCGACTGCGACATCGACTCGACGCCGCCGGCCGCGATCACGTCAGCGTCGCCCAGGCGAATGGCCTGGGTGCCGAGGATCAGGGCCTTCAGGCCCGAGCCGCAGACCTTGTTGATGGTGTAGGCCGGCACTTCCACCGGCGTGCCGGCAGCCAGAGCGATTTGGCGCGCGACGTTTTGCCCCACGCCGGCATCCAGCACACAACCCAGGATCACCTCATCGACATAGGTTGGCGAGATGCCGCAGCGCCGCAACGCATCTTGCACGACGAGCGACCCGAGCGTCACGGGCGACACGTCAGCCAACGCCCCCATGAAACTGCCGATGGCCGTCCGACAGGCTGCTGCTACCACGACTTCGCGTTCGTTGTTCACCTGACCTCCTGTTCAGACAGCGGACGGCAGACCGCTGACCGCGGCAGGAGTCGCCATGTCGAAGGCGCCTTTGCCAGAAGGTCTGCGGTCCACCGTCCGCCGTCCGCGGTCTCTCTAGAAGTTCACTGCCGCGCTGCCCTTGAGGCCGAGCATGGCGCGGGCTTCCTCGGGCGTCGCGAGTTCGCGATCGAATTCCTTGGCGATGCGCACGGCCTTCTCGACCAGCTGAGCGTTGGTGGCCAGCTGCCGGCGCCCGACGAAGATATTGTCTTCGAGGCCGACGCGCACGTGGCCGCCCATCATGGCCGCCATCCCGGCCATGTTGAACTCCATCGGATAGCCGACGCCGATCACCGACCAGCGGTAGTTCTCAGCGCCGAAGAGTCGATCCGCCGTCTGCTTCATGACGATCAGATCTTCAGGGGTGGCTGCGAGGCCGCCGAGGACGCCCAGCACGAACTGGATCCAGAACGGCGGCTGAACGAGCTTCTCCTTGAGCAGGAAACGCAGGTTGTACAGATGGCCGACGTCGTACGCCTCGAACTCGGGCTTGGTGTTGTGCTCGGCCATCGTCTTGGCGAACGTCTCCATGTCGCCGAAGGTGTTGCGGAAGATGAAGTCTTTGGTGCCCTCGGCGTAGGCCTGCTCCCAGCCGAAGCGGTAGTCCTCGGGCTTGAATCGGCGCGCGACCGGATGGATCGAGAAGTTCATGCTGCCCAGGTTGAACGAGGCCACCTCAGGCTTGTAGCGCGGCACCACACGCAGTCGCTCTGTCGGGAGCATGCCCATGCCGCCGCCCGTGGTCGTGCCGACGATCATGTCGACGCCGGAGGCGCGAATGCCAGCCAGGATCGGCGCGAACAGATCCGGATCCGAGGACGGCTGGCCCGTCTCCGGGTTGCGCGCGTGGATGTGCACGGCGGCCGCGCCGGCTTTGACGCAGGCCACGGCATCCGCGACAAGTTGCTCAGAGGTATAGGGCAATTTGTCGGACTGGGTCGGGATGGTGATCGCGCCTGTGAGCGCCGCCGTGATGATGAGTTTGTCAGCCATGGTGTTGCCTTTCGATCTGCAGAATTGAGCGGGCCAGATGGCTCAGGCCTTGCGTTGCCGTGCCAGCATCTCCATCAGATGGGTGGCCAGCTTGGTGCGTGTCTCGGCGATCGACTCGGGCGTCCAGGATTGGAAACCAGAGCCCGACTTGAAACCCAGTTCCTTCGCTTCCACGTGGCGGCGCAACGTCGCCGACGGCGTGGGAGAGGCGTCGAGATACGGGAGGATGTAATCGTGGATGGCGAGGGTCAGGTCGAGGCCGACGAGGTCGGCGTTCGCCACAGGGCCAAGCACCGGCAGACGAATGCCGAAGCTGTTGCGCACTGCCACATCGACCGTCTCGGCGTCGCAGATGCCTTCGTCGATGATCGCGAAGGCCTCGCGCCACAGCGCGTGCTGCATGCGATTGGCGATGAACCCCGGCACGTCCTTGTTGACGCGCACCGGTTGCTTCCCGCAGTCGCGCATGAGCGTCGTGATCACGTCCATGCAGGCCTCATCGGTCTCTTCGGTTCGGATCACTTCGACCAGCGGCACGAGATACGGCGGGTTCCAGAAATGCGTCCCGAGGATGCGCTCGCGGCGTTTGGCGGGGCTGGCGATCTTGGTGATGCTGATCACCGAGGTGTTGCTACACAGGATGGCCTTGTCGGAGCACAGCTCTTCGAGCCTGACGAAGAGCTCCTGCTTCAGCTCCAGGTTCTCGACGATGGCCTCTACGACGATGTCGGCGCCGTGGCAGGCCTCGGCCAGGTCGGCCGTGCAAGTCACGCGCCCGAGGATGTCAGGGATCGCGTCAGCCGCCACCAGCCCGTAGTCCGCCATGCGGGTCAGGTTGGCCGTGATCCGTTCATGGACGGTCGCGAGGGCAGCGGGGACCGCGTCCTGAACGATGACCCGGTGCCCGCCCGCGGCAAACACCTGAGCAATGCCATGCCCCATCAGCCCGGCTCCGATGACGGCAATCTGGTTCGCCACGTCCGCCTCCTTCTAGAGCGTTTCCTGGTCAGATCGGCCCGACCGTGGATGTCCACAATGCGGTATAAATTTCCGCATAGCGGACACGGCCACTATACGAGTTACCCGTTTGGATGTCAATAGCCGCAAGACGGATGAGGAGCTTTGTATGGCGAGGAGGTGACGGCCATCATGCGGCCAGGTCCGGGCTGCCCCGATCTGATCGGTGCTGTGAGCAGGCGCCAGATCGCTTTCAGACTGAGGATTGACAAGCCCAGGCTGCGGGTATATCTTGGTGGCTGTCCACATTGCGAAACAAAAATCCGTATCGTGGACAAGACAAGCAACTAAGGAGTCTTGCCATGTCGTCCCTGGAATTCTTTGACCTGAGCCATCCGTGGGGATTTCAGGCCCCCAACTGGCCCTATTTCCGCGATGTCGAAATCGAGCGCATCCATTACCATGCCAAGTCCGGCGTCCTGACTCAGCGGATCACCACCACCATGCACTCGACGACGCACATCGATGCGCCTGCGCACGTGGTGGAAGGGACGCCGTTCATCGACGAAATCCCGCTCGAAAAATTCTTCGGCACCGGCGTGGTGGTCTCGATCCCCAAGGACAAGTGGGGCATGATCACGGCCGAGGATCTCGAGAAGGCCGAGCCTAAGATCCAGCCCGGCGACATCGTCATCATCAATACCGGCTGGCACTCGAAGTATGGCGACAACCAGGACTACTTCGGGCGAGCGCCCGGCCTGGTTCCGTCGGCGGCTCACTGGCTGGTGGAGCGTGGCGTCAAGGTCGTCGGCCACGACACGCAGGCCAACGACCACCCGCTGGCCACCGCCATCGGCCCGCACGGTCCGGGCGGCCCCCTGCTGCCCCACCTGCTCAAGGAGTACAAGGAGTTCAGCGGTCACGAAGTGATCGAGGACTTCCCGGATTGGGAGCCGGTGCACCGCATCCTGTTCTCTAACGGCATCCTGGGCATCGAGAACGTCGGCGGCGACATCGACAAGGTGACGGGGAAGCGCGTGACCTTCTCGTTCTTCCCGATTCGTTGGACTCGCGGCGACGGCTGCATCATCCGCCTCGTCGCCATGCTCGACACAACCGGTGAGTACCGGATCGAAAAAGGCGCCTGACCCAGGCACCTAAGGGGATGACATCATGGCTTACAAAGTCAATCGACTGAGCGATGCAGCGAAGTACACGGCCCCCGGGCATTCGGCGACCGTCCACACGATGCACCTGCAGCACAAGAACCTGGGCAGCGAGGCGCCGTACTGGGTCGGCTGCTCGTACTATCTTCCCGGCGCCCAGGCAGACTGGGGCGCCACGCCGCTCGATAAGATCTACGTCTGCCTTGCAGGCGAACTGACCGTGCGGCTGCAGAACGAAACCCTGAAGCTGGGCCCGATGGATTCCATCTGGATCGGCCCTGACGAGCCGCGCGAACTGGTCAACCAGAGCAACGAAGTCGCCACCCTCCTGGTGGTCATGCCGTATCCGGCAGCGAAGTAGCCCATCATGCTAGACGCGATTCCCAGCACCCAAGAACTGTTCAGCGTCACCGGCAAGGTGGCCATCGTCACCGGCGCGACCGGCGGCCTCGGCAAGGTGGCCTGTCTGGCGCTGGCCAAGGCCGGAGCCAAGGTCGTGCTCACCGGCCGCAGCGTCGACTCGCTCGCGCCGCTGACTGAGATGATCACGAACGCCGGCTACACGGCCACGCACATCGCCGGTGACCCGGTCTCGCACGACGACAACAAGCGCATCGTCGCCCACGCCGTCGAGACGTACGGCGGGCTCGACATCGTCCTGACCGCCGCCGGCGTTAACAAACCCGGGCCGATCGTCGAACAATCCGTCGAGGATTGGGAAAACATCATGGACGTGAACGTCAAAGGCACGTACCTGATGTGCAAAGAGGCCGGCAAGGTGCTCATCCAACAGGGGCGCGGCGGTAAGGTCATCCTGGTCTCGTCGCAGCGCGGCAAGCTGGGCCTTCCCAACTACAGCGCGTACTGCCCCTCCAAGGGCGCCATCGACTCCCTCACCCAGACGCTGGCCTGGGAGTGGGGCAAGCATCACATCAACGTCAACGCGATCGCGCCGACCGTCTTCCGCACCGCGCTGACCCAGTGGATCTTCGAAAGCCCTGAGACCACGCAGCGCTTCCTGTCGCGCATGCCCATCGGACGGCTGGGCGAACCCGAAGACTACATCGGCTCCGTGCTGTTCCTCTCGTCGCGCGCTTCAGACCTGATGACCGGGGCCATTCTGTATGTCGACGGAGGATACACCGCCGGTTGATGCGCCGTTCGTCGGGGCGACGTTCCGCTCAATCGGATCGGGCCAGCCGCATGACATTCCGGCTGGCCCGATCCCATTCTGCAGCTATGGCCAGTGGGTCGTGACTGCGATTTTGGGATTCTTGCCGCGGATTTCGCGGATGGGTCTGGCTCACCCCGGCGTCGGCCGGGCGAACTAAACCGAGAGTCGGCATCATCAGCGAAATCCGCGCAATCCGCGGAAAAAAGCCCGTCCGATCATCGTCGCTCACAGGCTCGGCAATCGGAGGTCCAATCGAGGTCGGCGGTGTATACTGCCCGCAACTCACCGCATTGCGGAATAACCAGCTGAATAGCGGTATTTTCCCGTTGTTCCTGTGGTGCGAGTCGTGAACGGTGCCGGGCCAAGGCTCAACGCCGCCCTGCCCGCAGAGCTGCCTCAAAGGAGCCAATAGAAAGAGGTCATGCCCGTCGGATCATCCGACGACGAAGCTTATGGCGACTGAATCGAAACCCTCCACCAATCCTCAGCGCGACCTCGGGCAGGTCCAGGTGATCAGCCGGGCGGCCCGCATCCTGCGCGCCATCCGCGATGCGGACGGCCTCAACCTGGCTCAGCTGGCGTCCAAGGTTCGTCTGCCGCGCACCACGGTCTATCGGATTGTGAGCACGCTCGAGGCCGAGGGGCTGCTGACGACGGTCGACCCGGGCGGCCAGATCGAGCTCGGGGTCGAGCTGATCTCTCTGGGCGGGGCAGTCCGCCACGATCTGCGGCGCGAGCTGCGTCCCTTCCTCGAGGAGTTGTCGCTCAAGGTCGACGAGACCGTTGACCTGTCGATCCGCGACAAGGACCACATCCTGTTTCTCGATCAGGTGACACGGTTGCAGCGTCTGCGCGCCGTGTCCGGCATCGGCATGACCTTCCCGCTGCATTGCACGGCGAACGGCAAGGCTCTGCTCGCCACCCTGAGCACCGAAGCCGTCATGCAATTGCTTCCGGAGGACCTGCCCGCGTTCACGCCGACGACGATCCGCACCCGAGTTCAGTTGATCGAGGAACTCGCGGCCATCCGTCTCTCGGGGATCGCGTACGACCGCGAGGAGCATTCGCTGGGCATCAGCGCCGTCGCCGCCGCCATCGAGGCGCCGCTCACCACGACGCTCGCGATCAGTATCCCGGTGCCGACGGTGCGTTTCCTTGGCCAGGAAGAGCGGTTCGTGTCGGCGCTGCTTCAGACCTGCGACGTGATCGGCCAGCGCACCCCGGGCGTGCGCCGCTACCAACCACCGGCTGCAGCGGCTCGGGGCTGAGGATCATCCAGCGCCTGGCGCGCCAGAGCCCGCCGTATGAAGTTCCATCAAGAATAACGGGCGACAGGGATCGGCGGGGCAAACTGGTCTCTGTCACCCGTTTTCTTTCACAAGCCATCGCTCTGAGCCGCTCACTCAGGCTTCCGCACGCCGTGAGCCGCCCCTTCTATGCCTGGCCGCTCGAGAACACGCCCGGCGCCTTGATGCTCGCGCCAGCGAGCGCACCGATGACGGCCACCACGACCACGATGATGATCGAGATCGTGTACATGCCGGTCGCATGCAGCGCGTAGGATCCGGCCGCCACGGCGATCGTGCCGCCGAAGATCGAGAGCCCCATCGTCAGGCCGCCCACCCTGCCTGTAATGTTTTCGGGATAGCTGTTGGAGATGAACGTCAGGCTGATCGGGTTGGGCATGCCCATGAAGAAACCCGCCAGGATCAGGCACACTGTCAGGAGCGTCTGGTTCTGGTTCACCATCGGCAGCAGCACCGACGCGCAGAACACGGCCGTCAGCGCGAACGACACCAGGATAGCCAGGCTGTACCGGCCCCTGAAGACCTTCTCGACCACCACGCCGCTGGCGATGGAGCCCAGCATGAACGCCAGGGTGTAGATGCCCATGATGGTCCCGGCCACTTCCGGGCCCATGCCCAGCCCGGCCGGCGCGGGAACGGCGATGTGTCCGGGCGTGAGGTCGTAGTAGCCCTGCATGACCCACGACAGCGAGAACACCGCCACCAGCGTGAGCCAGAACGCGGGAAGTCCAAACACCTTCTTGAAGAGGCCATCATCGCCGTGGCCGGCCTGGCCGACGATCCCGGCGGCCGGCGACTTCGGGCCGAAGGCGTAACCGACGAACAGGAGCAGCGCGACGAACATGACGGCGCCGAACCACAGCAGCGCGCTAGGCCAGCCCGAGTTCGAGGCGATCGCCGGGCCTGCGATCAGGCCGATCGTGATCCCGAGCGACAACGCCGCGCCCTGGAGCCCCTGGAACAACCCGCGCTGCGGCGCCGGGAACCATTCGGCCGCCAGGCGCGGACCCGAGGCGATGATCGGGCCGCAGCCGAGGCCCTGCAAAGCGCGCAAGGCCACGAGGCCCAGGAGGCTGGTCCCGAGAACGGGCACGAGGGCGGCGCAGACCGCCGCGAGCAGACAACAGCCGATGAACGTCATGGCAACGCCCCACTTGTCGACGACAGCGCCACCGACCATGCCGCCGATCGCGACCATAAGCGTGAACGGCAGCATGGCAGCCCCGGTGGTCGTCCCGAGGTCGACGCCGAGCGACTTGGAGATCTCGCCGACCAGCGGGGTGGGCGCGATGAGGATCATGCCCTGGGCCAATGTGGCAACGATCACGGCGAACAACACGTACCAGCGAAACGCAGGGTAGTTGGAGGTGGACATGAGAGCACTCGCAAATGATGGCCTCTCAACGACATCGCGAACCACCCGCGGCACAGTTTCCGGGGCCTCAGGGGTTCGCGATGTTGTCGAGCGCAGATCGGTTGATGGGAGGACGCCCACAGGTGGGCGTCGGCGGCTTACTCTTCTTCGGCGACTTCGACCGGCACCACCTGGCCGCCGCGACGCGGGATCCCGGCCGGTCGGAAGGCCGAGTACTTCTTGCGTCGCTCGCGGATCACGCCCTGGTTGGCATAGTACTTGCCCATCGTCTCGCCGATCTCGAAGAAGTGGTCCTTGGCGCCGCTTCCGTCGGTCATCGACTTCTCGCGCCCGTTCGCCTGGATGACGAACTTCCAGCGGCCGTTTTCGTCCTTCTCGAGGTCGCCGCCGCAGTGGCAGACCGGGCACTCGATCGGATAGCCGCTGCTGTTCCAGTGCGGCTGACCCAGCGACAGGAGATTGGAATGGCAGACCGGGCACCAGCCCAGGTTGGGATCGCCCAGATATTCGACAGTTTCGTAGTTCTGGATCCCCTTGACGACGTTCTCGCCGAGCTGGCGGGCACGCTGCAGGGCCGCATCATCGAGCAGGATCTGGCCGGGGCGCGGGGCGCGGTTGGCCATCATCTGATCGACGACCTTGATATCCTGCGTCAACAGGGTCACGGTCACGCTCTCCATGACCATCGACATCCAGCTGCGGGTGGACCCGCCGTTGGTGATGATCCCGCCGACGCGGTGCTTGAAGTAAGCGGCGTTGCCGACCTGCTTGTGGAAGTTCGGCTCGTACGACAGGTGCCGATCCGTGAAGATGCGGTAGATGCCGGCCGGCATGAAGGAGTAGGCGGGCACCGTGACGATCACGCCATCGGAGTCGAGCCACTCCTGCATGATCAGCTCCATGTCGTCCTTGTGCATGTTGACGCACTCGGGCGCGCAGTGCTGCTGCGTGAACTTCACCGTGCAGCTTTCGCAGCCGGTGCAGGGCATGATGTTGTAGTCGTGCAGGTTGATCATCTTGACCTGCGCGCCGAGCTCCTCCGCCCGCATCAACGCTTCTTTGGTCAGGATTTCGCCATTGCCGTTTTTGCGACCCGCCAGGACTGCCAGGATTTTCATGATGTCTCTCCCCTGTTGACGATTTCGATTACGCGGCAGCCGGTTTGTCGGACGAAGCCGGCACCGTGCCTGGCTTCCGCTGATTCACGACAAACGCCACCCCGACGGCGATGACGGCGGCAACGACCAGGACGATCGCGCACACCCGGTAGATGAACTGGCCATCCGGGTTTCCGAACACACTCCCGATGGTAACCAGGATCGTCGGCGAGGCGGCGGTGCCCAGGTTGACGAACGTCATGTAAAGGCCGTTGGCAAAGGTTGCCGCAGATTTTGGCGCCGCGTCAGTGACCTTCATCGTGCCATAGGGCATCAGAAGGCCGAACCCCAGGCCGATGAAGGCCGCGCCGGCGAAGATCAGGCTCATGTCCGTCGCGATCGAGAGCAGGAAGAAGCCGACAGCGTTGAGGAGCAGCGCCACGAAGGCCGAGAACTGGCGGAGCAGGCCGATGATCCTGGCGAACAACACGCCGCTGACCATCGACATGACCGTCATGATCATGGTGGCCAGACCGGTCGAGGCCGCATCGCCCAGTTTGTGGCTATCCACGACGAACGACAGGTAGCCGAAGATCGCGAAGTAGATGACCGCGTAGAAGAAGATCAACACACAGACCGTCACCACGCCGCGGTTGAAGCCGCTCTCCTGCTTGCCACTCGGCTGCGTGCGTTGCGGCTCGGGCAGCTTCAGCACGACCAGGACCAGGGTCACAATCGCAAAGGCATAGATCAGGAACGACAGTCGCCACGAGAACGTCGCCAGGACGCCCGCCAGGATCGCCGTGATGATGTTGCCCAGGGCGACGGCAGTGCTTTGATAACCCAGCATGACATCGCGCGCCTGGCCGGAGTAGAAGTCGGCGATCAGGCCGGCCGCATACGGCAGGAAGATGCCGGTGCCGGCGCCCAGCAGCGCACGGCAGACCAGGATCACGGTGAAGTCCGAGGTGAACATGGGGCCCATGCCGCCCACGATGTACAGGCCGAGGCCCACGAAGAGCAGGGTGCGCGTTCGGAAGCGGTTGGCCAGGACGCCCGCCAGGAACCCGAAGGGGATGGCCACCAGCGAAGCCAGCGAGACCATGTTCATCAGGGCTTCCTGGCTCACGCCAGGGAAGGCCTTGCCGATCTCCGCGAGAGCCGGCGAAATCGTCAACCTCAGCATCAGGAGGAAGGAGATGGAAAGGATCGTCACCATCAATCCTTTGTTCTTCGTTGCGCTCGTGTTCATGATTGCCTTTCGATCGATTCTGAGAGGGCGAATGAGTGACTCCACAGCCGTTTGACCCGGCCAGGACGACGGAATAACGGAACAGATCCTGCGGATTTCTTCAGATGTCCGCTTTGTGGATATGTAATCCACATAGTGGATGGTCGGATAGTAGGGCAGGAGCTCGGGGTGTGTCAAGTCTTGCCCTCACTAGGACTCAGGGACAAATGTCATGCGCAGGCGTCGCCACACAACAGGGTTCGTATGAGGGGGCCCACTTGGGTGGGCGCTGGCGATGACGTTGTGGTGGAAAGCTGCGAGGGTATGATCCGGGGATGGTGCCTGATACCGAGCGCTGGCTGCCGCCCCCGGCGAACATCAACTGGGGCCCTTCCTGTCTCCACCTCTGGTCCTTTGGCCTGGATCAGGCCGAACCGATCACGGCTGGATTGGAAACTCTGCTCTCAGTTTCGGAAAAGAAGACCGCGCATCGGTTTCGCGTTGAACGGGATCGACTTCGATATATCGTCGCGCATGGGAGGTTGAGGCAGATCCTGAGCCGATATACACGCATGGCTCCCGGACTACTCACCTTCAGCTACGGCCCACATGGCAAGCCCTTCCTCTCCGATGGCCAGGGCGACAGCGTGCACTTCAATCTGTCACGGTCACACGAGATCGGTTTGTGCGCGGTGGCCTATGGCCAGGAAGTCGGTGTCGATGTCGAATGGATGCAGCCGCTTGACGCCATGACGACCCTGGTCAACCGCTTCTTCTCGCTCAAGGAAATAGCGGATTGGAATCAGCTCGAGGAGGGCCAGAAGTTCGAGGCGTTTTATCGCTACTGGACCTGCAAAGAAGCTTTCGTCAAGGCGCGGGGAGAGGGATTGAGTCTCCCCTTGAACGCGTTCGCTGTGGAACTCTTCGCGAGCGCCCCGCCCCGGTTGGTGCACATCCAGGGGGATGCGATCGAGGCGGCCAACTGGTGTGTGCAGACCCTGACCCCGGCCACAGACCATCGGGCGGCCGTGGCCCTGCCCGGCCTTCATTGGCAGGTCGAGCGCTGGCGCTGGCCTGAGAGCGACTGAACCCGGTCAGCGCCGAATCATCCGAACCAGCCCTCACTCAGGGTCGGAGCTCACCGTTGGTTTGAGACGAGCCTGGCGTGAGACGACGAGAGGCGTGCGTTGCGCGTCAACGCTGGCGAGATACCGGATCAGCTTGAAGGAGAGCAACAGATCGAAGACCACGTCGCCCCGATGCAGGTCGCAGCCCAGCAGGCTCTCGATCTTGTTGATCCTGTAGAACAACGTGTTGCGATGGATGTGCAGGTCAGCGGCGACACCCGTGGGATTCTTCAGATCCGAGAGGTACAGGTAGAGCGTCTGTAGCAGTTCTCGATCCGCCGGATCGTCACTCTCGGCCAGTTGCCGCAGGCCTGGATGACAGATCTCGCGCAGATCGACCTCCCCGGCACAGGCCTCGAGGGCATGAAAGATCGCGTAATGCGCGTAATGGTGAATCATGCCAAGTCCGTCGATTTGCCTCCCTAACTCCAGCGACTTCACGGATTGCAGATAGTATCGAGACATCTCGGAGAGATCCGCGAAGACGTTGCTGATACCGACGACCCACTTGTTGGACTCAAGATAGTCCATCAGGTCAGCCAGTTCTTCCTCGTTCAAAACCGGCGCGCCCTTCTTGCGGCTGAGCAGCAAGACGACATCTCCGCGAAAGTCTACTGACATACTGCCGGGCAGGATCTCGCGCAACCGGGAATGGCTGATGAGATGCGCGCCGTCGCGGGCGGCCTCCTGCCGCTCTCGGCGCACAGAGACCACGTAGAGATCGGGATGAAGGACGATCTCCAGGGCCTTGAGCCTGAGCAGAATCGTCTTGGTATCGGTCAGTCGTCGCTCGAGCAGGTCATTGATCAGCGCCTCGTAGATAAGGCCGTGCGTTTGGATGAAGAACTCGCTCTTCTGGAGTTCGATCGCCGCCAGTTTGCACAGTCCTTCGACCCACTCGATGGCATAGTCGCTGTAAGGCTCGAAGCAACCGAACACGGCCAGGATGGCCACGAACGTGCCGCGAATGCGCACGCCGGCCTGCAGCCAGCCGTATTTCGCATAGGGGATCCCTCTGGCCTCGCTCCACTCCTTGACGATGAAGGGCGGTTCGCCGTCGGCCAGCTTCCGCAAGATTCGATCGCTCCGGAGGGAATTGATCGTGCGTTGATCCAGATAACCGCGTTCGATGATGGCATTCATGGTCGGGTCGTCGACGACGACACCGCGCGACCTGGCCAGGCTTTTCAGGCTTGTGTCGTTGATGAAGATCGGGTTCCCGAGCAGCTCGAAGCCCTTGTCAGCGATGGCCTGCAACCCGTTTCCGGCGAACAGCGCGTCGAGGATGTCCTCGCGCACCTGCGCGAACCGACGCTGTGCCACGAACCAATCCTGCACCTTCTGGATCGCTGCCGCGCACTCGGCGGCAGCAGGCAACAGGATCAGGTTGAGATCCTCACATCGCATCAGCCAGACCGGCGTCTCACCATCCGCCACACACACCAGGTGCCGGATTCCTTCCACGGCGTTGTCGTTTCTCAGCTCGGAGGCGCTGGCCACGTAAAGCACGTCCGGCTGGATTGAGCCGCCCTCGCCAGGCAGGGCGGCCACCGCGTGGATGACCACCTGGGTCGAGCCGGCCAGAGCCAACTGAGCCCCTTGCTCTGTCAGGAGGCTCGTCACTC
This sequence comes from Anaerolineales bacterium, assembly GCA_044226485.1. GTDB lineage: Bacteria > Chloroflexota > Anaerolineae > Anaerolineales > UBA6663 > UBA6663. The sequence goes on from JBGAGY010000001.1 coordinate 181,080, forward strand.
TCTCGATAGTTAGTTTCATCCGAAGCTCCTCCTGACATTTTTCACGAATCCCGGCGGCGCCGTCGCGGATAGAAATCCATTGTACTGCAGCACAATCCAGGACCCTGGCCAGAAGCGGTTATTTTGGGTGGGCTCACAAAACCTTCGATATTCAGGCGTCATATCATCGAAAAGCAAGCGTTTGGAAGAGGTTGACCCCAAGGCCATGCGAGTTTCCGACCAAAAGGGGAAACGCACCCTCAGGGTCCCACTTGTAGTTCAGCACAAGAATGATCGGATTTTTGGCCCCTGATCGACCGGCGGCCTGGCGGGGAACTCCCGGCAGGAACGCCCAGCGACGGGGTCAAGACCGCGCAATTCATCCGGGTGACGAGCAGCTGTCTTGAAAGGAGACACGCTATGGTCAAACTGGGCAAGTACAGCAGAAGCGTATCCATCATCGGCGTGGGCTGCACGCCCTTCATGAACTTCCTTGACAACCCTGCGACCGAGGGGTTGTCGGAAGGCGAGGTCTTCGGGTACGCCTCGCTCGCCGCGATGGAAGACGCCGGCGTCGAGGCCAAAGACGTCGATTTCTACTTCCACACCCAGGCCAACCCTTACATGGGCTCCGAATACATCACGCCCAACATGCAGGTCGCCGACTGGTTCGGCATGCGCGGCAAGGGCTCGGCCCACCACTCCGAGGCCTGCTGCTCGGGCTATCTGGCGCTGGATCTGGCCGTCAACGCGGTGGCCTCGGGCAAGTTCGACGTCGTGCTCTCGGGCTGTGTCGATCTGGCCGACAGTCTGCCGGTGGCCAACATGCCGGCGCACATGCGCCGTAAGTTCTCGTTCGAGGAGTTCATCGTCTCGACCAAGCTGATCTACGACAGGGCTTACAGCCGGCCGCTGGCAGCCGGCCCGATGATCGCCTTCGACGACGTCGCGGCCTGGTACACCCACGCATACGGCCTGACCGACGAGAAGATGGACGACATCCTCAACGCGGCGGCCATCAACAATCGCCGCAACGCCGCGAAGTGCCCGCTGGCGATCAATCGCACAGAGTTCAAGGACCTCGCCAAAGAGAACGGGTTCGACGATGTGATGGCGTTCATGCGCTCGCCCTTCAACCCCAAGCTGTCTGAGTACTTGCGCATCAGCGGCTTCGAGACGAAGTGCGACGGCGCCGCCGCCGTCATCGTCTGCCCGACCGAGATGGCCAAAGACTTCAAGGGCACGCCCATCGAAGTGCTGGGCATCGGCAACGCCGCGCTCGAGGGCTCGCAGGCCCATCTCGAGATGCGCGGCACTGAAGAAGCGGTCCGCCAGGCCTACGAGGTGACCGGCCTGACGCCGAGCGACATCGACCTCTTCTACGCCAACGATTTCATCATCACCTCGCACCTGATCGCGGCCGAGATCGCGGGCTACCTGCCCAAGGGCGAGGGCTGGAAGTACATCATGGAGGGGCGCACGGCCTATGACGGCGACCGCCCGATCAACACCAACGGCGGCCGCGCCTCCTTCGGGCACGCTCACGCGGCCTCAGGCATGGCCGATATCTTCGAAGCCGTCCAGCAGATGCGCGGCCTATGCGGCGAGCGGCAAGTCAAGAAACTCCCGAAGCACACGATGCTGCGCGGCTTCGGCGGCGGCCAAAACCTGGCGGCCATCATCCTCGGCGCGCTGAATTGAGCGAGGCGACATCATGAACATGGAACCTATCGTCAAACGGTTTTACACCTCCCTCGAAGAGGGCAAAATGATGGGGCGCAAGTGCAAGCGCTGTGGCGTTGTCGAGTTCCCGCCAGTTATCGCCTGCAATGGCTGCTCGTGCACCGACATGGAGTGGGTGGAGATCAGCGGCAAAGCCACGATGTTCGACTTCGTCCTACCCGGCGTGATGTCGACCCGTCCCGATAACGAATTCCTGCAGCCGTACTGCTACGGCTGCGTCGAGCTCGAAGAGGGCGCGAAGTTCAACGCCATCGTCTGCGGCGTCACCAAGAAGACCAAGAAAGACATCGTGCCCCGACTGCCCGTGCCGATCCAGGCCCGGATCGTCCAGAAGGACGGGTATAAGACGGTCGTGTTCGACCTCGTGAAGGAATGACCCACATGGACAAGAAAGCGATCGAAGACAAGGTCTTGCAGTGCTTTGCGATGACCTACAAGAAGGACGTCGGGGCGCTGAGCCGCGACACGCGGATCGTCGAAGAACTGTCGTCGAAGTCCCTGCTGATGGTGGCCCTGGTCTCCACGGTCGAGAACGAGCTCGACGTGCTCATCCCGCTGCCTGAAGCCAGCAAGATGAAGACGATCGGCGACATGGTGGACGAGGTCTGCGCCCGGATCGAATAAGGCGCCGACCGACAGACGCACACAACCAGACTGCCCCTGCCCGCCGAAAGGCGATGGCCTGGGCAGCCCGGAGGGGCAGATGAACATCCTGGATTTTGTCTACGCCAGGGCCAAGGCCGACCCGCAGCGCGTGGCGTTTCCCGAGGCCTCGAACGAGAAGATGATGCGGGCCGCCTACGAAGCGGGCAGCCAGGGCTACATCGTGCCGGTGCTGGTCGGCGAGCCGGCCGCGTTGAAGGAACTCTGCGCCCAACGCGGATTGGATGGCGGTGTCTTCACCTACGTCGACATCCAGGACGCGGCCTACCGCGACTCGCTGATCGAGCGCTACGTCGCCCTCCCGGGCGCGCTCCTCAGCGCGAAGTCCCTCGGGCGCCGCATGTCGATCCCGCTCTACTTCGCCATGGCCATGGAGGCGGTCGGCGACGTCGCCTGCACGTTCGCGGGCATCGAGACCACGACCGAAGAAGTCATCCTGGCCGGCCAGACCCTCATCGGCCTGGCGGACAACATCAGCACGATCTCGAGCCTCGGCATCTTCAACATCCCGGGCTTCGGCGGATCCGAGGGCACCCTGCTCGCGTTCGGCGACAGCGCCGTCTGCACCAACCCTGACGCTGAGCAACTGGCCAGCATCGCGATCTCGGCCTGCGACACCCTACAGGGCCTGCTCGGCTGGGAACCGCGCTGCGCGCTGCTGTCGTATTCGACTTGCGGCAGCGGCAACGGCCCACTTGTGGACAAGGTCCTCGAGGCGCTGAAGATCGCGAACGAGCGCCGGCCTGATCTCGCGATCGACGGCGAGTTCCAGTTGGATGCCGCGATCAACCCGGAGGTCGCCGCAAAGAAAGTCAAGCGCGAAAGCCGAGTCGCGGGCCGCGCCAACATCATCATCTGGCCGGACCTGAACGTCGGCAACATCGGCGTCAAGCTTGTCCAACAGTTCGCGCATGCCGATGCGTACGGGCCGATGCTGCAGGGGTTCAAGAAGATCGTGTGCGACTGCTCGCGCGGCGCGCCGGTCTCCGAGATCGTCGGCAACATCGCCATCTCAGCCGTTCGCGCCGGCCATCTCGAGGCGGCTTCAAAGGGATGAGGGTGATTTTGTACGCGGATCACGCGGATGAAGGCCGATGACGCGGATTCCGTGTGATCCGCTTCCATCCGCGTGATCCGCGTACAAACACATGACCGGAGTGTCGTGATGGCAGAGACGATTTTTGTGATCAATCCCGGCTCGACCTCGACCAAGGTCGGCCTATTCCGCGGCGACGAGATCGTGTTCCAGGCGAACGTCGAGCACTCGGCCGCTGAGCTCAAGTCGTTCGCGACCATCAGCGATCAGCTGGCCTACCGCCGCGACACGATCCTGCGCCAGCTCGCCGAGCGCGGCATCGCGTTGGACGAGGTCGACGCGTTCGTCGGGCGCGGCGGTGGTTTGCTGCCGGTCGAAGGCGGCGTGTACGCGATCGGCCGGACCTTGATCGATCACGCGCGCTGCGGGGCCAATGGCGTGCAGCACCCCGCCCAGCTGGGCAGCCAGCTGGCGGACGAACTGGCCCGGCGGTATGGCAAGCCGGCCTATGTGGTCAACCCGCCAGACACCGACGAACTCTGCGACCTGGCCCGGATGACCGGCATCAAAGGCGTGTATCGCCGGTCCCACCTGCACGCCCTCAACTTGAAGGAGACTTCGCTCCGCCACGCGGCGGCGATCGGCCGCAACTACGAAGACTGCAACTTCATCGTCTGCCACATCGGCGGGGGCATCTCGATCTCGGCGCACGAGAAGGGCCGTATGGTCGACGGCAACGACATCGTGGCTGGCGATGGCCCGCTGACGCCGACGCGCTGCGGGTCGATCCCGGTGGCGGAGCTGCTCGACTACCTGAAGGATCACGACGTCAAATCCGCCCGCGACCTGTGCACGAAGTCGGGCGGGTTCGTCAGCCTGCTCGGCACGGCCGATCTCAAGGAAGTGACGGCGGTCCGGATCCCCGCCGGGGACGCGGCGGCCGCTCGAGCCTGGGATGCCATGATCTATCAGATCGTCAAGCACATCGGCATGATGAGCACGGTGCTCAAGGGTAAGGTGGACGGCATCCTCCTCGGCGGAGGTCTGGTTCACAACCAGGATCTCGTTCGAAAGATCGAAGCCGCCTGCTCCTGGATCGCGCCCGTGTCGGCGTACCCGGGAGAGTTCGAGCTGGAAGCCATGGCCGCCGGTGCCATCCGTGTGCTGAGCGGCGTCGAGCGGGCGCGCGAGTACACGGGCGTGCCGCGCTGGAACGGCTTCCCGGACTAGAGGGCACACGAAGGAACAACGACTGGCGTCCGCACGACGGACGCAGCCTGTGGTCAGTCCATTCAGAATCACTCAAAGAGGCGCACCATGAAGAAAATCACAACCGATCTCGCCATCATCGCTGCAGGCCCGGCGGGCATTGCCGCCGCCATCACCGGCGCTGAAAAAGGGCTGAACGTTTCAGTGTTCGAGAAGTCGAGCGTGCCCGGTGGAACATCGAACATGGGCATGGGACCGTTCGCGGTCGAGAGCCGGATCCAGAAGGAATCGATGATCGGCCTGACCAAAGAAGAAGCGTTCAAGCTGATGATGGACTACACCCATTGGAAGGTGGACGCGCGCATGGTGCGCGACTACTTCTGGAAGTCCGCAGACACCATCGACTGGCTCGAGAAAATGGGCGTGCGCTTCGTTGGCGCGATGAAGTACTACCCTGAAGGCCACGCCACCTGGCATGTGGTGCAGCCCGCCGACGGGAGCCACCCAGGGCCGCGCTGCGCGTCGACCATGATGAAGCTGATGTACGAGCGCGCGGTCGAACTGGGCGTGACCTTCTACTTCGACACGCCGGCCGTGAAGCTCACGCGGGACGGTGAAGACATCGTCGGACTTGTGGCGAAGAGCAAGGACGGCGAGGAGTACGAGGTGGAGGCTGCCGCGACCCTCATCGCCACGGGCGGCTTCGGCGACAACCCGGACATGATCAAGGAGCACTGCGGCTTCACCTACGGGAAGGACATGTTCAACTTCCGCATCCCGGGCCTGACGGGCGACGGCCTGCGCATGGCCTGGGAGGCCGGGGCCGGCAAGGGCAACATGGACATGGAGATGATCATGGACTGCGGCCATGTGCACATGCTGGCCGGGTATGTCTACACCATCGCCATGCAGCAGCCGCGCAGCCTGATCATCAACAAAGAGGGCAAGCGCGTGATGGATGAGACCGTGTTGCAGAACACGGCCGTGACGGCCAACGTCTCGGTGCGCCAGTCGGACCGCTGCCTTTACGTGTTCAGCACCGACAGCATCTTCGACCTGTATCGCAAGCAGGGCGTGGATTGGGTCAACGGTGTGATCAAGGCCGACTACACCGCCGACGCTGAAGCCTGGATGCAGAAGGCCATGACGCAGTTCCCGGGCGAGGCCGCCATCGCCGACACGCCCGAGGAAGCCGCGCGCCTGATGGGCATCGACGTCGAGGCTTTCATGAAGACCCTGGCAGAGTACAACGAGAGCTGCGCCCTGCACTACGACGATCTCTTCTGCAAGGATCGCCGCTTCTTGACCCCGCTCGAGGGCAAGAAGTTCTACATCCTTCGCATTGTCCCCGGCGCGTATGGCACGCTGGGCGGCATCAAGATCGACTCGCACTATCAGGCCCTGACGCCCGAAGGCAAGAAGCTCTATGGCCTCTACGCCGCCGGCTCGGACGTGTGCGACCTGTATGCGGGGACGTACCTGTACTACCTGCCCGGCAACACGATGGGCTTCGCCCTGAACTCCGGTCGACTGGCCGCTGAACAGGCCGCGGAGTTCATCAACTCGCTCGAGACCGTCGCGGCATAACGCAGCGCGAAGCCGGGTGGGCGAAGAACCCACCCGGCTTCGCTTTGTTTCCTGATGGAGAAGAAGCCGACATGGATCGGGTGACCCTCACCGTAGACGGCAAGACGATCAGCGCGAACCCGGGCCAAAGCGTCCTGAACGCCGCGCTCGACGCCGGGATCTACATCCCACATCTGTGCAGCCACCCGGATCTGCCCCCGCAGGCGAACTGCAAGCTGTGCGTCGTGGAAGTCGCCGGCCAGGACGGCGTGGTCTGCTCGTGTGAACTGCCCGCCACCGAAGGGCTGCAGGTGGTCACCAAATCGTCGGCGCTACTGCAACGTCGCAAGGTGGCGCTCGAACTCATGCTCGCGGGCCACCCGAAGGATTGCGTCAGCTGCAAGCGCTACATGAACTGCGAACTCCAGGCCATGATCCAGTACCTGGGCACGGTTCATTCGCGTATGCGCGTCACGTCACGGAAGACGGATCATCTCAACGTCGACAACCCGATTGTCGTGCGCGAGATGGAGCGCTGCATCCAATGCGGGCGCTGCGTGCGCGCCTGCGACGACCTGCGCGGCGTCGGCATCCTCGGCTTCAACCGCCGGGGCGATGAGGTCTACGTGGGCACGGCGGGCGATGTGCCCCTGGGCGAGGCCGGGTGCCGCTTCTGTTCGGCCTGCGTGGCCGTCTGTCCGACAGGTGCGCTTCAGGATCAGTTCGGGATCTTTCGAGACGATCTGCCCTGGGAAGAGGCCATCGTTCCGTGCAGTGCCGAGTGCCCGGCGCACGCCGACATCCCGGCCTACCTGCGCCTGATCCAGCAGGGCCGACACTCGGAAGCTATCGCCGTGATCCGCGAGAAGGTGCCCTTCCCGCACGTCCTCGGGTACGTGTGCAATCACCGCTGTGAGACGGGGTGCAAGCGCACGGCGCTGAACAGCCCCGTGTCGATCCGCAATCTGAAACGCTACGCCGCCGAGCGCGACACGGAGCAGGTCTGGCGCGGCAAGGGCTTTCACAAGGAACGCACCGGCAAGCGGATCGCCGTGATCGGCGGCGGCCCCGCCGGGCTGACCGCGTCTTACTATCTGAACAAGCTCGGCCACGACGTCACGGTTTACGAGAAGCAGAACGTCGCCGGCGGATACATGGCCCTGGGCATCCCGGAGTTCCGGGCGCCGACGGCCGTCGTGCAGGCCGAGGTCGGCTACATCGTCGAGTCGGGTGTGCGTCTGCTCTACGGCCAGAACGTGGAATCGGCCGCTGCACTGAAGGCGGAGCACGATGCCGTGTTGGTGGCCGTGGGGACGCCGGTCGGCAAGAAACTCAGGCTCCCCGGCGCCGATTTCCACCAGGTCTATACGGCCGTCGATTTTTTGAGGGCGAGCCGCCTGGGTCAGACGCTTGACCTGGGCAAGACCTGCTGTGTCATCGGCGGCGGCAATGTCGCGTTCGACGTGGCCGGGACACTCCTGCGCATGGGCGTCCACAGCACCGTGGTCTGCCTCGAGAAGGGCGACGCCATGCTGGCTGATCGCGAGGAGATCGAGGCGGCCCGGGCTGAAGGCGCCGTGCTGTTCGATGGCCACTCTAATGAAGCCATCGTAGGGACGCCCGAGCAGGTGACCGGCCTGCGCGTCCACGAGGTGAGCGAGTTCCACTTCGATCGCGCCACTGGCGCGCTGGTGGAGACGCCCATCCCGGATTCGACCCGCGTCATCCCGTGCGACTCGATCGTCTTTGCAGCAGGGCAGGCCACCGGCCTGACCGAGGGTTTCGGCCTCGAGCTCAACCGCTTCGGTTACCCCGTGGATCCGCAGTCGGGCAAGAGCGGGCACCGGACGAGCCTCGACGGCGTCTTCTGCGCCGGCGACGTCATCACCGGGACGAGCTTCGTGATCAACGCCATCGAGTCGGGCCGTCAGGCCGCCAGCCTGATCGATCGCTACCTTGGCGGAGACGGCCAGATCGACGAGATCCTGGTCGAGCGGGAGCGGCCCGCGAAGATCGGCAAGGTGGACGGTTTCTACCTGGAAGCCCGTCAGGAGCTCGGCGTGCGAGCCGCGGCCGAACGGGTCTGCGATTTTCAGCCCATCACGCAGGACTTCAGCGCGGATCAAGCGGCCTGTGAGGCCGGCCGGTGCCTGCAATGCGACCTGCGGCGCGACATCCGCAAGTCACGCATCTGGTCCGAATACGCTGTGAAATAGGGGCGCGTCATGTCGACCGACTTTCAGACACTGCCTGTCACAAAAGATGGGGCGCCGCTCGCGGAGGGCGTGTGCCCGGTCGAGTGGGCGCGTGAGCGAGTGGCCGAGGCCCGGGCGATCAGCTGCGGCCGATCGGTCTCCTGCCGCGACGGCCTGGCGCAGCTCCAGGCGATCATCACGGACATCACGACCGGAGCCGGCCAGCCCGGCGACCTGGCGATGCTGCGCGACGTGGCCGGCTACATCGCCGCCATGGGCGACTGCGATGCCGCGCTGACGGCCGCGCGGAGCGTCCTCTTCAGCCTTGACCGTTACGCAGCCGAGTGGGACGCCCACATCAACCGAAAGCGGTGCGGGTCGCTCGTGTGCAAGGCGTACATCAGTGTGATCTGCCTACCCGATCGCTGCCAGGGCGACACAGCCTGCATCAAAGCCTGCCCGGTCGGCGCGATCGCCGGCGGCCTGGGCCTGATCGCCGTCGTCGATGAGACGCGCTGCACGCGCTGCGGCGAATGCCTGACGGTCTGCCCGCACAACGCGATCGCCAAATCCGGCCCCATGAAGCCAAAGCTCCCGGACTCTCCGATCCCGGTGGGGAGCTTCACGACGGCAGCAGGTGTGGTCCGGCGTCGGCGCAGAACCGAGTAGCCGGAGCGCTGACGATCGAGCGAAGCTGGCTGAGGTGTTCGCACGAGGGAGTGGATGACAAGAACCATGGATCACAAGGAACTTGTTCGGAAGTTTTACGATGAGGTCTTCAACGGATGGGATACCAGCCGTTTGGATGTTTACATGCGGGCGGATTACAAACAGCATAATCCCCGGGTCGAGGATGGACGTGAAGGGTTCCGCCGATTTTGCGAGAAGTTCCTGGCGCTCAAACCCCACATGGAGATTCACTCTATCGTTGCGGATGGGGATATGGTGTGTGTGTTCTTCAAATGCACCCTGGGCAGCAACGGGATGGTCAACAAGGTATTTGACCTGTATCGCATTCAAGACGGTCAATTAGCTGAGCATTGGGATAGCGTGGAGCACGATGTCGGAGGTATCACCCCGGTCCACCCGAACGGCCTGTTCTAGCGGCTTGTCGTCAGGCTCCCAGCCTGGCCCGCACCGGTCGTGCCAACCGGTCACTCGCGAGCTGTCAAGCAGTTTGCCTGAGAGCCGAAGAGATCTCTCGTCAGGCCAGGCGGCCCTCGAAGATCAACGCCTGGATCTGCCGATCGGCTTCGTGGAGCGCGATCTCCTCGGCAGCGGCCCATTCACGGGTCAGGTTTTCGTGGGTGTGGCGTAAGGTCAGGGCGTCGGCATGATTGAGCGCTTTGATCTGGCCTTGGGCGGTCAGATCTCGGACGACGATGCACAATCCCTCGAAAGTGCCGGATTTGAGCATATCAACAAGGTCAGTGTGACGCTGGCGATGGTTGATGGAGAGCTTCACAGGCTTGCTGCGGAGCACATGCCGGTATCGCTCAAGATCGCTCTTGAGCGTCAGAGCCCGCAACTCCAGGGACGCCGATTTTTGGACAGGCACCCACACCGTGCTCTTGCCGAGGGAGATTTCGTAATACAGCTTCGGCTCCAAGTCGCCTACGCTGTTGTTGACCAGCCCGATGACTCGCCCCAACCCATGAGGGACATGCACGACCTGATCACCAACTTGGTATTGCATACTTCTCTCCCGCTTCATGAGCCGATCTGCGAGGTCGTGCTGGGGACAAACCCTTACAGGCTGTAAAACGAAAGTCGGCCGGCCGGCGATGACCCTCACGGGTTATCGCTGGCCGGCCGATCTATCGACCGCAGAACTTAGAAGCGGCGATTGCCGCCGCGCTTTCCGCCGAAGCCACCGCCGCCGCTCATTTCCTCACGCGGCTTCGCGACATTGACGGTCAGCGGGCGACCGCCCACGTCTTTGCCGTTGAACAGGTTGATGGCCTGCTGAGACTCAGCCTGAGTGCCCATCGTGACAAAGCCAAACCCCTTGGACTGGCCGCTGTCACGATCCTTGATCAGGACCGCCTCGGTCACCGTGCCAGCCTGAGCAAACAGACTGCGCAATTCGGCCTCAGAAGTCGAATAGGCCAAATTGCCAACATACAGTTTCGTCGTCATTCTCAGATCCTCACTCCGGACGGGCCGGAAGACAAAAAAAGGCCGCCCAACCATTGCGGTTTGGCGGCCTGCACCACACAAATCACGTTTTGACTTAAGGATTGTATCACGGAGTTCCTCGATCGTCATTGCCGATTTGTCATCTCCAGACATGCCGGCGCATCTGCGCCATCGTGCGAGGGTGTGTCCCTCGCACGTGGAATGTGCCATTCGAAGGTGACAACGGCTCAAACGTCACGCGAATCTATCCTTTCGATCTCCGCCAACGGTCGTCCCACAACCAATGCCGGGCGTCTTTCATGTCAGATAGCCGGTTCTTGGCAAGTCCGTGGCGGCCTCTTCTAGCCTTGCCCTCGCTGCGCCCGACAGCGCCACACTATGCCTTGCGCTGGGAGATCAAGCGCAAAACGACCTCCATGCCACACGTTCGGGAGCGCCCCCAACGGCGGCTCCTGATCGCTTGTGACGACCTTGAGACATCAATTGGCTAGGATGAACCCTGTCTCAATGACGGCCGAATCGTCCGACGGCCACAGGTCAAGCAGCGCTTCGCCTCTCTCTCGAGTTGACCGCCGGCTTCTCGAGCACGCCAAATTGACAGGGCACATGACTCAAGGATTTGACCATCGGCCCGCCCACAGAAAGGGCTCCATCTTATGACTGCGAATCCATCTCAAGGGTCGATCAAACGCGTTGCGTTTATCGGCAATTACGTGCCGCGACAATGCGGCATCGCCACGTTCACAACCGACCTGTGCGAGGCCATTGCGGCCGAATACGCCGACCTCACCTGCATTGCAGTGCCCGTGAATGACGTCGACGAAGGCTACAGCTATCCGGATCGCGTCCGTTTCGAACTGACCGAGAAGGATATCAGCTCGTTCAGCCGCGCCGCGGATTTTCTAAACATCAACAGCGTCGACCTGGTTTGCCTCCAGCACGAGTATGGCATCTTCGGCGGCCGGGCAGGCAGCCACATCCTGGCGTTGCTTCGTGAACTGCGGATGCCGCTGGTCACCACCTTCCATACCGTGCTCCGTGACCCGTCGCCTGATCAGCGCACGGTCCTCTCCGAGATCGCGTCTCTGTCCGATCGGGTGGTTGTGATGAGCGAGTGCGGCGCGGCGTTCTTGCGCGACGTGTACCAGGTGCCGGAGAACAAGATCGACATCATCCCCCACGGGATTCCGGATGTGCCGTTTGTTGATCCCAGCTTTCACAAGGACCTCTTCGGCGTAGAAGGCAAATCGGTGTTGCTGAGCTTTGGTCTCCTTTCCGCCAGCAAGGGGATCGAAAATGTGATCGAGGCCTTGCCCGAGATCCTGGAGCACCATCCGAATGTGGTGTACATGATCGTGGGCGCCACACATCCGCACGTCAGACGCGTCGAGGGTGAAACCTATCGGCTGTCGTTGGAGTGGCTGGCCCAGGAGCACGGGGTCGAAGATCATGTGATCTTCTACAACCGCTTCGTCAGCCTCGAAGAATTGAATCAGTTCATCGGCGCGGCTGACATCTATGTGACTCCTTATCTCAACGAGGCTCAGATCGTCTCAGGCACGTTGGCCTATACGCTTGGCGCTGGCAAAGCGATCGTCTCCACGCCCTATTGGTATGCTGAAGAGTTGCTGGGGCAGGAGCGCGGCGTCCTGGTGCCCTTCCACGATCCCGCTGCGATCTCGCAGCAGATCGTCGATCTGCTTTCGGACGACACCAAACGACACGCCATGCGAAAACGCGCCTACCTGTTCGGGCGCGACATGATCTGGTCGGCGGTCGCTCGACGCTACGTCGACACCTTCGAACGCGCACGCGCGGAGCGCCGCGACTTCGCGCGCCCGGCCCTGGCCGTCAAAACGCTCGATCGACAGCCCGGCGAGCTACCACCGCTCAAACTCGATCACCTGCTTCGGTTGACGGACTCCACCGGGATCCTGCAACACGCTGTCTACATGGTCCCCAACTACCAGGAAGGCTACACGACCGACGACAACGCGCGTGGCTTGATCGTCAGCGTACTTCTTGAAGAGATCGGGCACGACGATGCGCTCAGTCTGGCTTCGCGCTATCTGGCTTTCGTCTGGTACGCCTTCAACGCCGACACAGGGCGCTTTCGGAACTTCATGAGCTACCAACGCAACTGGTTGGAAGAGGGCGGCTCTGACGACAGCCAGGGTCGATCGCTGTGGGCGCTGGGCACCGTCCTCGGACGCTCGGGCTTTCCGGCTCTGAGGAGCATGGCGGCCTGGCTCTTCGAACGCGCCTTGCCCGAGATCCTCGACACCACGAGCCCTCGGGCCTGGGCGTTCGCCCTGATCGGCCTGCACGAGTATCTCCAACGATTTGGCGGGGACCGGATGGCCAATCAGGTCCAGGAAACGCTGGCCGCGCGATTGCTGGGTCTGTATCAAGCCCAAAGCTCAAAAGACTGGCGCTGGTATGAGGGCGGGTTGACCTACTGCAATGCCGCGCTCCCGCATGCCATGCTCCTGGCCGGAGAATCCCTTGGAAATGCGACCCTGACCGATGCGGGCCTGGAATCGCTCGAATGGTTGGTGGATCTCCAGCGGAAGGGCGCGGCCGTCGGGCACTTTGTGCCGATCGGTACCAACGGCTTCTACGAGCGCGGGAGCGAACGCGCCTTGTTCGATCAACAACCCGTAGAAGCCCAGGCCATGATCTCCGCCTGCCTCGAGGCTCACCGCCTCACCGGGGACGGGCGTTGGCGCAAAGCGGCGCGTCGGGCCTTCTCCTGGTTTCTGGGCCGCAACGATCTCAGTCAGCCTCTGTACGACTCGATTACCGGAGGCTGCCGAGACGGCCTGCACTCGGATCGCCCGAACTCCAATCAGGGCGCTGAATCGACGTTGGCTTTTCTCGAAAGCCTGTTGGAGCTTCGCCTGGCTGAGGACGCCTATGGCGCCCGACAACACGAAACCGCGCCGACCCGAACGCCGGGGGTGCTGTGACGATCCTGAAACGGTAGCCCGGCAGGCTTTTGTGAGCCATCGACCTCCGAGGCCACGAGATCCTGTTCACATCAAACAGATTGTGCACGACTGGAGCGAAACCCATGACCCCTGCTGTGAGTAAACCCAAGGTCAAGCGATTGCCTAAATCGGTCCGCAAACACCGCCGTCGCCTGAAGCAAGAAGCGCGTCAGGCCGGACTGACGCCTGTTCTCCCGCCCGTGACTAGGCGCCCAGTCTGAAAGTTTCCCGCCTCGCCTGATCCTTGGCGAGGCGGGCTCCAGGGCCAGGATCGGACAGGGCCAGCCCCTATCCGTCGACCGACTCGGCGCAGAAGCCTCTCCAGCAAGGATGGGTTGGTCGTCTTGTCCTTGTGTCAGGCTCGGCGCGTCATTCAGTGTCGTTCCGTTCGGAATGTGGCCGGGTGAATTCGAAGGGCACGGCAAGTCCGTGAGCGGACCTTCGACTGTCTCGTTTGAGTGAATGAGTCAGCGTGTTGATACTCAGGCGCGGGTGAGGTTCAAGGTTATGAGTTCGGCTCGCAAGTGGACGCCGGGCTGCCACTCACGACTCTGGTCGTCCTCAGCGCGGATCGCGGCTGCGAGTGCGCTGCTGCCCACTGCGGGCTTTCGGCATGAGTCTCCACTCGAAGACAAGTTCATGAACCCCTTCCGGTGCCGGTTGCGCGAACTGCTCATAGCGAGCCAGGTCGATGCCGTGGAGTTCAATCAAGTGAGCCCGATACCAGCTATCAAAAGGCAGGATCGACGTGGCCATTCGAGCAAAGGCGCTTTCGAGGTCTATCGCCTCCACGACATTGACGGCCACCGCCTCCAGCTCAGATGTGACGATCTCGATGCGCTCATACGTGATATACAGCCGTCGGCGTGACGCAATGTAGGGCTGAAGATTCGTGGTCGATAGTTCCTGACAGAAACGCCGCCAGGCGTCGACCTTGCCGTCCAGGATAGGGAGTCGCATGACGATGTTGGGCACGTTTTCGCCTGCTATTGGGGGTGGAACCAAAGAAACTCGATCGACGGGCTTCCTCGCCTACAGCGTGGAGGCCCGTTCGTTGGGCACGGCAGCGGCCAGCCGCGCTTCGATGCGCTGATCGATATAGGCGTCGAACGTGCGCTCCAGCGTCGCTTCAGCAAGGGCCAGATCCTGAACGTAGCCGAAGGAGAAGTACTCGATGTCGCCTTTGCCTTGTCGACGGCATTCGGCGAGCTTTACCTTTCGTTCGAGGCACAAACCGAGCGCGTTCACAAGCTCTTTGATCTGGACCATGTGACGGGTCTCCTGAGGAAGTCTGATCGGCGCGGGCAGAGCGTCTCTATTGATGCTTCGCCTGCGTCTACACACCCAGTTGGGCGCAGTCATTGCGTCGTCTGCCGCGGCGATTCGTACAGGCAGCCGGGTTGGATCCTGAGCAACGCAGTTCACCCCCCAAAACTCACACTTAAGTGGAAGGCCACCTCGACTCTAGGGGACATGAGTCTCAAAGGCGTCACAAGTCGCCTCGAGGCCATTTCAGTGGATTGAGCGGCAGAGTTGGAGGGGGAGGGCCTGACGGCTTGTGCGAACGAACACCTGTAGAGTGGCTTCTCACGGCCGGGCCAGGGCGCGGCAGTGGGTCTGGTTCCCAGACGAGCTTGAGAGTTTCGTGGCCACTCAACGGGCACGTGCTCGACCGCCCCTGAACAACCCGGCGATCGATACGACCAGCACAGCGCCCAAGACAGATCCCATCATGGAGGGCAAGTTGAACGCGGGGTCGGCTCCAAGTTGAAGGTCCACAATCCAACCCGCAACACAGGCACCCAGGATGCCGACGGCGACGCCGAGCGGCCATCCCAGGGTCTGGTTGCTGTCCATCAGGCGGCTCGCCAGCCAACCGATGACGACTCCAACGGCGAGCCAGACGATGAAATTGGTCATGAGTCTCGTAGACGCGTTGCGCGTGCTCAGGCGGCGGGGTAGACCTCTGTCTTCAAGATCAAGGGCACACAAGCACGCTTCTGCCAGACCACGGTGCAGGGCTGCCTTTCGACAAAAGGCGCGAGGGAATCTAATTCGGGCGCGGGTCAACACCCTTGTCCGGATGGGCCTGGAAAGTCGCCATTCGGTCGTTGAGCTGCCTCTTGACCTGTTCGCGCTTGTAGCCGTACCTCAGTTGAATCATGCCGATCATCCGATCGTACCTACCACCCACCTGGCTGAGATCCTCATCGGTGAGCTTGCTCCACCAGTCTTGGAAGCTATCGTGCATTTGGTCCCATTTGCCTTCGAACTCTTCTTTGCTCATGTGTGTACCTCGAGATGACGAGACTCCTCGATCGGATCGAACGGTTACACCGCAAGATGTCGGTGATGAACACTTACAGTCGCCTATCGTCTCTACCGGAGACCTTAGCGGCGGATAGTCTCAACAACGTCTCAACGCGGGGCTCGTCGACCGTTGTCGTCCAGGGGCCGAGGGCCGAATCGAGCCGGTGCCGATATCGCATCCACCAAGGTCATGCCCTAGCCCACGCTGCCTTCCATCTGCAGTTGGATCAAGCGATTCAGCTCGAGCGCGTACTCCATGGGCAATTCCTTGACAAGCGGCTCGATGAAACCGCCCACGATCATGCTGGCCGCCTGATCCGCCGAAAGACCGCGGCTCATCAGATAGAAGAGTTGCTCTTCACCCACCTTGGATACTGAGGCCTCGTGCCCGATGTCGGTTTCCTCCTCGTCGATTTCGATCGTCGGGTAGGTGTCGGAGCGCGATTTCGGATCGATCAACAAGGCGTCACAGACGACATTGGACTTTGCGCCAATCGCGCCCTTGTAGACCTTGACCAGCCCTCGATAGGATGTCCGGCCCCCGCCGACGCTGATGGACTTCGACGTGATCTTCGACGTAGTGCGTGGAGCGCCATGGACCATTTTGCCGCCGGTGTCCTGGTGCTGGCCCGAAGCCGCGAACGCCATCGACAGGATCTCGCCATGCGCGCGCTCACCCACCAGGTAGCACGACGGGTACTTCATGGTCAGTTGTGATCCAAGGTTGGCGTCGACCCACTCCATGGTCGCGCCGGCGTGGACCACGGCGCGCTGTGTCACGAGGTTGTACACGTTCTTCGACCAGTTCTGGATCGTGGTGTATCGGCAGCGGGCGCCGGCTTTGACGATGATCTCGATCACACCCGAGTGGAAGGAGTTTCGCGAGTACGTCGGGGCGGTGCAGCCCTCCACGTAGTGCACTTGCGCTCCCTCGTCGACGATGATCAAGGTTCGCTCAAACTGACCCGTGCCCTCGGCGTTGAGACGGAAGTACGCCTGCAAAGGCATTTCGACCTTGACGCCCTTCGGGATATAGACGAACGATCCACCTGACCACACAGCGCTGTTACAGGCCGCGAACTTGTTGTCAGTCGCAGGAATGACCTTGCCGAAGTGCTCACGAAAAAGCTCCGGATACTGCCGCAAGCCGTCATCGGAACTCAAGAAGACCACGCCCTGCTCTTCAAGGTGCTTCTGGACGCTGTGATAGACCATCTCCGACTCGTATTGAGCTCCCACACCCGCGAGGAACTTGCGTTCGGCCTCAGGGATGCCCAGCCGGTCAAACGTGTTCTTGATCTCGGCCGGCACGTCGTCCCAATTGGCCTCGGTCTTCTCACTCGGACGCGTGTAGTAGGTGATGGCGTCGAAATCCAGATCGATGTGGCCACCCCAGGTCGGCATCGGTTTCTTGCGAAAGATGTCGAGCGCCTTCAGGCGAAACTCGAGCATCCACTCGGGCTCGCCCTTCATGCGGGACATCGCCGTCACCACCTCTCGATCCAGACCCGGACGTGATCGGAAGTTGTATTGGACATCGTCGTGCGCGCTTGACTCGCGCTCGTTCAAAAGGCTGAGGTTGCCGTGGTCGATCGCCATGAAGGGCTCCTGTGTCGATTGGGTCTGCGTGAAGCGGCCATCGCTCTGTCGATGGTTCGCTCCTTTCCTCCGATGGGACCGTCCTTGCCTCAAAGGAAGGGGGCCAGCTAATCGGAGTGTATGTGTCCAGTATGCGCAGCAACAGTTCCAAGAGCGTCACAAGCCCTTTCTGGCAATAGCTGCCGATTCAGATTCCACCGGGAAGGCAACCCTGGGGCGATGCGCCGAACGGCATTCTCCCGGGGAAAACCGATGTTCTTGTAACGCTCGTAACACTCGCGACCTCTAGGATGAGCCAAACGACCTGAGGGGCGAGCCGACGACGGTTGAGGGCCACGGTGCTCTGAAACAGCGCCGGCGGCCGGTGTGCCTCCCCAGAGCCTTTCGGCAAACCAAGATTGCCGGCATGGCAGAGGCATTCGTTTGTCCATGTTGGACCGAGCCAGCCCGCCACAATCCGGCGATTGCCCGGCCCTTTCCATCTGACCGACCAACCATCTCTGGAGCACCTGAACATGACCCCACTCTCCGAAGTCCTTGATGCAATCGGTGTTTGTCTCGAGCGGAAGCTCAAGCTCGCGGAATGCCGTGGCGACGCGCACGGCGATGTCGACTACTACTGCTTTGGATACATCCAGGACATGGAGATCGCCGAGGCCGCATTGGAGCGCGTGCTCAACATGTATATCGATCAGCGAATTGCAGAAAAGTTTGCCATGTCAGCAGTGAACAACGCGGCGCTCTGATCTCGGGTCCTCTCTGGACATCAGGGCTTTTCACGGTGATGCGACATGACTGATCCCTGCAGATGGAATACGAAAACAGGCTGACGTGTAACGCCATTGAGACTCGGGCACGCTAGGCTGAGTTCGATCGACAACTCAAGGGCTGGCACTTCGCCCAGCCAAGAGAGTGCGACGGAGCATCCTTTGTCAAGCATCGTCCTGGCCATTCCAATCGTGACCGGCAAACTCGAAGCATGGCGACGTTTCTGTCAGGAACTGTCCGGCTCGCGTCTCCAGAACTACGTCAGGTCCCGCCGGCGGCTTGGGATCACGCGCGAACGAATGGAGTTGATCGAAACACCATTTGGTTCGAAAGCTGTGAACACGATAGA
Organism: Anaerolineales bacterium; assembly: GCA_044226485.1. GTDB lineage: Bacteria > Chloroflexota > Anaerolineae > Anaerolineales > UBA6663 > UBA6663. The sequence continues at coordinate 199,626 of JBGAGY010000001.1, forward strand.
AGCCGGTGACATCGGCAGCGTTTTCGCACAGATCGCGACGTCTGACGATCCTTTCGACCACTGGTATCGCGAGCGCCTTTATGAATTGCACGGCATCTCTCTGAGCAGCCCAGAGCAATTCGAGCAAGCGGTAGCCGTGCACGAGAGTCAGGAGTTGGTCTTCGAGTGGGCACTCGGGCCACCGATGCTTGATGATGCCAGGGGCACTCCCCAAGGAGAAGCAAAGTGAGAACGATCTACGGTCCGATCTACACCCTGCGCCCCTACGAACGAGGCATCCAGGAAACGCTTGGCAAGTACAACCGCTTCGTGATGCCGGGGCTGGCGTTCCAGATCCCGCTGGTTCACATCACCCGCGTGCGCGATGTTCGCGAACACACGATGGACATCCACCCACAGCCGGTGATCACGAAGGACAACGTCGAAATCCAGGTCGATGGTGTGATGTGGGTGCGCCCGACCGTCAATGAAGACGCGATCAAGCGCACGTTCTACAACATCGACGACTGGAAGCGAGCGATCGTCCAGCTGGCGATGACCAACCTGCGCCAGGAGTTCGGCGATCTGACGCTCGACGAAAGCCTTGTCGCGCGAGAGACCATCGCCACCAACTTGCAGCGAATCCTCAACACCTTCGCCGTCGAGTGGGGGCTGACGGTCAGCAAGGTCGAGATCCGCCTGATCGATCCGCCTGAAGACATCAAGAAGGCCATGCACAAACAGAAGACGGCCGAGCAGGAACGGCGATCCATGCGGCTCCTGGCGACTGGCGAGTTCGAAGCGGCCGAACAGCAGAAGCTGGCCATCATCCAGCGCGCTGAAGGCGAACGCGAAGCCGTGATCCAGGTGGCGCAAGGCAAGGCCGAGGCCATCCGGCTCGTCAATGAAGCCGCCGAGCAGTACTTCGTCGGCAACGCGCAGGCCCTCAAGCAGATGGAGATGATCGAAGCGTCGCTGCGCGACAACGCCAAAATCGTCATCACCGAACACGGCATCAGCCCGACCCTGTTGCTCGGCAGCCTGCCGGTCAACGTCGTCCCCGAGCGAGTAAACGGCCATGATGTCAAACGCACTCCCTGAACGTGCCGTGCCGACAAAGCGACGTCTGGCACGGGCCTCTGGCCGAAGCATCAATAGAAGGAATACGTCCATGAAGAGCAACGAAAAAATCACCCAAACCCTCAACCTGCTGTTGGCCGATGAGCTCACGGCTATCAGCCAATACATGGTGCATTCCGAAATGTGCGCCAACTGGGGCTACGAGCAACTGCACACCGCCATTGAGAAGCAAGCGATCGACGAAATGCATCACGCCGAATGGCTGATCCGGCGAATCATCTTCCTGGAAGCCACGCCGGTGGTCGACAAGCTCAACCCCATCCGGATCGGGAAGACCGTCGCCGACATGGTCAGCAACGACGAAGCGGCCGAACAGGGCGCTGTGCGCGCCTACAACGGCGCCATCGGGCTGGCGCGGGATGTGGCCGACCAGGGCACTGTCGACCTGTTGAGCAAGATCCTCGGCATGGAAGAGGGCCATGTCGATTGGGCCGACCAGCAGCGCACTCAGATCGCGCAGATGGGCCTCGAGAACTATCTGGCCAACCAGAGCGGGAGTGCCGCAGGCTAGCCGCCCTGGCACGAACGCTTAGCAGGGCCCTTCCCTGTCGGGAAACGGCCGTCGCAGAGCCGGCACGAATCAACGTGCCACGCCTTTCAGCCTTGGGAGACAACAAAATGATCAACTTCCTTGTTTGGCTCATCGTCGGAGCGCTTGTGGGCTGGGTCGCCAGCATGATCATGGGCACCAACGGGCGCCAGGGTCTGTTGCTCGACATCGTCGTGGGCATCGCCGGAGCCTTCGTGGCCGGCCTGTTCCTGGCGCCGATGTTCGGCCTCGGCACGATCAACCAGAACGACTTCAGCCTGCCCTCGCTGCTTGTGTCGCTTGGCGGCGCCGTCCTGCTGCTGGCCATCCTGCGGATGTTCCGTTGGGGCACAGCCCGCGCATGATCAATTGCGCTGACGTAACTCAATGTGGACCGCATCGAAGCGGGTCACGCTAAGGAGACGCTGATGATAGAACACATCCCCCCGACTGATCCTGTAGTGGACCGCCGCGAAGAAACGGTGACCACACAGGCGCCCGGTTTTGCGTCTACCGAACGCGTGATCCGCGATGTGGCCGCCGAAAACCGCCTGCATGTCTTCCGGATCAACCGCATCATCTGGAGCTTTTTGGGGTTGGTCGAGATCCTGCTGGGGCTTCGGTTCCTCTTGAAGCTGCTCGGCGCTAACCCGGACAGCGGTTTTGGCACCTTCATCTATGGCATCACGGGGTTGTTGGTGATGCCTTTCACGGGCCTGTTTCCGGCCTGGGGATCAGGCGAGGCCATCCTCGAAACGACCACGCTCGTCGCCATGTTGGTCTTTGCGTTGCTGTGTTGGGGCCTGGTCTACATCGACCGCATCGCCTCGGATCATCCCAGCGCGCGAACCTTCACACGCTCGACGCGTGAGACCACCGAAGGCGGCGCCGGCAACGAACGCACGACAACCACGACGACACGCGGTTGACGCCGGACTCTCAAACTGCACAAGGAGAAGTAGAGATGGACAAGACAAGACAGAACTCACAGAACGAACCAGGCGCGGCGCAGGGCTTCCTGACGGGCTTGGTGCTTGGCGGCCTGGCAGGCGCCGTGGCCATGCTGTTGCTGGCCCCTCAATCCGGCCGGCGGACGCGGGCCAAGATCCAGCAAAAGAGCGCCGACCTCCGCGAGCAGGTATCCGAAGCCATGGACGATGCAGCGACCCAGATCCGTGCGAAAACGCGCGAGATCTCGGCCGACATCAGCGACCAGGCGACGGACCTTAAGGTGCGCGGACAGGCGTTGTTCAATGACAAGTCTGAACGGTTCACCGTGGCCGCCGAAAACAGGCAGAAGGCCGCTCGCTGAACAACGCGAAAGTCATCGCCCGACCCGGATGCATCTCGAAGGGGTCGGAGCGATAGCTTGGCAGGCGCGACGTTCTTCGCCGGGGGCGGGCGAAGGACACCGCCCGCTTTGATCGATCAAGACGAGCAACGCTCATGAACGCCCAAGACAACCGTCGGTACGAGGAGAAGCGGAGTCGGTGGAGCGACCTTGGCCCAACAGGTCGTCCCATCGGCCCGGCTCAGGGGCGACCACCGCGTAACAAGACAAGCCTCTCGTTATTCGTCGTATGGGCCCTGGCGCTGGGTGGGGTCTTGATGTTGTCCGCTACGGCTTCGGGAGGCGGCCAGATGCCGTCGGCGAACCTGGATCAGGAGTCACGAATTGGCCTGGGCCTTCAAGTCGATGCGACAGCCACGGCCGACGTCCTCCAGGCGCAACAACGCGCTACATCCATCGCCGCCATCTCCACGGACAACGCCGGGTTGTTGCAGGCCGAGGCCGACGCCACGCGGCTTCAGGCCCAGCAGACGGCTACGGCCGACATTCTGCAAGCCCAACTGCGGGCCACGGCCCACGCTGCAGCTTCGACACAGGCCGTCGCGCAGACGCAGGTACAGATCGGCATTGACGCGCAATACGCCGGAGAGACGGCCACGGCCGACATCCTTCTGGCTCAAGCCCGCGCCACCGCCAATGCTGCGGCATCGACGCAGAGCGCCGGGGCGACGTTGACCCAACAGTCGACTGAAGCCGGCGCAGCCCTGATCGGGACAGCTGTGGCAGGGACCTCGACGGCGATCGCCCAAACGGTCGTGGCCGGGACTCAGGCGGTCATCGCTACGGCTCAGCGGCGGGCCGAGCAGGTTCAAGCTGACGCGGCCGAACAGGCGCGCACCGTCGACTTCCTGTGGAACTGGGGACCGATCTTGCTCGTGGTCGCCCTCCTGATTTTCGGGGTGTGGGCGTTCTGGCACTGGGAGGTCCGACGGCGCAGACAACCGCCGCCCACCTTCGAGCCACGACCGCCGGTGGCGCCGGTGCCGCCGCCGATCCGCCAGCCGCTCGAGGCTCCGCCGGAGGCCCCTGGCACGTCCGGACGCATGCGCCGGATCAGAGGCAGCAACGACCCTGTCAACGGCTGGCTGGCCGACATCAAACGCAAGTTACTGACCGGTGAAAAGGATCCCGATGACCATGCAAACGAGTGACCCTCACCCCTATGCCGGCGTCGCCCGACACATTCGAGCTCGGGTCGTGACGATCCTGGGGGGCCACGGCCTGCTGCCACGGTTTTCGAGCTGGCGGTTGGCACAAGACCCCACATCCGGCCTTGTCGTGCTGTTCGGGGTCCTGAACGCTGCCTTCATCGCCAATCATTCGCAGATGCCGACCAGCGCGTACTTCCATCCGCTTCTGCTCGAAGACCTGACACGCGCCCTTCAGGTTCAGATCATCCCCTCGAGCGTCGATGGGCTGCGTTACGCCTTCATCCTGGATCGCGGCCGCCTTGACGCAGAGCGGGAAGACAGCATCGCGCAAGGCGTCCAGGGTGAGCATGTCTTGGTCCTTGAGGCCATCGCCCAGCCCGTGCAACTTTAGGAACGAAAGAGGATAGCTCGTATGACAACTGTGATGATGAACAAGGGTGAGCATGTGCAGGACTCGCCGATCGTGCAGTGGTTGCTCAGCGACCCGCGCGCCGGTTGGATCTGGGTGCTGCCGCGCGTCTGGCTCGGCTGGCAGTGGCTCGATGCCTCGATGCACAAGCTCGCTGACCCAGGTTGGGTCCAGACGGGAGACGCGCTCAAGGGGTTCTGGCAGAGCGCTGTGCTCGTGCCCGAAACGGGCCGGGCAGCCATCACCTTCGACTGGTACCGCTCGTTTCTGCAGGTGATGCTCGATGCCCAGGCCTACACATGGTTCGCCAAGGTCGTTGCCTACGGCGAGATGGTGATCGGCATCGCTTTGATCATCGGCGCCTTCACCGGCATCGCGGCGTTCTTTGGCGGTTTCATGAACTGGAACTTCATGATGGCAGGGTCAGCCAGCACCAACCCCCTGCTCTTCGTGGTAGCTGTGGCCCTGATCATGGCCTGGAAGGTCGCAGGGTATGTCGGCGCCGACTACTTCCTCCTGCGTTGGATCGGCACTCCGTGGCGCGGACGGCCTGGCACAGCCACAAAGCCTGTGGTCAGCGGTCGAGCTCTGATGCGCTGGGCCGATGACGGCGGCGCCGACGTCCGAATCGAGTAGTCAGGTGAGCGAATTGGCTCGTTCGTGACGATGACCGCACCCGGTCATCATCACGCTGAAAGGGAATCTCATGACAAACAAACGAACGTTCTCGACCGAAGAGGCTCGCGACATCGGCACGCAGTTGGGTCTCGACTGGGCCCAGATCGATGTGGAGCAGTTTCGACGCGGCCTGGAGATCGAGCTCGAGCACGGCGCTCGTGACCCGAAGACCGACGTCACCCACGATGATCCGCAATTGACCGGCAAGATCGCCTGGGCGCACCTGAAGGAGATCAAGGATTACTACACCCGGCTCGATCGGCTCGAAGCCGAAGCCGAGGGGAAAGTCGTCGGCGCGAAGTAAACGACGACCGATGACGAACGCTCGCGCAGCCCGGCTCGCAACGATCCAGAGCCGGGCTCGCGGTCGGCAGAGAAACGCCGTGGGGCTTTCGCGACATCGAGCGATGACAGCGCATGAACCCAAGGAAATCAGCATGACGACCTGCAATGACGTGATGACCAGTTGGCCAACCTGTTGCGTGACGGAAGACATGGCAGCCCAAGCGGCCCAACGGATGCACAGCCAGAACATCGGCTCGATACCGGTGATCGACGGGGTGCGGACCCAAAGGGTTGTCGGCATGGTGACGGACCGTGATCTGGCCCTGAGGATCGTGGCGAACGGACTCGACGGCAATGCCGTGCAGATTGGGTCAGTGATGACGCGCGCGATCGTGACCTGCCGGGCGAGCGATGACGTGCGCGTCGTTCTCGACAAACTGACGCAGCATCAGTTGCGGCGCATACCGATTGTGGACGACGACCAGAAGATCGTCGGCATCATCACGGAAGCCGATGGGCAGGCGCGCGTCCATCAGCCGACGAAGCCGCTTCATTGGTCGAGGTGAGCTGGCCGTTCACGGGTGGCATCGCCTGCTTCGCCGACGCGGTCGCCTACCCGAGAGATGCAGCGATTTGAGGATGACGATGGACCTACACGCCGCCCAACGAGGTCTGTACCGGATCGCAGCCCACGCCGCGATGGCATGCAGTCTGGCTCTTGGGCTGCTTGTCGCCTTGCGTCCAGCCGCTGCCCGACCGCTGCTGGCCGCGCCGTTGTGCGGAGACGGCGTCGCTCCGGACTATGGCTTCAACTACAACCTGCAACAGCCGCACTGGACCCTGGACGGCACGGGCCAGGCATCTGCCCAGGCAGTGGCGAGCGTGGACACAACGTTCGATCGGCTCAACGCGGATTCCATCGCCCAGACCATGATCCTCATCCTGCCGCAGGCTCAGGTCGGCAACCGGGTCAACTGCGCCGTGCACTTCCTCCGGTACATGCAGCTCGGTCTGCCGGATGGAGCGCGCAAAGACAACGGCTTCGTCTTCCTTGTCGTCGTCGAGGCTGACCGCATTGACGTGCACTACGGCGTGGGCCTGGGCCTGCCGGCCCTGACCGCCCCTGAGTTGACGTCACTCAACCGGGCCGCGGAAGCCACCTATCAGGAGACCCACAGCCTGGATCAGGCGCTGCTGAGTCTGGCGGACGAGTTCGACAGGGTCGCTCGGAGCGACTATGCCCCACTCGAGGAATCTGCGCCGACCCAAGTGACAACGACGGCACCGGCTCTGCCAGCGGAGCCGTTGACGATCCTGACTGTGTGCGGCGGGTTGTGTCTCGGCATTCTCTTCCTTCTTGTCCTGACCTGGGCTGGCGGCGGAAGCGGACGCTCGGGACGCGGTAACTGAAAGCGACAGGGAGCTTGCGACATGAAACAACACTTGATGCGAACGATTTCGGGATTTGTCATCGGCGCCGTTTTGCTGGGGGCGACAGGCTGCAGCCTCGTCGATACCGGCACGAAGGAGTACAACGAACTGGTGGCCCTGGTCCAGGGCGTGCAGTCCGCGGCGGCCAACTTCCAGCTGGTGACGGACACGCAATACGCCAAGATCCAGGCGAAGACCCAGATCACCAAGGACTACTACGACGCGGTCAGCAACAGCGGCGAAGTCTGGACCGGCAATTTCCGTTCACAGGCCGATGCCCTGACCGCCCTCTTGAACAACTACCGCGACGCCAACGGTCAGCCGTTGGACCCGACCAAACTCAATTTGAGCGAGCTGCAAAACAACGGTGCGCTCCCCAGCGATCTCGGTCAGGGCTTTTCGCTCTACGTCAACGCCATCACCCAGGCGCCGCCGCCCGTGCCGGATGCGCAGGTGACCCTGGCGCTTGGCGACACTGTCGATGAGGCCATGAACACCATTCAGCTGGCGGGCACCGACTGGAACGATGCTGTGAAGGCCTACAACACCCGCCGGGCCCAGATCACGGGCGAGGTCGTGGCCCGAGTGTCGGCGTATTTCGGCTTCGATCTCCCACTGACGTTCCCGTATTACCAGGGCGCCAACGCCGGTCAGCCGATCACGAATCCGCTGGCTACGGCAACGACCCTGCCCTAGTCTGCCATTCGCGGGGTGTGGGGCGGCTATGGACATCACGTTGAGACCTGCTCATGCAACGGCTCCGACGACGGGCGGCCTCCAGGCCAGCGTCACTGAGCGGCTCCTGATGTTGGCGCGCGTCGAGCCGGAGGCCGTGCTCAAAGAGCTGAAGGCGCAAAGCACCGGGCTGAGCACGGCAGACGCTGAGGCGCGCGCGAAACTTGTCGGCCCTAACGAGATCGCGCGCGAAAAACACCAGTCAGTCCTGAAGCGCCTGGTCGATCACGTCAAGAATCCCCTCGTCCTCCTGCTCACCGCGCTGGGCGTGCTCTCCTTCATCACAGGAGATCTGCGGGCGACGGTCGTGATCTTCGTGATGGTGCTGCTCGGCGTGGTCTTGCGGTTCTTTCAGGAATTGCGCGCCGACAATGCTGCCGAGAAGCTCAAGGCCATGGTCAGCAACACCGCGACGGTCATCCGGGATGGCGCCGAGGCCGAGATCGCGCTCAAACTCCTGGTGCCGGGCGATGTCGTCAAACTGGCCGCCGGCGATATGGTGCCCGCTGACGTGCGCGTGTTGTCAGCCAAGGACCTGTTCCTGAATCAATCCGCCTTGACCGGAGAACCCTTGCCGGTCGAGCGCAAAGCCCTGGCGGCCGGGCCCGATGTCCTCAATCCGCTCGACCTGCCGGATCTGTGCTTCCTCGGCTCCAACGTGGAGAGCGGCTCAGCCACGGCTGTCGTGATTCACACGGGCGAGCTGACCTATTTCGGCGGGTTGGCCGCCAGCATCGTCGGGCAACGCCAGCTGACCGCCTTTGACACGGGCATCAACCAGTTCACGTGGCTCATGCTGCGCTTCATCGCCGTGATGGTCCCGGCCGTGTTCCTGATCAACGGCCTGAGCAAGGGCAACTGGCTCGACGCGTTTCTGTTCGCCATGGCCGTCGCCGTCGGGTTGACGCCCGAGATGCTGCCGATGATCGTCACCGTGAACCTGTCGCAAGGCGCCCTGGCGATGGCGCGCCAGAAGGTGATCGTCAAACGCCTGAACGCCATCCAAAACTTCGGCGCCATGGATGTGCTGTGTACTGACAAGACCGGCACGTTGACCGAAGGCAAGATCGTGCTTGAAAAGCACCTCGATTCCCAGGGCAATCCAAGCGAGAGGGTGCTGCACTTCGGTTATCTGAACAGCTATCACCACACGGGCTTGAAGAACCTCCTCGACGCCGCGATCCTCGACCATGAAGAGCTCGAAGACCGCCTCAAGGCCAACGAGAAGTACCGCAAGGTCGACGAGATCCCGTTCGATTTCGTCCGGAGGCGCATGTCGGTGGTGGTCGAGGATGAGACCGGGCTGAACACCTTGATCTGCAAGGGGGCCGTGGATGAGGTGTTGAGCCTGTGCACCCGGGTCGAGCTCGATGGCCAGGTCCTCGCCGTGCAGGCGGAGCATGACGGCCATCGCCGCCGACTGGTTGACGAGTTGAACGGGCAAGGGTTTCGCGTGATCGCGCTTGCCTACAAGCAGATGCCGGGCGCTTCGGACGACCCTGTCTATTCGGTCAAAGACGAGTCGGATCTGATCCTGCTGGGCTTCCTGGCCTTCCTCGACCCGCCAAAGGAGACGGCGGCCGAAGCCCTCAAGCGCCTCCATACCCTGCATGTGGACGTCAAGATCCTGACGGGCGACAACGACATCGTCACGACGTACATCTGCCAACAGGTCGATCTGCCGGTCACGAATCTTCTGGTCGGATCACAGATCGAGGCCTTGAGCGATTCGGAACTGGTCGAGGCCGCGGACTCCACCAGCGTCTTCGCCAGGCTGGCCCCGACGCATAAGCAACGGATCATCCACGCCTTGCAGAGCAAGGGTCATGTGGTCGGGTTCATGGGCGACGGCATCAACGACGCCCCGGCGCTCAAGGCGGCCGACGTCAGCGTATCGGTCAACAGCGCTGTCGACATCGCCAAGGAGTCGTCTGACATCATCCTGCTGGAGAACAGCCTCATGATCCTCGAGCAAGGCGTTCTGGAAGGGCGCCGGGTCTTCGGCAACATCATCAAGTACATCAAGATGGCAGCCAGCTCGAATTTCGGCAACATGTTCAGCGTCGTCGGCGCCAGCGCGTTCCTGCCCTTCCTGCCAATGCTGCCGATCCAGGTATTGACCAACAACCTGCTCTACGACGTCTCGCAGACCGCCATCCCCAGCGACTCGGTGGATGCCGAGTGGCTGACACGGCCGCGCAAGTGGACGATCGGCGCGATCCAGCGCTTCATCCTGTTCATCGGCCCGGTCAGTTCTCTGTTCGACTACCTGACGTTCTTCATCATGCTCCAGGTGTTCAACGCCTGGACGAATCCGGCTTTGTTTCATACAGGCTGGTTCGTGGAGTCGCTCTTCACCCAGACCCTGGTCATCCACGTCATCCGCACCAACAAGATCCCGTTCCTACAAAGCCGCGCGAGCTGGCCGCTGATCCTGACGTCGTTGGCCATCGTCGCGGTCGGCGCCTGGTTGACGGTCTCGCCACTGGCCGACACGCTCGGTTTCGTCGCGTTGCCGCCGCTGTACTGGCCGTTGCTCGCCGCCATGCTCGTGGGCTACGTCGTGCTGACTCAACTCGTCAAGTCCTGGTTCGTTCGCCGCTATGGCGAGTGAACCCGTCAGAAGGAGCATTGCCATGAACCGAAACTCCCTTCCACTTGGGCGCCTCTTCGGGGTCCCGATCGGGCTCGACTACTCCTGGTTCCTGATCTTTGGGCTGGTGACCTGGTCGTTGGCCACCAGCTACTTCCCGGGCGAGTTCGCGAACTGGTCAGTGGCCCAGTATTGGATCGTCGGCGCTGTGACGGCCGTGTTGATGTTCGCATGCGTCGTGCTTCACGAGCTCGGCCACGCCCTCATGGCCCGGCAGTACAAGGTCCCGGTCCGCAGCATCACGCTGTTCATCTTCGGAGGTGTCGCACGGGTTGGCTCCGAGCCGCCGAGTGCTATGGCGGAGTTCTGGATTGCGCTGGCCGGCCCGGTCACCAGCCTCGCGTTAGCCGTCTTCTTCGGCATCCTCCAACCCATCTCTGCCGGGTTCGCGCCGGCGTTGGCCCTGTTCAAATACCTGGCCTACATCAATGCCTCTCTGGCCATCTTCAACCTGATCCCGGGCTTCCCGCTGGATGGCGGCCGGGTGTTCCGCGCCATCGTCTGGGGCTTCACACACAACCTGCGCCAGGCCACGCTGATCGCCGCCGGCCTGGGCCGACTGATCGCCTTTTTGTTGATCGCCTTCGGCGTCTGGCAGATGTTTGTGGGGCAGTTCGCTAACGGGTTGTGGATCGCCTTCGTCGGCTGGTTCCTCGAAAACGCCGCGTCGGCCCAGATCCAACACCAGACGTTGCATGACCTGCTGGCCGGGTATCGCGTCTCGGATGTCATGCACCACGCTTACGTCTCGGTAGCCCCCCAGGCGAAGCTGCAACAGGTGATCGACGAACACTTCCTCACCGGTCGTCAGCGCAGCGTGGTGGTCGAAAGAGACAACAAAGTCGTGGGCCTCCTGACCGCCCAGGAGACCCGCCAGATCCCGCGCTCCGCCTGGCCGACGGCGACCGTCACCGAGGCCATGATCTCGATCGATGAAGTGAAGCGCATTCGACCGGATGCGAAGCTCGTCGACGCCCTGCTGGCGATGGATCAGAGCGGCGTCAACCAACTCCCGGTCATGCTGGACGACACGATGCAGGGCGTCCTCGGACGCGACGACGTGATCGGCCTCCTGAGCAGGCTCGGCGAGTTCGGCCCGACGGCTGTCGCCACGCATGCCACCTGATCATCCGGAGAGGAGCTGCCTTGAACACCACGCACCCCCGTCATCGTGAAACACTACGGCGCATCGCCCATCGGGTGATGGTGGAACGCGGCCTGCTGCCCGACTTCTCGCCCGCGGCGCTGGCCGAAGTGAACGAGGCTCAGGCAGCGGCAACCCACACAACGCCTCTGGCCGGAAAGGACCACTCGATCCGCGATCTCCGCGGCCTGCCCTGGTCGTCGATCGACAACGATGATTCTCGCGACCTTGATCAACTCACCGTGGCCCTGGCCGCGGCCAATCAGCACATGACCATCCTCGTCGCGATCGCCGACGTCGCAGCAACAGTCGAACGATCCTCGGCGCTTGACGAGCACGCCCAACACAACACGACATCGGTGTACACAGCCGCCGAGATATTCCCGATGCTGCCCGACGGCCTTTCGACCGACCTGACCTCGCTCAACCCAGGCTCGGACCGGCGGGCGATGGTCGTCGAGATGAGCCTGGCTGAGGACGGCCTGCTGTTGAACTCCGATATCTACCCGGCCCTGGTCCGCAATCACTCCCAACTCACCTACGACAGCCTCGGCGCCTGGTTCGAGGGCCGAGGCCCGCTGCCGTCCGGCGTCAAGGCCGTCGACGGCCTGTCCGACAACCTCAGGTTACAAGATCGGGCGGCGCAGGCGCTCAAAGCTCAACGGCATGCGCACGGCGCGCTCAACCTCGAGACCATCGAGCCGCGGCCGATCTTCGAAGGCGACGAACTCAAAGACCTGCGAGCCGACGAGCGGAACAGGGCCAAAGACCTGATCGAAGACTTCATGATCGCGGCCAACGGCATCACAGCTCGCTACCTCACCTCCCGGTGGATGCCTTCGTTGCGGCGCGTCGTGAAGACGCCAAAGCGCTGGGACCGGATCGTCGCTCTGGCGGCCACACGGGGCGTCACCTTGCCTCAAGCCCCCGACTCACAGGCCCTGGAAAGCTTCCTGATCGCGGCGCGTGCCAGGGACCCGCTTCGCTTTCCCGACCTCTCGCTGAGCATCATCAAGCTCCTTGGCGCGGGTGAGTACGTGGTCGAGCATCCGGGCGACGCGCCGGTCGGGCACTTCGGTCTGGCGGTCAGAGACTACACACACGCGACAGCGCCCAATCGCCGCTTTCCGGATCTCATCACGCAACGGATGCTGAAGGCGGCGCTCGGAGGTCATACCTCTCCGTACGAGTTGGACGTCCTGGAAGCGCTGGCCATCCATTGCACCATTGCCGAAGACGCCGCCAAGAAAGTCGAACGACAGCTCGAGAAGTCCGCGGCGGCCCTTCTGTTGGAGGGGCGGATCGGCGAACACTTCGATGCCATCGTGACAGGCGCTTCCGAAAAAGGCACCTGGGTCCGGCTTCTTCATCCGCCGGTCGAAGGTCGGCTGACGGACGATCGCGCCGGCTTCGACGTCGGCGACGACCTTAACGTTCGACTCGTGCGCACCGACGTCGAACGTGGCTACATCGACTTTGAAAGTCCAGGCAGATAACTCATGAGTGACAAGCCCTCCGAAAAACCGCCCATTCTGAATCCGCGGACCAGGTTCTCGGCCACCGGGCTGATCGTGCTGCTGTTGGTGGCCTTTGCCATCCAGCAGTACATCATCAGCCCACTTCTGGCGCCGAAGACCGAGATCCCGTACAGCGAGTTCAAGACCGCGCTCCGCGCCGGTCAGATCCAGGCTGTCGCGGTCAGCGATACGCAGATCACGGCCACGCGCAAAGACGCCACGACGTTCACGACGATCCGTGTGGAAGATGCGACGTTGCTGCAAGAACTCGAGAGCCAGAACGTCTCGATCCAGGGGGAGACCGCCGACGCCAGCGGTGGACTGCTGGTGCTGTTCCTGACCTGGGGTCTGCCGCTGCTCCTCATCGTCGGGTTTACGTGGTGGACCATGCAACGCATGAAGGGCGGCCCAGGCGGAGGCGCCGGCGGGATCTTCTCATTCGGCAAGAGCAAGGCGCGCTCGATCCAGGGCAAACAAACGGGCGTGACCTTCCAGGACGTCGGCGGTGTGGGCACCGCCAGCACCGACCTGCGCGAGGTGATCGAGTTCCTCAAGAGCCCGGCGCAATTCCAGCGCCTCGGAGGCAAGATGCCGAAGGGCGTGCTGCTCGTCGGGCCGCCCGGCACCGGCAAGACCTTGCTGGCGCGCGCGACGGCCGGTGAGGCCGGCGTGCCCTTCTTCTCGATCAGCGGCGCCGAATTCGTCGAGATGTTCGTGGGCGTGGGCGCCTCGCGCGTGCGTGACCTCTTCGATCAGGCCAAGAAGGCCGCCCCAAGCATCGTCTTCATCGACGAGATCGACGCCATCGGCGGTCGGCGTGCCGGGGCCGGCGCCATCGGCGTACATGAGGAACGCGAACAAACCCTCAATCAGCTGTTGGCCGAGATGGACGGCTTCGAGACCTCACGCGGTGTGATCCTGATGGCGGCCACCAATCGACTCGAGATCCTCGACCCTGCCCTGCTGCGCCCTGGCCGGTTCGACCGACAGATCATGGTCGATCTGGCCGACCTGGCCGGTCGAATCGAGATCCTGAATATCCATGTGCGCGGCGTCACCCTCGCGCCGAATCTGGATCTGGCCGCTGTAGCCCGCATCACGCCGGGATTCTCCGGGGCGGATCTGGCCAACATCGTCAACGAAGCGGCGCTGCTGGCGGCGCGACGCGACAAAGCGGCCGTTGACCTCTCCGACTTCGATGAAGCGATCGAACGGGTGATGGCCGGTGCTGAACGGCGTAATCGGGTGATGAATTTGCACGAAAAGGAAATCGTGGCCGTCCACGAGGCCGGCCATGCTCTGCTGGCCAGCCTGCTGCCCGGCCTCGATCGCGTCCACAAAGTCACGATCGTGCCGCGCGGACGCGCGCTCGGTTATACCTGGCAGCGCCCCACTGAAGATCGCTTCCTGCTCAGCGAGGGGAGTTGGGTGCTCGATTGGTCGTGCTGCTGGGCGGCCGGGTGGCCGAGAGCCTTGTTTTCAGCGAGGTCTCGACCGGCGCATCCGACGACCTCGGCCGGGCGACCGATCTGGCGCGCCGCATGGTCACGGAGTACGGCATGAGTCCGGCCCTCGGACCTGTCCGGCTGGCGGCCGACGCCCAGGCGGCTTACCTGGGGCAATCCTATGGGCTCGATGCCCGCGTCAGCCAGACGACCTCGGCGCTCGTGGACGTCGAGACCCGGCGCCTCGTCGAAGACGCCGCTGAACAGGGGCGGGTCATGCTCGAACAACAACGACCGGCTCTCGACCGGCTCGCGGCCAAGCTCTCGGCACAGGAAACGGTCTCGTCGGACGAGATCGACGCCATCCTCGGCCGGGCGCCGGCGGATCCGCCGAAGCCGTCGAGTGGCGTGCCCACGATTGTGCAACAGCCCGAAGCCTGGGGCGAGACGATCTGACGCAGCGCGAGATCGATGCTGCCTGCAGCCAGGCGCGGGATGATGCTGTTCGGAGGCGCTGTGCCGCGTGACCAGCGGCGCCTCGCCGAGCCAGGACGGCCGTGATCATGCGTGGAGGACACCTCAACGCAATGGTCGCTCGTCGCCTGGCGGCAGCGATCGGATTGATCCTGCGATCAAACGACCTGTCGCTGCACAAGGTGACGGATAAACCCGATAACGGCCGGCAAGAGCATGGCACCCAAAAGAGCTCCGGCCAGGGCCGGAGGATTGAAGTCCGCCGCATTGAGCGCGCCCATTCCCACCAGCGACGGGACCAGCCCACCGATGAGCATGGCGCCGCCGGCGCCGGCCAGGGCGTCAACCACCAGGTCCGCCCCGTGAGCCGAACCGATCGTCCGGCCCACCAGCCAGCCCACAAGCACCCCGACCGCAAACCACAACGCGACATTGATCATGCTTGCCTCCTGCCAACGCAGCGAAGCGACTGATGAAGCCGCGACTCGACGCGCCGAAGTATGTACCGCGGGCGTCGTGGCTAATCGCCTTCATCGCTTGACGTGGGTCTCGTTCGTGATTGGATTGTGCCCACCAACATGAGGCTGCGCAGTCACATTAGCGTCACAGACTCCACTCATGCGCCCAGGCGGTTGACGAGGAAGTTGCGCGTGATCGTATTGGGCTTTGCGGTTCGAGCCTGGGCAGCCTGCACGGATCCAGGAAAGAGTTCAGCGCTCAGCCACACAGACCTGATTGCGGCCGGCGGCCTTGGCCCGATACAGGGCCTCATCGGCCGCTTTGAGGATGCCGAAACTGGTCAACGCATGTTGGGGAAAGATCGCCACACCCACTGAGAGCGTGATGAGGTCAAGGATCAATCCGTTGAAGTCGACGCGCAGGTCCATGCCGCGCAGCAACTCGGCTCGCTTCAGGGTGACTTGAAGCGAAGCATCCGGCAGGACAACGATGAACTCGTCACCGCCAAACCGGGCAGCGATATCTTCTCGACGGACCGATTCAAACAGGCGGATGCCTAGTTCGCGCAGGATGGCATCGCCGACCGCATGACCGGCGGTGTCATTGAAATGCTTGAAGTGATCGATATCGAGCATGATGACGCCGAGCTCCTGCCGTTTGCGCTCGGCTCGTAGCAGCTCTCGTTCGAGGGTCTCTTCCATGTAGCGTCGATTGAACAATCCGGTGAGATGGTCACGCATCGACTGCTCACGTAAAAGCGCTTCACTCTTGACCAGGGCCTCTTCGGCGCGTTTACGTTCGGTAATGTCCCGGATGTTGCATTGAATGACCCTGGCCTCACCCACCAGGTAGACATTGCTGACGAATTCGACCTGGATCAATCGCCCGGATTTGGCACGGAGCGGCAAATTCTCGTAACGAATGTATGCGTTCTCTTGGAGCGTCTTGAAGGCGGCCTGGTTGGCTTCCGTATCGACGAAGGCACCGACCTGCCACAGGGTTCGTTTGACGATTTCGTCGCGCGAGTACCCCAGCATGTCCATGAGGAAGGGGTTGACATCGACGATCAAGCCAGTGTCAGCGTCAACGATCAGGATCCCATCTTGAGCGGCTTCAAACAGCCGCCGGTAACGGAGCTCGGAGTCTTTGAGGTCTTGTGCAGTTGAAGGTCTGGCTTTTCTGGTTGTACGCGTCATTGCGCCCAGGGCCTTTCAGCGACGGGATGTCTGGTCGACACCCCCTGTCATCATCGCGCCAGCCAGATTGGACACCCGCCTTGGCAGGTCCTCGAGACGGGTTGGGTGAGGCGTCAAAACCGCCCTGCTGCATCGGCGCCGGACGCCACGGGGGTTCGTCGTCTCGCAGGGAAAGAACCTGACGGCTTGATCGACTCGGCGAAGACATTTGGCGCAAACGCCGCCGAAAGCAGTGTTTCGGGCTCTCGCCGCACGAGCGATCGGCGCGGCTTTTCGCCGTCGAAGCCTCCACCCGATCACCTGGGCCAACCACTCTGCATCATTCCCCAGTCGACTTCCCGTTAGCGGCAATATAATGATTGTGAGTCTCAAGAACGTCACACTCGGCGCTCGACAGCTCGTTCATGAGCGACCTACATCTTCTTTTGCTTGGGCCGCCCGAGGTTCGCCTTGGGGCCCAGCTCCTTGCGTTTCCCACCCGCAAGACGCTGGCTCTCCTCGCTTATCTGGCGTTGGAGCCCGGACCGCAGCCCCGCGAACGCCTTGCCGCAATGTTATGGCCGGAATCCAGTGTCGAGCGCAGCTTTGGTTCCTTGCGCAATACGCTCAATCATCTCCTCACGACCTGGCGTAAGGCGAGCGGCCAGGAGGATCACCCGTACCTGGCGATCACGCACCAGACCCTTGGCCTTGACGCTGATGCCTCTATCCAGATTGATCTTCAGACTGTCGAGCGGGCCTATGCCAGCGCGCGCGCCGATCGCTCCAGCCGGGCCGTGCCGGATGGGTCCGCCAGCGTCGCCATCTTGCAGGCCGCCGTGGCCTGCTATCGCGGCGACTTCCTGGCCGGGTTTTCGCTCGGCGACGCCCCGATCTTCGACGAATGGGTGGGCATCCAGCGCGAAGCCTGGCGACGGCGGCTCGGCCTGATCCTCGACCGGCTCTCGGAAGTCCAGTACGGCCTTGGCGAACTTGCGAACACCGCCGAGACAGCGTCGCTATGGATCGCGCTCGATGGCCTCAACGAAGTTGCGTACCGTCGAAAGATGCGCGCCCACTTCGCGGCCGGTGAGCGCGGCCAGGCATTGGAGACGTACGACACCTGTCGCTCACTCCTGGCCTCCGAGCTCGGGATTGAACCCGAACCCGACACCGAGGCGCTCGTCGCCCGCATCCGTTCTCAGCATGCGCCGCAGGCGTTGACATCGAAACAGGCACCGTCACACACTCCCGTGGGCTTTCTGGAGGTTCTGTTTGCTGGACGGACCGCCGAGCGGCAAGTCCTGAGCTGGGGTTTCGCCAGGGCGCTGGAAGAGGAGACGCAGGTTGTGCTCATCAGCGGTGATGCCGGCATCGGCAAGACCCGTCTGGCCCACACGTTTCTCGATCAAGCCATCGCCCAGGGCGCCCAGGTGCTTCGGGGCGGTGCGTTTGAAGGCGGTCGCGGCATTCCGTTTCAACCCTGGGTCGAGGCTCTGCGAACCGAGCTCGAACGGAGTGATGGCCCGATGGACTGGCTGCGTCAGGCCCCCTGGCTGAGCCCCCTGGCTCAACTGGTCCCGGGTTTGCGCGAAAAGGTTCCAGATCTAGCGGTCGAACCGGCGCGGCCGGGCCGCCTCGACTCGCCCGCCGGCCAATCGCGGATTTTCGAAGCCCTGACCCGGTTCACATTGGCCCAGGCCGAACGCGCGCCCTTGATCGTGTTCTTCGATGATCTGCAGTGGGCTGACAGCGCCACGCTGGATGCCCTGCAATATGCGATGCGGCGCTGGCGGACCCAGCACGCGCGCGTCCTGCTTCTGGTCAGCCTGCGAACTCCTGCGGCGCAAATGGCCGAACCAGGTCATCAACCCGGCCTCAACTCATGGTTGATGGACGTGGAGCACGAATGGAAGGCATTCCATATCGAACTCGAGCCTCTGAGCGAGGCCGAGACCGTGAAGATGCTGCAGGACCTGCTCGAGCCACGGGCGTCTGATTTCGCTCAATGGGTCTACAGCGAGACCGGTGGCCACCCCTTCTACGTCATGGAGACACTCAAGGACTTGCTCGAGCGTGGCGCACTTCATCCGCACCGTCGCCCTGCCGGCAGGTGGACCTTCGAGATCGACAGCCGACACGACCTGGGCAAGAGCGTGAGAGTGCCTTCGACAGTGCGGGCGGTCATCCGTTCACGGCTGAAGCGGTTGAGCCCGGCAGCCTTCACGCTACTGGCCGCCGGGACCGTGCTTGAACATGCGTTGACGTTCGAGCGTCTTTGCGCTGTCGCTAATCTTTCTCCGGATGTCGGGCTTTCGGCTCTGGATGAGGTGTTGAGCGGCCGATTGCTTCGCGACATCGAAATGCCCGGTCTCGCCAGCGCCTTCGCCTTCGCCAACGACATGCTCAGGGACGTGGTCTACACCGAGGCGGGCGATGCGCGGCGGCGGCTCTTCCATCGGCGCGCCCTCGACCTGCTGGAGGCCGAGCACGATTCCGCAGCTGTGCTCGCCCACCATGCCATGGCCGCCGGGGCGGCCCAGGATGCGCTCAGACACAGCCTGGCTGCCGGGCAGGAGGCGCTTCGAGTCGTCGCTCCCGGTGAGGCCCATGCTCACCTCGACAATGCCCGCAAGCTCGCCCGAGAGGCTGCAGCCGCCAGCGCCGATGTCGAAGCCCGATTGCGCGACCTCTACACCCAGCTGGGGCAGGCCTATGAGCAGAACGATCAGCCGGAATTGGCCGCCCGTATCTATGCCGAGCGGGCTCGAATCATGCCGCCCGGGCCGATGCCCTGATCGTCAGATAACGGCGCGTTCGCCAGTGACGCCCCGTCACCGGCTTGTTTTGTCTCCGGCGCCCCTCACCCGCCCGATGACACGCCTTTGAGACGCTAAGTCGGTATGCTCATGAGAGCCACACGAGGCCGCCTCGGGATCGATCCGACGGAATGGCTCATGGCCACAGGCCCGGTTCACCTCATCCAATGACCAGCGCGGCTCGCCCAAATGCGCGCCGCCCCTTCACGCAGACCGCCGCATTCCATGCATGGTGGATCCAGGTCCTCGTGCGCTCTCGACCTTAAGGAGGTCACCCATGTCAGTCTGGAAACTCAGGACCATCTCGGTCGGCGCCACCGGCGCCATCTGGGGCGCCGGCGCCATGGACGGCACGCTCCTTCGACTGTATAGCGATACCGGTTTGGTCGGCTGGAACGCCGTCCAACTCGGACGGGCGGATGCCGTCGCCGCCATCGATAGAGGCGAAGCCTGGTGCATCACCCAGGACCACGAGATCTGGCACGCCGTGGATGCGCATCTGCCGAAGCGCAACCGCTGGTACAGGGTGCCGACCCATAGCGGTCGTGCCGATGCTCAGACCATCTCGGTCGGCGCCGTCGACGGAGCAGTCTGGTACGCCCAGACAGATGGAAGTCTGTTTCTGAGGGGGGGTGGCAGCTGGCACGCTGAAGAGTTCGGCCGGGCGACGCTCATCGCCGCAGTCAGCAAGAGCCAGATCTGGTGCATCAACGCCGCCCACGAGATCTGGCATCTCGATGGCACCTGGTCGAAGATCCCCACACACTCTGGCCTGGCCGACGCGATGTCCATCTCGGTCGGCGTCGACGGCTCCGTATGGTACGTCCAGGCAGACGGCACACTGTGCTGGCGAGAGGACAACAACTGGCGCATCGATCCCTGGGTCAAGGCGACCGTGGTGGCCGCTTTCACAGTGAGCGACGTCTGGTGCCTCGACGCAACGGGCGAGGTCTGGCACAAGTTTGCGGGCCTGTGGTCGAACGAGATCGATTTGAACAGAAACGAAGTGAATTGGACCTACACGGTCAAGGAGCACGAGCACTTGCTGGGGATCGTGCACCGCGAGTTCAAGTTGACCGACAAGTACGACGACTCCGAGGTCAATCGCATCATGGGGCTGCTGATGGCTCAGAACCCGCATGTCACACGCGACACGATGCGCCCCGACGATGTGCTCCGGCTCCGGTACGAGGCAGCCAGCCGGTCTCCCGCCTTCGAGCGTTCGCGAAACACCAATGCGGACTTCGCGCTATTGGCGCGCCAGAGGCGAAGCAATCCGATCTCGCCTTGAGTGCCTGTCGCTGGAACGTTTGGCCAGGGCGTGTGGCTGGCAGGGACCATGGCCTTGGGGTAGCGGTGGTCACACCGCTCGGTGGTCACACCGCTGTGACTGTGTTCGCCATGACACGCTCAGAGTCAGCCTCAGGCAGGCCACTGACGGAAGCGTGCCCGCCATTGGGCCTGAGCTTGCTCGAGCGTCATCCGCCAGCGAAAGCCAAGGTGCGCCGGGATGCCGCGACCACAATGGGCACAGATCGTGATCTCGTGGACTTTCGTCCACGGATCTTCCTGGTTGAGCGTCGCTGGAGGCAACACGCGGAGTCGCTCAGACGTCTCCAGGCTGCCGCATTCGGGGCAGATGAAAGCCCGGCTGTAACCAGCAATGGGGAGTGGGTCCCCCGAATCCGGCGTGGCGTCTGGCAACACGCTCATGGTGGAACTCCAGTGTCTTGCCTGGCCTCGCGGCTCAGTCGTTCTGCACCCGTGAGGCCTTTCGAAGCAGTGCGATGGCGGGCGGCCGCCCGGATCGCCTTGGACTCTGCACAGAATGACCCGGGCGATCTGGTTTACTCCCCTGGGTTTTGAACTACCAAGCAGGTTCAGACCGATTTCGGGATCAGTTCACTTTCGCTCGGCAGCGCGCGGCGGATGACAAAGCGATCAAGGACCGGGGTGAGCGCACCCGTGCCGGCGACATACGACATCTGGCATTGTGGACACATGAAAGCGCCCATCTTCAGGATTCGGATACGGGCGCGGCATTCGGGACAAACAAAACACACCCGACCCGCGGGTGCGCTGATCACACACGCCCACTCTTTCGCTTGTTTGAGATTTGTCCAGGCAGTCTGTCGGATTGGCATCGATAGTCCAGTTTGCAACAGTGAGGGCGCAATGGGTTGGCTGGCCTCTTCAACACAGACACAACGCGAAGGATAGATCCCGTACTGCAGAGAGGTGCTTCGCAGACGAAACGGTAACCCAGGTAAGTCTATGCATCATCCAACTCCGTTGGCTGTCAGCGGATCCGGAGAGTCGCGTAGGATATCGCCGATTGTTGGGCAGGACTGAAGCGTGTGAAATGCTGAGGGAACCGTGCCGATCAGGAGCAAAGCGATCAGGGACTCATGTTGTAGAATGTTCCTATCCGCAGCCGTTCGCCTGCATCCCATGGCTTCTCGCCATCCTGCCCCTGAGAAGCCAGACGCGCTTGACAGCTCAAGCCCTTCGCCCCTGAAGGTGGGGTCCCTACAACGAAAGACGAAAGGTCCGAACTTGGCTGATCTGAAGCGCAAACGGGCGAAAACCTCCACCCAATCTCGGGTGGTTCGCGCTGCCCCCAAAACCACCGCGCAACGTGCTGACGGTGCGTTGGCTGCTCGAACCCCTGCGGCTTCTGGCAAGAAGACCGCCCGGGATAGAGTCACGCCCGAGCGCAAGCCGCGGCGTTCGAAACCCGCGTTTCCGATCGTCGCCGTGGGAGCTTCGGCTGGCGGTCTGGACCCGCTGCTGCTGCTGTTGAAGCACCTGCCGCTCGATACCGGCATGGCATTCGTCGTCATCCAGCATCTGGACCCTCAACACGAAAGCCAGTTGCCCGAGCTTCTCGCGCACGCCACCGCCCTGAATGTGTCGGCGGCCGTGAGTGGCCGCCGGATCGAGCCTAACCACGTCTACGTCATCCCGCCCAAAGCGCATCTCACGGTCACCGAGGGGCGCCTCCGCCTCGTCACACGCGACCCGGACCAACCTTCCTTCCGCCCCATCGATGAGTGCTTCGAGTCCCTGGCCCTGGATCGCGGCCACCAGGCCATCGGGGTCGTCCTCTCCGGCACGGGCATGGACGGCACCCTCGGGCTCCAGGCCATCAAGGCCGAGGGCGGCACGACCTTCGCTCAAGACGAGGAGTCTGCGAAGTTCCGCGGCATGCCCCACAGCGCTATCTCCGCCGGCGTCGTCGATTTCGTCCTACCCCCTGACGACATCGGCCGCCGCGTCGCGCAGTTGGGCACCCAGGCCTATGTGCAGCAGGGCGCGGCCAGCCCGCCCGCCTCAGCGCCGGCCGCCGATGAGACCGCCTTGCGCCGCATCACGGCCCTCTTGCGCACCCAGACCGGCGTCGACTTCTCGGTCTACAAGCAAACCACCCTCAGGCGCCGCATCCAGCGCCGCCTGATGCTGTCCGGCTCCGCATCGCTGCCTGCCTACGCTGCTCACCTCGAGCACCATCCCGCGGAACTCGCCCTCCTGTACGAGGACATCTTCATCCACGTCACGCGTTTCTTCCGCGACGGGGACATCTACGAGACTCTCAAACGCAAAGTCTTTCCCCGCATCGTCCAGGGGCGTGTCGACAAACAGCCCGTGCGCCTCTGGGTGCCCGGCTGCTCTACCGGCGAGGAAGCCTATTCCCTGGCCATCACCTGGCTGGAGTATGCGAAGTCTCTCGCTGAACCCGTGCCCCTGAAGATTTTCGGCACCGACATCAGCTCGGCCGCTGTCGAGAAGGCGCGCGCCGGTCGCTACGCCGAGGGCATCATCGCTCAGATCTCGCCGGAACGATTGAACGCCTACTTTGTGAAGGTGCCTGGCGGCTATCAGGTGTCCAAGCCCGTGCGCGATTTGTGCGTCTTCGCCCCGCACAACCTGCTTACCGACCCGCCCTTCTCCAACCTCGATCTGCTCTGCTGCCGAAACGTTCTGATCTACCTCGAGGCCGACTCTCAACACCAGCTGGTCCAGCTCTTCCACCATGCCCTCAAGGCCTCCGGGTTTTTGGTGCTCGGTCCGTCCGAGGATATCGGCCGGCTCGGCGATCTCTACAGCGTCGTCGACAAGAAGCACCGCATCTATGCCAAGAAGGCCGGCGCCCGTCAGCTCTTTCACGAGCTGCAGGCCGGCCCCTCCGCCTGGGGAAGGCTCCTGGCCACGCGCGGCCTCGACAGCCCCGGCGAGGCCGAGGCCAGCACCCCGCAGGCCGTGGGCGCGGCGGCCGATCGCGTCGCCCTCGCCGCCTACGCACCGGCCAGCGTCATCGTGGATGGCGAGCTCAACATCCTCCAGGTGCGTGGTCATCTGGGGATGTTCGTCGAACCCGCGATCGGGCCTCCCAGCCGCAACCTTGCCAAGATGGCTCGCCAGGGACTGTCTCTGGCCCTGACCACCCTCATCCGCAAAGCGCGCCGATCCAACGTCACCGCCCGGCAGGCCGGGTTGCGCGTCACCGTCGAGGGCAAGGCGCGGCGCGTTCGCATCGACGTCATCCCCTTTCAAGTCTCTCAGCAGTCAACGGACCGCTACTTCCTGGTCTCGTTCACACCTTCGCCGATCTCCGATCGAGGGGCGGCTCGCACCGCCGGCCAGGCGCCTGTGGATGACGTCGCGGTTACGCTCGGGGTCGAGCGTGAGCTTCAGGAGGCGCGCGAGACGCTCCTGACGGTCATGGCGGAGCGCGACGCGAACGACGAGGAGCTCACCGCCGCCCTGGAGGAGTTGCAGTCGGCCAACGAAGAGCTGCAGAGCACGAATGAGGAGCTACAGACCGCCAAAGAGGAACAGCAGTCGGCCAATGAGGAGCTAACCACCCTCAACGAGGAGCTCGGCAAACAGAATCAGGAGCTGGGTCTGGCGCTGGGCAACCTGATTAACCTCGTAGACAACGTGCGCATCCCGATCGTGATCGTGAGCGGCACTCTGCGCATCCGCCTCTACAATCCGGCCGCCGAGCAGGTGCTCAGCCTGGTCGGGACCGACATCGGCCGTCCGATCGGCGAGGTCAAGACCCGCCTGGATGTCACCGAACTCGAGCCGCTCATCCGCGCCGCGATCCAGACCTCCGGCCCGACCGATCAGGACGTCCAGGATCGCGACGGCCGCTGGTACGCCCTGCGCATCCGGCCCTACCGCACGCTTGACAACACGATCGATGGAGCCGTCCTGACCTGGACCGACATCAGCGCCCTCAAGGCCAGCCTGGCCTCGATGACCGCCGGCCGCGATTACCTGGCCGCGATCATGGCCACTGTGCGCACGCCCTTGCTCGTGCTCGACGCCGAGCGCCGCATCCACAGCGTCAACCCTGCCTACCTTGATCTCTTTCAGACCACCCGCGCCCAGACCGAGACGCACGATCTCTACGCCCTCGGCAACGGGCTTTGGAATGATCCAGAGCTGCATCGCCTGCTCGAGGATGTACTGCCGACCAACGCTCAGTTCCACAGCCTGGAACTCGAGCGCGACCTGCCCGGCCTGGGGCGGCGCACGCTGCTGCTGCATGCGCGCCGGATCGAGCCCCAGCAGTCGTCGGGTTCGCTGATCCTGCTGGCCATCGACGACATCACCTCGATCAAGCAGATCGCCGAAATGGATCAGCTGCGGCAATGGTCTGGACGGTTGGAGTCAGTGCGTGAGGAGGAGCGGACCAGCCTTTCGCGCGACGTGCATGACGAGCTCGGCGGGGCGCTCACCGGGCTCAAGATGCACCTGCACCAACTGCGCGCGGGCCTGACCACCGATCAGGCCACGTTGCGTGCCCTGACCCAGACCATGAGCGACCTGATCGACCAGCAGGTCCGCCACGTGCGCAGTATCGCCACTCACTTGAGGCCGGCGCTGCTTGACGAAGTGGGTTTGGCGGCCGCCATGGAGTGGCAACTTGGAGAGTTCAAGGCCAAGACAGGCCTCGACTGTATCTTTGAGTCGATGCTGGAGGACGTGCCTCTCTCGAGCAGCGCACTGACTGCGGCCTTCCGGATCTTCCAGGAGGCGTTGACCAACGTGGCGCGGCACGCCAAGGCCACACAGGTCAGGGTGAGCCTGGATGTACACGACGGTGCCCTGCACATGCAAGTGCACGACAACGGCCAGGGGATCCGAGCAGCAGCCGTGTCTGGCAAAGGGTCACTGGGGCTGACGGGCATGCGCGAGCGCGCTTTCCAGGTGGGCGCCGAGTTCACGATCGATGGAGCGCCCGGCCAGGGAACGACCGTCAGGCTTCGCCTGCCTCTGTTGCCCATATCCCCCAACCCGTGACCGGAAGGGCCCACAAATGTGGCGGCGGGTCAACGAACGCTGACCCGCCGTAAGCCTTTCCGGTTGCCCACTCGCTCACGACTTGATCGTCAGGTTGGCGAAGTATCCCCCTCGCCCGGGCCCGACCCAGAGACCCACACCCACGCCTCCGCCCGCGCTGAGCCCGTGGACAATCAGGCATGGCTCGGCTGCGCCGTTGACGTAGGTTCTCACCTCGGGCCAGTTCACTTCGATCCGGGCGTGAAACCAGTCGTCGCCATCGGGCGCGGGCTCGATGGGCTGTTCATACTTGAGCGGTGTCTGCTCGCGCAGGTCCCACCAGCGGTGATCGGGATGAGACACATACTGAACGGCGTGGGACTTTCCGTCCGGATCTTCAGCCCTGAAGTTGAAAGGCCGGAAGTAGACCGCGTCGTGAGTGGCCTCATCGATGAGATGGAAGGCGACCCCCAGGAAGTTGCTCTGCGGCGGCTCGCTCTGACCGAGCGCATCGAACTCGATGACCCCATCTGAGAATGCGAGACCGTGCAAAGGCACGACCCATTCGTCTGCAACCGAGAACTCGGTCTTGGTCGGTTCGATTCTGAGGGCGGCTCTCCCTTTGGCGTCGTCGACCCAGGTCAGGCGGACGTTCGTCGTGACCTTCGGATCGGCGGCCAGGGCTTTCAAATCAGGTGCGATCGGGCTGTTCATACCTCACACATGGCCTTTCGTGTCTCCATGCGCGTATTGTACGTTGCGCAAACCGACTGGACAGGGAACAGCTGATTTATGGAGCGGGATCGAAGGGCATGGCTGCGGTTCGAGAGACGACCGCGGTCAAACCGGTTTTGGGGACGCATCGGCCCCGTCACAAGGGGTCCTGACGGGCAGCCGGCTACGCGCGCAACCGTTCGTCACGGCACGGCCGAAACTCGATGAGGGGTTAGTCGCCCTGGATCAGTGCGTCATCGCTTCTGGGCTCCGAGGCCGCAGAAGATTGTGTGGGGTCAGACCGTCATGACATCCAGGAGGGACGCGGCCCGACGGATGCTGGGCTCATCGCCGTTGCCGATCAACAAACACATGTGGTCGCGTATCAGGTCTTCGTACCTCAGGATCTCGTCTTTGGACACGCCCCAGCCCTGCAGCGCGCTCAGGAGCCCGTCGCGCGTGTGGCCACTGGCGACGCGTT
Source organism: Anaerolineales bacterium (assembly GCA_044226485.1). Classification (GTDB taxonomy): domain Bacteria; phylum Chloroflexota; class Anaerolineae; order Anaerolineales; family UBA6663; genus UBA6663. The sequence goes on from JBGAGY010000001.1 coordinate 226,486, forward strand.
CCATTCCGCCCAACAACGCTGCCGCGAAAGGCCCGGCCACGAACAGCGGTCCGAGGCCAGGCACCCAAACGAACGCCGCGCCCCGCAACAACCCGAACAAGCCCCCCATCCAGGCGCCGGATCCGACGCCAGGGGCTGTGAGGTCGCCAACCGTGATGAACCCATGCACCCGCTTCGACGATTCGATGCTCTTCGTGACGATGGAAATGCGGTTGATCGGAAACTCGTTATCGCTCAGACGCTTGACAGCCGCCTCGGCGTCTTCGAGGCTCGGATAGACGCGAACCAAGCAGTGTTCTGACATAGGAGATATCCGTTTCCGTTCATGGGCCCGGCCGCGATGCCCGGCGCCGCGTCAAGAGCTTCGCGCAGCCATCGGCAGAAGGGCCACAGCTTGATCCCCCTGCCCAACGACCGAGCGTGGACGTCGGGGCCGGTGGGCTCAGCCGCTGATGATCTGATTGTCAACCGCTGTCACTCCGGGAGCAGCCCAGGCTGACACAGTGGCTTCATCTTTCTCGCGCCACGATCGGACCCTGCCCTGCAGCGTCACCTTGCCGTCTGCGACGGACACCGTGATCTCGTGAGCTTCTGAGGAAGCTCGGCGGTTGAAGGCGTCCTCGATGCTGGCCTTGATATCTTTGGCGGCGGTCAACATATTGGGTTTGAGTCTGATCGCGTTCGTCACGCCCTTCACGCCCATCAAATGAACTACGGCATTCTCGGCGGCGACTTGCTGAAAGTGCCACTCGACCTCGCCCGTCAGAGTGATCCAGCCCGCTTCGACCCGAACCTTGGCGTGGTCGGTCGGCACGGCGATGTTCCAGGCCAGCGCATTCAACGCAGACGCTGCGATATCCGTATCCGTGCGCTCACTGAGGGTCGGCAGCTTGACGCTGAGCTCCTCAGCAATGCCCTGGACACCCGCGACCCGGCCGACGACCTGCTCGGCGACCGATTTCTCAAAGTAGCTGGGCACGCTCCCGGTCAGCGTGATGACGCCGTCCTTGGCGCTGACGCCGATCGCCGTCGCGGTGACGCTCGGCTCCCAATTGAGTTCTTCCTGCACATCGCGTTGTAGTTGCGCGTTGGTTTTCAAGGCTTCTTCTCCTGTGAGATTTGCGGCGGCCTGTTGCGGGACAGCCGCCTGCTGCCGCGTCTCCGATGACTGATAGGGGCTTTCGGGGGGCTGCGTGCGCTCAGGTCTCGCGGCGCGCGCCGCCTTGAGTGCCGCGCAGATGGAGCTCTGGGTCAGGCCGAAATCGGCCAGCCGCTTCTTTTGGCTGCTGTCAGCCAGCGCCAGGAGCAGATGCTCGGTCGACACATAGCCGTCCTGCATGTCCCTGGAGTAGCGCTCGGCAGATGCGAGGACGTCGGCGGTCTGGCTCGTCATGCCGAACTCAAGGTTGGGCCCATGCACTCTGGGCCGTCGGTCGAGATCGGCGCTGAGTTCGTCCCTCAACGCCTCAACCCCACCGGCGACCGTGGTGACGATCGCACGCACGATGCCGTCGGGTTGTTGAATGAGTGCCAGAAGGACGTGGCTGGGTTCAAGCAGCGGGTGCTGCCGTTCCTTCGCCAGGTTTTGGGCGGTGAGCAAAGCTTCACGAGACTTCGGTGTATGTTTTTCGAGGTTCATCGGAACCACCTCGATGCATTCGCAACGGGATTACGGCAGACTGGCCACGGTCGAAGCCACGCCGCCCGAAGCCCCAAAGGTCGTTTCAAGACCTGTGCTCAACAACTGCGTCTCTTCGGCTGTCAATCGGGCATCGGCGTGCATGACCAGGTAGATCGGCAACGGCATGCTGCCGTTCTGGAGTCGTTCGGCCGGCGATTCACTTTCACCGCCTTCGCCGCCCTGCCCCTCACGGCCGGATGTTCCACCCGATATGTTGAAGTGCTCGCGCCCTTCCAGGGTGTCATTCATCACCATCCACGAGATGGGGGCGATGTTGCTGTACCACGGCCACTGCGTCTCGTTGCTGTGACAATCGGCGCACGCCCGATAAAACAGTTCGCGCGTTCTCGGGCTGTCCCAGTTGACCTGGGTGACCACCGCCGGGTTGGTATGGTCGTGGCCATAGGGCACCAGTTGGATCCCGAGCGCGACCACGACGATTGCGCCGACGCCAACGCCCAGAGTTTTCCCGAATGTTGAGCTTCTTTTCGCCATGAAATCCTTCCTGCAAACGACAGATCTCGCACCGGGCTAATTCTTGATCTCGCGCGCCAGGATGGAGCCATCGGACTGAAGCATGCCCTGGACCGTGACGACGAGGCCGATCGCCAGCTCGAATTTGAGCTCCGTCCGGATATTGGTGACCACAGTGCGACCATCGATCATCACGACGCTTCCATCGATCGACTGAATGGCGCCCGTGATTTCGACGTCCTCACCCGCCGCTGCAGTGGCCGTCGGGCCTAATGGAGGCGTTTGGGTCGCCTCACGGGTACGGCCGGCGCTGACTTCACTCGGAAGCGGCGTTTGGGTTTCTGCCGGCCGCGTCGCCTCACGTGTCGCGACTATGGCCGTCATGGCCTGAACCGTGCTGTCGTCAGTGTCTTGCTTGCTTTCACCAACCGAGGCGCCGGCAGCACAGGCCGCGAGTGTCGCGGCTCCGATCAGGATCATGGTCAGGAACGCTCGGCCTGGTGTGCGGAATGTGCGCGAATCGTTCATGCGCTCTCCTCGTCATGCGACTTGTGGATAGAGCCTCAGGCAACCGATGTTGATCGTGAAGCTCGGGAGTTCAGATGCTCGAGCGTGCCCGAGGGCCCTCATGGGCAGGCGATCCGGCCTATGTCGGAATGAAAGCCTTACGAGGCTTTCGGCCCATCGTGATCGTCATGCCGCTCCCCGCGAGCAAAGTCGGGCTTGACCCTGAAGTCCCGTTGAAACTTGCGCTGGCCGCGGGCAAAGTCCGGGCCGGTCGCGGCCGTCGGGTCGGCCTTTTGGTCACGTTGACCCTCGGCGAATCCCGTTGGCGCGGTGGGCCCGACAGGGGCCTGATGTTCGCCGGCGGCGAAGTCCCCGACCGCCGCAGCCTCGGCGTGGAGCTCGACGTGTTGGCTCTCGGTCAACGTCGAACTCTGCGACGAATGGACGACGCTTGCTTGAAAGCCGTGCATCCGCTCTGTCACTTCGTTTTCGACGCGCTCGCGGGTGTGGCCGTAGCGTTCCTGGACCAGGCCGACGAAGGTCTCGTACCGGCCCTGCACCCTATCAAGATCGTCGTCGGTGAGCCTGCCCCACCACTCGTGGACACGCCCACGCATCTGCGTCCATTTGCCCTCAAACTCATCTTTGTTCATGTCTCTCTCCTCATATCGCGCCGTGCTTCTGATCGATTTCGTGCAGACAGGGCGCCAAGGAACCAGCCCAATGGGTATTGGTTCGTCCCTAGCATCCCCCTCGCTCGTCTCAAGGCCGTTACAGCAGAGCAAACGTAAAGGCGATACCCGATCGGTCAGCTTGTGAGGTGGAGACGCTCGCGGCGACAAGGACGTCGGGATGGCCATGCAGCGCAATCCCAGACCGTCCACGCCTTTCGATGGAGCGACTGCAACATCGAGTTGGCCTGAAATCGTTCGGCCAGGAAGCGCAGACGGCCCATCCTCTCGCTGACGAGATGAGGGATTGGCGGACGCATTCATCGCGGATCACCCGATCAACAACACAGGCCCGCCCGCCAAATGGATCGGCGGCCCCACACCGCTCGAGATGGCTTCCGCCCCCTTGAGCGGTGTGGGAACTGCCAGGCATCCGTGCCTCATTGACTCTGCGCCTGGCAATCAGGAGACACCTATGCATACAGTTTGCCCTGACGACGATCGACCTCCGCCAATCTTGAGCGTGAGCCCACGGAGCGGCACAGGAGCGTGGTCGCCACAACTCTTGTTGGCGCGCGACCCCGCCTCGCTCGCCATCCATCAAGAAAGGACGACGAATGCACAACACGAGAGAAGACCCAACCATCCCCGGAGCCTTGCCCGACTCCTATCGAGAGGTCCTGTATTGGCGCGTGACGGACACTACAGCTCGCCTCCTCGTCGCCCAGGCCCTCGCCATCGCGGGCTTTCTGATCTTCGGAGTGCTCTTCACGACTCTGGCGATGGCGCTCGGTGGTATGCCATCGTCGGGAACCTTCAGACTCGATTGGGGGTCGATGATCTCGCTGCTCGTTGCGGTCGTGGTCACCCTGATCGCTCACGAAGGGATCCATGGCCTTGCGATGGGTATGTCCGGCGCGAAGCCTCGCTTTGGCGTCTACTGGAAGGGCCTGATGTTTTACACCACAGCTCCAGGATTTTCGTTCGCTCGAAACGCCTACGTGGCCATACTGCTGGCGCCGCTCGTCCTGATCAGCACATTGGTCATCCTGGTTCTATGGCTCCTTCCGGGATGGCTGTGGGCCGCCTGGGTGGCGGGTGGCGTCTTCAACGCCAGCGGCGCCGTCGGCGATCTATGGATGACGCTGGTCGTGCTTAGGTACCCGGCGCTGGCCCGCATCATGGATGAACGAGATGGATTACGCGTGTTCCTGCCGGGGATTGAGGATTCGGACACTCGGACAACGACCACGCCCGGGCCGCGCCCTTCGACTGACTATCCACTCCTCTCATGAAGCCGTGGCAATAGACCATCGAACCCAAGCAAGGATCAGCAAGCCGCCGGCCTCGGTCAGCGCACGCCACACGCGCGCAACCAGCGATAGCCTGCACTTCGGTGACCCGATCGCGGTGGCCATCAAACCCGGGCCGCGACCGTGATACAGGGCCCCGCGTTGCCCGGGTAGTGCGTCGGCTAGGTTCGGATCTGCCTCGCGCGACCGACAAAGGCGATGACGATCAACGCAATCGACAAGGCAAAAAACCATCCGGGGTTTCCATTGCCGGCGGATCCGACGTAATCCAGTGCCGTGACCCTGTTCATGGGGCCGAGATACCAGAGGAGCACATAGACGATCTCGAAGAGCTTGCTGGTGCCGCTCCAAACGCCGCAGGCCAGCGCCAGGGAGGGAATGAACACAGTCCCCGAAGCCAAAGCCAGCAATCCAGTCATGTCGCCGTCTACTGAGAGGCGGATGATGGCGCCTGCGCTGACCAGCAGGGTGACGATCCATCCAGCCAGCCACTGCGCGGGGAGCTGGCGGAGCAGCGGAGAGGCTGCGGAGAACGTCATTTGCTGAACGTTGTGGCGGATCTCGCGGTTGCCCATGGCCGACCAGACCAGGGTAGGCCAGAACCAGGCGGCAGGGAGCGCAAAAGCTCGCACGGCCGCCGATGGAACGACCAGACAGGCGATGTTGATCCCGGCCATCACGACGTACCACCACCAGCGTTGTCCCTTGATCAAGAGTTTGAGCTCCGCCAGGACGACAGTGGCGACGCTGAATCGGCCGACGGCACGTGGCAACGGTGTAAGTCGAACAACGGGTGAGGCTCGGACCGACGCGACGGGTGGTCGTTCGGGTAGCGTCGCGCCGGGTTTGCGCTTTGCCGGCTTTGTTCGCGAGGGATCGAACCTGTCGAAGAACAGCGCGGCGACCAGGATCAGCAAGCCGGCCAGCACGATCAGTGACAAGCGGGCCAGGATGATCGACGGCGTCCATTGAATGCCGTTCCAGGTGAACACACGGGTTGCAGAGACAAATCCGGCGCCGAGCGTGAATGCACCGTTGTAGTCGGGATCGATCGCGGTGACGGCTCTGCCCATGTCGTCGGCCAGAATCCCAATGCCCGTCGGCTCGAACGCCGGATATCGAAGCAGCGTGGCGTTCTCCAGGAACAGGGGCACAAGGCTGATGAAAGCGAAGAAGTAGACGATGTTCCCGAATCCGCCCTGCAACAGGGGCACTGCCTCGAAAAACACCGCGGCCGCCGCCACAACCGCCATGAGCGGCATCACGATGAAGACGAAGGGCGACAAGAAGGGGAACAGGTCGATCTGCGTGTTTTCACCCCGCAGCAACTGAATGGCGATGGCGGCCAGTATCAACACCATCACCATCGTCATGAGAACGGTGAAGTTGCTCAACCATTTGCCGATCAGATACAGCGGGCGAGTCAGTGGCGTCGTGGCCATGATCTGCCCGACGCCGGTCTCCCTGTCGCGTGCAACTGAGCCCTTGACCAGATAGAAGCCGAACCAGCCGATGAAGAATGTCGCTATGAGCGACATCATGGCGCCCACCCACGCTGAGTTGAATTCGCCGCGGTACTGGCCCAGTTCCAGCGCCAGGTTGCCGATGGCGGCCTGATAGCCCAAGAACACAGCCAACCCGAGCGTGACCAGAAAACTGTACTGGCGAACGCGCTCAAGAAAGTCGGCGCGCGCGATATGGTAGATGACACGTGCCGAGGTCATGGGTTACCGCCGATGATGGACAGATAAGCATCTTCGAGATTGGGCGACACATTCTGCGCGTCGGGGTCAGGCTTTTCGGCGCTGACCACGCGCACCTGCATGCCATCGCTGCGCCGGATGGTGCCGCTGACAATGTGGCGCTGCTTGAGGGCCGGCAGTTCGTCGCTTTGGACGGTCCACTCCCAGACCCTGGACTCGAGTTCGCTCAACAGACTCTCCGGCGCGGCTTCGCGTAGCAGTCGCCCCTTGTGGATCAGGGCGATGTGAGTGGCGGTCGCCTCAACGTCGGACACGATATGCGTAGAGAGGATCACGATCCTGTCGCCAGAAAGATCGGAGAGCAGGTTCCTGAAACGCACGCGCTCCTCAGGGTCCAGCCCGACCGTCGGCTCATCGACAATGAGCACTTGAGGATCGTTGAGCAACGCCTGGGCGATCCCCACACGCTGTTTCATGCCGCCCGAATAGCCGCCCAGCGGACGTTTCGCGGCTTCGCCCAGGTTCGTGAGTTGGATCAGTTCGTCGATTCGCCGCTTCGCCGACGCCGCATCCAGACCCCTGATCGCGGCCATGTATTCAAGGAATTCAATCGCGTTGAGGTTGGGGTAGACGCCAAAGTCCTGCGGCAGATATCCGAGCACCTGGCGCAAGTCATCCGGGGATCTGATGATGTCTGATCCATTCCAGGAGATCGTCCCGTCTGTCGGCCGGGTGATGGTGGCGAGCATACGCATGAGCGTCGATTTGCCGGCGCCATTCGGCCCAAGAAGGCCGAGGATGCCCGGCTTGATCGCCAGAGTGAAGCCCCGCAATCCCCAGACATCTCTTTTGTACTGCTTGCCGAGATTGTTCACCGTCAATAGCATGGGGGTCCTCTCGATGGAAGCGGGCGCGATCGGGTACGTCAGGGAGACTGCGCCGCGATGCCTTGGAGCGCACAAACCATCGCGTTCGTTCTCACCCTCGCGACCCGGGCCTGGCAAGCGCAGCACTCCGGGCATCTCGACACCCCTGCCCTCAGGGGCACTACCGACGTCGATCGATATTGCGTCAGTGAGGCTTCAGCCGTCAGGTTTGATTCGTGCACAGCTTGGCGCCTGATCGTCTCACCGCCGTTACAGGTGAGGCTCGCCATGAGACCACACTCAGGAACTCGTTCCCGCCTCGCTCCGATGTAAGTCAGTTGGGGCGTACGCGGGTGGCGCGGCTAACCCGCTGTGCAAACAGCAAGTGTCCCATATGTCGGGCAGCACCCATCCCTGGCGCCTCCCCTCGCCGGATTCCGCTCGGGGCCGCGCTACAAACGAAACGCCCCCAACCCCATGACTCTCGCCTCACCCCTGGAGGAGCCGGGTGAACGCGATCTCGAGCCGGCGACCCAATGTCGTCGATGAGTCGGCATCTCTTGCTCCTTTACGAGGGCGAAGACCATCGGCTCAACGCCAAGACGCCAGCTTTGTCGCTCTTCCAGTATGGACCCGGTCGCTTAGCGTGATGTGCCTGATTCTCGGGAAGCGTTGCCTGATCGCACGGCCCAGGTCGTTCGAGATCTCCCATGGCGCGAGAGTGGATCATCGCCAGATCCTGAATGCGGGCAGAAGCCTGTGGCCTCTTCACGGCTCGACCCTTGGACCTCGGCCACGCGTTTCCGGCCCATGAGCTTCAGCGCGGCACGAACCCCAAGAAGCGTGAGCAAGGTAGGCTGGCGGCCGGTGAGTTGGATCACGGAGCGCCATCGAGTTTATCTATTGAAAGCCCCGGTTCCGAATGAGTCGTCGTCATCGAATCAGATCTCCGAACCGATCGAGACGATTGGCGATCGACCTGATAGGGCACCTCGGTCACGACGACGCCGCGCTTGCCGAGCAGCGAGAAACGCAGCCAGAAGGCGGTCTGGGCGTGAAGCAGATTGTGCCACCACCGCGGTGTGATGAATTGCGGCACCACGATCGTCAGCCGTTCGAAGGGCTGCTGCTGGGACAACAACAGATCCACGTACTCGAGGAAAGGCTCCAGATAGGCGCGATACGGTGTGTCGATGATCACCAAGCGCACACCGTCGCCCCAGTGCAGCCAGCGCCGTTCGATCAACTCGCGCTCGCTCGGTTCGGTGGCGATGTAGACGGCTGTGATATCCGCCGACAGGTTTCGAGCGTAGTCGAGGGCGGCGAGCGTGCCGCGATGGATGCCGCCAATCGGCAACAACACGCGGTGGCGCCGGGTCTTGGCAGGCTGGCCGTAGAAGTCCAGAGAGAGATCCCGGGCGACATGGCGATAGTGTCGACGGATCGACAGGAACAGAGCGACGAGCGACGGCAGCACGATCAGGATGATCCAGGCGCCGTCGACGAACTTGGTGACGGCAAAGATCACTGCCACGACCGCGGTCACAACAGCGCCGATGCCGTTGACGACGAGCTTCCAGAACCACCCGGCCTCGCGCTCCACCCCGGGCGCTGCCGGGTGGCCGGCGCGCCACCAGTGGCGGGCCATGCCCGTCTGCGACAACGTGAATGAGATGAAGACCCCCACGGCCCAAAGTGGGATCAGGGCCGTCACACTGGCGTTGAACAGGACGATGAGGACGCCGGCGATGGCACCCAGCGCGAAGATGCCATACGAGAACACCAGCCGGCTCCCGCGATACGTGAAGTAGCGCGGCAGATACCCCTGCCCGCCGATCAGCGCTGTCAGGCGGGGAAAATCGGCAAAGGCTGTGTTGGTCGCCAGGATGAGGATGACAGTGGTGCCGGCGAGAGTGGCCAGGTACAGGATCCCGCGATCCTGATACACGGTTCGGGCGAGCTGCGACACCACAGTCTCGGTCTCGGCCGGGACGGCGCCGATCTGGCCCAGCAGGAACGTCATCGCCACAAACAACACGCCCAGGATCCCGGACATCCACAACATCGTCTGACTGGCGTTACGCGTGCGCGGCTCCTGAAACGCGGTCACGCCATTTGAGATGCACTCGACGCCGGTCAGGGCGGTGGTCCCGTTGGCAAACGCGCGCAGCAGCAGGAACAGCGTCAGCGGCTGGGCGCCGTGGAGCAACTGAACCTCGGGCGGGTCGACGACCCGGCCCAGATCGCCGGAGAAGAAGCGCCAGAGGCCGACGACCACCACAAGAGTCGTCATTAATAGGAAGAAGTAGGTCGGCACGGCGAATAGCGTGCCGGATTCTTTGACGCCGCGCAGGTTCGCGATCATGATCAGTCCGAGCAGGAGCAGGGCCAGGCCCACCCGATAGTCATACAGCATCGGCAGCGCCGACACGATCTGGGCCACGCCGGAGGAGATGGCCACGGCGGCCAGCAACACATAGTCGATCAGCAGCGCCACGCCAGCGACCTGAGCCGGGATCTCGCCCAGGTTCTCGAGGGCGACGGTGTACGCCCCACCTCCGTTGGGATACGCGTGCAGGGTCTGCTGATACGAGACGGTCACGATCGCCAGCAAGACGGTGATGATCAGGGCGATCCAGAACGCGTACCCATACGCCTGCGGCCCAGCCGCAGCGAGGATCACGAGCGTCTCTTGTGGGGCGTAGGCGATCGACGACAGGGCATCGCCGCCGAACACGGCCAGGCCAACGAGTTTGCCAATGGTCTGATGCGGGGCGTCTCGGGTCGGCACCGGCGTGCCCGTCAACCATGAGCGCCATGTGCGGGCGGGAGAGCCTGAGGCGGTTCGTACAAGCGCAACGGGGTCTGGAGGAGGATTGAGATGCGACACGTGTTTGTCCGTTGATGCGACCTAGCGAAGCGTCAGTGGCTTTGGGTGGGCGTCTGAACGAGCCAGGAACGGTTCGACGCCCAGTCACCGGCTCCGGCCTTCATGACATACGACATGGTTGAGGCCACGCGACGAAGACCTTGGGGGTTGAGATCCGAATAGAGGTCGCCAATTCATCCCGGTCACCACCGTGTAAGCCTTCTGGCGGCGGCATCGACACGGCGCCTGGCCATCGCCAAGAGCGCCGCTTCGACTGTTCGAGCCGCGAAGGGCCTCAGAATTGTATCCACTGCCGCAGGCTCAACGGTTTGACCGTGCGCGATCCTCAGGCCCGAGCCTGGGTGCAGCTTTCTCACTAACGACATCGCACGCACCCAGCGAGGCGTCGTGACGTGTTTGCGCTGTGCTCTCAACGAGAGAGTGCGGCTGTGTCGAGGCTTCCTTTAGCCAGTGTTCGATTTTCCTTCCACACCGACTGCATCGGAGGTTCAATCAAGTCACTGCCTGAGGCGGCGCCGGAGTTCCGCCCGACCTGGGTGGGAGAGGCAGTCCGGCAATCCTCTCTTGCATAGCCGCGGCAGGCTGGTTCTGGCGTTCGCTGCGGGCTGCACTTGCCCACGCGATGTCGGGCGTCACCCATCTTCTTCGACCCAGCATACCGACATCGACGGTATATCGGACGCACGTAATTCTGCAGTCATCTGTCATGACTTGGAGCGATACTTTCGGCGAGAGTCAACCTGGAAAGTGTAAAGGTTGCGTGAAAAATCCGGCATTTTGTTCACATTTCGCCGACCCGCTATGGTCAGCCTCAGTGGATAGGCTTATCGTGGGTAGGTGCCGCTTAAGGCCGTGCTTACCGCTATGACGAGAACTTTCAAGCGCCCTCACCCGATACTTTTTCTGGCCGCGTTTGTCCTGGTCGGCCTTGGGCTTGACGCCCTCGCCATGTCTCTGGGTGGCATGGGGCTTTGGTCGTTTGCGCTGGTTCTGGGAGTTGGGTTATCAGGTCTCCTCTATTCGAGGCGAGTCCAGTACGCCACGATTGTCGTGTTTGCCGTGCTTATCGTGCCGTCCATTCTGCGGCTGCACCTGCCGTCGGTTTCGTCCATCTTGTTCTTTGGGGTGGGGCTGGCGATCCAGGTCGTTGTGGTCGAGATCATCAGCTGGCAGGTGCAGGCCAGCACGCGAAATCGGGCGCTCAGGGAGACGGCCGAGGCCCGGCTGCATCACCTCATGAACTTCAGCCCGATGTCGACGTATGCCCTGCGCCTCGAGGGCGGGAAACAGCCAACACTCATCTGGGTGACGCCGAACATCGCCCACCTCACCGGCTATTCCGCCGAAGACATCCAGGGGACGCCCTCGCTCTGGCACAGCCGAATTCACCCGGAGGATCGCCACCTCCTGCGGGATGCGCAGCAGATCAATCAGCCCGACCATCCCGTGCGAACGGAGTATCGCTTTGCCCACCGCGACGGGCGCGAGGTCTGGCTCGAGAACACCTCGCAAGCGATCCCCGATTCGAGTGGACAGGTCGTCGAGGTGATCGGAACGATCAACGACATTACCGCTCGCAAAACCGCCCAGCTTCAGGTCGAAGAAGAACGGCGACTGATTCACGAGCTCGTGAGCGCAGTGCCCAGCGAAATCTGGGTCGTGGAGTTGGCCACCCGTAAAGCCTTGTTTGTCAATCGATCCGAGCCTTCGTGGCCGCATACCCAAGACGACCAACACGTCCTTCAAGCCGACACGTTTTTGCAGAACCTGCATCCGGACGATCGTGGGAGCTTCGAGGAGTCTCTGGCGAGCCTGCCGATGCTGCAGGACGGCGACACGCTGACGACTCTTCTTCGGCTCCAAAACAGGCAGGGCGGTTGGCGTGACATACTGGTCCGGCACCGCGCCTTCAAACGTGATGGCCAGGGACAGCTGACCCATGTCTTGTCCCTCCATGAAGACATCACCGCCATCCGCACGGCCGAACGCGAACGCGCAGCCACGCAAAAGGTCCTCAGCCAGATCGCGCAAACCTTGCCGCACATGATCTACGTGCGGGACGCCACTCGCCCCGACACACCGCCGATCTACGCGAATCGGTCGATCTTCGATCACCTGGGTTACACCGAAGATGACTTCAAGCCTTTGGGGCGCGGCCCTTTCTTCCATCAATTGGTGCATCCCGATGACAGGGCCCAGGTATCCGCCGCGATCGCGGCACAAGGCACGCTCACGGATGATCAGTCGATTGACTTGACGTATCGATTGAAGGATGCGCAGGGCGCCTGGCGCTGGACACGCGCTCGCACGATGGCGCTTGAACGCGATGCAGCTGGGCGAGCCACGAAATTCCTGGGCATCCTCGAAGACATCACAGCGAGCCGGGAACTCGAGGAAACCGTGCGCCGTGAGCGCGACTTCGCAGAGCTGGTGCTTGGATCGCTCTCCCAAGGTGTGGCGGTGATCACGCCGCAAGGGGTGTGCGAGTACGCCAACTCGGCAGCCTGCCGGATCATGGGCGTCGAGGTGGCATCCGCGCTGCCTGCCCGAATGCGATCCCTTATTCCGGGCCCCGAAGAACACCTCGCCGCCCGCGATCAGGCCCTGCAAGCCCTGATGTCGGGCCAACTCCATGAAGTGGAGGGCTCTTTCCTGCGCTCCGATGGCCAGCCAGGACACGTACAGGTCACTGTCACGCCGCGCCTGCACGAGGGAGAACTCGAGGGCGTCATCGCCGTGATCACTGACGTGTCAGCACGCAAAGCCGCGCAGCGCAGCCTCGAGACCCTCAATCACGATCTTGATCAGGCCCTGAGGCGTGCCACCACCCTGGCCCTCGAAGCCCAGGCGGCAACCCAGGCCAAGAGCGATTTCCTGGCAAGCATGAGCCACGAGATCCGCACGCCCATGAACGCCATCATCGGCATGGCCGAGATCCTTCAAGGGACAGCGCTCGATCATGAGCAGCGCGACTCGGTGCAGATCATCAACGACTCGGGTGAGGCCCTGCTGACGCTCATTAACGACATCCTCGACTTCTCCAAGATCGAGGCGGGCCACGTCGAGCTGGATCCGCACCCCTTCAACCTGACGACGGTTGTCGAGAGCGCGGTAGATCTGCTCGCCCTCCGGGCGAAAGAGAAAGGCCTGCGCCTGGCCAGCTTCGTGGATCCCGCGATCCCGCACACGCTTGTCGGCGACGCCAACCGCCTGCGCCAGATCCTGGTCAACCTGCTCAGCAACGCCGTCAAGTTCACGGCGCACGGACGAGTGACGGTCCGGGTTGTGCCCGAAGAGACCGGCGAGAAGACCCTGCGTGTGCGCGTCACGGTCCAGGACACCGGGATCGGCATCGCCCCTGAAGCCATCGCGCGCCTGTTCCGGCCCTTCGAACAGGCCGAACGCAGCACGACGCGCCGCTATGGCGGGACTGGGCTCGGATTGGCGATCGTCAAACGCCTGGCGACGCTGATGGGAGGCGACGTCCAGATCGAAAGCGAACCGCATCGGGGCACGACCCTGATCTTGAGTCTGCCTTTTGCGATCGCGACGGATGATCTTCAGGCGTCGAAGCGACCGGCCGAACACCAGGGTCGTGTGCTGATCTGCGAGCCCGACCCTGTGGTTCGTGACATTCTCAGCCGGTATGTCGAGGCAGCCGGCTTCTCCAGTTTGGGCTGTGGCGATCCATCCGCGATCTGGGCGCACCTCCGTCAGGGTCCAGCCTTCGACGTCGTCATCTTGGGCGTGACGTCGGATCAAGCTGCCACACGCCTGCTGCGACAACGGTTGGCCGAGGATGCGGATCTGAAGAATCTGGCTCGAATCGACGTTCTCGATATGGGGCAGAAGGCCATGGGAGCAGACGCCACCCTCGTTCGTCCGATCAAGCGAGCCTCGCTGGAAGAAGCATTGCATCACGCTCGCGCAGCCCGGACGGCTGTGACACCCTGTCAGGACGTGGCGCAGGTGCCCGTGGTCGAGCCGCCGGCGGCGCAGACTAAGCGACCCCACATACGTGTGCTGTTGGCTGAAGACAACGCAATCAATCAAAAAGTGGCGGTGATACAGCTCGAGAAGTTAGGTTGCGAGGTTGAGATTGCGGGCGATGGCCAGGCGGCGCTCGAGGCTTATCAGGCGTGCCCGACTCAGTACGCGCTCATTCTGATGGATTGCCAGATGCCGGTTTTGGACGGCTTCACTGCCACGCGCGCGATTCGAGTCTGGGAGGAAGGCAGCGGTCGACACATCCCCGTGGTCGCCATGACGGCTAACGCCGTGGCAGGTGATCGGGAGGCATGTCTGGCGGCCGGCATGGATGATTACTTGAGCAAGCCCGTGAGCCGAAAAGCTCTCGAACGCATTCTCGAGTCCGTTCAGTAAGGGATCCGGAGGGCTCCGCCTTGACGGGCAAGCGCTCAGGTTGCTGGGTCTCGATACCGTGCCCGCCACTCAGCCTGTACTTCCGCGAACGTTCGGCCCCAGCGATAGGCCAGGGGCGCCGGGATCGTGCGCATGCATTGCGAGCAGACGACGGATTGTAGGACGCCGGACCAGGGGGCTTCAGGGTTGGCCCCGGGGTGCGCGACACGCGTAGGCAACCGGACGACGCGTCACTGCCGCATTCGAGGCAAACGAAATCTCGGCCGTACTCGAAACCCGGCCCAACCGGAGAGGATCTGCTCATGAGGGGCTCTCTGGTTGGATCGTGACCCGCTCTCCATGTTTGATTTCTGAGTTGGAAGAGCCTTGATCCGCACCGAATACACGGCGGGCAAATGTCAGACGACTTCCGGATAGATGGCTTCACGCTTCAGAGGAAGCATCCGGTCGAGCCCGATTTCGATGTAATCGTTCCACATCCCGAAATCGTGATCGTAACCTTCCGCGCAGATGTACTGAACGTCAAAATCCATTTCTCTTAGCACTCTGACGTCGTTTTCAATGCGCTCGCGGATGAATTCCTTGCTTCCGCACGCGAGTATGAACTTGCAGTCTGGCAGATATTTCTTCCTGTTCGCCTTTGCAACCGATGCCAAATCGAACTCAGAGCCCGCCACACCTTTCGAATCTCCAAAAGTTGCACCGTACAAGGGAAAATAGTTCCTGAAGTGGTCTCCCGCAAGCTCGTTGATGAGGACACCGGCATCCATCGTCATACCGATACCACCCGAGATATCCATGCACACGCAATAACGATCTGGGCGTGTGATTGCGGCGGCAAGCGCCACATTTCCGCCCATGGCGTATCCCATAATGAAGTTGTCTTCACGTTTCGCTGATGACGCGAACAACGTTTGAATAACTGTAGGAAGTTCCTCGGTCACAAAGGTCATGTAGGGAATGCCGTACCGGGTGTTCGCGCCGAAACTGTTAGCGATGTTTGGCGTGACCAGCATCACCTTGTTCCGCTGCGCAAATGCTTCAGCGTTGGTATAGCGATAGGTCAGCGTATCATCATCACCGCCGCCATGCATGAGATACACGGTCTGGAACTTCATGCCCGGTGCATAGACATCAGGCCTCGTGTTGGTCAGAAGCTTGTGGGCTCTGTTTTCCAGTTCCGGCGTTGCCTGGCATCGATAGCTGTCTGTGGGATAAACAACCGTGATATCGATGTACTTTCCCAACACTTCGCTGCGATAGTTGAATCTGAGGCTGCCCATCATCTTCTCCGCTTAGTTTTTCGACTGCCCAAGCGGCTCTTCGTCGCCTGAGATCATGAGAGAGCCATCAGGCATCCGGCTGAACTGCTGTATATAGTTCCACCCCAACCAGGCCTCCTCGGGATTGCAGTCATGTCCCTTTCCATCTGCAAGCGAGTAGTTGTAAAGATTCAGTGGCTTCGGGTCATTGGAGAAGAAGCGATGAGTCGTATATTTCCGCTGAGGGTATCTCGGGTTTGGGCAATACTCCTCGACCACATCACCTGGCACACCGACGCCGCAGCTTGCGGGCTCGTCGATGTAGGGCGTCTGCTTCCGGGTGATGTTGTTGTACGCTTTCCAGAAGTCGTACTGGACTTGCTGTCCACTGCCCCGCACGGCGGGATACTCGATATCGCGGGTGCCGTAGGTGTACCAGACCGGCATGCGGTAATCGAACTCCAGTTTCTTCTTTCCAGCGATGGCAAATGGCCTGGTGTTGCGATCCTGACAGAACCGTGTGTTGTCCGCGCAGACGGCGGCGATGATCTCGGGGTTCGTCATCGCGAACACCTGCGCCATGGCTGAGCCGTTTGAGAAGCCTCCGATATACACTCTGGTCTCATCGATCGCATAGGTCTTCTTCATGTACGCGATCAAGGCGCTGAGATAAGCGACGTCGTCAGACTGGTCATCGACCATATCCTGGTTCCAGCCCCATTTAGACGTTGCCCAGGGGTAGACCAGAATGAAGCCGTTCTTTTCGGCAACGTCCTGAAACTTGATCATATTGCAGACGTTGCCTGGAGTATCCGCACCTCCATGGTTGAACAGCAGGAGCGGAACCTTCTTTTCTGGATCGGCCTTCACGCTTTGAGGAACATATTCAAACCAGGTATGTCCGATCCCGTCGTTGTCTCCCAACTGCGTGTCGTTTTCGTGGACGACAAATCGGTAGTCGTCGCGGACCGTCCTTGGACCCATATCGCCGTATTCACAGGAGTTGGGCCTGCAGACCTTGGAGAATAGCTTCTCCCAACCCAAGCGGATCGCCTGTGCGTCCAGTTGCATGTTGGTTCCATCGACGATATGTACGAACTGAGCGTCATTGACGCTGTTGTAGAACAGGCCCTCGCTTTCGCGATCGACCCGGTTCAGCGCCTTGAAGAATTCCTTCGAATTGTCGTCGGCATTGCACAGGATCGCGGAAACCGGGGCCTTGGCGGAACGCGTCACTGCTCTTTCCGACAACACCCCCCCGATCGTGAAGACGCCAGCCACATTGACGGGCTCGCAGGCGGCTATCGTGTGCAGCATGGAGGCGCCCGTGCCGATGCCCATGAAGTAGCGGGCGTTGTGCATGTTGTGGTAGATGCCGCGGTCACTCAGGTCGGGTTGATGATTGAACAGCCTGATCATTTCCGCCAGATCAGCCAGATCGTCCCGCTGCGCTTCATCGAGATCCCAGTTCCATGTGCCGTCCACCGGCCTGGGAAACAGCATCACAAATCGTTGTTCATCGGCGAGCTTGCAGAAGGCGGGATCCGCGAGCAATGACCGGATGTGCTCATCGACGTCGCTCTCCCACAGGATCGTGATCAGCGTGTTCTCATAGCAGCTGAGCCTGTCTCCATCCGGATACAGCACGGACAGGCTCCTGCCCAGTTCTTCGTAGGTGATCAGATCCAGCCTCATCGTTGTGCTCCCATCTATTTGCCCTGCATGGCCTCATACGCCAGATCGCGTACCGTGGGGTGTATCTCGCTGTAGGCAGCCATCATGCCCAGGATTTCGTGGGCGTAGAAGATGCTGATGTGGTTGATCGGGTCGATCAAGGCGTATGCACCGGCGGCGCCGTCCCAGCCGAATTCACCCACCGGGCCCCTGGAACAGGACCTGTCGATCAGGGTTCGAACGCCGAGACCGTAGCCGTAGCCGACCTTCCCGCTCTTCTTGAAGTCCTCCAACTGCTGATCCGTGAGCCAGTTTCGGCTCATCGTACGAATGGATTCGGGTTGGAGGATTCTCTCTCCGGTTGCTCCGACGCCGTCGTTCGCCAGGGCGTCCAGGACCATGCTGTAAGCATCCACGGTGCACGTGAGCCCTGCGCCGCCGCTTTCGTACGCCTCGGACAGTTGGAAGATCATGCCGCTGCTCGGGGTCATCACGCCCGTGTTCATGTCCCTCATGTACTGCGCGGAGATCCGGTAGGTTTCGCTTTCCGGCACCCGGAAATACAGTTCCGTGATGGCGAGCGGATCGAAAATGTTCTTCTTCAGATACTGGCTGAAGGTCGTTCCGCTGACCACCTCGACGACGGCCGCCAGAACATCATGACCGAGCGCGTACGAATAACGAGTGCCCGGTTCGCAGATGAGCGGCATACGGGCGATCGCCCCGATCATCTGGCGGGTGCTTGCCTTGTTGTGGGTCTCGTGCTGTTTCTCCCGAATCGCCTCAGAGGCGACGTCATAGGACAATCCGGCCGTCATGGACATGAGGTCGTGGATCAGAATCTTGTTTTGGGCCGGCACGAGCGGCGAGTTCAGGGTCGGCCACTTGAACGGCCACTCCCCGATACGAAAATCCGTGGCAACCTGCATATCGGAGAACTCAGGCAGATACTTCTCGAGTTCATCGTTGAGGCCGACTTTGCCCTGCTCGATCATCTGCATCACCGCCGTCATCGTGATGACTTTGGTGCAGGAATAGACTTGATAGAGATCGGTTTCGGACACCGGTACGCTCAATGCATAGTCGCTATGGCCCTTCATATGCCGGTAAACCGGCTTGTGTCCCTTCATGACCTTGCAGTCCAGGCCATGGACCTCGTATGAATCCTCAAGCGTATTCAGATAAGTCGTGAGTTTTGTGAAGTCCATACCGGTCTCCTGTCTCAGTTCTTTTTCCTGTGAGACGTCATCCAGTCGAGGATGTTGTATTCATTGTGCAGGACCAGCACCCAGCTGTAGTGATTGGCTCCACGTATCTGCGCTTCAGTTAGCTGAGGTGAAGCGACGATGCCGTACTTCTCGAGTTCCTCAGGCGTGAAGAGCGTCAACTTGACGTCTTTTTGCCCTTCGGCCCACAGCTTGCTGCACGCTCGCAGGATATAAGCGTGCCGGCTGGCGTGATGATCGATATACGCTGAAGCGATATATGCGGGCACCGAAGGCCAGTTAGCGAGCAACGGGAAGCTGTCGCCGTTCATGCTTGGACAAATCGGAACGGCCGCCGCGAACAGATCCGGCGCGACAGACACCGTGGTGATCACGCCCGCGCCGCCCATACTCACGCCGAGTGCATACACGCGCTCCGCATCCACCTTGCCTTCCGCAATCAGTTTCCGGATCAGGTCGCACACACGGCCCACATAGTCCCGGTTCCAACCTCTGTCGCCTGTGCCGATACTCGTGTCTGCTCCAACGATGACCTTGAACGGGTCACCCTTGGCCTTCATCCTTTCAAACATGTCCTGCATGCTCATGCCATAATCGGGGGCCTGAGGCGCCAGCACGAACATGTCCGGAAAGCGCTCTGCAAGCTTGATCGCACCCAACGTGCCGGTCAGTTGAAGCAGATTGTCGGCCCCGCATTCGCCGCCGCCATGCAGAAACAGGATCAACGGGCGGGGCGCATCGGCTTTCGGCGCGTAAAGACGGTAGACGACATCGCCTTCCGTGTGGCTGCCGAACAGCTCTTCGTTTCTGACGACGACCCTGTTGATGCTGTTTTTGTTGATCGTCAAGCCCGCCGCCCGAATAGAGAAATCGGCGCGATACAGGAACGGGTCGAATGTGATGAGAGTGTCGCCTTCCTTGATCTCGGCTGACAACACGCCTTTGTTTGGGATGATGGTGCAGCAGTCTACGTAGCCATTCGTGAGTGAGACGTCCTCACGGTTGATTTCTTGCGTCAGGCCCTCGATCCGAATGGCTTCCACCATCTGCCCAAAATCACCGATATAGGTGTACGCGGTGATTTTTCCGTCACTATTCATCTGACTTCGCCTCCCTTGTAGTCCATGTAGCGAGGGTTGTCCGCGAGGATATCCTGCAGCAGCCAGGACGTATAGCGCGATATCTGCGAATAATGGTCGGTGATGTACATGACGTTGTCGAACTCAGAGACCTGTAGGTTGTACGCGAACCTGCAGAACCACTCTATCGGGATGTAGAGCCTGTCATGGCGGGATATTGCCTCGCACAACATCGACTCGACTTTGTTGTCCACCACACAGCCGATGCAGCCTTCCGCAAACTGGAAGGTCCGGCCGTCCGGCAGCGTCAGCCTTGCCGCAGCGCAGTTTTCGAACAGGTCCAGCCTGGCTTCAAACACCTCAGCAATAAAGCTGAGCGGCACGCAAAGGTAACTTCCACGGACGATCTGGTTTCCGTTCAGGCCGTGGTATTTCAGCTTCTCCCAACGGAGGGTCTCGGCCCCGACTGACACGACTTTGTTGTTCACCCAGGCTTTGGCCGCGTGCTCGGCGATGGCGATCGCAAAGTTGTCGCCGCTGTTCTCACAGATCGGATCCAGATAGGTGAGACTCCCGTCTTCGTTCTTCCTGACGCCGGAGAACATGTAGTCCCATACCATCTCGGCGTCGTCAAACGTCTGGCCGTGGTCACGGTTCCGGACGTCCATCAGGGTCACGTTGGCCTTTTCGCCCTTGAAGAAAGCGAGATTCTTTTCGCCGATGATCCGGATCTGGGGCAGCCCTTCCGCCCCGTTGACCTGGCGCCAGTACTTGATATTGTTGAGAACTACAGTCTGGTCATCCTCATCGTAATTGGGAGGCGTCTTGTCATGCTCCAGTCTTGACTGCCAGAAATCCAGCGCCCCACCCTGATTGATGACCGTGCCGTTCGGAGTGAAGAGCAAGCAGGATCCGGTCGGGCAGCCCGACCCGGCGGCTGCGGCAAAACGTTGGCCGCAATATCTCGCCACCTGATCGGTCATCAGGTTTCCCATCGACATACCCTGCATGAACACGCGCCCCTCATCGATGTTGTACTTCTCCTTCATTAAGGACAGCAGGGCCAGCACCGCCTTCACATCGTGGAAATCCCTCACTTCGCCCGTCGGCCGGTTGAGCGTCGGGATGCCCTCAGGTGCAGGTTTGGTCAGTTCATCAATCTTCTTGGGGTCGTACTCGACCATCCACATCTTCTTGCTTTGCGCATTGGGGAAGACGCAGATGAAGCCTTCTCTGTCGGCTACATGCGTCCAGGACGTGTAGATCGCCTGGCCCCAACCGGTCATCAGACCGCCGTGCATGGAGAACACCAGGGGTGTTCTCTTGTTCGAGTCGTAGGTCGAGGGCACATACTCATACCAGACGTCCTCTACCCCGTCCTCGACCAGGCAACCGCGATGCTCGGTCAGTCTTTCCGGATAGGCCTGCGAGTTGTTGCCGTTCTCGTTGACCACCATATCGCTGCCCTTGATGGCCTCAGGCAGATAATCCCGGTTGGCGTCGTTGGGCTTTCCGGCGCGCAGCACGATGGTTCCTGGCATCACTTCACTCCAACGGATCCGACCTGCGTCTTGAGGTGCAGAGAGAAGCTCACTGCGTTCCGCTTGCGCGCTCAAGCCTCGATGTCGATGTCTTTGAAGTCGTTCGGGAAGGCCCTGTCATTGAGCAGATCCTTGATCAGATCCGCCATGAAGGTCGACAGTTCCGCAAAGTGGTCGGTGATATACACCACGCCGTTACACGCGGATACCTGCAGATTCAGCAGATACCGGCAGAACCATTCGACGCTTACATGCAACTCGCCGTCACGATGCAACGCCTCGCAATACATGCTACGGAGGTCATCGTCGATCATGCAGCCAATGCTGCCTCGCGCGAACTGCAGGGCTCTGCCATCCGATAGGGTCACCGCCGCGCTCAGCGTATCCTGGCTGGGTTCATACTTCGCGCCGAACACCTCGCACAAGAACGTCAGGGGAGCGCAAAGGTATTCGCCTCTGACCTTCTGTCCCCCGTTCAAGCCGTGGTACTTCAGCTTCTGCCAGCGAATGGCGGGACGGCCCATTGTCTTGATGCTGTTTTGGTACCACGCCTTGTCGCAATCATCGGTCAGGGCGATCGCGAACGAGTCACCCTTGCGCGGGATCAGGGTGTCGGTGTGGACGATCGTTCCATCCGGCTGGCGTCGGGTGCCGGAGAAGAGGTAGTCCCAATACAGGAAGGCCTCATCGAAGGTCTGACCGTGGTCGCGGTTCTTGATATCGAGATAAACGAGGTCGGCCTTTTTGCCCTGATAGAAGGCGAAGTTGTTTTCGCCGACGATGCTGATCTGCGGGATGGGGTCGCACTCGTTGATCTTCATCCAGTAGAAGCGGCTGTATTTATTGACCGTGAACTCGCTGTACTGCTTCCCTGGAGGCGTCCCGTTGTTCTCGGGCCTTGACTGCCAGACGGCGAGCGGGCCAGCCTCGTTGATGAGGTTGCCGTCCTTGTCGAAGAGCATATCCGGCCGGGTGGGTCCCCCTGAGCCGGCCGCGCCGGCCAGGACATGGCCGTAATGACGGGCGAACTGGGTCGTCATCAGGTTGCCCATTGACATGCCCTGCATGAAGATGCGGCCTTCATCGATGCTGTACTTCTGCTTCATCTGCTCGATGAGCCCGAGCAGGAAATTCATGTCGTGGTTGTCCTTCATGTGCTCTGGCACGGTCTGGATCGGAAGGTCAGGTGCGTCGCGGGGATCAAAGTTTTCAAACACGCCCTTGACCTGCCACATCCTCAACGAATGGGCGTCGGGGAATACGGCGATAAAGCCCTCCCGGTCGGCCAAAAGCGTCCATGAGGTGTAGATCGCATGCCCCCAGCCGGTCATTAGACCGCCATGATTGCCAATCACCAGCGGCACCTTCCTGGCCGGGTCATAGCTGGCGGGCACATACTCGTACCAGGTGTCCTCAAGGCCGTCGGCGATCACACCGTGGCACTCCTTCAGCCTTTCGGGATAGGGCTGGGAGTTGTTGCCGTTTTCGTTGACGACGATATCGCTGCCCTTGATCGCCTCGGGCAGGTAGGTCCGGTTGTCATCGTCCGGCGTGCCAGCACGCAGTGTCACTTTGTTCTTCATGATGTTGTCTCCCCAATCGCCTTATCTGGCGAGCTCAGTCAGCTTCTCGTAATCCGGCAGTTGCCCGCCGTGGCGCAGCAGATCCTTGATCAGGTCGGCCATGTTGGCGGACAGGACGGAGAAGTGGTCCGTCACATAGAGGGCTTGATCGCAGGATGAAACATCCAGCCCGAACAGATAGCGGCAGAACCACTCGATCGACACGAGCAATTCCCCGTCTCGATGCAACGCCTCGCAGTACATGCTGCGAAGACTGTCGTCGATCACGCACCCAATGCTGCCCCGGGCGAATTGCAGCACTCTGCCATCTTTCAAGGTGACCACAGCGGTAAGCGCGCCCTCACCGGGTTCGTACGTCCCGCCGAAGGCCTCGCTCAGGAAGGAGAGCGGCACGCAAAGATACTCCCCCCTCACCTTCTGCCCGCCGTTCAATCCATGGTATTTGAGCTTCTGCCAGAAGACGGCCTTCGCCCGCATCGGCGTGACCTTGTTGTTGAACCAGGCGTTGGCGCAGTCCTTCGCAACGGCTATGGCGAACGCGTCCCCCTTGCGTGCAATATTGGATTCCGTATGGACGATCGTTCCATCGGCTTTTCTGCGAACGCCTGAGAACATGTAGTTCCAAATCAGCGCAGCGTCGTCAAACGTTTGGCCGTGGTCGCGGTTCTTGATGTCCAGGTAGGTCACATCGGCTTTGCTGCCTTTGTAGAAAGCAAAGTTGTCTTCTCCGACAATGCTGATCTCCGGGATCGGGCCGCAGCCGTTGATGCGCATCCAGTAGTAGCGGTTGTATTTGTTGACGTTCAGCGCCTCAGGCTTGTCGGGCGGGATATCGTTCAGTTCCGGCCTCGATTGCCAGATGTCGAGATGCCCGGCGCTGTTCTTGATCCGGCCGTCTGTGTCATACAGCAAGGAGAGGAAGTTGGCGCACCCTGAGCCCGCAGCTCCCGCCAGGATGTTGCCGTAGTGGCGGGCGAACTGCGACGTCATCAGGTCCCCCATGGACATGCCCTGCATGAAGATGCGCTCGTCGTCGACGTTGTACTTCTTCTTCATCCTTTCGATGAGCGCCAGGATCATCTGGGCATCATCGTTATCCTTGATGTCGACCGGGGCCTGGGGAATCTCTCCAGGGGCCGCTTCGTTCTCCTGCCTCCCGTCGTCAAAGCGCCATCTGCCCCATGGGACGCACCAGATGCGCTTGACGGATGCATTGGGGAAGACGACGATGAAGCCGTGCTTTTCTGCCATGAGGGTCCAGGAGGTGTAGATCGCCTGCCCCCAGCCCGTCATCAGGCCGCCGTGCAGAGAGACGACAAGAGGCGTTCTCTGAGCCGCGTCATAGCTGGATGGCACATATTCGTACCAGACGTCGTTCTTTCCATTCGAGGTCAGCGCTTCGTTGAATTCACGCAGCCCGGCGGGGTAAGGCTGCGAATTGTTGCCGTTCTCATTGACAACGATGTCGCTGCCCTTGATCCTTTCGGGCAGATAGTCTCTATTGTCATCGTCCGGCGTTCCCGGACGCAGCAGCATGTTCTCGTCTGTCATTCAACGCACCTTTCCTGCTTTGTGATGGATCACTCGACCAGCCTCTTGTAGGTATCTTCGATGCCCAACCAGTCAATGAACTTCTTGACATGCTTGTCGCAGTATTCCCAGTTGTGGGCGCCGTGGTCAATGACCTCATGAAACTCGAGCCCCAGTGCTCGGTATTTATTCATGTACTCCACGTTGTCGCGAAAATGGGTGTCCTCCTGGCCGGTGGCGATGTAGCCTCTTGGGAACTTCTTGCCGGCCGCCTTCTGCTTCTTGATCATGTAGCAGATGTCGTCCTCGGTGTTTTCGATGTTCGCCTTGCGGCCAAACGCGCTCGCGAACATGAAGAAGCTATCGGAGTTGTCCTCCTCCTCGGGGAGCAGGTCGGCGATGTTCTTCACTCCCGAGAATAAGCCGAAGGCCGCGAACTGCTCCGGATCCCGCAGCATCCACTTGAGGCTTCCGTAGCCGCCCATGGAGAAACCTGCGATGTAATTCTGAGCAGGATCCTCAGACAACGGAAACAGGTGCCGCACGACTTGCGGGGTCTCGATGGAAAGCTGGGTGAAGTACTTGAAGTCCCCATGCTTCGTGTCCATGTATCCGGAACAGTAGGTGCCGCTGCACACGACCGCGATGCCGGCCTGGGCAGCGTAGAGTTCGAGCGCCGTATAGCGCTGCCAGTCGGTGTAATCGAACCCTCCGCCCGACTGCAGCCACAGAACGGGATATCGATACCCTTCCGGGCGGTCCGCTAACGAATGGCCCCATGTGTTCTCCGGGATGATGACGTTGACGCCAACTTTCATCCGCAACGCCTGGGAGTCGTAATAAAGCCTGATGTTGGCCATTTCAGATCGCCACCCTATCCGAACATGCCCACCGAACGGCTTCAGGCAGGCTCCGCTGGTGGCTGAAGCTTTCGGCGTCGCCGGGTGTCGTGGCAAAGTACGCCACAGACCTCAGTTCGTTCACTAAGGCGACGTTTTCGCGAATGCGTCTGTGACCCTTCTGGCATAGAAACAGGAACTTGTTTTGTCTTGGTTTTGCTGCCAATGCAAACAAATCGT
This sequence comes from Anaerolineales bacterium, assembly GCA_044226485.1. GTDB lineage: Bacteria > Chloroflexota > Anaerolineae > Anaerolineales > UBA6663 > UBA6663. The sequence continues at coordinate 251,948 of JBGAGY010000001.1, forward strand.
TTTGGCTGCCTTCAAACTGGTCCAACCCACCGAATACCGCCGAAAGCGAAGCGGCATCCTGGCGAATGCCGGTATCTTCACCCGCCAGGGCCTTTCTGATGATGGCGCCCATATCCAGGATGCCGTCGATGGAAATGGCTTTGCTGAAGACATCCGGGTGCCGCATCGCGGTCTTGACGGCTCCGTATGCGCCTGTGCCGACGCCGCCGATCCAGGTGTAGGCAGGATCTTGGGAGATGGGGAACAGGTTGCGGCAAATGCCAAGCAGTTCGCCGCTGATGAACGTCTCATACTTCGGGCCGTACTTCATATCCGTGCCGAGCGCGTGTTGCACGTCCGGGGCGATGATGAATATCCCGTTCTCTGCCGCGCAGCGTTCTGCGGGAGTCTGTTGCCAGTCTACGGATGCGCCACCCGAATCGTGCAGGAGCAGAAGCACTGGATACTTGGTTTTGTGCTCTTTGTCGCCCATCTGCAGCCGCTCCATCTCAGGGAGAAACACTCGGGCAGCGAATGAGCCGCACATCACCACGGATAGGGCGTTGAGTTCAAAGAAGGCCATGCTCGCTTACTCGTGGAGGAAGTTTAGTGCCCGGCTCAATACGGATTCCCGCCCCTTTCATCGAGGCCAAAGAAATCCAGCGCCTCCTGGATTGCCAGATCCCAGAAACGCCACTCATGTTTGTAGCCTGGCAACTCGAACCAATGCGCGGTCAGGCCGATCTCTTGAGCATGCTCCCGAAAAATCCTGTAGTACTTGTAGAGCAGCTCGTCTTCCTGTCCACAGGCGAACATCAGCCGGGGCAAGGTCCCGGTATGGACAAGTTTGTCCAGGATCGCCCAGACGTTCTCGTTGGAATTGAGGAACGCCTCAAGGCCCCCGGCGTTGGCGAGGGTGGTCTTCACTCTTTCATTTTTCGTGTTGAGCATGGGGGACTCGTTGTCAGGGCCCATGGTTGACATGTCCATCGGAGCCGCCGACAGCACCGCAGCGGCGGCGAACTTTTCGGGATGGTTAACCGCGTATTTGATCGTGCCGCGGCCGCCCATGCTCAACCCGGCGATGAAGTTGTCCTCACGCCTGTCAGACACAGGAAGCCAGCCATAGATCAACGGCATCAATTCCTCGGTGAGGAAGTCGTACATCTTGAAGCCAAGCATGTAGTCATTCCAGTTCGAGTAATTGGAATTCAGCGCTGACGGCATGACGACCACAAGGTTTCTCTCGGTGGCGTACATCTCGATGTTCGTCTTGCGGAGCCAGTCAGTATGGTCTCCGAAGGTCCCATGCAGCAACCAGAGCACCTTGTACTTGCGTCCGTTCCCGTAGAACTGAATGGGTGTAAGTTGTCTGGGCTTGTCGGGCAGGATCACGGTGATCTGGGTGTTGTTTTTGAGGCATTCGCTTTCAAAGGTGTACTGCAGAACGGACATGTGATCCTCCATCCTTGGCCATCAGCTCATCACGAACCACTCTGACACCTAGAGCGTCGACGTTACCGACGAGTGCGGTTGTTGCTTACTCGATACGGCACACAAAAGGCAGTGCCGGAAGTCCTGCGCTGTTGTAAACCGTGTCCTCGCAATAGGGATGCCAGCAGAATTCGACTGTCACGGGCCCGTCCCTGTCCAGTTCCGGCGAGGAGATCAGCATCTCGTTGTCATGCAGGCTGATGTTCGGTTCGCTCACGAGGGTGTCATTGATCCGCACATCCACCGTCTGCGGACGATCACCACGACACTCAAGCCCATGACCGGAGTGAGCAAACCGAATGCAGATCTGCGAGCCCTCTCTCAGGCAGCCTTCGACCGTTGGGGAGTCTGCCAGGATCGGGCGACCATAGACCTTGGATAGCGCCTGGCGGGCAAGCCTCTCGCCCACGGGTCGTTTCAGTTTCGGATGGATGTCGTACCGCATGCCGACGTCCATCGTGCAAGCGAGCCATACTTTGTCCATGGTCTTTGTCAGACGCTCTTGAATGGCGCGGATGGGCACGAAATCCAACGGCTCGAACATGCACTCGAAGGAAGCCAATTGCACCAGGATGAAGGGTTGCTCTTCATGCCACAGATCTCGCCAGTTGACGATCATGGCCTGCAAGAGCTCTTCATAGAGATCAGGAAATGCGGCGTCCGTCTCGCCCTGATACCAGAGCACGCCGCTGAGGGTATAGGGAACAATGCTCTTGAGCATCGTTCCATACAGCCCGCAGGGTCGGAATGGAGAGTAGACGGACAGATGCAGTGCGTTCATTTCGCCCATCGTGTCCATCATCGACGGATCGGGATGGAAGGGGGCCAGGTTCGAGATGCTGTTGTCGATGGGCAAGGCATCGATCGTTCTTTGGAGCGCCTTGTACCGCTCGAGTTCGGTCTCGGGGTCGATCTTCGACTGCGCCTCTTTGGCTCTATCGATGAAAAAGCCCAGCCGTCCGGTCAGGTATTCCTCTCCCATGAACACGCTGGCGGATATCCCCCCCCATGTGCAGTTGATAATGCCAACCGGCACGTTCAGCGACTGATAGAGCTCTTTTGCGAAGTAGAAGCCCACGGCGGTGAAATAAAGCGCCTCTTTCCCGATGGCCTTCCGCCACAGTCCCACCCTGGAATAATCCCGGTCGTTTTCCTGGCCCGGATACGCGATCTTCGGCACTTCAAAACAGCGGATGTTGGCCTGCCCGACCTGTGTGGCGCCGGCGGCTTCTGCATCGTCTCTGAGCAGGAACTCCATATTGGACTGGCCGCTCGCGAGCCACACTTCGCCGACAGCCACATCATCGATGACCATTTCGCAGTCGTCGCAGGTGATCCGGAGCGTATGTCCTGTTCCCGCTTCCATGGGGGGGAGGTAGGCCTTCCATTGACCCTCTTTCGCAATGGCAAGCGCGCTTTCTCCCGCACATTGCACCGTGATCTGGGCGCCCTCGGCTGCCCAACCCCAGATGCAGACGGGTTTCCTGCGCTGCAGGACCATGCCATGTTGAAAGATCAGCGGAAGCTTCAGGCCGCCCATGTCATTCACCTGCCTGTGAATAGAACACCCTCTCTCCTTCGCCGTCACTCACCGTGATGCTGAAGCTCTTGTCCCCAAAATCGGCATCCAGCACGGCAGTACTCGCGCCATCCGTCCAGGTGACACGCAAGGTGCCGTCCCCCCTGTCTTCGCCGATCTTCACCTCGCCGTTGAAAGCGGGGCAACTGTTGCGGAATCGCATGAGCCTGTACATGTCCTGAAGCATCGGCTTGCGCACGGCCTCTTCCAGCTCCGCCTCGGAATAGGTGTGGCGGTTGATACTTCTGGGCTCCTCACCCCGCTTGAGCGCCTCGATGTCGTTTTCTCCTGCGAGCAGGCCGACGTAGTAGACCTGAGGGATTCCGGGGGTAAAGAATTGCACGACGCGGGCGAGCAGGTATGCCCTGTCATCACTGCCGAGCGCTGAGTAGTACGTGCACGCCAGCTGGTATCTCTGAACCTGCTTGCTCGAGGCCTTGATCATCATGCCCGGAAACTTCATGTACGGTTTCGCCGGCAGGGTGATCTCATCGACCCGTTCGCGGACCACGTCGATTTCCTCGTCTGTCAGCAGCCCCGCCACATCCACGACGCCGATGCCATCATGTGTATCGAGTGTCGTGAATTGCTTGCGTGGGCAGATGTTCAGCCAGTGGATCAGCCTATCCGTCCTGCCGGTCATCAACCCGTGCAGGAGCAGCATCGGGAGTGCGAAGTCGTATACCCAGTAGCCCTTCTCCGCCATCTTGAGTTGGATGCGGTAGTTTTCGTGGATCTCGGGCAGCATCTCCGTCGCGCTGTCCCTGAGCGGCTTCATGCCGATGTCGAGCACCTCCCAGATTTCCGGCTCTACGAAGAAACAGGAAGTGCCTGGGCGCTTTGATGCGTACGCAAAAGCGTCGAAGCGGATGATCGACACATGTTGGGCGATCAGGCCAAGGTTGCGCTCGTAGTAATCCTGCGTCGCAACGCTATACGGGTTGATGTCGATCTGTTCCTGGAAGAAAGTATTCCAGAGCTTCACCCTCTTTCCGTCATCGCGCACGAATTCGAGATACGGTCCGCTCTCCTTGCGCCTGTACAAGACATCCAGGTCCTGCTCCGTGGGCTCGCCGTTGGGCCAGAACTTGTTCCAGTCGATGAACATGTCCTTATAGGGTGAGGCGTCGCCATTCTTGATGTAGTCTCTGAATTCCGCGCAACGGATGGATACGTGGTTGAGCATGAAATCCGCCAACAGGTAGTACTTCTCGCCCAGACGGTCGATGTCATCCCAGGTGCCAAACGTCGGGTCCACTGTGTCGTAATGGATGACGGCAAACCCCCTATCGCCTGACGAGGGGAAGAACGGCAAAACGTGAACGCCTCCAAACACCCCTTCAAAATAGCGATCCAGCACGTCATCCAGCGCTGCCAGATCCTTTCCCATGGCGTTGGCGTAAGTGATCAGCATGATCTTGTTGTCAACTTTTTTCATGGCGCCCTCTTTCCGCTGTCAGCCCTTGACCGAGCCCAGGGTGATACCTTTGACGAAAGACTTTTGGAAGAACGGGTAGGCGATGAGGAGAGGCAGGACGGCGATCACGGCGATGGCCATACGCACGCTGATGTTGGGAATGTCCATCGGAGACATCATGGTGGTCATTTGAGATTGCAGGAAGGAGGCCTTGTTCATCACGGCGTTCAGGTAATTCTGAATACCGTACAGGTCTGTCCTGGTGGTCAGGAAGTAAATGCCGTTCGTCCAGTTGTTCCAGTAGACTAACAGCGCCATCAGACCGATGGTGGAGATGATCGGTCTGCTCAAGGGAAGCACGATCATGGTAAGGATCTGCACCTCGTTCGCACCGTCGATCCTGGCGGCCTCCAGTACCTCCTCTGGGATGTTCGAGGTGAAGTACGACCGCATGATGATCACGAAGAACGCGTTCATCATCAGGTTGGGCACGATCATTCCCGCCAGAGTGTCCTTGACGTGAAAGAAGTTCGTATAGACCAGATAGGTCGGCACAAGACCGCCGTTGAAAAGCATGGTGAAAAACAGGAAGAAGGAGATCGCGTCTCGTCCGGGAAGATCTTTGCGAGAGAGCGGGTAAGCAAAGAGGATCGTCAGCACCAGGTTGGCGCTAACGCCGATGGCAGCAATGATGACGCTCATCAGATAGGCTCTGCCGATCGAATCCATCACCCCCCACAAATACTCATAGGCCGCCAGGCTGAATTGCTGCGGCAACAGGGAGTATCCGTTATGGATGAGATAGCTTTCGGACGTGAAGGAACTGACGAACAACAGCCAGAACGGAATGACGCTGACGACGACCAGCAGAACCAGGAACAAGGTGACAAGAAAGCTCAGGCTTTTGCTTGATGTGATCATGGCTTGAACCCTCCGCTCACAACAGAGCGCTGTCTTTGTCCAACCGCTTGACCAGCCAGTTAGCGCCAAAGACGAAGACGAAACCAACCAGAGACTGCAGGAAGCCGGCCGCAGCGGAGCGTCCAACGTCATTGAGTTCAAGGAGCGCCCGATACACAAAGGTGTCGATCGTCTGGGTTGTCGAGTACAGGAGTCCGCTATGTTGTGGGATCAAATAGAAAAGTCCAAAATCCGAATAGCAGATCCGGCCTACGGCCAGGAGAACAAGCGTAATGATCGTGGGCTTCAAGATGGGGAGTGTGATGTAGATGATCTGCTGCCAGGCGCTCGCACCGTCCATCACGGCTGCCTCATAATAAGACTTGTCGATGCTGATGACTGAAGAATAGTAGATGATCGAGCTGTAGCCGAAGGACATCCACAAAAACACCACAGTCAAGATGATGGGCCAGTACCTGGCTTCGTTGTACCACTTGATCCCATGCTCGATCCCGAATACTGGGAGGATTGTGTTGTTCACAAAACCATTGCTCGGACTCAGAAAGGCAAACACGATGTAACTGACGATGACCGTGGAAAGCAAGAACGGGATGAGGAAGACGACCTGGCTGAAGTTCTTCAGCAGTTTGCTGCTTGCCAGGTCGAGAGCAATAGCAACCGTGATGGCCAGCAGGTTTCCCAAGAAGATGAACGCCAGGTTGTAAAGTATCGTGTTGCGTATGGCGTTCAGGGCGTCGTTATTACTGAACAGATACTTGAAGTTGTCGAGTCCCACCCAGGGACTCTGGAAAATGCCCAGCGAATAATCGATCTTCTTAAAGGCGATCACGAGCCCCGCCATAGGAAGGTAATTGTTGATGATCAGATACACCGCTCCCGGCACCAACATCAAGTACAGCGGTAGGAAGCGGCCGATATCTCGTCTTTTCTTCTTTCCTACGTAGGGTTTTCCAATAGCGGGGACTTCGCGTTCGGTTGACAACTTTGTCAGTTCTCTCATGTGAGGCTCCTCAATCCCATCAGCCAGCGGCCCTACGAATGACGAGAACAGGGCAATCGCTTAACAGTGTAGCCACGGCAAACGCATTAAAATATCAAAATTCTGTTCAGAATTATCATTTTTCTGAAGTTTGGCGCGCCTGTCCGGCAGTGACTTGCAGGGTTCGCGTGTCAGTCAAACACCTTTCCCCGCTACGGCGGCTATGCCGCCCTTCTCGGATACTCAACAGATAGAACCGGTTCACTTTGTGAAAATGGGCACGGAGCTCAGGAAGTCTGGATGGAATGTTGGGGTTCAGCCATAGCCGGACAGTCGGGCCCGTTGTTGATTTCTACACATTCGAATAGGCCCGCCGCCTGGCTGGTCTGCTGAGCCCTGAAGCGCCACGCAGCTGGTGTGTCGCGCTTGATCGTGATCGCGATGGTGGCAGGACATGGCGTTCCACAAACGGAGGCATGGCCATCTCGATCGCAACCTGAAGCGGTTGGCCAATCCGCGGCCACTGATTCCGCTGGAGGGACGTTCCCAACAAATAGTCAGATAGTTGATAAAACGAACCAGGAAATTGACAGCGAGGAACGGATCACATTGCTAGGATTGCATCATCAGAGGCTGAGCGTCTCTTGAGACAACATCAAGGACAAGGAGACACACGATGAGAAAGAGCGGCATTCTTACGAACTTATCTTCGCTGCTGCTGATCGCTTCAATGGTCGGTGCGTGCGGACCCGCTGCAGGAACGCCCGATTCTGCAGCGACCACGGCCCCCAGCGCCACTGATGCACCCAGCGCCACGGAGGCGCCCAGTGCCACTGAAGCTCCCAGTGCCACTGAAGCACCAAGTGGCACCGAGGAGTATCCCGTCATTCGCATGGCCTACACCAGGATCTTCGGAACCGATTCCGAGCCCAAAGTAGAAGAAGCGTTGAACGTCATCATGCGGAAAGAGGCACAGGCTGAAATCGACCTCGTTCCCGTCGACTTCGGCAGCATGAACACCCAGCTCAACCTCCTTCTCACCGGTGGCTCCGACTCCATCGACGTCTTCTCGTCCTTCTGGTACATGCCGCTCAGCACGCTGTTTGCAAACGGTCAGATTGCCCCGCTGGATGACCTGCTTGCCTCGGATGGACAGGGCATCCTCGACCTGTTTACCGACGTACCCGGAGTTCTGAATTCCAGCAAGATCAACGGCAAACTTTATGGTCTTCCCACCGTCGGACCGTACTCCACGTCCATGATCTACATCGTCAAGAAGACCGACTCGGATGCCGCGGGCATTGACTGGTCGCAGATCACCACGCTGGATCAGGTCACGGAAGCCATCCTCAAAATGAAGGAGGCTAACCCGGATCACTACTACGTTCCTGGCGCAACCCAGACCTACTGGATCCCCAAGAACATCGACTATCTGAGCGACACCAGCTTCCTTGGCGTTCTGACCGACCCGCTTAACAGCACAAAGGTCGAAAACTACTACGAGTCCGAATACTTCATGAACTTTCTTGAGAACGTCAAGATCTGGCAGGAGAACGAGATCTTCAACCCCGATGCCATGAGCAACAACAACCCCACCCTGTTGAGCATCCAGAATGGCATCACCAGCGGCACGCCCGGCTATGGTTGGGATCTCGAAGAGTGGCTGTATGAAGCCAACATCCAGCAGGCCTACGGCGACGATATGACCGGTGCGCGGATCGGCGACCGCCTGATGACCACAGGCGAAGCAACCACTTACCTGTGGCATATCACCAGCTTCAGCAAGAACAAAGAGGCTGCTATGCGTGTTCTGAAGGTTTTCTACACGAATAGCGAGGCCGCCACTATTCTTGGCTATGGGATCGAGGGTGAGAACTACGTGCTTGATGAAAACGGTGACGCCCATTTCCCAGAAGGCAAGAACATGACGAACAGCGGCTGGATGCCTCTCGGCAACACCTACAGCCTGCCCAATGAATCCGGCGCCCCGCTGTGGTATTACCAGCCCGACAACCTGTGGGAGATGATGGCCAAGTCCAATACTGAGGCCAAGCCGTCTCTGGCTCTTGGTTTCACCTTTGACGCCACCCCTGTTGCCGACCAGATCACGGCCTGCAACAACGTCATCGCTCAGTACTACCTGCCGCTCATCAATGGCGAAGTCAACATTGATGAAGTGCTTCCGGTGTTCCAGCAGGCGTTGCGTGATGCGGGCATCGACAAAGTCATTGCTGAAAAGCAGTCTCAGCTGGACAAGTGGCTTGCAGCAAAATAACCCTGCTGCTTGAACTCCATGTCGAGTGGAACGAGGGCACGAAAGTGCCCTCGTTTTCATGAGAGCACACCCATGAACAATACCAACACACTGTCGGGATCATCCAGGCTATGGAACAGATCATATATTCTCATGATTCTGATCAGCACGACGAGCGCGTTCTCCTTTTACATGGTGGCGACGATCCTGTCCAAGTACCTGGTGGGGATCGGCACCACGCTCACTCTTGCCGGGTTCATCGTCGGCTTGTTTTCACTGACATCCCTGTTTAGTCGTCCTTTCTGCGGCTTTTTGGTCGACAGATTGAACAACACCCACCTTCTGCTCTGGAGCAACATTCTTATGGCCGTAGGGCTGCTAGGGTTTGCAGCCACAACGAACGTACCTCTCCTCATCATCTTCCGCATTTGCAATGGTCTGGGCTTTGCCGTCGGCAGCACGGTTCAGGTAGCGCTCATTATCCGCTTCATTCCACAAGATCGAACGGGTGAGGGCATAGGCTATATGGGTATCAGCCAACTCATCGGCGTCGCGGTCGCTCCCGGTGTCGGTCTGGCGGTCGCAGACGCAGCCGGCATGCAAGCGGCCTTCATTGCTGCCGCAATGCTCCCCGCCGTGACCTGTCTCTTTCTCCCCTTCATCAAGAACCTGCAGAATGCGAAACCCAATGCTGATAAGCCCCAAATAGCCTTCCGAGATTTTGTTGAACCCAAGGCGCTTCCTTTCACACTGCCATACTCGACCCTCTCCTTTGTCAACGGCATCATTGCATCCTATCTCGTCCTGTTTGCTGACGAACTGGGTGTTAAGGGCATTAGCCTTTACTTTACAGTCTATGCAGTAGGTCTCTTCCTGATCAGACCCGTCGCCGGAAAAGTGATGGACTCCAAAGGGCTGAAATACACGGTCTTTCCCGGCATGATCCTCACTGCCCTATCCATGTTCATGCTCGGAGCAAGCCAGTCGCTATGGCTGATATTGTTGACGGGCGTGCTCCGAGCAATCGGGCAAGGAGCCGCTCAGCCATCCTTACAAGCCGGTTGCATCAACCACATCGGCCGCGAGAGGAGCGGCGTTGCCACAAGTACGTATTTCCTGGGTGGCGATATCGGGCAAGGTGTGGGCCCGATGATAGGGGGAGCCATCCTCGGTTTGATCACAGGGCTGCAGGGCTACAGTTACGTCTTCAGCCTTTGCGGTGGCTTGATCATCATCGCAATGATTTACTTCTACTTCGTAAGTAAGGCTGAGGAGTATTAATGTCTTCACACTATCTGCCGCGCTGTACGCCAGAAGAAGCGGGCTCATCCAGCAGGCAGCTGCCAGACCGCCTGCTTGCTCGGCGTGGATGATCACTGGTTGGTCAATTTCGTGCGGTATTCGCTCGGGGTCATATGCTCGTACTTCTTGAATACCTGTGTGAAATGTGAGAAATAGGAATATCCCATTTCAAGTGCGATCATACTTACAGAGATGTTCGAATGTTCAAGCATCTCCTTGGCTGCCGAAACCTTCGAGTGGTCGATATATTCTTTGATGTTTTGGCCCGTCGCGCGCTTGAACAGCTTCGTAAAATACTCAGCGCTCAGATTAACGTGGTCGGCAACGTCCTTCACCGTAATGGGATTCGAGATATTGTTCGCGATGAAGCTCTTGGCAATCTCAATGTCGCTCTTGGGCACGCTGTCCTTCTGTATATCGTCTATGGCGTTCAACATGAAACTGACCGCCCTCCTCAGGGAGACTGTATCCTTGAATCCGTTCATGTAGTCGGCGTATGTGTATTTTTCGTTGAACAGCTTGCTCATATCTGCATTGCGATCATAGAAGAAACCAAAAAAGATATGGGTGAGCTGCTGGTGCAAATCGCAGAGGGATTTGAGTTTGTTCTTGCTGGTCGCCACCGTGCTCTCCAAATATAACTCTATCTCATGTTCAAGCATCCGTTTCTGACCGGCTGTTATCAACGTCCTCCATCGCTCGGTGCTCTCCGCCAGATTGGTTGCCACTGTAGCGGCAATATCCTGTCCGGAAGTTAGGTACACGCCTGTGCGGTTGCTGATGTTTTCGTCGATATACACATGCATCTGCTTGACTTCATCCCGCACGTGTTCATAGGCGATCCAGTTTCCGATATAGCATGTCAGCGCTTCATCAACCAGCTCAGCGCTGAGCTTCTCATAAAACACCTGATACTGCCCAACTGAAATGGTCGGATCCTCTGATGTGGCCGAGAACAACACAAGAGCAAATTGTCTGAACCGGTTCACGGTGCTGAGCGCCAACACCGGATAGATGATCCTTGCCTGTTTCAAAGCGTTCGATATGGCTTTGTGAATGCTCTTCTCAGAGTAAAGAGGCGCCTCCGAGACGCAAAAGGACTGCGCATTGATGATGATGACCTGTATCTTCTTCTCTTTGCTGATCGGATAACCCATCCTGTTCAGAAACTCAAGTGAAGAATTAGCATCCTCAGGGACCCTGGAGAACAACCCTTTGACAATATGGTCCATCAGCTCGGTTTCGTTTGTTTCGAGCAACTGCCCATACTGATACAGCTGGTGCTTCTTCCGTTGCTGATAGATATGTTGCAACGCGCGAAGCAGGCACTCCTCGATCTCCTCATACGGAGAGGGCTGCAGAAGATAATCAAAGCAACCCAGTTTGACGCTCTCCTGCGCATAGCGGAATTCCGCGTGCGAGGTTAGGAGGATGCGAAGTGTGTCTGGATACTTTTCCTGGATTTTCCTGTTGAGTTCGAGGCCGTTTTCATTTGGCATCTCGATATCCGACAGAAGGATGTCCACTGGGATTTCGTTGAATATGGCGAGCGCCTCTTCACTGCTTGTAGCAGATCGGACGACGTCGATGCCGAGCTCCTTGAAATGCACGCCCGACAATATGCCCTTGATCACCGATATTTGATCGTCAACGATGAGGACGTTCATGATCTGTTCCTTCTCTTCATTCTTTCCGTATCGGGAGGTAGATCAATGAACACGCACCACCCCCAAGGACATTGAAAAACGCGACCTGATAGTCGTCGTGATAGATCAGCTTCATCCTTCTCCTCAGATTACTTATGCCAACGTGATTTTGTTCGAACTGTTCATCCGCGTCAGACAGCTTCTTCAGCACATCTTTGCTGTAACCAATACCGTTATCGCTCAGGCGTAGCCGGACATAGGGCTTGTTCTCCATCTCTATCTGGTCTATCTGAACAAGGAAGCGCAATAACCTGTTGTGCCCCGGGTTGTACTTGTAAGAGTTTTCCAGGAAGGTCTGCACCACAAGAGGCGGTACCATACAATCCAACAAACTCTGATCCACCTCGAGAATGAGCAAGAATGGATTTGCCCGATCCATTTGCATGATCTGATAGTAATCCTGCGTTTCATCCAGCTCCGACTTGAGAGTGACCAGCAAGAGGTTGTCATGAAAGACATAGCGTATATGGTTCGAGAAAGCCAGGATCATCATCTTGATCTTTTCTATCTCGCCCCCTTCCGACATGTTGTACAGGCTCTTCAAGCAATTCAGCAAGAAATGGGACCCCGTTTGCAGCTGATAGTATTGCAGAAGGGCGTGCTCCTTTTCACGAGTCTTGCTGACATTATCCTTTTCCAAATCGATCTTTTGCGTAACAAGCCGGTTCAGCGCGATCCGTATGGTGGAATACTCAAGCAGATCATCGTTGTCCGGCAAGGTGGCCTTATCGGCATCAGTGCCCGTAAGGATCTTTGACGCGTTTGTGATCTGGTTGAGTGGATAAATCAAGTAGCGGCTTATGAATGAATAAATCACGACGAACAGCACGCAGATGACGATAATCGCAACGAGGAACAGGGAAACGGAGATACTCAAGTAACCCCACATGTCTTCCAGCGACATGATTCCACTCAGGCCGATCCCGAAGGAATCGTAATAATTCGACCGAATGATATTGCCAGCGTACAGGTTCGTAAGGAAGTTGTCGTCGATGTTTTTGATTCTCTCGAGCGTTACTCCTTTCTCTGATGTGTAATCCACATTTGTCAGAATCGCGTCCTTTGTAAAAAACACATACTCGCTGGTCTCCCCATTGGTAGTGTGCGCCCTGACAAAGGCGTTAAGGTCAACCATCGAACACACATACATACCACGCAAGCGATAGGCGTTAATCAGAAACACGTTCTCATTGTCCGAAAAGACTTGCCACCGCATGAGTTCGCTTTGGTTGGCAGACAACAATTGCTCCCTGACCTGACTCATGAGATCCATGCTTGCCTTGGTCACGCTGCCGCCGAGGAAGTTGGAGCCGTATCGATAAAAGTATACGGATTTTGATTCGTTGAAGATGAATATAGCCCCGGTATCTGGCACCCGGTTCTGGATGGAATTCCGCAGGTTGTATTCCATCGTGAGCTTGGGTGAGTCGGGTATGGTGTCGGCTTTTGAAGACAATGTGATGAAATCGGTATTGCCTGAATAGACATTCTGATTGAAGAGGGTCAAATCCTCCAATACGTAGACCAGATTGTTGAAATAAACATCCAGAGATGCCTGGTTGCTAAAGATCATCTGCTGCTCATAGGTCCACAAAGAATAGCCACCATACATGACAAAGCAAAGCAGCGTGATGAGCAGCAGTATGTAGAAATAACTGAGCAGGATCTTCTTGGCGGATCGTAGTCCTTTCACAACTGTTGTTCCTCGCTTGGCGATCCTACCGATTTCATTAAGGAATAATGGACCGATCTATTCGCATTTTACTTGTTTTTAGGCTGTGTTCCCCTTGCGAGCGAAGTTTTCAGGGGTTTGCGGCCCAATCCCGTTACGAAGAAGGAGAGCTATTCATTGCTGTAGGGAAATAGTGCTCCGCGCAGTTTGGCCGGCGGTACCAATCAGGTGAACCAATGAACTGGAGACGTTTTCGCGGGTTGATAACCAACATGGCCTGTTGGTTACCGTCAGTGGAAAAACCAAGACAGAAGAGCAGAGCACTGTGTGCTTGTCTTCCCCGCGGGATAGGTTGATCATCACTGGCTTCGGCAATCTTCAAGCGTCGACGCCAGCGGTCACAGCCGGAGCGTCTGGCCGTCGTTCATGTTGTGCCGCAATCGCCCACCCCGCCATTTGGCCTAATCGCCCATCGCCAAACGGCGCTACGGCCCACGTCGGCACCCGCGTAGACTGTCAGAAGGAGACAAACATGCGTACGCTCCTCACCTTCGACGCCAACTGCCGGGAGGTTCTCGAAGCCGCAGCCAGTGCCCTGACGCAGCAAGGGTTCATGGTCATCCGAAGTTTCGACCTGCAGGGCACTAAGAAACGCCACGCCCAACCATCCGGCTCATGGGCTGTCAGCGACACATCTGGAGTTCAGTTTGCGGTGTTGCTGGTCTACGGACAGGCGGCCGAGCCGCTGCCCGTCATCGTCTCCGGAGGTGGCCGGTGCACAGAGGTCTGTGTGCCCGACGATGTCGACAGCCACGTCGATCGAACTCTGTACGACACGATTGTCGAGATCGTGGCGTGCTGCAGGCACGTAGAAGGCAATCAATCCCCCAATGCTCAGGGTGACCCATGAGCCCCTCCCTGGAGAGAACGCCCCATCATGTTTTCCAAAACCCCGATCAATCGTCGTGACTTTTTGCGACTCACAGGCCTGACAGCCACCGCCCTGGCGGGTGGCCCGCTCCTGGCGGCCTGTCGCTCGCCCCTGCCTGCCGGTCCGTCGTCAGCCCCAAGCGCTGATTTCAAACCCGACCTGGAGCTCGTCCTCAAGGCCACGACGAGCGAAGTCGCGATCCTGCCCGGGACGGCGACGAGGGTCTGGGGCTACCAGGGCTCCGTCGTCACGGGCGATTCTTCCGCTGTCCAGGCGATACCGGGTTCATACCTGGGTCCGATCATCCGTGTGAACCAGGGCCAGAAGGTGCGCATCACGTTGCAGAACGATCTGCCGACCGGCCAAGAGACCATCATCCACTGGCACGGATTGCGCGTGCCAGCCGCCATGGACGGACACCCGCGCGACGCCATCGCCCCAGGCGCACAATTCGTGTACGAGTTCGAGGTCACGGATCGCGCCGGCACCTACTGGTTCCATCCGCACCCGCACGGGCTGACCGCCACGCAAGTCATCCAGGGTCTGGCCGGCCTGTTCATCGTCAGCGATGACAAGGAAAGCCAGATCGCCCTGCCCGGTGGTGATTACGACATCCCGCTCGTCATCCAGGATCGCGTCTTCGACACGGACAATCAGCTCCTCTACAGCCCCGACATGATGACGGGCATGATGGGCTTCCTGGGCGACCGCATCCTGGTCAACGGGCAGACCGACCTCACGCTCCCCGTTGCGACACGCGCATATCGCTTCCGCATCCTCAACGGCTCCAACAGCCGGATCTATAAGCTCGCCTGGGACGACGCCACGCCGCTGACCATCATCGGCACCGACGGCGGGCTGCTCGCCGCCCCGGTCACTCGCGACTATGCCATGCTCGCACCGGGCGAGCGCCTCGAGCTCTGGGCGGATTTCAGCGCCAGGGACATCAAGGACGAACTGAAGCTGGTCAGCCAGGCTTTTGCCGGCGCCGAAGGGATCGTGCCCGCTTCAGGCGGATCGATGGGCGGGATGATGGGCGGCGGCATGATGGGCGCCATGAGCGGCGCGCCGGCACTCGGCACCCCGCAGGATCTACTCAGGATCCGGGTCGACCGACAGGAGGTCGAGACGTTGACCTTGCCGGCGGTGCTCGTTCCGCTGAACGGGCTTCACGCCAGCGACGCCGTCAACGTCGACCAGCCGCGACGGGTCGTGATCACGCACCAACACATGGCCTGGCTGATCAACGGCCGGGCCTTCGAGATGGACGCGGTCGCCGATGACGAGAAGGTCAAGGCCGGCGGCCTTGAGATCTGGGAGATCGTGAACGAGGTCAACCCTGGCGAGATGATGGACCCGCTCGGGATGGCCCATCCCTTCCACATCCACGGCGTGCAGTTCCAGGTGCTGGGCCGCACACTGCGCACGGACTATCCGGAGTTCGCGCCGGGCTACGAGTCGGTCAACTCCGGCTTTGTCGACGATGGCTGGAAGGACACGGTGCTGGTCATGCCTGGCGAGACGGTGCAGGTGCTGATGCGCTGTCCTGATGCCGAAGGAATGTTTGTTTATCATTGCCACAACCTTGAGCACGCCGACCAGGGCATGATGCGCAACTTCGCGGCCGAGGCGTGAGTGGCTGAACGCCGCTGTGAGAGGATGCCGATGACGTCGTTGACTCCAGACTCCAAAGGGCCGACACGCACGGCCTGCGACGGGACCTTGAACGATCCGGCCGGCTATCCCTCTGCGCTCTATGAGGGCCAGATCGTGTACTTCTGCACACGCGCCTGTCGTCGAGTCTTTCGGTCGGACCCGGCTCGCTTCATGGCCGGAGAGATCGCACATCCGAGTCACGAGGACCCCCTCGACGCCAACGATTCCGGCGCGAAGGCTTTGGACTGATGGATCAGGTCCGCACACAGCCCATGCCGTGGTGGATAGCGCCGCTTCTTGCCGCTTCAATGGCGAAGGACGGCGGCACGCACTTCGTCAGCCAACTGGCCGGGCTCCGCGCGCCGGCGTCTGTTGCAGGCAGCGCACTCAGCTCGCCCAATTGCTGGGTGGATGGGATCACGGGCAGCGGCTTCGGTGCCGCGGTCGTGGGCCTCACCTATCCTCTGCTCGACCTGGTACTGGGCACCAGGCGTGACCTTGTGTCACAACTCCCAGCGCAGGAACCCCCATGACGAAATCCGCCGGGCGACCGAGCCTCACGCTTCTGGGCGCCATTCTGGCCGGCGTGGTCGTGATCGGAGGGGCGGCCTGGGCCATGGCGCCAGGCGGCCCTGACCTGAACGCGCCAGTCGTCATCAACAACACGGCCGTGCCGCCACTGCCGACGCTTGACGCGCAGCGCGTCGAGGCCGGCGCGGCTTTATTTGCCCAGTACTGCGCCGCCTGTCATGGCGCCGACCTGAAAGGCGCGCCGGATTGGAAGGTGCGCCTGCCAAGCGGCGCCCTGCCGCCACCACCTCACGATGACACCGGGCACACCTGGCATCATCCGGATCCTCTGCTCATCTCGATCGTGACCAACGGCGGCGATCCAGCCTACAATGGTGTCATGCCTGGCTTTGGCGCGGCCCTGACCGAGGCGCAGATCACGGACATCCTGGACTTTATCAAGAGCCATTGGAGCCGCGATCACCGTGATTATCAATGGTGGATGACCGTCACCACCCAGGGCATGGAACCATGAGTGACACCCCTGCCCTGATCCGAGTGCTGTTGGCCGACGATCACGCAGTCGTGCGCAAGGGCATCCACGAATTCCTTGAAATGAACGGCACGATCCAGGTGATCGCCGAGGCCAACAACGGCGACGCCGCGCTCGACGGCATCCGCGAGCATCGTCCCGATGTGGCTGTGCTCGACATCCAGATGCCGGGCCGTTCAGGCATCGAGGTCACACGCGCGATTCGAGCGGAGAAGCTTCCCGTGGGCATCCTGATCCTCACGGCCTTCGACGATCCTCCCTACGTCAAAGCCGTCTTGTCGGCCGGCGCCAACGGCTACGTGCTCAAGTCGGCCGAGGCCCAGGACATTGTCGACGCGGTGCATGCCGTGCATGAGGGCCAGTCGGCGCTGTCGCCGCAGATCGCGCAGATGTTGGTGCGCCAGTTCTCGAATGACCGCCAGGCGACCGAAACGGCTGTTGAACCGCTCTCTGAACGCGAGCTCGATGTGCTGCGCCTGACGGCACGCGGCCTGACCAATAAGGCGATCGGCGTCGAGCTCGACATCAGCGACCGCACGGTCCAGGCCCACCTCGCTCGGATCTACGATAAGCTCCAGGCCGCCAGCCGCACCGAGGCTGTCATGCGCGCCGTCGCGCTCGGCTGGCTCCCGGCCGACCTGGGCAATGCGACCACCGCATGACCTCCTGATGACATGAGACGTTGGATCAGTTGGCGCCAGGGGCTCACCAGCCAGTTCTTCCTCTTCGTCGTCCTGCCGCTGACGACGGCGCTCGTCGCCGTGGCGCTCGGCAGCCAGTGGGTGCACCAGCAGGCGATGCGAGCCATGGTCGCCGAACGTGATGCGCGATCGATCCATTCCGCGGCGGCCGCCCTCACCGCGCAGGTCACGGATCGACGGCAACTGGTGCAGGGTTTGGCGCAGGCCCTGGCCAACTCAACCAACCCCATCTCCCTCGCCGCGCTCACCTCCCTGACCGCAAGCTTCGACGGAGGCATGGTCGTGCTGGCTTCCGACAACACCGTGATCGAGGCCAACAACGACGCCACCGCCTGGGCGAGCCGACCGCTTCAGAACCTGCTCGCGGCCTGGCCGGCCACGGATCAAACATACATGTCTTCGACCTTCGTCGACATGGATGGAGTCCGCCGCGTCCTTCTCGCGGCGCGGGTCAACGCCGAACGCCGGGTGGTCGGTGCTTTTGCGCCGGAGAGTCTCGTGCGTGGCGGGCTGGCCCTTGAAGATGACAAGGGCATGGCCATGGGCCTGTCATGGGCCCTGGTCGACGCCGAAGGCAACCTGCTCTTCAAGCAGGGCGAGCTCCTGTCGGAAGGCCCGCTGATGGAACACCCCGGGGTGGCCGACGCTTTGCGCGGAGAGAGCGGCACGCAGTTCCTGCCCGGCGAACAGGGACAGGAGCACGTGGTGGCCTACGCGCCGATCGCCGGGACGCGCTGGGCTCTTCTGACGGAAGAACCGTGGGATCAGGTCGAGGGTCCGCTCCTACGAGGTTCGCTCATCGCGCCGTTGATCCTGATCCCGGCGATCATCCTGGCGCTTGTGGTGCTCGGTTTCGGATTGCGTCAGATCGTCCAACCATTACGCGCGCTTGAGAGTCAGGCAGCCGACCTGGGCCAGGGCAACTTCGCCGCGATCGAACAGCCCGTCGGCGGCATCGCCGAGATCCAGCGGCTACAGGCCGAACTGACGCGGATGGCGGCCAAAGTGCAGCAGGCGCAGGCCAGTCTGCGCGGGTATCTGGGAGCCATGACAGCGGGCCAGGAAGAAGAGCGTCGCCGATTGGCGCGCGAGCTTCACGACGACACCGTGCAGTCGCTCATCGCGCTCGATCAACGCGCACAGCTGGCCCAGCACGCCGCCGCCCAGTCCACACCCGCGATACGAGCCCGACTCGAAGAAGTGCGCACGATGACGTCGGCGCTGATCGCCGACATCCGCCGTGTGATCCGCGCCATGCGCCCGATCTACCTCGAGGACCTGGGCCTCCTTCCCGCGATCGAGATGCTCGCTCGCGACGTCGAGACGGCCAGCGGCATCCCAGTGGCCTATTCCGTGACAGGTCAGGTGAAGCGATTGGCGGCGGCGCAGGAGATCGGGTTGTACCGAATCGTGCAGGAGGCGTTGGCCAACGCCTCGCGACACGCTCACGCCCGCACGATCCAGATCAGGACCACCTTCGCGGATCGCGCGCTTCACCTGCAGGTCTCCGACGATGGTCAGGGTTTTGCGCCGCCGGAGCGTTGGAGCAGCCTGAGCCAGGACGGGCACTTCGGGCTCATGGGGATGCAGGAGCGGGCCGAGTTGATCGGCGCTCAGTTGCGGATCCATTCCTCACCTGGAAACGGCACCACGATCGATATTCGACTGCCGGCCTGATCTCAGACGCTTCACTCGACGCCCTTCGCCTGTTCGCGCTTCGTGCACGCCCTGTTTGCTTTCTTCCCACAACCCCAGCCGCTGACATTCGTCATGCGCTGGCCATGGCATTTGTGATCGGCGAAACAGCCTAACGGTCCCATGGCCATCTGGCCGTTTGGGAGCGCGAGCCCGCTCCCTATACTCATCAAGTCGATCTCATCTTCCACACGATAAGGAACCCGGCATGCACGACAACCCCATGACTCACTATATGGAACTCCTGGCCAGCAATCAGCCCTGGAACCTGATTCTGTTCATGGCCATCCCCGTCATCCTGGCGGAGTTCATCGCGGTCACCGAGCTTTACGTCCTGTTCACGCGCGACTACAACGGACTGTGGCGCCGCTTGAACCGCTGGGCCGGCATCGCCGTCGGCGTGTACTTCCTGGGCGTGTTCCTGTATCTGCTGGTGAATGCGGTGCTGCCGATCACGGCCGCGGGCGCCTGGCGCGGCATCGCGGACGTCATCGCCGTAGGCTTCTATCTGCTTGGCATCGTCCCGCTGGGCGGCATCGCTCTGCTCGAACTCGGCGTGCTTGGTCGCGGCCTCGACGACCAGAGCCACCTCAAGCTGCATGCCAGCTTCGTCGGGCTCTTCCTGATCGTGGCTCACATCGCCATGATCTTCGGCATGCTCAACCCCGCGTTGCTCATGGCGTGACACTCGATGGATCGAAAGCCGCAGCGACAGACCACCGTCGCCGCGGCTTTTCACTGCAACAGGAGAACCCGATGAGCCAGCTTCGTCATGCCCGCAGCCGCCGCCCGCAAGCTCGAACGGGCCGTCCATTCGGGCCCATCGTGCTGCTTGTCGTCGCCGCCGGGCTCCTGGTGCTTGCGGTCTATATCCTCACCTCAGGGAACGGCCAACCCGCCGCGGCCATCGAGGTCAACGGATCACCGCGGCTGCGCGTCGATCGTGACAGGGTCGACCTGGGCGTCGTGAAACTTGGCAAGACCGTGCAGGTCGACTTCAAACTGACTAACGTCGGCGATCAGACCCTGACGTTTACAGAGGCCCCGTACGTCGAGGTCGTCGAGGGCTGTTGCCCGCCCACGCCCACGATCGGCGCGATGTCGCTGAAGCCCGGCGAGAGCACGACGCTCTCGGTGTCGTTCATGATGCACGGCGACATGGGTGGCAAACACAACTTCCGCGTCCATATCGGCAACAACGACACAGCCGGTTCCCTCCAGTCGGTGACGATCCTGTCCAACTGGCTGCCCTAGCGATCGCGTTCATGAAAGGCCGCCCCATGCGTCTCCCGCTGTCACTCGTCCTGGCGCTCAGCCTGGTGGGCTTCGTCGTCGCCGGGTGTTCGAGCGCCCCGTCACCCACAACCGGCGGCGGCCACGACATGCTGGCGATGGCCGCGATGGACGACATGCCGGCCGAGGTGCAGTCGGCCGCCGTCACGGTCAGCGACGCCTATCGGTTCGCCGCAGCCAACCCTGACACGCTGCGAGCACTGCCCTGCTACTGCGGCTGCGGCCCGATCGGACACAAATCGAACTACGACTGCTACATCGCCGGCGCCGATGCAGCCGGCGCGCTCAGCTTCGACTCTCATGCGCTGGGATGCGGCATCTGCGTCGATATCACGCAGGACGCGATGCGGCTGCTCAGAGACGGCAAGTCGTTGAAGGACATCCGCGCCTACGTCGACAGCACTTATTCGCTCTACGGTCCGTCCAACATGCCTTGAGGGCGATCGTGAAGCCCCTGTCTCGCTCTCACACCACCCGACGCCTCACGCGCCTGCACGGACTGGCCGTCGCCACGCTCGTCGCGGCGCTCACAGTGCCTCTGACGATCTATGCCCTCGACCAGGCGCAGATCGTCGAGGTGCACGCCCGGATCGCTGAGGCGGGCGGATGGTCGTCCTCGAGCCTGACCGCCACCGTGGGCGAGCCGTTGCGCCTTCGTCTCATCTCGGACGACATGCCCCACGGCTTCGCCGTCGGCCAGACCGGCTGGCCGGAGATCGAACTCAAGCCCAACGCCCCGGTGGAGACGACGCTGGTCTTCGATCGACCCGGACGGTACACGTACTACTGCACACGCTGGTGCGGCCTGGGCCACTGGCGCATGCGCGGGACCATCGAGGTCTCTGCCGCCGGAGAGATGCCGGGCGCCCACACTCCCCAGCCGCCCGCCCCCCCGCTCTACGCCCAACTCGGGATCGACATCGATGCGTCAGTTGAAACGCCGAGCTCGATCGTGCCAACGGCCCGGCCGTCCGCTTCGCGCGGCGACGCCCTGGCAGCCTCGATCCCGCAGGCGTTGAACTCGCAAACGGCCTGGCGTTCACAGAGCCCGGCAGATCTCTGGAACAACCTCCGCCAGGAAGACAGCCTGAGCGCTGTCCCTGATGTGAGGCTGTGGGATGCGGTCGCTCATCTCTGGCGGGAGCAGACGACGCCCGAGCAGATCGAGGAGGGACGTCTGCTGTACGCCGCCAACTGCGCGGTCTGCCACGGTGACTCGGGCGGCGGAGACGGCATCGCGGCGCAGGCGCTCACCGCCCGCAACGACGCCGCGCAGGCTATGTTCGGCCACATGACCATGGCTCCGACCGACTTCACCGACGCCGTGCGAATGTTGAGCCTGAGCCCGGCGCGCCTCCAGGGCAAGATCATCCGCGGCGGCATGGGCACCGGGATGCCGTTCTGGGGTCCGATCTTCACCGAAGCCCAGACCTGGGCTCTGAGCGATTTCCTCTGGACCTTCCAGTTCGACCATTGACAACCCACCCAAGGCGTCTCACCAACCCCGACCGGGGCTGATGATCTACAGAGGAAGGAGAAAGCCGTGATCGCAACCAATCACGGCTTTTCTCTCTCGGAGCCTGTCGCGGGCCCTTGCGTCGCAGCCTACAGCCCAACGTGCGAGCGAGGGCCAACCGTTTGTTGGATCTGCGCTTCAGAGCCGTACCATTTCCACGCATACCCGATGATCAACGCAGTCGTCGCAATCTCCACAACGCTGAAAAAGACGTAGTAGGGTGTTGGCTGCGATGGCAGGAGCGTCGCAATTTGAACCGCAGTCATGACAAGGCCCGCGATGACGTTGGCCCAACGATTTGGCTGGTGCTTCAAGATGCGAGACAGGAGGACCATCGCAATCGGGATCTCCACCAATACCCCGGCGCCGAGCAGGAACCCCTGCGTGATCTCCATACCCCCGACGGTCCCTGCGGCGAACTGTCGCAGTTTCTGCGGATCCATGAGGGTGACCACGTCACAGTATAGATAGTTCAGCGTTGCGAACAGCCAGAGCGTCGAAAGCCTCGTCCTGATGTCCATCCCGGTGGTCATGATGCCCGTGTTCATGTTCTCTCCTTTAGCGTGCAGTCGATGGGTGAAAGGTTGGCGGAAAGTGAAAGCGATCGCAGCCTTGCATATCAAGGCCTGAGTATCAGAGCAGAGTCCAGGCGCGGCTCCTGCTGCATATCTCGATGAACTGACGGACGATCGATTGGTCGACGGATCGTGGTCGCGCAGGCGCACACAGTCGTTTGAATCCGACGCGGTGGCCAACACGAAACGGCAGCCGTGCGCGAGCGAGCTTCTCCGGCGCAACACCAGCATGGTGCCAGTTCGGTGTCGATGAGCGGCACGCCCAGGAGCTGTGCGCCCGCCTGCGCGCGGGCCGTCAGACCGATCGGCATCAGCCCGACGCCTTGATCGACCCGAAAAGAGAGTTGTCCCACGGCTTCGAAACCGGCTTTGCGCATGCCCGCCCCTGATGGCAGGTTCTCGGGCGCGTGGATGATCCACAAACGTTGAGCGTCTCCGGCTTCACGCAGGGCGATCGACTGCAGCAGGCGCGGATACAGCCCTCGGCCCTGCCACGCCGGCAACGTGGCAAAGTCCCACAGATAACGATCGCCCTGCGGCAGATCGAACGTCAGCTCGAGTTCGCCGATCGAAGCCCTGCGCGTGGCGACCCAGCCATACGTCACCGGCAGGCCGGCGAGGTAGCCGACGTACGGTCGATGACCGGCCGCACGCCGGGCCTTCACCTCGGGGATCGAAAGGCGAGCCAGAGACGCCAGTTCGCGGTCATCCACAGTTGGGCGCACATCGAAAGCGTGGAGCGCCGGCATTTGGGGAAGGGGATCGTTGATCCACCAGGTTGCTAACGACATGGGGCCTCCTGATCGCTGTTGGGAACGGTGATGGCGTGAAGTTCAGGCGTCAGCGGGTTCAGGGCTCACTGCCCTCGAACCTGAGCGACCACCTGGCGGATAGCGTCGATCACCACGGCCGGGTGATCCCAGTGAATGTAGTGGCTGCTGCCGGGCGGCACGATCAATTGGGATCGCGTGCTGAGCATGGCCAGCTGTTGCTGCGCGTCGGCCCAATCCGTGGTGTTCGTCATGTTTGCCTCACTGGCGAGGACCACCAGCGGCAGGTCGCCCAGCGAGGGGGCCGTCTCAAGCTGCCTGTCATCGGCCGCCCGCTCGCGCGCTTCGGCGGCGCCCGTGGCCACGCTGACGGGGGCGTAGGCCACCATGGCGATGGCCGCCCGCGTCTGGGCCGGCAGAGCCGGGTCGCCCACCCACTGCGCGCCCACCAGCCGCATCAGGCCCACACCACGCGCCACCTGGTAACCGCGCGCCAGGATGGCGTACAGGTTTTGGAATGCCTGGGCATCGGCGGCAGACGTGCGCGAGTCGACATACTCGCTGCGTGCGTCGACCAGCACCATACCCGCCACCTGATCCGGGTAATAGCGCGCAAACAGGCGCACGTTCTTGCCGCCCAACGAGTGCCCAACCAGGACATAGGGCCCTTCGATTCCGGCCTGGGTCAGCAAGATATGTAGCTCGCGGGCGATCTGCTCGGGGTTGCGCGGCTGCGGGCCGCTCTCGCTCCACCCCATGCCCGCCCGGTCGTAGGCGCACACGCGAGTCGTCTGGCCGATGTCAGGTTGCACCAGCGCCCAGTCGAGTGAAGTGCCGCCCAGACCGGCATCGAGCACCACCGTCGGCCTGCCCGTTCCCACGCACTGAATGTGCAGCCGATAGCCGCCCACATCCACCATCTGTCCTGGCGGAGGGAAAGCTCGTGCGTCGCTGGTAGACGCGATGGCTTCGTAGCCGGCGCCTGCCAACGACAGACCGGCGATCAGGGCGGCCGCAAGGCCAGCCCCGCGGGCGAGGCCGCGCTTGCTCCATCGACCAAAGCGCTTGCCAGAGTGAACCGGGGCGGACGCGGTGCCAGTCGTCAACGTGGTCATTGCAAATGTCTCCTGTGGGTCATCGGGATCGAAAACAGACTCTTCACGGCGCGGCGGGCAGGTCAGGCGTGACAGCCAGCAAGGTCATGCCCAGGTCACGCAGTTTCGCGATCAAGCCATACAACGCCGTCTGATCGCGAACGCCGCCGGACAGGATCGTGGTTCCGTCGGGGCCGGCCGTGATCGTCAGCCCGTCAAACCAATCGGACCAATCCTCTTCCAGCCGCTCTTTGACCGTGATCTGATAGTGAAACGTCATGGTGTGCATCGCTCTGTGTCATTCATTACGGTCAGAGCATATGGCGCGCGGGGACGGCCCGTATCCACCTAAGGTTGGGTCGGTGGGTGGAATGATGCGGTTGTGGGCAGAGGGGGAGCTAGAGCAGACGCAATTCGTGCGCGCGGGCGATCGCCTGCGTGCGGCTGGCGACCGCAAGTTTGCCGAATATCGTATTGGTGTGGGTCTTGACCGTGCTGAGCGCGATCACTAACGCCTGGGCGATCTGAGCATTGGATTGGCCAGCCGCAATCAGGCGCAGCACCTCAAGCTCCCGTTCGGTGAGCGGTTCGATCAGGCCAGCGTTGCCCGATAACGCTGGCTTGAGCTTGGGTTGGGCGTCGGGCTCGGCGGCGATCGCCGCCCACAGCAAGGGCACATAGCCGGGCGCGCCGGCTACGGTCGAAGGGTCCACATCCCGGAGCAGCCCCCACAGCGTCGGGCCTTCATCGACGAAACGGCGCACATGGCCTTCCGGCGCGGCGAGCGCCAGCGCCTGCCCCAACGTCGTCAAGGCGCCGGTGCGATCACCGCCGGCAGCCAGTGCTTGTGCCCGCACGACCAGGATGTCCAGCACGCTTGAGCCACGTTCTTTCGCGATGGCATCCGCCGCCAGCCGATCCAGCAAGTTCAGGGTCTGCTTCAACAAACCGTTCTGACCACCCTGCCCTGCCTGGGCAATCCAGACCCTGGCCAGGGTCAGATACTCTGGCTCGCGGGTGAAGGCCGGCGTGTCATCAGCGCACAAGCCGCTCTTCTCGGCCCAGGCGACGGCAGCCGTCAGGTTTCCGGCCGAGAGCGATAGTTGGGCCTGCACCGCCGCCACGCGGGTGATCAGATGGGGGGCAAAACCACGGCGGCGGGCCAGGTCAGTGGCTGCCACCAGTGTGTGATGGGACAGATCGCGTTCACCGCGCACGTGCTGTAAACGCGCCAGGGCCAGATAGCCAAGCAACACGTGCTCGCGGTCGGTGGTCCGCATGTCGGGCCCATCAACCACGGCATGGGCCAGAAACTCGCCGGCCTTCTGGAGTTCGTTCCATTCGTAATGCAACTCACCCAGGCCCAGGAAATACGGCAGTCCACCATAGATGGCGCGCAGCTCTTCGAGACCGCCTGCAATCGGGACGAGTTCCTGGTACGTGGCCGCCGCCGCCCGCGGCCGGCCCTGCAGAACCTGAAGTCGGGCGACATTGATGACCGCCACGATGGCCGCAATGCGATTCCCGGAAGCCCTGAGCGGCTCGACCGCGGCCCTGGCCTCACGTTCAGCGGCAAGGGTGACCTCACCCGTCACCCGGTATCGTCGCGCAACATGTAGACGCGCCGTCGTCCGGGCGATCACTTCGGTCTCGGGCAGCAGGGCCAGCACCTGCTCTCCATAGGCCACACAGGTCGCGATATCTCCAGCATACGTGGCGATGTTCGCGCGAATCCCGGCGGCATAGCCCTGCATCAGACGGACTGCGGCAGGCGGGTCGTTCGGCCCGATCGACCCTTCTGCCTCCTTCAGGCGAGTTTCAGCGCCGTCCAGGTCGCCCGTGAACAGG
This sequence comes from Anaerolineales bacterium, assembly GCA_044226485.1. GTDB lineage: Bacteria > Chloroflexota > Anaerolineae > Anaerolineales > UBA6663 > UBA6663. Next base: position 278,393 of record JBGAGY010000001.1, read on the forward strand.
AGTGCCAGGGCGTGTGGAATGCCGAGGAAGGGACGGGCCAGACGCACAGCCTCCGGCAGCCGGCCCAGCCAACTCAGGACCGTTTGGATCTGTCCGCCGACGATCACCCTCAGACCGTGCCGCTCAATCAACTGAGCGGCCCGCACCCCGTCGGGCATCCTCAGCGCATGCTGCACCGCCTCGGCTACCAGGCCGTTCGCCTCATACCAGACACTCGCACGTTCATGCAGCGTGGCGATCTCGGCGCTGGTGGCCACCCGGGTCAGCCTCTGGCGCAACACATCGGCGAACAGATGGTGATAGCGATACCAATGCCGCTCAGTGTCCAGAGGCACGACGAACAGGTTCGCCCGCTCGAGTGCTTCCAGTTGCTGTTGGACATCTGCGCCACCCAAAGCGGCCGACCCCTGTTCGGCCGACATCAGCACCGCCTCACATAGCGGGGCACACAGACGGTCGAGGATGGCGGTGTGAAGCAGAAAGGCCTGCACGGGCGCGGGCTGGTGCTCAAGCACTTCTGCGGCCAAGTAGTCGACGATGTAGCGGTTGGTCCCGGTGAAGGTGTGGATGAAGCCCGGCCGGTCTGGATGACTTTGCAGGGCCAGCGCGGCGAGTTGCAGTCCGGCGATCCAGCCTTCCGTGCGCGCTTCGAGGGCGGCCAGATCAGTGGTGGTGAGGGCCAGCTCCATAGTTCGATTGAGAAAGGCAGCGACTTCCTCGGGCGTGAAGCGCAAGTCATCGGCGTGGAGTTCGGTCAGATCGCCTCTGGCACGCAGTCGGGCCAACGGCAGCGCCGGATCGGCGCGAGTGGCGATGACGAGGTGCAACCCTGCGGGCAGACGCTCGACAAGCCATGCCAAAGCGGTGTGAATCTCCGGCGCTGTAATGACGTGATAGTCCTCCAATACCAACGCCACGGGCGTGTGAGGCTGCTCGAGCGAGCGTTCGGCGAAGGCGTTCAACACGTCCGCCAGGACATCCATCATCGGCGGCGGTTGCGGCGATTGAAGGATAGTCAACGCCGAGGTGCCAACGCCGGGGGCTGCCATCTCCAAGGCGGCCAGGAAGTAGCTCCAAAACAGGAGCGGATCGTTGTCGCCGGGGTCGAGCGACACCCAGCCAAACGGCAGGCGGCTTGCCGCAGCGGTGGTGCGCCAGGCACTGAGGAGGGTGGTCTTGCCGAACCCGGCAGGAGCTGCAATCAGGACGAGTCTGCCTCGCAGACCCGCCGCCAGCCGCTCAAACAGGCGCGGCCGATCCACAAACTGAACCCGTGTCGGTGGGACACTGAGCTTCGTCGCCAGGAGATGCGAAGGTAGGCTGCTGGAGGAGATCCGTGCCTTCACGTGAGTCGTGGAGTCGATGTGCATTCCCCAACGAGCGGACGGTTGGGCATGGGTACGTCAGCGAAAAGTAGTGCGGCGGCTGGTGATTTGCCGGAAAGTATATCGAGGGATCCCCGAGTCCGTCCAGACGGGTCTCAAGGCGATTTCGGCCGCCTGACCGGCTCCAGCGCTCAGCACCGGGCTCGCTCGCGGAAATCCAACCTCGAACCCACCCAAAGAAGGAGCCGGAAAGTTACGCCAGCGCCTAAGCTGCTTCCATTCCGCCTGGGCATGTCTTTGCAGGCGCTCGAGCACTCTGGTTCACGACACAGCAGCGAGGCAAACTCTATGATCCGCAACATCCTGGTAACCGGCCTGGCGTTGATCGTCCTCATGCTTGCGGGTTGGGGAGACCGGCCAGCCGGCGCGGCCTCCGGGCCCATGGATTTTGAGTCAGTCGATGCCTTCATCACGGCTCAGATGCAAGAACTGGGCATCCCGGGCGCAGCATGGGTCGTCGTTCAGGCCGATCGCATCGTTCACCTGCGAGCCTTTGGCGTCGCCGACGCTGCGGGCCGGCCCGTCACCGCACAGACACCGTTTTTCACCGGCTCTACGGGCAAGTCCGTGACCGCCCTGGCCATCATGCAACTTGTCGAGGCCGGCCGGCTCCAGTTGGATGCGCCGGTGCAGACCTACCTGCCGTGGTTTCGCGTGGCGGACCTCGACGCTTCCAAACGCATCACGGTCCGCCAGTTGCTCACGATGACGAGCGGGCTTTCCACGCGAACCGGACGAGAGGCACTGACCGATGCCGATCCGGGGGACAACGCGATCGAAGACAACGTGCGGGCGCTGGCGCTGGCCGAACTGAGTGCGCCCCCCGGCGAGCGTTATGAGTATTCCAATGCCAACTACATCGCTTTGGGGATGATCATCCAAGCGGTCACAGGGGACTCGTATGAGACGTACATCCGCGAGCACGTCTTCCGGCCTCTTGACATGCAGCACAGCTTCACGTCGAAAGACGAGGCGCAACACGCCGGGCTTGTCGTCGGATTTCAGAAGTGGTTCGGCGTACCGGTGGCCGCGCCCGACCTCCCCTTCGTGCGCGGCGCGCTCCCGGCGGGCGAACTCAGTATGAGCGCCGAAGACTTCGGCCATTACCTGATGGCTCAGTTGAACGAAGGCGTCTATCACGACCAATCGATCGTGTCCCCCAACGGGATCGCAGAGCTTCAACGCCCCGCGGTTCAGATGTCGGGCATGGCTCACGCGTATGCGATGGGCTGGGAGGTGCAGGCCTATCAAGACGTGCGGGTGATCTCGCACGATGGCGCGGTCCCCGGCTTCACCACGGGGATGTTCCTGGTGCCTGACAAAAACATCGCAATCGCGGTGATGATGAACACCGAAAGCCCGATGCTCGGGAATCGAGTCGCAAGCGTTCCGGGAAATGTCTTGCGCTTGCTTCTGGGCCAGAGCCCGCTGCCGATCGGCGAGATCCCGGCCATGCAGATCGCTTACGCGTGTGTGATCTCGACACCGCTTCTGCAGGTACTGGCGATCGCGAGGGGTCTCCGCCGCCTTCGCGGCTGGCGCGCTCAAGCGCAGCGACCGACTCAAGCCGAGGTCGCGTGCTTTCTGGGGTGGTCCATCGCGTGGAACACGGCTCTGGCCTGCGTGCTGTTGATCCTCCTGCCGATGGTGTTTCGGACCAACCTGGAGGCGATGCTTCTCTTTCAACCCGACGCCGGCTACGCGGTGGTCATCGCCGGCGGCCTGGCGATCATCTGGGGAACAGGGAGCACCAGTGTCGTGGCTTGGATGTGGCGCGTCCCCACTAAGGCGAACGCCGTTTCGGGCCGGTGACCTGGCGGACATGAGCCCCCACTTGTGTCATGTGCCCGCCCAAGTCCTGAGCTCCACCCTGCAATCCATCCTAGGTTGGGTGCGTGCCGGTGTCAGCCACATTATTCTCCTTTCACTGACCGCGAGGCGCTGACCGTCGGCGCCGAAGCGCCAATCAACGTCCAACTGTTATTGCTTAGGAGGCTTCACCATGAAATCCGTCCCCACGACCGCCGGCACTGCCACTCTGGAGACTCAGATGCGCGCCATGATCTACACCCGCTTCGGCCCGCCTGATGTGTTCCAGCTGACGCCCGTCACCAAACCTGTCCCCAAAGCGCGCGAAGTCTTGATACACATCTATGCAACCACGGTGGCCTCCGAAGACCCGGGCATGCGCGCGGCTCCGGGACTCAATGGATTTCTCAAACCGAAGAACCCGATCCTGGGGTTCTATTTGGCCGGACAGGTCGAGGCGGTCGGGCCAGACGTGACGAAGTTCAAGCCGGGCGACAAGGTCTACGGCAATACCGGTTTGAGCCTGTTGGGCACGTATGCCGAGTACGTCTGCATGCCGGAAGACGGAGCGCTGGTGCGGATGCCCGCCAGCCTGACTTACGCCGAATCGGCGGCCATTCCCAACGGGGCCCTGACCGCCCTACCGTACTTGCGGGATGCCGCCAGGCTCCAGGCCGGGCAGACCCTTCTCATCATCGGCGCGTCAGGGGCGGTGGGCTCAGCGGCCGTTCAGATTGCGAAGGCCATGGGCGCCAGGGTCACCGGGGTGTGCAGTACGTCAAACCTGGACCTGGTGAAGGCGTTGGGCGCCGATGAGGTATTGGACTACACCACCACCGACTTCACCCTTAACGGTCACCGCTATGATGTCATCTTTGACACCGTGGGCAAAGGTTCCTTCTCCCGCTACCGGCGCTCGCTCGCGGCCCACGGCGTTTATCTCACCACGGTCCCGACGCCGATGACCATGGTCGCCATGGCGTGGTCATCTCTGTTTAGCGGTCAGAAAATCCGCTTTGCCGCCACCGGGCTGCGGCCGACTGACGCCAAGGCGAAGGATCTGGCCGCCGCGAATGAACTGATTGAAACGGGCCAGCTGAAAGCGGTGATTGACCGCCATTACCGGCTGGACCAGATAGCCGAGGCACACCGGTATGTGGCTGCCGGGCACAAGAAGGGCAACGTCGTCATCAACGTGGATCATCCTTACGAGCCATGAGGCGAGGCCGCGCCGGTCATGGAGCGTCAGGCCAGGAGAACTGCCGATGAAAGCTGTGGTCATGTCGAAGTTTGGACCGCCTGATGTCCTTCAGTTGAGGGAGGTCGCCAAACCCGTCCCGAAGGACCATGAAGTGCTGATCCGGGTATACGCGACCACGGCCTTCGCCGGAGATTGCGAGTTGCGAAGCTTGAAGCTCCCCAGGGAATATAGACTTCCCTTCTGGCTATACATTCGTTTCGTCAGGCCGAAGCCGGTCATCCTTGGTCAGGAACTGGCCGGAGAAATCGAGGCGGTCGGCAAAGCTGTGCGCCAGTTCAAGATCGGCGACCAGGTCTTCGCCACGACCGGTTTCGGTTTGGGCGCTTATGCCGAGTACAAATGCATGCCCGAAAAACCCGGCTTGATGGAGGGAATGCTGGCCATCAAGCCCACCAATCTGACCTTTGCCGAAGCCGCTGCGGTTCCGGTTGGAGGGTTGGAGGCTCTGCATTTCGTCAGGGCATCGCAGGTTCGGAACGGCGAACGGGTCCTGGTCAACGGCGCCGGCGGCAGCATTGGGACGATGGTGATCCAACTGGCCAAGGGGCGTGGGGCTGAGGTCACAGCCGTAGACTCCACCAGGAAACTGGACAGACTGCTGGCCATCGGCGCTGACCACGTCATCGACTACACGCAGGCTGACTTCACGCGCGGCGGCCAGACCTACGATGTGATGATCGACGTGGTGGGCCACAGCTCAGTGCCGCGGAGCCTGCGATCCCTTAAGGAAAACGGCCGCTATTACCTGGGCAATCCAAGTATGTCGCAGAGGCTTCAAGCACGCTGGACCGCGACGGGAAGCAAGCAGATCCTTCTCGGAAGCAGCAGTCAAAAACGTGAAGATCTGGAGCATCTGCGGGAACTTGTGGAAGCTGGCCACCTCAAACCGGTCATCGATCGGACTTATTCGCTCGAGCAGATGGCCGACGCACATCGGTTCGTCGATCAGGGCCACAAGATGGGCAATGTCGCGGTGACGATCAAACTCGGCACTGATACACCTCCTGCTTCTCGCTAGAGCGGGTCGAGCCACCGATACATCAATCAAAAGAGTTCCACACGAAAATGGGGATAGAAAAAAGCGTTCGGAAAAGCAGAGGCCTGGATCCTCTTGAGAGTTCCAGGCCTCTGCTACTTAGTGGCAGTCTTCGAACCCATACCGCCTGGTGATGAGTTGCCATCCTGTCGCCATGCATTCAGGCCGGTGAGACACCGCGCAGCAACAACCCAGAGAAGTGCAGTGTCGGGGGCGCCCAGCCAACGATGTTGTGGGCAGTCAAGATGCGACTTCTTGAGTTCTACAATGTTTTCCCGAACGGTTTCAAGTGACGAAGCATATGAACTCTCACGTTTTCGGCATAGGCCTCAGCGTTTGAGAGCAGCATTGTCCTGAAGGATTCCCCCAGTCGCTGTTGATCATCGACAAGCACCGAGCCGAAGGTGACGTGCAAGATCTGGCGAGCGTCGAACTGATCCAGCAGGCGTGGCAGTTCCGCGTCGCTCACATCGTCCAAGCGCGGCGCACGGCTCACCTGTGCAGAGACATGGTAGCTGGCCCGGTCTGTGTCGTAGCGTTCACGAGCGAAGCTGTAGATCACGCGGAACAAGACAGGGTCGAGCGCCGCGATCGTGCGCAGGGCTTCGAGATAGCTCGTACCTGCTGTCTTCAGGTGGATGAGGCCGCGCGACTGACGAACGGCGATGGGATACAGGCTGAATTTGTCCGAGCCCGAATGCAGGCTCAACTTGTACGGCCCAAACGTCCGCGCGATGGCGGCGTGCATGGCAAAGTCATGTTCGAATGCGGCCAAATCGCCGATGTAGTCCACGCCCTTCTCAAAGCGCCCGACATAGCGCGGGGCCAGGCTCACCCATTGCACACCTAACCGCCTTAACTCGCTGACAATGTAGACGTGTTCGGCGTGCGACGTCGGTTGGTCGGTTTCGTCCACCGACACTTCCAATTCAAATTGGCCTCGGCCGACTGTTTCGAGGAGATGTCTGTACATCCTGGACACATGCGCCACGGCCCGGCCGTATTTCACTGCGGCTTTGAATAACGTCTGCTCGTCGAAACGCAGGGTGAGGTCCTCCACGTCGAACGATTTGCCCAAGAGATTCGCGGCGCGCGGTTGAACCTCGACCGGAAGCTGCTCGGCGGCCAGCCGCAACGCGGAGAGCGCAGCCGTCTCCGCGCTGTTGTCCACGTGCTCACCCGGGTCGATAGTGAAGAACGTGAACCCCGCCGCGATGCAACGATCCAGATCGACTGTCGTCTTCTGATGGTCGGCGTCAGCCCCAAAGCCTCCGCGCCAGCCTTCCTGGAAGACGCCCCAGGTCGCGTCGTCCAACACCTCCTGGGGCGTGCGCCCGGTGCGCGTCATCTCGCGAATCGACTGTTGAGCGAAGATCGGCGCAAGGCCGGATCCGGCTTCGCGCACCGCTCGAACGTGGCCGGGCGTCGCCAGCCCCAGCCGATCTCCCATGCCGGCAGACGTCTGCAGACCTAACAGACGCGGGCGGAGCCAGCCGAGGCGCGCCCGCAGCGCCTGCAGATTGTGCGTCGATAACGTGCCAACGAGCAATGCCTGACCGGCATGTTCGGAGTGTTCGCCTTGAAAGTCAAACAGAGCCTGCGCGGCACCCCAGACGACCAATCGCAAACCGTCCACGGTGCTAGCCAACCCGTATTCGGCTGGTCCTTCCACAACAAGCGACTTCGGAAGGAGGGTCAGGCGGGTCAGGTTCTCGAGGATCATTCCAATCTGTACGCTTTCCGCGCCAGGCCATAAGCCATCTCGCGCATCATGTCCTCCGCCTCATCCACATCGACGAGGCGCCGCAAGACGAGCCCAGCAAGCCAGTTGGCGCTGGCCCGCCGCCACAGGTCGTGCCGCGCCGGAATTGAGAAGAAGGCGCGGGTGTCATCGTTGAAGCCCACTGTGTTGAATAGCCCGGCCGTCTCTATCACGCTATCCAAATAACGCGATATGCCGTTCAAGCTGTCGAAGAACCACCACGGCGGGCCGAGCTTCACCGCCGGATAGTGTCCGGCCAGCGGCGCCAGTTCGCGCGAGTAGGCCGACTCGTCCAACGTAAACAGGATCAGGCTGAGGCGTGGGTCGCGGCCGTAGGCGTTGCAGAGCGCTTGCAGATTCCGGGTGAACTCGGTGGCCAGCGGGATGTCGGCGCCCATGTCGGGCCCAAATCGATCGTAGATGAACGCATTGTGATTGCGCGAGGAGCCGACGTGCACTTGCATGACAAGCCCATCCTCGACGCTCATGCGCGCCATCTCCACGAGCATGTGGCCGGTGAAGCGCGCGGCGTCGTCGGGTGTGGCATCGTTGCGCAACGCGCGTTGGAAGATGGCCTCGGCTTCCCGCTCGGTGAGTGGGGAAGTGTACGGCGTCACCACGGCATGGTCTGTGGCCGTTGCCCCCATCTCCTTGAAAAAGGCGCGCCGGTTTTCAAGCGCCACGATGAAGTCTCGGTAACGACCGACTTCGATTCCGCTGACTGCACTGAGGGCTTCGATGTGGTTGCGCCAGCCCGGTGTGTCCAGGTTGACCACGCTGTCGGGGCGGAAGCAGGGGATGATGCGGCCCTTCCAGCCCGAGTCGCGAAGGGCACAGTGATGATCCAGCGGATCGGTCGCAGCATCCGTCGTGCTCAGCGCTTCGATCTTGAAGCGCTCGAACAACGTCCGCGGGCGGAACTCAGGCGTAGCCAGCCGGGCTGCGATCTGATCGTAGATGTCTTGGGCCGAGTCGGCGGTCAACCTTTCGTCGACGCCAAAGATGTCGCGCAGCTCACGCTTCAACCACAGACCGGTGGGCGTCGCCCGAAAGAGATGGAACGACTCGGCGAACGTCTGCCAGATCTTGCGGTGGTCGGTCTCCACAGCGCCTCCATCTCGACGCGGCACGCCCAGTCGCTCCATCGAGATGCCTTGCGAATACAGCATCCGGTACACGTAGTGGTCGGGGATGATGAACACGTCGGCGGGTGTACCGAACGAATAGTCCGGATCGGCAAATACGCGCGGCGCCACATGGCCATGAGGGCACAGGAGCGGTAGCGCGGCCGTCAACGCATAAAGGTGCCGCCCCATTTCCCGCTGAGCCGGGTCAGGGTCAAAGCAGTAGGACTGAGAGACCGAACCTTGGAGCATGCCCATGTGTTGTCTTCGCCTTGATCCTGACGCGCGGTGTAACGCCGGTTGGAGAATCTGTCGCCACGACCCTGCTGGGAGTGCGGGTCATCGATCATTCTCCTGGCGACCTCCAGAAGCGGGCTTGCCCCCTGCCCGAACACGCATCCCGAGTGGTTCGGGATGGCGACTGCGTTGGACAGATTGTTGACGCCATCCTCATCGCCGCTCGAGACGCTCAGCCGAGCGGGACTTGATCCGGTCGAGTTGCTCGAACGTGCGTCGGATGTAGTCGGTGGTGGCGTCCACGACCGCCCGCAGCGCTAATTCGCCCTTCTCCGCTGAAGCTTCGCGGGGCCGTCCCCAGACTCCGGTCGGGGCCACCTTCGCAAAGGGAACCGAGTCGAGCACGATGGGATCAGCGGAAGGTACGTGATCGTCTGGCCGTTCGTCGATGAGTTCTGGAGCGAGGTGCATGAGCATCGACGTCTCGACCGCGCCGGCATGGACCTCTTGAGTCGCCGATGGAAACAGTTCGGCCAACGCATCTCGCCCTGCTGCAAAAGGCTGAACCCAGATAACGGTCAGGCCGGGATGCTCGTAATTGAGTTGGCGCACTGCGGTCTTGACGATGAAGTTGCCGAACGGGCGAGCGGTGGTTGTGAAAGCCGAGCCGTGGTTATTGAGAACGACGATCCGTGAGAGCCCACGCTGATGCAGAGACAAGACGACATCGCGGACGACGGCCCACAAGGTGTCAAAGCCCAGGCTGAGGACGCCCGGTTGCCCGGCATGATGCTGGGCTGTGCCGATCGGCCAGGTGGGCAACAGGAAGGTTGGCTCATCAAGGGCTTCCGCAACCTGGCGGGCGATATCGCCCATCAAGATAGCATCGCCGCCGACGGGCAGGTGCGGGCCATGTGGCTCGACACCGGCGAGCGGCAGCAGTGCCAACGCCGGCGGCGCGGCCTTGAAATCCCAAGCGGTGTGGTGCCACGTCAGCGTCATGGCGGGGTCTCCAGGGCCTGCCGGGCAAAGGCGACGACCGCGCGCACTTGAGCCATCAGCGCGCGTTCGCCTTTGGCCGCGTCGGCGTGGCTTGGCGAGCCCCAGACGCCGTCGCGGCTCAACTTGTCGAGTGTCACATAGTCGAGGTATTCCCGGCCGACCGACGGCGTCGCATCCACGCGCTCGGCCCTGACGTGGGCGCGATCGAGATACAACATCACAGAGGTCTCGGCCTCTCCGCCGTGAACCTCGTGCTCGGCCGTCTCAAACAGCGCCTCGCCGTCCTCGCTGATCGCCCACACGTCCGTGGGCATCACCACACGCACGTTGGGCCATTCGTGGTTGATGGCCTGAATGGCCGGCTCGAGGACGAAATTGCCCCCGTGGCCGTTCAACACCAGCACCTGACGGATGCCCTGCTCCATCAGCGATCGCACCACGTCCCGGAGGACGGCCGCCAACGTCGCCGGCTTGAGCGAGACGGTTCCGGGGATTTCGCCGTGGCACTCGCTCAGGCTGAAAGGGATCGACGGCACCAGCCAGGCGTTGAGTTCGGCGGCCACGCGGCGGGCCACGGCGTCCACGGCGATCCAGTCCGTGCCGATGGGCAGGTGCCGGCCATGCTGCTCGATCGCGCCGATGGCCCACACGGCGATCGCGGGCCGCTCGGCCGCGATGCGATGGGTCGTGGAATGGGCATCCAGCATCAGCGACCTCCATTCGAGCGCGGCTGTTCCGAAACGCCTTTATCTTCGCCGGTGTGCGCCAGTTCGCCCGCCGAGTCGAGGAGGCGGCGCAGGCGGGCGAGCGCCGCGCGGGCAGCGCTCACCTTCGGCCGCAGATGCGTCTCCACAGAGATGAAACCCTCGTAGCCCTCGTTCACAAGCGCCGCTATCTGGCCGGCCCAATCCACGTCTCCATCGACGGCGTATTCGTAACCGCCCTGCTCCACGCGACGGGCATCCTTGAAGTGAACGTGCGCGAGGTAAGGACGGATGTGTGAGTACCCGTCCGGGTACGGACGGTCGCCGGCCTCGAGCGCGTTGCCTGGATCCCAGTTGGCGCGCAAGGCCGGCTGGTGGATCGCGGTCAGCATGTTGGCGGTGTGTTCGCCCGTGTCGGCCCAGAAGTGCGCTTCGTTTTCGATGGCGAGGGTGAGGCCGGCCGCCGCTGTCAGCTCCGCCGCGCGGCGCAGAGTCTCCAGAACGCCGTCGGGCGGCTCCTTGGCGGGATCCGAACCGCGGTGGAAGCCGAACGCCAGGATATGGGTCGCGCCCAGCTCCTGGGCATAGGTGATGGAGGCCGGCAGCAGTTCATCCAGATGCATCTGCGCGCGATCGTACGCGGCCTTCCATGCCCCATGCAACTCGGCGTCGATAGTGGCAACCGGGAACGTCTCCCAGTGCGAGCCCGGCCACGGGAATTTGAACAGACCTGGCGAGAGCGCGACGATGCGGGCCCGATAGCGCAGCAGTGTCTCGCGCAACGCGTCGCGTTGATAGGCGGTGAGGAGCGGGACCCGTTGCGCGTAATAGCCGCGCAACTCGAAGTCGTGCACACCCCACTCGCTCCCCAGCTCGATCGCCGTCTCAGGATCGGCGCTGATTTCGTCGGTGATCAGACTGATGGGCATGGGCTTCTTCCCAGCTACAGCAGGCCGGCCTGACGCAGGGCCGCATCCAGCGCCGGGAACTCGTCGTCGGGAACGTGAAAGAGCGGCGGACGCACGTAGATACGCGAGGAGTCGATCACGCCGATGCGAGCCAGTGCGGCTTTGCAGCGGGCACGGTAATCCAGCACCGGGTCGCGGTAGATGTGATCGGCGAAGGTCTGGACCCGGGTGCGCGACTCGGCCAATCCCTTGAAGTCGCCGGCCTGCAGAGCCGCGATTTGCCCGGCCACCAGCCCGCAGCCGATGGCGGCAAACCCGAGCAACGCGCCGGTGGCGCCCAGCAGAAAGCTCTCCGTGATAAACCGGTCATTGCCGGTGAGCAGCGTGATCGGACGCTTCATGCAGGCCAGGGTGTCGACCGTGGCCGCGAAACTCTGGGCATCGAATGAGGCTTCCTTGATGCCGACGACCTGCGGGAGCTCCAGGAGAGCGAGCAACGTCTCGCGCGTGTAGATGACGCCACCAAAGACCGGCGCGAGTTGAAAGAGGACCAGCGGCAGCCCAGAGCCCTCGGCGATGGCGCGGTGATAGTGGACAGGGATGCGCGGGTCGAGCGGGGCATTGCGAAACGCGGCGTTAGGAAACACCACCAGGCCATCCGCGCCGGCTTCGGCGTATCGCTGGGCCAGGGCCACGGCATCGGCCGTCGTGCTGCCCATCAGGCCGGCCAGGACGGGCAGCCGTCCGCTAGCCACTTCCGCCGCCGCCTTGACCACTTCAAGTTTCTCCGCCACCGTGAGCTGCGGCCCTTCACCGGTATCCATGTTGACGGCAAACGCCAACGCCTTCTGTGAGATGAGCCATTCGAGATAGGTCCGATAGGCGGTGTAATCCGGGGTGAAGTCCCGTTGCATGGGCAGAATGGTGGCCGGGACCATGCCGTTGATGTCTGATGCGTTCATAGAAGCTCCTCACGCGGGGCGGCGCTGCGCCGTCATCGAAAGGCCGGGATCACCTCCCGGGCGAGCAAGTCCAACTCCTTCAAGATGTGTTCATGGGGCATGCCGGGAAAGTACAACCGGCAAATCAGATGATCCACGCCGAAGGTTTCGCGGAAGCGCTGAATGGCGGCGATGCAGTGCGGCGGGTCGCCCACGATGAAGCGATCGCGTCCCAGTTGATCCAGTTGATCGATCGGCGCACGGTCCTCGTTCCCGATGAGCGGATGTTCCCAGCCGCCGCCATATTCATCGCGGTAGTTGACGAGCAGATGCTTCTCCGCCAGCGCGCGCGCCTGCTCGTTCGTGTCGGCGATGATCACTTCGCGTGTCAAGGGATTGGGGACCTCGGCCGGATCTTTGCCGGCGGCGCGCAGATAGCCGCGGTACTCTTGCTGGGCTTCCAGCAACTTTTCGAGGCCGGCGGTCGGGCCGGGCACCCAGGCCTCGCCCAGTTCAGCGGCGCGCTTGAGCGAGAGCGGCCCCCAGCCCCCGAGCCAGAGCGGCACGCCGGATGAACGAACCGGTTTCGGTTCGATGCGCGCCTGTCGAACCTGGAAGTGCTTGCCCTCGAAGGTGCAATCGTCGCGGGTCCACAGCTGTCGCATCAACCGCAACCCCTCGGCGTAACGCGCGCCACGGTTTTCCAGGGGCAACTCGTACAGGGCAAACTCATCCGGGCGATAGCCGATCGCGACGCCCAGGATAAAGCGCCCGTCGGAGATGACGTCGAGCATGGCCGCGTCCTCGGCCAGACGCACCGGGTGGTAGAACGGCATCACGAGGATGTCGGTGCCCAGGAGGATGCGCGACGTGCGCGTGGCGTAACCGGCCAGGCCCATCAGCGGTGAGGGCCAGTAGTGGTTTTTGACGCTGTGATGCTCCTCGAGCCAGACCGAGTCGAACCCGAGTTCTTCGCCGCGCACGACCTCGCGCAACGATTCGCGGAACATGTGGCCGCCTTCGGTGGGGATGAAGCCAAATTTCATGATGGGAAGAAGAGAGTGTCAGGGTGCGCCAAGCCAGCGCTCGAGCCACGGGTAAGCCTGCCCGCCGTGCCATTGGTGTTCGCCGTCGAAGAAGTGAGCGCCGAGACGCTCGTCAGCTTCAAAGACAGCGTAAATCTCGCGCAAGGCCGCCAGCGCGCGCCGCGTGGCTTCCACAGGAAAGATGTCGTCCCGTGTGCCCGATTCGATGAACAGCGGTCGTGGCGCGATCAGGCCGGCGATGTCGCTCATCTCGGCGTACTGGAGCAGACCCGGCACGTAGTTGCACGAGCAGTGCATCACGGCCATGAGCGAATCGCGAAAGGTGTTGAACGAGCCGCTGACGACGGCGCAACCGATGCGCGGGTCGAGCGCGGCGGTGAACAAGGTCGTTGTGCCTCCGCCGGAAAGGCCCACGCAGCCCGGCGCGCCGCGCATCGGCTCAGAGCGCGTGGCGATGTAATCGATCAACCGCATCACATCCCACACGCGTAGACCCAGCAGCGTTTGGCCGCACAGCAGCGCGTTCATGCCCGCCATATGGCAGGTGTTCATCCACAGCGCATGGGCCGGATCGCGGAAAGCTGGATCTTCCATGCGATCGGCGATGCCCCGCTGCCCCGGGACGAACACGAGATAGCCCTGCTCGACCAGCGCGCGCGCGTAAGCCAGATTCTGGGTGCGAATCTGGTCTCGTTCGAGATCATCGCGAGCCAGCCCGATGAGTTGATGGGGACTGGAGCTGTGACCATGCAGCGCGATGACAGGTCGGTACGGCGGCGAGGCCCGGCGCGGGGTGAGGACATAGCACGGAACGTATTCGCCCGGGCTGGACTGAAAGACGAGCAACTCACGCGAGAAGGTTTCCTCTTCCACCATCTCGATCGTCTGCATATCGAGCAGGCAACGATCAGAAGGGAACCCGCCCAGCAGACGGCGAAGCGTGTCACGCAGCGCGGCCTGCCAGAGCGTGGCCTCCGCCCTCGTCTCGGCGCTGAAGGCGAGTTCGCGGGCTGTGTCGGCGTGCCACCGCCATAGACCAGGCAACGTGCGGAGTTCGAAGGCGCTCGGAATGGTCATGGCTCAATCAAAGAAGAGCGGCAGGTATGGGCGGTTGGCGACCAGCATCTCGTCCAACATCTCCTCCACGCCATCGAGGTTGACCATGAGTGGATCGTTCACGAGCACCTGCAAGGCGCGTTGCCGGTCGCCCGTCAACGCAGCCTCCACGACGGTCTCCTGGTTGACGACGTGCCGGTTGAGGATGTTGCACACCGCTGCGGGCAAATTGCCGAAAGGCAGGCCGCGCGCACCGTTTGCGTCAACGGTGCCAAACGTCTCCACGATGGTGTCGTGAGGCAGGTTGCTGATCTGTCCCCGGTTAGGCAGATTCATGACGCCGGTGTAGGGCGCGCCGCCGGCGAGCGCCGCGGCGATGAGCGCGGCGGCCTCGCCCGAATGGTCGGCCAGGAAGGCCTGCAGATCGGCCTCGCCGTTGAGCAGAGCCTGCACATACGCCTTCTCCGTCGCGCGCCACTCGTAGCGTTCGGCGATCGAGGTCCGCAGGATGCCATACTGCGCGCCGCGGCCCGTCGCCTCCGAGAGGAAGAACGGGAAGAACTCGGCGACGTGGCGGTCACCCGCGGCGGGCAATGCGCCGAAGATCTCGAACAGCCGGTGCTTGACCCGGTGGCGATCCTCCAACGAGGCGAACTCCACGTGCGGGGCGGCGCCGGGGCGCGGCCCGGCCGTGGGCGCGAGCGCCGCCCCGACACGCGCCAGCACGTCCTCGCCTTTCAGCTTCAGGTCCGTGATCCAGATGAGATGGTTGATGCCCCCCACCCGGGCGACGAGATCGTCCGGGTTCGCGACGTCCAGCACGGCCTGGATGGCCCGCCGAACGCCGACGAATTCATGGCACAGACCGATGGTTTTGATCGCCGTCTCGCGGGTGACGGCCCGGCAGAGGGTGGTCATCGGGTTGGTGTAATTGATCAGCCACGCGTCCGGGCACAGCTGGCTCATCTGCCGCGCGATGTCCACCACTACCGGGATGTTGCGCAGGGCGCGCGACAGCCCGCCCGGCCCGACCGTATCGCCAACGGAGTGATACACGCCGTACTGCTCGGGGATCTCGATGTCGGCGCGCATCGCCTCCAGCCCACCGGTCGTGATCGTGAGCATGACCAGCTGCGCGCCCGGCAGGGCCTCGGCGAGACGTGTGGTGCGGTGCAGGCGCCAGCCCGTGTCATGGGCTTCCAGCATCTTGCGGGCCAGCGCGAACACCACCTCCAACGGTTCAGGGTCGATGTCCTGAAGCACCAGCGTGCTGCCCTGCAGCGTCGGCGTGTTGAACAGATCGCGGATCAGCTGCGGCGACCAGGCATAGCTGCCGCCGCCAATGATGACGATTTTGAGGGCTGTCATGGTTGAGAAGCGTCAGCTCCCTCCAACAACGCCTGTATGTCCACAGGCTGAGAGTCTTCGGCGATGGATCGATTGGCCGCTGCCCCGACCAGCACGGCCCAGGCGCCGTCCTCCAACGAAGCCTGCCGATCGGTGAGCGGTGCGCCCGCCGGGCGCTCGAACAACTCGGGCAACAGGCTGAGGTAATCGGTCTTCCAGTGCGGCGGCCAATCCGCAGTCGGGATCTCGCGCACGCCCGTCCGAAAGCTATAGAGCGTCATGCGCCGCGACTCGAACGAGGCCAGCCCGGGGACGACGCGGTCGCCCGGCGTCCAATCCGTGGGAAGGATGTGCTCATACACCAGCCTGCCCTCGGTGCCTTCGATCTCCAGCCGAAAGCTTTCGAGGCTGGCGAAGGCGGTGAGGCTGTAGACCACCTCGACCCCGTTCTCGTAGTCGTACAGCACTTCCATGTGGTCTTCGATGTCGATGCGCTCATCGAACACGCAACCATCGCGCACATAGCCGGTGTCGCCTTCGGCTGCCTTGTACAACTCGCCCAAGTCGCCATGCGTCTCGGCCCAGCGACGCAGGTCAGCGTCGTACACACACTGCCCGGTGAACGGACAGCCGGTGCAGCGATTGCTGCGAAACGGGCCACGACGACCGTAGTGGTAGAGACCGCCGCGCGCCACCACGCGCCGCGGGCGCGAACCGACCAGCCAGTTCAGGGTGTCGAAGTGGTGGCTGCCTTTCTGCACCAACAGCCCGCCCGAGTTGGCGCGAAAACGATGCCAGCGTCGGAAGTAGTCGGCGCCGTGGTGACGATCCAGGTTTTCGTGGCAGAGGATGTTCAGGATCTGGCCCAGCGAGCCGTCGGCAATGAGGCTCTTGATCTGCTCGATGGCGGCCTCATAGCGCATGTTGTGCGTCACCACGCTCGTCGGCGAGGGATGCGCGGCTGCGGCGTCCAACACGCGGCGCACCTGCGCGGCGCTCACGCCGAGCGGCTTCTCGCACACCACGCGCTTGCCCGCCTCCAGGGTTTGAACCACGTAGTCAGCGTGCGAGGCATCGCTGGTGGCGATGATCACCCCGTCGGGATCGAGCTCGCGCAGCATCGCGCCGAAGTCCGTGTAGACCGGCAGATGCGTGCCCCATTGGCGGTTGACGCCGTCGAGGCGTGCGCGGCTCAAGTCGAAGAGGCCGACGAGCTCGCCCTGCGCGCTGAAATCGCCGCGCAGCGCCTCGGCAAAGAACCCGAGGCCGCGCCCCCCCACTCCAGCCAGCACATACCGTGTTCGGCTCATCGGCGCCTCACCCTTTCAAGCCGGTCGTCATGAGGCCCTCGGTGATGTAGCGTTGGGCGAAGACGAATAACACCAACACCGGAAGGATGGTCATGAGCGAAGCTGCCATGAGCGGCCCCCAATCCGTGCCGAACTCGCCGCGGAAGTAGGCCAACCCGACCGCGACCGTCATGTGGTCGACGTCCTGTAGATAAATGAGAGGCGTGAGGAAGTCGTTCCAGTTCCACAGGAAGTTGAACACCGTCGTCGTAGCAAACGCCGGAAGGGCCAGCGGCGCCGCCACATGCCAGAAGACACCCAGCGGGTTGGCGCCGTCGACCACCGCCGCGTCAAGCAGGTCCCTGTGGATGCCCCGAAAGTACTGGCGGAAGAGGAAGACGAAGTAGGCATTGCCAAAGAAGGCCGGGACGGTCAGCGGCAGAATGGTGTTGAGCCAACCGAGTTGGCGGAAGAGCAGGAAGACCGGGATGAGCGTGACCTCGCCGGGCAAGGCCAGGGTCGCCAGGACCAGCGCGAACAGCAGTTTGCTGCCCGGGGCTCGAAAGCGAGCAAAGCCGTAACCGATCAGCGCCGACGAAACAACCGTGCCCAGCGTGTTGAGGGTGACGATCACGACACTGTTGACGAAGAAGCGGTCGAACGGCAGCGCTTCAAACACCTCAGGGAAGTGAACCCACGTGATGGGGTCAGGCCACAGCGTGGGCGGCACGCGCAAGATGGCGCCGTCGGTCTTTACGGCCGTAATGAGCATCCAGTACAGCGGCAGCAGGAACAGGAGGCTGCACACGCTTAGCGTCAGCCAGAGAATGACCTGCTGTCCGCGATCCGATCTCCGCCGGCGAGCCACGGCCGGTCGGGCCCGAGTCGACAGGTTCGTTTCCACGTCAGTCCCTTCCTTCCGCTGTGGTTTCGTAATAGACATAGCGTTCGGTCAGGCGCATCGAGAGCAGCGTCAGTGCCATGATGATGAGAGTCAGGACCCAGGCGACGGCCGACGCATACCCGAACCGACCCAGCTTGAACCCGAGGTTGTAGAGGTACGGCACGACGAACAGCGCCGCGTCCTGCGGGCCGCCGACCGTGGTGCCGCCGGACAACACGTAGACCGAGCTAAAGATCTGAAAGGCCCCGATCAGTTTGGTGATGAAGACGAACAGCGTGGTCGGTGACAGCAAGGGAAGTGTGATGCTCTGGAACTGCCGCCAGGGCGAGGCGCCATCCATCGAAGCTGCCTCGTAATAATCCTTTGGGATGGCCTGCAGGCCGGCGAGGAAGACCAGCATGCTCGTGCCAAAACCCCACAGGGTCAGGAAGATCAGGCTGGGCTTCAGCAGATCGGGCTCGGTCAGCCAGGCCTGCGGCATCATGCCCAGCCCCTTGAGCGCGCTGTTGATCAGTCCGTAACGGAAGTTGAGCAACCAGATGAAGACCAGCGTCGCGGGCACGACCGGCACGATCGCGGGCACGTAGAAGATGGCCCGGAACAGCGCCTTGCCGCGTCGCACCGCATGCAGCAACAGAGCCAGGCCGAGGGCCATGGCCGTCGAGATCGGCACGTAGAACACCACGAAGTACGCAGTGTTGTAAAGCGCCTTATGAAAGCGCGTGTCGCTTAGCAGGTCGAGGTAGTTCTGGGCCCCGACGAACACGGGCGCGTTGAGCACATCGTAGTTGGTCAACGACAGGTAGAGTGAATACAGGAGCGGTCCGACCAGGAAGATGGCCCAGCCCACCAGCAGGGGCGAGATAAAGCCATAGAACGTGCCGATCTCGCGCCAGTCACTCGACCCGGTTCGTTTGATCCACTGAGAAAGAGACATCGCCACCTTCGCCCAGGCCGTTCGGCCCGGCGCCGTGCCTGGCTCGATCGGGATGACGGAGTCTTCGGTGCGTTCTGCCCCGAAGACTCCGTCAGGGGGTACCGTTATTGCGTGTCCAGGATCTTTTGCAGGTCCTGCGTGATCGTGGGCAAGAGCTCGGCTGCGGGCGCCGAGTTCAGCAGGATGTCGCCTTCCAGCGCGCGCGCCCACGCCTCGAAGATCTCGTCGTTGTGGTTGATGCACAGCGGCGGGTTGGCCACGTTGCGGGACATGGACAACTCGACGGCCGACACCAGATTCTCCGGCGGCGCGGTCAACCATTCTGCCTGTCCGGCCGGGTGAACCGGGATGCGCCCCTTGGCCTGTCCAAGAAGGGTTTGGGCCTCCGCGCTGGACATGAAGGCCGCCAGCAGGGTCGCCTCGGCGGGGTGAGCCGATGCAGCCGAGACGACGTAGTTCGGATTGCCGCGCAGCACGCCGACGCCTTCCTGGCCCTTGAATCCGAGAGGAAGCGGGGCCACGTCCCAGGTGAAGTCGGTGATCTCACGGAACGTGCCGACCTCGCCGACCAGGCCTTCGTACATCGCCACCATGTTGGAGGCGAACGGCGACTCCACGCCGTCGATGTCCTGCGGTCGAGGCGAGACGTTGTACTTGTACTGGAGATCCTGGATGAACTGCACAGCTTCGACGGCCTGCGGCGAGTCAAGTTCGACGGTGGAGGCATCGTCGGAGAAGAAGCGCGCGTCGAACCGGCTCAGGATCGAGTAGAAGGTGTCGGGGCTGTTCGATTGGACGTAATAGCCCCACTCATCCATGACGCCGTCGCCGTCGCGATCCTTCGTCAGCTTCGCGCCGGCGTCTAGGACGTTCTGATACGTCCACTCCGCCGTCGGATAGTCCAGACCGGCGGCGTCGAACATGTCCTTGTTGTAGAAAAGCAGCACGGTGCCGGTGGCATACGGGAAGCCATAGAGCTCGCCGTCGAGTGTGAGGTTCTCCAACGCCGCGGCCGGAAGGCCATCGACGAATCCAGCCACGTCAGCGTTCTGCAGGGAGGGGCTCACATCGAGCACCCGTCCCGAGGCCACGTAATCGCAGATGAAGGCCGTGGACATGGCATAGACGTCGGGAAGTTGATTCCCCGCAAGCTGGGTGGTCTTCTTCTCCCAGTATCCGTCCCAGGGGTCATACTCCTCTTCAACGGTGATGTTCGGGTAATGGGCCATGAAGGCCGCGACCATCTCCGCGGTGGGTGCGTTTTGTTCGGGACTGCCCCAGGATGAAAGGCGCAGCGTGACCGCTTCGCTCGCTGCGTCCGTAGGCGCGGTGGTAGGCGCAGCGGTCGGGGCATCGTTATTGACGGGGGGCGCGTCCGTCGGTTGAGCTGGCACAGACGTTGGGGCCGGGGTGGCCGGCTGGGTGCAGGCGCTGACGATGAGCGCCGTCGCCACCAACGGCATCAGGGTCTTCTTCATAACAATCTCCTCCCCAAGGCGTGTGGACTGTGGGTCGTGAGTTAGGTTAGGCAGGGGTGGATCGGCGGGTTGGATCACAGGGTTAAGAACCACCTCCTTCCCTATGTGCCGGCATCTGGCGCCAGATGCCCCACACGACGTGAGTTGTCACCGTTTGGTTTGCTCAATGCGTCAATGCACGCATCCAGCGCAGGGATGAGCCGATGGCCGATCGCTGCGGCGATCGCTCGTTTGAGTGCACGTCGATCCTGTTCGCACGAATCTCAATCGATCCGGTCTCAAGGCTCACGGTGCGGCCCGGTCGACGCGCGAACGACCAGTTCATGGGGCAACTGGAGTCGGGAGTCGATCGGCTCTTCGTTGATCAGGCGTAGCAGTTGCCTCACGCCCATCGTGCCCATCTCGCGCATCGGCACACGAACTGTGGTGAGCGCGGGATCGACCATGAGGGTGGCCGGGATGTCATCAAATCCCGCCAGGCTGATCTGGCCGGGAACTGAGATCCCGCGTTGCTTGAGCTCGACCAGACACCCCAGGGTCACCATGTCGTTCGAGCCGAAGATGGCGGTCGGCGGCATCGGGAGGGCCAGCAATTCGGAAGCAAGCTGTTGACCACTCTCGAAGGTGAAATCGCTCTCCAGCACGAGCGCGTCCCGGGTGGACAGACCGTGCTTGTCCAACGCCTGCAGGTAGCCTTCGGTGCGCAGAGCGCTGGTGGTGATGCTGGCCGGGCCCGAGAGGAACGCGATCCGCCGGTGACCCAGCCCGATCAGGTACTCGGTCATGTCCTGCGTCGCCTGCCGGTTGTCGATCGTCACCTCAGGAACGTCGGCCAGGTTATGCCCCAGGGCCACGATCGCCTTCTTCTGACTCTTGAACCAGGTCAGCATGTCGCTGAGTTGGGCCAGGTACGAAGGGTCTTTCAGCCCGCCGCCGGCGAAGATGACGCCATCTGCGCGATAGTCGCGCAGGAGCCTGACGAACTCGATCTCGACATCGCCCGAGCGGTTCGAGTCGCAGATGATCGCCAGGTAGCCATGCGCGCGGGCCTCGTCGATGATGCCGCGGACGATCATGGCGAAGTACGGATCCGAGGCGTCACCGACGATGACGCCAATGATGTGGGTCTCTTTGGTCGCCAGTGCCCGGGCCACGGCGCTGGGCGTAAAGCCCAAGGCCTTGGCGGTCGCGAGCACGCGGGCGCGCGTTTCTCCATTAACCGGGTGCGAGCTGTTGCTCAGCACACGCGATACCGTCGTAACGGACACTTTGGCCTCGCGGGCCACATCATCGATTGACGTCATAAATGCGAGAACATTGGCGAGAATGGCAAACGATTTCCGGAAAGCGCTTGCCGGAAAGCGCTTGCCATGTTATAACGAAGACGTGATGGCTTGTCAAGACGCAGTTTTCTGGCCCGCCAGCGCGTTTCACCCCTGATGGATAACCCAGCATGAATCGAGCAGCCAGCCCTGACCAGGAGGCGTTATGTCGGTCAGATCGATAAGCCGCCTGGCGGCAATGGCCATGCTGGCTTATGCAAGCGGCGCCTGCGCCGGAGCGCCCTCGCAGCCCACGCCCCTCCCTCCCATAGTCACCGTCCCGGCCGCGAGCGCTGTCCCCACCCAGCAGCCACTGCCCTCGCCGACCAACCCTGAACCGACGCTTGACTCTCACGCGGCGACGATCCCGGGCGAGGTCGTTGCTCCGTACCCCACGCTCAAACACATCACGTTGGAGTGGCCGATCGAAGGCGACGACAACCTCAACGGTGTCGTCTCCGTGCGCTTCCGGGATAGCCGCACGACCGAGTGGCGTCAAGGGATGTCGCTGCGACGCATTCCGGCCGGATACAACGAGCGAGCCGGGTTCGGCTGGACGAACAAACACTCCGGCAGCCTGTTTGACCTCAAGCCGGGCACGACCTACGCGATCGAGTTGACGCTTTCGGATCCGGATGGCGGCTCGACGAGGCGATCACTGACCGTCGCCACCCGCGCCGTTCCCGCGCCGATGAACGACGCGCCCGTGATAGCCGTCTCACCCGACACGCTGGACGCCAGCCTGGCCAATGCGCGACCCGGCGACATCCTTGAACTGGAAGGCGGAACGTATGGCGCAATCGTCGTTCAGCGAGACGGTGAGCCGGGGCGTCCGATCGTCATCCGCTCAGCAGGCGACGTGATGATCCAGGGAGAGGTCGACCTGGACCAGCGCCGGCACATCATCCTGGAAGGATTGACGATTGCCGGGACCGTCCATTTCCACGACGGCGAATCCATCTCGGTCCTGCGCTGTCGCATCACCACAACAGACAGCGGCATCGTGTTCCAGGGGCATGCCAGCAATGCTTACGTGGCCGACAACGTCGTCATCGGTCCGACTCTCTGGCGGAAGGCAGCGCTCGGCGTCAACGGCGACAACCTGGGCGAGGGCATTCAGTTCAGCGGGCCGGGCCACGTGATCGAGCACAACACCGTCACGGGGTTTCGCGACAACATCTCCTTTATGGAGCAGGATGAGGCGGTGGATCAATACAGCATTGATGTGCTGGGCAATGACATCAGCGAGGCCGCTGACGACGGCGTAGAGGCTGACTACTGCTTTCACAATTGCCGCATCATCGGCAACCGCCTGACCAACGTGTTCATGGGCGTGAGCTCTCAGCCCGGCCTGGGCGGACCGACTTACTTCATCCGCAACGTCATGTACAACGTCGTCTACTCGCCGTTCAAGCTACACAACGGCAGCGTCGGCGACGTGGCTCTGCACAATACAGTTGTCAAGAGCGGCGATGCCGTGGGCGTGTATGCCGACGAGTACTTTCAGCGCGCTTACTTTCGGAATAACCTCTTTCTGGGTGGACCGGGCGGGTTTTACAACGGCTATTCAAGCGGCCCCGGGCTGGTGGCCTCGTTGGGGATGGCCGGTGAGGGCCTGGACTTCGACTACGACGCTTACGGCACGAGCGCCGACCGATTTCTGGGGCAGCTCGGCCCGCGACTGTTCACAAGCCTGGACGATTTGCGTCGCAAAACCACAGAGCAGCATGCCGTGATCGTCACCTGGGAAGATTTCGCAGTGCCGATCGCGTACCCGCGAGACCCCTTCCCCGCCCTGCCTGTCGTCGACTTACGCCTGAGGCCGGGCGCGACCGCGCAGGATGCCGCGCTTCGTATTCCCAACATCAATGACAACTTCGAAGGCGCCGAACCTGATATCGGCGCCTATGAAGGGAGTCAACCGTTGCCTTTGTATGGGCCGCGCGTTACGTTGCCACCGTGAGCAGGCCGGTGGAGATGCCAACGCCCACGTCTGCTTTGGATTGTGGTGCCCTCGCGCATACGGCCGGCAAGACCGCCAGGTGAGACATGCAGTCGACTCTCAATTCTGCCAACGCTGTGGAGGGGAAGGCCGGGTCAGTACGGGTGGGCGGCCCCTGCGTTAGGTGCTCGGGACTTCGGGCCCGAGTACGGTTGTCTGACATCCGGATCCGCTTGAGCTAGGAATAACCGCAACCCGGTCCGTCATTGTCGCTCGACATGAGTCCATTCGTTTGGAGGACAGAGCTATGAACCAGATTGAAAGGAGCTTCAGTTTGGCAGAGAGGGTGGCCATCGTCACAGGCGGCACAGGCGTCCTGGGGGGAGCAATGGCACGCGGACTCGCGCGGGCCGGCGCGCGCGTTGCCGTCCTTGGGCGCCGACAGGAAAAGGCCGCAGCTTTGGTCGCGCAGATCGCGGCCGACGGCGGCCAAGCCATCGCGTTGGTTGCAGACGTGCTCAACCGCAGCCAGCTTGAATCGGCCTGCAGCCAGGCACTGGCGCATTGGGGCAGGATTGACATCCTTGTCAACGCTGCCGGCGGAAACCAACCGACAGCGACACTGCAACCGGGACGCTCGTTTTTCGATCTCCCGGTCGAGGATCTGGATAGCGTTATCGCCCTCAACCTGCAAGGGACTCTCCTGCCCAGCCAGGTTTTCGGCGCGATCATGGCACAGCAAGCGTCGGGTGCGATTGTCAACATCTCATCGATGGCGGCCCAGAGCGCGATGACTCGCGTGATCGGCTATGGCATCGCCAAGGCGGCGGTCGAAAATGCCACTCGCTGGCTGGCCATGGAGTTGGCGCGCTCGTATGGACCGGGACTGCGGGTCAACGCGATAGCGCCTGGTTTCTTTGTCGGTGAGCAGAACCGAACCTTGCTACTCAACTCAGACGGCTCACTGACCCCACGGGGACAGACCATTATCGACCACACCCCTGCCGGACGCTTCGGCCAGCCGGAGGAACTTCTCAGCACCCTGATCTGGTTGTGCGGACCGGGGGCCAGCTTTGTCACCGGAGTGGTCATCCCGGTCGATGGGGGATTCAGTGCCTTCAGTGGGATATAAGTGCTGAACCCAGGGTGTGGATACCAGAACGGAGTCAGCGCCGAGGAGCAGGCGCCCTGCTCTATATAGCCGATGCGTGACCACATTTTGCTGCACGCGATCGCGGGGCAAACGGCCCTACGTCGACTCTGCCAGCGTGCGGAAACACGTCAGCAAGAAGAAAGTTATCGTCGACGTTCTGCGTGAGCTAGGCAAAAGTTCTTCGTCCAATCTCACGCGATGTTGAGCGATTGAACCTGCGCGAGCACCACATTGTTCCGGCCACGACGCTTGGCCTCATACAGAGCCTGATCCGCTCGCCCCAAGAGCCCTTCGAACGATGAGGCCTCTTCGTCAAGGCCCGCCACGCCGATACTGACGGTGAAGCCCACCGGCGCACCGCTATCCGACTTAACCGTGACGGAGTGCTCGATACAGTCTCGCAGTCTGGTGGCTAATGTCAAAGCACCCTCTGACGTGGTGCCAGTGAGGATCACGCCAAACTCCTCGCCACCTAAGCGACCCACGATATCCGTGTTACGGATAGTGCTGACCATGGCCTGGACGCAGGACTGGATCACCCGATCGCCGGTGGGATGTCCCCAGGTATCGTTGATGGACTTGAAATGGTCGATATCGACCATTAAGACCGACGCGGGATGCTTGTAACGGATGGCTTTGGCGATCTCATGCTCGCCGGCCACCATCAGTTGGCGTCGATTCGCGACACCCGTGAGAGGATCGGTGATCGCCAGCTGTTGCACTTCATAGCGTTGGGCCAGCGCGTCCAGATGTGTTCGAAGTGCCAGCCCCAACAGCACGAGCAACGAGATGAACCCGACGGCCGATTGCCAGACCCGTTGCTGCCACTCTCGCAGTATATCGGCCACGTCGTAGCTCACGATGATGTTCAGCGGAATGTTCTCGACCTTACTGATCCCGTAGATGTGTTCGCGCCCGTCGAGGGGCGAAACAGTGATGAACGACGCGCTGCCGCGCTGGTCGCCAAATCTGGGCTGATCCGGCGACGATTGAAGCACCTGGCCGATGGCATCGGGCATCGATGGATGATGGGCGAGAAGAATGCCCTCCCCATCCACCATGGCCAGGGTATCGTGCTCGCCGATGTCGAATGAGGCGATCCAGTCTTGAGCCGTGCTGAGCACGATGGCGGCCAGGGCACCGCTCTGAAAGAACCCGTCTGAGGACAACATGGGGCGTGACACCAGAATGGCGGGCTGCTTGTTCGCCGACTTTGAGGCGGGGACATACTCGATGTAAGTCCGGTTCTCCAAGACCTGCCCTGGATCAACGCAGGGTTGGGTATTACTGTGGAAACCGATCAGGTGCTCATCCGCTGCCGCGACGAAGATGCAGCGCTGGTCAAGAAAGGCGAGCCCGGTCACGCCGGGCAACGTGGCCAGCTTTTCCCGCACCAAGGCCGAAAGCTGTTGTTGGATCTCCGGATCTGATCCGGCCGCGTCCAATTCGGCGACCGTGACTTTGGTAGTCACATCGCGGAGCACGTAATCGGTGGCGGTGACGGTCGTTCCGAACTGCTGGCTCATGAAGCGGCTGGTCTGGAGGGCCAAGGCCGACCGCTCCGCGAGGATGGACGCGCGACTCGTGATCAGGTCGTTGGCCAACCAGGCTCCCGCACCAAGGAACACAAGGCCCACGATGCCATAGATCAGGAGCACAGAAAAAGGAATGCGGTACTTCGCCCGATCGGGTCTCATCGTCAGTCAATCCTGTGTCGTCCCTCGATCGTCTGGATTCGGTTCGCCTTCGGCTTACTATTCAAGGGAGCGCACGGCGTTCGAGTGATCGTTCACATCGAACGACCGACACCCGTAATGGCTTCCCGCAACGAAGGCCCAGACCCGCTTGGGCCAGATGTCGTCGTGCGCGTCGGGCCACTGGACAATGCTGGCGACGCTGTTGGCGCGCAGATCGGCCGTGGCACCATCGTCCGCCTCATCGAACCACACGGCGGGCCGGGTTCCAGGCGCCGTCTTACGAGTCCATTTTGGGGTTTAGCTATAGCCGGACAGTCGAGCCCCCTTTGATTCCTACACTTTCGGCCGGACCGATTATAGGCCCGGCGCCAGGCGGGTCTGCTGAGCCATGAAACGACGTGCGGCCAACAAACATGTCGCACTTGATCTTCTCTCGCCGGATCCGAGTCTCCTTGGGCTCGATTTTCCAAGTCTGCCTCACTCCTTAACAGCCAGCACGCTTTCGTTCTGCAGGGGAAAACATGAGCGACTTGGATTGCCGCCATCGAGTGCCTGGTCGGCGCCAAGCCTGGTAAGGCACTGCAGAGTCGGCGTTGATATCTCTGCGCGCTGCGATTCTGTCATCGCTATTCATCATTTCTGCAGACTTCGGAAATCGAGCCCAAACACCTACCGTGAGCGAACCCAGAACGCCGCTCACGCGCGACAGCGACGCCCAGGCGGTGGACTGGGCAGACATGAAAGAGCAGACCACCGGGACGTGGTGAAACCACGACCGTATTTGCACTCGCCGACCGAGCCGGGTCGAGCGCACCGCTTCGCTTCACACGTCAATGGGCTCCGCCAGCAGATCCAGATGCCCAGGTCATCCGGCACGCCCGTCGCCGCGCTGGTGGTTTTCCATTCAGCCCAGATCTGCGCGTCCGAAAGATCAACTAGTGAGTTTTCGATCCTTCGGACCACATAGGCGAAGTCCGCGGCGCTCAGGTCTTTGACCACCTGTTGCATGTCGAGCGTCGTGAGTTCCAACAACATTGTGCGCACGGCTCCCCGTCGAGGATCATCACCGGCCTGCCCTTGCCCTCCAGGGGAAATTCGATCAGCCCAAGACGCGTTTGAGCGATCTGTTGACTGTGATCCAGGTTGAGTGTCAGCCATGAGTGTTTGCTAACGGAGCAGCGCGTCGTGCGAATCGCTGCGCCGACAGTAAGGAAGCCATTCTCTTAAGACATCGGCCCCATGGCCTTCTCCATCCGTCGAGATTGACAGATCCGTCCGGTAGAGGTAATCTCCCTAAAACAGAGTGCCGCTCTACTTTAGACCATTTGCGAAGCTATGACCCGAAATATCAACCAGGAAGAATACGCAGCCAAGGTCAACGAGATCGTCGACGCCGCGCAGCGGCTCATTTATACGAAGGGCTATCAACAGATGACCATCAAGGACATCCGCGACGAAATCGGCATGTCCAACGGCGCATTCTTTCACTACTTTCGCTCCAAACAAGCCGTCCTTGAAGCGTTTATCGAGCGGATCCGACGCGACACCGAACAGTCACTTCAGCCCATCCTCAACGATCCGCATCGATCTGCCCTCGACAAGCTTCAGGGATTTCTGTCGACTCTCGACCGACTGAGAAGCGCACAGAAGGCATCGGTTGTTCATCTGCTGCGTGTTTGGTATGCCGACGACAACGCAGTCGCCCGTGTACGTGTCGAAGCGGCCGTGCAAAGCCAACGTGCGCCGCTACTCGCCAGGATCGTAAGCCAGGGCGTGGACGAGGGTGTCTTCAGCACCGCCTTTCCCGACCAGGCCGGTCGCATCATCCTGTCTCTCTTGCAGGGCATGGCGGACACTCATGCTCAGCTGCTCCTGTCGCTTCAGCGGGGCAGCGATGAGCTTGCTGTTGTCACGGGCGTTGTCACGACCCATGACGCTTTTCTGGACGCCATAGAACGCGCTATCGGAGCACCGAGCAGGTCATTGGAACGCACCAGCCCCGAGGCGATAAAGCGTTGGTTGACCGTCCTCCGAGGCGGAAGGGTTCAACTGAAGGGCTCACCCCGCGCCAAGAAGGGGCGGGCCCGAACCGGCGAGATTGATCCCGCCTCTTCATAGGAGAAAGTCATACGTGAATACGATCAAGCCGCTCACAAGGACACGCCCGACCACCGTCCATTGGCGCGGATATGCTGCCGCCGGCCTCTCCATGGCTTTTCTGGGATTATTGTTTCTCCTCCACTTTCTCGAGCCAGAATTCGATGCCTCGTGGCGCATGATTAGCGAATATGAGCTTGGGAACTACGGTTGGCTCATGCGTCTCGCCTTTTTTTGCTGGGGCGGCAGCGTCGTCTTCCTGACCTGGACGTTGCGCCCTGTGGTGCGCACTCGCTTGGGGATCATCGGATTGGGGTGGTTGCTCGTGATCGCGCTCGCTCAAATCGGCGCAGGCATCTTTGTCACGGATGCCATTACTGATCCCGCCAAGACCACGGCGGGAAACCTTCATACGCTTTGCGGTGTGGTCGTCATTCTGACGTTCCCGATTGCTGCCACCCTTGTCTCACGCGGTCTCGCACGCCATCAGCAGTGGCAGGATCGCCGCCGCCTCCTGAACTGGCTCACCGGATTCGTATGGCTCGCATTGATTGTGTACTTTGGGTCGATCATAGGGAGCAATCTGGCCAACCCTGGCGCAGGGAGGGTTGGCCCTCATGTCTTGCAGGGCTGGCCCAACAGAGCGATGGTGGCCGCCTATAGCGTTTGGCTCATCTCGGTGGCTTGGCAGGCCGCTCACTTTTCGAGGGAAGCACCCTTGGCGGGCGACTCCTAGCATTAATGCTGGACAAGTCACGTCGCGAGCGTCAACGGTCTTTCGCAAGCAAGCAAAAAGGCCGTGATCGGTTGCGATCACGGCCTTTCAAGTAGCGGGGGCAGGATTCGAACCTACGACCTCCGGGTTATGAGTTGCCATCCTGTCGCCGCGCGATTCAGACCGTTGAGCCATTGCGCGACGAAAACCCGGAGAGGTGTGGTTGTGGGGAGCCCGGCAATCGATGTTGTTGGCCAACACACTACGGCCTCTTCGACCAATTGTCAACGCCCCGATAAGTGGGTCGCTCACGTCTTGTAGTCCTGACGCGAGTCGGGATGCAGCCAGGAGAAGGCTCCACTTGGGTCGTTCCATAGTTTCGGTAAATTTGCACATTTACCGAAACTATGGAACAATGCCCGCATGATGGATCTGACGACTCTTCTGCGCAACTGGCTCGCCCGTCAAGGGACTGCACGATCCCGCGATCTGGTCGCTAAGGGCCTGACGCGCAGCCAGATCACGCGCCTGAAACGCGCAGGCGTTCTCGTCCTGGTCGATCGTGGCGTGTATGCGCTTCCGGACTATCAACTCGGCGAATATGGCGCCGTCGCACTGGTAGCTGGCCGAAAACCCGAGGTCGTCTTTTGCCTGCTGACCGCCCTACGCCTCCACGACCTGACAACCACAGCGCCGCACGAAGTCTGGATCGCCATCGCGAATAAAGACTATCCGCCTCGCATGGCCTATCCCCCGCTCCGCACGGTGCGGTTCTCGGCGCAAGCGCTTGTGGAAGGAGTTGAGACCCGCAAAGTGGATGGCGTGACGCTCCGGCTGACGAACCCAGCCCGGACCGTGGTGGATTGCTTCAAGTTCAGGAACAAGATCGGGCTCGAGGTGGCCATCGAAGCCCTGCGTGAGGCCTTTCGCGATCGCCACATTCGTCTGGATGACCTGTGGCGATACGCCAGGCTGCAGCGCGTCGCCAATGTCATGCGCCCGTATCTGGAGTCGCTCGCATGACGACCCCAAACGCCGCGTCCATCCACACTCGTTTGTTGAGGCTCGCTCGACAACGCCGCGAGGACTTCAATCTCGTTCTGACACGGTTTGCGCTTGAGCGATTTCTCTACCGTCTCTCACAACTTCCTGAGCGTCACACCTTTCTTCTGAAGGGCGCTCTGTTGTTTGAACTGTGGTTCGATACCCCTCATCGTCCGACACGCGACGCGGACCTGCTTGGCCTCGGTGATGGGAGTGCTCAGAGTCTGGAACGAGTGATCCACGCGGCCTGCGCCGTCGACACGGCGGATGGAATGACCTTTGATCCGACCACCGCTCGGATCGAGGAGATCCGTGAGGCATCGCGGTACCAGGGGCTATGCGCCCGGCTCGTCGGAAAGCTCGGCAGTGCCCGGATCACGGTGCAACTGGATATCGGCTTCGGCGATGCCGTGACGCCCGGGCCCGTCGAAGCGAGCCTTCCCTCGCTATTGCCCGATCTCCCGCCGGTCGAACTGAGGACATATCCTCGCGCCACCGTCATCGCCGAGAAACTCGAGATCATCGTCAGCTTCGGCATGGCCAACACGCGCCTCAAAGACTACTTTGACCTGTACGTCCTGGCTGCTGAAGACATCCTCGATCCGACTGAGATCGCCTCGGCCATCGCAGCGACGTTTCGTCGGCGGGCCACGACCTTGCCACCTACGATTCCCCTGGGCCTCACCCAGGAGTACTCGACCGACTCCGAAAGAACAACTCAGTGGGAAGCGTTCCTTACCAAAAACGGGCTTGAGGCGCCTTCACTGGCCACCGTCGTTGAGAAGATCTACACGTACGTCAGCGAGCCTTTGGGAATGGCCCGCAGAATGCTCGATGAACAAGAAGGCCTATAGGGTTCTTGCCCAGGTCACGCGCTCAGTTGGGCAAAGCAAATAGGCACAGAAATTGGTTTGGGATCTCTGAAGAGATTCAAGCCTTTGCCGTAGCCGGGCAACCACTCCCTTATTCGGGCTGTACCAGAATCGGTGGCGAATACCTCCGATCCCTTATTGAATGGTCATAGCGCTTACCCATGCCCACTTCCCCGCACGTGTGATGGAGACAAGCCCTAGACGACTCGGAGGTGCCAGGAGCCAGGAAACATGCGCGCAGGGCGGACACTCCAGGACGGTCATCGCACTCACCCAGTTGTGTTCTCATCAATCACGCGTGTCCATCCCTTTTCACCTCGTGGTACCCAAATGGTTGACAAGTTCGGATTCAGGGGTACTATCTATCAAACAGGAATAAGCGTATCAAACAGCTTTGGCTGTGCATTTAGACGGCCAGATGCACAATCACGATCTACACAGCTGATCTGATACAGAAAAGCCTGCTGCAATCGAGATTATGACTACTCTTGGAACCCAGAGCGTGAATCACGGCAAGACGCTTCATCTGGACGTCAGTCAACCCTCCGACAAGACGCTGGGGGTCCTCAAGGCGCTCGCGTCCGAGCCCCGCCTACGCATCTTGGCCCTCCTCGGGGCCGAAACGCGCTCGGTCAATCAACTGGCCCAGTTGCTCGACATCCCCTTGTCCACCACCTCTATGCACGTCAAAGAGTTGGAGGACGCCGAACTCATCTACACTGAGATGCAGCCGGCCACTCGGGGTCAACTCAAGGCCTGTTCGCGACGCTTTGACCAGGTCCTTCTGGGCCTGCCTCCTCTCGAGCGCACCGAAGGAAAAGCGGTCGAGGTCGCCATGCCGATCGGCGCCTACGTGAATTTCGAGGTCGTTCCAACGTGTGGCCTCGCCTCCGAGAACGCCCTGATCGGCACGATCGACGATCCCGTCAGCTTCTTCGAACCCGATCGGCTCAAGGCCCAGATCCTGTGGTTCCGGCAAGGCTTTGTCGAGTACCGCTTTCCGTACCGATTGGCGCCCACTGCCCGGCTTGAGACCTTGCAGCTCCGGATGGAGATCTGTTCAGAAGCGCCCACGCATAATGCGCAGTGGCCTTCGGACATCACGGTCTGGATCAATGAATGTGAGATCGGGACCTGGACGAGCCCGGGCGATTTCGGTGGCGTACGCGGCGCTCTAACACCCGCCTGGTGGCTGGATATCGACACCCAGTATGGACAACTCAAACGTTGGGAGGTCAATCAAACGGGGACCTTCATCGATGGTCTCCAGATCTCCGACGTGTGCCTGCCTGATCTACGACTGGGTCAATTGCCTGCGACAACTGTACGCATTGGAATCAAAGCGGAGGCCCAACATGTGGGCGGCCTAAACCTCTTTGGCCGCAGCTTCGGCAACTATCCCGAAGACCTGGTCCTGCGCATCACGTACGCCTAGATCCCTGCCGATTTCCGCATCGTGGCGTCGGCCACGAGGAGGTGCGACTCGCCCTGCGACCGCAGACGACTTCGTATTCCCTTTTTCGGTTCTGGCTCGCCGAGCTTCACGGCCTTTTCGTCTAAGGAGGACGCCATGCCGCGCTCAACTCACTCGTCCGGTATCTCTCGTCGCAACATGCTCAAGCTCATGGGCTTCGGTGCCGCGGGGGCCACGCTCGCGGCCTGCGCCCCGCAGGCCGCGCCGACCGCCGCCCCCACTGCGCCCGTCGCTGCGAGCACGGTCGTGCCCGAAGGCGAAATCGTCATCTGGGATCGGTCGGGTGACCTCTTCCAGGTCTTCGATGCCACGATCGCGTCCTTCAACCAGAAATACCCGAAGATCACGGTCAAGCACGAAGCCGTCGACATCGGCGCCAAGCTCGCGACGACTCTCGCCGCCGGCGTCGACGTCCCGGACGGCACATTTGTCGAGGACGTCAACATCCCGCCGCTGGCCGATTATTTCACGGACATCACCGACTGGATCCAGCCTTACAGCAAAGACCTCGTGCCCTACAAGCTGCGCGTGAACACGCACGGCGGCCGCGTCATCGGCATCCCCTTCGACGTCGACCCGGGCCTGCTGTACTACCGGCCGGACATCCTCGAGCAGGCCGGCATCGATGCGGCCTCGATCGGGACCTATGATGATCTGATCACGGCGGCCAAGACCATTCAAGACAAGCTGGGCGCCGACAAGAAACCGATCCATATCGAGCGGGCTGCGTGGGCCATCCCTCTCCAGCTCGAGATGTTCGCAAACCAACAGGGCACCAGTCTGGTCAACGAAGCCGGCGAACTCCAACTGACCGGGGACGCTTATCTCAAAGCCCTGACCTGGATGAAGAGCGCGCTCGACAGCGGCGTCGGGTCGCTCCAGGATTACCTATCGCCTGGCGACATCCAGGCCATCGACACCGATCAGGTGGCGTTCTATCCGTGGGCGATCTGGTTCGTCTACGGCCCGGAGAACCAGTTCAAGGAAAGCAAGGGCAAGTGGCGCGCCATGCCCCTGCCCGCCTGGACGGCCGGAGGAACGCGCGCAGCCAACATGGGCGGCTCGTCGTTCGTCATCCCCAAGGCCGGTCGCAGCAAGAACCCGCAACTGGCCTGGCTGTTCTACGAACACCTGATGCTCAGCCCTGAGGGCTACAAGGCGGTCTACGGACCCAATCAGATCTACCCTGGAGGCCTGAACACGTCGCTGCCCTCCTATAAGCCGGCGCTCTCTGAGCAGTTGTTCGACAACCCCAAGGGCCTGGGCGACCAGAACCTGTGGGAGGTAGCAGCCGGCACGCTGGACGCCATTCCGGCGAACTACGTCTTCGCACCCTGGTATGGGCAGGCAGCCGAGATCATCGCGGCCAATGTCCAGAAGATGCAAGACGGCCAGGTCTCGCCGACCGATGCGCTCAAGGCATCCGCCGACGACATCACGACCCGTCTGATCAATCGCTGAGAGGCCCGCCCGGACCCGGCGCCATGGCGTCGGGTCCGGGCGCCTGATCCGCGCCGAATCACGATGAGCCTTCAGGAGTCTGTTGTTCGACTGAGGCGCTGGACGGGCGGCAGCTTTGCCCCCTATGTCTTTGTGGCGCCGTTCTTTGCGCTGTTCCTGGTGTTCGGCGTGTTTCCGCTCGCCTACGCGTTTGGCCTGAGTTTCACAAATTGGCACGGGATCGGGGCCGTGCAGTTCATCGGGCTCAAGAACTACGAGTTCCTGCTCGGCGATCCGGCTTTCTGGAACTCGCTGCTGAACTCGGTCGTGCTCTGGGTCTATGTGGTGCCCGTCCAGACGCTCTTCGCGGTCTGGGTGGCATCGCTGTTGTCGCGCCCGGGGCTGCGCGGACGGTGGTTCTTCCGCACGGTGTATCTCATCTCGTATCTCGTGCCGCTGGTAGCCATCGCGCAAGTGTGGAAGGTGCTCTTCGACCAGGATTTTGGCGGGGTGAACTACGGCCTGAGCCTGTTGGGCCTGCCGCATGTGGGCTGGCTGACCACGGCCGAGTGGGCTAAGCCCACCCTGGCGCTGCTCGTGTTTTGGAAGAGCAGCGGCTTCGCCATCCTGATCATGCTGGCCGCGATCCAGGGCATCCCGGCTGAACTGTATGAGGCGGCCGCCCTGGACGGCGCCGCCGGCGCCCAGCAGTTCTGGTACGTCACGCTGCCTCTGATGCGTCGCGCGATCGCGTTCTATGGCGTGATCGCCACCCTGGCCGTGGTGCAGATGTTTGCCGAACCGTATGTACTCACGCAAGGTGGCCCGTACGCGAGCACGACAACGGCCGGCTATGCCCTCAACCAGTACATGAAATACCTCGATCTCGGCACAGGCTCGGCCAACTCCTTCCTGCTGACCATCCTGGTGATGGCGCTGTCGCTGCTCATGCTGCGTCTGCTTCGCGCCCGAGAGGAGAACTGAGTCATGCGCTTCACCGCTCGCTCTCAGCCGGACGCTCTGCGGGTCCTGACTCAGGTGCTTCTGTATGGCTTTCTGTTCGTTCTGGCGTTCTTCTATCTCTACCCGCTTGTGTGGATGGCTTTTTCATCCTTCAAAAGCGGACCGGATATCGCCAGTCGTCCGCTCAGTTTCGACCTGAGCGCCCTGACGCTGGAAAACTATCGCCTGCTCTTCCGAAACGTGCCCCTGCACATTGGGTTCGGCAACACACTCGTGGTGTTGCTGTTCAAGGGCGCGCTCACGCTGTTCTTCTGCCCATTGGCCGGGTTCGCTTTCGCCAAGTTCGCGTTCCGGGGCCGAGACGCGTTGTTTTCGGTCGTGCTCGCGACCCTGATGCTGCCGCCGGTGGTGATGCTCATCCCCCTGCTCTTACAGATGGGACAACTCGGTTGGGTCAACACCTATCAGGCGCTCATCCTTCCGGGTGCTATCAATGCCTTCTCGATCTTCTGGATGCGCCAACAGATTGCGGAGGTGCCGGATGAACTGCTCGATGCCGGCCGGGTCGACGGCTGTTCGGCCTGGGGCCTGTACTGGCACCTGGTCCTGCCCGTGATCGGGCCTGCTCTGGCGGCCCTCGCGATCCTGGCGTTCCTGGACATCTACAACGACTTCGTTTGGCCCGTGGTCGCGGTCAACACGATCCGAATGCAGACCCTGCAGGTCATGCTTTCGGATCTCGCCAACCAGATCAACAACATGCAGGTCGGCGCCGTCGGCGCCAGCATTTGGGGCCAGGTCCTGGCGGCCAGCACGCTCGCCACCCTGCCCGTGTTGGCCCTGTTTGTGGCGTTGCAGCGTTACTTCATTCAGGGGTTGCTCTCCGGCAGCGTCAAAGGCTGAACGCCGTCATCCCCTCATTGCTCACAGCCGCTCCGGCGGTGGGTCCATCGATTCATCATGTCTACACCCACTGTTCATCCTCGACCCGACCTCGCCCGGCCGCAGGCCTGGCAATCCCTGAACGGCGCCTGGGATTTTGCTTCTGATCCCGACGACGTCGGCCTCGCGAATGGTTGGCAGATGCCGGGCGGCCACACCTGGACGGACACCATCCAGGTTCCCTTTCCGTGGGAGTCGCGCGGCTCAGGCGTCGAACGCCATTGGTTGCCGGTCGGCTGGTATCGCCGGCACGTTCAACGTCCTCCCGAATGGGACAGCCAGCGGACGTTCCTGATCATCGGCGCCGCACACTACGTCGCCTCTGTTTGGGTGAATGGACAGGCAGTGGGGACTCACACCGGCGGATATCTGCCTTTTGCGCTCGATATCACCGACGCGTTGGAGGGAGATCGGGCTGAGATCGTGGTGCGCGTGGAAGCGCCGCTCGACAAGCGCTTCATTCCCCACGGGAAACAGCGCAGCCGGCCGGCGGACGACTACGACGACTGCGCCTTCACGCCTTCCAGCGGAATCTGGCAGTCGGTATGGCTGGAGGCCCGGCCCGCCACCCATGTAACGGACCTCAAGCTGCGCCCTACCCCCGCGCTGGATGGCATCGAGGTCACGGCGCAGGCGACCGGCCCGCACGTTGTGGACGCGAGGCTGACTCTTTCGATCCCCGGAATGGAGAACCACACCCTGACGTTGAACGAGAACGGTCGGGGCACGACGGTGCTCGAGCTGCGGGCACCTCGGCTCTGGTCTCCGCAGGATCCACATCTCTACGACCTCGTCGTTGAACTCGTGAGCCCGGACGGGACGGATCGGGTATCGTCCTATACCGGCCTGCGCAAAGTGGAAGTGCGCGGCGACCGCATCTTTCTCAATGACGTTCAGCTCTACGTGCGCGGCGCGCTCGACCAGGGCTTCTGGCCGGAAGGCATCTATGCCGCACCGGATGACGCGGCCCTGCGCCGTGACGTGGAATTGGCTCTGGCCGCCGGCTTCAACCTGATCCGCAAACACATCAAGTTGGAAGATCCACGCTGGCTGTATTGGGCCGACCGCCTCGGGCTGTTGGTCTGGGCCGAGCCGCCATGCGTCGGGCGCTATTCGCCCGAGTCCGTCGCGGCCTTCGAGGCGCAGATCGAACCGATGGTGGCGCGCGACGGCAACCACCCGTGCATCGTCATCTGGGGGCTGTACAACGAAGAGTGGGGCCTCGACTGGAAAGTCGGCGAGGATCCCGAACGCCAGGTCGCCGTGGCGCGCGCCTACGATCGTCTGGCCGCCATCGATCACACTCGCCCGATCGTAGACAACTCGGGCTGGTGGCACGTGAAGACAGATCTGGTCGACTGGCACTACTACGACATGAACATGCCAACCTGGTCGGCCGTGACCGCCGCGCTGGCACACGATCGCGAGGCCTGGTTTGGGCATCGGCTATCGTCATCCGTCTGGTATGAGACCCAGCTCTCCGTGCCCGATCACCCGCACCTTCAGGCGCCGCTCCTCAACGGCGAATATGGCGGCGGCGACGCGTCGAACCAGGGCTGGCTGTTTCGCTGGCAGACCCTGGATCTGCGCCAACACGCCGCGTTCAGCGGCTATATCTACACGGAGTTCTACGACGTCGAGTATGAAGTCGTGGGCCTGTATCGCGCCGACCGAACTCTCAAAGACCTTGGGTGCGATCCTGAGGTCATCAATGCTGAGACCGTATTGCTGTTTGACCTCATACCCGTCCAACCGGGGCTGGACCTCAAGTCAATCGAAGGCCATGCCTCCTTCCGGGTGCGAGTGTCCCATCACGGACACGCGTCGGTGCACGGACGACTTCACTGGCAGTGGCAGGGTGTGCCTGGCGTCTGCGGCAGTGCGGAGCTCGTGGCGCAAGCGTTTGGCATCTCCGAACCGGTCATGATTGACGTCGACCTGCCTGATTCTCGGGATCTGTCTCGCTTGAATGTGTGGCTGACAGATGTGAGTGGTCGTCAGGTGGCGAAAGGTGTGCTCGACATTGGCCGCGTGACCGCCAAGAGTTGAATGGTGGGCCGTCGTCACGGCGATGGGTTATTCGGATCGCCTCATTCGATGGGTAGATTCGTTTCGGGATGTCGGATAATCCGTAAGCCTGGACCGGCGGCTCTGTGACTCAGCTGCTAGGATCGAGCCAGCCCAAACGACGCCTCCGCAGTTCCACACAACTTCGCGGGCCGAGGGCGCAGCCGTTGTTCTATGGAGTGATGGCCAATAGGCCTCGACGCACGGCCAAGGCCACGTCCCCATGACTCGATCGCCTGATAATCGAGATAGCAACCCTCACCGTCAAACAAGGGCTATCTCTATTGGGGCCGCGATGGGTGGCGACCACGGCGATCAGTATCACGTACGTTTCAAGCGCACAGCCCGATAATCCCGGGTTCACAGAGGAGTAAGAAATAGATCTATGACCCGCAGGTTATGAGCGCCCATAACTCCATTGAGGAAAACAAAAAGGCCTGGATCTTTCCAAAGATCCAGGCCTTTGCAGTAGCGGGGGCAGGATTCGAACCTACGACCTCCGGGTTATGAGTTGCCATCCTGTCGCCGCGCACTTCAGACCGTCGAGCCACGGCGCAGCAAAAAACCCGGAGAGGTGTGGTTGTGGGGAGCCCGGCAATCGCTGTTGTTGCCAGACACAGTACGGCGTCTTCGATGGTTTGTCAACGCGTGCCTGCATAACAGATCCCATACTGGGGATACGGTTGTTTGAGCTGCGGTGCGATACACCTCCGCTTTACAGACAGAACTACATGCTATCCCTGATCTGCCTCACGTTGTCAACCAGCCGTGAAGCGGTATTCTTTCGCACGTCGACTCTTGTCGGATTCGGGTGAGCCTTTTCCAGTTCCAGCGTTGCCCCGCCCTCCTTTTCGATGGCTGATTTATGCGTGAACACGGGGGAATTCGAACGATATAGAAGACACCCTAACGGTCCGCTTGCCATCATTCTGATCACACCTTCACGACGTGTTCAGCGCCGTCGGTTCGTCTGCGTCTTTGTCTTTCATCATCAAATGCCCTTCTTCTGAGCTTCTTTCGGTTCGTTGAGCCGCCTGACGTCAGCATGGTTGATCGTGCTCGCCGGTTCCCACGTTTCGCTGACCGCCAGACAGAACCTTGCATCGAGCGACGTCGCGAGCCAGGTCGGTGACGGAGATGCCATGGCCAAATCGATTGGGTGGGTGGTGTTGCGAGCCGTTCCAGCCCTGTGGTTGGTCGCGTGCGGGATCATTCCAGACGGCCTGTCCGCGTCATCGTCTCCCGCTTCGATCGATCGCACGCTCACGTTCACACCGACCTCTTCAACCGCTATCAATCACAATGAGCCGCCCGTCACCATCGCGCGAAACCGGACCCTTGTGCTTGCCGGGCTCGTTCGATCCCCGGTCGGGGTCACCAACCCCTGGTGCAGCCTGGGCTACACCCACACCGAGGGCAACAGCCTGCTATGGGAGGGTCTGAGCTACTACGGCGTCCTGGCGGATCGTGAGATCCCCTGGCTCGCCAGGCGCATGGTTTACAGCGACGACGCCACTGAACTCACCATCACGCTCAACCCGCTTGCGCGCTGGAGCGACGGTCAGCCGGTCACCGCGGACGACGTCGTGTTCACCTTCGACGGTCAGATGCGGGACGAGGCCCTGTCATACCACAGTGCCTTCGTTCAATACGTCGCGAGCTACGAAGCGCCGGATGACAAGACAGTTGTTCTGCACTTCAAGATGCCGGCGCCCCGGTTCAAGTTTGAAGTCCTGACGCTCAAGTTCGACACGGGCATTCCGATCCTTCCGGCCCACACGCTGCGATCACAGGCGGATGTACACGCATATGCGGGCGGCGCGGAGATGCCGCATTCAGGTCCGTACAAGCTGGTCGCGTGGGACGCCGCTCAGAAGGTTTTTGATCGGCGCCCTGATTGGTGGGCTGTGGAAGCAGGTCTCACCCCCTTACCCGCCGTTGAACGCGTCATCTTCGAGAACATCGTTCAACCGATGGATACGATCGCCCAGCGGGTCGTGAACAACGAGTTCGATGCCACGTTGCTCATGACGGGTCCATTGATCGCCAGCGTGATTCACAACAACCCGAACATCACGTCCTATACAGGCGATCAGCCACCCTATGGTTTTTTGGATTGGTGGGCCAGCGCGCTCTGGATGAACACGCAACTTCCACCCTACGACGATTCGCGCGTGCGCCGCGCCCTCAGCCTGGCCATCGACCGTGACAAACTCAATCAACTCCTGTACGGCGGGGCTCCCATCGCCACGGTCTATCCCTTTCCGCTGTACCCGGCGCTGACCCGCTTCGCCGATAGCCCGGCCGTTTCGGCGCTCGAAGCGCGTGACATGCCGGGCGCCTTTGATCTGGCGGAGAGCGCCCGATTGATGACGGCGGCCGGTTTCGTCAAGAACACAGACGGCTTCTGGTCCAAGAATGGGCAGGTCGTCAACGCTCAGGTCAATGGATTCGATTCGGTCCACAATGATGTGGCTCCGGTCCTGGCTGAAATGTTCCTGCAGGCGGGGTTCGAGAGTTCGCCCTATCTCGGTTCGGATGTCTACAACCGGATGGCAGTCGGATCGGAAGGGCTTTATCTATATGGGCACGGCGCGAGCCTGGTCGACCCGTATGCCGTCTTCGAGATGTTCCACAGCCGGCACCACCCGGCGGAAGGACAACCGGCAGATAAAGACTTCGCCCGCTTCAGCAACCCCGATTACGATCGAATCGTGGACGCCATGGCTTCACTCCCGGCAAACGATCCCGAATTCCAATCTCTTGCGGCGCAGGCCTTGGACATCTACTGGCGCGACGTGATCAACATTCCGGTCATGCAGTGGCTCAACCGTATTCCGTACAACCAGACGTACTGGACGGGATGGCCCACCCTGGACGAGCCTGGGCTGGGTGTGACCGGCGGCTTCTGGTCGCAGACGGCGCCGCTGATGATCGCCCACCTGAGACCGGCGCCCTGAAGCTCACTTCCACTGTCGAGGCTCAAGTGACGTCCCTGCTCGCCACCAAGCTTTTTCCTGTTCCACCGCGCCCGCAGCGAGTCCAGCGCCCGCATCTCGTGGACCGATTGGTTCAGAGCCATCGCTCGGGCCATAAACTGACCGTCCTGGCCGCGCCGGCGGGTTTCGGAAAAACCACACTTCTGGGCGAATGGTTGGCCAGCGTGCAGCGGCCCACGGCCTGGCTTTCGTTGGATTCGAGCGACAACGATCCTGCGCGCTTTCTGAATTACATGGTGGCGGCGCTGCAGACCCTTGACGCCGGCCTCGGGGCTGACGCGCTACAACGGCTCCAGTCCGGCGACCCCGCGCTCAGTGAGCCGATCCTCATCTCGCTCCTCAATGACCTGGCCCGCTTGCCTTGTGAAGGGCTGCTTGTGCTCGACGACTATCACGTGATCGACCATCGCCCGATCCACGATGCCCTTGCGTTCTTGCTGGATCATCTTCCACCCCAGCTGCACATCGCGCTGTCCAGTCGCTCAGACCCGCCGCTTCCGCTGGCGCGATGGCGCGCGCGAGGCGAATTGCTTGAGATGCGCGCGGCGGACCTACGCTTCACCGCCGCAGAGGCTGCCGATTTTCTCAATCAGTTCATGGGCTTGAGCCTCTCCGCGGCCGACGTCGCCGCCCTCGAAACGCGCACCGAAGGCTGGATCGCCGGACTGCAACTTGCGGCGCTATCGTTGCGGGGCCGGTCCGATGTTTCCGGTTTCATCCAGAGCTTCGCCGGCGATCATCGTTTCATCGCCGACTATCTGGTCGAAGAAGTGCTGCACCGCCAGACGGATACGGTCCGCCAGTTCCTGCTTCATACGTCGATCCTCGACCGTATGTCCGGATCGCTCTGTGAGGCGGTTACCGGGCAGCCAGGTGGCAGCGCCCAGCTGGACGCCCTCGAGCGCGGCCTGTTATTTGTCATTCCACTTGACAACCGGCGCCAGTGGTTTCGCTATCATCATTTGTTTGCCGACGTCCTCCAGGCTCAACTCCGTGCGACAGATCCTGATCTCGTCATGGCTTTGCAGCGACGCGCCAGCGTGTGGCATGAGCAGAACGACTCAATCACAGATGCGATCCGATTCGCGATGGCCGGCGGCGACATCACCCGGGCAGCCGATCTGATCGAGCGGGCCGTTCCGAAACTGCAACGCATCCGACAGGAAGCGTCACTGCTGAGCTGGCTTCAAGCCCTTCCCGCTGACGTCTTCCTCAATCGGCCAGTGCTGAGCGGTCACTTTGCAAGCGTGATCCTGCAGAACGGCGGCCTCGAGGGCGCAGACAACTATCTCAGTCACGCCGAACGTTGGCTGGAGAAGTCCGCTGAGCCGCAAGCGCCGAACCAGTTGTCGCCCGACAAGATGGTCGTCGTGGATCAGATGGCGTTCCGACGCCTGCCTGGTTGGGTCGCGGTGCATCGCTCCGGACTCGCCCTGAGGCTGGGTGATATCGACGGGACGCAGACCCACGCACAACGTGCCCTCCAACTCGTCGCCGAAGATGATCACCTGGGCCGAGGGGCGGCGTCAGCGCTGCAAGGGCTGGCGGCCTGGTGGAACGGAGACCTCGACACCGCGTATCGCTCATATCAAGATAGCCGCGTGCGGATGCAGCAGGCCGGCCACCTATCAGACGCGCTTGGCTGTTCGCTGGCGCTGGCTGATCTGCGCGGGGCACAGGGCCGTCTGCGAGATGCCCTGCACACCTGCCAGGATGCCCTCAAGCTTGTCGAGGGCATGTCTTCCTCCCGCGTCCGCGGCCTGGCTGATATGTATGCGGCCATGGCCGAGATCCATTTCGAACGACACGATCTGGAGTCCGCTCGCGCTTGCCTCGCCCACAGCCGTGATCTGGGCGAGGGTCTTGGGCTCCCTCAGAACCCTTATCGATGGCGGGTGGTGGCGGCCCGTCTCAGGCAAAGCGATGGCGACTTCGAGGGCGCGCTGGAATTGCTCGACGAAGCCGAGCAACGTTACACCAGCGATTTCTCACCGGCTGTGCGTCCGATTGCAGCGTTGAAGGCGCGCCTGTGGCTGGCGCAAGGCCGAGTCGATGAAGCCGCTGCCTGGGCTCGCCGCCGGTCGCTATCGTCGGATGACGAATTGAGCTACCTGCGCGAGTACGAGCATCTCACCCTCGCGCGCGTGCTCGCGGCCCACGGCCGGCTGACGCGCAACGATCGGCTCTTGAGCGAGGCGCTGAGCCTTTTGGAAAGACTCTTGCAGGCGGCGGAGACCGGCGGGCGCTCCGGCGCCGTCATCGAATGTCTGATGCTGCAGGCACTGACGCATTTCACCCGTGACGACGTTCAAACGGCCGTGTTGACTCTGGATCGCGCGCTCCTATTGGCCAGGGCGGAAGGCTATGTCCGTCTGTTCGTGGATGAAGGAGCGCCGATGGTACAACTGGCGCAAGCGGCCACCGAACGCGGGCTGCAGACGGGGGGCGTCGGTCTGGCGCTCGCCAGGGCGGCGCCGACGCAGCCCCCAGTTGCGCCGCGATCCGGGCGCGTGGCGGCACCCTTGATCGAACCACTCAGCCCGCGTGAGCTGGACGTCTTGCGCCTAATGAAGACCGAGCTGTCCGGTCCTGAGATCGCCCAGGAACTCGTCATCGGGCTCAGCACAGTGCGCACCTACACAAAAAGTCTGTACGGCAAGCTCGGCGTCACCAATCGGCGCGCCGCAGTCGAACGCGCGCTCGAACTGCGCCTGATCTAGCTACTCCTCCGCTTCCGCACACGCCGTTGCCCCGCTCCAGTGGCCTTGCCCGCCACCCGAGCGGGGCTTCGTTTTGATCACTATTCTCCCCACCTCAATCCCCAGATCTGGGGACGACGCCTCCCCACATCGACCGATAGCCTGTGGCTCATCGAAGACGAACGCACAAGCGGCTGTTCAGCGGGAGGTTTCGACGAGCCCATCAAACTCACAACACCGTCGGATAGACCCAGGCTGGCTGCCCATCCGCAGGGTCAGCCCCCACATTCATTTTCGTCCACACCTGGAGGCAGACATGACAACCGAGACACTCATTCGTGGAGCTGGCTGGTCG
Source organism: Anaerolineales bacterium (assembly GCA_044226485.1). Taxonomy (GTDB): domain Bacteria; phylum Chloroflexota; class Anaerolineae; order Anaerolineales; family UBA6663; genus UBA6663. Next base: position 322,400 of record JBGAGY010000001.1, read on the forward strand.
GCCCTCATGGCCGGCATCACATTCCTGATTCTGGGGCAGATCGGAATCCCGAACACCCTGTCTTCCGTGACCACCGATCGCTGGCTGATCCTCCACTACGTGGCCATCGCCATGTCCGTGTTCGGCCTGGTGGGCATCACCGGGATCCATGTCCGGCAGGCACGAGCCGCGGGATGGCTCGGCCTGATCAGCTACCTCCTGCTGGGCTCCTGGTTCCTGTTCATCCTGCCGTTCAACTTCATCGAGGCCTTCCTCCTGCCGCCCTTGGCGGCGACGGCGCCTGCGTTTGTGGAGAGCTTCCTGGCCGTCATCTCGCGGTCCACCGTGGACCCGAGCCTCTCTGTGCTCGCGTCGCTGTGGTCAGCCGCGGACATCACCTTCCTGCTCGGCGGCCTGACCTTCGGCATCGCCTCCTTGCGCGCCAGGGTCCTGTCGCGCTGGGGCGCCGGATTGCTGACGTTGGGCTTCGCCTCAGTCCCGGTGTTCGGGTTGCTTCCGGCCGAAATAGGGTCGCTCGTCGCAGTGCCCATCGGCCTCGGCCTGGCCTGGCTGGGTGTGTCGGTCTGGTTCGGCGGTCACGCGCCAGCTGAATCCCTGGCTGCCGCTCCGGCGACCAACCTGGGTCAGACCGGCGTGAAGTGATCGCAGGCTGTTACGACGGATGACACGTCGCCGGCCAACGGGCTGGGCGGCGCTCCAACCACCAGGGTGCCAACCCGGCATTCACACTCGACCTCTTCAGGAGTTCATGATGAAATCGAAAACCGCTCGATCCAACGGCGTTACGTCTCTGTGGCTGGTGCCCGCCGGCCTCATCCTTCTCAGCGCCGTACCGGTGACCTTCGGCATCATCCGGCTGAGCCAATTGATGCTGGGCGCGGCGATCACGCCCGACAACGCGCGTTTTTTCGCAGCACCGGCGCCTGTCGTGATCCACATCCTCTCGTCGGCGATGTATGCGCTGGTGGGTGCGTTCCAATTCGTCACCGGCGAACGGCGCAGCGGACTCGGCTGGCATCGCGCGGCCGGGTGGGTGCTCGTCGGCGGCGGGCTTCTGGTCGGCCTTTCGGGACTCTGGATGACGATCTTCTATACGCAGCCCGGCGGAACCAATGACTTACTGTTCGCCTTCCGCATCCTCTTCGGCTCGGGCATGATCGCCTCGATCGTCCTGGCCGTCGCAGCGATCCGTCGGCGGGACATCAAAAGCCATCGCGCCTGGATGCTGCGGGCCTATGCCATCGGTCTTGGCGCTGCCACCCAGGTCTTCACCGGCATCGTCGAATTCCTCGTGGTGGGCCGGCCAGATGCGTTCAGCCACGCGTTGTCGATGGGCGCCGGCTGGCTCCTCAACCTGGCCGTGGCCGAATGGCTCATCCGCCGACGATCGACCAGACGATCCCACACCGGCCCGGTGGTGGTCTCTCCGTCTACTAAATGACCAGGGTGAGAGGCTCTGCCATGTCCACCCCTCACACGCCCGGTCCTGGTTCTGGCCGTTATGAGATCCGGGTCAAAGAACACCTGGATCAGCGTTGGGCGGAGTGGTTCGATGGCCTGACCCTCACTCGACACAGCGATGGAACGACATTGCTCGAGGGCTCGCTGGCAGACCAGACGGCTTTGCACGGCGTGCTCCACAAGATCCGGGATCTGGCCTTAACCATCATCTCTATCCAATTGATCGACAAGAAAGACGAGGATTGACTCATGAAAGCCATGGTTCGACACACGTATGGATCGCCCGACGTTCTGAAGTTCGCTCAACTTGACACACCGAAGCCCAAGGACGGCGAAGTGCTCCTCCGGGTTCGTGCCGCCTCCGTCAACGCCGCCGACTGGCGCCTGTTGCGGGCCGACCCATTCCTGGCCCGGCTCGATGTCGGCCTGTTGAAACCACGGAACACGATCCTGGGTTTCGATGTAGCCGGCGAGGTCGAGGCGATCGGCGGCGCGACCTCGCGATTGCGGGTCGGCGATGCCGTGTTCGGGAATCTGTACGAGCTCCGCGGTGGCGCCTTTGCTGAGTATGTGGCCGTGCCCGAACGGCTTCTGGTCAAGATGCCGGCCAACCTCACGTTTGAGCAGGCCGCCGCGGTGCCGATGGCAGCGGTGACTGCGCTGCGGGGGCTGACCGGCCAGCGGGCGCTGAAGCCGGGCGATCGTGTGTTGATCAATGGAGCGTCGGGTGGCGTGGGCACCTTCGCCATTCAGATCGCGAAAGCCTATGGTGCCGAGGTTACGGCCGTGGTCAGTTCGCGCAACGTCGAACTGGCGCGGTCTCTGGGAGCCGATCACGTGATCGACTACACCCATGAAGACTTCACACGGCGTGACGAACGCTTCGACGTGATCCTGGCCGTCAATGGGTATCAACCGATCTGGGAGTACTGGCGCGCGTTGCGTTCCGGCGGACGCTACGTCATGGCCGGTGGGTCAGCGGCGCAACTTTTCCAGGCCATGGCGCTCGGACCGATCCTCTCGCGCAACGGAGATGCCACGCTTGGAACGCTTGCGACGAAGCCCGGTCGCGATGACCTCGAGATCATCAAGGACTTGATTGAGGCGGGTCATGTGACGCCAGTGATGGATCGAAGCTACCCCCTCTCTCAGCTACCTGACGCGATCCGATACCTTGAAGAGGGCCATGCGCAAGGCAAAGTCGTCGTCGTGGTCGACGATGAGCCGGCCGCAATGGTGGGCGAGCGCGACAGCGTCACGGCGACGCGTATCACGGCGAGTATCTGAGACCTGTCCTTGATCCGAGGTGATCCATGAACCCGCCCCTCCACACACTGGTCAACGTCGTGCTCTTGGGCGCCGGAGCGACGCTCACCTTCGATCTGGCGGCAACCGTGCTCAAGGTCGTGTTCAAGGTGCCACCCTCCAACATCTGCCTGGTCGGACGGTGGCTGAGCCACATGCCTGGTGGAACCTTTGCTCACGCCAACATCTCCGGAGCGGAGAGAAAAACCATGGAGTGCGCGATCGGCTGGATGGCGCACTATCTCATCGGAACAGGCTTCGCGCTCGCATTCGTGGCCGTGGTTGGTCAGCCCTGGCTAAACCAACCCACGCCGATCCCGGCCCTGCTCTTCGGGATCGTCACGGTCCTGGCTCCATTCCTCATCATGCAGCCCGCGATGGGCTTGGGGGTCGCGGCGACCCGGGCACCGAACCCCGGCCTTGCCCGGATTCGGAGTCTGCTCAACCACCTTGCGTTTGGGCTCGGGCTCTACCTGACGGCGGTGTTAGCCAATGCGCTCCTGGGGATGGTTCTCTCGGGCACCTGACAGCAATATCTTCAGCGGCCAAGAACAAGGCCGTGATCGAAACCGATCACGGCCTTTTCGTAGATGGGTCAAGATTCGAACCTACAACCTCTGAGCGCACTGCCCGATAGTCTCCGGTTCTCAGATGAGCGCCAGGAAAACCCGTGAAGCAAACAATAAGGCCTGGAATTCTTGAGAATTCCAGGCCTTTCAAGTAGCGGGGGCAGGATTCGAACCTACGACCTCCGGGTTATGAGTTGCCATCCTGTCGCCGCGCACTTCAGACCGTTGAGCCATTGCGCGACGAAAACCCGGAGAGGTGTGGTTGTGGGGAGCCCGGCAATCGATGTTGTTGGCGCTCAAGATAGAGCTTATCAAGGTAAATGTCAACAGCAGCGATTATCCTGAAGGCGGTCTATTGTGCTGTCTTTTCCCAACCCGGCCGGCACGGTGGTGGTGAAGCCGCGAAGCGGGGGTGGATCGGTCAGGCCGCCACCGTCTCGATGATCTGGATCGCGCGCCCGATACCGTCCTCCAGGCGGATCTTGTCCCTCAACACCAATGCGCGCTCACATATCGCTGTATCGCCCACGGCGATGGAGATAGACTGGGCGAGCTTTTCGGCCGTCAGCTTGTTCTGGGGAATGGGCTGCGGCCCCACGCCAGCCTGATGGACGGCCCAGCCCCAGAAGGGTTGATCGCCCAGGAATGGACAGATCACGCTGGGCTTGCCCGCGCGCAGTCCGGCGGCCGTCGTCCCGGCGCCGCCATGATGCACGACTGCAGCCATCCTAGGAAAGAGTGCATCGTGTGGCGCTGAGTGAAGGAGGAACATCCCTTCAGGCAGACGCTCAGCCTTTAGTCCGCCCCACCCGCTTGCCAAAAGTCCGCGCTGACCAGCAGCACCTAACGCCTCGATCGCCATCTGCCCGCGCTTTTCGGGTTGCGCGCCGCCCATGCTGCCGAATCCTACATAGACCGGTGGTGGCCCTTCTTCCAGAAATCGCGATAGCGCAGGGTCAGGCTCCCACGTCCTGGCATCGTCGAGAAACCAATACCCGGTGACATGCACGTGCTCCGGAAAATCTGGCGGCACCGGCACCAAGTGCGGGCTATACGGATAGAGCACCGGGATCGGTTGACGATCCGGGCCCACCATTGGATCGGCGAAAGAACTCAGGGGACGTAGCCCCAGGGTTTTGACGCGAAAGTCGTTGGTGGTGCCGGCCCACATCGCGGAAGCGAGGCCCATCAGCGTATAGGTGAACCGGTTGAGCGCACCGCCCAACTTGGCCCCGGCAAAGAATGGATAGGGGAACGCCCGCGTCGGCGTAGTCGGCAAGGGCATCGTCAGCATCTGGGGGATGCCCAGCTTCTCGGCGATGTGGTAGCTGCCCAGCGACTTCGTATGGTAAACAATGAGGTCAGGCTTAAATGCCTGGGCGACGCGCCACTCATCATCTAGTGCACCCCGGATCGCCTTCGGGAATTGCTGCGACGCCGCCATCTGAGCTCGCAACCCTTGCGCCTGAAGCGTCAGTTCGGTCAACCTGAGAAACTCATTCGCAATGTACCCGTACGTCAGGCCGTGTTCCTCGATGAAAGGGCGAAATCCCTCCGGTGTACAGACGATGACCTCATGCCCGGCGGCCATGAGACCCTGGCCCAGGGCGACAAAAGGTTGAACGTCTCCACGTGTACCAAACGTGCTCAGCATGATCTTCATCAGCGGTTCTCCCCTGCGGCGTCCTTGACTTGACCGAGCTGCGCTAACGAGCGCCTCGCCAGGTCGCGGATGACGGCTTTTCCGGCGTCGCTGTCGCCTCCATCCTCGGGCGTCAGCAATCCGTCCAGCATGTTGCCCAGCGTCAGGAGCACGACGTCGAACGGCGGCAATGCGTCTGCCGGCCGGAGCTCGCCAACTGTGACCATGCCGTACGACAACAGATCGAGGATATGTGAGGCCACCAACGGGTCAGCATCCGACCGGACCGCTCCCACCGCCTGCAAGGCATCGATCAAACCCGTGCCGGGGACCGCCGATTGAAGCGAAGCCAGGGCGCTGCCGGGTTTGCGAAGGTAAGCGCCCCAAAGGCGTCGATCACGGCGCATGAGCGCTGCCATGAATGGACGCTGGCGGATCGCGACGAGGATGGCACGATAGATCCCGCCGATCGTGCCACCGTGAGGATCAGCCTCGATCTGGTCCATCCAGGCGGAGATGTAGGCCAGGAGTTCTCGCCGAATCAGGGCATCCAGGATGTCATCCTTGTTCCTGAACAGGACATAGATCAATCCACGACCCAACCCGGCCTCTTCGGCGATCTCACGGATGCTGGTCTTGTCGTATCCCTGCCTGATGACCAGATCGGCCATAACGTCCAAGACCCGCTCACGTCGGGTTGTTGCTTTGGTCCCCTGAGAGGGCACTGTTGACATTTTGACATTCCTTGACTTTGTGTCAATTATGCTCCTTCCTGGGTCTCCGTCAAGATGTTGCTCCCCTGCAGCCATGGTATGATGTGACTGGTCAGTCACATGACCGACTGGTCACATGAGGCTCCGATGGCACATATCCTGATCACGACTTTTGGATCGCGGGGCGACGTTCAACCCTATGTGGCCCTGGGCCTGAGGCTGCAACGGGCAGGGCACCGGGTCACACTCGTGACCAGTCCCGAACTCGGGCATGACCTGGCGAACGAGTCAGTGCCGCTCCACCCGGTGTCGGCGCCCTTTATGGACATGGCAAACTCGGCAGAAGGCCGGAAGGCGCTGGCCGGCGGACGTTCGCTGAGCCTGCTCTTCAAGATCCTGCCGATGATGCGCCGCTTCGTGGAAGATCAATGGGTCGCGGCGCAAGATGGCGTCGATGCCGTCGTCTTCCATCCGAAGGCGATGGCGGGTCCACATATTGCTGAAGCCCTGGGGGTTCCCGCATTTCTGGCTCTGGCGGCGCCCGGCTTTTCACCGACGACGGCCTTCCCCACTCCCTTGCTGACGACCCGTCAGTTGGGGCCCAGGCTCAACCGCTGGAGCTACGGTGTCATGAGCGCGATGTCGACGAGCTCGTTCAAAGGCGTGATCAACGGCTTCCGCACGGAGACCCTCAGGCTCAAGCCGGTGTCGAGTGCTGCTCAACTGACGGGCGAGCACGCCCCGAAGTTGTATTTCTTCTCTCCAAGTCTTCTGCCGCGTCCGGTCGATTGGCAGCCCGACACCCACGTGACCGGATTCTGGTTTCTGGATCAGGCTCAACGTTGGTCTGCACCCGAGGATCTGGTTCGCTTCCTGGAGAGCGGTCCTGCGCCGGTCTACATTGGGTTCGGCAGCATGCCATCCGTCGATCCAGAGCGCATGGGCCGTGTGTTGCTTGAGGCTGTTCACAGGGCAGGCGTGCGCGCCGTCCTGGCACGCGGCGGGGATGGGTTACGAGTCGATGCACAGGATCCCGCCATTCATGTGTTGGATGGAGCCCCCCACGACTGGCTGTTCGACCGCGTTGCCGCCGTGGTTCACCACGGTGGCGCGGGCACGACGGGCGCCGGTCTGCGCGCGGGTCGTCCCACCCTCATTTGCCCCTTCTTCGGTGATCAGCCGTTCTGGGGCGCGCGCGTGGCCGCCATCGGGGCTGGCCCTGAACCGATCCCGCAGAAACGGTTGAACGTGGACGGCCTCGCTGTCGCGCTGACCCGCCTCACCCAAGACGAAACCCTGCAGCGACGAGCGCTGGACCTGGGGGTGAAGATTCGGGCCGAGGATGGTGTGGGCAGCGCAGTCGAGTTGATCACGAACGCGCTCGGGGCCTGACCCGATCGGAGGCGACGTGCCCAAATCAACTTTCGTGAATCTGCCCGCTGAAAAACGCGACAAGTTCCTCAGCCTGGCCGTCGAGGAGTTCGCGGCCCATGACTACGCCGGCGCCTCGATATCCAAACTCGTCGAACGCGCAGGAATCGCGAAAGGAAGTCTGTATCAGTACTTTGATGACAAGGCCGACCTGTACGTGCATCTGGTCAAGCATGCCCAAAGCGTCCTGCTGGCCACGGTTCAAGATGAAGTGGGCGCGGCGAGCGGCGTTCATGCCAGCGAGAGTTGGTTGGGTCTGCTGCGAGCGCAGATGAGTGCGACGGTCACGGCGGCGCTTCGCCATCCTCTGGAAGCTCAGCTCGTTCAACGCGCCTACCAGGCACCCACGCTCATCCGGCGGCGCCTCGAGGGCCACGACTCCGGCGTGCGCCTCATGCATATGCAATCACTGCTGGCACAGGCACAGGCCCGCGGCGAACTCGCGCCCGACCGCGATATTGAGGTAGCTGCCCATGTGCTCGCCGGAGTGGTGAGTAGTCTCGGACCGTTGGTGATGAAGCGACTGGGGCTCGATCCGGATCAGGACGTTAGCGTGCCCACTGAACGCCTCGTCCCAGCGCACCTGGAACCCATCTTTGACGAGGTGATCCAGATCGTGGCGTTCGGTCTGGGTCCAACGCGCCCGTGAACGATGACCCGCGCCATTGACCGCTGAGAAGGGTGCTCATCCGGCCTGGCTCTCGGCGGAGGAAGATCCAGCCCCGCCGGATCCTCCGGTGCCCGGTGTCGGTCGATGGGCATACAGGATCGCGCGGGCTTCCTCCTCATTCTCTTCAGGGAACAGGGCTGTCACGACATCGCCCACGCGCAACTCCGTCTCGCCATGCGGGACGAAGACCTCCGCGCCGCGCTGAACGGAGGCGAGCAGCACCGCCTGCGGCAGGGCCAGATCTCGAACGGCTCGTCCGGCCAGGACCGAATCCGTGGACAGGATCACATCCAACGTTCGCGTGGCCTTGATCGCATGCGGCCGGATCTCCGGTACGCCCTGTTGGAGTTTCGCATCCAGCTCCACGACCAGGGTTTCGAAAACATCCTCCGAAATGACCCCATCACGTTGAAGGCTCTGCACGGCGCTGCGCTGAGCGCGGATGAGTTCGCGCCAGCCAGTGTCGAGTTCCTCGGCCGCCAGCCCCGGATCCGTGGCCAAGACATCGCGCACCGAGTCGGCCAACTGAGCGGCGTCGCGGGTTACGAGCGGCTTGAGGTTTTCCCAGGTCGGCGTCGAAAGCAGGCCCTCCGCATGCAGGCGGTCGAGACGGGCATCGGCCACACGCAGCGCCGTGAGGCGGGCATGGCGCATCTCATATTCCACCTGCCCCGTGCCACGCGTCACGATCTTCAACCAGCGGATCAGGCGCCCCATGGTCAGCCCAGGCACCAACAGGGTAAAGAGCACCACCCCAAACGCCATCGTCCGCAACAGCGGAACGCTTTCACCCAACGCCGCCGGCAGACTCAGCGCAAGAGCCAGACTGATCGCGCCGCGCAGGCCACCCCACGTCAACACATGTTGCCAGGACATCGGAATGGGTTCGGCCAATCTTCCCGCGAGCCAGCTGAGCCCATATACCACGATGACACGCGCGAACAGCACGGCCCCGATCGCCCACAGGACGGATGGCCAGGAGGCCGCCAGGACCGGGATGTTGACCTGAAGGCCGATGAGCAGGAACACCAAGGAGTTGGCCAGGAAAGCTACATACTCCCAGAAATTGAAGAGCACGATGCGCGTGGTGGGGCTCATGCCTTGCGGGCCGAAGTTTCCGGCGATGATCCCGGCCGACACGACCGCCAACACGCCGCTGAAGTCGAGACGCTCGGCCACGAGATAAGCGCCGAAGGCCAGAACCGTTGTAAGAGTCGTCTCAATAAGGTAGTCGTCGACTCGACCAATCAAATACGAGGTCAGCCAACCCATGACGACGCCCACGGCGATGCCGCCGGCGGACACCCGCATAAAGTCAATGACACCGGTGACCGCATCGAACTGTCCGGTCACGGCGACCACCAGCATGAGGTTGAAGAGCACGATCGCTGTGCCGTCGTTGAACAGGCTTTCGCTTTCGACCAGCACGGCCAGCCGCTTGGGGACTCCGATCACGCGAAACACGGCGACGACTGCCACAGGATCCGTGGCCGAAATGAGCGCGCCAAAGACGAGCGCCACCGGCCAGGTCAGTGTGCCCGATCCGGCCAGGATGGCGCCGACCAGGAGCATCGTCACGAGCACGCCCGGCACGGCCAGCAGCAGGATGCCCGCCAGGTTACGACGGATCTCGGCCAGATTGAGGTGAAAGGCCGCCTCAAACACGAGTGGTGGCACGAAGATCGTCAGGATTAACTCGGGCGTCAGGTTGAGGTCGAGCGGTGATTGAAAGGTGATAGCGAGACCCACGACCACCAGCGCCACCGTGTAGGGCACGCGAAGGCGCTGCACGGCGATGGCCACCAGCGCCGCAATCAAGAGGAGTTCGATGACCAGGGTCTCGGCCTTGAGAAATTGCTCCATGGATGCTGACTGAATCGTATCTGATCTTGAGAGAGGCAGCGGTCCGGCGAGTTCAATTGTGCGTCAGGGTTTGCGGCTGCGCCGGCGCTTTCGATAATCAGGCAAACTCACCATCGGCGGCCGTTCTCGCTCAGCGATTTCCTGGACGTCCAGGAAATAAGCGCTGCCCTCATAGCGGACCATTTTCATGGTCTTGTTGACGTCGGCGATGAAGTCTCGCTCATAATGGCGCTCTAGCTTGCGCATGACCGCCTGAATGATGGCAAACGACATCTTGCCCAACGCCTCGAGCGATTGATTATGATGGATCCGCTCGAGCAAATCCACCTGGGCGATGGCATCGATCCCGAATCGTTCGCACATGTCGATCAGGAGGCCGATCTCCACGCCGTAGCCGGAGAAGAACGCGCATTGTTCCAGCGCCGTTCTGCGGCCCCCGTACTCGCCCGACAGCGGCTGCACGACGCCCGAAAGCTCGGGATAGAACAGATTGAGCAACGGCCGCGCGGTCAACTCCGTGACCCTCCCGCCGCTCCCGGCCTGGATCTTGCCGTCGACTCGCAGAGGCCGTCGATAGAAGCCTTTGACGAACTGGATCTTCGGGTTCACGAGCAGGGGCCCGAGGATGCCATAGACAAAGCGGGGGTGGATGTTGACGATGTCCGTATCGATCCACAGGATGATGTCGCCTTGGGTGACGAGCAGGCTTTTCCACAGGGCTTCGCCCTTCCCATGCCGGTGCCCTAACTGCGGCAGGAGCTCTTGATGGATATGCACGGGAACACCGAGATCAGACGCGATGTCACGCGTGCGATCGGTCGAGTTCGAGTCGATCAACACGATCTCGTCCAACAGCGGGATCTTTTCCACAAGAGCGCGTTGGACGGTCCGGATGACCTTTCCAACGGTCCTGGCCTCATTGAGGGCCGGCAAGGCCAGACTGACCGTCACGCCCTGGGCTCGTTTCGCCTCCAACAGCCGCTCGAGGTTTTTGAACTCGTCGGCGTGGAAGGTGTTTTCGGCGAACCACTTGTCGACGAGGACCGAGATGGCGCCGGCCCCAGCCATTTCATCTGTGACACGCTCCGGCATCGGGCGCCGGGTCTTCACGACCATCACGGCTGGCGAGGATTGTTTGAGCAGACGATCCGCCACGGGACCCAACGCAGAGGCTGTATGCGCGGGCCGGGCCGAAGCGCCCAGGATGACGAGATCGGCGTGTGCCGCCTCATCCTGGATCGTCCGCGCCGCATCGGATGTTTGGATGGAACGCCGCCTGACATCGGGCATTCGCTCGAGGACACGATCCAATCCACGAAAGGGCGCGTCGGAAGCACTTGCGCCGGTCAGCTGAATGTGAAGAGCCGTCAATTGCCGTGGCTTCAATCTCAACCCCAGCCGCAAAGCCAACTCGGCATAAGGCCCACCCCGCATCGGCACCAACACATCCCCGAGCTGCGCGGACACTTCGCCGCGAATCAAGGCGAGGTCGCAAGGTGGTTGCGCAAAGACGTCGCGAACGGACAGACCCAGGCCCTTGAGGTGCGCGTCCCATTCCAGCAACAAGAGATCGGGGGCTTCCGCCGAAACCACCCTGCAAAGGTCGGCCCATGGCTGGGCCGTCACCAACACCGTGTCGCGCACCCGCACACCGGGGCGTCGGTCGTATTGGCGCAAGCGTTGACGCAGTTGCTGGGCCCGCTGAGCGCCAGCGCTACGGGCTTCAGCATCTGCCAGCCGAACTACCCCCACTACAAGTATGTCTGGAGCCAGTAATTGCGCCGTCCGAAGTGCGGAGTCATTGTCGCGATCGGCCACGACCGGCACCATGACACAGCGAAGAGTTGGGAATAACGTTTGGTGGGGATGAAGTCGATTGGCGTTTCGAGTCATCACGAGGGGTCCTGTGCCCCCGTGAACGAACGCGTGGCGAATGCGGTAGGCTGCGAACGAAAAGGAGGCTCTTGCAGTATAGCCGAACGCGCTCAAGAGACCGAACGCCGAGTCGCTACCAGTGTCATTTGGAGTAGACTGGAAGTGCGATTGCCCGCACGACCCGTTTAGCCGCGTCCCGGGTCGGCCCCCATTCGGTTGAGCGTGGTTACAAGCCTGGCCACCCATCGATACACGCTGTGCGAAACCCCCTGCGTCTCACGATGGTACGGCTCATGCCTTCACCGTCGATCAGCCGAAACGTTCGAAGCGGTTGTGCAGATCCGCCAGAGCAGGTCAGGCGGCGTCTGTCCGGCCGACACCTTGATGGAAGGCAGGTGTGCGTAACGGTGAGCCCTGCGGGTCGTGTAGTAAGGCGCTGGCAAAGCAGAGGAGAGTCGCTGACGATGAGTGAAAGACTGCCCGAAAGCGAATCCGCGTATCCCGACTCGGATGCGGCGCTGGAACCCCAATCGGAAATCGAGGAATACCTAGAGGTCAGTCAACAGCGCCGGCGTGTGCTGCCGCGCGCCGCACTTGTGGGATTAGGTGCGGGCCTCGTCGCGGCTCTTTTTCGGTTGTCGCTGGATTGGGCCAATGCGATCCGTGGCGCCCTCGGCGAGTGGGCGCATCTGAATCCGAGTTGGGGTTGGATCTTCCCCGTGCTGTTCAGCGTATCAGGCGCTTCCCTATCCGTCTGGTTGGTCCGCCGATACGCACCTGAAGCCAGCGGCAGCGGGATCCCCCATTTGGAAGCGGTGCTGCATCGCTACCGCACGCTTGATTGGAGGCGCGTGTTGAGTGTGAAATTCGCGGCGGGCGTCCTGGCCCTGGGCAGCGGGTTGGCCCTGGGACGAGAAGGTCCGACCGTCCAGATGGGCGGCGCCACGGGCGATGCGATTGCCCTGGCCCTCAAGTCGCGACCCCGCGAGCGTCGAACGCTGATCGCAGCCGGGGCAGGGGCCGGCCTGGCGGCGGCCTTCAACGCACCGCTCTCGGGTCTTACCTTCGTGCTCGAAGAGGTGCAGCGCGACTTCCACCCGATTGTGTTCGCCGCCGCCTTTGTCGCGTCCGTCGTCGCTGACATTGTTGCCCGCCTCATCTCGGGGTCGGACCCGGTGTTTGCCATCCCTGCGTATCCCGCACCACCGATGACCGCGCTCCCGACCTTCGTGGCACTCGGCGTGGCTGCCGGTGTGTTGGGCGTGGTTTTCAATCGCGGCCTGTTGATGGCGCTCAAGCTGATCTCGCGCCTGCCGCCCCGATGGATCCAGGGCTATGCATTGGCACTCGGCGCAGCCGTCGGCCTGGTGAGCTGGTGGTCACCGGAGGCGGTTGGCAGCGGGCACGGGTTGGCCGAAACCGTGTTGGCCGGGAACATGGCCTTGGCGATCATCCCCCTGTACTTTTTGTTGCGGTTGGCCCTGACCCTGGGCAGCTATAGCACGGGCGCCGCAGGGGGCATCTTCGCGCCCTTGCTGGTGCTTGGCGCTCTGATCGGACTTGGCACAGGGCAGATCGCCCAGTTCCTGTCGCCAGTGTTAGCGCCCCAACCCGCCGTCTTCGCGGTCGTGGGCATGGCGGCCTACTTCACGGCCATCGTGCGTGCGCCCCTGACCGGTATCGTTCTGATCGTGGAAATGACCGGCAACTATGAGCAGATGCTGCCTTTGCTGGTGAGTTGTTTCTGTGCCTATGCCGTGGCAGAAATGTTGCGTGAGCTTCCGATTTATGAGTCGCTGCTCGAGCGCGACCTCCACCGCGATGGCACCTTGCCCGACCAACGGGCTCCGATCGTGGTTGACCTCATCGTCGAACCTCAGGCGCCGTTTGTGGGCCGGTCGGTCCGAGATTTGGGGCTTCCTCCGGGCTGTGTCATCGTCCGAATGGTTCATGAAGGCGAGGAGCAGGTACCCACGGCTGAGACACGGGTCCTGGCGCATACACGCCTGACGGTCGTCGTCGCGCCGACCGCGACCCATGGCCTGGCTCAACTGCGCCGCGGATGTCGCTCCCTCGAGGCGCAGGGGTGAGCTTGTCGATCCGGTGCATTGCGGGCATGTTTCTTGCATGACCATCCCTGTCGGCGGGGCCGCCATGGCCTGTCTTTGCTCGTGTTTGGCGTCCGACGCAAGCCTTTTTCCGATCCGTCTTCACGAACCCGCCGTCGAGGTCGACCATGACTGCTGTCCAGCCACAGCGAACTGAATCGTCCGGTGAAGCCACCCTCAACCCGTCACGTCTGGGAGCCTCCGTCCCTGCCACCTCAGCACGCAGCCCGTTGCGGATCATCTTCAGCGGTGTCGGCGTCCTCTTGGCCCTAGTCGGTCAGGTCTGGTTGTATGTGACCCCGGTTGACCAGAGCGTGTCCGTGCCGTTCTCGGTCTGGGTCAGCCTCGTGGGAGTCGTTTTGTTCGCGGCCGCCCATTTTCTACCGCAGCAACTTGGCGCACCTCGCCGCCCGTGGCCGTGGGCTCAGCGCACGAGCACCGGCTGGATGTTGGCTGGCCTTTTGCTGTCGATGACGGCGGCGGGCGCAGCTGTCGCGTTCGAGCGTTTCGGGATCAACCAGTATCTGCCGATCGTATCACTCTGGTTCCTCGGCGCCGGCTGTTATGTGATCGCCTTTCTTCCGGCCGCCATCCCGTGGCCCGACCTCGCGGCGGTCTGGCGTTCGCACTGGCGCGAGGGCGCAGCCTTTTTTGCTATCGTCCTCCTGGCGATCGGCCTGCGCTTCTACGAATTGGGCAGCCTGCCCGTCGTGATCAACGGCGACGAAGGCCTGATCGGCATGTTTGCCCAGGCCACGAGTGACGGCGCTCTGGCCAATCCATTTGCTCTCTGGGAGAACATCGGCACCCTCTACATGCAGCTGATCAACGTCGCCTTGAGGGCCTTCGGGCCATCGGCGTTCGCGCTGCGCCTGCTGCCAGCCATCGGCGGATCTCTGGCCATTGCGACGACTTACGCGCTCGCCCGACTCCTCGGAGGTCGCCGTGTGGCCGTGCTGGCGGCGTTTTTGCTGGCGGTGTCGCACATCCATTTGCACTTCAGCCGCACCGCGGCCGTGACCTATATCCAGGGCACCTGGCTGGTTCCGCTCGAGGTGTACTTTCTCCTGAGTGGCCTGCAGCGACGTGCGTCCTGGCGGGCCGCCTTGGGCGGCGTCCTGCTGGCCGTCCATATGGACGTCTATATCTCGGCTCAGATGATGACCGGGATCTTCATCGTCTACTCGATCATTCTGGCCATTGGATTCCGACGGGAGTTCCGTGCCGTGTGGCGCCAGCTTGTCGTGTTCTGGGGCGGGTTTGCGCTGACGGTGCTGCCCCAGGCCTCCTACATGCTTCGTCGTCCGGAAGAATGGCTCAGCCGCCTCAATGCCGATGGGACGTTCAACTCAGGCTGGCTGGCTAACGAAGTGGCGATCACCGGAAAACCGACGGTTCAGATTCTGGTGGAGCGCGTCGCGCACGCCTTCCTGTCGCTGATCTATTACCCCGCCATCGATTTCTACGGATCGCCGGTGCCGGTGTTGAGCTTTGTCGCAGCTGTCCTGTTTCTGCTGGGGCTGGGATACACGCTGCTTCGTGTTCGCTCTCTCGATGGCCTGTTGCTCAACGGCTACTTCTGGGGCATGACTGTCGCCGTCGCAGTCTTTGCGATCCCGCCCTCGGCGGATTCGTATCGCATGATCGTGGCGTTGCCGGCCGCCATGATCATGGCCGGGATGGGGCTGGACCAGGTGCTGACTCAAATTGGGTTGAGTTGGACCCGCGACCGTTTCCGGTACGGGGCCGTGGTCTCCATTATCCTGGTCGGGCTGATGACCTTCAATCTTTGGACTTACTTCTTCGATTTTGTCGGGCGTTGCCGGTACGGCGGTGACCAGCAGACCCGGTTCGCGTCGCATCTGGGCACCGTCGTCCACAACCTGGGGAGCGAAGGCAGCATCTTTTTGCTCAGCGATGCCACGTTCTTCTATGGATCGCATGCGTCGGTGGACTTCCTGACGCAACGCCGTGTCATCACCAACGTCGGCGAACCTGTGGAAAGCATCGAAGCGGTCTCGGGCGAGACGATCATCGCCAGCCCACCCCGGGTTGAGGAACTGCTGCAATGGACGCGCAGTCATCCCGGCGGAAAGCTGCACTACCAGCGAGACTGCAATGCCGTCATTCTGCTGGCTTATCAAATGCCCTGATCATGGAGCCCGCCGAGTATGAACGCATGGCGCGGGCCGAACGATGGCATTGGTGGTACCGTGGCCTGGCGCAGCTGAGCCGCCGACTCCTCGAGCGCTATCGCCCGAGCGGCGGCCCGCTACGCCTGCTGGACGCCGGCTGCGGCACCGGTGGCGCTCTCGTCGATGACCTCGGAGCCTTCGGGTCCGCCTTTGGGTGCGAGCTTTCGGGTCTGGCCCTCGCCTTTTGCCGGGACAGGGGCCTGGCTCGTATCTCTCAGGCCACCATTACGCGTCTGCCCTATGCTGATTCCAGCTTCGACCTGATCACGTGCTTCGACGTGCTCTACGAGCGCGCTGTGACCGACGACCTCGCCGCGTTGAGCGAGATGCACCGGGTGCTGCGATCAGGAGGAATCGTGCTTCTGCGCGTTCCGGCGTACGATTGGCTTCGCGGGCACCATGATCGTGTCACACATACCGCGCGCCGGTACACCACCGGTCGGATCGAGCAACTGTTGAGACGGTCGGGGATGACTCCCCTCCACCTCACCTACGCGAACATGTGCCTCTTTCCCGCGGCAGCGGTTAAGCGTCTGCTCGAACAGTCCCTGCCTTTGGCGACCAACCGGTCAGACCTGGAATGGGACGCCGGGGTTTTGAGCGGCCCCTTTCAAAGGCTCCTGGAGGCGGAGAGCGTTGTGGCGGCCGGCCCGGGTCTGCCCTTTGGCCTCAGCGTCGTCGCGGTCGCCCGCAAGGAGATGGGGAGGTGAACCAAGATCGAGCGACACGTCTCACAAGCCTGAGCATCTTCTTCCCGGCCTTCAACGATGGTCGATCGATCGCCGACCTCGTGGCACGCGTCGGTCGTATCGCGCATGGGCTTGCGAGCAGAGTCGAGATCATCGTCATCAATGACGGAAGCGCGGACGACACAGCAGACGTCCTGGCCGGGCTTCAGCGTCAGATGCCCGCGTTGCGCGTCGTCACGCATGCGCATAACCTCGGCTATGGAAGCGCGCTCCGCAGCGGCTTCGCGGCAGCGCGACATGATTGGGTGTTCTACACCGATGGCGATGGGCAGTACGACCCGAGCGAACTGGCCGACCTCATTGCCGCGTTGACGCCAGGCGTCGATGTCGTCAACGGTTACAAGCGCCAGCGGCACGATGCCTGGTTTCGCCTGGCCATCGGCGTGGTTTACAACGCCCTCGTTCGCTCCCTGTTCGACCTCAAGGTGCGTGACGTCGACTGCGATTTCCGCCTGATCCGACGCAGCTTTCTGAGCGAGGTGACGCTCACCAGTGACAGTGGCGCGATTTGTGTCGAACTCATCAGAGCGCTACAAGATGCCGGAGCACGGTTTGCCGAGGTCGAGGTCTCACACTATCATCGTCGACACGGAACTTCACAATTCTTTACCGCCGCGCGGGTCCTCAACACGATGCGACAGATGCTGCAGCTCTGGTGGAGGTGGACGTCGGGCGCGCGGCGGCGTGCCGCAACATGAACCTGGCTGAGTGGTACCGCGATCGCCGCGTCATCGTCACGGGCGGCCTTGGCTTCGTCGGCAGCAATCTGGCCCATCGATTGGTCGGCCTCGGGGCCTCGGTCCGGATCGTCGACGTAGCAGCGCCTGGCTCAGGGGCCAATCTCCACAACGTAGAAGGCATCCTCCCGCAGATCGAACTCTGGCGTGCGGATCTGCGGGACCGTGCCGTGGTCGAAGCCATGCTGGATGGCGAGGATGTCCTGTTCAACCTGGCGGCCCAGGTCGGCCATGCCGCCAGCATGCAAGATCCGGAATACGATCTCTCGATCAACGCGGTGTGCCAGCTGTCCATCGTTGAGGCTTGCCGACGCCTGCGGCCCGACATCAAAGTCGTGTACACCGCCACGCGTCAGATGTATGGGCGCGCCGATGATCTCCCGATCGACGAAACCCAACCGATCAATCCGGTCGATTACAACGGCGTCAGCAAACGAGCCGGGGAATTATTCCATCTCGTTGCTCATCGGGCCCACGGTTTGCGAGCGACCAGCCTGCGGCTCACTAACACATATGGTCCGCGCATGCGCTGCCGCGATGCGCGCCTGACCTTTCTTGGCGATTGGATGCGACGGTTGTTGATGGACGAGCCCCTTGTGGTCTTTGGCACCGGCGAGCAAATCCGTGATTTCAATTACGTGGAGGATGTGGTGGACGCGCTCCTTGCAGCCGCGGCCGACCCCCGCACGGATGGTCAGATCTACAACCTGGGCAGCGACGAACCGGTTCGGCTGATCGATCTGGCTCAGATGGCGATCGACGTCTTCGGCCGTGGCCGTTTCGAATTGGCACCTTTTCCTCCCGACCGTCTGAGCATTGACATCGGGGATTACCAGGGTGATTATTCCCGCATTCGCGACGCCCTGACGTGGAGGCCCAGCGTCTCGCTCCGCGAAGGGTTGCGCCGCACCCTGGATTTCGTGGACTGCCATCGGGCCTGGTACTTATGAGTGTCCTGATCCCGCTCGTTGATCTGGCCGCCCAACACGTCGCGCTGAGGGATCCGTTGAATGCCGCCATCGAACGCGTGGTGTCGTCAGGGCGCTACATCCTGGGTCCGGAGGTTGAGAGCTTTGAGAAGAGCTTTGCGGCGTATCTGGGTGTGAGTTATGCCATCGGCGTCAGTTCGGGAACGGCGGCCCTGCAACTGGCCCTGATGGCTCTGGGGATCGGTCCGGGTCATGAAGTCATCACGGTCAGCCATACAGCCGTCGCAACGGTGGCCGCAATTGAGCAGACGGGAGCGACACCCGTGCTGGTGGATATTGACCCTATCCGCCTGACGCTTGATCCGACCAGGTTGGCCGGGGCATTGAGCCCCAAGACGCGGGCGATCGTGCCGGTTCACCTGTACGGCTGCCCGGCCGATATGGACCCGATCCTCGCGTTTGCCCGACAGCATGGATTGGCAGTCGTGGAGGACTGCGCCCAGGCACATGGGGCGCGCTATCGGGACCGGCCGGTCGGGACGTTCGGCGATGTGGGGGCTTTTAGCTTCTACCCGACAAAGAACCTCGGTGCGATGGGTGATGGGGGCGCCGTGGTAACCGCCGATGTCACCCTCGCCGCGCGAGTGGCGGAACTCCGCGAATATGGATGGCGACAGCGCTATATCAGCGACCATGCCGGGCTGAACGCCCGGCTGGATGAACTGCAGGCCGCCATCCTGACCGTGAAACTTGCCCACCTTGACGAATGGAATCGTCGGCGCCGCGAACTGGCCCGACACTATCGTCAGGCGTTGCGCGACACGCCCCTTCGATTGCCGCCGGATCCCATCGAAACGATCCCTGTCTACCACCAGTTCGTGGTGTGCAGCCCTCAGCGCGAGAAGCTGCGCGTCCACCTGGCCCGGGCCGGCATCGCCTCAGCGGTGTTGTACCCGCTGCCCGTCCACCTTCAACCCGCCTATCAGGCGCTTCGTCAAGGAGACGGTGGGCTGCCGATGGCCGAACTGGCGGCCGCGGAGAACCTCGCGCTTCCCCTGTATCCAGAGCTTGCCGATGAAGCCGTGACCATCATCAGCGACGCGATTCATCTCGTTGATTGGGCCTGAAGGGGCTGGGGCTCAGGCGCGGCTGGCGGCGCGCGGCCATTGTGGAGGGTCGAGACCCAGAATAACTTGACGCCGCAGGGACGCTGGGTTAGTCTTAGCGGCATCCAAAACGTTTTGGAAGCCCTATGGCCGCCAACATTCACGATGTCGCAAAGCGTCTCCGTCTCTCGATTACGACGGTCTCGCGTGCCTTGGACGGATACGATGATGTTGCCGAAAGCACACGCCAACGGGTCATCGACACCGCCCGCGAATTAGGCTACGTCCCCAGCCGTGCCGCTCGTCAATTGCGCCGTCGCCGCGCCGACGCCATTGGATACATCCTGCCGGCACCCGAGCCCCGCTTCGCGGATCCGTTCTATGCGGACTTTATCGCCGGCATGGGTGATGAGGCGGCCCGACATGGCTTCGACGTTCTGGTAGCCACGGCCCCGCCCGGCGACTCAAGCGAGCGTGCGCTCTACGAGCGCTGGATCCAAAGCGGTCGGGTGGACGGGATCGTCCTCAATCGAGTCCGTCGATTGGATTGGCGAGTGGGGTATCTCGCCTCCGAGGGTATCCCCTTTGCCACGTTGGGGAAGAGCCTGGATCCGGTTGACCATCCGTATATTGATGTCGATGCCACAGCGGGGTTCGCCCAACTGGTTTGCCATCTGGCCGACCGAGGGCATCGTCGAATCGCTTTCGTCGGAGCGCCCTCCGATTTGATGCTGCAATCCGCACGACTGGAGGGCTATCGCCAGGGCCTGACGCTCTCGGACCTGGCTTTCGATCCACTTTTGATCGCCGAGGGCGATCTCACGCCACGAGGTGGATACTCGGCTGCCCAAGCTCTGCTGAGCCTTGAGGACCCGCCGACAGCCATCATCGGTATCAATGACCTGACAGCCATCGGTGCACTTCATGCCGGGCAGGCGGCGGGCCGGGTGATCGGACGCGATCTGGCAATCGCCGGATATGACGGACTGGGTGAGACCGAGCACACGCAGCCGCCTCTTACCACGCTGAGCCAACCCTTGTACGGTATTGCCCGTCGCCTGGTAGAGATGGTCATTCGTCTGATCACGCATAAGCCCCTTGAGGAGGAGCACGTTATCCTTCAGCCCGAACTCTTGATTCGCGGATCAACCGGATAGGTTGTGTGGCTACGGCGCACTCTTTTCGTCCCGTTTCCAAAACGTTTTGGGCGAGGAGGCCTTGTGGCAGGAAGCATCCGGGTGGCACCGGTCAGATGGCATCGGTCGTTGAAGTGCTCTAGCGATGAAACACCTGAAGCCGACTTCATACCAACTTCACAGTCGCCCTGCCCGGTTGGCCAAGACCATCGGGGGGACGTTGTGTGGGTTGATACTCGCCCTCCTTGCGGGGTGCTCGCCGGCTCAAGCTGACGCAGGACCAGCCTCACTCCAGGATGTTCTTAACTCACCCAGGGTACAGGTGTCCGATACCTCCGACGTGGAACAGGGACTTGAAGGGATGCCGCTTCCCACAGGCAGTCGAATCTTCACCAATCAGGATTCGCTGGCAACGATCAGCTTTGCGCATCGCGCGGTGGTCCGGCTGTGGTCTAACACTCAGGTCATTCTCGAATCTCCGACAGAAGAAGAATCGATTCGCATCAGGCTCGATCAGGGGCATCTTTCGGTTAATCTGGCCGGTTTTGTCAGTGAGTTGCAGACCCCTCTGGGCCATGTGCATTTGACCGGCCACGCGGCAATCATTTATGACCCGGGTGCCTCGCAGGAATTAAGTGACGATGTGCTCAGCCTCCGCTGCTACTCAGGGCCCTGCGAGATCGAAAGCGCTGCCTTCACGGCATCATTGAACAGTCTGGAGCGTGTGGATCTCAGTCAACTCGGCGCTGACGTGCGCCAATCGAATCTATCGATCATCGAATTACGTCAGTACATCGCCGATAACCCGGGCAGCAGTGGGGTGATCGGCACGTTGACGGCGATGCCCAGCCCAACCGCGACTTCGACGTCCACTCACAGCCCTACCCCCACGCACCCGACAGCGACTTTCACAAGGACACCGACGGCCTCGTCGACCCCTACAACCGCTCCAGAACCAACCCGCACTCCAACCCTGCCGGCGCCCACCATTCCGCCTGTCATTGAGCTAACAGCCACCGCTACTCCCAGCGAAACCACACCAACGGCTCCGAGGAACGACCCGCCGCCAACGCCCACCTCGACATTGCCGCCGACGAACACACCCATTCCTTCAGACACACCGATTGCAGGACTGGCGCCATACAGTCTATCGAGGTGGCACCCGGCGGCCGTCTGTCAGGCACAGACATGCAGTTGACCATCGGGGGGCCCCAAAACAAACATGGATCGTTCTCACCTCGGTGTCAAAACCGTATTCGTCCATCAGCTCATCGACTACCTGATCGGCCACATCCCATTGGCGGCAGGGTTGTGCGGCCTCCTGGCGTGGTTGGGTGGCCCGATCGGCGCCCTCCTGCCCGGGCCGACGAAAGTCATGTCCCTGATGGGTGCCCCCGTTGACGTGGGGTCGACGGCCTCCGTGCTCTGTCTGTGGCTGGCTCTGGCGATCTTTCTCAGCCTCGCACAACGTTTGACGCAACACCAGGCGTGGCACTCGGACGATGCCGCCGAAGCTCGCTCTTTAGCAATTCAGGTCTTTGGTTTTCCAGCAGGCATCCTGCTCAGCCTGACGTCAGCGAGGTTGGCCGTCGTGGCATTCATCCTTGCAGGCCCTGTTCTGCTCGCGGGCTATCTGATCCTTGACCGATGGGTATGGCGGCGGCCGTCGCCTGTTGCTGTTTATGTGGCCGGGACAATCATTTTCGAGGGTCTGATCCTTCTGATTTATGCAGCCACGCAGGGGATTATCCAGGCAATGGACTGAGCGGAAGGCGCGACCCCCCGGGACGATCAGACTAGGCACACACGTTCGTGCAAGGAAGTCTTGCCGCTGATCCTTTTCGGAGTCTCGAGACTCGATGATCTGAGCCTACAACGCTTGGAACTCAGCCTCCGCCATTTGGGCTTGGCGGCACATCAGATGGCACCCGAGTGATGCGAAATCAAGATCTGAGGAATTGGTCGTCGCCGAAAAGGATTCGCGGGCGCACCAGGAACTGGCCCGGCA
Source organism: Anaerolineales bacterium (assembly GCA_044226485.1). GTDB lineage: Bacteria > Chloroflexota > Anaerolineae > Anaerolineales > UBA6663 > UBA6663. The sequence continues at coordinate 344,897 of JBGAGY010000001.1, forward strand.
AACATCGTGTCCATCGTGACCCCAAACAGCGTCACTTACGCCAGGATCTCCAGCCCAGATGATGCTCAGGTTTTGAGATCCGACGAGTCGGTAGTCGGAGACACGATCATCGGCGCTCCGCTCGCCAGATGATGACCCTTTGGGTCGTAACAACCGTAGAGCTCGTCCCCAAGGGTTCCGGACCAGAGTGGCTCTCGGGAGACATACGCGGCTCGGGCGATCAGGTGGGCGGCCACCGGCGCCGTGATGAAGAAGAAGACCACGACCGCCAACGCGCGCACTGCGATAGCGAAGTCCCAAAAGTACAGAGCCACGCCGGCCATGACAAAGCTCACGCCGAACGTCGCCGACTTCGTGCTGCTATGCATGCGCATGTACACGTCCGGCATGCGCAGCACCCCGATCGCGGCCACGAACATGAACGCCGCCCCGATCCCCATCAATGCGTAGCTTAGTCCCTGAGCCATGGGAACTCTCCTCTTTCGACGAAGTAAGCAAAGGCCACGGTGCCGAGGAAACTGATCAGCCCCAACACCACGGCGACGTCCAGGAAAATCGGCTGGCGAGTCGCCACGGCGTAGGTCGCGATCAGGCCGACCGCCAATGTAGCCATCAGATCCAGTGCGACGACCCGGGTCGGCAGGCCGCGCCCGCGCACGACCCGCACCAGCGCGGCGAAGAGCGCAACCATCAGGAACGAGATAATGGCGCCGGTGATGAACGTCATGCGTTCTCTCCTTGCGGCGCGACTCCGCGCATCACGGCGAGCAGCCGACGCTCGAGCCCTTCCTTGATTTCACGTCGGCAGGCTTCGGCATCCTCGGCATACATGGCATGCACGAACAGCACGCGCCGGTCGGTGGAGACATCGAGGCTGAGCGAGCCGGGGGTCAACGAGATCAGGTACGAAAGCGCCGTGATCTCAGCATCGGTGCGCGCATCGAGCGGCACGGCCACAATCCGCGGGTGCATGGCAAAGCCGGGCGTCAGGACGTCGTAGGCGACCCGCAGGTTAGCCACCACCAACTCTCGGATGAAGAAACCGACGAAGCTCAGCACCTGGCGCACCTTAATGAAGTAGGTCGACGGCCCGATCGCGCGCCGCGAGACAAACAACGCAGCATATCCGAGGACGGCTCCGATGGCGAGATTGGCCGGGTTGAATTGTCCGGTCAGCGCCGCCCAGGCCAGCGCCAGGCCGATGTTGAGGATCAGGTAGTTCATGGGATCTCTCCCAGGACCGCGGCGATGTAAGCGCCCGGATTGAGCAGTTGCGTCCCGGCGCGCAGCGCGAGCGCAAAGGCCGGTCCGGCGCCCAGGCCCAGGGCGACCGACAGCACCGAAAGGCCTGCGATGGGCACGATCCAGCCGCTCAACGGCACCGCCTCTGTTGCCGCGCCGGCGGGCAGCGGCTTCCAAAAGGCCTCGGTCCAGATTTTGATCATCGAGAACAGAGTCAGCAGGCTCACGGCGAGCGCGATGCCGACGATCAGGTACTGGCCGGCGTCGATGCCCGCGCGCACCAGGCTGAGCTTGGCGAAGAAACCCGAAAGCGGTGGAAGCCCGGCCAACGACAAAGCGGGCACAAGGAAGAGCACGGCCAGCCAGGGCCGTGACCGGTAGAGGCCGCCGAGTTGCTTGAGGTCATATGTGCCGTGCAGCTGGCGGGTCAGCCCACTGATGAGGAACAGCGCGGCTTTTGCGACGGCCACATGGAACAGAAAGAAGATCGCGCCGCCGAGCGCAAGTGGGCCGCCCAGGCCAAGGCCCATGAGCGCATACCCGATCTGGCTGACGATGTGAAACGACAGCAGCCGCCGGAAGTCGTATTGGGCGACGGCACCCAGCACGCCGGTGATCATCGTCAGGGCTGCGGCCCACAGGAGCACTGTGCGCGTCAGATCATCCTCGTGGCCGAAGATCAAGGTGAAGACCCGGATCAGGGCGTAGACGCCGACCTTGGTCAACAGGCCGGAGAAGACGGCCGAAACGGCTGCGGGTGGCGTGTGATACGACGCGGGCAGCCAGAAGAACAACGGGAAGAGGCCGGCCTTGATGCCGAAAGCCACCAGGAACAGCATCGACAGCGTGGTGGTCAGCCCCTGGGCATCCGGCGTGGTCAGGCTTGCGAATTTCCGGGCGAGGTCGGCCATGTTGAGCGTGCCCGCCGCACCATAGAGCAGACCGAGTGCTGCCAGGAAGAGGGCGGACGACATCAGGTTGAGCGTGACATACTTGATGGCGCCCTCCATCTGCCGACGCTCGCCGCCAAGCGCCATCAACACAAACGACGCCATCAACATCACTTCGAACCAGACATACAGGTTGAAGAGGTCGCCCGTGAGGAACGCTCCACACACGCCCATCAACAGGAACTGATACAACGCGTGATAGCCGAAGCTCTCTCGGCGCGTGTCGATGCTCACCAGGCTGTACACCGACACCGCCAGGCCGATCGTGGCGCTCAACATCACCAGGATCGCGCTGAGCAGGTCGGCCACCAGCGTGATCCCGTACGGCGCCGGCCACAGGCCGACCTGAACAACCAGGATGCCTTCCTCCGAGGTCGCCGCCAGCAAGCCGATGGCCGCGAAAAAGAGCACGGCGGAACCCGCCAGGTTGATGAGCCTCTGCATCCGACGCGAGCGAAAGGCCAGCAGCGCGAGGACGCCGGCGAGCATCGGGATCACGATGGGAAGGATCAACAGCGTCGTCATGGCTTAGGTGCCTCCGCCATTGTCCGAAGCGCGCAGTTGGTCAAGATCGTCCGTGTCGGTGGTGCGATAGGTTCGATACGCTAACGCCAGGGCGAACGCCGTGACGCCGAAACTGATTACGATCGAGGTCAGAATTAAGGCCTGCGGCAAGGGATCGGCATAAGGTGAGGCCAGGTCCTCGGCGCCCGGGCTGATGATCGGCGGCCGACCCGGCGTCAATCGCCCGACGGTGAAGATCAGCAGATTGGCGGCGTGACTGAGGAGTGCCAGCCCGATCAACATCTTGACCAGGCTCCGCCGCAGCAGCATGTAGACCGCGGTCGCATATAGACCGCCGATGACAAACGCCAAAACGATTTCCATCAGTCCGCCTCCTCCAACGCCAGGATGATCGTCAGCGCCACGCCGAGAACGCCGAGATAAACCCCGAGGTCAAACAACACCGGTGTGCCGACGTCCACGCGGCCCAGCCCGGGAAGAGTAAGGTAGCCCCATAGACCCGTCATCAACGCCCTCCCGGACACGGCGCCCACCACGCCGGCCAGAAGCGCAAGCGCCAACCCGACTGCGATCAACCAACGCGGATCCACGCGCAGCACACGACGCGTGGTCGGCGCGCCGAAAGCGATCGAATGCAACGCGAACGGCGCCGCCGCCACCAGGCCAGCCACGAACCCCCCGCCGGGCTCGTTGTGACCCCGGCCAAAGAGGAACACCGAGAAGAGCAAGAGCAGCGGCAACAGGTAGCGGGTCGTCGTTTGCAGGATGAGCGACGTCATGGCGTCACCTCCGAGGGTTCAACCTGTCGGGTGGCCTCCCGCGTGTCGGCCGGCTGAGGCGATCTCACCCGCCGGTTGCGTGGATGCAACTTCAGCAAGGCGAAGACACCGGTGGCCGCGATGCCCAGCACTGTGATCTCGCCAAGGGTGTCGAGGCCACGGAAGTCGACCAGGATCACGTTGACGACGTTCCGGCCATGCGCCTCGACGGCGGCCACGCGGCCGAAGTAATCGGAAATGCTCGGAAACATGGGCTCGGCCAGCACGGTCAGAACAAGCGCGGTCATCAGTCCGCCAGTCACGAGCGCGACCCCGATATCACGCGCGCGGGCCGGCGCGGAGCTCAGTTTGGCGAAGTGCGGCAAGTGGTAGAAAGCCAGGACGAACAAAACGACGGTCAGCGACTCGATCAGGAACTGCGTCATCGCCAGGTCCGGGGCGCCATACCACAAATAGATCAAGGACACGCCGAAACCGACAGCGCCAAGCGCCGCGACGGCGCTCAAGCGGGACCGGGACCGAGTGGACGCCAACGCCGCGATCAAGATCAGGGCTCCGAACGCGGCTTCGTGGACCTGGATGTTCAGCACCGATGTCGGCCAGGCCACGCCTCGAGCGAGCAGCGTGCCACCCACCAATGCCACCGTGGCGACCACGATCATCAGCAGGTAGTAACGCAAGTACCCGTTCTGCAGCAGCCGGGTCAGCGCGGTGGCAAAGCCGTTGAGCCCCATCAACCATGCGTCGAATCCGAAATCGCCGCCAAGTCGCTGCGCCACCGACTTCAGAATCGCTCGAGCACGCGCACGCACGGCAAAGAGACCCGCCCCAAGAAGGAGCGTGACGACACTCAACCACAGGGCGGGCGTGATCCCGTGCCACAGCGACAGCTTCAGCGTCACAGCCTCATCGATCACGGCTGAAGCCGCAGGTGATAACACGCGAGTGCCGAACGGACCGACGCCCAGGCCGGCCGCAAGCCCGAGCACGGCGAGGACCACAGGTCCGAGCCAGAGTGACACGCCAACTTCGTGTTCGGCGCTGGCCAGCTCGAAGCCCTGGTGATCGCGTTCTTCTCTGGGTGGCATCGCCCAAAAAGGCGCGACGCCGACCACGGCTGCTACCAGTACAAAGCAGGCGCCTCCGAAGACCAGAGCAGCAATCAGCAGCAATGACCCCTCAGACAAAATCGACTCGTACGCGAGTTCCTTGGCCACAAAGCCGACCAAGGGCGGAAGACCGGCCATCGACAAGGCCGCCAGCCCGCCCGCTGCGGCCGTGATCGGCAGCGTGCGCCGCAAACCGCCGAGGCGTCGAACGTCACGCGTGCCGGTTTCGTGGTCCAGGATGCCTGCCACCAAGAAGAGTGCGCCCTTGTAAGCGGCATGTGCGACCAGGAACGCGAGAGCCGCCTCGAGCGCGGCGGGTGTGCCCACGCCGATGAGCAGCGTCATCAGCCCAAGCGCGCCGATCGTGGAGTAAGCCAGCAATCGCTTGAGATCGGTCTGCGCCAGCGATAACAATCCCCCCAGCAGCAAGGTCACCGCCCCGATGCCGACCACGACCGTCAGCCAGAGCTCGGTTCCATTGAGGGCCGGGCTCAGGCGTAGCATGAGATAGATGCCGGCCTTGACCATCGTGGCCGAGTGCAGATAGGCGCTGACGGGCGTGGGCGCCTCCATCGCGCTCGGCAACCAGAACTGAAACGGAAACTGGGCGGACTTGGCGAATGCACCGAGCAGGATCAGGAGCGTGGCAGGCACATAGACCGGATGGCTCCGGATCAGGTCACCCTGCTGCAGCAGGGTGGAGATCTCGAAAGTGTGCGAGCTCGAGCCCAGCAGGACGAAACCGGCCAGAAGCGCGAGCCCACCCCCGCCGGTGACCAGCAAAGCCTGCAGGGCTGCACGACGAGCGGGAGCGCCGTCATGCCCGAAACCAATCAAGAAGTAGGAACTGAGGCTGGTCAGCTCCCAGAACACAAAGAGCAGTAGAAGGTTGTCGGTCGTGACGACACCGAGCATCGCGGCCATGAAAACCAACAACCATGTATAAAACCGTCCAAGATCCGTGTGCCCGCGCAGATACGCGCTTCCGTACACAAGCACCAGTGCGCCGATCGCGGAGATGAGCCACACCAAGAGCAGACTGAGTCCGTCGGCCCGGAAACTCAGCGCGACGCCCAGTTCTGGCACCCAGGGCAGTGCCCACTCTTGCGGCAGCCCGCCGTCTGAGAGCAAGAGCACGGTGGCCAGGAGAGCCACCCCGAGCGGGTAGATGGCCAACAACCACCCTGCTCGGTCGCGCAGGCGGCCATACACGGCGGGTGCCAGGAATGCCAGGAGAAAGCCAGAGCCGATCGCCAAAGGCAATGCCATTCACGCCCCTTTCGTCAATTGCAGCACCGTCGTGGGTGCGAGGTCACGCGTCTGCGCCATTCACGCGACGCCGTGGCCGGGGATGCCGTCATCTAGCCCGGCGCGACTCCGTCCAGCGCGTTTGAGTCGCTGTGGTCGACCGACCTGGATGGGTCGGTCACGCCCATAGGTTTATCATCCCGTCCAAACGCGAACCACCGTTGTAGACCGACGTCAGCGCGATATCAGGTTCGCGACAGCGTCGGTTTTCGCCTCGATGGGCTGCGCAAAAGTCCACGCTTAATAGGAAGCAGTGGGGCAAGAGCGAGGGGATGCCCTGCCCCACTGCGGGGAATCGAGTTCAGGCGAGACCGCCGCGGCGAACGAAGCGCACGAGCCTCAATCGGCTGCGCTGCTGAGCGAAGCCAGTTCGCCAACGACGTCCCCGGGGTAAGCCTCGGCGCCATGTTCGTGGTGGTCAAGGCCCCGTGTCTCTTCATCCCTGCTGACTCGCAGCCCGACCGTGGCCCTGATCCCTGCAAAGAGCGCAGTGCCCGTGACGAGGCACCACACGCCGTAGGACAGCACACCGACGACCTGCGCGATCAACTGCCCGGCGTTGCCCGTCGCGAAGAGCCCGGTGTCGGTCGCGAAGAGCCCGACGGCTAATGTGCCCCACACGCCGTTCATCAGGTGCACGGGCACCGCACTGACCGGGTCGTCGATGCGGGCGCGCTCGAGCGCGAGGGCGCCCAACACCACGATCACGCCGCCCACCGCGCCGATGAGGATCGATGCGGCCGGCGTCACCCACGCACACGAGGCCGTGATCGCCACCAGGCCGGCGAGGGCACCGTTGAGCGTCTGACCCAGGTCGGGCTTCTGGGTGATCATCCAGGCCGTGATCATGGCCGCCAGGGCCCCGCCCGCCGCAGCGATGTTGGTGTTCGCGGCTACCAGCGCGATCGCATCGGCGTTGGCGCCGGTCGCCGCCAGCTGGCTGCCGGGGTTGAAGCCAAACCAGCCGAGCCACAGGATGAAGACGCCGAGGGTCGCCAGCGAGATCGAATGGCCCGGGATGATCCTGGGGCTTCCGTCCTTCCCAAACCGCCCGATCCGCGGTCCGAGCATCACGGCGCCGATCAGCGCCAGCCAGCCACCGACGCTGTGCACGATCGTAGAGCCGGCGAAGTCGCGGAAGCTCGCGCCGCTCGTGAAGCCGAGGTCGCCCAGAGTCGAGAGCCAGCCGCCGCCCCACAGCCAGTGTCCGGCGATGGGATAGATGAAGCCCGAGATGACGGCGCTATAGACAAGATACGAGATGAATTGCGTGCGTTCGGCCATCGCGCCCGAGACGATCGTGGCCGCCGTGCCGGCGAAGACAAGCTGGAAGAGCCAGAAGGCCATCACCGGCAGGCCGAACACATCTTCGGCACCGGTCGGATCCAGCAAGAATCCGTTTGTGCCAATCACCCCGCCGGACGTCGAACCGAACATGAAGGCATAGCCGATGGCCCAAAACGCCAGGGTCGCGAACACAAAGTCGATCAGGTTCTTGAACAGGATGTTGACCGTGTTCTTGGCGCGCGTCAGGCCAGCCTCGACGAAGGCGAAACCCGCCTGCATGAAGAACACCAGGAAAGCGGCGATCAACACCCAGCTTGTGTTGACACCGCGCAGGGCCTCCGTCGCAGGATCAGGATCAGCAGCCAGCGCCGGCGTGACGAAGACCGCCAGAGCGACAGCGACTAACGCCGGCATCGCCACCCAACGGGTCCACTTCAGTAGGCTCATCGTGAAAGACCGACTCATATTGACACCTCCTCATTGCTCGTGTGCCTCGCGGCACAGGGCCAATAAAGCAACGGACGCCGACCCACGTCACGTGGAGAAGGCGTCCTGGCCTGTAGGAGATGCGGTTGTGAGGCGGTGGTCCGTCGGGTTCAGAATACTGGATAATTTCAGTCCACAAATACCCGTTTGGGTAAGAATGCCTTGCGTCAAGTGATGCGACCGCCGAAGCAAAACCCCAGACGTTTTCGGCGCCGTTACCCATCCACAGCAGAGTCGTCCGAGACCACCCCCCTCAGATGCGGCGGCCCGTCATCTTTGCGACCACCTGGAGCGAACTCGCCTTTCGCACAATTGATCGTAAGGCGAGGACCTTGCCCATGCTTCACAATGCTAGAGTGCAGGTGACTCCTGGCCAGGAACCTTCTCTCGGCTCACAGCCGGCTCACCGACAGAGATCCGAAACTGTGGCGCATGGGGGTTCCCTTTGAACCGGGATTTCACGGCGGCATAGCCGACTTCGCTGAACGGGCACCTCGCCAGACAGATGGCACAGCCGAAGTTGCGATCGAAGTAGTCGCGACAGGCATCATGATCGATGCATTGCATCCCACCGTCGCCCCGCGGGCGCGGTTGTGTGTGGATCGCCTGAACCGGGCAACCGCGGATGCATTTCCTGCAGAGCGCACAGAAATCTCGGACCCAGAGATGCTCGTTCTCGTTCTGAACGGGCAGGTTCTCAATGTTTGTGTAGATGGTGTTGATCCGTAGCCGCGCCCCTTCATTGGGCGTGATCAGCAGCCCGTGATACCCAATCACGCCCAGTCCGGCCCGCTCAGCGAGATGGACATAGTCGGTCAGGCCGCCAAGTGCCGTGCCCGGGTAGGCGGCAAAGCCATTCTTGCGCATAAAACGGGCAAGCCGGTTTCCGATACGGGCCAGGTTGCCGTAGCCCTTGGCGACCTCCAGAACTGCTTTGAAACTCGGAGCATCTACAAAGGCCGAGCGCTTCATCTCGACTGTGAGGATCACAGCCTGCGCATGCGGGACGCCCTTGTGTTTAAAGATGGCGTGTCGCGGCACGTCGACGAAACGCACGTCCGCCGCCCCAGACGACAGGGCCAGGTCTTTGAGTTCCGACAGAAACGCCGGTGACGCCTGCGAGCGCGTCGGAACATAGCGGTCGGCATACAAACGCGCGCTCTGGCTCATGCGCACCCTGAGCGGAACCATTACCCGCAGAAATGCCAGGAGCTGCGTGACCGTCAATCGCGACATATACATGTCGTCGAACGAAAGCCGCGGGTTATCGAAGGGCGTTCGCGGTTTTGATTCGGACGCCGGCTCGACGACGTTCGAAACGTGCGCGAGTTCCTGGTCGAACCCATCCAGCATGGCGTCGAGCGACGGCATGCCGGCTGCTCGGTTGCCAAGTACTGCTTTCAGAACCTGTCCAGCTATCGCCATGCCAACCTCCTCCTGTCATGTTTTTGTTAGCAAATACTTACATTAGTATAGTCCGGCCTTTTTGAAAGTCAATACTTGCTTATAATGCCTGCGCGGGAGGTAGAGGATGCCAAAACGCATAAGCGACGCGCAGATCTTTGAAGCTGCGATGGACACGATCACCAGACACGGGTACGCGGGCGCCACAACTCGCCAGATCGCGGCGGCAGCAGGGGTGAGTGAGATCACACTCTTTCGCAAGTACGGGACGAAAGCCGAACTCGTCAAACGAGCCATCGCAGCCCTTGTCGATCAGGCCGCGTTCCGCTCTGCCATCCGCTATACGGGTGATCTCCAAGCCGATCTGAAGCGAATCTTGCAGGCGTACCGAGACGTGGTTGTACAGCACGATCGTTTCTTTTCAGTTTTATTGGGCGAACTCCAGCACACTCCTGAACTGGTCGAGTCGTTTGAGCAGCCCCTGAGCCTTTTTCAGTCGATCGCCCGGTTGCTGGCACGGTACCAGAAGGCCGGTATCCTCAAACCAGAATCCCCTTTACTTGGAGTGGCGGCCCTTCTCGGCCCCCTCATATACCTCTCCTTGATCCAGCAATCCACGACAGGCCTGGCCATAGCACCGCCCGAGGTTGACGTCTATCTCGACCACTTCCTTCGCGGCCGAGCGACCATCAACCTGTCGGCACGCCGGCGGCAAACGCCCGGCCGGAAGGACTGAACGGAGGGGTACGGAAGGCCATAGCTTGTATGGGGGATGCCCATGGCATTCGACGATAAGCGGGTCGACCGCATGCTGAATTATCTGACAGGACAGGGCGGGCTGGTCGAGAAGAAGATGTTCGGCGCGTGCACGAAACATCCGTCGATGGTGAGGCTGGCGCCAGAGGCAACCGAAGCAGCCCTGTGCGGGCCTCACACCCGGATCGTTGACCTCATGGGCTGCCCGATAAAGGGCTGGATCCTGGTGGAGGCCGAAGGCATCAAGACGTCGGGTAGATGAATGAAGTCGATCGACCCGGGCGTGACCCACGCTGTGTCCCTGCCGGCTGAAAACGCTAATCGGTTCGGAACACCACCTGGAGTTTGTCGGCGGTCAGATGCCCTCTTCCACCGCCTGTTTGAGCGCGGCCACAAATCCCTGGAAGTTCTCTGTCAGGTCCGGGATCGTCCTGCCAAAGATCGGCAACAGCGGCCCGCTGAAGACCTCCTCGGTCGTAAAGCGGGTTTGCCCTGCCCCGACTGCCGTCAGGGTGTGGGTACGTTGAGACCTGAACAACCCCATCGGCATGCCACCGGTGAGCACCACTTTCTCCGCCGGTCGGTACTCGGTGACGCGCACCGGGAAGGCCTGATCACTGAGTTTGGTGTAGAACTTCACAGACTCGCCGGGCGCTAGCCGGCCCTCAATGCGGTTCATGGTCTTGTCCCAACGCGGATAGCCGGCGGCATCGGTCAGGATGGCCCAGACGGCCTCGGGAGCCGCCTGGATGGTGATGGCGGCCGCATAGCGTCTCATGATGACACCTTTCGGTTGCCGGTTTGGGTCAGGGTCTGCTTCACGTAGTGGCGCAGTGCCGGCTGATTGAAATCCGGTGAGGTAATGCGCAGGGTGCGTGCCTTGTTGCCGTCACCTTCGAGAAGCCCATACTTATCCTCCAGCGCGGCGCCCTCCAGGAAGATCAACGAGATCTTCCCTTTGCCCACCACCGTCTGGATGTGGTTGCGGGTCGTACCATACACCAGGCAATTCTTCCACTTGATGCTCTCATTGAAGGCCGGACCGGCGGCCAGGATGACGGCGCGAACTGCGTGGAAGAGCGGTGCGATCGTGGGGTCGAGCGCAGCCAGGTACTCGTTGACAATGTCGTTATGGGATGGGGTGTAGGTCATGAAGCCAGTCTAGTCTGTTCAGACCGAGGTTCATTGTATGAAACGGCCATCAAGTTATCCTGCAAGACCGAGCTCGCCTGAAAGTATTCTCCCGGCGAAAATCCCGTGAGCCGCTTGAAGGTGTGATTGAGGTGCGCCTGATCGTAGAACACGTCGGGATCCAGGTGGCTGATGATATGCGGCGCCTGGTCGCCAAAGTCGCAGGCCTGTTGCAGAAAGGTATGAAGAGCGACGAGGCGCTGGAGGGCCTGGCGGCTCACGCCGAAGATGGACTGATAACGGCGGCGCTTTTGCCTCGGCGACAGATGAGCGAGCTCGCCACATTCCTGCAAAGTCGGCGTGAGCAGCGGATCGGGGTGCTTACGAGTCTGGTGCGTCTGCAGATAGCGTGCGAATTGACTTGCGAAAACCGACAGCTTCCGGGGCTTCGGGCTCACCCACGACGCTTCGATGAAACGGTTGGCGCCCAGGGATGGCTGCCAGTACAACTCGGCAAAGCGCAGAGTCAGGCGAGCGCCGTACAGGACGAGTGGCGTGGTGAAGATCAACGTCAACGGTTGGGTGTAAAGCGTTCGCAGCGACTGGTCGGGGAGTCGATCCGAGCGTGGGCCTGACCCCTGTCGCACGCGCACGACGCCGGTCTCAACCAGGACGAAGTCGTAGAACAACTCCGGGATGAACAGGTCCACGAGCCTGACCGGCCGAGGGGTGTGGAGGGCAAGGCGCCAGAAGAACGCAACGCCCATGCGAGGTTCTCCTGGCAGCTTCTGAAACGCGATCTTCATCGTCTGCGACCTGATGATTCGATGGCGAGCAACTTCAATGCCAACCCCGGAAGAGCCCATTGTATCGGTAACGGCTCAGCGATGGGAGAAGAACGTGGGCAGAGCGGTTACGTCAAAGTCAGCCTTGTACGGTCGTCGGGCAAGCGAGTGCCGATCCCAACGGTCCGGCTACAATGCAGCGTGGCTCATCGCTCGAACGAGGAATGGCTTCGCGATCTCCACAGCGCCGAAACATCTCGTGACGTCGCGCTCGCCGATTTGCGCGCAATCGTCCTGAGTGGCCTGCCCTACGCCCTCGCCCACTGGCTTAATCCCGATGACCCGGCGTTCGGCCCGCTTGCCGAAGAAGTGGCGCAGAACACGTTGCTGCGTGTCCTCGAGCGCCTGGACGGCTTCGAAGGTCGCAGCCAGTTCACCACATGGGTTCACAAAATCGCAGTCCGTATCGCCCTGACAGAGCTGCGACGCCGTAAGTGGCAGGATGTCTCGCTCGAGGCGCAAATCGAGAGCACGCCCTCCGCAGAGGAGCCGCACTGGGCTGCTGACACTGCCGCAGGCCCGGAGACGCTCGCCGAACGCGGCGACTTGCTGTCCCGGATCGAGCGCATGCTCCGGGAGGAACTGACCGATCGCCAGCGTCAGGCGATGACGGCTCTGGCGATCCAGGGACTGCCGCTGGAGGAAGTGGCTCGCCGCCTGGGCACCGAACGGAATGCGCTCTACAAGCTGCTCCATGACGCGCGCGTCAGGCTCAAGCGCCGCCTGGAGCGAGAAGGTCTGACGCCGGCCGAGGCACTGGCGATTTTCGCAGCCAAGTAAGGGGCGACCTTATGAAGACGTCTAGATGTGAAGGACACGATGGAGCTCTTTGATCGGCTGCTCAGCTGGCTCAGGCGGAGGCACCCCGAGCCCGCCCGCGCGCCCCGCAGCGACGCGACGGCCATGCTGCTGTCTCAACTCGAAGACACACGCGAGGTCGAGATGTCCTGCGACGACGTCCTCGCGGTCATCGACCAGTTCGCGGAGTCAGCCCTCCGGGGCGAGGATGCCGCTGCGCTGATGCCGCTGGTCCAGCACCATCTCGATCACTGCCCCGATTGCCAGGAAGAATTCGAGGCCCTGCTGCGCGCCCTGAAGCACACCCAAACGGATCGCGCCTCCTGACCCACGCGGCCGAGTGAATAACAGGGCGCTGCGGAGCGTCAAGTCAGACCACGCTTGAGGCACGCATCGAAGGCCTCACCCACCCTCGGCCTTCAGGACATTCAAATCATAAGAAACCCACCACAGGCCGCGTCTAGGCCGCGACGTGCGCTGTATCTCAAGCCGCGTCGACTCATAAAGCGTCGGCAGCCCAGCGTGGGTCCGACGATGGCGACCGGTTGCGCCCTGTCCCGGATCGACAGGCCGGCAGTTGTGCGCAATGACAGGTTTCCCTATTTTCGTAAGGTTTTTGCAACCTGGCCCTTCTATATGAGTACCATGACAGCATCCGCCCCCCGCTCAACTTCAACTGTCGGCTCCGGCTGGGTCCGGCGCCACCTGCCGCAACTTGTCGCGGCCGGCGTGTGGCTCGGCCTTCTGGCGATGTACTTCGGATACACACTGACCCAGAGCCTTTCGCCGCTCGACGTAGCCGCGCGCCTGCCGGCTCTGCTCGCGTCATCGCTCTGGGGACCGCTGCTCTACATCGCGCTGTATGTGATCCGCCCCTTCATCTTCTTTCCTTCCACCGTGCTGACCGTTTTGGGCGGCCACGTGTTTGGGCCGGTCCTGGGCGTCGTCTATACGATCATCGCCAGCAACGCCTCGACGGCCCTGGCGTATCTCCTCGGGCGGTTCTTCGGTAAGGGCCTGATCCCGGTAGCCGGCACGACGAACTGGATCGAACGATACACAAACCGGCTGCGCGACAGGAGCTTCGAGACCGTCCTGATCATGCGCTTCATCTTCCTGCCCTACGACCTCGTCACCTATGTGGCCGGCTTCCTGCGCATCCGTTTCCTCCCGTTCATGCTCGCCACAGCCCTGGGCTCGATCCCGGGCACCCTGGCGTTCGTCGGGTTCGGAGCCTCGATCGAACGCTTCGACGGCTCGCTGCCTGCGCTCAACCCGGTGACCCTGGTGTCATCGCTGGCTGTGTTCGCGTTCAGCCTGCTCCTGGCTCACTGGTTCCGGCGACGTGAGGGGACGTCCGCATGACGGTTGAACACCACGCCCATATCGTGATCGGCTCGGGCTCCGGCGGTATGACGGTCGCGGTCGGGCTGGCAGGCCTGGGCCGGCCCGTCACCCTGATCGAAGCCCTCCACGTCGGCGGCGATTGCACCAACGTCGGCTGCGTGCCCTCGAAGACGCTCATCCACCTGGCCAAACAGTTCAAGCCCGGCATGGATCCGGACGCCGTCGCTCGCGAAGTGGCCCGCAAACGCGACGCACTGCGCGCCAAGGAAACCGAGGAAGTCGAGCACACGCCGAACCTGACGTTCGTGCGCGGGCGGGCGCGCTTCGTCGGGCCGAAGACGCTCGACGTAGCCGGTGTCGAGGGAACGCGCCGAATGGCGGCCGATCACATCGTGATCGCCACCGGCGCCCGCCCGCGCCTGATCGACATCCCGGGGTTGCCGGCGGAGATGGTCCTCACCAACGAGAGCCTGTTCGACCTGCGCTCGGTGCCGAAGCATCTCGTGATCGTCGGCGCCGGCGTGATCGCGCTCGAGATGGCGTTCGCGTTCCACAAACTCGGCACCCGCGTGACGATGTTCACGCTCGACCGACGGCCGTTGACGCGCGCGATCTCCGAAGCCTCAGAGGCCATCCAGGCCGAACTCACCCGGCGCGGGATCATCCTGCACTGCGGCGCCGTCGCGAAGGTCTGCGACGCCTCAGCGCGCACGCTGACGCTTCAATCCGGCTCGGACGAGATCACGCTGACGGAGGTCGACAAGGTGCTCGTCGCCGTCGGGCGCGTGCGCAACATCGATCACCTCGGCCTCGAAACCGCCGGGATCCGCGCCGATCCACGGCAGGGAATCCTCGTGAACGCCTACGGCGAGACCAACGTCAGGGGCGTTTACGCGATCGGTGACGTCACGGCGACCTCGGCCTTCACGCATTCGGCCAACGCCCAGGGTCGGCGCGTGACCCAACGGATCGCCTTCCCGTGGCTGCCGCTCGCGCGCCAGGAACCGCTCTTCCCGAGCGCGACGTTCAGCGACCCTGAGGTGGCCACGGTCGGCCTGACGGCGCAGCAACTCGCGCAGCGCTGCCACCCCGAGGCCGTCACCCGCGTGCGCGTGGACTTCAAAACACAGACCGACCGCGGGTACACCGACAGTGTCGAGAACGGCTTCATCATCGTCGATGCGATCCGCCTGACCGGCCAGATCCTGCACGCCACCATCGTCGGGCCGCGCGCGTCCGAGATGATCTCGTTCTTCACCCTGGCGATGAGTCAGCGGATCTCGCTCTATCAGCTGCAGCGGCTGGTTTACCCCTATCCCACCTACTCGAGCGGGATCCTCAAGGTCGGCGATCTGTTTCTGCGTGAGACTCTGACCCATCTGGCCCGCGAGATCGGCGCTTACCTGCGCTACCGATTTTCAGGGCCGACGGTCGCTTCGAAGTAATCCCCCCAAAGGAAAAACCTGATGCGTTGGCGACCCACCCTTCTGATCCTGATTGTCACCACCCTGGCGGCCTGCACCAACGCACCGGCACAGCCCAGCGTGCCCGCCGCTCCAGCGACATCGGTTCCCGGGCCAGCCATAGTGAGCGTCGAGGGCGCCGACCTGGCTCTCGATGACTGGGACAGCGTCCTGGCCACGGCGCGCGGACAAACGGTCAACTGGTACCTCTGGGGCGGCTCGGACAGCATCAACGCTTTCGTCGACGGCTTCTACGGCAAGGCCCTGATGGAGCGGTATGACATCACGCTCAACCGCGTCCCGGTGGCCGACACGGTCGACGCTGTCAACCAGGTGCTCAGCGAGAAGCAGGCCGGTGTCGACCCGGGCGTCGTCGATCTCATCTGGATCAACGGCGAGAACTTCTTCACATTGCGGCAGGCCGACCTGCTCTACAGCGGCTGGTCGCGCCGCCTGCCGAACAGCGCTCTGGTGAACTGGGACAACCCTGCCCTCAACCGCGACTTCGGCCATCCCGTCGAGACCTACGAGAGCCCGTGGTCGTCGGCGCAGTTCCAGTTCGTCTACGACTCGGAGCGGCTGACGGCGGCCGATCTGCCACGGTCCTATGCCGAGCTCAAGACCTGGGCCTGCGCGCATCCGGGGCGGTTCACGTACATCGCACCTGGGCCGGGCGGTTTCCTCGGGACCCGGTTCATCAAGGGCGCATTGTACGAACTCAGCGGTGGCCCGGCCGAGTGGCAGACATACGATCCTGCGACCTGGGAGCGCTGGGCGCCAGAACTCTGGGAATATCTCAACGCGCTCGAGCCGTGCCTCTGGCGCCAGGGTGAAACCTATCCAAAGGATGAAGCGGAGCTCAAGAGCCTGTTCGCCAATCGCGAGGTTGACTTCAGCCTGACCAACGACATCACCGGCGCCGGCACCGGCATCCAGGCTGGGCTCTTGCCGGCAACGTCGCGGGCCTTCGTCTTCGATGCCAACATGATCGGCGATTTCAACTACGTCGCGATCCCGGCCAACGCGCCGCACAAGGCCGCGGCGCTGGTGTTGGCCAACCTGCTCCTCGAGCCTGAGTTCCAGGCCGCGCAGATCCTGCCTGAGAACGGCTTCGGCCTTGGCTACGCCATCGACACGACGCGGGTCAGCGATTCGGCGGCCATCGAACACCTCGCGACCTCGGCCACGCGGCTGGGCGAGTCGGCCACCCCGACGACGGACCTGGCCCGGTCGTTGGTGGGCGACACAGCCGCCGAATACCAGAACCTGGTTGAGCAGGGCTGGCTGGCAGAGGTGGTTCAAAAGTGAAGGCGCGCATGCCGCTCGGTGCGCGCCCGACGCCGTGGCTGGCCCTGGCTCCCGCCCTCGCACTGGTGAGCGTGTTGGTCGGCGTCGGCCTCGGCTATAGCGGGGCGCAGAGCCTCGGGGTTCAGCCCGAAATCGGGCAGACCACGCCGAGCCTCGAGGCCTATCGCCAGCTGGCGTTCGGCGAAGGCCAGGCCGGGCGTGAGTTCTGGGGTTCGCTCGTTTTTTCGCTGTGGATCAGCACAGCCTCTACGGTGATCGCTTCGGCGCTCGCGGTGGCGCTTGCGCTCTGGCTAACCGAACGGCGCCAGGCGGCCTCCCCGAGCGTCACGTTCGTCTTGAACTGGAACCTGGCATTCCCCCATCTCGTGTGGTCGGTGCTGCTCCTGCTCCTGCTGGCTCAGAGCGGCCTCCTCGCGCGGTGGGCCGCCACGCTGGGTTGGATCCAGACGCCGGCGGACTTTCCCGTGTTCGTCCGCGATCGCTATGGATTCGGGATCCTGCTGCAGTATGTGACCAAGGAGACGCCCTTTCTGACCCTTTTGACGTTAGCCGTCCTGCGCGCTCAGCCGGGCGCCTATGGCTGGGTCGCCGAGAACCTGGGCGCGACACGCTGGCAGCGGCTGCGCTACGTCACACTGCCGCTGATCGCGCCGGCGCTGACGTCCGGCGCGTTGCTGGTCTTCGGCTTTGTGTTCAGCAGCTATGAGGTGCCGGCCCTGCTCGGGGTTACGTATCCGCGGATGCTTCCGGTGCTGGCCTTGCGCTTCTTCAACGATCCGGATCTCCATGCGCGGACAGACGGAATGGCGATCAGCCTGATCGTGACGCTGTTTGTGGTCGGGGCGGCGCTGCTGAGTCAGCGTCGGAGCGTCGACGCGTGATGCGCGCGTTGCTGCAACGTGTCGGGCTGGCTGGCGCGCTGCTCGCGCCATTGGGGATCTTCGCGCTGTCGGCGTTGTCGCTGCGCTGGTTCTACCCGCAACTGTTCCCGACCGAGTGGACAACAGCAACGCTCCAGCGCACACTCGCCGACCCGCAAGTGGGTGCCGGTATCCGCGATGGGCTGACGATCGCGGTCGCCGTCACGGCGCTGTCGCTCCTCATCGGCTACCCGGCTGCGCGTGCACTGGGATTGCACCGATTTGCCGGACAGCAGGCGGCCTGGATCCTGCTCTTCCTCCCGACTGTGGTGCCGCCGCTGGCCATCGGTATGGGGCTCAACATCGTCTTCCTGAGGGTTGGGCTCGCCGGTACGCTTGTCGGCGTGATTCTGGCTCACCTCGTTCCCACCCTGCCCTACGTGATCTTCACCCTGGCCGGCGCCTTCGCGCGTTACGACGAAGGCTTCGAGCATCAGGCCCTGGCGCTGGGTGCCGGCCGTTGGCGAACGCTCCTCACGATCACTCTGCCGCTGTTCGCGCCGAGCCTGCTGGTCGCCGGCCTGTTCGCCTTCCTGATCTCGTGGAGCCAATACTTGCTGACGCTGCTGGTTGGCGCGGGCCGCATCCTGACTTTGCCCGTGCTGGTCTTCTCGGCCGCGGCCGGAGGCAACCCGGGCACGACCGCCGCGCTCTCGCTCATTTTTCTAGCGCCACCCTTGATCGTCATTGCCGCGACCGCCTGGCAGTTGCGCCAGCCCGACGGTCCCATTCACGAGCCTTTCTGATGACCGCTGTCGATCTGATCGCCCTCCACAAACGCTACCCTGGCCGTGCCACGCCAGTGCTGGCCGACCTGTCGCTCTCGGTCGCACCCGGCGAGCTTGTCGCGTTGCTGGGTCCATCGGGCGCCGGCAAGTCCACGCTGCTCAAGGTGATCGCGGGCTTCGAACGGCCCGATGCCGGTGACGTGATGTTCGATGGCGAGTCGATCCTGAACCACCCGCCGAATAAGCGCGGTGCCGTGTTCATGTTCCAGAAGGCGTATCTGTTTCCGTTTCTCTCGGTGGCCGACAATATCGGGTTCGGGCTGAAGGTCAAGGGATATAGTGCCCGCGACGTCCTGCGTGAGGTCGGCCGAATGCTCGACCTGATCGGCCTGCCCGGGATCGAGCGCCGGCGGCCCGCGCAACTCTCAGGTGGCGAGCAACAGCGCGTCGCGCTGGCGCGGGCGCTCGTTACGCGTCCCAACGTGCTCCTGCTGGATGAACCCCTCAGCAGCCTCGACACCGCGGCGCGCCAGCATCTGCAATCCGCCATCCGGCGTCTGCAGTGCGAGCTCGCGATTACGACGATCCTGGTGACGCACGACCTGGGTGAAGCGATGGGGATGTCGGATCGGATGGCCGTGATTCAAGACGGCGCCATCATCGGGCTGGATGTTCCCCAGCGTCTCTTCCAGCGACCGGCCCGTCGATCGGTGGCCGGCTTCATGGGGATCTCGACGTTCCTCAGCGGTCGGCGCGAGGCAGACGGGCTCGAGACCGCGCATGTCCGGCTTCACCGGGGCCCGAGCCTGCCCGACGGGCACACCCTCTTTGCCATCCGCCCTGAGCACATCAAGGTGCAGGCCGAGCCGGGGCAGAACACCTTGGCCGGCGTCGTCGTCGAGTGCGTATTCCGCGGCGAGCAACTGGAGTACACGATCGCAGTCGGAGATCTCAGCGTGCGCGCGCGGCTGGCGATGCCGGCCCCGATGTTCGTACACGGCGCGTCCGTCTACGTCGACTTTCCGGCCGAACACCTCTTCGCGATCCAGCCCTGACGGAGCGCGCTTCAGCGCCCCGTCCTGATCGAAGTGAGCACTTCCAGCAACTGGGCAACCGAGGGCCGATCGACGGGCTCGCGGCTCGGGTGGACCAGGCGCAGCCGACCGGTGGGATCCACAACGAAGTCGCCGCCGAGCTGCGACAGGTCCTCACCTTGAGATGTGTGGGTCGGTGTTCCGGCCAGCCAGGCACGGAAGTAGAACCAGCGCGTGCGCAGGCTACGCGAGCGCCAGAACGATCGCTCCAGGCCGTAGGCTGTGTAGACCGAACGATCGCGGTCGATGCCGACGCGAAAATCGCCGCAGGTCTCGCTCAGCCAGCGCTGCACGGCCGGCAGCGTCCCGAACGACACGATCAGCACGCGAGCGTTCAGGTCCGCGAGTGTATTGCTTCGGCCGCACAGCTCGGTCACGTGGGCGCGACAGGGCAGACACCCGAGATGACGCAGGAAGACGAGCACGACCGAGCGGCCGTCAGCCAGAATGTCGCGAAGCGTGATCGTCTCGCCTTCCACGGTGGTCAATGCGAAATCCGGGGCGGGCTCGCCCAGTTGCAGATGAGTCATCAAAGGTTCCTTCTTGTTCAGCCTCAACGCAGATGGCGCCAGGCCCAGACGAGTCGCTGACAGATCGTGGCGACCACCAGAGCCGTGAAAGCGCCAAACAGCCACACATTTTGGTCGGGCCAGAGCAAGAATGCCGTGTATGCCACGATGGTCTCGAGGGCGCCGATCAGGCCGGTCGGCATCGTGACCGTCGTCAGACCGCCATCAGCTCGCCCGCGCTTCTCGAGAATCGCGGCCAGCATCATCCAGGAGGCCGCGTTGACGTAGAAACTTGACAACATCACGGCGAGGGCGACGAATCGATCTGGCCCGGGCTGGCTCAGCGTCAACCCGATGGGCACGGCCGCGTAGACAACGAAGTCCAGCACGATGTCGAGGTAGCCGCCGAAGTCACTCTGCTTGCCGTGCAGGCGCGCGATCAGGCCGTCGAGGCCATCCAGGGCCCGACTGAACAACCACAGGATCACGGCCGAAGTGCCATTTCCTTGACTGGCCTGCCAGGCTGCGATGAGCCCGACCACGAACCCGCCGACCGACACGACGTTCGGCGAGACGCCGCCCAGGCGTAGCGCGAGCGGAGCGCCGACGCGATCCTTAGCCTGGCGCAACGTGGCGTCAAACATGCCGGCGCTCCGACGTGCTCTGCCAGGCCAGGCGGGCGCGTCGTCGGCGCCGGTTCTTCAGCGCAGGAACCGAGTAGCGCAGTTGGTCTTGCGCGGCGCGGGCGAGAAGCTCGACGGGCGTGGCCTCGCCAAAAAAGTGTTCGCGGTACGGCCCATCGCCGAAAAAGCCTGTCCTCGGATTGAGCAAGTTGAAACGCAGCTTGTTGTCAGGCAGGTGGTTCTTGCCGTCCAGCAGGGCGCGGATCGTGGTCGGGATCCACGGGAAGCGCGCGAACTCGGCCTTGATGTCGGCGACCGCGCGATCGACGGCTGCCTCGTCGTCGGGATCGACGGCATCAAGGATCGCGTCGATCTTCTCCTGCACGTCGAAGAAACGGTCGAAACCGCCCCCGACGAGCCGGTGCGAGCGCATCAACTCCAGGTAACGAGCGCGGTCGCCCTTCGCACGAAAGCGGTTGATGATCAGGCGCAGGTATTCCAGATACGCCCCAAGCAGCCAGAGGACCTCATAGGCGTTCCAGAGCTTGAAGTTGCGCCACGACTTGAACGAACTGGCGACCAGGCGGTCGTGCATGCCGACGTAGTCGAGCGTCATGCGCTCGAGCGGCGCGAACGCCGTTGCCGAGTAGTCGCCGGTCTTGTGCGCCTTGATGAGCAGGTCCGCCAGCAGGAACAGGCTGGCGTGGGTGACGTACAGGCCCTTCGAGTACAGCGGATCGACGAACCCGGCGGCGTGCGCCAACAGCGCGCAACGATCGCCGACGATGTGGCGGGCCGAATACTGCAGGCGGTCGATGCGCATCCAGTCGCGCACCGCCCGGGCACCCCCGAACTGCGCCAGCACGTCGGGGTAGTCTTTGATGAAGTCCAGGAACTCGGCTTCCGGTGAGAGATCGGGGCGCAGCGGGTGAAGCCGTGGGTCAAGCTGCAGACCGACGCTGCAGAGGGGATTCGTGGCGGCCGGGTGATTGTTGAACGGGATCACCCAGAGCCAGCCACCGCGAAAGAGATGATGCAGCGTGCCTTCCGATAATCGGAACGGATGTCCTGAGGCGCGCATCCCGGCGGAGATCTCGGTGAAGCATGGGACATCGATCATGTGCGTGTAGATCGTGCGCGAGTGGGTCAGCAGATCGCGATGACGCCACCCGAACTGCTGAGCCAGGAGCGACTTCATGCCGCCGGCGTCGATGACGTAGTCGGCGTGGTAGACCTCGCCCTTCTGGGTCACGATCTCGACGCCATCCGGCTGGATGCGCACATCCTGGATCAATGTCCCCTGGCGCACGTGAGCGCCGTACGAGACGGCCACCGAGGTCAGGAAGTAGTCCGAGTCCTGCCGGTTGATGTGGATCTCGTGGCCATACGGCATCCGCGGGATGACGGCTTGCAGGCTGCGCTCGGCCGAGGCGGGCTGGCCGGCGGTGTGATGGACGAAACTGAAGTGGCGTTTGACGCCGTGCGAGGTTCCAATGTCGCCGTAGAAATTCTCGGACGAGTAGTAAGCGAGCTCGGGCACGTCGTAGAACTCGGCCAATGCCCGCATGGCCTCGGACGTCTCAAGGATCATGGACTCGCCGATGGTGAAGCGCGGATGCACACCGCCCTCGAAAACGATCACCGAGAGCCCCTGTCGGGCGAGGACGCTGGCCAGCGTTGAGCCACCCATGCCCGAACCGATGATGGCGACTGAATAGCGCTCGGGGATCTTGCCCATCGCAACCTCCAGCGTTAGCAGGCAGGCGTTGCCACCCGAACAGGCCTGCGGGTTCTGGCGTATAGACGGGGTGATGCTCGAAATCCTTACGTCGGCTGTGCGCAAGCAGATGGCCGGCGGGCGCGATGATGTTCCCGTCGCTCTGGGGGTGACCGCCTCGAAAAACCAGCGATTGGGGACCGCGAGGCGGCGTTTGACGTCGCGCCTAGCGCGCTAACCGATCGAGGTCGGCGTCAGCGGGACGGTATCTGGCGACGGGGCTTTGTGGCCGCGCGCGGCGGATGACCTATCGCAGACCGGTCAGGCGGCTTCGGAGTCGTCTGCCGGTTCGCTGACCAGCTTTTCGCGCAATTCGCAAGCTTTCTGGACCAGCGACGAGGCTTCGATGCTCTCGAACAACGAGATGGCGGCATCACAGGCCTCCAGCGCCCGGGCTGCATGGCCGTTGTCGCTCAGCGCCATGGACTGAAAGAGCAGTTGCTCGCCCAGCAGGCGTGGCTCGCCGATCTCTCGCGAGAGCACGACGGCCTGATCGGCCAACGACAATGCTCGTTCGGCATCGCCCTCCTCGGCGGCAATCAGGCCGAGGCTGCCGATCAGGCGTGTCTCCGACTCCAGATCACCCACCTCATGCGCGATCGCCATAGCTTCCGAAAACAGCCGTCGGGCCGCGTCAAGATCGCCCTGAGCGAAGCGGATGTCAGCCAGCTGCGCCTGAAGCGCGAGCCGCTGCCTCGCCGTGAGCGCGGTCGGCGCGAGCGATAGGGCCTCTTCGAAGCATCGGGCTGCCGTGGTCATGTCGCGCCGGACGCGCGCCAGACCGCCCAACAAATTGAGACACTCTGCCTGTGTGGGGACGTCGCCAATCTCCCGAGCAAGTTCCAGAGCCGCCTGATAGTGCCGGGCCGCATCCTCGAGTTCGTCGAGATCCCAGTTCACGCGGCCGTAGGCCAGATGAACCCTCAACGCGCGGCTGGGGCTGCGATGGCGTTCGGCAAGTGCCAGCGCGTCGTCGAGATGACCGCTGGCGCTCTCAGGATTCTGGCGGCTGCGTTCGAGCTCGGCCATCCGCATGAGAAGCTCGTATTCCATCGGCTCGTGCTCGAGCTCTTTAACGAAGCCGTACGCCTTTCGGAACGCGCGCATCGCCAGGGCGTAGTTGCCGATCTGAGTGAGCGCGATGCCCTGATTGGCCAGATGCCGCGCGCCCGACTCTCTGTCATCGAGCTGTTGAGCGACTTTGAGCCCCTGTTCGAAACGGGCAAGCGCGAGCAACGTCTCGGCCTCATCCAGATGGGCTCGGCCCAACTGACCCAGCAGCACATTTTGTGCCGCCAGATCTCCGTTGGCCTCCGCCTGCGCCAGCGCAGACAGCAAGACGCCGCTATCAGGCTGCACCGGATCCAACCGCGAATCGAGATCACTGTCGGTCATCGTCACCTCTGGTCGAACCGATTAATGGCGAGATCCTAACGGGAAACCCGCGGACACATACCGCTGATCGTCTTTGCCGATGAGCAGGGCTTCGATACCGGGCATCGAGTCGACCAGTTCGAGCGCGTGCGCGGGCCCCAGAACCATCAAAGCCGTGCTGAGCGCATCCGCCTGCATCGCCGTCGGCGCCAGCACGGTGGCGCTGGAGAGCGACTCGGGCGACCGCAACGTGCGCGGATCTATCAGGTGGTTCAGGCTGTGATCGGCCGAGAAGGCGTTCAGGTAGTCGCCCGATGTCGCCACCGCGCCATTCAGCACCGAAAGGCGCGCAGCCAACCCGTCGGCCGGCCCGTGTGGCGCTCGCACGCCGATCTGCCAGCCCTTCCCTGTTGGAGCCGGCCCTGACACGGCCAGATCGCCACCCGCCTCCACGTATACGCGCGAGAAGCCGGCGCTCCGCAGCGCCTCCACGGCACCGTCCACAACCCGGCCCTTGGCCAACCCGTCCAGCGTGAGCGACATCCCGGGGCGGCCCAGGCGGATCTCGTCATCGCGCACGGCGATCTGACGATGGTCAACGGCCTCGCGAAGCGACTCAACTTCGCGGCGGCCCGCGGCAAACGCGTCCAGCACCGGTTTGACGCTCACGTCAAAGGCCCCACCGGTCAGTGAACTGAGGGCCTGGGAATAGTTGAGCACGGCGACAAGCTCGGCCGGCGGATCCACCAGAGCGCCCTCCGCGTTCAAGCGGCCGAGCGCACTCTCTCGCCTTCGATGATCAAAGTGGGCGATCAGGCGGTTCATTTCGCTCAAGGCGAGCGCTATGGCTGCTTCAGACTGCGCACGGTCGTCACTGACCACGGCGAGGTTGACGACCGTGCCCATCAGCACCTGACTGACCCGCGCCGCGCCTTCTTCCCAGCGGCGCAGTGCGGCGGCGCCCAGACCGGCCGCGAGGCCGCCCAAAGCCACGATCCTCAGAAAGCCGCGGCGGCGGAGTGGAACGGGGAAACGATGAGCGTTCATCAGTCGTCCGGTGCATCCTGAATGAGGGTCGGCTCAGGCGTCGAGGTGGCCGTCGGCTGCGCCAGAGGAGTCGGCGTGGAGACCGGCACGGTGCTGCGCACGAAGCCAGGTTGTGGCGCCGCCGCCTCGCCCGGTCCGAGGTTGTCGACCCAGACCAGCACGACCAGCGCGAGGCAGAACGCCAGCCAGGCGATGAAGAACGGACGCTTCAGATCTTTGCGCGGCGGCTCTGCCATCGGCGCCATCCCTCCCGAGTCTGTCGCCGGACCTCGGCGATGAACTCCACCACCGGGTCGATCGGGCACAGGTAATTGCAGAACGGTCGGTAGATCACAAGGCTGGCCAATACCACGAGCAGCAAAAAGGCCCACTGCACTGTCGTGCCGCGCAGATCGAAGAGCGTGCCGAAGGGCTCATACCCGGCCACGCCCGGTCGGCGCAGTGCCAGCCCCAGCACGATGGCTGCCCCCGCCAGCCCGCGCTGGATCCAGGTCAGCACATTGGCCCAGCCACGCGGCCGGTACAGCTTTGCACCTGAGAGCGTGCCCAGGCATTCCTGAAAAGCCCCGAACGGGCAAAACCAGCTGCAGTACGGGTTCTTGGCGTCGACCGTTGTGACGAAGGCGATGCCGCCCAGGAGCAGGTACCAATACAGATTGGTGCGCCAGTCGGGCCAGTAGCCGCTCAGCAGCGACACGACCTGCGTGATCGTGAACGGCATGGTGTAGATGAAGCCAACGACCACAAGGCCGGTCAGGAGCGTCGCCCAACGCACACGTGTGCGCCAGATCGCGCTGCGCAGACGGTGTCCGATGTAGCCGACGACGTACAACAGGATCAGGACGACTTCCGGGATGCCGAAACGGATCGGCGTGGTGTCGGCGGGCAGCGATTGCCCGAGGCCCTCGGCCGCCACGGCCCGGATGGCCTGGCGTGTGGCAGCGGCCACCCCTTCGGCGCTGAAGGTCGCGCCGCTCACGCCGTCGAGGCCCTGGCCGAGCTGGAAGTTGGAGTCGAAGGGCTGACCCTGGAACTGGTCGTAGTAGTCTTCACGGTCTAACAACCGGAAGAAGCTGGGGGTCTCGCGCTGTCGGACGACCCGCACCTGTGCGACGGCGCCGGAGAGGTCCAGGCCGACGACGAGCGTGATCGGCCCGCCGTAGCCCGGCGCCTCACCCTTCCCCGCATAGCCCACGAGCTGCCCGGCGCCGTCATAGCCAAGGTAGATCGAGCCGCGTGTCTCCACCCGGGTGGCTCCGGGGATGGCCGCCAGGGCTTCCGGGGCCACGTCGAAACCCGCCGTCAGCCAACCATAGACCCAGGCCGCCACGACGGCGAGCAGGGTGGCGAGCACCAGCCAGCGCTGGCGCCGAGAACGGGCGGCCGGCGACCCAGCCGCGGCGTGCTCGCTTTCAGGTCGTACAGACGGGAGAACTGACATGGTTGGGGCAGAAAGGAGAGGAAGGGGATCGCCCTTCCTCTCCGGATCTCATGCGCTGGCGTTGAGGCGAGCGATCACTTCGTGAGGCGCGCGCGCCGCACGAACCAGACGATGCCGCCGCCCAGCAACAGGATGACGAAGGTCATCCAGAAGATCGAGGCCGCACGCGGCTCGAGCTCGGCGCTGCTGGCGATGGCGTTCTGCAGGACGAAGAACTCAACCACCAACCACACCACCCATAGCAGCCACTCGTACCAGGGGCGTGGTGCAAGGCGGATCGTGATCGGTTGCTTGGTGTTGGAAACGTTTGCCATGGCAGGTCATCCCTTCACAACCACAGTGCTGTCGATGCCCAACTCGGGCTGGTCGGTGTTCCACCAATCCTCGCCGCTCTTTTGGACGCCATACCCGAAAGCGTCATCCATGCTGCGGAAAAACGAGTCCATGAATGGAGCGCTGGCAGCGCCGGCTTTCACCCAGTCATGGATCCAGGCCTTGTCCTTCTTCGAGAAGGGGCACACACCGAAACAGATGCCGCAATTGGTGGCTGCCTCCTGCACCCAGTATGTGCGGCACTTGACAGCATCCTCGAACCAGGCCTTGTGACCGGCGTTGTTCCAACCGCCCTTGGTTTCCCAGTAGGGTTCGTCCTCGAAACTCAATGCGCCGGATGGGCAGGCTTCCGCGCACTTCTTGCAATGCCGGCAGAACTGCATGATGCCGGCGTCGATCGGCTTGTCGGTGGCCAGTGGCAGATCCGTGACCAGCTTGAAGACACGGATCATCGGGCCGAATTCAGGCGAGATCATGCGATTCATGCGCGACATCTCACCCAACCCAGCCAGGACGCCAAAGGCTGGCGCGATGCCCAGCGCATTCAGGCTAGACTCGCCCAAGCACTGGTAGCCTAACGCGCGCATGAAGTCCTGGAGGCCGGCGTTGATCTGGGTTCCGCGCGAATAGGCGCCGGTCGTGGTCTGAGAGGCCGTCATGGTCGGCGAGCGCTTCATCGCATCTTCCGACATCTGCACGGTGTAGACGATGACCCAGCGGCAGGAGTTGGGGATGTAGCGATGCGTTTCGGTCTCCGACGCCACGGGGTCGTCGGTGAACTCGATCTGATGGCCGTCCGGATCGACCGAGTAAATGAGCTTGCGAGTGTTCTCATTCAGTTCGACAAATCCGATGGTGGCCGCTCCGAGATGCCGTGCGGCAGTGCGGACCATGCGCGCAGCTTCCTCCGGCGTTCCTGTCCACTTCGGCACGCCGCGCTCCTCCGGGGTCTTTGCCTTCTGGAACCCCAGAAAACTGTAACCCAGACTGTGAGCCGACTGCGCGTCCTTCAGGGCGTTGTCCTTGAGGGTATAGCCGTCGACATTGTCCAGGATGCGCTGCTTGAGCTTGGCGTTGCCTTCATCCACAAGCGCTTTGGCCTGTTCCTCGCCCACATACCCGGCAAAACCTGGGCCGCGCACTGAACCCCGCTCTTCCTCGGGCAGATAGCGCTCGTTATAGCGCTCCATCTTGGCCCAATCGATCTCGGTGGTGGGCGTGTCAACGGTCTTGACCCACCAGGGCCGCTGCGGCCGGCCGGCCGGATCTCTATAGGGGGCTGAGGCCGCGCGGGCCGGCTGGACAGGTTGCAGCGCGGATACTGCTACGGCCGCACCGGTGCCAATCCCAGCCATCTTGAAGAATTCGCGCCGGCTGAAGGCGCGCTTGGCTTTGCCTGTGTCGTTCATCGACTCCCTCCTCGAATCCTGTTGTCAATAGTGTGACCTGAGGTCGATTCGACTCTATCAAGATCCCCTTTTGTCTCTGAGCGGAAAGGGCGGGACTTAAGTCGGGAGCACCCTGATTCTGTGTCAGGAAATCCCGGACAGCTAACGTTCTATGCCAGCAGGACCCTGCTCGCCCAGAATCCCGGCGCGCAGGGCAAAGCGAATCAGATCCGCGCGGTGCTCAAGTCCCAGCTTCTCCATCGCACGTTGACGATACGTCTCAACGGTCTTGGAACTGAGGGCCAGCTTCTCGCCGATCTCGCGGCTGTTGAAGCCCCAGGCCGTCAACTGCAAGACGTCGCGCTCCCGCTCGGAGAGGGCCTGGAACTGCTGGATCTCACTCATATCGCCGCTGAACGACTCGATCAGCACCGACGCGACTTTCGGGTGCAGGAATCGCTCACCACGACGCACCGTCTGGATCGCCTCGAGCAGACTGGTGTGGGCCGTCGACTTCGGCACGTAAGCCGCGCACCCGGCCGCGAGCGCCTGCAGCACGAACTCGCGCTGCGTGTGCATCGACAACACGACCACGCGCACCCCGGGTTGTTTCTCCTGGAGCTGTCGCAGGACGTCCAGGCCGCTCATGTCCGGCAGGCTCAGATCCAGCACCACGAGGTCAGGTTGTTCGCGGGCGCAGAGGTCCAGGGCTTCGTCCCCAGAGCCGCACTCGCCGACGACGCGCATGCCGGGCTCGCCCTCGAGCAGCACGCGAATGCCGTCGCGGAGAATCTGGTGGTCATCCACCAGGACGATCTTCAGGGGCCGAGCGCTCATGTCCGCTGACTTTCTGTAATGGGAATGCGCACTTGAACTGATGTGCCCGCACCGGGCGCCGCCTCGACCGTGAGCGTTCCGCCCAGGAGCTCGACCCGCTCCTGCATGCCGATCAGGCCCAGGTGTGGACGGTCCGCACGCTGAGCCACTGACGTCGGATCGAAGCCGCGCCCGTTGTCTTCGATGCGAAGCGCGACCCCCAACGGAGTTTCGACAAGCTCGACTTCCACGCGCCACGCGTGCGCGTGCTTGAGGATGTTCGACAGGCCTTCTTGAGCGATGCGGTAGAGGGCGGTCTCGACGTCGCCCGGCAGGCTGCGCCGCACCTCCAACTGGGCTACGACCTCCAGCCCGGCCTGTCGCACGGTTTCTTTCAACAAATGATCCAGCGCGCGGGAGAGACCGAATTCCTCAAGCGTCGCTGGACGAAGCTGATAGGAAAGGTCGCGCACCTGCTCGATGCTGTCGGCGACAAGGCTCTGCAATTTGATCAGATCCATCTGTTGCGGACCACTGGCCTGGCGCTCGAGCGCTTTGAGCCGAACCAGCAGCGTGGTCAGAGTTTGCCCAGCGCCGTCGTGGAGCTCGCGGGCCAGCCGCGAGCGCTCGGCTTCCTGCGTGCGAACCAGTGATTCGAGCAATGCGCGTCGCGCGGCTTCTTTTTCGACCAGGCGCGCGCGCAACCAGGCGTTGCTGACGATCTCGGCCGCCTGCGCGCCCGTAGCCGTCAGCAAGTCGAGGTCGGCCAGGCTTGGAGCATAGTCGCCCGGGCACCACAGGTTGACGACGCCCATCGCCTGGCCGCGGGCGATCATCGGGATGCTGAGGTGCGTGGCCGGTTCCGCGCCTCCCGAGTCCTGCAGGCGACGGCAGGCCGTCCGGACCATCGCGCGATCCAGGCCGGTCCCAATCAGGTCGCTCTGGCACCTGCAGAGTTCCGCATCCACCTCTTGGGCGGTCAGGCGCTCAAGCATATCAGCGGGCAGGTTGCGTTGATGTGCCAGATAGAACGCGCCCGTGTCGCTGTCGCGCAGGTAGATCCAACCACGATCAAGTCCGAGGTGCTCGAAGCCCTGCAGGATCGCGTCGAGCACTTCAGGCAACTCCTGTTCGCGCCCGGCCGCCATGGCTACGCGGTTCATCACCTCGAGGCGCTGGTTGGCCTCTCCCAAACTGCGCTGGGTTTCGACAAGGCGGTCGAGCATCGTGTTGACCGAGCCGGCCACCTTGCCGATGTCGTCGTCGGTGTACACACGGGCGCGCGCGTTGAGGCGGCCTGTGCTGACGTCCTCGGCTACCTGACGCAACTCGGCCAGCGGCCGCGTGAGCAGGAAGATCAACAGGTAGGCGAAGACGATGCTGCCCGCGGCCGAAAGCAACGTCACCAACAAAACGCTACGGCTGCCATTCGCCATCGCTGCCTGCACACGCTGATCCATGACGAAGTAGGACAGCCAGTCGGAAAGCCCCGTGGTAATCCAGTAATTGAGCGTCAAGCCCAGGATCAACACGGGCAGCATCACAATGCCAATGATCTTGTACTGCACCGGCACGGCAAGGATGGCATCCATCAAATGCGACAAAGAAGGAGAACGCACGTCTGCTCCAGGCACGGCTGGCAACAAGAGCCATGCCGCGCGGGTCTGGCCCTAACTAGGATGCCCGCGATCAGACTTCGGGTTACACTGACGTTTCTCACCCGAACGGTGGACGATCATCCTGTCAGGGCGATATGTGGGCGCTCCCAATTGTCCAAAATCGGGCCCGTCGCGCGTCATAGGATTGTGAAAACGCTCAATCAGATAGAAAGAAGGATTCACCATGCCCAAATACCTCTGCATCCGCCGCAGCCAGCCCGGTCAGCCTGACCCGCAAGCCGCGGGTGCGATGCCCTCCCCGGCTCAGATGGAGGAGATGTACGCACGCTTCAATGCCTGGCGGGAAACGTTCCAGGCGAACATCGTCGATCTGGGCGGCAAGTTGACCGAGGCCGCCCGCGTGGTCACGCCCGAGGGGGTCAGCGATGGCCCCTTCGTGGAGGTCAAGGAAGTGGTCGGCGGCTACATGATCCTCTCAGCCAATACCATTGATGAAGCCATCGAGGTGGCCCGCCAATGCCCGGGCGTGATCGCGCCTGGCGCCAGCCTTGAGATCCGGGAGTTCGCCACCCTTTGACCGGCGCCCCGCTCGTCGAGCACTTCTTCCGCCATGAGTATGGCCGTCTGGTGGCCCTACTCGTGGGCCGGGTCGGCCTCGTCCATCTGGAAGCCGTCGAGGACGCCGTCCAATCGGCGCTCCTCGCGGCTCTCGAGACCTGGACGCGGACTGGCGAACCGGACAATCCCTCGGCCTGGCTTTATCGCGTCGCCTACAACCGCGTGATCGGCGAACTTCGGCAACAGACTCGACGGGATCAGATCCTTGGACAAAACGTTGACCTGGAGGTCGTCGCGGACGAGCCTGGCGATCTCTGGCTCGACGACATCCGCGACGATCTCCTTCGTATGCTCTTCGTTTGTTGTGACGAAGCCATCCCGGTCGAGTCTCAGATCGTCCTTGCTCTCAAGATCCTTTGCGGCTTCGACGTCCGCGAGATCGGGCAGCGGTTGTTTATCAGCGAGGCCAACGTCTACAAACGCTTCAGTCGGGGCCGGCGCCGGCTGCGTGAACAAGGAGATCTGCCGCTCGCAGTGGATGGCGCGCAATACGCCCAGCGCGTTCCCTCCGTGCTGCAGGTCCTGTATCTCCTGTTCACAGAAGGCTATCTCTCAACCCATCAGGAGCAGGCGATTCGACGCGAGCTGTGTGACGAGGCGCTGCGGCTTGGAACGCTGTTGGCCGAGCATCCCGTCGGCCGCACACCCGAGACGTATGCGTTGATGGCCCTGATGCACTTTCACAGGGCGAGGCTCTCAGCGCGCCAGGAAGCGTCTGGCGGATTGCTGCTTCTGGAAGAGCAGGACCGTTCGCTCTGGGAACCCGATCGCATCCAGGCCGGGATGACCTGGCTGGCCCGGTCCGCGCAGGGCGACCACTTCTCGCGCTACCATGCCGAGGCCGCGATCGCGGCCGAACACTGCCTGGCCGCCAGCTATGCTGAGACGCGTTGGGATCGAATCGCGGAAGGCTATGCGCTCCTCGAGCGCCTGACTCCATCGGCGTTACATCGCCTCAATCGAGCGGTGGCTGTCGCCGAGTGGCGTGGGCCGGCCGCCGGTCTCGAGGTCCTGAAAGGTTTCGAACCCCCGGCATGGCTGGCGGGCAACTACATGTGGCTGGCCGTCTTGGCAGACTTGCACCGTCGAACCGGCGACGTTGCCACGGCGCAGCGCTTCAAAGCCGCCGCCTTGGAGTCCGCCCCGACGCCGGCCGTGCGCGATCTCCTCCGGCGCCGACTCACGTCTTCGTGAGGCGCGAGCACGGGTGTAAAGGATCGATCTGTCGAACAGGCAAGCACAGGCAGGTGAGATGGAAGGCCGCCCTTGACAGCCAAGGCTCGCAAGTGGCATAAGCGAGATGCCACCGACAGGCAAACAAAAAGGCCTGGATCTTTGACGAGATCCAGGCCTTTCAGTAGCGGGGGCAGGATTCGAACCTACGACCTCTGAGCGCACAGCCCGACGGTGCATGGTCCGCAGTGCACGCGTGTCGTATCTCAACAACCTTCACACGATTTGACAGGCTTTCGATATCCTTATCATGCGGGTTGATCGGTGGAGAACCGATAACCGACACCCTCCTCAGTCACGAGCAGTTTTGGTTTCGCTGGATTTCTTTCTATCCTTTTTCTCAACTTTGATATATAGACGCGCAGAAAGTGAGACTTATCCTCGTAACCCGGCCCCCATACCTCGTGGAGAATCTGGTTGTGAGTCAGCACCTTGCCAGGATTGTTCACGAACAAGCGCAACAACGCGAATTCCGTGTCAGAGAGTCTGAGGCGTCTGCTGCCAAGCCAAACCTGCCTCATTTCGAGATGTATGCGAAGCCTGCCGAATTTTCTGATGTACTCATCGGTCGATTCCCGAATGAATTCCGCTAAGCTATTCACACCCGAAAGCAACTCGCTTGGGAAATTTCGGGTGCTTGCTAGGCAATTGGCGCCTGCCTCCGCGAGAGCACTTATGGACTTATCAGAGAACCAATTTCTACTCAATATGATCAATGGAACCCAAGTTATCTCGCGAAGTTGTCGAGTAAGTTCCAGATAATCGAACTCCGTCCATCCTTCTACCAGCACAATCAGATTCGGCCCAACCCGTGCCGCTTCGGCCAAACCCTGTTTGCTGTCCACCACTTCGCAGACGCGGAATCCAAGATCATCGAAGGGGCTCCACCAATAACGCGTGTCGTCTTTGTATTCTCCAATGATGAGGACGCAAGAACCGTCAAACGGCATCGACTCCATAGGACTTTGGCTAGCTCCTCGGAGATCTCGGATTGGCGGAGTCTCCAATGGGCGCCTGGATGTTTGGCGCGGCGGAGCGGTGCCGTTGGGACGCGGAGACCATGCCTGCTAGTGTACCGCTGGCTTTGGGGTCAGGCGCCTAGTGGTGGCTTGCCCATATTGCACCTGACCACCTGTTATCGTGCCCTCTTCGTCAGTGCGGATTGCTGTATTGCCCTTCCATTGCAGGCAAGATCGACGCGAATCTGCCGGCGCCCTGCCCATGCGTCTGTCATTGTGTCTCCGCAAGATCACTCTCCCCGCGGCACAAATGGCATATGGGGCAGTTTGCCCTTGCACCTCGGATAGTTCGTGCATCCCCAGAAGGGCTCATGCGACCGGCTGCGGTTCTTGAGCCGCATCGGTGAGCTGCACACCGGGCATTTGGGAGTCTGCGTACTTTCGTCAAAACCCGCCGTCTTGTCCGGGTTCTTGCGGCCGGATGCCTGGCGCAACCTTTCGTACAGCGGGCGATCGGCCAAACCTAGTTCGACGTCGTAAAACAACAATGCATTCAGGACGAATTCGATTTCGGGCACCTCAGTCGAACTGTCATGGATTCGGAGCCCCGGTTCATGGATCATGACGTGGATCCGCCAACCAGAGAAGTCCCATGATTCGTGGGCATAGGGTGAGTCGACCACTTCAACGATGAGATGCCCCTCCTCAGAATGCCTGGTTGACAAGGCTGGCACGACTCCGAAACGATTCAACACGGAACGCCAGATCAAGTCCGCAATCAAACGCCTCCCCGCTGAACTGGGTGTATCCCAACACAGTTGGGCCAGCCCGGTTCGCAGAACCTCATAAACGCCGGATTGCTCGGGCTCCAGAAGCCACTGCCGCAGCAATGCAATCGCAGCCTGTCGATAGTGGGGCTCACCCGTGCCAATATAGGCCCGGTTGGGAACACCGTCGGGTGTGGCTGCGTAGATACGATGGGCCCATTGTCGCAAGTCGTTATAGGCGGACATCATTGCCCCCTATGCAGCCGGCCGCTGTCGATATAGCTCACCAGAACCGCGTGCCGCCTATGCCCAAGCGCCTCCGTCACCATCTGCAGCACATCCTTATGCGGAAGACGCAACTGATTGGCAGCGTAGTCGAAGAGCTCCGTGGCATAGAGCTTCCGGAAGGAGTGCGAGCCGCTGCCCTGATTGATCCCGAGTTTGCGGCCGAGCCGACTCACTTCACGTTTCACGGCGCCATCTAGAGACTGCCGATGCACAAACAGATGTCCATCCGCATGCGAGAGCCCAAGGCTTCGAAACTCCAGGAGCTGATTTCGGTACGGTGGAAGGATCGGGCTGACCCGTTCTCGGCCGCCCTTCGTATGGATGCCACGGCCGTAGAGTTGGATTTGGGCGCCATCAGGGGTGATCAGCCGTGCCTCAAGATGCACTGCCTCAAGGACACGAAGGCCGCTGATCCGCTGAAGCAGCGCGACGGACCCGTACTGGGGATCCCGGCGCGCCAATACATCGATCAGTCGCTGCGCATCCTGTGCGGAGAAGGGATCTGCAACCAGGTCTGCGTGTCGCCCAGACCAATCGTCTCCGAGCAACGGCGGTTGTCCCTTGCGCCAGCCAACCACTACCCGAAGTCCAACGTCAAGTTTTCGGATGGCTGCAACATAACTTGAGACCGTGGCTGGTGATCGCCCCAAAGAGCAAAGGTGCTCAACGAACGCTCTGGCCATGGCCGGAGTCAATTCACAAAGCCATCGGATGCCGAACATTCCTGCGCACCAAAGTACAAACCGGATGGAGTTGGCGATGTAATCATGCATGGTGTCGCCGTCATAGACGCGCCTCGCCCGCTGTTCGGGCGAGTCATCATGACGCGACTGCCCAAATGCTCCCATGCGCCGAAAAACGTGATTGATCTGACCTGCCCATGAACTCATAACATCAACCTTTCTGTCTCGAGACACACACCGTCGCCGGCCAAACAGCCTCGCAAGCCATTTGTCCCGTTTAGGTCTGTGTCAAGGTTTTGCGTTTCGATCGCCCGGTAAGCTGCCCGAAGGCAGGCCAGACAGATGCCTGGTAGTGCACCGGATCGGGCTCGAGCGCTCTTGGCAGGTTGGTGCAACACCTGCGGCTCGTAAGGAGGTATGGACTGCTACCCCTGCAGACTGGAGCGCCTCTGTGGTTCCAGTTCCACCGCGCCTGTGAACGTCCTAGCGCACGGGCAATAAAGGGGGACCCATCGGCCCAGACAACGCCGGATTGCGGCCGGCAATTGGTGGGATGCTCCTGAATGACACAGTCGCATCCACGATAAAGGGGAGCTTGGCGGCTAACTCTGAAATGATCAGCGTCTCAATGACAGCTCAACCGTTTCCAGGGTCGGTGCCCAGAGGGGACTCTATCCGACCGCAACCGGAATCAAGTGGTACGAACCGTGTCGCATCACAAGAAATCGCCTCTCACCAGGCTCATGTCGAATGACGCGATTACCGTAACGCGACAATTCAAAGCGGAGCGAACATCGAAGCGACACTTTGGTGAACACAAGTGCGACACTTAACCGAACACATCCGCGACACAAACCCGAACCGGGTATCCCGGTTCCTGGCACCGGGTATCCTAGTCATAATGTCATGCGGGGTCAGGCTCTGACTTGTGGGCCACCGAATCGAAATAGACGCCGAAAATACAGGGCTTTCTTGCACTTCTCGTGTTGATCGAGCGTATGGACGAGTATAGACTCACCAGGGCAGGGAATCCGGTTCGGAGGCGTGCAACATCATAAGTAACACATTTCGGGGTCTGGTAGGATTTGCGAGGCCTTCCGACTGGCGGTGGTGCAATGACGAAAGACTCACCGGAACCCAAAGCATTCTTGACCCTCATTGAAGCTGCCGCACGCTTCAAACTCAGCGTGCCGTACTTGCGAAACATCGCCGCAAGCGGACGGCTCAAGGCCCACAAGATCGGCCGCGACTGGGTGACGACTGAAGCGGACGTTCGCGAATACCTGCGTACTCGAAAAAAGAAAGGGGCGTACAGGAAAGACCTCCGCCCTTGACTATACATTTCTAGCAATGTATACTCAGAACATATAAGCGACGTCGCCGGACCGTGTTAGAGCACGATCCGGCGACTAACCCACCGCACTGTGGTGACCAGGGTGGCGGGCTAAGGCGAAGTTTAGCATGGCCACTCCCGGTGGTCGATGCTGAACCCCATCGTCGTTCCCCTGCGGTTCGATGACGTCTTGGCGAGCCATTCTTGCCGGTTGGCGGAATGAGCCGCCGACCCAGACGTCTCAAACAAGGAGAACGATGATGTCCGATGATCCACCCGATTTAACCCAGGCCTTCACCCATCTGCTGGACGTCGCGCGAGCGAAGTACCGCGCGGTGCTCACGACGCCGCGCGCCGGCCTCGAAGAGATCGCGTTCTGGGACTCAGCCCCTCCTCGACCGGTCAGCCTGGACGCACAGGACCCTGAACTCGACCTTCTGGCGGACCCCGACCCGTTTCCCTACGTCCAGGTCGTGGACTGGCCCGAAGCGCTGCCCGGCTCCCGGCTCGGTTTTTTCGTCGACGGCGCCGAACGCTCCCAAATGGTGGCCGTGGCAGACACGGTGCCGATCATCGTGACGGCCAGCGCCGCGAGCATCCTGCGGCGTCGGAAGCCGGGTCGACCCCTCGAGCTCTACGGGACCCCGCGGGCCTCAGCCCTCACGGTGCTCCTCCCGCGCAGTGACCTGACCGAACCGCTCTGGCGTGCCTGTACGGGCATTGGATTGACCGTGGTCGACACGCTTGAGTCAGCACGCGCGAGTCAACTGGGCGCTCCAGAAGCGATCACGGCCTCATTCGACCTGTGTCGGGCGCTGGCCCATGAACGCGCGTCGGCTCTTCGCCAGGAACTCGAAAAGCAAGCCATTCTGCGGTGGTTGGACCGTCGTCATTCGGACCTGCTCGTTGTCGATGGTGAGATCAAGCACTTACACCTGGGGCCCGATCAGAGGCGCGTGATCGGTGTTGTCAAATCCCATCAGCATCGCTTCACCGGGGACCTGCTCACCAACGTTCTGCACCTGCCCCCTTATTGCCGGACCCACCGCTTCGCCTCCCGACCCCTGCCAGGGAATGGGGGACCGTTGACGGCATCGTTCTATTTGCGCTGGCGCCAGGCCCCGCGCGGAGCAGACCCGGCTTTCGGACTGTTGCGCGTGGAAACAGATCTCGATACCAGCATGGATGACGCCAACGCGATCGCGGCCTGGCTGATCGCCGAGGCCCGGCCGTCTGTGCCCACCGAACGCAACGGCAATCACCTCTATCCCATCGCCCGCGCTGAACGGAGCGCCAAGCAGGCGGTGGATGACGTGTGGCGCTCCCTGCCCCGGTTGGTTTTCAACGGTTGAACCCTTTAGGAAGTAGAGATGGACATCGACTACACACACGAACAGATGCTTCTGATCAACGCTGAACACGGCGCGATCGGCATGGTCAAGGTCTTGAGCACTGGCAATAAAGCGGCGGACACGGTCCTCCTCGCGGAATTCGGGGATGGCCGCAGCCTCGACGTCGGCGACCTCGTGGCCATCGTGACGTCGGACGGGCATGTCTTGTTTGGGTTCACGACCGAGCCAGACATCCGCAGCGATTTGGACCCTCGCGAGTTGATCTGGGAGAGCCCGCTCTTTGCCCCTGAGGCGATGACCGCTCGGCCGATCATTCGGCTCTGGAGCGTCAAGATCTTCAGGAGCACGGCCGGCAACAGCCGTCCCCCCCACGAGTCACTGGTGTTCTATCCCAGCGCGGCCGGTGTGGCCGTGGCACTTGGCCTGGACGAGATCCCAGAGCCTCAACGACTGGCAACCGGTGTGCTCGAGAATGGAGACGGCACCGCCCATGCCATCCACCTGAACGCGGACTTTGTGCTCGGTCCGCAGGGCGTCCACGCCAACTGGACCGGCATCTCCGGCTTGTCGGGCAAGACCAGCAAGAAAGCCCTGCTGACCAAAGCCATGCTGACCCAAGCGGAGGCGTTGGGCTATGGGATCGCGACCGTCGTCTTCGCCACCAAGGGATCGGATGAGTTGTTCCGTGATCTTCCGAGCGATCCGGACCACCCCTACTGGCGCGCCCATCCGGAGCAACTCATGCGGGTGACGGCGGGGGCGCTGCTCACGCTCGAGGACGTCAAGCTCTATCAGACGCTCGAACTTGATCCGACTCCTTTCGACCCTGTGACGGTCCTCGTCCCCTGCGGCAATGGGATCTGGAATGGCTACCGGACGCCTGAAACCGATCCGGGCCTGGGCACCGCGCAGCTCCGCGATTTTGCCTGGGGGCTGCCGCAGGTGGCACCGTACCTGCCGCTCTTTGCCTCCACCGACATGGACGACAAGCTGCGCGCGCTCGAGGCCGAGATCCGCGGCATCCTGCGCTTCGGGTACACCACCACCGAGGGCGAACGGCGCCGGGTGTCCTCGTTCAAGGACCTGGACGACTTCTTCGCCTACGCCATGGCCCACATCGAACAGCGGTCCCAGCGCTGGGAGAAACACCACATCGCCACGATCGAGCGCGCGCAGTCCCGCTACGCTTCGATCTTCCAGCGCGCAAGCCAAGTCGTGACGGCCGAACCGGAGGGCCGTGACCTGCCCTACAACGAACTGCGCGCCGGCGATACCTGGGTCATCGACCTCTCCCACCTGAACGAGGACGCCAAGCAACTCGTGCTCTACAAGGTCATCACCGAGCTGCACGAGGCGATGGCCGGGCGGCAACTGCGCGTCGACCGACTCCTGATCGACGTCGATGAGCTGAATCAACATGCCCCGCGCGGCCGACAGAGCCCGAGCACCAAGTTCATCACCACCAAGCTTCAGGATCTGGCCGAGCGTGCCCGCACTGACGGCCTGATCTTGCTCACGGCCCAACAGACGCTCAGCGCGGTCGATGAGCGCATCGAGGCCAACCTCGCGACGCGCTTCATCGGCCTGCTCAGCGAACAGGAGTCGCGTCAGGGCGTCTACGGCCTGACGGATACCGAGCGGCAGATCGTGCGCCGACTCACGCCTGGCGAAATGCTCGTCGAGCACCCGTGCCTGCCGCAGCGCGTGAAGGTCCGCGTGCCGCGCGCGCCGTTCCTGCGCGGCAAGGATGGGCAGGCGCTCCTGCGCCCGCCGTCGGCGCAGTCGAAGAACCCGATCGAACGGCTGCTGGCGGCCCTCCCCCGGATGTTGGCCGGCGCATTCGACCGACGGGTGCCAGAGGCCGATGACCTGCGCCTCGTGATCAATCGCACGCTCGATCGAGGCGGCTCATTGCGCGACCTCGAGCAGACAGCCCGTGAGGTTGGCCAGGTGCGTCCGCTCGAGAACGGCCGCAACACGGCCCGATCCACGCTGAGCCTTTGGCGCAAGAAGATCGCGGACCGCACGGGGCTGGATGTGTCCGTGGCACCGCCCTCTTTGCCGGAACCGCCCGAGGAAACCACGCCCTGGTAAGGGCGAAATACCGTCCTTGCTGGACGACCCTCGGGTCGTCCGGCAGGGACACACTGCAGCCATTGCTTTTTACAAGGTTGATGAAGATGAACACCACCATTGGGACCCGCATGCAAGACACCCAGCGCCGAGCGCTCAAGACCATCGCCTACGCACTTGGCCTTCTGGTCTACCTGGGTGGCATTCTGTACGCCGAGGCACGCGCCTATTCCTTGTTCACTCGCACGATCGATCCAGATCTACTGCCCGTCGCTGTAGTGGGCATCGTAGCGCTCGGCCTGACTGCCATCGCTGCGCCGCTTGCCCACCACTTTGGCACCGCCCCGGGCGTGCAGCGGATCGTGCTCGACCTGTTCTACGCCCTCGACATCCTGGCCATGGGCGCCAACGCGGTCCTGGACGCGGCTCTGCACGGCTCCGGCGACCTCACGACTCTCCTGGCGTTCTGGCAGGCGTATATTCTGCCGGCGCTCCCGCTACTCTGCCTGGTGGGTTGGAGCCTCTACTTCATGCTCGACCCAGAGCATCGCCAGCGCGACACGCTCCTGGCGGCGCGCGCCGCGACCGAGGAAACTCTCACGGCACGCGTCATCGAGCAGATGAAGTCTGCCGACCTCGGCGATCTGGTGGATCGCGCTGCTCAGGCGGCCGCCGCCGAGATCGTGGGTCAGACGGTCGGCAAACCCTCGGCGTTGCCGACGACAGCGAGCGTAACCACGACGATGTCTTTGCCCACTACGGAGCCACGGCGGCCGAGCCGCAACGGACAGCGGGCCGAGCACGTCCAGCCGGGGAGTGACCCAAACGCCTGACCCCGGGTGAACCGGGGCCTGGATTCATCGTGGAACCCATGCTCGGGACGCGCGGCTGGCGTGAGTACCGCTACACCGGCGGCGCGGTGAGGTGGGCGATCGATCGCGAGTGGATCAAGACCAATAGTGGGCAGGACGCGCCGCGCTGGCGCAAACAGGGCCATCACCGGCGCGACCTGCCCACCATGACGGAGGCTGACTATGAAGACTGGAAAGCAGAGCGGCATGTGGCCAGCCGAGCCCGGCGTACCCCACAGCGTGACACGGTGGGTGACGAGATTGCTTCGTGACCCGGAGGTCGTGGAGATCTGGGGACTGCTGGGGAGCCGGACGGCTCGCGTCGTTAACGTCTCGGAACGCGAGCAGACGATCGATCTGGATCGCGGCTACTGGCTCCTGGTGCGGGTCAACGCTAGACCCAGCCGACGTGAGCTCAAGGGGATCGTGAAGTTCCGGCGACCCGTTGGGCCGCCGAACCCCTATACGGCTTACGAGGACTCAGACCTACCGTATCCGCACCCGCACGGCTGGCGTGACCACCTGGCCAATGAGCTGACCTACTGGCACCTGTGGTTCGGGCTGGGTGCGATCGTGTTCATGGTGTCGTTGGCGGTCACCTGGCCGTGGGTCAGGGGATTATTGGGATGGTAGCCTATCAAGAGCATTTCGGCCACTGTAGCACAGGAAGCCCTCCAGTACTTCAGATTATCTGCGCAGCAACATCCTACTTGGATTGCTAACCGTTTCAACTACGAAACGCTCAAGTCCTGTCGGCAAGTATCTAGTCGTCAAGATTATCTGCCAGTCCTCATCCTCTGGATCAGATTCGGCAGACATATTGGCCAGGTAGCGCAGCAGTTTGGTGTGGTTATCCTCATTAAGGTCACCGGTATTCGGGGAATCTACGACAAGCATCTTCGGAAAGTGCGTATCGGAAGTGCGGGCTAGATTGAGCAAAGCCAAGTGGTAACAAACAGTCGCCAAACCCTTTAACGCTGTGCCTTGATGAATATAAAGCGCCCCATTGATATACGGCATCAACGAACCGGATGCAATATCGATCTCAAGCAATTTCGGAAAATCGACCGCTCTCAGAACTGAGGCGTAGGTTTGTCGTAGTTCTTCACGCCGCAACTTGCTTGAACGGCTCCCATCACGAAGTTGGTCTTCCAGATCGGACATCTCCTTTCGAAGCGCGTCCACCTGCAACCGTAGAGCATCCAACGCGATCGCTTGGTCCCGAAATTGGTTAGCCCTAGCCAGATTAGCCTGGCGTTCTGAAACAACTTCCGCCTTCGCGACAAGCTGGTCAACTGCGGGCGAAACAAAGGCTGCGGTCTGCGCATCCAGCTGCGATCCAAGAACTGCGACCAAGTCTCCCAGACGTTGGGCTTCCTTTTGGCTCTCCTGCAATCTAGAAGTCGTTGCAGATAATTGATCGCTGGCCTCGGCCGTTTGAAGTTCCAAGTCATCCGTCCTGGGAATTCGGACGGGAAGAGCGTCCGAGTTCACCACCATCGGACGATTGCATACCATGCAGCGACCCGAATCCTCTCTGTGACGCATTTCGCCCGTAATGGTTTGCAGACATCGGGGACAGATGTCAAAGTCAAGGTTGCTCAACTGCAGGGTCGAAGCCTGCAGGTGCCGCGACTTGCGTTGGTCGTTCTTAAGGGAAGCAATGAGTTCCCGAAGACGGTGGAGTTCCTGCTGATATCCCAATATCGATTGTTCCGCCTCTTGACGGTCGCGTTTAGCTTCAAGAAGTCGAGATCGTAGCGTATCAGTTAGCCCACTGCCTTCCACACTTCTGTTATGCGCAATCGACACCTGCAATTCGAGTTGCTCATTTCGGGCTTGTTCAAGCTCGAGGCGAGCCCTGTTCACTAGTTCACCAACCTCAACCAATGAAACTGGTGCGCTATTTTCCTCCAGAAAATGCGTTACCTGGGACGAATACGTTTCGAGTTCGGCGATTCGTTCTCTCAGCACACCTACTTGCACATCGAGCGAATAGTGTTCTAGTGGCGTAATGCCAGTCAAGAAGCCGATAATCTCGGCTTTTCGAGACTCAGGGTCAACTTTTGACAGGATCTCCTGGAAACTATCCTCTTGGTGAAGCACAAAGGCGCGCATGAGGAGGCGAAAGCTAAGTGGCGTGGGCTTACCTGCCCGAGTCGCAACCGCGACTTCAGGTATTCCTACGAGGCGAAGCAAAAGCTTCGACATATCATCTATCTTTACAGACTCGGCCGGTGAGTTTTCGATCCCGGCGACAATAGGCCCTTCATGCAGGCGAGCAGACGCAAAGATGTCAGTCAACGATCTCTCTATAGTGTACACACCCTCCCGCGTTTCAAACTCAAGCCACAGAGTATCTATCTGACCGATAATTGGAGCGAAGAAGTACTTGGCCTTTGATTCGTGCGTTTTTCCAAATCCATGTTGTATGAGTTCAACGAGGGACGTCTTGCCGCATCCGTTCGTAGAACGCACATCATCATTTACCCGCACGGACTGAATGATATTGAGACCCGGTGAGAACCGCTGATCCATCTTTAGATCGCCAGACACAACCATACGTCGAATCAGCAGCTTAGGTGATGACATGTGCGCCTCAGGTTGTCCTATATCACTTTCCCGAGTTTCAGGCCAACTATTTCGGGAAAATGCTCATATATGAAGGATTTGAGACGGTTTCCATTGAAAGATCGAAACAGGCTACCGACAATACGTGCACGGTGTACGAGGTCCACAAATGCACCATCGGACTCGATAGTACGTAGAACCTCTGCACCCCTTGCTGTAATCCGAAAAGAATCCACTCGGCTTGCCACTGGAGGTTCAATCAGCCCTTTACCAATGAGGTAGGCCAAAGTAACGTAGTAACTTGAATCCCAAGGACCATACAAATACCGGGTCATTCGGCTCTCAACTGAGCTGTCTTCGCCATAGAGCTCCGACTCATCACCCATCTGATTGCTCGATTTTCCAAGAATACTGGCAGCTCGCCGTAGATAAGCTGGATACCTCATAAAAAAGTCCATCTTTGCCAAAAGAGTTCGGCCAGTAATAGATGGAAGCTCGTTGCTTCCTCTCTTCACTTTTCCAGCATGCCCAATCAAGATGAGCAAACGGCCAGCATGGTA
Organism: Anaerolineales bacterium; assembly: GCA_044226485.1. Taxonomy (GTDB): domain Bacteria; phylum Chloroflexota; class Anaerolineae; order Anaerolineales; family UBA6663; genus UBA6663. Next base: position 388,592 of record JBGAGY010000001.1, read on the forward strand.
GGCAATGTTCTCGGTTGGATGAATTCTTGTTGGCATTTCATCAGCCCATTTTGTGCCACCATAGACTGCACTTGTTAGTTTCGTGCCACAGCTGCCCATAGCAAAAATGTGAGTTTACACTGGGAATGCCAGCGAAGTACTGCTGCACAATATCTGGGATGACTTTTCCAAGTTCGCGAAGCAGCTGTGGCCCAAACGAGCCACCGATATTTTGATCCGAAAGCGAACGTCGTATCTCAAGCTGAGCCATCATAAGAGACAGCGTAAGGTCTTCCAGCGGATCCGACAGGTTCAATAGCTCCAACTCTCGACACTTGTGCTGTGAACGTTGCATTTGCTTCGCATAAACGGGCATTTCGGACACGTCGAAACCAGCCACCAGCGCCTTCTTTTCAGCTATCGTATTTCCAGGAAGTCCATCAAGAGATGGCAGGTTCTTTTCTGGCGTTATAGCCTCAACTCGACAATCCAGTACATCCTGACACACTATTCGTCTTTCATTCAACGATTTTCCATTAGTGATTCTTTGGATAATGAGGTTGATGAGGCGGTTATAGAGATTGTCTAGCTGCGGCACGGTGCAAGCTGGCTGTCCAGGAAGTGCTTCGACGAGCGCAGCTGAGAGAACTGCGAAGTCAGGTCTATTGCGAACATAAGGCGAATCGGTATCAATCCAAGTGGACGCAAGCAAGCTTTCTGCAATACCCTCGTCTACCGCCTCACCGTCTGCTGCCATGAGCTCCACTATTCGTGGGATTACCACTCGCTGCAAATCCGCATATTCAGCTTTCTCATTTGCTGACATCGTTTCACCATCATGTTGAATATCAAGCAAGTACTTAAGTCTGTACAAGCTCCCATACGAGCCACTCCTACGCAATTGCGATTTGTTATCCGCTGGATGATCTGAAACAAAATGAAAAGTACATTGATCCGAAAAAGCTAGTCGGCGGTGATACTGTGCACAAAGAATCGGCAACACTTCAGCGGTCGTCCAGGGGCTTCCAGATTCGTCGCGACACTTCACCTGATGGAGTTCTCGACAACTGTCTCTTTCCAAAAGGACGTCGTCCACGCCTTCGGGAACAACGCTCTTGATCCCGGATTGGGGACGGAGCAGATGAACACACCAATACGCCGTGTATTCAATCTGAGCCATATGCTTTTCAAGCGTGGCGGCCCCGGTATCATCGAACACTCGTAGCAAAAGTTCTTTTGTTCGGCTAGTCATATTTGACGCTTCACGGCCAGGCAAAGGATTGGACAATGAATCGGCTATCCCTAGATGCCCGACCACTCTGACCCGCGACTAAATGGTGCGCCCGAGCCCCAGGATACATTATGGCAATCGTTTAGGGCAGGTGGTCGCTGGTACTATTATCGTGGAATGAGGAAACCGAGACCTTGTTTACATAGCCGGAAACGCGTCCAAGGATAACATTGTCCAGCTAAGTGTACTGAAGCGAGGAGTGAATATAATCGCGTGGATGCTTGCATCACCTAACAGTCGCATACCGTTGCCATGCCGACCACACCCGAAGCCAAAGCCCGCGAGACCATCGATGCCCTCCTGACTGCCGCCGGCTGGTCGGTGCAGGACCGCGACGCCATGAACCTGGGCGTCTCGCGCGGCGTGGCCGTCCGCGAGTTTGCCCTCAAAGGCGGGTTCGCCGACTACCTGCTCTTTGTCGACCGCAAGGCCATCGGCGCGGTTGAGGCCAAGAAGATGGGCGTGACCCTGGCCGGCGTCGAGGCGCAGTCGGCCAAGTACAGCGACGGCCTGCCGGCCGCGGCCAAGGCCTGGCGCGTCCCCCTGCCCTTCCTGTACGAGAGCACGGGCGTCGAGACCTTCTTCACCAACGGCCTGGACCCGGACCCACGCAGCCGGCCGGTCTTCGCCTTCCACAAGCCCGAGACCCTGGCAGCCCTGGTCAGCCAATCCGAGCAACTGCGCGCCCGGCTGCAGGCGCTGCCGCCGCTCCTGACGACCAACCTGTGGGGCGCCCAAATCGAGGCGATCTCGAACCTCGAGCAGTCGCTGGCCCGCAACCACCCGCGCGCCTTGATCCAGATGGCCACCGGCGCAGGCAAGACCTTCACGGCCGTCAGCGCCATCTATCGGCTGATCAAGCACGGCGGCGCGAAACGCGTGCTCTTCCTGGTGGATCGCAACAACCTGGGCCGGCAGACGCTCAAGGAGTTCCAGCAGTACGTCACGCCCGACGACGGGCGCAAGTTCACGGAGCTCTACAACGTCCAGCACCTGCAGTCGAACGCTCTGGACGACGTCAGCAAGGTTTGCATCACGACCATCCAGCGCCTGTACTCGATGCTCTGCGGCGAGGCCGAGTACGACCCGGGCAACGAAGAGGGCTCGATGTTCGACCGGGTCAGTGCCGTGCTCGAACAAGGGCCGCCCAAGTCGGTGCAGTACAACCCCGCGATCCCGATCGAGTACTTCGACGTGATCGTGACCGACGAGTGCCACCGCTCGATCTACAACTTGTGGCGCGGTGTGCTCGAGTACTTCGACGCCTTCCTGATCGGGCTGACGGCCACGCCGAACAAGCAGACCTTTGGCTTCTTCAACCAGAACCTGGTGATGGAGTACACGCGCCAGCGCGCCGTGGCGGACGGCGTCAACGTCGACGGCCAGGTCTACCGCATCCGCACCCAGATCACGGAACAGGGCAGCACGGTCGAGGCGAAGGAGTGGGTCGGCAAGCGCAACCGCCTGACCCGCGAGCAGCGCTGGGAGCAACTCGACGACGCCCTGACCTACGGCGCCAACCAGCTCGACCGCGATGTGGTGGCCGTCGACCAGATCCGGACCGTCATCCGCACCTTTCGCGATCGGCTCAGCACCGAGATCTTCCCGGGCCGGACCGAGGTGCCCAAGACCCTGATCTTCGCCAAGGACGACGCTCACGCCGAGGAGATCGTGCGTATCGTGCGCGAGGAGTTCGCGCGCGGCAACGACTTCTGCAAGAAGATCACGTACAGCGTCAAGGAGCCTGAGCGCGTGATCGCCGAGTTTCGCACCGCCTACGACCCGCGCATCGCGGTGACGGTGGACATGATCGCGACCGGCACCGACATCAAGCCGCTTGAGGCCCTGGTGTTCATGCGCATGGTGCAATCCAGCGGCTTGTTCGAGCAGATGCTCGGCCGCGGGACGCGCGTGATCAGCGACACCGACCTGCAGGCTGTGACGCCCGGCGCCGTGCAGAAGACGCACTTCGTCATCGTCGACGCGGTGGGCGTGGTCGAGAACGAGAAGGTCGATGCCGGCGTGCTCGAGCGCAAGCGCAACCTGTCGCTCCACAAGCTGCTCGAAGCCGTGGCCCTGGGCGAACGCGACGAGGACATGCTCAGTTCGCTGGCCGGCCGCCTGGCCCGGCTCGAGCGCACGCTCACGCCTGCCGACCGTTACACCCTGGCGACGGCCGCCGGCCTGACGGGCGACGCCGCCCTGACTCCGGCCCGGACGCTGGCCAACGCCCTGCTCGACGCGCTGGACCCGGACAAGGCTGAGGAAAAGGCGTCGCAGCCTGACTTTCTGGCCGCCCTGCCCGCCGGCGCCGATCCAGAGGCCGCCGCGCGTGAAGCGCTGGTCAACGCCGCGACGGCACCGTTCGACAACCCGGCCTTGCGCCAGGCGCTGGTGACCACCCAGACTCGCAACGAGCAGACCATCGACAAGGTCAGCAAAGACGCGGTGACCGGGGCCGGTTACGTCACTGCGGAGTCGGAGAAGCTGAAAGAGTTGGTGGGCTCGTTCCGCGACTTCATCGAAGCCCACAAAGATGAGATCACGGCCCTGCAGCTGATCTTCGAGGCCAGCCGGGCGAAGCCGGGCACGGCCCAGACGCTACGCCCGACGTTCGCCCAGATCCGCGAGCTGCGCGACAAGCTCCAGGGCACACGACCGGCCTGGACGACCGAGAACCTGTGGCGTGCCTACGCTCAGCTCGAACAGGGCAAGGTTAAGGGTACCGAAGGCAAACGCGCCCTGACCGACGTTATCGCCCTGGTACGACATACGGTGCAGCTCGACGACGAGCTAGTGCCCTATCCCGAGCAGGTTCAGAAGCGCTACGCCAACTGGCTCGAGGCACAGGCCGCCAGTGGCCGAACGTTCTCGGACGAGCAGCGTTGGTGGCTGGATCAGATCGCCGATCAGATCGGCGTGAGCCTGTCCATCTCGAGCGACGATCTGTCCAACAACCCCTTCCAGGCTCGCGGTGGGTTCCTTCGAGCGCAAGAGGTGTTTGGGGCGGACTTGGGCGCGTTGCTCGACGAACTGAATGTGACGCTGGTGCGGTGACGTTGGCAGAATAAAAAGGATTGATGGACGAATGTCGAATGCAGAGCACGAATTGCCGCAAGGCTGGGTGTTAGCCAAACTTGGAGAGCTGTTCACAGCCAACTACGGCAAAGCCCTTAAGGAATCAAACCGAACAACAAGCGGCCCGATACCTGTCTATGGGTCGAATGGTGTGGTTGGCTACCATGATAAGGCATTGGTTGTTGGCCCAAGCCTCATTGTTGGCCGAAAAGGGGCGGCTGGGGCAGTCCATCTTGCCAAGACCGATTGTTGGCCCATCGATACAACCTACTGGATACAACCTTCGGATTCCGTATTGCTGAAGTATGCATACTATGGGCTCATCAACTTGGGCCTCAGCCAACTGGATCGATCGACCGCCATACCTGGACTAAACCGAGACGATCTGTACTCTCAAGTACTTCCCATAGCCCCCCTGCCCGAGCAGCGCCGCATCGTCGCCAAGATCGAGGAGCTGTTCTCGCGCCTGGATGCCGGCGTGGCGGCGCTGAAGCGCGTGCAGGCCGCGCTCAAGCGCTACAAGGCCAGCGTACTCAAGGCCGCATGCGAGGGGCGCCTGGTGCCGCAGGACCCGTCCGACGAGCCGGCTGATGTGCTGGTCGGACGAGTTCTAGCCGAGCGGCGTGCCAAGTGGGAAGACGACCTGCGAGTAAAAGGTAAAGACCCTCGGAAAGCAAAGTACAAAGAACCCGAATCACCAAGCTCCGGAGAGTTGATAGAACTGCCCACGAATTGGTGTTGGGCTACGCTGGATCAACTCTTAGGGGAACCTCTGACAAATGGGCGGTCGGCACCGGATGCGCTTAACGGTTTTCCCGTGTTGAGGCTCACGGCGCTACGGGATGGCAGGATCGACCTAAGCGAAACCAAAGTTGGCGCTTTGGCAGAAGCAGATGCTCAACGATTCGCCGTTCGGCGCGGCGATTTTCTAGTCTCGCGCGGCAATGGCTCAGTGTCACTTGTGGGTAGAGGTGGATTGGTGGAAACGGAACCCGAACTGATCGCTTTTCCTGACCTTTTGATCCGGGTAAACGTAAACCGAAAAGTTTATCTACCCGAATTGCTCCGAGCCATATGGGACGCGCCGTCAGTCCGTAGCCAGATTGAAACGACAGCCCGTACCACTGCCGGGATTCACAAGATCAACCAGGGCGACCTGGAGACCTTGGCGGTGCCTGTTCCCCCACTAAAGCATCAATCCCGTCTCGTTGCCGAAATCGATCGCCGACTATCTATTGCAAACGAAATCGAAACAGCCACCCACGCCAACCTTGTGCGGTCTATTCGCTTGCGACAATCGATATTAGCGCAGGCATTCAGTGGCAAGCTCGATCAGCAATGCCCATAGAATGAACCAACCGGAGGCTGTTAGGGGCAACCTTGAGTTGAGCATACGGGTCCACCTACAGTGGTTGCGAGCGGCCAATAACGAGTCAAATAAAAGGCAACGCTGCAATGCATTGTCCATTGGCAGAGCCAATCCCATGACCACTTCCTCTACCATCGTTCAGCGCGTCTGGAACTACTGCAACGTCCTCCGTGACGACGGCATGTCGTACGGCGATTACCTTGAGCAGCTCACTTACCTGCTCTTCCTGAAGATGGCCGAAGAGATGAAGCTGGTCGGTAAGACCAGCCCGATCCCGGCCAAGCTCGGGTGGAAGAGCCTGCTCGAGCGCGACGGTGACGACCTCGAGACGCATTACCGCCACATCTTGACAGAGCTCGGCAAGGGCTCGGGCCTGATCCCGGTCATCTTCCGCAAGGCCCAGAACAAGGTGCAGGACCCGGCCAAGCTGCGCCGGCTGGTCGAGTTGATCGACGGCGAGACCTGGATGGGCCTGGATATCGACGTCAAGGGCGAGATCTACGAGGGTCTGCTCGAGAAGAACGCCCAGGACACCAAGAGCGGCGCCGGACAGTACTTCACCCCGCGCCCGCTGATCCAGGCCATGGTTGACGTCATGCGCCCTGCGCCCGGGCAGACCGTCTGCGACCCGGCCTGCGGCACCGGTGGCTTCCTGCTCGCGGCTCACGGCGCCGTCGAGGCGCGCCACGCTCCGCTCGATCGCGATCAGCGTGAGCACCTCAACCATCAGGCCCTGCACGGCTGGGAGATCGTCGACAACACCGCCCGGCTGTGCGTCATGAACCTTTACCTGCACGGCATCGGTGTCAACGGCAACACCTCGCCGATCCACGTCGCCGACAGCCTAGCCGCCGACCCGGGCGAGCGCTTCGACCTGGTGATGACCAACCCACCCTTCGGCAAGAAGAGCAGCGTCACGTTCGTCAGCGAGGAAGGCGAGGCCCGGCGCGAGTCGCAGGTCATCGAGCGCGGCGATTTCGTCGCCTCGACCAGCAACAAGCAGCTCAACTTCGTGCAGCACATCAAGACGATCCTGAAGATCAACGGCCGGGCGGCAGTGGTCGTGCCCGACAACGTGCTCTTCGAAGGCGGCGCGGGCGAGACCGTGCGGCGCCGGCTGCTGCACGACTGTGACGTCCACACCTTGCTGCGGCTGCCGACCGGCATCTTCTACGCCCAGGGTGTGAAGGCCAACGTGCTCTTCTTCGACAAGAAGCCGGCCAGCGAAACGCCGTGGACCAAGACGCTCTGGATCTACGACCTGCGCACGAACATCAACTTCACCCTCAAACAGAACCCGCTCGAGCGCGCCGATCTGGACGAGTTCGTGGCCTGCTTCAACCCCGAGAACCGGCACCAGCGCCAGGCGACTTGGTCCGACGCGACGCCTGACGGCCGCTGGCGAGCCTTCACGTACGACGAGCTGATGGCCCGCGACAAGGTCAACCTCGACATCTTCTGGCTGCGCGACGAGTCACTCGAGGACAGCGCCAACCTGCCCGCGCCAGACGTGCTCGCGCGCGAGATCGCCGAAGATCTGGAGGCCGCGCTGGCACAGTTTGTCGAGATCGCCGAAGAGCTCAAAGCCGACGAATAGCCTCTCAATCGCCTATTCGTCGGCTCTTCGAGTCATTCCATCCTTCCACAATCCGGCCGCCCGCTCTGGCGCGTGATGTGTCGGACCAACCGACTGGCCAGGATTGGTTCGACTGAGAGAAGATTCCGTTTTGGCCACGTGTAAGGCCAAAGGGGAAGCGCCGGCTAGATTCCGTAGTTGGCCATGAGCCGGTTGAGTGCACGAACAAGAAGCTTAATCGCCCTCTCCTTCCGACGTCGAACGGTGTTGTTGCACACGATCATCGGGGCCGTTGAGGCACTCCACTCGCGAGTAATCCGCCTCAATTCCTTGTCATGGCTCCGCCTGAAGCTCGCAGCGGCCTCCAGGTTTCCATCGCCTGCGACCAGCGCCAGGTGCGACATATCGGCCATGAGGACCGCGACTTCCCGGTGCCGATAGCGATCGAGAGCGCCATGCAAACTGGCCGCCGGGCCTGACCGTACGCGCTCAATCGCCGGGTACAGATACTCGACCAACAAGGCCAGGAAAGTGACCAACCTGTTAGGATCGATCTCCAAGGTGGTCAGATTGATCGTACGGCGCCAAACCGAGTTCAAGCACAGAACCACGGCATCGTACAGGGCGGCCGGTGGCGCCCAGGCCGGATCCAACAGGGACGCCAGTTGTGCAACCCGAGACGCCAAACCTCCTGGCGACACCGTGCCACTCGCCAATTGCTCCAACAGTGATTTCAACTCCTTCGCATCGACCTCTTCTGAAACATAAGCACACATAATGGCCTCCATCACACTTGGTTGATGGCAGCCCGCAGACGTTGAGCAATGAGCGCTAAGGCCCAGGCTCTTTATTTCAAGTTCTCGTGTGGGAGGCTCCGTGTACGTGCTGAGCCAGGTAAAGTGGCATGTTGATCGCGTTGGCGGTTGCGCCTGCGAGCAGCCGGCACGAAGCTAGCACAAAACCGCGCCGGACACATCGGTCATTCTTTCAACTTCGCGATTCTTTAAGGTTTTCACCTCGAGGTCTAAGCGCTATCGTGATGCTACATCGTTACCGTCTTCCACACAGAGCGAAAATCTACAGAACCCTAGAAATCGCCGCAATCGCCGCAATCGCCGTAATGCGGCTGTTCCCTCTTGACTCCTCATCCGCCTGGATCTAGAGTCGCAACGTTCGTTCGGCGCGTACACGCCACCAAGATGGATCGCAGCGGGACCTAGTCCCCCCGGCGCAGTGCAGGCGGCTAAATCACACGGGCCGTTTCTCACTGCGGGACACCACAGCGTGTCACCGGCTATGCGGCGATCGCCCCCCCAACGGCAGATTTCTGCCCCACACGAGACTCCACACGGAAGGACCGTTCACGCAGCATTGCACGTGCTGCATGCTGCTGTGTTCTTCGCACGCGTCGCACGAACCCATCCGGTTTGTGTTTATGGAGTCGTGTGATGCGTTACGCCAACTCGTCAGGTTCGCCGTCTTCGTCCAAGCTTCGTAGTTGCTTGAGAGTTGTGGCAGATCTCTCGGCACAACAATTCCGGACCATGGGCCATGAGGTGGTGCCATGACCCGTTTTTGCAAGGGCCATCAAGCCGAAATCGCCGCAATACGAGCGTTGCTCAATGTGGAGTATTCGGTTGCCGAAGCTTCGGACCTCGTCGGTGTTTCGCCACGCACGCTCACTGACTGGACAGATCTGGGGTTACCTCACCGTCATGACGAGGTTTCTCGGAAGATTTGGATCAACGGTCGCGAATTCGGTCGCTGGTTCGATCAAGTTCGAATGTCGAACCAGAAGTACAACCCGATGAAACCAGGTGACATCTATTGCCTCAAGTGTCGGCGATCAGTGACGCCTCTTGAAAGCCACATTATCCAGGAGCCAGGCACGCCCACTCGACGAACAGGCCTTTGCCCACATTGTGGACGTCCGGTGAATGTGGGCATTTCCTTGAACGCGGATGGCTCATCTTCGCCCAGCAAGGTGAAGAGGCCCATTATGATTGAGTCACCAACAGCCAATACGCCGGTACTTAGGAGCAACCTGGAGCTCATGTGGAGGTTCCAGAAGGAGTCGCCAAGACACCAAAGGTTCACATCAGCAGCCAACACGGTTCTTCGATGGGCCTCCCTGCGTTCCTTTTTCGACGCACCGAAATTCGGCCCCACCCTACCCGAGTACTTGCAGGACGGTGCCCGACTTGTTGGAAGTGGACCGATTTCTCGAGAGGCGGGTCGAAAGATTTGTCAATTCGCCAGGGAATTCTTTGAATGGTTGGTTGAAAGCCATCGGCAGAAAACGAAGTCCATAACACGCACATGGCTGAAGTCTCTGGTTCTGACCCGATCCGCCAACCGCAGCATCGTTCGGCATGTTGACAGCAACGACCCCGGTGCGATCAAGCGGGATGAACAACCTGTCGTCAGTGAGGAAGAAATCCTGAAACTGACTGACCTTGAGATCCCCGAGGACAATTTGATTATGAGGAGGGATCGCGCCGCCGCATCCTTCCTATTCTGTTCCGGTATGCGTGGTGGAGCGTTTGTATCGATGCCCGTTTGCGCTGTTGACTTGCCAAATCTGGCAGTTTTCCAATCTCCGGAGATTGGGGTCGAGACTAAGCTGGGAAAACGCGGACGGACATTCCTGTGGGATATTCCGCTGCTCCTTAGGTCGCTTTCGGACTGGCAGCAATTTCTTCTGGCGCTGCCTGATTTTGATCCCCAAAAGACACTTTGGTTTCTGCCACTCGATAACAATTGGGGAAAACATGTGCCGTCCACACGCGAGACGACCAGCGAATTCAGGGAGGGTGTTCTCAACAAATCCATGAAGCGACTTTGGAAACGCCTAGAAATGCCCCATAAAAGTCCGCATGCTTTTCGACGAGGGTTTGCCAGCTATGGTCTGTTGCGGGCCGCTGACATTGCCGACTATAAGGCGATTTCCGCGAATCTTCTGCATTCAGACATGAGCGTAACCGACCGCTATTACGCGAAGCTTGCCAACGACGAACAGAAGCGCAGGCTCCTGGCAATGAGCAATCGCCCAGCAGCATCACCGGCGATTGAACGTTACGGTGAATGGGGTCAGGTGGATCCCGGCATCGCACGCCTCCTCGCCAGGATTCCTCCTGACAGCCTCTTAGCATTTCGCGAACTCTTGGCCCGTTTGGCTGGTGCGGAGTGATCATGGCGCTAGAGCCTCCAGTTATCGACAGGGCTAGCCCGACGATGTGCCTGTTCAATGTCGACCTGAGCCAGACGGGCGTAGTGCTGGGACATCTCGAGGGTCGAGTGTCCCAGCAACCGCTGCAGCGAGTACACATCGCCGCCGGAACGCAGAAACGTGATGGCGAACGTATGTCGGAAGCGGTGTGGGTAGCAGTTCTTTACGTCTGCCTTCTCGCCCAGGCTATCTATCAGCTGGCGCAACGCATCTCGTGTCATGCGCCGATTCTGTTGGCTCACATACAGAGGGGCCTCGGGATCCTGTCCGTCTTCGCGCTCCGCCAGGAACCGCCACAGGGCATGGCGAGCCGCCTTGCCCAGGTACACCAGGCGGCCCTTCCCGCCTTTCGAGCCACCCTCAAAGCCGTGCTTCACCTTGACCTGCCCGGTTTTCGGGTCGTAATCGCCGACGTTCAGGCCGCACAACTCCGACGCGCGCAGGCCTGTGTCGAGCAGCACAAGGATGAGAGACCGATCGCGCAATCCCGTCCGTCGACGCATCACGAAACGGCGGCGGTTGCCAGGCACGGTCTCGCGACAATATTCGGCTGTCTTCAACAAAGCAACGATGTCGTCCTGGCTGAACGGCACGACATCTGCGACCTCGAACGAAGGCGCTGGAATAACGCCCATCGGGCTGGGCATCTCGAACTCGCGCTGAAGCCAACCGAAGAAACTCCGCAGAACGATGTAGACATTCCGCAGGCTCTTGCCCGAGAGCTTGTGGGTCTTGCCGTTGAACCGACTCGGCACGTAGTCGGTGCGCAGGTAGGCCAGGTACTGGCGGATCTGCGCCGGCTGAGTCGTCATGACGTTGTGGTCACCGGCGAAGGTCAACCACTGTTTGAGGATATGTTCGTAGCTGGAGATCGTTCGGGGGCTGAGGGCTTCCGCGGCTTTGGCCTGCAGAAAGCCCTCGATGGCGCTCGAAAAACTCAGCGGTCTGGGGTTCATGATCCGACTCCTTATGGAGCCGGACTCCCCTCAACCACAGACCGCATAGGCACGAAAAAACCGGAGCTCAAAGAGCTCCGGTTCTGCCTTAAGTAGCGGGGGCAGGATTCGAACCTACGACCTCCGGGTTATGAGCCCGACGAGCTGCCTCTGCTCTACCCCGCATCAATATGACGCCGGTCACTTGGCGTCTGTGAAGATTATCACGACCTGGGGCGAGAGTCAAGGTTTGGGCGAAGAGCCGACAAACGCCTGCACCCACAACTCGTAATTCGGCTGCGGCGTCGGGAGCGGCGGAGGAGTCGGGAAGGGAGTGGGTGCGCCCGTCGGGATGATCGGCACGACGAGCACTTCATCGCCCTGCACCATCTTGGCCGCAGAGTGCGCCCAGGCGATCACGGCAGCGTCCGTCGTCGCATATGCGACTTGGGTCTGCAGCGCCGAGTGCTCGGCTTGCAGCATGGCGACTTCCGAGGCGACCTGCTGGCTCTGCTCGACACGCTCTTGCGACTGCGCCAGGCGCTGGCTGAAGTCGACGACGATCATCAGCGCCAGCGCCGCCAGCACCAACAGCCCGATCTGTCTCGGCGTCCATGCGCCGCGTGTTTTGGTTTCGTTCTCGTCTGCCATCGTGATTGACTATACACCGACAGGCTACGAGGGCAAATAGGCGACAGGCGTCGGGCCTCAGGCGTCAGTGACGCTGTGACGTTCTCGAAAGTCGACCGCTGACGCCTGAGGCCCGACGCCTGTCGCCTTCCTCTGGCCTACTTTGTGCATCTCCCGTGCCAGGAATCAAAAATCCCGGCCTTTTGAGCCGGGATCTTGAGTGCCGAAGCTGGGAGTTGAACCCAGACAGCCTTACGGCCACCACGCCCTGAACGTGGCGCGTCTGCCAATTCCGCCACTTCGGCAAGCCGCTGTTTGTGTTCCAAACAGCGGAGCAAGTATAACGAAAAGGTCGAGGCATGTCAAACTTTGGCGAAGCCAGAGCGTCGGCATGCTATAATCGCGCCGCTCTGCAGGATCACCATGGACGTCCTACTCGATGCCCTGACTCGTGCGATCGTTCAGATCAGTGAGACTCCGGGCGCGTACGTCTACCACCTGGTGGCCCTCTTCGCCATCGAGTCGGCCGGGCTTATCGCCCTCGTCGGTTGGTGGCGTCGCACCGGCCACGGCCTCGGCCGTCTCGCCCTCGGTCTGAACGCTCTCTTCATTATTCATGTGATCTCCCTGGCGGCCGTCTTGCTCGGCGCCTTCGGAGTCGTCAACCCGCTTTACATCGTCCCGCCGCTCAGTCGAGGCGTTACGGCCGTCAGCCTGACCATCGTGATCTGGCTCGTCCTCGCGCCGAACGGCTCACGCTGGGTCGACGGAATCGCCCTCCTGCTTCTGGCCGCCGTCGGCGTGGGCCTGGGCTGGACCTGGCCGATCTGGCTGTCGCTGGCCGGCACCGTCAACGGATTCAACGCCACTCCGCTCGACGTCCCCTGGGCATACGCCCAGGCCGGCGTCGCCGCCATCGGCATCATCGGCCTGATCGTGAGCGGGATCTTCGGCCGTGCGCCGCGTTGGGGATTGGGCCTACTGATCCTCGGCCTGTTTCTAGTCGGCCACATCCTCCACGTCCTGGTCTTCATCCCTCAACTCAACATCGCGGGTGTCACGCGCCTCTTCGAACTCGTCGCCTATCCGCTCGTCCTGGCGTACGTCCTGGGCGCCACCTCTGCGGCGCGCGAGCCAGACCCGGCCGCGCCGGCCGCGACCTCAGGGGCCGCTCCCGCCGCAGAGACGGTCGACCATGAGCCGCGCCTGACCGCCAAGACCGCTAACGCCATCGCCACGCTCGGCCTCCAGCAGGATCTGCCGCAGCTGGCCCAGGCGCTCGCGCGCGCGGCCTGCCTGGCCTGCGACGCCGACCTGGCTCTCGTCATCAGCCCGCCTGACGGTGCCGGCATGGCAAGCCTGCTCGGCGCCTACGACAAGGCTGAAGACCTCGGCCTGCCCGGATCGCTCTTCGAAGCCGCCGCCCTGGCCCGCACTCGCGTGGCGCTCGCCGGCGGCACGCCAGTGCACCTCAACCCTGCCACAGCGACAGAGGAGCTGCAGTCTTTGGTTGGGGCCGCCGGTCTGACTCAGATCGGGCCCGGTCTCGTCGCGCCCATTCACGCGCCCGGGGCCGTCGGTGATGGCTTCGGCGCGATCGTGCTCGTGAACACGACCGGCCGCGACTTCTCTGACGCCGACACCGGCGTGCTGACGTCGTTGCTGGGCCCGGCCCGCTCCGCATTGCGTGACGTCGATGGCGACCGCCTGGCTCTCGAACGCGAAGTCGAGCGCCTCACCGCAGATCTGACCCGCGCCGAAGAGGCCCGCCGCGCCGCCCGCAGCGAGGCCGACCAACTCTCTGTGGCGCTCGATCACGCCCGCGGCGACGCCGAGACCCTCCACAAAAGCATCGTCGAACTGCGCGAGAGCATGACGCCGCCGACGGCCGAGACCGCGACGGACGTCGCCACGGGCGCCGCGGTAGGCGCTGTGACCGGCGCTGCGCTGGCCGCAGCCATGGGCGACGTCCCGGCCGCCGAACTTCAGCAGTTGCGCGACCTCGCCGCCGCTGCCGAAGCCGAACTCAACGAACTGCAGGAGCGCGCCGAAGCCACCGAGCGCGAGCTCAGTCAGGCGCGCGCCGAGTCCGACGCCCTGCGCGACATCGTCGCAGGCACTCAGGCCGAGATCGCGACCTGGCGCGAGCGCGCCACGACCGCCGAAGGCGAGGCCGCCCGACTCGCGCAACAGACGCAGGTTCTGCAGAACCGGCTCGATAACGTCGAGACAAGCTCGCAGAAGACCAAGCCGATCGGGCTGGACGCGCCGGCGGCACCCGGGCTCGAGGACGAGCGCGCGCTCCATCGCAGTGAGGTCGAGTCGCTCCGCGAGCAACTCGAAACGCAACAGTGGAAGGCCGCGACCCGCCAGCTCGATTACGAATTCCTTGTCAGCCAGGAAAAGGAACTCAAAGCCGAAGTCGAATCGCTCCGCGAGCAACTGGCCGGCATCCAGGCCACGGGCGCGGCGCTCGAAGCGAGCGGCGGCGATGGCATCGGCGCCTTACAGCTCGAACTTGGTCGGCTCTCTCAAGCCCTGGCCGCCGCCAACGAGCAGCTTGCCACGCGCGATCGCGAGATCGAACGTCTTCAAGGCGACCGCCAGCACCGCGCCACCGACGAGCTCCTCTCGGCCCAGGCGCGCGTCGCGCAACTCGAAGCCTCGCTGGCCGAGCGCGCCGCAGCCGCTCAGGCCGCGCCGGCCGGGTTGACGCGCGAAACATTCGACGTTATCGCCTCCGTCATCCAGGAGCTGCGCCAGCCGATGTCGACGATCCGCGGCTATTCGGATCTGCTCCTCGGCGAGTCGGTCGGCATGCTCGGCGCGCTGCAGCGCAAGTTCCTCGAGCGCGTGACGGCGTCGTGCGAGCGCATGGAAGTGCTGGTCGATGACCTGATGCGCGTCACCGATCTCGACAGCGGCGCCTTGCGGCTCGATCCACAGAAGATCGACATCCTCTACGTCGTCGACGACGCCATCCATGCCTGCGCGGCGCAGTACCGCGAGAAGGGCCTCAACCTGAGGCTCGACATCGCCGATGACCTGCCGACCGTGGTGGCCGACCGCGACGCCGTTCGCCAGATCCTGACCCACCTGCTCCAAAACGCCGGCGCGGCCTCGCCCGCCGACGGCGCCGTGCTGCTGCGCATCCGCGACCATCAGGACGGCGAACGCTCGGGGCCGTTCCTGTTCGTGTCAGTGACCGACTCGGGCGCCGGCGTCACCGCCGACGACCAGGCGCGCGTGTTCTCACGCATGTACAGGGCCGATTCGCCGCTCGTCACCGGCCTCGGTGAAACGGGCGTCGGCCTCGCCCTGGCCAAGGCCCTCACTCAGGCCCAGGGTGGCAAGATCTGGTTCACCAGCGAGCCGGGCCGCGGCACGACCTTCCATGTGCTGCTTCCCATTCGGCCCCCGTCGAGCGCGGGCGCTTCGCCGGCCGGGGGGCCGGCCACGAACGGCGCCCGCTTCATCCCAGGAACCGACTGAGCCCTGCCTGATGCCTGCCCTCATCTGGCCACGACGCCAATTCTGGCGCCTGGTCGTTTGCGTGTCTGCGCTGGTGACGGCCTGCGCGCCCATCGGCGACCCCGACCTCGTACCGACGGCGCCGCCGAACACGGCCACGCCGGTCGTCGTCGCGCCGACCGCTGACTCGCCAGCGACGCCGCTGCCCACCGCTCCGATCTCCACAGAGACCGTCGCGACAGCCACGCCCACTGCGCGCCCGGCCGTCGCACCGACCCTCGGCGCCTTCGTGGTCGAAGGGATGGCCGATCAACTGACCGCCGTGCCGACCGCCGTGGCCGGGCTCGCCCTGCCCGACGATGTCGTCAACGTGCTGTTGATCGGCACCGACGGGCGCGGCGACGAGGTCCGCTATCGCACTGACACGCTGATCCTGGCCTCCATCCGGCGCAGCACCGGCGACGTCACGCTCGTCTCGATCCCGCGCGACCTGTATGTCATGATCCCGCTCTATGGGATGGAGCGAATCAACGTGGCTTTTGAAGCCGGCGAGCGGATCAACTATCCCGGCGGCGGCCTGGCCCTGCTCGATCAAACCCTGCTCTACAACCTCGGCCTGCCCGTGCACTTCCATGCGAGCGTCAACTTCGACGGTTTTAAGGAAGTCGTCGACGCCCTCGGCGGCATCGACGTGCCGGTCACCTGCCCGGTGCGCGCCCTCGAGCTGGCCGACCAGATGGCGCCCGAACGGCAGGGCCAGGAACGCGTGGTGATCGAGCAGTCGATCGGGGTGACCCACATGGACGGCGCGCGCGCCCTCTGGTACGCGCGCGTGCGACCGGTCGGCGGCGATTATTTCCGCAACTACCGTCAGCGTCAGGTGCTGCGCGCGATCGTCGACGCCGGCATGTCGATGGGCGCCGTGCAACGCATCCCCGAGTTGTACACCGCCTATCAGGACATCGTGCACACCGACCTCGGCTTGTGGGATGTGATGGGCCTGATGCCGCTCGCCGCGGGCTTCTCGACCGATAGGCTGCACACGATCGTGATCGGCCCCAATCAGACGACTCCGTGGACGACGCCCAAAGGCGATCAGGTGTTGTTGCCCCGCGCCGATGCGATCCGCGACGTGCTCGCGGCGCTCGGCGACACGCCCTCCGCGCAGGCCACCCCGACGGCCACGGCCGATGCCTCAGCCACAACGACGCCGACTGGGCCTCTGCGCATCGAGATCGTCAATGCCACCGGCGATGCTCTGTACGCCGACCTGGCCCTCGAAGTGTTCAAGAGCGAGGGTTTTGCCGTCGAACAGGTCAACGGCGCCGACCTCGTGGCGCAGACCTACGTGCGAGCGACCGCCTATGACACCTTGGGCGTGCAGGCGGCCATCCGCCTCGCGCACGTCGAAGGCACCCTCCTCGACCCCTCTCTCGGAGAGGGGGGAGGCGCGCCCCTGCGCCTCACTCTCGGTCAGGACTACGTGCCGTGTCCGCGGTTGGATTGGCTGCCCCCGTGATGCGGCGTCGGCATGCATGGGCGCGTCATGGGGCGGCATCGTAGGGCGACGCATGCGTCGCCCCTACGATGCCGCCCATGAAACGCCATATTACGTGGCCCGATGATGCGCCGCGGCCTTCCGGCCTTCCACGAACCTTTTAACATCGTCGATCTTCTGGCCCTGACGGCCAGGGCCCGACGATTGATACCTGCATAAGTTGCGCGTAAAGAAAACTGGACTATGATCGCGCGGCGTGCCTGAGCAGCTTCCTCTTTTCACGAACACGAGCGGTCGGGTGGCCGAAGAAGCCCCGGCCGCGACGAGACGCGGGTTGGGTCTGAGGCCCAGCACGACGTTGATCGCCGCCATCCTGGCCTGGGAGGAACACCTGCGCCGCGACGGCGCACTCGATAACACTGTCAAGTCGTTCGGCGGCGACCTGCGCCTCTTCGGCCGTTTCCTCGGCCTCGACCGGCCGATCAATGCGATCGCCACCCACGACCTGCAGACCTGGCTCGACGATCAACGCATCAGCGGCCGCAGCCCCAAGACCTACATGCGCCGCGTGACGTCGCTCAAGGCGTTCTTCCGCTGGCTGGAAACGGGCCGGGTCCTGCCGCACGATCCATCCGAGACGATCATCCAGCAATCGGTGCTCAGCCCCCTGCCCGTCGTCCTCACTGAAGAGGAAGTCGAGCAGGCCCTGACCGCCGCCCATCGCCTGTGGCGCCTCGCCGACAAACCCGACATGCGGCCGTACGTGCTGTTCTCGCTCCTGCTGCAGACCGGCATCAAGAAGAGCGAGTGCCTGAGCCTCGAACTCACCCACATCGATCTCGAGGACGCCGCCGGCCCGGCGCTGTGGGTGCGATATAAGGAGGCACGCCATCGCCTCAAGGAACGCAAGCTGCCGCTCACGCCGGAATGGGCCGACGTCTATCGCGCCTACCTGGCCTTCGAGCAGCCCGAGAAGAACGTCTTCCCCTACTCGCCGCGCCGGCTCGAATACCTGCTCGAGGACATCACCATCGCGGCCGGCATCAGCAAGCACATCTCGTTCGAAATGTGTCGCTGGACCTTTGCGCTGCGCCACGCAGAGAGCGGCACCGACGACGACCTCATCCGCCGCTACCTGGGCCTCTCACGCATCCAATGGCGCGAGATCGGCATGAAACTCAAGCGCCTTGTCGACTCGCTGACCGAGCCTGACGATGAGGCGGGCGACTCGCTCGACGACGCCGGCGTCGCCAGCGACCTCGAAACCCCTCTCGATTTCAACCTCGATTTCGAAACCAAGTAAGAGCAGAGAGCATTGGCTATTGGTCATTTGCTATTGGCTATTGAGTCTTTAATAGGCAACAGCAAACGACCAATAACCGATGTCTTCTCAGTGACTCGCGCCCAGTGGGCCGGGCGATGGCCGACGACCCAGACGATCTCGCCGGCGCAGAGCACGATCGGGACGGAGGAGCGTTCCGCGCGCGGGACGTGCGCGTTGACGAGGAAATCGGAGAGCAGCTGCGAACGGCCGTTCAGACCGAGCGGTTGGAAGCGGTCGCCACGGCGCGGCGCGCGTAGCTCTAGATCGCTGACGCGCACACGGTGACCGAGGCGCGCGGCGAGGACGTCGAGATCGACGTAGGCCGCGCCCGGGTCGGGGTTGGCGCGCACAGTAGCGAGATCGGTCGCCACGTGGCGTAACGAGAGCCTCCCGAAGGCCCTGGTGGTCGCAGGCGCAGCCCGGGTGAGGCGCAGGGTCTTCGGTTCGACCCTCAGCGTCAGGCCTCCGCCGAGATCCAGCGCCTGGCCGGACGTTCGCACGGCGGCGGCGCGTCCGGCAGCCTCCAGCGCGTCGAAGCCCACCTCGGCGTCGTCCTCGAGCAACGCAAGGGCGGCGCGGCGCAACACCAGGCGCTGTGCCGGGCGGGAGAGGCCCTGCCAGGCTCCGCGTTCGAAGGCCAGGCCCTGTGGCGTCGCCTGTGGCCCGAGGGCTTCCCACAGGCGATCGGCGTACTCGTTCAGGGCGTCAGCGTCGCCGGCCGATACCTCGGCGAGACGCACAAGGGCACGGCGGATGTTCGGGTTGTAGGCCTCGAGCGCCGGCAGGAGTTCGCGTCGCACACGGTTGCGCGTGTAGGCCGGGTCAGCGTTGGAAGAATCCTGGCTGGGCTTGAGCCCGCGCGCCGCGACATAGGCCTCCACTTCGGCCCGGGTCGTGGTGAGCAAAGGGCGGAGCAATCGCAGCGGCGGGTGCGAGCCGGGCACAACGCCGTCGGTGCGCATGGCGGCCAGCCCGGTCGATCCGGCGCCACGCAAGAGACGCATGAGCACGGTCTCGGCCTGATCGTCGGCGGTGTGGCCGGTGGCCACGACCGCGAAGCCGTGCTCCCGCGCGATCTTCGTCAGCCAGGCGTAGCGAGCCTCACGCGCAGCCGCTTCGAGCGAGATCTTGCGGCGCCTGGCGCGCGCCCTTGCGTTCACCCGGGCAGTGAAAAACGGAAGGCCGCGGCGCCCGGACTCCATCCGTACCTGCTCGACCTCGGCGCGCGACTCGGGGCGCAGGCCATGATCGAGGCAGGCCACACCCAGCCGCCACGCTCGTCGTCGGGCCTGCCGCGCCAACGCATCCAACAGACACAGGCTGTCTGGCCCGCCCGACACGGCCACGAGGATCGAGAGCCCTTGCGGCGTCAGTCGGGCGATGGCCGCAAGCAAATCGCGCATGGGGAGATTATCGATGATTTTGGCGATCGGGCGTTGGGATTGCTGGCCTTGGAAGCCCGCGGAAGGGATCCGCAGATAAGTCTTTGACTCGGGTATTGACGACGGATAGGAGCGGAGCGGCCTCCTGGGGGACGGTGTCGGGGTGCCGCCCGAGAGAAACCGATGAAGAACGGGGTTTTGTGAGCCTATTGGGCACTCTTCGGTCTCCTGATCATCCGACCCGGAACTCCCGCACCAGTCATTTGTGTGGCGCCGTTTTATGTTCGTGTTGGCAGGAAAATCCCGATGCTATAATGCTCTGCTGTCGCCGAAGGAGACCGAATTGTCATTAGATTGGAGACGTCAGCTCAAGCGGCCGGTCGACTGGTTGCTCGGGCTGTTTTCGCTGGACATCGGCATCGATCTGGGCACGGCCAACACCCTGGTCAGTGTGCGCGGGAAGGGCATCGTCATCAACGAGCCTTCCTGGGTCGCTATCGATAAGAAGACGAAGGAACCGAAAGCCATTGGCGCCGGCGCCAAGGAGATCGCGGGCCGGACGCCGTCGAACATCGTGGCCATCCGGCCGCTGCGCGACGGCGTGATCTCGGAGTTCGAGATCACAGAGGCCATGCTCGAGTACTTCATCGGCCGCGCGCATGAGCAGAGCCTGCTGCCGCCCGCCCCGCGGGTGGTCGTTGGCATCCCCTCGGGTGTGACCGAGGTCGAGAAACGCGCCGTGTACGACGCCACCCTGGCGGCCGGCGCGCGCGAAGCCCACCTCATCGAAGAACCGATGGCGGCCGCGCTTGGAGCGGGCCTGCCCGTGGCCGAGCCGCGCGGCTCGATGATCGTCGATATCGGCGGCGGCACCACCGAGGTGGCCGTGTTCTCGATGGGCGGCATCGTCCTCAGCCGCTCGTTGCGCGTCGCCGGCGACGAGATGGACCAGGACATCATCCAGTACGCGCGCAACAAATACAACCTGCTGATCGGCGAACGGATGGCCGAGAAGGCCAAGATCGCGATCGGCTCGGCCTACCCGCTGTGGGAAGAGAAGACTTTCACCCTGCGCGGGCGCAACCTGGTGACCGGCCTGCCCGAGAGCATCGAGATCTCGTCGATCGAGACCCGCGAAGCGTTGGCCAACTCGACCAACACCATCATCGCCTCGATCCGCGACGCCATCGACGAGACCCCGCCCGAGATCATCGCGGACCTGATGGAGTCGGGCGTGTGCATGGCCGGCGGCGGCTCGCAGCTTCAAGGCCTTGCCGAACGGCTGCAAGACGAGCTCAAGATCCGCGTTTGGCTGGCTGAAGATCCGCTCACCTGCGTCGCTCGCGGCGCCGGCCGCATCCTCGAGGACTACGACAACCTCAAGGAACTTCTGGTGGGCGTCGAGCGAGGAAGCACGAACCGTTGATATTGGCTCTGGGTGATGGCTATGGCCTATTGATCTGCAATAGCCCATAGCCATCACCCAGAGCCGATAGCCAATGCCATGTCTCGTCTACAACAGCGCACTATCGTGGTCGTCGTGCTGGCGGCGTTGAGCCTTGGCCTGATCGCGCTCACGCCGCTGCCCCTTTTCCAGCCCGTTCGCGAGGCGCTGAGCTACCCCCTGAGTTTTGTCCAACGTCCGCTGGCCACCATCTGGGCCCGTGTCGCGGAAGCCCAGATCGCGCAACTCAAGTCCGACAACGTCCGCCTCGGCGAAAGCGCTGCCGACATGCGCATCCTGTCGAACCTGCTCAACTACGCCGAATCGGCGCCGGCCAGCAAATACATGGCGGCTAACGTCATCGGCCGCGACACGTCGCCGCTGCTGAGCTACATCATCCTTGACCGCGGCTCAGACGACGGCATCGCCCGCGGCATGCCGGTCGTGACGGCAGACGGCCTGGTGGGCGCCGTGATCGAGGTGACGCGCAATGCCTGCAAGGTGCGCCCGGTGACGGACCCTGCCTCGCGCGTCACGGCCCGGTTGCAGAGTTCGCGCAGCCCGGGCGTGGTCGAGGGCAGCCAGGGCGGCGTGCTGACCATGAACTTCATCGCCCAGGGCGTGCGCATCAACGAGGGTGAACTCGTGCTGACCTCCGGCCTCGGCGGCGACTACCCGGCCGACATCGTCATCGGCTCGGTGGCCAACGTCGAGCAGCTGGACTACGAAGTGCTGCAGGCCGCGACGCTCAACCCCTCGGTCAACTTCGCGGCCCTCGAGATCGTGCTGATCATCACCGACTTCCAGCCGATCGATCTGGCGCCGTTCTTCACGGCCCCGACGGCGACTCCGGTCGCGCCGGCGGTCCCGAACCCATAAGGCGCCATGCGCGCGCTGCTCGTCGGGCTGCCGATCCTGGCCCTGGCCGCGATCCTGGAGAGCACTGTGCTTCCCGATCTCGCCCTGTTTCGCGGGCGCATCGACCTGGTGCTCTTATTGACGCTGAGTTGGACGCTGGCCGGGGACGCCGCGGGCGGCGCGTTGTGGGGTTTCGTCGGAGGCCTGTGGCTGGGTCTGCTATCGGGTGAGCCGCTCGGGCTGGCGTCCTTGGCCCTCGTCATCATGGCCTTCCTGGCCAGCCTCTCCGAGGGCCGGGTGTGGCGGTCGCACGTGATCCTGCCGCTGGCGGTGGCTCTGATCGGCAGCGTGGGTTATCACACGATTTCGGCGGCCGTGTTGTTTCTGACGGGCACCGACGTGGATTGGCTGAGTTTTGCGCGGCAGATCTTGCTGCCCTCAGTTCTGCTTAATGCCGCGCTTATTCTGCCCATCTACGCTTTTATACGCTGGCTGCACGGGCTTGTGTATCCTGAAGCTGTCACGTGAGCCCTCGCACGGCGACGCCTGTGGCGCTGACAAGGGACGAATGACGAATGGCCGTTCTCACTTCGCCATTCATCTGACTTGATGAGAGTTTGAACGCAAGGCAAACATGCGCAACGGACGCAACTCCAACCGCCCCACGCTCCCGACCATTCCGCGCGAGTGGACGTTCTACGCCGCGCTGGTGGTCGCGATCCTCTGGCTGATCAGCCAGTTGTATCGCGTGCAGGTGACGGAGTACCAGGTCTTTAACGCCCAGGCGGTCGAGAACCGGACCCGCCAGATCAGCGATCCCGCGCCGCGCGGCGTGATCTATGACCGCAATCAGGTGCTGCTGGCCGCCAACGAGCCGTCGTTCAACATCGTCATCACACCTGCCTATCTCCCCGACGACGCTGCCGCAACCGACGCCATCTACCGCCGGCTGGCCGAGTTGCTGAAGATGCCGATCGAAGTGCCTGGCAGCACGGCCATCGAGCGCTGCCGCGAGGGTCGCGGCATCAAGGACTGGGTCGTGGAACAGACCGGCATCAAGCCGTTCAGCCCGGTGCCGATCAAGTGCGGCGTCGACCGCGACACAGCCTTCATCGTCGAGCAAGAGAAGTCGGACATGCCTGGCGTCGACGTGGTGGCCGCGCCGATCCGCAGCTATCCGACCGGCGCCGTGACGGCCAACATCGTCGGTTACATGGCGCGCATCCCCTCGCCGGAAGACGGCCCGTACTTCCGCGACCTCTACAACCAATATGTCGCGCGCGGCCTCGACCCCGACCGCGACCGCGTGGGCGTGCAAGGCATCGAGGCCTCGCTCCAAGAGGAACTCGCCGGCCAGAACGGCGGCCTGCTTGTGGAGGAAGACGCGAAGCGCCAGGCGCTGCGGATCACCGACGTGTTGACAGAGACGCGCCCGGGCCTGAACGTGCAACTGACCATCGACGTCCGGCTTCAGCAGGCGATCCAGGAGTCGCTGGCGCAGTGGCTGAAGAACGTGCGCAACACATCGAACGGCGCGCTCGATTTCACGAGCGGCGTCGTCATCGTGATGAACCCGCGCAACGGCGAAGTGCTGGCGATGGTTTCGTGGCCGACGTACGACAACGAGCGCTTTGCGAGCGGCATCGATTATCCGTATTACTGCACGCTGACGGCCTGCGACGGCGGCGGCATCGTCACGGCGGTCAACAACGATTACCCGATGCTCAACCACGCCACACAGATCCTGTACCCGCCGGGATCGGTGTTCAAGATCGTGACGGCGGTGGGCGCCCTGCAGGAAGGCGTCATCGACCCGAATGTCCAGATCGAAGATCCGGGCAAGATCGTGATCAAGAACGCCTACTATCCCAACGACCCGGGCTTCAACAAGGAATTCGTTTGCTGGAATCGCAACGGCCACGGCCTTGTGGATTTCCGCACCGGCATCGCTCAGTCGTGCAACGTGTACTTCTATAAGATCGGCGGAGGCTTCTCGGAAGACAAGGCCATCCGACCCGGTGGGCTCGGCCTCGACGATCTCGACAAGTGGATGGGGCTCTTCGGCTTCGGCACACGCACGGGCATCGAGCTCCCGGCCGAACAGACCGGCATCATCCCCGACAAGGCCTGGAAGCGTATCAACGTCGGCGAGAACTGGGCGACGGGCGACACCTACAACGCCGTCATCGGTCAGGGCTACGTGACGGTGACTCCGCTGCAGATGCTCAACGCCTATAACGTCATCGCCAACGGCGGCACGCTGTATCAACCGCAGATCGTCGACAAGTTCCTCGACGGCGAGGGTAACGTCATCACCGACACACAGCCGGTGATCATTCGCCGGTTGCCGATCGACCCGGCCAATCTGCAGATCGTGCGCGAAGGACTGCGCAAGACCGTCGTCGACGGCACGCTCTCGGTGCCGGACCGCTACGGCAAAGCCGGCCAGGGCCCGATCGTCGACGTCACGCAGTTCGAGGTCTCGGGCAAGACGGGCACTGCCGAGTACTGCGACCGCTATGCCTGGGAGAAGGGCCTGTGCATTCCAGGCAAGTGGCCGGCGCATGCGTGGACCACGCTCTTCGCGCCGTCGGAAGATCCCGAAGTGTCGGTGATCGCATTCATCTACAACGGCACCGAGGGCTCGATCATCGCTGGGCCGCTTGCGAACCAGGCGCTGAAGCTTTACTACTCCATCGTCAAGGGGCAGGACATGACGGTCGCTGGCGAGGAAGCGCCCACCGAACAATCCCCCACCGACATTCAGGCCACCCCGACGGGGCCGTTGGATCCAAACGCGCCTTAGGCCAGCCACGGGGCGGACCGACCACCTCGCCTCCTCAAACCCGGGTCCGCCGCCCTCTTCCTGCACCTGATTCTTATGGTTATGCGCAACCGATTCGCATTTTTGCGGACGTTGCATATAATCGCGGCCAACTTATGGGTGAAACGGTGATTGGGACAGGTTCCCAGACAACGTCGGTCAGCATCAAGGGCATCCGCGACGGCCTGTTGCTCACGGTCCGCGGCGCTGAGACATGGGATCAGGCGGCGGCGGCGGTGGTGAGCCGGATCGATCAGACCGCTGACTTCTTCCGCGGCGCCCGGGTGGCGCTCGACGTCGGCGATTTGACGCCCGAGACCGACGCGCTGGCGACGCTGCGCGAATCCCTCGACGAGCGCCGGGTGACCCTGTGGACGGTGCTGGGCACCGATGCGATCACGACAGCGGCGCAGGCCGCCGGGCTCAACGTGGCGCTGCCCGCCACGAGCCCCGACCGCGAGAAGACCGACGAAGACGTGGAGTTCATCCACGAAGAGGTCGGCGAAGCCGCGCTGCTCATCGGGCACACGCTGCGTTCCGGGCGGAGTGTGCGCTACGCCGGCCACGTCGTCGTCATGGGCGATGTCAACCCGGGCGCCGAGATCGTGGCCACCGGCAACATCATCGTCTGGGGCCGACTGCGCGGCGTGGCTCACGCCGGCGCCGACGGCGACGAACGGGCGGTGGTCTGTGCGCTCGACCTGCAGCCCACCCAACTGCGCATCGCGAGCCGGATCGCGACGGCGCCCGGCCCGGCCGGGCAGCCTCAACCAGAAATCGCGCGCGTGCGCGACGATCGGATCGTCGCTGAACGCTGGAGCGGCACGCGCTCACGGTAAACGCCGGTCGCTTGGGCCGGGAATAGACAGACGCGGAGCACACACCTATGGCGGGTAAAGTCATCACCATCACGTCGGGCAAAGGCGGTGTGGGCAAGACGACCACGACGGCCAACATCGCCGTTGCTCTGGCGCAGAGCGGCGCCCGGGTCGTGTGCATCGACGCCGACATCGGCCTGCGCAACCTCGACGTCGTCATGGGCCTCGAGAACCGCATCGTCTACGACATCGTCGATGTGGTCGAAGGCCGTGCCCGCGTGCGCCAGGCCATGATCAAAGACAAGCGCCTGCCCGAGATGTACCTGATCCCGGCCGCGCAGACCCGCGACAAGGCCGCCGTCAGCCCGGCCGACATGATCAAGCTGGCCGAAGAGCTCCGGCAAGACATGGACTACATCCTGGTCGACTCGCCGGCCGGCATCGAGCGCGGCTTCCGCAACGCCGTCGCCCCGGCCGACCAGGTGTTGATCGTGACAAACCCCGAGGTCTCGGCCGTGCGCGACGCGGACCGGATCGTGGGCCTGATCGAAGCCGAGGGCAAGGGCCCGGGGCACCTGATCATCAACCGCGTCAAGATGGACATGGTCAAGCGCGGCGACATGCTGAGCCAGGATGATGTGCTCGACATCCTGGCGATCCCGTTGATCGGCGTCGTGCCGGAGGACGAGGGCATCCTGGTCTCATCGAACCGGGGTGCGCCGGCGGCGCTCGACGACAAGAGCCGTGCGGGTCAGGCGTACCGCGACATCGCCAAACGCCTGCAGGGCCTGGACGTTCCGTTCATGGCCCTCGAAGAAAAGTCCGGTTTCCTGCAGCGCATCGGCGCGCTGTTCGGCGCCCGGTAGGAGGCGGCCATGACCTGGTGGGAACGCATCATCGGCTGGACGGGCACTGTCTCCAGCGCGCAATCCGCCAAAGAGCGGCTGCAGCTCGTCCTGATCCACGACCGCACCGACATCACGCCGGCGACGATCGAGCTGATCAAAGACGAGATCATCGCAGTGATCCAGAAGCATGTCGCGATCGACGCCGGTTCGGTCGAGATCGCGCTGTCTCAGGACAAGCGCGAAAACCGGCTCGTCGCCAATATCCCCCTGCTCGAGGCCTCGGCCCGACGCCGCCGACGCTGAGCCTTCAGCCTTACCGCGCAGACGCAAAGGGCGCGACGTTTCCATGGACGCGACGTTTCCATGGATGGAAACGTCGCGCCCTTTGCGTCTGCGCGGTGGAACTCCGGCGGCCGGGCGTTTCGGGGTAGAATGATTAGCCTATGTTCTCGACCAAGACGTGGCGCCACTTCGATTTCGCCCTGATGGGCGCGGTGCTGCTCCTGATTCTTTTTGGCGTCACCATGATCCGCTCGGCCAACCTGACCTCGATCGACACGGGCGTACAGGGCCAGGCCAGCCGACAGGTGATCTACGCCGTGATCGGAATGGTGATCGTCATCGCGGTCAGCGCCGTCGACTACCGCGTGTACAGCTCCTACAGCCTGTTCATCTACGGCGCCTTGATCTTCTTGCTCCTGGTTGTGCTGGTCGTCGGCCTGGCGTCGTTCGGCGCCGTGCGCTGGATCGACCTGGGCATCATCAACTTCCAGCCCGCTGAACTCGGCAAGTTCCTGGTCACCCTGACGCTTGGGGCGTTTGTGACCCAGAACAAGGAGCGCATCCAGCGTTTCAGCACCGTCGTGCGCAGCCTGATCCACGTTTCGGTGCCGGCGGCTCTGATCTTCATCCAGCCCGACCTCTCGACGACGCTGACGTACGGAGTGGTCTGGTTCGCCATCCTCTGGGCGGCGGGCGTCAGGATCAGTCATCTGACGATCTTCGCCGCTGTCGTAGCAGCCGTGCTGCCCTTCGTGCTCTGGTTCGTCTTCACCAACAAGGACTATTCGTACATCGGCGACCGCATCCTGACCTTCCTTGTGCCCGCCGGCGATCTCGAGGCCAGCCAGGGCGCGAACTACAACATCGAGCAGGCGCTGATCAGCATCGGCTCGGGCGGCTGGTTCGGCCAGGGCTACGGCAACGGCAGCCAGGTGCAATTGCAGTTCCTCAAGGTGCGCCAGACCGACTTCATCTACGCGTCCATCGGCAACGAATTCGGTTTCGTCGGCACCGTGCTGGTGTTGCTGCTGCTGGCCTTCGTCGTCTTCAGGATCTACCGCATCGGCCAACTTGCGCGCGACCCCTACGGCAAACTCATTTGCTTTGGCGTCGGCACCGTCGTGTTCTTCGAGTCGTTCACCAACATCGCTTCCAACCTCAACCTGATACCGGTATCGGGCTCGGTGCTGCCCTTCCTGAGTTACGGCGGCTCCTCGCTCTGGACGTACCTCATCGGGATCGGTCTGGTCCAGAGCGTTGTGTTGAGACACAAACAGATCGAGTTCTAGGCATGAGCCAGGGATGACGTCCCCTGGCTGTTGAGGGCTCAACAGCCAAGAAGCGTCACCCCTGGCCAGTGGCATATCATCCATCACAAATGGCTCGCGCTCGCTTCGCCCCCTCACCCACCGGCCGGATGCATATCGGCGGCGCACGCACGGCGCTCTACAACGTGCTTCTTGCTCGCCAGACCGGCGGGCAGTTCATCCTGCGCATCGAGGATACCGACACCAAGCGCGGCACTCCCGAGGCCCTGGCCGAGATCAAAGAGTCGCTGCGCTGGCTCGGTCTGCAGTGGGACGAAGGCCCCGAGGTGGGCGGCCCGTACGCGCCATACAACCAGCTGGCCCGGCGCGAGATCTATCAGCGCTACGCCAAACAGCTCGTCGACGCCGGCCACGCCTACCCGTGCTTCTGCACCCCTGAACGGCTGAAGGCCGTGCGCGAGCAGCAGCAGAAAGCCAAGCAGCCGACGCGCTACAATGGCACCTGCCGCGGGCTGAGCCGTGAAGAGGCCGAGGCGCGCATCGCCGCTGGCGAGCCCCACGTCATCCGCTTCAAGACACCGCAGGACGGCAGCACCACGATCCACGACGAACTGCGCGGCGACATCACAGTCGACAACACCACGATCGACGATTACATCCTGGTCAAGACCGACGGCCTGGCGCTCTATCACCTCGCGGCCATCGTCGACGACCACGAGATGAAGATCACGCACGTCTTCCGCGGTTCCGAATGGTTGGGCACCTTCCCGTTGCACGCCCTGATCATCCGCGCCTTCGGCTGGGAAGAGCCCAAGTGGTGCCACCTCTCGGTCTTCCTCAAGCCGACCGGCAAGGGCAAGATGAGCAAGCGCGACGTCACAAGCGAGCAGTCGATCTACGTGCTCGAGCTGCGCGACCTCGGCTATCTGCCTGAGGCCATCGTCGGCTGGGTGGCGCTCATGGGGGCGTCGTTCGGGGCCGAGGAGGAACTGCTCGACCTGGCGGGCCTCGCCGAGCGCTTCAACGTCGAGAACTTGAACCCCTCCGCGGCGCGCGTCAACTTCGAGAAGCTCGACGACTTCAACGGCAAGTGGATCCGACGTCTTGACCCCGAGGACCTGACCGACCGGCTCCTGCCGTTCTTCAGCCGCGCGGGCATCGAGGCCGACCGGGCGTTGCTGCGCCGGATCGTGCCGCTCATCCAGCCAAGGCTTGTGACCCTTGACGACGCCGTCGATTTCGCCGGGCTGTTCTTCCGCCCCGTGCCCGACTCGACCGCCGA
Source organism: Anaerolineales bacterium (assembly GCA_044226485.1). GTDB lineage: Bacteria > Chloroflexota > Anaerolineae > Anaerolineales > UBA6663 > UBA6663. Next base: position 417,978 of record JBGAGY010000001.1, read on the forward strand.
GGCGTTGACGCCCAAGGGCCTGACGCCGCCGCAGGCGTTGAGCGCGCTCTCGGCCGCCCATGGCCTGATCCGCTCGAGCGAAGCCTTTACTTCAGAGGCCCTGGAGCCGCCGTTGCGCGCGCTGGCCGAGCAACTCGGCCTGAAGCCCGGGCAGCTTTTCGGGATCCTGCGCCAGGCGGCCACCGGTCAGCCCGTCAGCCCGCCGCTCTTTGAGAGCATGGAGATCATCGGCCGCGGGGTCGTGCTGGAGCGGCTGGCAAAGGCGGAGACCATCCTGAGCAACGCCTGAGCGGGGCCGCCGCGCGGCAGCCCTGGCCCTTCACGTTTTTGCTCAGCGCCGCTCTCAGCCCTTGCTCTCGATCTTGGCCCAGGAATCCTTGAGCGTGATCGTGCGGTTGAAGACCAGCTTCCCGGGCGTGCTCTCGATGTCGGCGCAATAGTAGCCGTTGCGCTCGAACTGGATCGGCGCGCCGGGCTGGGCCGAGGCCAGCGACGGCTCGACATAGGCACCTGTGATCACGTCGAGCGAGTCGGGGTTGATCTCTGTCATGAAGTCGTCGGCGTCGTCGGGGCGCTCGCTCTTGAAGAGCCGGTCGTAGTTGCGCACCTCGGCCGGTACCGCGTGAGCGGCCGAGACCCAGTGGATCGTGGCCTTGACCTTGCGGCCGTCCGGGGCGTCGCCGCCGCGAGTGGCCGGGTCGTACGTGCAGCGCAGCTCGACCACCTCGCCGGCGGCATCCTTGACCACATCCACGCACTTGACGAAGTAGGCGTAGCGCAGGCGCACCTCGCGGCCGGGCGCCAGACGGAAGTACTTGGGCGGCGGGACCTCGCGGAAGTCGTCGCGCTCGATGTAGAGCACCTTGCTGAACGGCACCTCGCGCGTCCCGGCTGAAGCATCTTCGGGGTTGTTGACCGCCGTCAGGTGCTCGACCTGGCCCTCGGGGTAGTTCTCGATAACGACCTTGAGCGGGCGCAGCACCGCCATGCGGCGCTCGGCGATGCGGTTGAGCTCGTCGCGGATCGCGTGCTCCATCAGGGCCACGTCGACCAGGCTGTTGTTCTTGGCAACGCCGATCATGGCGCAGAAATTGCGGATCGCGGCCGCCGGCACGCCGCGTCGGCGATAGGCCGATAGCGTCGGCATACGCGGATCATCCCAGCCGCTGACCAGGCCGTCCTTCACAAGCCGCAGCAGCTTGCGCTTGCTGAGCACGGTGTAGGAGAGGATCAAGCGCGCGAATTCGATCTGGCGCGGGGCGTAGATGCCGATCTCGCGCACGTACCAGTCGTAAAGCGGCCTGTGGTCTTCGTACTCGAGTGAGCAGAGCGAGTGCGTGACCCCTTCGATCGAGTCGCTCTGGCCGTGGGCGAAGTCGTACATCGGGTAGATGCACCACTTATCGCCGGTGCGGTGATGCGTCGCGTGGATGATGCGGTACATCACGGGGTCGCGCATGTTGATGTTGCCGGCGGCCATGTCGATCTTGGCCCGCAGCGTGCGTGTACCGTCAGGGAACTCGCCCGCGCGCATCCGCGCGAAGAGGTCGAGGTTCTCTTCGACCGAACGGTCGCGGTAGGGGCTGTTCTTGCCGGGCTCCGTCAACGTGCCGCGGTAGGCACGGATCTCGTCGGCACTCAGATCGCAGACGAAGGCCTTGCCCTTCTGGATCAGGATGACGGCGTATTCGTAGAGCTTCTCGAAGTAGTCGGAGGCGAAGTAGAGCCGATCATCCCAGTCGTAGCCGAGCCAGCGGATGTCGGACATGATGTTGTCGACGTACTCCTGCTCTTCTTTCACCGGGTTGGTGTCGTCGAAGCGCAGGTTGCACGTTCCGCCGAAGTCGGCGGCGACGCCGAAGTCGACGCTGATGGCTTTGGCGTGGCCGATGTGCAGGTAGCCATTGGGCTCCGGGGGGAAGCGCGTGCTGACGCGCGTGAACCGGCCGGAGGCGAGGTCTTCGCGGACCGCGGTGCGGATGAAATCGGAGGCGGTCGGGGTCGGGCTGTCGGTCATGGGTGTTTCGAATATCCTCGTCGTGGGATTGGGCTAGTGTAGCGCAGAAATCGGGGGCGACGAAGGGCGACGCATGCGTCGCCCGTACGACGGAGTGGCAGAGCGCCCGGGCAGGGCTGAAGGTTGTGGGCCGCAAGCCTTTGCGACGGAGTGGCAGAGCGCCGGGGCGGGCTGAGGGTTGTGGGCCGCAAGCCTTTACGACGGAATGGCAGAGCGCCGGGGCGGGCTGAGGGTTGTGGGCCGCAAGCCTTTACGACGGAGTGGCAGAGCGCCCGGGCAGGGCTGAGGGTTGTGGGCCGCAAGCCCTGCAACACCAGGGCAAGGTGCCGGGGCAGATCGAGATTCGCCTCGCGCCCCTCGCTCCTCGATCCTGCCTCTCGGCACAAACGCTCCCACACTCCCCGATGTACAATCCGGGCGTCATGCCCAAGGAGAAAGAAGACGTCCTCGATCCGCTTGGGGCAGCGCTCAAGCTGTTGCGGATGGTGGCCGAACTGCATCGACGCGGCTTTCAACGCCTGCGGATCGCGCCAGGGCTTGCGCCCGGCGGCGACGATTGGCGCTGTGCTGTCGTGCCGGCCGATCGCATGGATCCCGCCCATGGCGCGCACGAGCAGACCGGCAACCTGCTGGCTGCCCGTTACTCCACAGCCGAGGACTACCACTACTTCGGCTGGAACGACGGCGCGAAGATGACAGTGCCCGATATGGCCGAGTCGTTCGTGCGGACCTTCTCCACCGTGTGCGAACACGCCCTGGGGGCGGATCCGGTCTACGCAAACTGGTTTGTGTCGGTGGTGAGCGCCGCGGAAAACGGCTCTCTGCCGGTGGCTTTCAAAGACGGCTGCGAACCCACCCTCGCCGAGCGCCTGGACACGACGCAGCCCGACGTCTGGTTATTGTGGCCACCGAACCCGCCAGCGCGGGCTTGAGATCCGTCTGGAGATCCTTGCAGCGGATTGCGCCGACATCTTACGAGCCAGCTTCGGGTTCGACAGCCACCGAGAAATCCTTCTGCGAAATCTGCGCAATCCGCGGTCGAACTCCGTCGTCGTTAGCGACTTGTCGCTGTCGATGGGCTCCTACGCAAAATTCGCGTAATCCGCGGCCAAATTCCCAGTTTCCGCGACCCCGTTTCAAGGTTCCGCATTTACAGCGCGAGCCACTTTGGGTATAATCGCTTCTTGCACTGGGGATTCGTCTAGTGGTAGGACAGCAGACTCTGGATCTGTATGCCGAGGTTCGAATCCTCGATCCCCAGCCAGCGCAGAACTCCCGCTGAACCAGATCAGCGGGAGTTTTTTGTTGGTCGTGCCGGCCTACTTGCGGACGTCGGGCAGATAGAGCGGCGGTGGCGCCTCCGCCCCATCGCTGACGCGAAGTTCCGCCGGCGTGCTGCCTCCGATGTACGCCAACTCGTAGACCACTTTCTGGCCGTTTGGGCTGATCGCCCAGGAGACGACCTGCGCGTCAGCGTCGACACGGCTCACGTTGCGCAAATCGCCGCCGAAGATCTGGCTGCTGTACAGGTCGTAGTCGCCGGAGTAGGCATTGGTCCTGAACGTGACCCGGCTGCTGTCGGGCGTGATCTTTGGGCCAAAGCCGCCCCGCGCCAGGAGTTGTGGCGTTCCCCCGGAGACCGGCACCGAATAGGCGTCGAAGGACGGGTAAGTGGTGAAGGCAGCCCACTGGCCGTTCGGGCTGACGGCGTTGTGGTAAAGGCTTTCGCCGCCGCTTTGCTGGGCGAAGAGGACGGTGCGGGGGCCGCCCACGACAGGCACCGACTCAAAAGTGGGCAGCGATGCCGCGCTGGCCTGATGTCGGTAGACCGCACGCTGACTGTCACTCGTGACGAAGAAGCTCGCGCCGTACACGCCAAATCCCGCGTTCGCCGTCGTCAACTGGGTCGACGCGCCGCCGCCGATCAACACGCTGTACAGGTTGCCGCTCGTGACGCCCAGCGTCGACGTCATCGTCGTGACGTTGTAGATCACGCGCGAGCCGTCCGGCGTGACGTTGAAGCCGAAGACGTCCTGGTTCGAGGCCAGCGGCACGTTCAACTGGGTCAGCAGCCCGGCGCCTGTCGCGTTCATGTACAGCTGGGTTGAGCTCGATCCGGAAGGCCGCGCGTCGAACACGACCACCTGAATCGCCGGATCGATCTGCAGGGCGTACGTGTCGGTCGAGCCATCCGGATTGAGGCCGACGGCTGCTCCCCCGCCGATCGGCACGCCATAGATCTCCTGGCGACCGTCCACCTCGAAGTCGCCCGAGAAGACGACGCGATTGCCGATCGCATCGATCTCGAAGAGATTGACATCGCCGCCGGTCACGGGGGTGGGCGAGAGCCTGGCGACGGCGCCCCCGGCGATGGGCGCGCTGTACACCTCATAGGCGTCGTTGATCTGACCGTCAGCGACGTACACGGCATAGACGTTGTCAGGGTCGACCTTCACGAATTGCACATTGCCGCCACTGACAAGCGAGCCGCTGAGTTTGACGGACGCTCCTCCCGCGATCGGGACGCGATACAGCTCGTCGCGCTGATCCACGTCCTGATCGGCGATGTAGAGCACGTACTGGCTGTCTGGCGTCACGGCGAACCGGCTCACCGAACCACCCGCCACCGGGACCGGGTTGAGCCTCACCGGCGAGCCGCCGGCGAGCGAGACGCTGTACAGATCTTTGCGATCGTCCTGTTCGACGTCAGCGATGTAGAGCGCGTACTGCGAGTCCGGGCTGAGCCCCCAGCCGTACTCGATATCGGTGTGGGCCGGCAGAACGCCGGTGAGGCTGCGCCAGCTGGCGCGGGCCGGCGGCGCAGGCGGCAACGCGGCGCAGGCAAGGGCTGCAATGAGCGCCAGGCGCAGCAAGGAACGGCGAACTATGTGCCAGGTCATCGGTCACCTCCCGTGATCCGGTGATGGGCGAGCCTGTGAGCATGGCCTGACCGTTCCGACGGTCGGGCCGGCCTCGCCCAGGATGTGATGGGTTCACCCTGGCATATGGGTGCGAGTAAAGTGCGAGCGCCATGCATCCGGCGCTCGCTGGGCCTCAAAATCTGGTTTGTGAGAAGAAAACGGTGAAGAGATTCAGGGGGGCGGAGTCCGTCACCGTTCGCCAGCCGCCCAGAGGACGCCGCCCAACACGTGCGACCCGAAGTCGGGCTCGGCGTAGGACTCCCGCGTATGGCCGAGCTCGGTGTACCAGGATCTGCCCGAGCCGACCGTGTGAAACCAACTGACGGGGTGATCGGCGCCCATCGTGCCGCCACTGTAAGTGGCCTCATCGATCGTCAGAAGAATACTGACGTCGCCCCGCGGGTTGCGGTCGAAGTTGTACCACTCATCGGTACGCACCCAGGTGTCTGCCAGATGCTGAGTCGATGGATGTGTCCCATCCTCGACGTGTAAGGTTGCCTCGTATGTACCTGGCGGATGTCCCGCAAAACGCGCACCGAGCAACAGCCCATACCAGGGCCAGTCAGCCTCGGTGTCCGTCGCCGAATGGACGCCGACGAACCCCCCGCCAGCCTCCACATACCGCTCGAGGGCGCCCTGTTGGGCCTCGTCGAGGACGTCACCGGTGGTCAACAAGAACACGATCGTGCGGTACGGTGCCAGACCCGCGTCACTGAAAACCGCCGGGTCCTCCGTCGCGACCACGGAAAAACCGTTGGCCTCGCCCAGTTCCGCCAGCATGGCCAACCCATCGGGGATCGAGTCATGACGGAATCCGAGCGTTCTCGAGAAGACCAGAACCTGGAACCGATTGGGCGTTGCGGTGCGCAGAATCGCCGGGAGAGGCAGAGTGACGGTGGCTGCGGATTGATGACCGGGGGGCGAGTTCGTCGCGCCAGATGTCTGACAGCCCAGGAGCAGCGGGAGACAGAGGCAAAGCAGGCGATGGGCATGACTGGGCTGATGCATCGGAGATGATCCCGTGTCCTTTGCCACGCCCGGAGATTGTATCAATCCCTGACGAAACGAAGCGCGCTGCCGGTAGCCGGCAGCGCGCTTCGTTTCGTCCGGCGGCAGAAGCGCAGCGGTAAACGCCGCACTCCTTGCTGACCTTGAGGTATTCGTGGACGTTCTCGGCCCTGGCCTGATCGATGACGGCTCCGGGCGAGAGGAAGAAGCCGCCGCCGGGGGCGCACACGTCAACGAGGCGCTTGACGTAGTCGCCGACCTGTTCAGGCGTGCCCGCCTTGAGGAGCGACGCCGGCACGTTCCCGCCAACGCAGGCCCAGCCACCGAACTTGGCTTTGACCGACGCCATGTCGGACTGATCGAAGATCCAGATCGTGGCGCCCTTGGGCAGATCCGACTCGGCGATGACGTCGAGGCGCGAGTTGTAGCCGCCCTCGACGAACATCACGGGCACCACGCCTTCCTTGACGATGCCCAGGATCGTGGCCTTAAGTGTCGGCCAGTAGAACTTCCTGAAGTCAGCGTCCGACATGAAGCCATCGGCTCCCTTGTGGAGCGGCAGCATCGCGAACGGCGTGCCGCTGCCGTTGGCGGCTCCGACCGCCATCTGGATTGCCATGGGCACAAGGCGCTCGACCGCGGCGAGCACCTTGTCGGGCCGGCGGAAGAGATCCATCATGATCGCGCGCGTGCCGCGCAGGCTGTCGCCGAGGAAGTCAAACGGGGCCTTCGAGAACCCGCCCATGGTGCCGGGCAAGCCCATCTGTCCCAACGTCACGGCCCCCACCTGGGCATTGGCGCCGAACCACTCGAGCGTCGCCTGGGTGGCCTCCATCAGGGCCTGCAGGCTCGCCTGGACCGGCGGCGGCGCGTAGCCGGCCATCATGAACGGCACAAACGGGAGCTCGGTGGTGCCAAAGAAGCTCGGCATGAACCCGAGGCCGGTCAGTGAACCCATCACGCGTGGCGTGTAGGAATGCATGATGTAGGCTTCGGGGTCGGCGATGAGTGCATCGTACTCATCCGACATCATGTACTCGCCCTCGACGAACTGGAAGCCCTGCGTCGGGGCGAGCGCGCCACCCGGCCAGCGATAGAGCCTGTAGCCGAGGCGATCGTAGACCTTACCCGGCATGAAATTCCCGGCGACGGAGTACTCGAGGTCGAAGTCCTTGTGGAACTTGACCAAGCCATCGATCGCCTTGGGGTAGTCGTAGAAAAACTCGCCGGGCGTGCAGCCGGCGTAATGCGCCACGAAGTCGCCGATGATCAGCGTGCGGGGAACCCGATCGGGTTCACGCAGCTTGAGCACGTCGACGTAGCGTTGCGTGCGTTCCTTGTAGTTGGCGACGGCCTCGGGGGTTGCCAGCGGCTTGCCCTCGGTCGATTGCCAACCCGCCAGACGCCAGTCCAGCTTTTCCGTGGGAGTGAGTTTGTTCCAGTTGTTGGGAAACATCGTGTCATCCTTGTGTAGGCTAGCGGAGTCGTCAATCGACCGTCAGGCCCAGCTCTTGGCGATAGCGACGGCGGCCATGGCGTCTTTGCCATAGGCGTCAGCGCCCGTGTACTCGCGGATCTGCTCGTCGATCTGCCCTCCCCCGATCATCACCTTCACCTCGGGGTCCACCGCCTTCACCGCCGCCGTCGTCGCCTTCATCGGCCGCCGCCGTCGTCGCCTTCATCGGGTCGTACGCCAGCGTCAGGAACCCGCTCAGCCCCACGATCTTGGCGCCCGTGGTCTTCACCGCCTCCACGAACTTCTCCACCGGCACGTCCACACCAAGATCCATCACCTCAAACCCGTTGATGTCCAGCATGAACTCCACGATGTCCTTGGCGATGTCGTGGATGTCCCCCGCCACCGTCCCGAACACCACAGTCCCAAGCTTCTTCTCCCCCGCTCCCTGCTGGATCCGAGGCTTCACGATCGCTGCAATCTGCGAGAGCATCTCGCCCGCCAGGATCAACTCCGGGATGAAGCATTCGCCTTTCTCGAAACGCTGCCCGATCACGTCCATCGCCTGCTTGCACGCGTCGAGCACCTCCGTCGGCGCGACCCCGCTGTCCAGCATCTGCTGCGCGAGCGAGACCGCCTCCTCTTCTTGCATCTCCGTGATGGCCGTGATCAGTGCTTGAGACATGAGTGGATGACTCCTTGAAAAACCTGCTGCCCCACCTCAATGGGGATGAAAGACGAAAGGCGGGGTGCTCCGGTCCGGGGCTACACCCCGAACCGGAGCACCCCGCCTTTCGCCAGACTGATTAACCAACGCTCCTATCGTGCGCGGCCTGATTCGCGGCGCACAGAGACCTGTGCCCTCGCCAGAGCACGCCCACACGTCGGCAACCAATCGAAAGAACGCTCAAGCGTTCTCCCGCTCAGGCGTCTCAATACACGCCGTATGTCTTGGTCGTCTCGAACATGGCGTGCAGGTTCTCGGGCCTGGCCTCGTCGACCACGGCCCCGGCAGCCATGCCGTAGCCGCCGTCGCGGCCGGCCGTGTCGATCAACTGCTTGACGCAGTCAGAGACCTGCTGCGGCGTCCCGGCATGCAACATCGAATTGGCGACGTTTCCGCCGAAGGCCGCCCAACCGCCCAGTTTGGCCTTGACTGCGGCCATGTCGGTCTTGTCGAATGACCAGTAGGTGCTGCCGGCCGGGATGTCCGGGTCGGCGATCACATCAAGACGCTGGTTGTAGCCGCCCTCGACGAACAGGTACGGCACCAGGCCCGCGTCGATCAAGCCCAACAGGGTCGCCTTGAGCGACGGCCAATAGAACTTCCTGAAATCCGCATCCGACATGAAGCCATCGGCTCCCTTGTGGAGCGGGATGAACACGAACGGGTTGCTCTGGCCGGAGGCCGTCTGATCGGCCAGCGACACCGCCACCGGCACCGTCCGCTCGAGCGCAGCCAGCAGCTTTTTAGGCTGCCTGTAGATATCCAGCATGACAGCGCGAGTGCCGCGCAATGTGTCGCCGATGATGTCGAACGGGGCTTTGGTGAAGCCGCCCGGGAGCGGCGGCAGTCCCATCTCGGCCATGATGGCGCCGTCGGCCTGACCCGAAGCCACGGCGTACTCCATCGCCGCTTTGGCCGCCTCGATGAAGGCCTCGAACGACTTGATCACATGCGGGAGACCGGCCGGGATCATGAAGGCCGGGAGCATCGGCAGCTCCATCGTTGCGAACACCGAGGGCAGAGCCGCCCAGCCGTTGAGCGCCCCGAAGGCGCGCGGCATGTAGGTGCGCATGTAGTAGCCTTCGGGATCGGCGCAGTAGGCGTCGTATTCGTCGCCCTTCATGTACTCGACCTCGAGGCACTGGAACGGCTGGGTCTCGGCGATGCCGCGGCCCGGCCACTGATAGACCTTGTAGTCGAGCTTATCGAACACCGGACCGGGATTGAAAGCGCCAGAGAACACGAGGAAGTCAGGCTGGAAGTCGCGATTGAACTTGATCCAGGCCTGCGTGTACTTGGCGTAGTCGTACATCACGTCGTGCGGCGTGATACCGGCGTATTGCGCAAAGAAGCCACCCATGAACGGCAGAAGCGGGACCCGGTCCGGCTTCTTGAGGTCCATGATGTCCTTCACGCGTTGAGTGTGGCGTTTGTAGGTCGCGACGGCCTCGGGTGTGGCCATCGGCTTGCCCTCGGTCGACATCCAGTCCGCATAGCGGGCCTCGCGTCGCTCAGTGGGCGTCATCTTCTTCCAATTAGCAGGTGGGATGAACATGAATCAGGCCCAGCCTTTCGCGATGGCGACGGCGGCCATGGCGTCTTTGCCATAGGCGTCAGCGCCCGTGTACTCGCGGATCTGCTCGTCGATCTGCCCTCCCCCGATCATCACCTTCACCTCGGGGTCCACCGCCTTCACCGCCGCCGTCGTCGCCTTCATCGGGTCGTACGCCAGCGTCAGGAACCCGCTCAGCCCCACGATCTTGGCGCCCGTGGTCTTCACCGCCTCCACGAACTTCTCCACCGGCACGTCCACACCAAGATCCATCACCTCAAACCCGTTGATGTCCAGCATGAACTCCACGATGTCCTTGGCGATGTCGTGGATGTCCCCCGCCACCGTCCCGAACACCACAGTCCCAAGCTTCTTCTCCCCCGCTCCCTGCTGGATCCGAGGCTTCACGATCGCTGCAATCTGCGAGAGCATCTCGCCCGCCAGGATCAACTCCGGGATGAAGCATTCGCCTTTCTCGAAACGCTGCCCGATCACGTCCATCGCCTGCTTGCACGCGTCGAGCACCTCCGTCGGCGCGACCCCGCTGTCCAGCATCTGCTGCGCGAGCGAGACCGCCTCCTCTTCTTGCATCTCCGTGATCGCCGTGATTAGTGCCTGGGACATAGTTGGATCTCTCCTGGTAAAACTGTCGCCATGCCTCAATGGGGATGAAGGGTGGGAAGCGGGGTGCTCCGGTCCGGGGCTGCGCCCGGACCAGCACCCCGCTTCCCACCGAACGATCAGACCATCGCGCGTCGCGCACCGCCGCTCGGCCTGCGAGCTGAACCTGAGTACCCCGCTTCCCACCGAACGATCAGACCATCGCGCGTCGCGCACCGCCGCTCGGCCTGCGAGCTGAACCTGAGTACCCCGCTTCCCACCGAACGATCAGACCATCGCGCGTCGCGCACCGCCGCTCGGCCTGTGAGCCGAACCGGAGCACCCCGTTTTCCACCGAACGATCAGGCCATCGCGCGTCGCGCACCGCCGCTCGGCCTGTGAGCCGAACCGGAGAGCACAGCTTTCCAACGAACGGTCGGACCACAGCGTCTCAGTGGATCAGGTGAGACGATGGATGGAGCATGGACGGCAGACCGCGGACCACGTGCGAAAGAGCTCCCCCCTCCGCCCCTCGCTGGTCCCCCTGATGTGGCCCACGATCTGCCGTCCACGCTCCATCCATCACCGACGCTCGACCGAGCGTGGTCGGCGCGCGTCTCAGTAGACGCCGTATTCCTTGGTCGTCTCGACCCAGACCTCGACGAGGTCAGGCCGGCAGCCCTCCATCTCGCCGATGCCGGTGGTCATGATGAAGCCGCCGCCCTTGCCCACTTCGCGGCAGAGCTTGATCGTCAGTTCGCGGACCTCATCGGCCGTTCCGGCCTGGAGCAGCGAGTTCGGCATACCGCCGGCGATGCACATCGTCTCGCCGACGACTTCCTTGACCTTGAAGATGTCGCTGGCCTGGAACAGGCCCGAGACCTTGCCCTTCGGCAGATCCGCCAGGTACTGCAGGCGCTGATCCCACACACCCTCGTAGAACACGAAAGGCATGATCCCGGCCGCGACGAGGCCTTCCTGCATGGCCTTGAGCGTCGGCCAGTAGAACTTCTCGAACTGCGGGATCGACATGAAGCCGTCCGACCCGCGGTGCAGCGGGATGAACGACACGTTGATGCCCGTCGCGCGGCTCCAATTGATCGCGAACTCGAGCTCGAACTCGAGGACGCGGTCCATCGCGGCCAGCAACTTCTGGGGCCGGCGGTGGATGTCGAGCATGATGCCGCGCATGCCGCGCAGCGTGTCAGACATGAAATCGAATGGGGCCTCGATCAGCGAGCCGACGAAGGTCGGCGGCGCGAAGCCGAGCGCGGCCATCCGTCCGACGGACGCCACGGCGCGGGCGTCGGCAGCGGCCTGGGCCTCGATGCCGGCGGCCAGGTTGCGCAGCGCCTCGACGACCGGCGGGGCCTTGAGACCGCCGAGGTTGTAGAGGAAGTAGTGGCCAAACGCCGCCATGCCCATGGGTGGCAGCGCAGCAAAGCCGGCCAGGCCGGGGAAGACGCGCGGCCAGTACTTGCGGATCGACCAATCGCCGGGGTCGGCCAGGAAGGCGTCGTAGTCCTCGCCCTTCATGTACTCGCCTTCGACGAACTGGAAGGAGCCGTCCGCCGGCAGGCCATGGCCCGGGAATTTGGTCATGACGTCGCCGCCGATGGCGAACGAGGAGGCCGGATTGTTGAAGACGCTCATCGCGGAGTCGGGCTGGAAGCGCAGCGCCGCGGCCTCGAGCAGTTCCTGCTCCTTGGCGGCGTCTTCGTGGAGTTGCTGGCGCGTGATCCCGCCCATTTCGGCGAGCATGTAGCCAAAGCCGAGCTGGATCGGAACACGATCCGGCTGGCCGAGCTTCAACGCGGTCTGCAGGCGAGTCAGGCGCTCGCCGAACAACTGCTGCGGTGTCTTGCCGGCGTCGATCGCCGACACAGCGGTTTTCTCAGTCATTGCCGTTGGCCCCCGTCCATTGCTTGGCGAGCGCGACAGCCGACATCGCGTCCTTGCCGAAGGCGTCGGCCCCGGCGTACGCGCAAATCTGCTGGTCCATCGTCCCGCCACCGATCATGATCTTCACACCGTCGCGCAGGCCCGCGGCCGTGATCGCCTCGACGGTCTCCTTCATCGACGTGTAGGCCAGGGTCAGGAACCCCGACAGCGCGACGACGTCGGGCTTGTAGTCCTTCATCGCAGCCACAAAGTCCTCGGGCGGGATGTCGACGCCCAGGTCCTTCACCTGGAAGCCGTTGACGCCCAGCATGAAGTTGACGATGTCCTTGCCGATGTCGTGGATGTCGCCCTTGACAGTGCCGAGCAGCACCTTGGCGCCCGTCGCGGTCGCCGACGACTGCGCCATCAACGGCTTGACCTCGTCCGAGATCGCCTTGAGCATCTCGCCGGCCAGGATCAGTTCCGGAATGAAGTACTCGCCCTTCTCGAAGCGCTTGCCGACTTCCTCCATCGCCACCTTGCAATCTTCGAGGATCGCCACGGGGGTGGCGCCATCTTTGATCAGCTGGCGTGTCAACGCCAGCGCCTCCTCCTCGTTCATCTCGGCAATTGCGGTGATCAGTTCTCCGGACATAGACGCCTCTCCTTGCTGCTCACTCAGCCGCTCGGCCATGAAGGCCGGGTCGTCAGAATTCCTTTGCCACGGATTTCGCGAATTGACACGAATTGGTACGAAGGGATCCATAACGTGTTGACGTCGATCAACCCTTCTCCAGTGAAGCTCGTGTCAATTCGTTCCAATTCGCGAAATTCGTGGCAATACTCCTTACTTGGCGGCGGCGGGCGCGGGGTCCTTGGGGGCCTCGAGCAGACCGGCGCGGTAGGCGCGCGTGTAACGCAGGCAATGTTTGTCGCGGCCGAGCACGAGCTCAGCCGATAGGATGGCCGCCTGTAGTTCGCGGTCGTTCGGGTCGATGATGGCCGTGTCCATGCCAGCGTCGAGCGCCAGCACCAGGAAGGTGCGATTGATCAACGCCCGCACCGGCAGACCGAACGACACGTTGCTCAGGCCGCAGCCGATGTGCGCCGTCGGGAATTCGGCCCGGATCGCGCGCATGGCGGCGAAGATGATCTGGCCGGCCTGGATGTTGGTCGAGATCGTCATGGCCAGCGGATCGACAGTGACCTTCTCGTCGGCGATGCCGGCCGCCCGCGTCCTCTCGAACACACGCCGGATGACGTCGAGGCGCGCCTCGGCCGTGGTCGGGATGCCCTTATCGTCCATGCATAGCGCGATGACGTCGCAGCCGTTCTCGGCCACGATCGGCAGGATGCCTTCTAGCCGCGACGGCTCGCCACTGATCGAGTTGATCATCGGGGTCTTCTTGACCGCCGGCATCACGGCCTTGAGCGCGGCCGGGTTGGCGCTGTCGAGGCAGATCGGCACATCGGTGACGCCCTGCACGAGATCGATCAACCAGAGCAGGTCTTCAGGCTCGCGATCGGGGTGCGTGCCGGCGTTGACGTCCAGCCATGCGGAGCCGGCGGCGGCCTGCTTCCTGGCAAGGTTTTGAATGAAGGCGGCGTCGCGCTCGGCGATGGCCTTGGCCACGGCTTTGCGGGTGCCGTTGATCTTCTCGGCGATGATCCTCATGCATCCTCCTTCGCCCGACGGTTCTCCGTCGGGAACCACATGGACAGCGCAAAGCGCCGTTGAAATCCGGGGTAGGTCGTCAGTTCGATGTAGCTGGTGCGCCGCGCGATCTTCTGCGCGCGTGTGCGCTCCTTGAGCGACAGCAGCAGGGCCTTGGCGCCGACGCCGGCCGCATTGCCGACCTGCGAGTATTTGGCCTTCGGCAACCGCGGCAGCAATCCGATGTCGAGCGCACTGTCGAGGTTGAGGAACGAGCCGAACGCGCCGGCCACGATGAGCTCATCGACGGCCTCGGGCGGTGTCTGGGTCGACTCGAGCAGGATCTCGAGCCCGGTCTGGATCGCGCCCTTGGCTAACTGGATCTCGTTGATGTCGCCCTGGGTGATGACCACGTCGCGGTCGATGCCCGTGTTCGGGGCGACCGCGAGCGGATACTCGAGCCCCTTCGGTCCCGGGCGCAGCCCGGGCGCGCCCGGCATGAGCCGGCCGCGGTGGTTGAGCAGCCCGGCGCCACGCAGCGCGGCCACCGCGTCGATGATGCCCGAACCGCAGATCCCGACCGCCGGCGCATCGCCGATCGTCTTGATCCACGGGCCCTCGGGCGTGATCCGCACGGCCTCGATGGCGCCCGAAGCCGCGCGCATGCCGTCCTTGATGTGAGCGCCCTCGAAGGCCGGGCCCGACGCGCAGGAAGCAGAGGTCAGATAGCTCAGCCCCGGCTTGCACAGCGCGATCTCGGTGTTGGTGCCGATGTCGACGCCGACGGCGATGCGATCGCCCTTGTCGAGGTCAGTAGCCAGGATCATGGCGACGTGGTCGGCGCCGACGAAACCGCCGACGCAGGGCGGCACGTGCACGTAAGCGCCTGGAGCGAACTTGAGCCCCATGTCCCGTGCGCGCACGTCGAGGGCGGCGTTCGAGGCCGCGACGAACGGCGCGACCGAAAGCTGGCGCGTCGGCAGGCCGAGCAGCAGGTGGTGCATGGCCGTGTTGCCGACGATGCAGGCCTCGGCGATCTCGCACAGGTCGACGCCGGCCTGCTCGGCCAGCGATGCGGCCAGGTTGTTCAGGCCCTCAATCACCACGCCGCGGATCTCGGCGGCCGCGGCCGGCCCGCGCCCGGCATAGACCAGGCGGCTGATGACGTCCTCGCCGTAGCTGATCTGCGGGTTCATCAGGCCGCCGGAGGCAAGCTCGGCGCCGGTCTCGAGGTCGATCAGGAAGCCCGCGATCTTGGTCGTGCCCAGGTCGACGGCGTAGCCGATCGGCCGGCGGCTCGACGCCGCGAAGCCCACGATCTCGCGCGAGTGAACGAACGCCGTGAGGCTCCAGTTGTGTTCGCGGGCGATCGGCGAGAGTTGATTGATGACGGACGGCTCGGCGGTGACGTGGCGCAGGCCGTAGGCCGACTCGACGGCGTCGGTGACGCGCTCGAGGTCGGAGCGCAGATCGCGCAAGGTCGGCGGTTCGGCTTCGACGGCGCAGGCCTTGATCGCGCTCTCGACCGTCAGCGAGCGCGCCAGGCCGCCGATCTGCAGGCGTTGATCGGTGACGAGCGAGGCCTTCGGCACATGCACCTTGACGTCGCTGTGCACGTGCACGCGGCAGGCGAGGCGATGCCCGGCGTTGATCTCGAGCTGCGACAGATAGCGGCGATCAGCGTCGACGGGGCCGGAGACCTGGCCGCTCATCATGACGATGCGACAACGCCCACAGGTGCCTTCGCCGCCACACACAGAAGCCAGGCCGATGCCGGCCTGGCGCGCGGCATCGAGGAGGTTGGCGCCCGGCTCGACCTCCACGCGCCGCCCGATGGGTTCGAAGTCGACTTCGAAGCGCTGGCTTTCGGTCATGGCTGACAGATCAGCGAACCACGGAAAAGGTCGTCCGTGATCGTGCCGCCGGGCGGCACCACGACGAATTCGTCGTCCCACGGACCGTTGATGAGTTTGCGCACCAAATCGGAAGCGCCCTCGATCTCCTCGTAGCGCAGGTTGAACTTCTCGGCCGTCAGCTGTGCCTGCTCGCGATAGCGTTGGATGTCGTACACGCCGGTGTTGATGAAGGCGAGCCGCTTGTAGTTCTTGAGCATCAAGTGGATGATGCGGTCGGCGCGCGCCTGGCCATAGCGCTTCACGAGGCGTTCGTGTTCATTGAACGGCGTGTCGCCGACCTCGATCCAACCCTTGGTCAGGTAATACGAGCCGGGCTCCTGGCGCGCCTGCTTCATATAAGCGTCGCGCGAGCCAAGGAAGATCGCGATGCAGTCATCGACTTTGGGGACCACGAGGGTGGCGTGCGCCGATTTGAGGCCGATGACGGCGCGTGAACACGAGCCATAGCCAAGCAAGATCGTGTCGGCCGTGGAGCCGATATCGTCGATGGTTTGCTGAAGGGTGTGACGGAGCTCGTCGGGGCGGAGATGAAGGCCGAAATCCAGGACCTGCGCCGTCACTGTCGACGGGAGGAAGGGCCGCATCTCTTCGATCACGGTTGCGCAGGCGAGCACCACCAAGCGTGGAGCGGCTTGAGACGTCATGCGCAGGATCCTCAACCGAGCAGGGCCGCGGCGCCTTGCGACGCCCTGCTGAACCACCGTCCGTATTGGGCCGACCTCACCCACGCCGATAGTGGATGGGCAACGCTCCTTCAGAGCATGTGAGGTTAGGCCGTTTGGGTTATCTGGACTGCCCCAGGATATAGGCTTCCATAGGGAAGCTATAGTGACGGCCATCACTGCCGCGAGTGACAAGTCGCCAGATTCCGTGGCGCCCGGGGCGAAATCGGTCGGCCGATAATCCGTTGGTTTTGTCCCGCCATTTCGCTGACATCCCCCCATTGGCGGGGCGAGTTGAAGCGGACGATAATGACGCCATCGTGGGAACGCCCAAACGAGCCAGCCACTCGGATGAATATCCAGGGCCTGTTCTGGACGCCATCGACCGCGACAGCACTGAGCCGGTTTATGCTCAACTGGTCCGGATCCTGAGGCGTCAGGTCGCCGACGGCGTTCTGCGCCCTGGCGACCAACTGCCCTCTGAGGCACAGCTATGCCGGCGCTACGGCGTCAGCCCGATGACCGTCCGCCGGGTGATCAACATCCTGGCCGACCAGGGCATCGTCGTCGGCGAACAGGGCCGGGGCACCTTCATCCGCCCGGTCGAACTGGCCAACGCCAGCTTCCAACTCCAGCGGCTCCAGGAGCTTGTCGGCGGCGACGAGCAGGCCACCGTGCGCCTGCTGCAGGCCACCATCGTCGGGGCGGACTGTGACACGGCCAAGAAGCTCAAATGCCAGTTGGGCGAGCGCGTGATCTACATGCGCCGGCTGATCGAGGGCGAGCTCGGGCCGATGTGCTACCACGTCGAGTACCTGGTCTACGACCCGAGCCGGCCCGTGGTCGAGGCCGAGATCGCCACCACGTCGCTGCAGGGGCTCTTCGGCGGCCCTGGGCAACCTCTGATCAAGCACGGCGATTTGCACATCGAAGCCGTCCTGCTCGGAGATGAAGAAGCCCGCCTCCTGCAGGCGCCCTCCCCCGCCGCCGGCCTGCGCATCGAGCACCTCTTCTACGCCTACGACGAACGCCCCATGAGCTGGGGCTGGTTCCTGTGCCGCGGCGATCGGCTGCGCTTCGGCAGTCATGTCGGTATCAGCCAGGAACGCCTGACACCTGAAGGGTAGACACGTCGATGAGCGTTGACGACACAATGCCGGATCTTGTGACGGCCATCGCGGAGCTGGATGAAGATGGCGCGCTCTCATTGGTCAGGAGCCGCCTCGAGGCGGGCGACGACGCTTTTGCGATCATGGCCGCCTGTGAGGAAGGCATGCGCCGCGTCGGCCAACGCTATGAGGAGCGCCTGTACTACCTCTCTGGTCTGATCATGGCGGGCGAGATCTTCCGCGAGGCAGCCGAGCTGCTGCGCCCGGCGCTCGAAGGCCGCTCGGTCGCCCAAAGCGCCGGCCGGATCCTGCTCGGCACCGTGCAGGGCGACATCCACGACATCGGCAAGAACATGCTGAGCATGCTGCTCACCAGCCACGGCTTCAATGTCATCGATCTGGGGGTCGACGTGCCGCCCGAACGCTTCGTGCAACTGGCGCTGGCCGAACAGCCCGACATCGTCTGCCTCTCATGCCTGATCAGCTCTGCCTACGAGTCGATGCGCACGACGGTGTCGCAACTCAAAACCCTGCGAGGCGCTACGGGGCATCCGCTGCCGATCCTCATCGGAGGCGGCATGATCGACGAACACCTCGTGCGCTACATCGGCGCTGACCACTGGGCCGTGGACGCCATGGACGGTGTGCGGCTCTGTCACCGACTGGTAGCCGAGCAGAACAAGAACGCATCGTAGGACGGGCGCCCGCGGCGCCGGAGAACGACGAAGGCCGAGGGTTGCACGACCATGCAACCCTCGGCCTTCGTCGTTCGTTATTCGTCGCCCGTCAGGGCCGTGGCACGGGCAGGCCGCTCGGCACGGCGTCGGGGACGAGGCTTTCGAGCGAAGCCGCAGCGGGATCCGTCAGCGCGTTGAGGAAGGCCAGAAGCTGGTCGATCTGTTGATCGGTCAACGAGCGCGGCGTCGCCACGAGCGGATCGAGCGTCGTCAACAACCGGGCCGCGCGCAACGCTCCGGCGACGGTTGACGAATCCGTCACGACGTGCCCGCGCAGATCGGGCGCCAGTTGCGAGGAGTCGTAGTTACGAAGACCGGCAACGGGATCGAGGTGGTGGCGGATCACGGCCTCCAGCGACGTGTATGCGCCGTTGTGCATCCACGGCCCGGTGAGCGCGACGTTACGCAGCGGCGGCGTCCGAAAAGCGAACAGATCTTCGGGCATGCCTGAGACCATCGCCCGGCCGGGGTCAAGCGGTGCGAGCGCACCCTTGCCGGGGCCGATCTGCGGGACAGCGAGGTTGTGATAGCGCTGGTCGGTGAGCAGCGTGCCGGAGTGACAGGTTGAGCACCCTGCCTGGCCGTAAAAGAGAAGCGCGCCCTGCAAAGCGTCGGCGTCGAGGGCCGAGTCATCGCCCGTCAGGAACCGATCCCATGGGTCGGCCGGAGCGTTGCCCATCTGAACTTCGAAGGCCGCGATGGCATTCGCGACGTGTCGAATGTCGTAGGCATCGCCGGCGTCTGGATAGGCTGCCGCAAAGAGCGGGCGGTAACCGTCGATGCGCCTGAGGCGGGCCACGACGCCTTGCCAGATGGCGTCGTAATCACTGTCACCGATGGCAGCGAGTTCGTTGGGCTGTCCCTTCACGTCGAGGTCGCCGATGGCGCCGCGCATCTCGTCTCGCGACGTGATCGGGAACACGGCTTGAGCAGCCAGGACGTCGGTGAGGCCCTGCGGAAGGTAGTCGTTGGCGGGCGACATATAGCCCGGGTTCGGCGCGCCCCACACGCGGCCGTCCCAGAACATCGTGATGACCCCCTTCGATCCCCGCAGCAAGACATCAGGTGCGTTGCGAGGGACTCGGTTTCGACCGGCCCCGAGCTGGCGGGCGGGCCCAAGCCCATGGCCGCCGGTGCCGATGGGCAATGAGAGGCCGTCGGACGTGCCGAAAGCTGGCAGGTGGCAGGTAGCGCACGCGACATCACGGTTGCCGCTCAGCTCGGGATCGAAGAACAGAGCCTGACCGAGCGTCACCTGCGCCGCGGCCGGTTGCGGCGCCGATGGAAGGGCTGCCACAGACTGGGCCGTCAACAGTTCCCGAAGCGCCTGACGATCCTGTGAGACACGAGCCACCCCACAGGCTGTCGTCAGCCAGGATAGGAGAACCGCCACTCGTGCCAGCCGTGAAACGTTAGGGTGCATGCCCATCCTTCGCGAGGAACAAGGCCACGTTAAGCGGTTGTCATTATAGTCACCGCTCCGGTTCTTCATGAGCGCTTCAGGCGATTTTCTGCCCTGGCTTACGGACGCCATCGCGCTGCTGGTTTACGCTGAAATCGTCAAGTTGGATCGTTTCCATCCACACCGACACACCCAGACTTTTCGAATTGCGAGGGACGAGAATGGCTTCTTTTGTGGCATTTGCACCCGGCGTCGAAGTCAATGGCGAGACCGTGCTGTCCGTGATCGACGGCATGGGCGCCTTCAAGGTTATGGGGCTGAAGATCCTTGCCGAGCACGGGATCGTCGATCCCGCGCCTGGCATGTGGTATTCGCAGCAGGCCTGGCTCGATTCGTTCAAGACGATTGCAGCCAAGCTCGGCCCGAGCACCCTGCGCGCTATCGGCAAATCGATCCCGCAGAACGCGCAGTGGCCGCCCGAGGTCAAGACCGTCGAGGCAGCGCTGTCGTCGATCGACATCGCCTACCATATGAACCACCGTGGCGGCGAGATCGGGCACTATACCTTCAAGGCCAACGACGGCCACAACGGCACACTTGTGGCGAACAACCCCTACCCTTCGGATTTCGATCTGGGCATCGTCCAGGCCGTCGCTCTGAAGTTCGCACCCCCGAACACGCGTCCGAATGTGTCGCTCGATACCTCGGCTCCGACTCGCCAGGATGGTGGCGACTCGTGCACGTACCTCATCAACTGGTAAGCCTCTCCACAAAGCGGGGCGGTCGATCTTCATCGACCGCCCCGCTTTTGCTTTGTCGTGAGGATGCTGCGGCAGATCAGACGGGTCCGTCAGAGCTGCCAGTCGGGATCCCTGTCAGCGCCGGTGCCGTTGAACGAGAAGAGCCCTGACCCATCGGCGTTCATCACCCAGACCTGGCTCGGCCCGCCTACGCTCGACGAGAACGCGATTCGCGTGCCATCCAGCCTGACCACCCAGAGGTTGTCGAGCGTGGCGAACACGATCTGCGAACCATCGGGCGACCAGGCAGGTTCGGCCGGCACAGCGCCGCCCAGGCACGTCATCTGGGTGACGCCGCTTCCGTCGGCGTTCATGACGAACAACTCCGGGAGCTGGCCTTCGGAATCCAGGCGAACCGCGATAAACGCCACTCGTTTGCCGTCGACGCCCAGGCCGGCGCGAGCGGCAGCGTAAGGCTCGGGGGCGACACCGTGAGCGTGGGCGCTGCAGTCGTTTGACAGGCCGAAAGAGCCAGAGCGAGGACGAACGAACAAAAGGCCGTGTTGCGACTCAACATCGTGCCCCCATTCAAGAATATCAGGGCGTCATCGCGCTTGAGGAAGACGCGGCTTCACGTCGGCGGCGTTCGACCCGATGTTCAGATCCTCACACGCGAGTCTTCACCGTGACCGAGACGTCGTTGGCCTCGATATTGGCCTGACGGCAAGGCTTGCACTCGGCGAGTTCGAGGTCGATGCACAGCCCCGGGCCGTCCTCGCGATTGTGGGCGCGACAGTTCCCGCCGGCCGAGGCGACGAGCCCGGCGACCATCGCCAGCCCGAGGCCCATGCCTTCGATCTGGCCCGTCATCGTCTTTTCGCCCTGATAATACGGACGCCAGACACGCGTCAGTTCCTCGGGCGGCAACGAACGGCCGTCGTCGCAGACCGATACGAGGATCCGATCGCCGCCTGTCGGGCGAACGCTGACCCCCACTTTCGGATGCCGCGCGGGGTGGAATTTCTGCGCGTTGACCAACAACTCGTTCAAGATCAGGCGGACGGCTTCTTCGTTGAGGGTGAGATGCGCCAGCCTGAGCGAGTCGTCGATCTGCACCGTCGCGTCAACCCCGGCCTCGAGGGCAAGGGCCGCAACCAGCTCGACCAATCGCGACAGGCCGAAGGGCATGCTGCCCGACGTCAGGGCCGGCGCGTTGACGAAGTTGATGATCTCGTCGATGGAACGGCGCAGACTGGAGAGGCTGCTCAGGGCGAGCTCGCCCATGTCGGCCAGGTCTGAGACGCCGCTCTCGCGAGCCATGTCGATCAACAGGTCGAGGCTGCTGCTGATCCCGGCCAGGGGCGTGCGCAGTTTGTGCGACACGAGCGCGTTGAACGACCACGCGCCGCGCTGCAATTCCATCTGATCCGTGACATTTCGCAGATGGATGAACCGGCTGCCGGCCGACTCAACCGGCGCGTCGAATTCGGTCTGCTCGAGCCACATGGTGCGCTGGGCCTCCGTCTCGGGGCGCACGAGCAGCACGCTGTTATCACTTTGCCGCAGCGGCTGATAGACACGTTCCACCTGCGCCGCGTAGTCGCCCCCTACCTCGGCATCGCCGCGGCCCAGCCACTGGTTGGCGCGCGGGTTGGCATACAGGATGGCGCCGGCCTGATCGACGAGCACATATCCGTCGTTGCTGTGATCCGCCATCCAGCTCAGCCTGGCGCGTTCGCCCAGCAGCCGCCTGTAGCGGTTGAGCCGCAGAAGACTCTGGACGCGGGCGCGCAGTTCGACGCGATCGACGGGCTTGGCGATGAAATCGTCGGCGCCTGCTTCGATGCCGGCCAGCCGCGAGTCACGGTCGTCGAGGGCCGTGATCATGATGATCGGCACCTCGGCCAACTCAGATTCGCCTCGGATGCGCCGGCAGACCTCGTAACCATCGAGGTCGGGCATCATCACGTCGAGCAGGATGATGTCCGGTTTGGCCTGCGAGGCGAGTTGCAGGGCGTCGCGACCGTTGGCGGCGTCGATCAGGCTCGCGCCGAGCGGCGCCAGGATGGCCGCGAGAGTCTTGCGGTTGTTGGCCTCGTCGTCGACGATCAAGATCGTGTTCGTTGACATGTTCCCCCAGGCCTCCCGGACCGGTGTACCTTCGATCAGTGCGCCAGAACGCCCAGCAGTCGCGCCACATCGGCTTCGAGTTCGCGAAGCGCCACGGGCTTGGTCACATACAGATCCATGCCGGCCTGGAGACACCGATCGGCGTCGCCGGCCAAAGCCAGGGCGGTCAGGGCGATGATGGGCGTGCGCGGCAGCCCGCGCTCCTGTTCGATCGCGCGCCAGGCGCGCGTGGCTTCGAGGCCGTCGAGCTCGGGCATCTGCACATCCATCAGCACCAGATCCGGCCGACCGCCGTCGACCCGCTCGAGCGCTTCGCGGCCGTTGTGCGCGGCCACGACGCGGTAACCGCGTGACGCGAAATACGTGCTGAGCAGATCGACGTTCTGCTCGTTGTCGTCGACGATGAGCAGCAGCATCGACATGGCGGGATGCTGCACGACGGGAACCGGCAACACGCGTTCGGGCACCGGTTGATCCGACGCCGATTCCTCATCGGGTGTCCACGGCAGCACGATCGTGAAGCGACTGCCCTCACCGAGGCGGCTCTCGACTGTGACACCGCCGCCATGCATCTCGGCCATGCGCGACACCAACGAGAGGCCCAGGCCTGTGCCTTCGTATTGGCGCGTCAGCTTGCTGTCGAGTTGCGTAAAGGGCTGAAACAACCGGGCGAGATCCTCGGGGGCGATCCCGATGCCGGTGTCCCAGACCACGAAGCGCATCTGCTGGCTATCGCGATCCGTCTGCAACTCAAGGCCGATCGACCTGCCCTCCGGCGTGAACTTGACGGCATTGCCGAGCAGGTTGACGAGCATCTGCTTCAGACGGCGCGGGTCGGCGCGCACGGCCGTCGTCTCATCGTTAAGCTTCAGGTTGAGCGTCAGGTTCTTCTTCAACGCCGCCTGACGGATCATGCGCACGCTGGCTTCGCAGATCGACGCCGGGTCGACCAGATCGGTGTGGATCTGGAAGTGGCCGGCCTCGATCTTCGAGAGATCGAGGATGTCGTTGATGAGCGCCAGGAGATGCCTGCCGCTCTCGGCGATGTTGTTCAACGCCCCGCTCTGGTCGCCATTGACCGGCCCAAAGATGCCCTCGGCGATCGACTCGGCCATCCCCAGCACCGTGTTGAGCGGGGTGCGCAGTTCGTGGCTCATGTTCGCCAGGAACTCGTCCTTGAGGCGGGCGGCGCGCGCCAGAGCCGCGTTGGCGGTGCTGAGGTCGGCGGTGCGCTCTTCGACGCGTTGGGCCAGAAGCGCGCGTTCCTGCTCGAGGGCTTGATTGGCGGTCGCCAACTCGATGGTGCGGGCCTTGACCCTGGCCTCGAGATCGGCGTTGAGCGTGCGCATCCGGTCCTCGGCCTGTTTGCGTTCCGTCAGATCGGTGATGACCGAGATCGACCCCACCACTGCGCCGTCGCGCCATCGCGGCGTGCTCGTGAGAAGTGAGTGGACGATGGTGCCGTCGGGGCGCACCTGGCGCACCTCGCCGGTGGCGACTTCGCCGCGAAGCCGGCGGGCCCGGATGTGTGCCAGAACGGGCAGATCTTCGCTGATGATCAGATCGGTCGGCGATCGCCCGATCAGGTCCTCGGCATCGCGGCCGACGATCTGGGCGAAGGCCGGGTTCACGTACACGTAGTGATTGGACGCGTCGGTGATCGTCAGGCCCTGCCCCATCGTGCGCATGACGTGATGAGCGAAGTCGCGTTCGTCGCGCAACTCAGACTCGGCCTTGCGCCGCTCGGTGACGTCAGTCGTGTAGACGTTGACGTAGCCCTCCAGGTGGAAGGGCACGAAGCTGCACTCGAATGTGCGGCCGGCGGCCAGGTACTCGCGGACGATGGTCTCGCGCGACGTCAGGACAGCCGCGACGTCGCGCTGCCACGCGCTGAGTAGCATCTCGGGGTCTTCGGCCTGTTCGGCCATCGCGCGAAGCAGGCTGGTGCCCGCGGGGTTGCTGTAGATCACGTTGCCGTCGGCGCCCATGCGCAGGACGGGCGTGGGGTTCTGTTCGGGGAAGCGCGCCAGCTCGAGCATGGCCACGCGGGTCTGCTGCCATTCGCGATGCGTGAGCTGGAAGCCTTCGAGCAGCTTGTTGACGGCTTCTGCCATCGTCGACAACTCGTCGTGGCCCTGTACAGGCACTGGGACGGCCAGGGTGCCCTGCGCCGCAGCGACCTGCACGAGATCGCGCAGCCGGTGCAGACGCCGAAACACGATGAGGTACATCACGCCGATCAACACAAGCGCACACATGGCGCTCGCGCCCACCACGATCCAGCCGATCGTGTAGATCGTGCCGCCGAAGATCTGGTCGAGCAGCCTGTCCTGGCTCGAGGCGAGGATGCCGATCGGTTCGCCATCGAGGCCGGGCAGCAACGTGTAGGCGACCACCCGCGAGCCCTTGATGGCCACTGAAGTCGCCGTCCCGGCGCGGATGGCGCGATAGCCTTCGGCCACGCCGGCGGGCAGCGCATCGTGGCCGATGGGATAGATCGACACGTCGGTGCCCAGAAGCTCGGTCAGGTCGGTGAGGTCGTTGTTGTCCATCAGGGCGCCGAACACGATGAAGCCGGCCACCGGGCCGCTGCCATCGGTGCGCAGAACGGGACAGGCGGCGACGCGCGTCAGGCTGACCCCAAGATCGACGTAACCGGCCGAGCACATCGGCTGGGCCGTCGCTGAGTTGTTGACGTTGAACCACCCAGCTGAGGCGAGCTTCTCGTCGATCGTCTCGGGCGCCGCGATGGGATCACCAGTGTTGTTGTCGTACGCCTTGCTGAACAGGATCTGGCGGTCGAGGGTATAGATCTGAATGAAGTCGACGTTCGCGGTCTGGAACGTGATGAACTCGAGCTGCTCCCAGTTGTCGTCGCGCACGCCGGCTTTGACGAAGTCGTAGCTCAGGTCCCAGGTGCCGTAGTCGCGCACGCGATTGATCAAGGCGTTCTGGTCGTTGATCAACAGCGAGATGACGCGAGCCATCTCACGTGACGCCATCTGTTCCTCGGCGGCCTGCAGATCGGTCGCGCGTTGGCGGGCCAGCAGCCCGTAGACCCCGATCGCGAAGAGGATCAGGCTCGCCACAAGGCTCAGGACGAGTTTGCGGAAGATGGTCACGGTTGCGAGTCCACGGCGCCGTGCAGATCGGCCGTCAGTTGCGGCGGATCGACTGGGCGATGACTTCCTTGAGCCTGTCGACGTTGACGGGCTTGAGCAGGCAGGTCACGGCGCCGAGCCGGGTCGTCTCGAGCATGTCGCCCTGGCCGGCCTGGCCCGTGAACATGATCACCGGAAGTCCGGGCTGCATGCGCCGCATCAGGCGGAGCGCGTTCAGGCCGTCGAGCCGCGGCATGCGGATGTCCATCAACACGGCGTCGACTCCGCCGTCGATCACGCGGAGCATGGCCTCGACTCCGTCGGCGGCCATGTCGACCTGGTGACCTTCGTCCAGCAGTTCGTCTGAGAGGTACCGCCTCAGATCGGGTTCGTCATCGACAACAAGAATACGTGCCATGGGATTCCCCTCGCTGAATACACTCAGCCACAGAATGACTGTAGGGCGACGTGGCTCGGTCGTCAGTAAACGCCGGCCGAAAACCGTTGGGCCGCTTCAGCTTCTTAACGGGCGCTTCACGGTGGAGAGCAGTGCTTGAACCGAAGCAAGAGGCGGGGCACGCGCGACGAACATCGCACATGCCCCGCCCTTACAACACTCGATCGCGGGGACCGTCAGGTCTGAAGGCTCAGGATCGAACGGCGACCCGGTGGGCCGCGGCTTTCACACGGACGTCCGTCGCTCGCGCGGTCGCAACGACCGGTTTCTCAGTATCATGGTTCAGCTTGAACTGACTGACCATGGTCTTCAGCTCCACCGCGCGCTGTGCCAGGTCGCCGGCGGAGGCTGACACTTCTTCGACCTGGGCCGTCATCTCTTCGGCCGAGGCCGACACTTCTTCGACGGCCGCCGAGTTCTCTTCGCTCACCGACGCGATGCTCTCGATCGAGCCCGTCACCTCGGTCGCCGAGGCGGACATCTCCTCGGTCGCTGCCGTGTTCTGCTCGACCACGGCGCTCAGGCTGTCGAGGCTGGCGACCACACGCTCGCTGAGCGCCGCCATCTGCTCGGCCGACTGACCGTTGCGTTCGGCGAGCTCTGCCGCTTCAGCCACGGCGTTCTCGAGCCCGGTGCTGGCCTGGCGCATGGTTACGACAGCATGCTGCACGCCCTTCGCGCGTTCCGAAGAAGCCTGCGCGCCCTTGGCCAGGATCTCGAACGCGGCGCCGGCCTGCTCGGTCAACTGGCGGGCGCTCGTGACGTCGGCGCCGGCCTGATGCATGGCCTCGCCGACCTCGTTGGCGCCCTGCTGCACGGCGCGCACCAACTCGCCGATTTCCTTGGTGGCCTGAGCGGAGCGCTCGGCCAGTTTGCGGACTTCGTCGGCGACGACCGCGAAGCCCTTGCCGTGCTCGCCGGCCCGGGCCGCTTCGATCGCGGCGTTGAGCGCCAACAGGTTCGTCTGCGAGGCGATGTCGTCGATGGTCTCGACGATCGTGCCGATCTGACCGGAGCGGCGGCCCAGGTCGCGGACGCGGCTGGCCAGCTGATCGGTCGTATCGTTGACGCGCTGCATGCCGTCGATGGTCTGCACCGCGAAGCGGATGCCTTCATCGGCCGCCTTGGCCGAGTTGGAGGCCTCGTCGGCGACGGCGTCGGTGGCGATGGCCACCTGGTGGAGCGTGTCGGCCAGGCTGGCCCGCATCGCGGCCGCCTTCTGCATGCCGTCGGCCTGCTCGCCAGCGGCCTTGCGGATGTCGGCCACGGCGCTCGAGAGGCGGCTCATCGCCTCGGAGGTCGAGCCGATGGCCGTGGCCTGTTCCTGGGCACCGTGAGCGACGCTGTCGATCGCGCGGCGCATCTCTTCAACCGAGCTCGCTGTCAAGGTGATGGAGGCCGCCTGCTGGCTCGAGCCGCGCGCCACCTGCTGCATCGTCACGGCGATCTGCTGGGTGGCCTGCCCGGCGCCGGCCGACGCGTCGGCCATCTGCTCGGCGGACGCTGCGACCTGTTCGGCGTTGGAGAGCAGCGACGACGCCAGGTTGCGCAGGTTGTCGACCATGGCGTGCAGGCTCTTGCCGAGTTGATCGCCCTCGGAACGCGCCTTGACGTCGACGGTCAGGTCGCCTGTGGCGATCTGATCGGCGTTGCCGGCCATGTCCTTCAGATAGGCGATCATGCTGCGGAAGGATTCGGCCAGCTGGCCGAGCTCGTCTTTGGCGTGCAGGTTGATCGCCTGGTTGACGTCGCCGAGCGCGATGCGCTCAGCCACGCCCTTGAGTTCATTGACGGGCCGCGTGATCGCGCGAACGATCAGCGTACCCAGCACGAGGCCCAGAGCGATCACGCCCACGGCCACTGCGATCTGGACGGTCGTGAAGGTCTGCGTGGCTTGCTCGGCCCTCGCCTCATCGGACGTCTGGCGAGCGCTCGCCAGGGTGACGACTTCGTTGATGCCAGCGGCGTGTTGGAGGAAAAGGGGCTCGATCTTGTCGTTGCGCAGCGCCACGACTTTTTGAACATCCCCGGCGATGGCCGCCGGGATGTACTCCGATTCGAGCACGGCGAACATCTCGTCGCCCGGCGTCTGAGTGTCCTTGAGGGCCTTGAGAATCTCAGGCTGATCCGCCAGGGTTTCTTCCCAATACACAGCGCGGGCGTCGAAGTCCTTGCCGAGCCTGGCGATGGCGTCGATGTGCTGCTGGTAGTCGGCGAGCGTGCCGCCGGCCAGCATCTGCGCCTCGATCTCGACTGTGTTGTAGTAGGCCTCGAGCAGGTACATGGGCGGCGGCAGCACGTCAGCGACCAGGTCCTTGCTTTCGATGACCTCGTGGTAGTACGGCCCGTTGACCTCCACCTGCGTCAGACTATAGAAGGCGATGCCGGCGTAGACGACCATGCCGCCGAGCAAGATGCCGATCAGCAAGTAGAGTTTGGCGCCGACTTTTAGGTTGTTCAACATTCTTCTCGTGCTCCTCACCGCCTCGACATCGCGGTCGATGACGTTCGCGGTGCTCCTTACTTCCTAACGCCTCAGCCCGCGCGGCCGAAACGCGTCGCTGCCGGCGTCGAACCCGTGGTGGAGGTCGCGACACGCGCGGCGTTGGCCAGCTTGAGCTTGATCTCGCCCAGCAGGTCGTTGACGTCGATGGGCTTGGCCAGGCAGGTGACGTTGTAGGCTGACGCCTGCGCCATGTAGCCCTGGCCCGTGTAGCCAGTCAGCCCCAGGATCGGGACCTTGGGCGTGATCTTCCGCAGGACCTGGATGGTCTGCACGCCGTTCATGCCCGGCATCATCATGTCGAGCAAATACAGATCGAAGCCGCCGTCGGCGGCGGCGATCACGGCCTCGGCGCCGGTTGCCACCGCCGTCACGCGATAGCCGGCGCCCTCGAGCTCCGCCTGCAACAGACTGCGCACGTCGCGCTCGTCATCGGCCAAAAGTATCTTCTGCATGATGTGCCTCTTCCTCGAGCGCCTTGCGCCCGGACTATGCGATCGTTGAACGCCCCTCTTCGAAACGGCCGACGGGCTCTTCAGCTGCGACCGTGACGACCGAGTCGGGCATGTACGGCGGGAACACCAGAAAGAACGTCGTCCCGCACCCTTCGACGCTCTCGAGCCAGATCTTGCCGCCGTGGGCCTGGACGATGCCCTTGATGATCGACAGCCCCAGCCCGGTGCCCTTGCCCACCGGCTTGGTGGTGAAGAACGGGTTGAAGATCTTGGCCAGCGCGGCCGGCGGGATGCCGCTCCCGGTGTCGGTCACTTCGAGCAAAATGCCGCCGCCGTCGTCGGCGGGCCGCGTCAGGATCGAGATGCCGCCGCCGTCAGGCATCGCATCGCGCGCGTTCGTGAGCAGATTGATCAGCACCTGGGCGATCTGATTCTGATCGCACATCACGGGAGCAAGGCCCTCGCCGAGGCTCGTCTGGATCTCGATGTTCGACCACGAGCGCAGCTGATGCTCGGTGAGCAGCAGCGCGTCGCGGATCACGGTGTTCAGGTCGAGCGGCGCCATCGTGCCGCCCGCCGAGTGCGCGTAGGTGCGCAAAGCGCGGGCGATCTCGGCGCAGCGCCAGGCGTTGCGGTTGATCGTCTCGAGGCTGTCGCGCAGCCGTTCCTCGGTGATCGGGCCGCGGCTCTGCGCCCTGAGCAGGCTCTGGCTCATGCCCGTGATCACCTGCAACGGCGAGTTCATCTCGTGCGCCACTCCGGCGGCCAGCGTGCCGAGATCGGCGAGCTTCTGCGACGCCACGATCTTGGACTTCAATTGATTGAGCTCGGTGACGTCCGTGAACATCGCGCGGACGCTGACGACGTCGCCATTGAAATCGCGCTCGGGCTGGGTCTTCAGCACCACGTCGACGACCTCGCCGTCGCTGCGCAGCAGCTGGCGTTCAGCCGTGAAGGGCTGATCGCGACTGATCTGCCAGCCCTCGGCCAGCGATTCGCGTGACGCATCGGCGTAGAACTGGCCGAGGTGCCGGCCAAGGACTTCCTCTTTACGATAGCCAAGCGTCTCGAGGAAAGCGTGGTTCACCTGCTCGATGATCGGCTCGTTGTCGATGTCGACGACCTGCAGATACATCACCGGCGCCTCCTCGAAGAGGCGGCGGAATCGCACCTGGCTCGCGCGCAGCTCGTCCTCGGCCTTCTTGCGCAGGGTGATGTCGCGAAGGACATGCACCGTGCGCA
The DNA here is from genome assembly GCA_044226485.1 of Anaerolineales bacterium. Taxonomy (GTDB): domain Bacteria; phylum Chloroflexota; class Anaerolineae; order Anaerolineales; family UBA6663; genus UBA6663. The sequence continues at coordinate 448,248 of JBGAGY010000001.1, forward strand.
CGCCGTCGAGGTCAGTGGGCAACTGATAGAGGCTGTGACGGAACCAGCCGTCAAGACACGGGAACTGGGTGTCCACAGGTTCGTCGGCCGTCGGCCCGATCTCTTCGGGTAACTCGCCCCACAGAATCTGTTTGAGCGAGTTACCCAGGATCTGCTCATAGGACTTGCCCAACCGCGACACTGCAGCATGGTTGCAGCGCATGACCAGACCCAGCTCGTCGGTCAGGATGATCAGGTCGCTGACCGCGTCGAACGTCGCTTCCCACTCGCGCTTGGCGCGGCGGATCTTGCGTTCGACTTCGACGGCGCGAATGAGGGTGTTGACGCGGTTGCGCAAGCTGCGCGGGCGGACCGGCTTTGTGATGTGGTCGGTCGCGCCGACTTCGAAGGCACGGTCGATCGACTCGTCGTCTTCGACACCCGTGACCATGAGGATCGGGATCTGTTCGAGGCCGGGCATCTGCCGCAGACGCTTGCAGCACTCATAGCCGTCCATCGTCGGCATGAGCGCATCCAGCAAGACGACGTCCGGCGGCCGCATCGCGGCCAGGCCGAGCGCCTCGCGCCCATCGCCGGCTTCCATGACCTTGAATCGGCCCGGGTCCAATGCTGCGGCAGCGATGCGGCGCATCAGCCGATCGTCGTCGACGATGAGAACCAGGGCTTTTTGATCCATACAGTCAATCCTGTCCTTCGCGTCTGGGCCGGGTGACTCTCCAACCGCATGCTAACGCTCACCCGGTGGCCTGTCGGTAAACGACCTCTGAAAACAGCCGTAAATACGGATTAATCCCGGGAACGACACGACGTGCGAGATTAGTCAGCCTGCCGGTCATTGCGCGCCGATGCCTTCGGAGGCCGGCGCCGCAGCGACCCGCACGGTGGCCTCGGTCGGGGCAACGGCGGCCTCTTCATCAAGCTTGAACTCGCGCACGAGGGCGCGCAGGTTCTGGGCCATGACGTCGAGCACGTTGGCGTCATCGACGGCGTTCTGGACGTTGTGGGCGATGTCAGTGACCGCCGCGCTGAATTCCGACGTCATCGCCGAGGTCTCGTGGCTGATCGTGGCGATGTGCCCGATCGCCTCGGTGACCTCCTGGGCGCTGGCGTTCATCTCCTCGGTGGTCGCCGTGTTCTCCTCGACAACGGCGCTGACGCTTTCCATGGTCTCGGCCAGCTGGCCGGCCGAGTGCGTGATCTCCTGCGCCTCGGCAGCGATCTGTTCGGCCTGGTGATGCACGTCCTCCGACGCTTCGAGGATGGCTTTGAGCGAGTCGATGTTGCCGCGGGCACGCTGGTTGGCCACGGCCACTTCATCCGTCGTGTTGGTCATGGAGCGCGAGGCGCCTTCGACCGACGCCCGGATCTCGCGGATCAGGCCGTCGATCTCGCGAGTGGCCTGGCTCGAACGCTCGGCCAGTTTGCGCACTTCGTCGGCGACCACGGCGAAGCCGCGCCCATGCTCGCCGGCGCGCGCCGCTTCGATCGCGGCGTTGAGCGCCAGCAGATTGGTCTGCGAGGCGATCTCGTCGATCGTCTGAACGATCAGGCCGATCTGCGACGAACGCTCGCCCATGGTGCGCACCTTGTCGGCCGTGTCGGCAACCTGGGTCTGCACCCGGCTCAGGCCGTCGGCGTTTTCCTGGATGAGGGCCGTGCCCTGGCGCGCCGCTTCGGCGGCCTGGGCCGATCGATCGGCGCCACGCCGCGCGCGCGTCGAGACGGATTGGATCGCGGTGGTGATGGAGCCGGTCAGCGTGGCAGCTCGCGAAATCGACGACGCCTGGTCCTGCGCGCCGCGAGCGACGCCCTCGATGGCGCGTTGCAGGCCTCCGACGTTGTCGTGGACCCGGGCAGCCGAAGCCGCCTGCTGCGAAGCGCCATCGGTCACCTCTTGCACGCCGCCGACGACAGCGCGAGCCGAGTCGGCCGCCACACCCAGGCCGTTCAAGATGCGCTCGGAAGCGCCGCCGACGCTGTCGGCGCTCATCCGCAGCTGGCTGACCATCGAGCGAAGGCCTTCAGCCATCTGCACGAAGGCCGCGCCGAGGACGTCGCCTTCGGAATTGAGCTCAACCTTGCGGCTCAAGTCGCCGCCGGCTATGGCGCGGGCCATCTCCGCCATGGACCGCAGGTACTCGATCACTCGGCCGACCTCGGCCCCCATGGCGCCGACCTCGTCAGAGCGCCGCAGATCGATCTGATGATCCAGTTCGCCGCGGGCCACGCCGGTCGCGGCATTGGCCACCTGGCGCATGTCCTTCGACAGACCGCCGGCGATCGCCGCCACCACCAGGCTGACCATCACGATCAAGCCGATGCCGAGCGCCACCGTCGGGCCGTGCACCGCGAGAAGCTCGGCCATCAGATGGCTATCGTCTTCCACGACGGCGATGTACATGTCGCGCGGCTCGTAGTAGTCCAGGTGAATGGTGACCGCCTTGGAGCCCTGGCCCAGGTCGAGGACGACGTTTTCGAGCCAGCCCTCCTTGAGCGACAGGAGCTCCTTCATATATAACTCACCATCGGCGTCGGTCAACTCAAGGCCGTTCTCGCCCACCTTGGCGGTCGGGTGCATCAGGATCGTGCCCGCGCCATCGAAGAGGATGAAGGCTCGATAGCCGCTCGTGTCGAGCAGTTTCAGCGATTCGCCCAGCCGTTTGACGCCAGCGGATTCAGAGAGCGCCGTGCCCAGCATGCCGATGACCTCGCCCGAAGGTCCGCGCAGTGGCGTGTACATGGCGACATACCATTGGTCGACGACGTACGTGCGGCCGAAGTACGTCTCGCCGTTCAAAACGGCCTGGCTCAGCGGATGATCGTTCGGAAAGAGCGTCCACAGGGTTCGATCGCCGTTGCGATCCCGCACCGTCGTCGCGATGCGGACGAGGCCTTCTGGCACTCGCACGAACACGGACTGCACGCCGCCGGCTCGCTTCTGGATGCTATCGATCCAGCCGTTGTCGCCTGTGATGGTGTTGATGCCGAGGCGCCAGGTTGGGAGCGTGAGCGGAAAGGTCTCGCCGGTGGCCGGGATGCGGGCGTCGACCGTCACGGGCTCGTCAGTGAGGATATCCAGCGTATCGGCCTCGAACCTCCAGCTCAGCACCGCGTGCATCGAGGTCAGCTGGTCCTTCAATTGCGCGAACTGGTCGGCGGCCAGGCGGGTGCCGGTGGCGGTCAGCATCTCTGAGCCGGCGCGTTCCTCCTGCTGGATGCTGGAGTAGTAGGCGCCCACGACATAGACCAGCAGCAGCGCCAGGCCGATAATCATCGGCGGCACCAGCCTCAACGTCAGTTGTACGCGAAGCGTGTTCTTCATGCGCGCGGGAAGCGGAAGCCATTGGAGCAGCCGACTCTCGAGCCCCTGCACTGACACCTGCAGACGGTCGACGATTGCCTTAAGAGAAGCCATAGTGCCCCCACGACGCCCCAACGACGGGTTGGCTTCGTTGGACCGATCGGCTCGCTGGAATAACACCAAGTTATGCAGCCATCGAACGGTTCAATGGGCTGTCGCGAGGCGTTCGAACGCGTCGTCTCAGGCTAATGCCCGGCGGGGACTTCCGTCAGTAAACGGCTGCTTAATAGGCAGTGAAGGGGTGGTGAAGGGCACGGCCAGGGCGTTATCATGCTGTCGCAATCGGCCCTGCTTGATGCGTGTCCCGCGACCCTGCGCAAGCCCGCTCGCCAAAAACGACACAGTCGGGCATACTGCCGGGAGGAGACTTCCCATGCGGCTTTCGCGACTGTTTGCCACCACGCTTCGCCAGCCCCCTTCGGAGGCGGAGTCGATCAGCCACCAACTTCTGCTGCGCGCCGGGTACATCCGCCCGCTCGCAGCCGGCCTGTTCAGCCTGCTGCCGCTCGGTCAACGCGTGGCCTCCAGGATCGAAGGCATCATCCGCGAAGAGATCGACGCCATCGGCGGGCAGGAGATGAAGATGCCGGTGGTCCACCCGGCCGAACTCTGGCGCGAGAGCGGGCGTTACGACGCCATCGGCGACGAGCTCGGCCGCTTCACCGATCGCAACGGCCGCGACATGGTTCTCGCGATGACGCACGAGGAGGTCGTGACGGATCTGGCCCGGCGCGAGATCAAGTCGTATCGCCAGTTGCCGCAGCTGATCTATCACTTCCAGACCAAGTGGCGCGACGATCCACGCCCGCGCGCCGGCCTGATCCGCGTGCGCGAGTTCACGATGAAGGACAGCTACAGCCTCGACGCCTCATGGGAGGGATTGGCCAAGCAGTACGACGCGCACTTCGCGGCCTATCAACGCATCTATTCCCGCTGCGAGCTGCCGGTCGTGGCAGTGAAATCCGATACGGGCATGATGGGCGGCAAAGAAGCCCACGAGTTCATGGTGCTGACCCCGATCGGCGAAGACACCCTCATCCTGTGCGACTCCTGCGGATACACGGCCAACCGCCAGGTCGCACGCCTACGCAAAGCTCAGGCGCCGGCCGCCGAGCCGCTGCCGATCGAGAAGGTCGCCACCCCGCACACGCCCACGATCGCGGCGTTGGCCGATCTGCTGGCCATCGCGCCAAGCCAGACGGCCAAAGCCGTCTTCCTTGTGGCCGACCTGCCCGACGCAAAAGGCGTGCGCGAGCAGTTCGTGTTCGTCGTCATGCGCGGCGACATGGACCTCAATGAAACGAAACTCGGCAACGCCCTGGCGTCGGTGGTCGGGGCGCCGCCGCTGCGACTCCGCCCGGCACGCGAGGAGGAGATCCGGGCGACCGGCGCCGAGCCCGGCTATGCCTCACCGATCGGCCTGAAGGATGTGCTCGTCATCGTCGACGACGCAGTGCCGGCATCGCCCAATCTGGTGGCCGGGGCCAACGAGGCCGGCTATCACCTGCGCAACACCAACTACGGCCGCGACTACACCGCCACGCTCGTCACCGACCTGGCGGCCGCCGACGCCGGCTGCGCCTGCCCCGAGTGCGGCGCGTCGGTGAAGGCCGAGCGCGGCGTCGAGGTCGGCAACATCTTCAAGCTCGGCACCCGCTACAGCGAAGCGTTGGGCGCTACCTTCCTCGACGCCGACGGGCAGACGAAGCCCATCATCATGGGCTCGTATGGCATCGGCGTCGGCCGCCTGATGGCCTGCGTGGTCGAGCGCCACCACGACGCCGACGGCCTGATCTGGCCCGAGGCCCTCGCTCCCTACCGCGTCCATCTCGTGCGCCTGCCCGGCGGCGAGGAGATCGCCGAGCGCGTCTACGCCGACCTGCGAGCCGCGGGCGTCGACGTGCTGTTCGACGACCGCGACGACCGCGCCGGCGTCAAATTCAAGGACGCCGACCTGATCGGCCTGCCGATCCGGGTCACCCTCGGCGAGCGCGCCCTCAAATCCGGGGGCGCCGAGGTCAAGCTCCGCCGCACCGGCGAGAGCCGGATCGTGCCGCTGGATGAGCTCGTAGCGACCTTAAAAGGCTAAAGCGAAGGTAAGAGGATCTTCTCACCTCCCCCTTCCCTCCCATTCCTATGCACCCCTCCCTCCGCCACTACCACCACCGCGTCTATGCCATGCCGACGTCGGCGTGGATCATGCAGCAGAGCTGGAAACAACTCTTGTTCATGCATTGGCGCATCGACCCGGCGGTGATGGCGGGCCTGTTGCCGGGCGGCCTGAAGCCGGATCTCTTCGACGGGAGCGCGTGGCTGGCTGTCGTTCCGTTCACGATGCGCGACGTCTATCCGCGCTACACGTTCGCAGTGCCCTGGCTGTCGCACTTCGCCGAGCTCAACGTGCGCACGTATGTGGAGGTCGGCGGCAGGCCGGGCGTGCTGTTCTTCAGCCTCGACGCCGCCAACCCTGTGGCGGTCGAGATCGCGCGCCGCTGGTATCGGCTTCCGTATCTGAATGCGCGCATGTCGCTGCGTGAGCAGCCCGACGGCTGGATCGACTACACAAGTTCGCGCACCGATTCGCGCGGCCGCTCCGCCGAGCTGCGTCTGCGTTACCGGCCGACCGGGCTCGTCTATCGCTCACGCCCGGGCACGCTCGAGTGGTTCCTGACGGAGCGCTACTGCCTCTACACCTTCAACGCCAAAGGCCAGTTGATGCGCGGCGAGATCCACCACGAACAGTGGCCGCTGCAGCGCGCCGAAGCCGAGATCGAGGTCAACACCCTGGCGCAGGCGGCAGGCTTCGACGTCAACGGCGCTCAGCCCGAGTTGCTGCACTTCGTCAGGTCCATCGATGTCGCCTGCTGGGCGATTGGGCCGGCACAGCCACGAGAGCGCGGTTAAGGCACGATCGGCACTTCGCCCATGTCAGTCATCTCTTCCTAACGCGCCTCTGCGACTTCGGCGTACGGGCAGCGCACGCGTCGCCCCGGATGCTAGAATCCACCACGCTATGGCCAAGACACGCACCATCTCGACAAAAGACACACATCTGCAGTCGGCCGTCGCGCAACTGAAGCGCGCGACCGTCACGACCGGCTGGATCCTGATCGGCTACGGAGTGCTCGCCCAGGCGGTGGGCATCGTGTTGGAGCCGGTCCATCCCGTGGCCGGGCTCGTCTACATCGCCCTGGGGCTGTTGCTGCTTGTGTGGGGCGACCCGGCCCTGCTGGGCGCGGCGGCGGGTGTGTTCGCGCTGTCGGTCGTGCCGACTCTGAACGCCAATCTCGCCCTGCTCGGCCCCGACCCCGTGGTGCGCCTGATCGGCGCCGACGCGTTGCTGGAAGTCCTCACGCTCGTCGGGGTCAAGCTCTTCCTGGCGTACAGCGCCTTCAGTCAGTTCCAGATGTTTCGGCTGCTGTACGGCACCGAGCGCATGACCGGCGGCGACCCTGACCTTGCCATCATCCCGCCCATGATCAGGAACCGCTCGGACCGGATCGCGAATCTGGCGCGTTTCGCCGGCCTGATCGGCCTCGGCCTGGCGGTCGTGGCGCTGGCCGGCGTGTTCGTGCAGCCCGATGCGGCGGCGGTGGCCGCCCTGGCCGAAACCGGCGGCTCGTTGGGCGGTGCGGCCATCGCCTTCGGTCTCGGCGCGGCGTTCTCGCCAACCGACCGCCGCACACAGGCGCTCCTGGGCGTGTTGAGCGGAGCGCTGGGTTATCTGGCGGCTCTGGCGGTGATGCTGATGCTTTGAGCCAAGACGAACGAGGGAGTTCGAGCGGCCGTTGAACCTTCCTCGTTCGCCTTTGGGCGTCTCACTGTCGCGTACAATACGCGGCATGCCGCCCCAGAGGGTTCGACCGCCGACGCTCGTCAGCCTGATCCTACTCCTCGCCGCGGTCGCCTGCGGGTTGCCCGATCTATCGATCGCGACACCAGTGCCCTCGCCCACGCCGGTCGAGGCGACGCCCCTGCCCTCCACCACCCTGACATTCAAGGCCCACGTCTCGACGAGCACGCCCGCCAGCACGACCATCGCGGCCATGATCATCGACCCTGTGCGCGGCAACCGCACGCTCGTGGCGCTGATCAACTCGGCGCCGGGCGAATGGTCGGGCAGCGCCTCGGTGCCCGAGGGCGCCCTGATCCGCTACCGCTATCTGCGCACCGGGCCGACGGCCGCCGAGGAGGTCACCGGCGCGCGTGCGCCAGTGGCGTACCGCGTGGTGCAGGCCGAGGCCGGCGCACCGGCCGACGACCTCGTCGCAGCCTGGTCCGACGGGACTCCCGACGCAGCGCAGGGCACGGTCGTCGGCACAGTGCGGAACCGCAACACCAACGAGCCGGTGGCCGGCATCCTGGTGTCGGTCGGCGGGCAACTGGCCTGGACCGCCGGCGACGGCGTGTATACGATCCACAACGTCCCGGCCGGGATGCAGCGAGTGACCATGATGGCGCCGGATGGCCGGCTGCGGCCGCTGCAGGCAATGGTTAGCGTGACGGCCGGCGGGACAAGCACGCTCGACCTGGCCTCGCCCGACCCAAATCAGGTGAGCGTAACCTTCGTGTTCACGCCGCCGTCGGGCACGGAAACGACGTCTGTTCCGCGCCTGATCGGGGATGTCACGCAGTTGGGCGACACCTTCGCGCTGACGGGCACCGGCTCTTCCATCTATGGGGCGCGCGCGCCGCGCCTCTTCCCGCTGGGTGATGGGCGCTTCGCCACTGCCGTGCAGCTCTACGAGGGCACTGTGCTGCGCTACGCCTACACCCTGGGTGACGGCTACTGGTCGGGCGAGCTCGACGCAGCCGGATCCAAGCGGGTGCGTGAGTACCGTGTGCCGTGGCTCAACGACACGCGCAATGATGCCGGTGTGTCATGGCACAGCGGGCCTTCGCAGCCTGTCGTGTTCGACATCGCAGCGCCCGGCAACACCCCGACCGACGACGTCGTCGCCATTCAGCTCTACATCACGGACTGGCTGCCGCCGATCCCGATGTGGCCTATCGCGCCCGGGCAGTGGCGCTTCACCCTGCACAACCCGACGGACCTGAACGGCAACCTGACCTACCGGTTCTGCCGCAACTACGCCTGTGGCGCGGCCGACGAAGTGCTGCCCGGCGACGCGCGCGGCCGCAACTTCAGCTTCACGCTGCTGCCGCAAGAGATCCGCAACGCCATCGGCGATTGGCGCTGGTGGGGCGCTGAGCCCGCCGTCAACACCGACCTGCCGGGTTACCCTGAACGCCCGGGTTTCCAGGCCGGCTTCACCTTGAGCGAGACCTGGAATCCGTCGCAGATCGCTGTGTCGGAGGAACTGGCCACCGAGATCGCGGCGACGCGCGCCAACACGACCGAGGTGCTGCGGCGCAGCCTGCTCGTCTCGCTGAACCCGCCCCTCTACAGCGACGATCCGGCCGTCACCATGCCCGCGCCGGATCTGGCGACCCTGGCGCAGCAGCTGCGCGACCGCGGCGTCGAGACCACGCTGCATCCGATCACCTGCGCGTACACGCCCTACGGGAACTGCGATTACTGGAACGGCGCGCCGACGACGCAGCCCGGCTGGTGGGACAGCTGGTTCGTTGCCTATTCGCGCATGATCCTGACGCAGGTCGACGCAGCCAATCACGCCGGGGTCTCGGCGATCATCATCGGCGACTATCGGCTGCGGCCGGCCCTGCCAGGTGAGCCCGAGGCGCCGGGCAACGCCGACGCTCAATGGCGATTGCTGATCAGCCAGGTGCGCGCGCGCTTCCGCGGCCGGCTCGGCTTCGCCTTGCTGCTCGGTCAGAATGTGTGGCCAAATCCGCCGGCCTTCCTCGACTCGGTGGACTTCATCCGCCTGGAGACCTGGGCGCCGCTCGGCGCGTCGGGCGCGGCCAACGTCGCCGACGTGGCCTTCGCGGCTTCGGCCCTGCTCGACAGCCAGGTCGCGCCGCTCGCGACGCGCTTCGGCAAACCGATCATCCTCGGCGCGGCCTACGCGAGCGTCGACGGCGGAGTGACCCAGTGCGTGCGGCAGAGCGACGGCAACTGCGCGCCGGTCAACGCCTTCGACCCCGACGCGCCTCGCAACGGCTTCTCGCTCGACCTTGCCGAACAGGCCGATGCCTACAACGGCCTTATGGTGGCCGTGGCCGGTCGCCCTTACATCATGGGCTTCTCGCCGCTCGGCTACAACCCGCTGACGGCTCTGCGCGATCAGTCGCTCTCGGTGCGTGGCAAGCCCGCTGAGAGGATTCTGGCGGCGTGGTACGCGCGTTTGAGATAACTGTCGTTCGTCCTTCTTTGTTCGGCGGCAGCGTCAGCGCGTCAGGCTCTACGCGTCCCCATAGTTCCAAAACCAGAACGCCAGCGCCTTATACGGCCCCCACTTTTCGAAGACGGCATTGATCTCGGCAGCGCCGACTTTGCGCCCGTCGAAGAAGTGTTGCGACACGGCCGCGACGGCTTCGGTGTCGACGCCGATGTAGTCGTGGCGGCCGAGGCAGTTGAGGAGCGTGTGCGCGGCGTACGGGCCAATGCCGGGCAGAGCGAGCAGGTCACGGCGAAGCTCGTCGGTCGGCCGGGCCGGGTCTTGCAGCGCGGCCAGATCGATGCGACCCGAAGCGACGCGGCGAGCGAGCTCGAGCAGGTACGGAGCGCGGTAGCCCAGGCCGAGGCCGCGCAGAGTCGTCTCGCGCGTGCGGGCGAGGGTTTGCGGCGTCGGGAAGGCCCGCGGTCTGAGAGTCGTCGCCGAGCCGTCGAGCGGTTTGCCGTAGCGGCGCACGAGCGCGGCGGTGAGGCGCCGGGTGCCCGACCACTGGATGTTGGTGGTCATGAGCGTGCGGACGATGTCTTCCCAAAACGTCGGCGAGCGCAGGAGCCGGCCGACGCCGTGGGCTTCGACGTGGCCGAGCCGCGGCTCGTGCCGGGCCATGGCGTAGAAGGCGCTGTAGTCGGCGTCGAGGTTGAACATGTAGCCGGCACGCGCTGCCACTTCGGCGGCTTCGCGCTTCGTGAGGCGGCCCGGGATATCCACGGCCAGGCCCTCGGGCGCCGCCGCGAACGTCAGGGCGACGACGCGGCCGATGCTGAGTTCGTCCGGGCGCGACAGGGTCTGTGCGGCCTCATCCCACACGTTCGGGGCGAGCTGGACCCAACCGTGCGAGTGGATGACGCGCTCGAAATTGAAGGGCTGTCGGGCTGGGAGGATGAGGCGCATGGGTGGATTTTAGCCAAGAAATCGGGAGTGCCCCGATTTCTTGGCTTAGAATACTCGTATGCTCATCGCGCCCTCCATCTTCGCTTCGATCGACTTGCGCCGCCTGGGCGACTACATCGCCATGGCCGAAAGCGGCGGCGCCGACTGGATCCACCTCGACGTCATGGACGGGCACTTCGTCCCCAACATCAGCTTCGGCCCCATCCTGGTCGAGGCTGTTCGCCAGTCAACGACCCTGCCGCTCGACGTCCATCTGATGATCACGGACCCCGAGCGCTACATCGACGCCTTCGTCAAGGCCGGCGCCGACCGCGTCACAGTGCACGTCGAAGCCACGCCGCACATCTACCGCGCGCTCGATCAGATCCACGACCTCGGCAAGCTGGCCGGCGTCGCGCTCAACCCTGGCACGCCCGCCGAGGCCGTCTCGACTCTCCTCGATAACGTCGAACTCGTCCTGGCCATGACCGTCAGCCCCGGTTACTCGGGCCAGCGCTTCATCCACGCCATGCTGCCCAAGATCGAGCGGCTCTGCCAGATGATCAAAGCGAGCGGCAGGCCGATCCACCTGCAGGTCGACGGCGGCGTCGACGCGACCACCGCCCCGCTCTGCCGCGCCGTCGGCGCCGACGTCATCGTCGCGGCCAGCGCCGTGTATAAGGCTGGAAAGCCGGTGGCAGAGGCGATCGCCGAGTTACGCGGAGCGCGGAACGAAGTGCGTAAAGCGGAATCTGCAGCGCGGTAGCGGCGCATCGGACAAAACGCGCCTCGCCCCTCACTTTTCGCTCTGCGCTCCTCGGTTCTTTGGTATCATTCAGCCCGCCGCAGTCTTGGCCAAGTCGCCAAGTCTGCCCAAAGTAGCCATGCCTGAAGAAATCAACCCCCTTGGAAGGATCGAGGTCTCGCCGATCGCGATTGCAACGGTGGCAAGCCATGCCGCGCTGCAGGCCTACGGCGTTGTCGGCATGGCGCCCAAGAACGTGTTCAACGGCCTGACCAACATCCTGACCCGCGATCCGCGCCAGGGCGTCGACGTGACGCACCGCGCCGCCGGCCTGGTGATCAACCTGTATGTCGTGGTGGAGTTCGGCACCCGCGTCTCCACGGTCGCCAACAGCCTGGCCAACAGCGTCCGTTTCAACGTCGAATCGACTTTTGGGCTGACCGTGGACGAGGTCAATGTACACGTCCAAGGTTTGCGCATCAGCAACACCGACGCGTGAGAAGTCCCTGATGACTGCTGCCGAGACCGCACCCAAGCCCATCCCTGACCTCTACAGCTGCAACGGCCCGCAGTTCAAGCAACTGGCCGAAGCCGCGTTGCTCTGGCTCGAGACCAACAAAGAGCTCGTCAACGCGCTCAACGTCTTCCCGATCCCCGACGGCGACACCGGCACCAACATGTCGTTGACGATGCAGGCCGCCATGCGCGAGGTCTCGTCGGTCAACGACCGCAGCGCCGGCCGCGTCGCTCATGCCCTGGCCCACGGCGCCCTGATGGGGGCGCGTGGCAACTCGGGCGTGATCCTGTCGCAGATCTGGCGCGGTTTCGCGCGCGCAATCGACGGCAACGAAACGATCGACGCCCCGCTCTTCGCCAGCGCCCTGCGCGAGGCCAGCACCACCGCCTACCGCGCGTCGGTGCGCCCGGTCGAGGGCACGATCCTGACCGTCATCAAAGACGCCGCGCTCGCGGCCGAAGATGCCGCCACGCGCCACCGCGAGATCCGTACCCTGCTCGAGCGCATCGTCTCGGCCGCGCACGTCTCGGTCGAGCGCACGCCCGAGCTGCTGCCGGTGCTCAAGCAGGCCGGTGTCGTCGACTCGGGCGGCAAAGGCCTGACGATCATCCTCGAGGGCATGCTGCGCTACATGCGCGGGCTGCCGCTCGACGTCGCCATCGAAACCGGCTACCGCCCGCTCAAGCTCGACGCCGTCGGAGCCGCCATGGAAACCGTCGAGCCCGGCCAGGAGTGGGAAGTCATCGTTGACTTCAAGCCAAAGAGCGCGGTCGACCTGGCCTCGATGTACGGGCGCCTTGAGAACATGGGCACCGCCATTCAGGTCGGCGAGGGCGACGGCATGTTCCGCGTCCACATCCATCTGCTCAAGAGCCGACGCTACGAGCCGCTCGATCTCGCCGAAGAACTTGGCACGATCACGAACGTCCACATGGAGAACCTGCTCGCTCAGGTCGAAGAGGCCGAGACTGAGCCGTTGCAGCTGGCCTCCGTCACCACCGAACAGATCGGCGTCGTGGCGGTTTCGCCCGGCGACGGGCTCTCGCGCGTGCTGGCGTCGCTCGGCGCCGCCGCGATCGTGGGTGGTGGACAGGCCCAGAACCCCTCCACCGAAGACATCCTGCGCGCCGTCGACGACCTCCCCTGCGAGCGCGTGATCATCCTGCCCAACAACAAGAACATCATCCTGGCCGCCAATCAGGTCCTGGCGCTCTCATCGAAGCAGGTGCGCGTCGTGCCGAGCCGCTCGGTGCCCCAGGGCGTCGCCGCCCTGCTCCAACTCCTGCCGGACGGCGATCTCGGCCAGGTGGCCAGCGCGATGGAGAACGCGATCACGCAGGTCGACACCGGCGAGGTCACTGTGGCGACCCGCACTGTCGAGCTCAACGGCGTCGACATCCGCGACGGCCAGCACATCGGCCTTCACAACGGCCAGATCGTCGTGGCGGGCGAGGGGCTCGAGCCCACCTTGATGGAACTTCTCGAAAAGATGGACGCGGCAGGTCATGAGGTATTGACGCTGTACCGCGGCACCGACACGTCGGAAGGCGACGCCGCTGCTCTGGCCGCCAAGATCGCCGAACGGTATCCGGATCTCGCCATCGAGACCCATTTCGGCGGGCAGCCGCACTATCCTTACATCCTGTCGCTCGAATAATCGTCGATCAACGATCGCCCGAATGAAAATCGCCATCCCCGCCCGGCGGAGGCCATGCAGGTCAGCGCCGGGCGGATTGGGTTGAACGCATCATGCACATCGTCACCGACACCTGCGCTTACTTCGCCACGCCGCGTTTCGCCAAGGCCCACGACGTCACAGTCATGCCGATCCGGATCCGGCTCGGCGACGAAGTCGTGCGCGAGGACGAGATCACGGCACTCGAGCTCTTCGACACCGTCGTCACGCGCGGCGTCATCCCTGAGTTGATCCCGCCCACGCAACAGGAGTTCGCGACGGCCTTCGAGACGATCGCGCGTCACGACAATGTGATCATGTCGATCCATTGCACCAACCACCTCTGCCCGATGCCGACCCAGGCCCGGCTCGGCGCCGACCTCGTCCGAGGCCGGACGACCGTGCACGTGATCGACACCGGCTCGGTCTCGCTCGGCCAGGGCCTTGTGGTCGAAGCCGCCGTCAAGGCCTCTGAGGCCGGGTTGACGCTCGAGGACGCCATCCGACTCGCCCGCGGCAAGATCCACCAGCTGTACTCCGTGTTCTTCAGCGAGCACCCGGCTCATCTCGGTCGCGGCGGTCAACTCGGCGCCGCCCATGCGCTGATCGGCCAGATGCTCGAGGTCAAACCGATCCTCAGCCTCGAAGAGGGCGAATTCGTGCCGATGGAGAAGGCCCAGACGCGCGCGGCAGCGCTCGAGAAGCTCGCCGAGTTCTCGGTGGAGGTCACGGATATTGAGCGCGGCGTGATCCTGCAGGCCGAACCCCAGCGCACCGCCGACACCCGCCAGTTGCTCGACCTGCTGGCCTCTGAAGGCAGCGAGTACGACTGGCCCCTCGCGCCGCTGGCCCCGTCGCTCGGCGTTCTGCTCGGCCCCGGCGCCATGGGCATCATGATCGCCGAACGCTCGGCAACCGAGTGACCCCATCCGGATTCTTGCCACGAATTGCACGAATGGATTCGAATTGGCACGAACACGAATATGGGCGACCCATTCGGTTGCCGTCAACAATGCATTTTTCATTCGTGCAATTCGTGACAGAAGCCTTTGCTGTTGCGAATGCGCCTCTAACCGTGTAGTACAATCGTTCCATGCTGCCTTCACTCGCCCAGTTGCAGAAGGTTCTGCAAACAGAAGTTGGGCTCAAATACGCCAATAAGGCCGTCATCGGCGGCCTCCCCAAACTCATGACCTTCTGGGAGCCGAACGCGCGCCGCGACGGCCTCTCTGATGAGTTCATTAAGGATGTGGCAAGCCGGCTGCGCACGTACGTCGAGACCGATCTCGAGCGCCGGCCCGCCGCGCTCGGCGAAATCCTCGATGCCATCAAGGCCGAGGATGCGAAGCGCGCCGCAGCCCAGCGCCGGCCTGAGCCGACTCGGCCCACGCCGCCCCCTGCCCGCCCACGCGAGCAGGCTCCTCGCCGCGACGAGCCGCGCCGCGAGGGCTCCGCGGACCGGCCTCGCGACGCAAACAGCGGCCAGCGCCAACGGTCCGACGCCCCTGACCGCGGCGAGCGCCCCGCTCAAAACGAGCCGCGCCGCGAGCCCAGGCCCGAGCGCGGCCAACGAGCGGACCGCCCGCAGGAAAGTCGCCCGCCTCAAGAGCGCCGCGATCGACCTGAGCGCGAGCCTCGGCCCGAGCGCGAGCTTCGGCCCGAGCGTGAGCTTCGGCCGGATCGCGGGCCCCGCCCCGAGCAGGATGCTCACCCTGAACTGCAGGCCCGGCTGGATCGCGGTGCCGACACGGTCCCCCTGGAAGGCGCCGGTCCGGAGCCAACCGGGGAGCAGCCTCAAGCCGAGGCGCGGCCGAAGCCCCAGCCCAGGCCGCAACAACAGCCCAAAGCCAAACCGAAGCCGCAACCGCAGCCCCAGCAGGGCGGAGGCGAGAGCCGCCGTCGGTTTGAAGGGGCCAGCATGAGCGTCGAGCCGGTCGACCCGAAGCCGCGCCAGGGCCCGGGCCCGCGGCCGCTTCGCGCCGCCGACCCGGTCGACCCGAACGCCGCTCTCGAAGCGCCATTGACCGTGCTGCGCGGAGTCGGCCCCGAGACGGCCAAGGACTTCGAGCGCCTCGGCCTCCTGACCCTCGGCGACCTGCTGCACTACTATCCGCGCCGCTACGACAACTACGCGCGGATGAAGACGATCAATCGCCTTCAGTACGGCGAGGAATGCACCTTGATCGCGACCGTCCACGACATGCGCGAGCGCAAGTTCAAGGGCAATCGCACGATGTTGCAGGTGACGCTCACCGACGGCACGGGCACGGTCGAGGTCACCGAGTTCAATCCGTATCGCAAGCAATTGCTCACGCCCGGCCGCCAGGTCGTGGTCTCGGGCAAAGTCGATCAGTATCTCGGCCGCCTGACCATCAAGCCGCGCGAGTGGGAGAAGCTCGACGTCGAGCTCCTCAACACCGGCCGCATCGTCCCCGTCTATGGGCTGACCGAAGGCCTCTATCAACGCGGCCTGCGCAACCTGACGGCCCAGGTCGCCAACTTCTGGGCGCGCCGCCAATCTGACCCGTTGCCGGCGGCCATCGTCGAGCGCGCCGCCTTGATGAACTACGGCGAGGCGCTGGCTCAGATCCACTTCCCCGACAACGAGACAAAGCTCTCCGACGCTCAGCACCGGCTCGCCTTCGACGAGTTGTTCGCGCTGCAGATCGGCGTCCTGCGCCAGCGTCGCGACTGGCAGGCCACGCCCGCCCAGCCGCTGACGATCACGGATGCCGGGCTCGAGGCCTTCCTGAACTCGCTGCCGTATCCGCTCACCGGCGCGCAGAAGCGCGTCGTCGGCGAGATCCGGGCGGACCTGGCCGCCAGCACGCCGATGAACCGTCTGCTTCAAGGCGACGTCGGCTCTGGCAAGACGATCGTGGCCGCGGCCGCCATGGCCATCGCTGTCGCCGGGGGGACGCAGGCCGCGCTGATGGCGCCGACCAGCATCCTGGCCGAGCAGCACTACCGCACGCTTCTCAAGCTCTTTGCACCGCCCGTCGATCAGGTCGCTGACGACGGCACGGAGCCGTCGTCGCCGGTTCGGCTGCTACAGGGCAGCACGCCGGCCGCCGAAAAGGCCGAGATCTACGCCGGCCTGCGCGACGGTTCGATCAAGATGATCGTCGGCACTCACGCGCTGATCGAAGATCCCGTGGAGTTCGCCAACCTCGGCATGGCCGTGATCGACGAGCAGCACCGCTTCGGCGTCGCGCAGCGCGCGGCGCTGCGCGGCAAAGGCCGCAGCGCGGACGGTGTGACCTCAAGCCCCCACCTGCTTGTGATGACGGCCACCCCCATCCCGCGCACGCTGGCGCTGACCGTCTTTGGCGACCTCGACCTCTCGATCCTCGACGAGATGCCGCCGGGCCGCCAGCCGATCACGACCTACCTGCTCCATGCCAACGAGCGCGAGCGCGGCTACGCCTTTGTGCGCCGTGAGGTCAACAAGGGCCGCCAGGCGTACCTGATCTTCCCGCTCGTCGAAGAGTCGGAGAAGATCGAGGCCCGCGCCGCCGTCGAGGAGCACGCCCGCCTGCAGAAAGAGATCTTCCCCGAGTTCACGCTTGGCCTCCTGCACGGCCGCATGAAGCCCGACGAGAAGGACGCGGTCATGGCGGCCTTCAAGGCCAACGAGACTCAGATCCTGGTCTCGACGTCAGTGGTCGAAGTCGGCGTCGACGTCCCGAACGCCACGGTGATCCTGATCGACGGCGCGAACCGCTTCGGGCTTTCGCAACTGCATCAGTTCCGTGGGCGCGTGGGACGCGGTGAGCACGCCTCGTACTGCTTGCTCACCTCCGACTCGCCCGACCCGACGCCCGACGAGCGGCTCCAGGCCATGGAGCAGACGCAAGACGGCTTTGTGCTGGCCGAGAAGGACCTTGAGATGCGCGGCCCCGGCGACTTCCTGGGCACACGGCAGGCCGGCTTCGCAGCGTTGCAGGCCGCTGGCCTCAGCGACATCGCCACGATCGAGAAGGCCAGACGCGAGGCGCGCGCCGTGTTCGAGGTCGACCCCGAGCTGGAGTCGCCCGAGCATGTGGGCATCCGCCAGCTCGTCGCCGCGTTCTGGCAGACAGGCTCCGGCGATGTCAGCTGACGGCGTCCGACCCATCGGGGCCATCTACCCCGGCACCTTCGACCCGGTGCACTTCGGTCACATCGACATCATCCAGCGCAGCGCCGAGCTTTTCAACTCGGTCGTGGTCGGCGTGTACGACAGGCCGCTCAAGTCGCTGGTCTTCCCGTTCGAGGAACGGATCGCGCTGGTCAACGAGGCCGTGCGCCAGCTTGGTTATCCGCACGTCCGTGTCACCGGCTACAACGGCCTGACCGTTGACTTCTGCCGCCGTGTCGGCGCCCAGGTGATCGTCCGCGGTCTGCGCGTGTTCTCGGACTTCGAGTTCGAGTTCCGCATGACCCTGGCCAACCAGCGCCTCGCGCCAGAGGTCCAGACGGTGACGCTGATCTCCAAGGAACAGCACACCTTCCTGAGCAGCACCACCGTCCGCGAGATCGCGTCGCTCGGCGGCGACGTCAGCACCATGGTGCCGCTTCACGTCGAAGCCGCCCTCCGCCGCCGCTTCCGTGAACTCGGCGGCGAGGGCAGCGTGCCCCTGTCGCAGTTGCGGGACTGACCGCCATCGCTGCACAAGAAGACTGACGAACAAGCGCAGGAGGAAGGTTGGACGGCCGTCCAACCTTCCTCCTGCGCTTGTTCGTCTTGCGTCGCACCGTGGGCGCCCGCCGGCCCGAATTGCATTTCGCGTGAATCCGTAGTATTTTTGGCGCATTCTTAAGTGATTCCGCGTTGCGCGGAGGCCATGAATGGACATCCTGCATCTCGTTGACCGCCTCGAAGAGGTCTTCAATGAAGGCCGCCCCTTGCCGCTGACGCGAAAGCTGTTGGTGGACGAGGACCGCGTGCTTGAACTGATCGACCAGATGCGCGTCTCGATCCCCGAGGAAGTCAAGAAGGCGCAGCAGATCATCAACTCGCGCGACAAGATCATGGCTCAGGCGACCGAGGAGTCTGAGCGCACGGTGCAACTCGCCAAAGAAAAGGGCGACCAGCTGATCGAGCGCGACGTCCTGACCGAGAACGCCAAGATCCGAGCCAGCGAGATCGTGCGCGGCGCCCAGGCCGAAGCCGAAGCCGTCCGCGCCGACGCCGACGAGTACGCGCTCGACGTGCTGATGCGGCTCGAAGCCGAGATGGTCCGCTCGCTGACCCAGATCCGCAACGGCATCAACAAGCTGCGCCTCGACAAGGGCATGCCTCCGCTGGACGAGGCGTCCTCCTGACATCGAAGGGCGAATAGCGAAGGGCGAGGAGCAATACCTCGCCCTTCGCTATTCGCCTTTTGCTTCTCGATGCCCCACCTTAAAGGCGTCTTCGGGCTGCTGCCCACCCCGTACGATCAAGATCTCGAGATCCTGACGAGCGATCTGCGCGCGGCGGCGGAGTTCTGCTGCGCGACGGGCCAACACGGGATCGTCTGGCCCGTGATGGTCGGCGAGTTCTACTTTCTGGGAGAAGAGGAACGGCTGCGCCACCTCGACGTGGTCCTCGAAACGGTCAACGGGCGGCTGCCCGTGATCTTCGGCTGCTCCGGCATCTCGGTGCCGCAGGTGCTGGCCTATGCGCGCGCCGCGGGCAGGGCCGGCGCCGATGCGATCATCGCCATGGCCCCGGCGCGCGCCGACGTCGCGATGACGATGAACATGTTCCGCCGGCTGGCTGACGCCTATGACGGCCCGATCGTGCTCCAGAACGCCGCTCAATACGCGCCGCTCTCCAGCGAGCAGGTGGCGACACTCGTCGACGAGATCCCGTCGATCCAGTACATCAAGGAAGAACGCCCGCCCGGCCCCAAGCACATCGCCCAGGTGCATGCCCTGGTCGGCGACAAGGTGAAGACCATCTTCGGCGGCTTCGGAGGCCGGTTCCTGCCCGAGGAGTTGAGCCGCGGCGCGAACGGCTGCATGCCCGCCTGCGAGCTCGCCGACGTCCTCGCCGGCGTTCAGGAGCTGTGGTGGGCCGGCGACGAGGCCGGCGCGCGCGAGCTGCACCGCCGCCTGCTCCCGCTCCTCATCCGCGAGACCTGGCCGTTCATGCGCTACATGTTGAAGCGCCGCGGCGTCTTCACCTCGCTGGCCGAGCGAGCCCCGTCCGGGCCCGAGGCCCTCGACCCCGGCGACGAGGCCGAGATCGAGGTGCTCGTCCGCGAGATCGCCGGGGATTTCCGCGGATACCCCTTCGGGGGAGGGCCCCGGGAGAGGGGCTGAGCGCTGTCGTGTCTCCCCCGCCCTCCTCGCTCCCTTGACAGCCCCGGGCGCCCGGTTATAATGACACCCTTGCAGCCTGCCCCGCGCAGGCCTTATTTTGCCTGTGTAGGGCACAGCACGTAAGGACGTTCGAACATGCCTCCGCATCCAAAACGCAAACACTCGAAGGGCCGCCGCGACCGCCGCCGCGCCCATGATGCGCTCAGCGCCGTGAACCTGGCCGCCTGCGCGAATTGTGGCAAGATGGTCCCCGCTCACCGGGTCTGCCCCGAGTGCGGGTTTTACAACGGCAAGCAGGTCGTCGAGAAGAAGGCGGCGGCCTGAGCCGCGCCGCTTCGAGACTCACCTCGGACGGTCGAAGAGAGGGCTGCTTTGCAGCCCTTTTTCTTTTCCAGGATCTGACGGATTTGGCTACAATCGCGCCATGACCATCCTCATCCCCAGCACCACAGCTTTCGTCTTTCCCGGCCAGGGCTCCCAGACGGTGGGTATGGGCCGCGAGCTCGCCGAGGCCTTTGCAGGCGCTCGCCTTGCCTTTGAGGAAGCCGACGAGGCCCTTGGGTTCGCCCTCTCCCGCCTCTGCTGGGAAGGCCCCGACGTCGAACTGAACGACACCGTCAACACCCAGCCTGCCCTTCTGGCCTCGTCGATCGCAGCCCTGAGGGCGTTGAACGAGCACCTGGGCGCCGAGTTCACGCCCGCCTACGTCGCCGGGCACTCGGTCGGAGAGGTGACGGCGCTCGTGGCCGCCGGCGCGCTGGCCTATGCCGACGGGCTGCGCCTCATTCGGCGACGGGGTGAAGCGATGAAGGCAGCGGGGGCACAGGCGCCGGGCGGCATGGCTGCTATCCTCAACCTTGACGCCGACTCGCTTCAGGTGATCTGCGCCGAGGCCAGCGCCGAAGCCGGCCTGCCGGTGCAGGTGGCCAACGACAACTGCCCGGGGCAGGTCGTGATCTCGGGCGCGCTGCCGGCCCTCGAGAAAGCGATGGAACTGGCGAAGGCGCGCGGCGCCAAGCGCGCGTTGAGATTGCAGGTGTCGATCGCCGCACACTCAGCCCTGATGGAGCCCGAGGTTGCCGGCTATGCCGAGGCCGTCGCAGGCACGCCCGTTCAACAGCCTCGCGTGCCTGTTGTGGGCAACATCACGGCCGCGCCGCTCGCGGATGTCGAGGCGATCCGGCGCGAACTTCCCGCGCAATTGACGTCGCCCGTGCGCTGGACGGAATCTGTGCGATACCTCATCAGCCAGGGCGTGACGACGTTTGTGGAGCTCGGGTCGAAGGACGTGCTGACGGGCCTGTTGAAGCGCATCGACGGGAACGCCGTCGGCGTGGCGGCGGGCACTGCCGAGGCCATGCGGGGTCTGTCGCTGAGTTGAGACTCAGCGGATCTGGCCGAGCGCGAAGACGATCACCACGCCGATGACCATGCCGGCGAAGAAGACCACAGGGTCCTGGATGTTGGCGAACGCGACAACCAGGCCCCCCAACCCTGCCCCGAGGATGACTTTGCCCAACGGGCTTGTGAGAAAGCGGCCGAAACGAGAGTCAGGTCGAATCATGTCAATGATTGTAACCAACTTCCAGGTGATGTGGACGAGGTCGGCGCGATGACGACGATCATGTTCGTCGGCGCCCACCCCGATGACGAATCCTTCGGTCCAGGCGGCACGCTGGCCGAGTACGCACTGCGCGGCCATCAGGTCATCTACGTCTGCGCGACTCGCGGCGAAGCGGGCTCGGCCGACCCTGAACACCTCGAGGGCTATGCGAGCGTGGCCGAAATGCGCAGCGCAGAACTGGCCGCCGCAGCGGCAGCGCTCGGGCTGACCGAGGTCGTCCATCTTGGCTATCGAGACTCAGGCATGCCGGGCACCGAAGCGAACGCCCATCCCGACGCGCAGATCAACGCGCCGCTCGAGGAGGTGGCCGCGCGCGTCACAGCCGCCATTCGGCGGCTCAAGCCCGAGGTGGTGTTCACATTCGATCCGATCGGCGGCTACCGCCATCCCGATCACATCCACATCCATCAGGCCACGATCCTGGCGTTCAAGGCCGCCGGTGACGCCTCGATGTACCCCGAAGCCGGGCCGGCCTTCGCCCCGCGCAAGCTGTACTACTCGGTGTTTCCAAAAGGCTTCTTGCGCTGGGCCGTCCGGCTGTTGCCGATCGTCGGCCAGAACCCGCGCAAGTTCGGCCGCAACGGCGACATCGATCTCGTCGAACTGGCGAGCGTCGAGTTCCCGATCCACTGTCGCGTCAAGCTCAGTGACGCAGCGCTCGAACGCAAGGACAAGGCTTCGGCCTGCCATCGCAGCCAACTTGGGGGCGGCCCGCGGCGCGGCGGCGTGATCTCGTGGCTGATGACGCGCTTCATCGGCAGCCACGACGATTACATGCTAGCGTTTCCCGAAGCCACGCCCGGGTTGCGTGAGACCGATCTGCTGGCTTAAAGACAGACGGATGACGAAAGACGAAGGACGAGGGTTGAACGGCCGTTCAACCCTCGTCCTTCGTCTTTCGTCATCCGTCAGATCAAGGCCGTGTCAGCGCAATGGTTGAAACACCGGCGCTTCAAGGACAGACCCCGTGCCGATGGGCAGATCCACCGTGAAGGCGACAGGCAGGAAGAACGAGTAGCCTTCACCGGCTGTCTGCGAAACGATGTGGACGCCCCAGATATAGGGCAGATCGAAATCGAAGCCGAGAGGCAGAGCGGCGAGATCATAGTGATCGACGTAGCCCAGCGGGCCCGTCTGATAGAACGCCGTGTCCTGATCGGTGAGCAGGAAGTCGTACTCCTCTGTGTCGTCGCCGGTCCGTCGGCCCCAACTGAACTGGTAGGGCACCTGAACGCTCAAAGCGTTCAAGTTCATCTCGACATTGGCGACGTTGATGTCCGGGAAGGCCAGGACGTCATCGTAGACGTAGGTGGGAAGGTCGTAGGAGGTCCAGGCTGAGACGCGCGTGACGTCGTACGCGTTCGGGTCGCCGGCCAGAGTGGGGTTGGTGTAACGCAGGTAGTAATGTTCGCCGGTTTGCAGCATGGCCGGATAGGCGAACACGAACTCACCGGTGGCCGAGGTCGTAGCTGTGTAGACGTTGTTCTCGACCGACATCGCCGGATTGAGGCTTGGCGTGTAGTTCACGAGTTCGATCTGCGCGCCGACCTCGGGACTCGCGTTGTTGAGCAGACGACCCAGGATCGCGCCCGACGGCCGGTAGCCTCGAAAGATCTCAGGGAACAACAGGCGCTCGCTCGTCTGGGCGGTCACGCTCGACGTCGAGAACCCACCGACCACAACGGCGCCCACGAGCGCCAGAATGACACCTGTCCGTTTGCCAACCAACATGCAGACCTCCCCTGGCCTCCCCGGAACGCCGGCATGTATGGGTACCCATACGGGTCGTCGCCAACCGCGTTATGGTGTTTGCACCACGCCTGAGTCTTTTATAGCGGTGTTAACCCCTATGCGTAAGGTTGGGTTAGGTGGCATATATTGGGATCGGTTTGCCGAGCTTGTCTGATTCAGCGGGGAATCAAGCCAACCAGGCGGCAAGGTCCCGCAGGGCCTGACTGTTCATCTTGTGCCCGACGGGGTACTCGCCATACGTCACGTCTGCGCCGGCGGCGGCCAGCCTGTCGCGCAGATCGTGGGCGCGTTCCAACGGCACCGTGGCATCGCTCAGGCCGTGGGCGATGAATGCCGAGCGCCCCGACAGGCGGCCGCGTTTCGCCCACTCTCGAACGGAGCGCGGCAGGAAGCCAGCCATCAGTGCGACCTTCTGAGCGACGCCGGGGTTGTGCAACCAGAGCGCGGCGCAGGCCGCGGCTCCCTGGCTGAATCCCATCAAGGTCACACGCTTGCGATCGATCGGAAAATGCCGCGGCAGATCCGACACATAAGCCTCGAGCGCCTGGATGCCTGCGAGCACCTCGGCTTCCTCGGCATGCTCGGGGAACCAGCCGAAGCCCTCTGGCCCGGCCACGTGTATGCCGCGCGGACTGAACATCGCGGTGCCCGGCGGCACTGTCGAGGCGAAGGTCCACATCACCGTCTCGTTGCCGAGCCACCCATGCACCAGAACCGTCGCGGGCCACGGCCCCGGCGTCTCCGGCAACCACTGTCGTCCCGGCAACGAAAGACTCGATTCAGTCGTCTCCATGAGCACCCAACCTTTGGAACGCAGTGTTCCAACGACGGAACAGTTTGAAACGCGATTGGAACAAGAGGATTGAAGTATACAAGGCGATAAATGGCCCGAAAGTAAGAGGGAGGCGAAAAAACCTGTATGGTATAGTCGTTCGGCTTACCCTCAAATGAACGACTGGAGGAGTATCGTGTCACTCAATGGCGCACTAAACGGGGCTTTCAATGCCCAGGCCGCGCTGGCCAGTGTCAATCTGCCGAAGCGCATCTCCCGCCTGGCGGACCTCGTCTATAACTTGTGGTGGACGTGGAATCCCGACGTCACCGAAATCTTCGAATCCATCGATCGCCAGCTGTGGGCCGACGTGGCCCACAACCCGATCAAGTTCCTGCGGCGCGTCAAACGGCAGGACCTGAACGGCGCGCTGCAGCGGCCGGCCTTCCTCGAGTTGTACGATCGCGTGATCGTCGCGTTCGACACCTATATGAAGGCCGAAGGCACCTGGTACAAGCGTGAGCACGGCGACAGAGCCGACCACCTGATCGCCTATTTCTCGACCGAGTTCGGCCTGCACGAGTCCTTCCCCACTTACTCAGGCGGCCTCGGCGTTCTCTCAGGCGATCACGCCAAGGAAGCCTCCGACCTTGGTCTGCCTTTCATCGGCGTCGGCCTGTATTATGACCAGGGCTACTTCTCACAGCACATCACCGAAGACGGCTGGCAGGAAGCCGGCTACCTCACCTACACCTCCGACCAGCTCCCGATCATTCCGCTGAGCGGCGAAGATGGCCAGCCGCTGATGGTGTCGGTCGAGTTGCCGGGGCGCACGCTTCACACGCGATTGTGGAAGATCCAGGTCGGCCGTGTGCCGCTGGTGTTGCTCGACAGCGACGTGCCCCAGAACGCGCCGGCCGATCGAGACCTGACCTCGCGACTGTACGGCGGCGACAAGGACACGCGCATCTGCCAGGAGATCGTCCTGGGCATCGGCGGCGTGCGAGCCCTGCGTCTGCTCGGCATCATGCCAAAGGTCTGGCACATGAACGAGGGCCACTCGGCCTTCCTGACCTTCGAATGCATCCGTGAATTGGTGGCCACCGGCATCGACTTCGAGGCCGCCGTCGCCAAGGTCCGTTCGGAGACCGTTTTCACCACTCACACGCCCGTCCCGGCCGGCAACGAAGAGTTCCCGGACTGGATGATGGACCGCTACTTCAATCAGTACTGGCCGTCGCTGGGCCTGACACGCGATGGGTTGATGGATCTGGCGCGGTTGCAGCAGAGCTGGGGCACGTCATTCGGCATGTCGGTGCTCGCGCTGCGCATGTCGCGGCAAAGCAACGGCGTCAGCGAGTTGCACGGCCAGGTCAGCCGCAAGATGTGGCAGTTCCTGTTCCCGAACACGCCGGTCGAGCGCGTGCCGATCGGCGCGATCACGAACGGCGTGCATACCGGCAGCTGGCTCGCGCGCAGCATGGCCAATCTCTACGATCGTTACCTCGGGCCCGATTGGCGCGAAGAGGTGGACGACCCTGAAACCTGGCAGCCGTTCCTGGCGGTGCCGGACGACGAACTGCGCTCCGCTCGGCTGCATCTCAAGCGCAAGCTCACCAGCTACATCCGCGACCGCGCGCGTCAGCAGTGGATCACGACGCAGCGCCATCCGATCCAGATCGTGGCGGCCGGCACGTTGCTCGATCCCTACAAGCTGACGATCGGCTTCGCCCGGCGCTTCTCGACCTACAAGCGCGGCTCGCTGATCATGCGCGACGTCGACCGCCTGCTGCGCATCGTCAACAATGTCAAGATGCCGGTGCAGATCATCTTCGCGGGCAAGGCCCACCCGATGGACGACCCCGGCAAGAAGATCATCCAAGACGTCTACCGCCAGTTGAAGCGGGCGGAGTTCGCGGGCCGGGTCGCCTTCCTTGAGGATTACGACATCAACCTCGCGCGTTACCTCGTCCAGGGCGTCGACGTGTGGATGAACAACCCGCGCCGGCCGTTGGAGGCCTCGGGCACGTCCGGGATGAAGGCGTCGCTGAACGGCGCGCTGAACTTCTCGATCCTCGACGGCTGGTGGCAGGAAGGCTACAACGGCGAGAACGGCTGGGCCATCGGCGACGAGTCTGAAATGGACGACCACGAGGCGCAGGACGCCAAGGACGCGGCGAGCCTTTACGAAGTCCTCGAGAACCAGATCCAGCCCCTGTACTACGAAGACGGTTCGATCGGGCCGTCGGCCGGCTGGCTGCGCCGTGTGCGCGAATGCATTTCGACTCTGGCGCCGCAGTTCAGCATGCGCCGCATGGTCAAGCAGTACGTCGAGGAGATGTACCTGGCTGAGGCCGTCAAGGCCTGAGGGAATAGACCGCAGACGGCGGACCGCAGACCGCAGTCAAGAGAGTCGGACGAACGACGAAGGACGAATGACGAAGGTTGTGTGAGACAACCTTCGTCATTCGTCCTTCGTCGTTCGTCTTGGGATCGAGCGCTTGAGCGCTAACGAAAAGCCGTCACCCCGAAGGCTGCCGGCGCCGGCTGGATGCGCGTGAAGCCGGCTGCGCTCAGGCGTTTGACGACGCCGCGCGTGACTTGCGCGCCCGACGCGCTGTCGGGATCCCCGATGTAATGGAAGAGCCGGCCGCCCGGCCGCAACACCCGCCAGCATTCCCGGTAAAAGTCACCGCTGTAGAGATCGCCCGCCAGGCTGAAGGTCGGCGGGTCGTGGATGATGCGCGAGAACCCGGCCTCCGGCATCGCCTCGATCAACTCGGCGATGTCGCCGATCAACTGCGTGATGCGCTCATGCGCGAAGAGCCGCGCCGACCACGGGTTCTCGCGCGCCACCGCCTGGCAGGCCGGATCGAGCTCGACGGTCGTGACATGCTCGGCCGTCTCGGCGGCGAGGATGGCCGTGTAGCCCAGCCCCGTGCACGTGTCGAGGACTCGGCCGCTCGGCGACGTTGCCTTGATCTTGGCCTGCGTGTCCCGCCACGGATCCGTGTTCTTGATGCGGTGCATGGGGAAGCCGGCCACGAGCATCGTCGGCGCACCGACCGTCGGGTAAAGGCTGACCGCTCGCTGCGTGAGGTCTGAGAAAGCCTGGACCTTGCGCGCCTCGCCGCCGCTGACCACGAACACGCCGTTCTCGTCTTTCGCGATGCGCTCGAGCACGGCCCAGGCCGTCGTCGCCCCACCCCAGTCAACGCCGTGATCGCTGAGTGAGACCGTGACGCGCGTCAGGCCGAGATCGCTCGACGACTCGGCGCTGGTTGCGCCGGCCTCGCGCGCCGACAGGAGCGGGTTGACCTGGACGTGGCTGAGGATCATGGGTGACCTAAAGACGGCGGACGGCGGACGGCAGCAGTTGTCGAAACGTCGCAGACGTCTCTGCCTGGATATCTGCGGTCCGCCGTCCGCCGTCTGCCGTCGACATCTCAGGGCAGCGGCGTGGCCAGCGGGTCGACGGTGGGCAACGCATTCGGGTCGGGCGTTTCAGTCGGCGGCACCGGGCACTCGGTCTTCGTGTCGGGCACGCGACCCGAGACAGCGACGACCGAGCCCTTCAACTCCACGGGCGAGTTCAGCGTGACGACGGCGAACCAGGTGTTGCCAGGCTTGAGCGCGATCGGTGCGCCGGCCGCGTCGCGCAACTGCAGGTGCATGTCGCTCGACGCGTCGCGCACCCAGGTGCCCTCGATCAACACGCCGTCTCGAAAGACGCGCGCGGGCCCGCTCGTCCACAGCTGGATCTCGACACCGCAGTTGCCGCCGTCGCGGAAGTCCTCGGGCACGAAGTTGTTCTGGTGATTGACGCTGAGCAGGACGACGTTCGCGGCCGAGAGCTGCTGCTCGGTGACGCCGTCGACATGCGGCACCAGGTCAGCGCCGGGCGCCGACTCCTGCCAGCGCAGGTAGCGGCCCGCGCCAGCATCGTAGTTCCACATGACCTGGGCTGAGCCGGAGAAGTGGATCTGCAACTCGCTGACGGCTGTGCCGGTCGGAGCCTGCGTCGCGAACGCCAGGCCGCGCAGATCCGCCCGACCCGGCGCCGCTGAGCCGGCTTTCTGGGCGCTGGCGCTCAGGGCCGTCCGAAGCGTTGTCGTGCTGGCGAACAGGCTGTTCATGTCGTCGGGGCGCTCGCGGCAGAGCGGCGGGCAGCTGTAGGCGGACTCCTCGGACACCAGGCGCCAGATGTTCTGGCCCAGGAACCAGGCGGTCGAGCGGAGCTTGTCCATCGTGCCAAACGACGAGCCCGACGTCACCAGCGCGGCCTGGAAGGCGGGCACGATTTCTGCATCAATAAAGCGGGCCGAGCGGACCGGCCCGATCTTTTCGACGTCGTTTTGCAGGAAGAAAGCCGTGAAGCGCGTCAACCCGGCCTCGGCCTGGTGCTCGAAGACAAGGTCCGCCTGAGCCAGCCCGAACTGCGGGCGGGCGCTGATCGGAAAGTTCGAGATCTTGACCGCGAGTGGGATCCGCTCGACCCTGTCGGCGCCGACGGCTTCGCCGGTCAGGGGGTTGACCCCGGCGGGATAGTTGTCGGGGCCGAGCGCGACCGCGGCGGTCGGCTGCGGGGCCTGGGTCGGTGCCGGAGTGGCCGACGGCTCATCGACCACGATGGCGGCTGTCGGCAGCGATGAAGCGGTCGGAGCGGCCGTGACGACCAGCGGAGTGGCCAGCGTCGGCGCCTCCGACGGCGCAGCAGGGCCGCAGGCGGCCAGCGCAAAGACGAGGACAGCGGAGTAGAAGGTCAGGCGCGTCTTCATTGAAGGAATCGTTCTCCCTGCGTACGGAAGATCGATTCTAGCAGACGAGCCAGCGCCAACCCTTTCCACTCCAGGCTAACGCCGGGGATGCGGCGTTTTCGCAGAGAATTTACCCACGTGGCAAGGGCCTGAACCCTATAATCGCCACGGCAGGGGTTGACGGAAGACTAGGATTGGGCTCACCGAGGTCAGGATGCCGCTCAAAGGCAATTTGCGGGATTTCTCGATCGGACAGCTGCTTCACCTGATCAACCTGGCGCGCAAGACGGGGTCGCTGGTGATCGGGCCGAACGGCGCGACCGGCACGACGCCGCCAAGCGCTCAGGTGACGTTCAAGGAAGGCAAGCTGGTCCACGCGCACCTGGCGGAGGTCGACAACACCCTGCCCGGCATCCTGCGCAAGTACGGCAAGCTGACCGATGCACAGACCGAACTCGTGCGGACCCGCGCCAGCCATGCCAGCGACAAGGAGCTGGGCCTGCTCCTGATCAACGCCGGCTACGTCAACCAGGCCGACATCGTCAACTGCCTCCGCAGCCACACCCTCGAGATCATCTACAAGCTCTTCGCCTGGACCGACGGCGTGTTCCAATTCGAGCCGAGCCTGATGCCGGGGCCAGACAAGATCACGGTACCGATGGATCTCGAGAACGTGATCCTCGAAGGCGCGCGGCGCATGAAGGAACATGAGCGGCTCGTCGAAGAGATCCCGGATCTCGAGATGGCGCTCAAATTCACCGAACGCCCGAACACCAACATCCGCCAGATGCATCTCAGCCCCGAGGAGTGGCGGGTCGTCTCCTACATCAGCCCCAAGAACCCGATGCGCGCCATCGCCAAGCACAACAAGCTGAGCGATCTCGAGTTGCGTCGCATCGTGTACGGCCTGATCCAGGCCGGGCTTGTGGAAGTGGTGCGGCCCGAGGGTCAGGCGGCGCGTCCGCAGACAGCGCCCATCGCTCGCCCGACGACGTCACGCCCGGTTTTCGGCGCGACCCAGACGACGACGGTGCCTGTGGTCGCCACGGCCAGCGCACGCAACGGCCTCGCCAACGGATCGACGGGCGGGGTCAAGGCCGAGCCCGCGAAGCCGAACGGCGTGCGCCCCGGGGCAACACCCGTCAAAGCCGGTGCCTCAACGTCAGGGCCGACCACGTCGCCCAAGCTTGACGACCCCAAGGCCAAGACCGGCATCATCCAGCGCCTGATCTCGCGCATCCGGTCGCTTTAAGGGAAGGACACGACGATGCCGCAAGCCGTCAAGATGGTGGTCACCGGGCCGTTCAGCTCCGGCAAGACCCAGTTCATCCAGACGATCAGCGAGATCGAGGTCGTCGCGACAGAACGCAAGATCACGTCCGACGTCGAAAAGATCAAGAATGCCACGACGGTGGCGATGGACTTCGGCCGTATCACCGTCGACGAAGAGCTCGTGCTCTACCTGTTCGGCACTCCCGGCCAAAAGCGCTTCGACTTCATGTGGGAGATCCTGTCGGAGGGCATGCTCGGCTTCGTGGTGATGGTCGACAGCACCCGGCCCGAGACCTTCCGCGAAGCGATCAGCATCCTGCAGACGTTCAAGGCCTACGCCCCCACCCCCTACGTCGTCGCGGCCAACAAGCAAGACAGCGCCGACGCCTGGGACCTTGACGATCTGCGCATCGCGCTGCGCCTCGACCCGGCCATCAAGCTGCTGCCGTGCGTGGCAAAAGACCGCGAGTCGGTCAAGTCCGTCCTCCTCGAGCTTCTCTACGCCATCCTCGACGAGATGGCGCCCGACACCAGCGTCGACGTCAGCGCGTTGATGAGTTAGGCGTCAGGCCTCGGGCGTCAGGCGTCAGAGTATGCGACGCCTGACGCCTGACGCCTGACACCTGACGCCTTCCTATGAGTTCCCTCCTCACCTCTCGCGGCCCCGTGCATTACCAGGTGGTGGGCCGCGGCGCGCCTGTGCTGCTGATCCATGGCTGGCTGGGCTCGTGGGATCTGTGGCTGCCGACGATGAAGTCGCTGGCCAGGGACCATCGCTGCTATGCTGTCGATCTGTATGGATTTGGCGAGTCGGGCAAACGCGCTGAAAGCGTCAAAGTCGACGCCTATATCGACATGGTGCCGGTGTTCCTCGATGCGCTTGGCATCGAGCGCGCGACCGTCATCGGGCATTCGATGGGCGGGACGACGGCCCTGGGCGCCGCGATTCGCTATCCCGGACGCGTGTCGCGCGTCGGCGTGGTCGGTTCGCCGATCGTGGGCTCATCGCTGGCCCTGCTGCTCAAGCTGGCGAGCGTGCCGTGGATCGGGCGGCTGACCCGACAGTATGTGGGATTGTTGGACTTCGGGATGCGTCTCTACGCCCCGATCGTGACTCGTGCGCCGAACGTCTGGTATCCTATGGTCTCGCGCGACATAAAGCGCACCACGATCGAGTCTTTCTTCGCGAGCATCCGTTCGTTGCGGCACACCGATCTGCGCCCGATGCTGGCCCAGGTGCAGGTGCCGGCGCTCGGCATCTACGGCTTGCGCGACGTGATCGTGCATCCCAGGCAGTATGCCGTGATGTCGGCCGGCATCGCGCATGCCCAGGTGGAGACTCTGCCGCGCTCCGGCCACTTCCCGATGCTCGACGAGCCGTCCGCCTTCGACCGATTGATCCGCGCCTTTGTCGCGGCCTGAGTGCGTCATGCACAAGATCGTCCTTCGCGATCACCGCCACGTCGCCCCTTTCAATGAAGAGGCTCGCGACCTACGCATCCAGAACAAGCCGCTCTGGCTGCATCAGGGCGACGCGCTTGGGCATCACACGACCGACGAGGTCGAGTGCGCGACGCTGGCGGCCGCTCCGCGAACCGGCGAGCCGACCCTGGTGTACCGCGACAACCTGTTCTTCGATCAGGCCTACATCGACGACTTCCTGGCCCAGGCCAGGCGCCTGAACAAGCCGGCGCGCGCGGCGTTCACGGCCGACAACACGACCTTCCAGATCCACGCCCTGCCCCTCTCGACCAGCTACACCGCGGATGGTGAGCGCCATCTGGCGGACCTTTGGTACTTTCCGTCCGGCGTCGAGCCTGATGCAGCCTGCGAGCCCGTCGTCGTCGACTTCCAGACCCGCGAACTCGGCTTCTACAGAGTACCGACCTACATGGCGAGCGAGAGCGGGGACCTGGTCTACCAGGTGCCACAGCGCGGCCTGATCGCGATCGATTCGTGGGTGCACATCTTCATCGCTGATCAGATCTACGGGTTGTTCGGGCGCGGCGCGCGCTTCGAACAGAAGCTCAACCACGACCTGCTCTACAACGTTAAAGTGCTGGGGCGCGCCTTCCTCGAACGCCAGCAGGTGTTGCGCTGCTCGGAGCTCGTGCAGATCGGGCGCAACTGCGTCATCCACCCGTCGGCCGTGATCAGCGGCCCAACGGTGATCGGCGACAACGTCACGATCGGCGCCGGCGCCGTGATCGACAACTGCACCATCGGTGACGGCGTCAACGTGTCGCAGGGCGTCGAATTGATGCTCTCGACCATCGGCGACGGCGTCTTCCTGCCCTTCAGGGCCGCGACCTTCCTGACGACGCTGATGGAACACACGATCATCGCGCAGAACACCTGTCTGCAGATGTGTGTGATCGGGCGGCGCACGTTCATCGGCGCCGGCAACACCTTCACCGACTACAACCTGCTGCCGATCCCGCTGCGGGCGATGGCCGGCGACGGCAGCCTGCAGCCGACGGGGATGCCGGTGCTGGGCGGCGCGGTCGGGCACAACTGCCGCATCGGTTCAGGTTTGGTGATCTACCCGGCACGCACGATCGAATCAGATGTGGTGCTGTTCGCGTCTGCCGCGCGCCGGGTGATCGACAAGCACGTGCGCTACGAGGACAGCGACCACTTCAAGATCCCGATGGCGGAGCTTCATCGCCGGCTGTACCCCCGACCGGGGGAAAAAGTGTCTGAGAGCTGGTGAGCGAATAAGAGATCGGGAGTGCCCCGATTTCTTATTCGCGCTCGTCCATTTCATCTTCCGTCCTCCGCCACTCCCCGACGAAAAGACGGTACGCCTCTCGCGCCTGGCCGATCCCTCGCGCCGTCGTCAGGTCGCCAAAGCCGGATAGGACAGGCCAAGGGTTGGCCAGTCCGCCGCCGCAGAGCGTGACATAGTCGGCATAGCTCGAATAGGGCCACTCTTCAGGGCGGCTGACAAACCCATCCTTCACGGGATTGATGTGGATGTAACGGCTCACCCGCTGCAGGTAACCCTCATCGTAGACCAGATGAGAGGTGAACCGACCCCGATAGAGGCCTCCGACCCTTCCAAAGACGTTGTTGAAGGACTTGGAGTACGAAATCGAGAAGCGCCGAAAGGCCTCGCCGAAATCATCCGTCAGGATGTGCATCAGGAGGTGGTAGTGGTTGGGCATCAGCGCATACGCGAACAGCTCGGCATGCGCGCCAAGCACGTATTCGGTCAGGCGCTCCATGAAGAACCTGAAGTTGTCTTTGGAGACGAAGATGTTCTCCCGGTTATGGCCCTGATTGGTGAAGTGGTAGACGTGATCGGCGAGGATAGGTTGACGTCGCGGCATGCTGGCATCAGGAGAACCGCATGCCGCCGATTTTCGAGTCTGGATCCTTGAAGACTCCTCGTCGTTCAAAGACATCGGGAGTGCCCCGAAGTGTTCCGATGTCGGGCGACGCCCGACATCGGAACACTTCGGGGCACTCCCGATGTCTTTACAACTTCAACCGCGGATCCAACGCATCCCGCAACGCGTCGCCGATGAAGTTGATCGACATCGAAGCCAGGAAGATCGCCAGGCCGGGCACGAAGGCGCGCCACGGCTGCAGCATAATGAAATCCCTCACACCGTTGAGCATGCTGCCCCAACTCGCCGACGGCGCCTGCACACCGAAACCCACAAACGACAACGCCGCCTCGGTGATGATCACGCCGCCGAAGTTGAAGGTCGTGGCCACGATAATCGGCGCCAACGTGTTCGGGATCATGTGACGCAGGATGATGTGCAGCGATGACGCCCCCAGCGCCTGCGCCGCTTCCGAGTACGTCTGCGCCTTCAACGCCAACACCTGCCCGCGCACCAGACGCGCCAGGTTCTGCCATTGAAACACGATCAGGATGATCGCCAGGATCAGCACACCCTCAGCCCGCTCGGCCGGCATGTTCCAGATCCAGCCAAAGAGTTTCGTGACGCCACCAGGGATCAGGATCGGCAGCCCGCCCCGAATGCTCATGGCCGACAGGATCAACAACAACGGCAGGATCGGCAACGTCAGCAGGAAGTCGACAAGGCGCATCAACACGGCGTCGGCCCAACCGCCGAAGTAGCCGGCCACAGCCCCGATGGCCACACCGATCGCCGACGATGCCACGGTCACGATCACGGCCAGCAGCAGCGAGATGCGCCCGGCGTACATCAACCGCGTCATCACGTCGCGCCCGACGTCGTCGGTGCCCAGCGGATTGGCAAGTGTGAGATCGCCGAAGACCGGGCCCACGAACTGCGCGTCAGGATCGTAAGGCGTGAACATCGGCCCCGCGAACGACGCCACGAACAGCGCGATCAACACCCACACGCCGATCACGGCCAGCCTGTGGCGCTTGAAGCGAGTCCACACGATCTCGAATTGACCCACCTCCCGCGGTCGCGCAAGGACGTCCCCCGCGGCAAGTTCGGCGATGGCCATATCGGTCTCCTGAGTGAGAGACGCACGGGCATCAGGCGTCGGGCGTCAGACGTCTTCGGCATTTCCGAGTGGTCCAGACTCGGTCCGCCGATCATGACGCCTGACACCCGACGCCTGACGCCCGTGCGTTACGTCATCCGAATCCTCGGATCCACCACGGTGTAGACGACGTCGGCCAGCACGTTCGCGGCCACCGTCAGCACCGAGAGGACCATGAGATAGGCCAGAGCGACCGGCCAGTCGCTCTGGAAAAGTGAATCGATGAACAGCAATCCCATGCCCTGGTAGTTGAAGATCGTCTCGGTGATGATGGCCCCGCCATACAGACCCGGCAGCGCCAGCGTCACGATTGTGATCAGCGGGATCAGGGCATTGCGCAGAGCGTGTTTCGCGATCACAAGCTGTTCAAGCAAACCCTTCGCGCGCGCCGTGCGCACATAGTCCTGCCGCAGCACCTCGAGCATGCTGGCTCGCGTGAAGCGGCTCCAGGCTGCCATCTGCAGCAGGCTGAGCGTGATCGTGGGCATGATCAGCCGCAGTCCGCGGTCGAACCACGAGCCCGCCTCAACCACGCCGAGCAACGGCACAGCGTAGTCGCGCGCTGCCACCGCACTGCCCGGCGGCAGAAAGGGCAAGCCCCATTGCTTGAACTTGAAGCTGAAGATCAGGATCAACATCGAGCCCAACCAGAACACGGGCATCGAGACGCCCAGAAACGTCCCGGCTGTCACGAGGTAATCAGTGCGCGAATACTGATGCACGGCCGAGTAGACGCCCACCGGCACGGCCACGATCAGCGCCAGGAGCGTCGAGGTGATCATCAAGAGCATCGTGTTCGGCAGCGGCCGCATCAATACGTTCAGCGTGGGTTCGTTCTGCGACACCCGCCACGACAGGCCCAGATCGCCACGGATGATGCCGGCGCGGTTGGGCCTGTCGTCGAGGGTGGGCCAACCGAAAGCCCAGCGCGTGTAGGCCTGCCACAACGGCAGGTCAAGGTCGAACTGCTTCTTCAACCGCAGGATGTCGTCGGGGTTGATCGGGTAGCGCGAGTTCTGGCGCCTGAATTCCAGGATCTCGGTCATCGGCCCGCCCGGCGCCAGATAGAGCAACGCGAAGACGACGCCCGATGACAACACCAGGACGAGGAACGACTCAACCACACGGCGGATCAGGTAATTGGTCATGGCCACTCACAAACGCGACTGCCGGCGGCCGTCCGTCGACGCTTTCACTTCAGACGAATAGCGAAAGACGAATGACGAAAGGCGCCCCAATGGAGGGCACAACCTTCGTCGTTCGTCATTCGTCGCCGCGGTCCGCGGTCTGCCGTCCAATCCATCAATCCGCCCAGGACGACGCATGTGCGAGGAGGGTACATGCGTCGCCCTGGGCTCCCACCCGAGTGATCAATCCACGGTCGCCCGCAGGGACCACACCTGCGAGTTCCAGGTGAACAGCTCGGTCGAGTCGAGCGCGGCGCCGGCGAGACCGGGCACTGTGCCAAGATAGTTCGGGCGCAGATGCAGGGGGATCAGCGGGAAGCCGCCGGTCTCGAAGGCACTGCCCTCGGGTGGTGCAAAGTAGTGTTGAACCGCCTCACGGTACAGGTCCTGCCTCTCATTTGTGTCGAGCGTCAGGAAGGCGGCGCGAGCCACAGCATCCGATGTGGCCTTCTCGCACCAGCCCGCGTAGTTGGCGCCCGAGAAGTTGTTCTCGGGCAACGGGATCTGGTCGCAGTTGGCGATGCCGAACCACCACGCGCCAGGATCGACCACCGTGAAGGTGTTCGCGAACTGGATCATGTCGAAGTTGCGGTTGTAGAGCACGTCGGTCGAGAAGACCACGGACGACGGCTGGAAGTTCAGGACGACCTCGATGCCGATCGCGCCCAGGCTGGCCTGGATGATCTGCGCGGCGCGCTGACGCGGCGTGCTGCCCGAGGTCGTGATGTAGGTCACTGAGGCCTTGACGCCGTTCTTCTCGCGGATGCCGTCACCGTCGGTGTCGACCCAGCCCGCCTCCTCGAGCAGCTTGGTGGCCGCGTCGGGGTCGAAGGCCAGCGAGCCTGCGGATTCGTCGTACGACATCATCTGCGGCAGTTGCGGCTGTTCAACCACCTTCGACCCGCCGAAGAAGATCGTGTCGACCATCTGCTGCCGATCGAGCGCCAGCGCGATCGCCTTGCGCACCGCGTAATCGCCAAGCACCGGATGCGGAGTCTTGAAGGTCGGATCCTTCGGGTCGTAGTAGTTGAGGTAGAGCATCTCGAACGATGCAGCGTTCGGGTCGGTCTCGAAGTTGACCACGCCCTGCTTGGCCGTCGACTCCATGAACGGCACCTGGTCGACGTTGATGCCCGTGATGCCGCTGGTCGCGTCGATCTCACCCGCGATCACGGCGGCCGAGACTGCGGTGGCGTCCGCGTAGAACTTGTAGATGACGTCCTTGGTCTGCGGCGTTGAGCCGGTCCAATACGGGTTGGGCACGACCGTCAGGTGATCGCCCTTGGCCCACTCGGTCATCATGTACGGGCCGTAGCCGAGCGGCTGCACGTTCTCGCCGCCGAGATGGCGCTCGTCGGTCAGGATGTCCGCGGCGCTCATGCCGTCGAACTGGTGCTGGGGGATGACGCCGTAAGGCGCGAAGACTGTGATGAAGTAGACCGGGTCCACCGCGCCGGGCACATAGGTGGCGCGCACGGTCGTGTCGTCGACGGCCTCGTAGTTCACGAGCTGACCGACAGCGCCGACGGCGCTGTCGAGTGGGCAGTTCGTCAGGTCGAGGGCGCCGGAACCGTCCGAGCAGTTGACCTTCCAGGTGAAGACCAGGTCGTGAGCGGTCAGCGGCTCGCCGTCCGACCACTTGAGGCCCGGCTTGATCTTGCCGGTGACAACCAGCTGCTTCACGCCGGTCATGTCGGCCTCGGCCGGGACGACAGTCAGGCGCACCGGATCAAAGACCGGCTCGCCGGCCTTGACGTCGACGGTGTTGAAGACGGCGCTGCCGTCGTTGCGCTCGATCGACGGCAGCTCACCGTCGACCATGTCGGGGTTCGCCGCGAAGCCGAAGTCGTTGCGCATCACGAAACGCGGGCGGATCAGCAGGTCGATTTCCTGAGTGATCGACTGGTTGTTGGCGTAGGGCGAGAAGCTGCGCGGCTGCTGCCAGGTGCCGACGATGATGGTGTCGCGCTGCTCGGCGGGCACCGGGGTCGGCGTGACCTCGACGATGCGCTCCACCGGAGTGCCTTCGACCATCTGCGTGACCACCTGGGTCTGGATGATCGCCTGCGGCGTCGCTGTGGCGCAGGCGCTGAGCGCCAGGCTCGCGATCGTCGCCAGGCTCAAGCCGATTCGAACTCGTTGAGCGGGCATGCTGTCTCCTCCTGAACAAACTGTGTGGATATCTTTGTCGACGACGTCATGCCAGGGCAGCGGCCCGACCGACCAGCAGGCGCGTTGAAGCGCGGCCTCGGCGCGTCGCGCCGAACCGGGCCATCGCTTCAGATGGGCAGGTTGGTCAGTCGGGAATGATCATCCCGGGAAGGGTACGGGTCGGCCAGACGACCACGCCGGAATGATCCACCGCCGGGCGTTCGTCGCCGGCGAATTCAATGGCCGGGATCTGCATCCGGGCCGCTGCAGGCACCGCGCTCATCGCGACCGCCGTCGCGACCGGTGCCGCCTTAACGACAGGCACTTTGGCCGGAGCCGGCCGTTCGATCCGCAAAGCCAGCATCACCACCATCGCCGCGGCGCCCACTTGTGCGGCGACACGCACCATGGCGAACAAACGCTTGCGCGGCCGCTGTTCCTGCACCTGGCGACTCACCCGGGCCGTCAGATCGGGCAGGCTGTGCGCCGGGTGAGCCAGACCATGCCCGGTCTGGGTCAGCAGCGTCTGAACCCGCGCCAGATCATCGCGGTAGCTCCGGCAGAGTTCGCAATGCGCCAGATGAACCCTGAGCGCCAGGGCTTCATCCGTCAAGAGCGGCCGATCAAGTTCGGCCTGGATCAACTGGCGTGCATCGGGGCAGGCCAGCCATTCAGAAGCGGTCATGGTGTCCTTGTGGCGAGCGTCCGAGCATTGGCTCCAGACGCAGTCGCAGCCGGTCTCTGGCAGTGAAGAGTCGGGAATGGACCGTTCCCTCGCTGATGCCCAACACCTGAGCGATCTCGGAAACCGGGAGATCGTGGTAATACCTCAGGATCACGGGCAATCGATGCTTCTCGTCAAGAGCGCGAACCGCCCGCGCCACGCCCGTCTGGACCTCGTGATCGAGCGCCGCTTCTTCTGGAAGGAGGGGCGCTTCGGCCCGCAGGTGTAGCCAGCTCTGCAGCACGTCGAGCAGGCGCTGGCCGCTCCGGCGCTTCTGCAAACGGCGACGGCAGACATTGAGCGCGATCGCGTACACCCAGGTCCGCAGCGCCGATTGGCCACGGAACGTCTCGAGCTTGCCGACCGCCGCGACCAGGGCCTCCTGGGTCGCGTCCTCGGCCTCGTCAGCGTCCTCCAGAACGGAAAAGGCCAGGCGGTACACCCCTTGCTGGTAGGCGCGCACGAACTCGTCGACGGCTAAAGGCGCAGCCGTCTCAATAACGGGCTCGGCGTGGACCAGCGGAAGGGCTTCTCTCACCTTGCTCTACATATTAGACCCGGTTCGGTCCAAAAACCTTCAGTGAGTTTTGTCAGACATCGGGAGTGCTCCAAAACATCCTGATAATTCCAAAGCGTCTTGGGGCACTCCCGATGTCTGGTCGTCCAGGACGTTTTGGGGCACTCCCGATGTCTTATTTCCCCCCCGTTGCCTAACCAACCCCAACCCACCATAAAGCAAAAACCGCGTGAAAATGAACGCGCCGGCCGCTGTGGGAGGATTGAGGCGCGCTACTTCACGTAAAATAACCGGGCCGGGCAAGCCTTGTGCAATCTCAGCGGCTGCGATACGCGGCAGCCGGCGCGATTGGCGTCACGTCGTCGGAGGGAGCATTCATGAGCAAGGGCCGATTACTGGTGGTTGAGGACGATTTCGACATCTCCAACATGCTGCGGATCTATTTCACGGGCCAGGGGTTCGACGTCTCAGTCGCCCCGCGCGGTGGTGAAGCTCTCGAGCTGACCCGGCGCGCCCTGCCCAACCTGATCCTGCTCGACATCATGTTGCCGGACATGGACGGGTACAGCGTGTGCCGCAATCTGCGCACGACGATCCGCACCAGCCACATCCCGATCCTGTTTTTGACTCAGCGGGATGAGCGTGCCGACCGCATCGAAGGGCTCAGCCTGGGCGCTGACGATTACATCACCAAGCCCTTCGACATCGAGGAGCTCAAGCTCCGCGTGGTCAACGCGATCAATCGCCAGGAGCGCGAGAACTCGCTCGACCCGCGCACCGGCTTGCCTTCCGGGCGCCTGATCGAAGACCAGTTGCGCCGCATCGTGCGCGGCGGCGATTGGGCCATCCTTGACCTGGGCATCAAGCACTTCGGAATCTTCCGCGATGCCTATGGCTTCATCGCCGGCGACGAGGTGCTGCGCTTCACGGCCATGCTCCTCGGCGAGGTGATCGACGAAGTCGGCACCGCCCAGGACTTCATCGGTCATCCGGGCGCCGACAACTTCCTGATCATCTCGGCTCCCGAGCGCATCGGCAAGATCGAAGCGCGGCTGCGCGAGCGCTTCAATGAAGAGGTGCTGACGCACTATTCGTTCGTCGATCGCGAGCAGGGCTTCGTCGCCATCCCGAACGCCACGAATGGCAGCGGCCAGGGCGCGCTCATGCGCCTGCAGGCCGGCGTGTTGCGTTCGACCGATCGGCCCTTCGCCGACATCCGTGAGATCACGGAAGCCGCTGCGGAGGCGCGCCGCGCCGATACCGACTGACGTCAGCGTGGCGGCGGGAGCGCTTCTCGCCCGGCCGCCGCAGTCGTCTCTATTGTTTATGGAACCGCTGGTCGTCTCCCTGATCGCCGTTGGGGCCATTCTGCTGCTGGCAGTCTGGTGGGCGACTCGCGCCTTGTTGAATGCTCCGATGCCGCGGTCGGACGCCGCCCGTGGCCGATCCGCGCCCGCCCTCGACGCCGACGGCGGCACACTTGTCGTGCAGGCCGGGGGTCGGCTCCTGGCCATCGACGACAGGGCACGGTCCCTGTTCAAACTCGAATCCACGTCGGTCGTCTTGAGTGACGTGGTCGCGCAATGCACACCGGCCGAAGCCCTGCTCGAGATCCTGGCGCACCCCGGCGTGGCGCGCATCCAGATCGAAGGCCATCACCTCGCCCTCAGCTCGGTCGAGATCCCGGGCGCCAGCCCGCAGCGCCTGCTCGTCACGGTTCACGACGCCGCGCGCCTGCCCACGACAACGACTGAAGCTCAGACCGCGATGGCAGCGCTCGCTCTGGCCGGCGCCGCGATCGCCGCGGCGCCCGATCCGGAGAGCGCTCAGCATGCCGTCGTCGTTCAGACCGCCCAACTCTTGAATGCCGACGATGTCGAGCTCTGGGTCGAGGCCATCGGCGGCAAGGTGACGCTCGGCGCCGCGCATGGCGAAGGCGCCCACGGCTCGACCGACGCTGAGAAACTCGCGGCCCTGGCGCATCGCAGCCGCAGCCTGCAACAGATGACGCTCGACGGTGTCGAATGGTCGGCCGCGCCGGTGCAGATGGGTGAGGTCAACCTGGGCGCAATCGTCATCAGCCGACGTCTGGCGACGACGACGTTTGCCGGTGACGTGCTCCTGGGCTGGGCCGCTCAGGTCGCGGTCTGGCTCGACCGCGCCCGCCACGCCGATGCCGAGCGCCGCCACGCGGGCGAGCTGGCCGAGTTGGCCGAGATCGCGCGCGAGATCGCTGGCGCGCTCGAAGACGCTGACGATCCGCGCCAACTCCTCGGCCGCCTGACCGAGCGCATCGCGCGCTGGCTCGACGTCGAGATGGCCGGCCTTTTGATGTTCGACGGCTCGAGCAGTGCGCTGATCGCTCAGCCGCCCTTCTTCGGCGTGCCCGACATCGTGCTCGAGAACTACCGCATCCGCCTGTCGGCGGGCTCGCCGGCCGAAGCGATCTGGCGCGCGCGCGATTACGTGTCGAGCCGCAATGTACGCGGCGATCTGCCTGTGGAGTGGATCGACCTGCGCAGCCTGGCCGAGACCGCCGGCGTGCGCACGACTCTGCTCGCGCCGCTCTCGGTCGGCGGACGCCGGGTCGGCGCTCTGCAGGTGGCCAACCGCCGCGATCAGCAGCCCTTTGACCGACGTGACGCCGAGCGCCTGGCCACGATCGCGCGTCAGGCCAGCGCCATGCTCGAGAACACGCGGCTCGTGCGCGAAGCACGCGCCCGCGCGCAGCAGGCCGAACGCCTCGCGGAGCTCGCCGGCGCACTCGCCGCCGAGACCACGGTTGAAGGTGTGGCAAGCACGGCCATCCGCCTGACGCATCGCCTGCTCAGCTTCGACATCGGCGCCGTGCTCCTGCTCGATGACGCGCGCGGTGAACTCGCACCCCAGCCCGACTCGGTCATCGGCCTGCCCATCGGCGCTCATGATCTGCTGCGACTACACGATCGCGCTGAAACATCCTGCGGCCGCGGCGAACTCCTGCACTACGAGCGCGCCCTGCTCCGCGCCGGCGCCACGGGCCCTTACAACCCGCTCGTCATCGACCAGCAGCTCGAGTCGCTCGCGGCCATGCCGTTGCTCGCGGGTGATCACGCCCTCGGCGAGATCGTGGTCGGCGCGCACAGCGATCGCGCCTTCTCGCACGACGACCTGCAGCTACTCACGATCATCGCCGCTCAGATCGCGTCGGCGCTGGCGCGCGCCCGGCTCGTCGCCGCGACCGACCAGGACCTGCAGCGCCGCGTCGAGCAACTGACGTCACTCACACATGTCAGCCGCGAGCTCAATGGCAGCCTCGAGCGCGAGCGCATCCTGCGACTCGTGCACGCCGAGGCCGTCCGCGCCACGCGCGCCGATCGCGGCACGATCACGCTCCTCACCGATGAGGCAGCGGCTGCCGGGCTTGGGCCGGAGCGCGCGTTGGAGCGCGAGGCCGTGGCCACCGGCCGACCGGCGCGCACGCTCGACGGGCACGCCCTGGCCGTGCCGATCATGGTCGAGGGGCGACCCGGCGGCGTGATGTGGCTCGAGACCAGCCGCCCCGACGGCTTCGACGCCTCGGTCGAAGACATCCTGACCGCGCTCGCAGCGCAGACCGCGACAGCGATCGTCAACGCGCGACGCTTCGAAGACGAGGCGCGCCGCAGCGCCGTCATGCAGCAGCGTGCCGAACAACTCAGCCACCTGCTCGACATTTCGCGCAGCGTCCGCGCCGACACGGCACTCACGTCGAACCTGCAGTCCATCGCCACCGGCCTGCACGAGTCGGTGGGCTACCGCCAGGTCAGCGTCTACGTGCGCGATCCGCTCGCTCAGATCGGCCAGCGTCTGGCCGCTGTCGGCGCCGATGGCCAGCCTGTGCTGCGGGCGACGGCCAGCCAGCCCTGGTACCGGCTCGAGCGCCTGATGCGCGAAGCGTATCGCGTCAGCGCGTCCTACTTCCTGCCGGCCGAGCACGCCGCCGATCTGACGCAGGCGTTCAC
This sequence comes from Anaerolineales bacterium, assembly GCA_044226485.1. GTDB lineage: Bacteria > Chloroflexota > Anaerolineae > Anaerolineales > UBA6663 > UBA6663. The sequence continues at coordinate 491,257 of JBGAGY010000001.1, forward strand.
CGGCGGCCCGACCTCGCCGCTTCAAGCCACGCCCGACGACGATCCGCGAGCCTGGCGCGTCGGCGACCTGCTGGTCGTGCCGATGGTCGGAGCCGGCCCGCAGAACTCCGACGTCGAGCCGAGCACCGACGACCCAGAGCCCGCCGGCCGCACGGTGCTGGGTGTGATCACCCTCGCGGCGCCCGCCGACAGCCGCCGGCCGGACATCAGCCTGGTCGAGGTCGCTGAGATCTTCGCCAACCAGGCCGCGCTCGCCATCGAGAACGCGCGACTGGTGCAGGCCTCGCAACGCCGCGCGACGCAACTCACGGCGTTGGCCGAAGCGACTCGTCAGATCAACGCCACCCTGCGCACCGGCGACGTCGCCCAGGCCGTGATCGAGAACCTGGCCGGGGTCGTGCCCTTCGACAGCGCCACGCTCTGGCTGCGCGAGGGCGACGACCTGCGAGCGGCGGCCGCGCGCGGTTTCGGCCACGAGAGCCGCGCCATCGACGGCGCCGCCGCGAGCGACGAAGCCTCCCGCAGCGCCGATGAAGAGCGGATCGGCCTGCAGGTCGCCATCGCCGACAGCGCCTTGTTCTCGGAGATGGCCCGCACCGGCGCCGCCATCGTCGTGCGCGACGTCGTCCTCGACCCGCGCTTCCCGGCCGGCATGTTCGGCTCGACCCACTCGTGGCTTGGCGTGCCGTTGGTCAGCAAGGGCCGCGTCATCGGCGCGCTTGCGCTCGACAAGGTCGAGCCCAACTTCTACGCCAACGACGTCGTCGGCCTTGTGACGGCCTTCGCCAACCAGGCCGCTACAGCGCTCGACAACGCTCGCCTGTTCGAAGAGAACGAGCAGCGCCGCATCGAGATTGACGCGCGTTCGCAGCGCCTCGCCCTGCTCAACCGCATTTCGAGCCAGCTCAGCCGCACGCTCGATCTGTACGCGCTCTACGACACCCTCGTCCGCGAGGTCTCGGCCGCGCTCGACGCGCCGCAGCTCGCGCTCTTCACGCTCGACTCCGAGGGCGGCTCGGCGGTGCTGGCCGCGCATCAGCCGGCCAACGGCTTCCCGCCCGCCCCGCTCATCGCCGCCTTCGCGCGCGCTCGCGAGACCCTGACGCCCGTGGTGGTCGAGGACGTCGAGACGACCGCCATCCTCGAGCCCTACCGCGACTCGCTGCGCCGCCGCGGCACGCGCTCGACGCTCATCCTGCCGCTGGTCGCCTCGGGCGTTCCGGTCGGCATGCTTCAGATCGAAGAGACGCGCACGCGCCGGCGCTACACGCCCGGCGAGGTCGAGCTGGCCCAGACCCTGGCCAACCAGGCCGCCGTCGCGCTGCAGAACGCGCGCCTGCTTGTCGAAGTGCAGACCCGCGCCGTCGAGCTCGGCGAGCGCAACGAGCGCATGACCTTCCTCAACCGGATGGCCAACTCGCTCAGCGCCACGCTCGACCTCGACCTGATCCTGCGCCAGGCAGCGGCCCAGCTGGTCGAGATCTTCACCGCCGACCACGCCTCGCTGATGCTGTTCGACGACAACCGCCGCGTCGGCCTGGTCGAGGCCGAGCACCCGTACGTCGGCGCCGTCGGCCAGCGCCTGTCGATCCCGACGGACGTGGTGGCCGGCGAGGTGCTGCAGCGCCACACGCTGGCGATCGAGGACATCGAGAACGACCTGCGCCTGAGCGCCGAGTTCCGCGGCAACCTGTCGCGCTGCGGCGCCCGCTCGGCCCTCGTCGCGCCGCTTGTGTCGCAGGGCCTGGTCGTCGGCCTGTTCACTGTCGAGTCGCGCACGCTGCGCGAGTTCACGTCCGACGAGCTCGAGTTGAGCGAGACAGTGGCGGCCCAGATCGCGGCGGCGCTGACGAACGCCCAGTTCGCCAGCGACCTCGAGACGCGCGTCAATCAGCGCACGAAGGAAGTGCTCCGCGAGCGCGAACGCGTCGAGACGTTGCTGCAGATCACGACCGAGCTGGCTTCGAGCCTCGAGCTCGACCGCGTGCTGCATCGCGCGCTGCACCTCGTCACCGAGGCCGTCAACGCCGCGCAGGGCTCGATCTTCCTGCTCCAGCAGGACACAGGCAAGCTGATCTATCGCGCCGCGCTCGGCAGCCCGAAGGTGCTCCCGCCCGGCGGCGAGGAGATCCCCTTCCGCAGCGGCGAGGGCCTGGTCGGCTGGGTCATCAAGAACCGCCAGCCGGTCATCATCCACAACCTCGACGTCGACGAGCGCTGGAAGAAGATCGTGGGCCAGAATGTCGATCACCGCAGCGCGTTGGCCGTGCCGATCCAGTGGAACGACGAGATCCTGGGCGCGCTCCTGGTCTACAGCCCGAGCGTCAATGCCTTCGACGACGACCATCTGCGACTTGTGGCGGCAGCCTCGAACCAGGTTGGCTCGGCCATCAACAACGCCGAGCTCTATCGCCTGATCCGCGATCAGGCCGAGCGCCTGGGCGTGCTCCTGCGCGAGCAGCAGGTCGAGACGACCAAGAACCGCGCCATCCTCGAGGGCATCGGCGACGGCGTGCTCGTGGCCGACTCGGCCGGGCGCGTCACGCTGCTCAACGCGGCGGCCGAGCAGATCTTCGGGCTCGAGCGTAAGCTGGTGATGGGCAAACCCGTCGGCGCGCTCAACAGCCTGTTCAATCCCGAAGGGCGCAGCTGGCTCGACGCCGCGGCGCGCGCCGGCCTGAACAGCGACGGTCCGCGCGTCTTCACTCAGATCGAGTTGCTCGACAAGCGCCTCGTGACGATCTCGCTCGCTCACGTCGTCGACGGCGACGAGTTCATCGGCACCGTGTCGTTGATCCGCGACGTCACCCGCGACGTCGAGATCGATCACATCAAGAGCGAGTTCGTCACGAACGTCAGCCATGAGCTGCGCACGCCGATCACGCCGATTAAGGGCTATGTCGACATGCTGCTGCTCGGCGCTGCCGGCCCGATGAGCGATCAACAGAAGAAGCTGCTGGGCGTGGTCAAGTCGAACGCCGAGCGCCTTCACACGCTGGTCAACGACCTGCTCGAGATCTCGCGTCTCGAGTCGGGCCGGCTGAAGTTCGATCTCAAGCCCGTGGCCGCGACCGACATCCTGGCCGTTCTTTCCGATCAATTGCGCGGCCGCAGCCAGGCTGAAGGCAAGGCGATGACGATCGGATCCGAGGTCAACGGCGGACTGCCGCCGGTGCTCGCCGACCGCAATCGCCTGACGCAGGTGCTCGCCAACCTGGCGGACAACGCGTTCAGCTACACGCCGGCCGGCGGATCGATCCTGTTCAAAGCCTGGGTGGATCGGACGACGCACGAGGCTCGCATCGACGTCAGCGACACCGGCGTCGGCTTCTCGGTCGAGCACCAGAAGCGGTTGTTCGAGCGCTTCCTGAGGGCCGAGAACCCGCTCGTGATGGCGAAGGCCGGCACGGGCCTCGGTCTTTCGATCTCGCGCCAGCTGATCGAAGCCCAGGGTGGGCGTCTGTGGCTGGCGAAGTCCGTGGAGGGCGAGGGCACCACGTTCTCGCTCGCGTTGCCGCTGGCGGATGCCGGCGAGCTCGAAGCAGTGTAGTGTTCGTCGATCGCACGTCGCGATCAACGGACGGTGAGGTGTGAATGGCCAAGATCCTGGTTGCTGAAGACGAGCGCGACATCCGCGACCTCATCCAGTTCACGCTGGAGTTCGCGGGCCATCAGGTGGTGACGGCCGCGAACGGCGAGGAAGCCGTGCACGTCGCCCAGCGCGAAGTGCCCGAGTTGATCCTGAGCGACGTGCGCATGCCGCGGCTGAGCGGATATGAGGCCTGCAAGCTGATCAAGGCGGACCCGACCACCGCGCACATCCCGGTCGTCTTCCTCTCGGCCAAGGGCCAAGACGCCGAGGTCCAATCCGGCCTCGATGCCGGCGCGGCCGAGTACTTGCTCAAACCTTTTGCGCCCGATCAGTTGATGGCCAAGGTGGCGGAAATCCTGGCGCGAGCGTGAAGCGAAGGGCGAGGAGCGAAAGGCGAAGAGCGATGAGCGATCAAGAGCATCGTGGCGTGCAAACGACGAAGCCTCGCGCCTCGCGCCTCGCGCCTCGCCTTTCGGTTGTTCTATGAGCGCATTAATCGTCGACGGCGACGTCGTCCACTACGAGGTGCTGGGCCGCGGCCGGCCGTTGATCTTCGTGCACGGCTGGCTGGGCTCATGGCGCTACTGGGTGCCGACGCTTCAGGCCGTCAGCAGCGAGTATCGCGCCTACGCGCTCGACCTGTGGGGCTTCGGCGACTCGGCCCGACGCCGGGCCGACTACAGCCTTGACGGTCAGGCTGAACTGTTGCGGACCTTCATGGATCGTCTGGCGATCATGAAGGCCGCCTTCATCGGCCACGGCCTGGGCGCGGCCGTTGTCGCCCTGCTCTGCCGGTTGTATCCAGCCCTGGCCGATCGCGCTCTGCTGGTCGGGCTGCCGATCGACGCTGTCGATCTGAACGCGCGCCTGCTCGAGGGCGCGCCCTCCACGCTGATCGAGAGCTTCGTCGACCGCGGCGCCACCTTCGACCTGATCGTACGCGAGGCCAACAAGACGGATCGCAGCGCCCTGTCGACGAGCGTCGATGCCCTGCGGGTGGCCGAGATGGCCCGCCTGCTCGGCGAACTCCAGCAACCCGTCTTGCTGGCGCATGGCGTCCGCGACACGCTCGTCACGGCTCCCGAAGAGTCGACCATCGAGGCCCTGGGCGCCAACGTCCACAGCGTACGCCTGGCCGAATCGCGCCATTTCCCCATGCTCGACGAGACCGCGCGCTTCAACCGCCTCGTCAGCGACTTCCTGGCCCTCAAAGACCCCGCCGACCTCCGCTCGCTGACCCTGAAGGATGAGTGGGTCCGGCGAGTCCGCTGAACAGCAAAGGGCGAGGCGCTGCAACGCTCGCCCCTCGCCCTTCGCCCTTCGCGTCTCGCTTCTCCCTGACGCTTTGCCAAACCGAATCGAACCGGCGATAATGCACTCATGGCTCGCATCCTGGGCGTCAACGCCATTGTCCTGTTTGCCAACGATCCGGCTGCGCTGGCCGCGTGGTACACCAAGCGGCTCGGGCTGGTCACGATCCACAACCTCGACGACGACAACTGGTACGGCGAGATCGACGATCCGCGCTCCGGTCTGACGTTTCAGTTCGCCATCTTCCCGGCGAAGCCTCCGCTCACGGCCGGCGGCCGCGGCCTGATGATCACGTACCGGGTCGACGACCTCGATCTCTTCCTGCGCGGTCTCGAGGCCGAGGGCGAGCGCATCCAGCGCATGACCGCCGACTACGGGCGCTTCGCACGTCTGCAGGATCCCGAGGGCAATCCGATCGAGCTCTGGGCTTGGGATCAACCCGAGAACCTGCTGGATCAGCATCCCGGACCGCACGCTCATCACCCCGCCCCGGATTCGCCGGAAGCCGATGCCTGATCGACTGCTCGGACGCCGCAGGTCGGTCGAAGCGGCCGTCGCGCTCGCGCTGATGTTGACGGCCTGCTCGGGCTCCGCCACGCGCACGCCCACGGTTTTTCCGCCGACGCGCACCGCGCCGGCCACCGCCACGCTCGGCCCCGTCTTCACCGAAACGCCGAACCCGGCTCAAGCGATCTTCACGCTCACGCCGACTCGCCAGCCTGTCGTCACTCTCGCGCCGACGCTCGGCGGCCCGTGCGCCAACGATTCAAAGTTCGTGGCCGACGTCACGGTGCCTGACGGCGCTCAGTACCTGCCCGGCCAGGTCTTCGCCAAGCGCTGGCGCATGCTCAACTCGGGCACATGCGATTGGGGGCCCGATTACGCCATCGTCCTCACAAACGGCGAGCCGATGGGCTCGGCCTCCGAGGCCGCGATCTATCCCGCCCGGGCTGGAGCCGAAGGCATCTGGGAAGTCGAGCTACGCGCGCCCGACGTGCCAGGCTCGTATACCGGCCGCTGGCAGGCGCGCGCGCCCGACGGCAATACCTTCGGCCAGACCGTCTTCGTCACCATCCAGGTGATCCCACTGCCCGTCACCGACACGCCCACGCCTTGATCCGCGGAGGTGCGATATGCCCGCGCCCGTAGCTGCCACCGATCATCATCCGCGCGACCTGAGGCGTGTGATCCGCCCGACCCTCTGGCTTCTTGCGTTGATCCCGTTCGGCTTCGTCGTCGCCATCGCGGTGCTGGGCATCCGGGTCCAGCAGGTCACGGGGACGTGGCCGCTGGGGTTCGCTCAGCCCCCCTCGACATTTGGAGACTCGCTGGTCAACATGGTGCTGGCGATCACGATGGCGCTTTTCTACGCTCGCACGCTGGCGGCCGTCGTCTCGGCTCCGCTGGCGCTGATCCTGGCGGGTGCTCCCGAAGGACGCGGAACCGTCGTCAAGGTGTTGGCGATGTGGGTCGTGGCGCTGACGCTCGCACTGCCGTTTGCGAGCGTGGTGACCTGGATGCTCGACTAACGACGCTCAGGGCGTCGGCGTGAGGTACGGCGTGGACGTCGGGAAGACGAGTGGCGTTGAGGGGTTGAGGACGTTGCTGAGGAAGATCGGCAGGAACGTCAGGCCGAGACAACCGAAGATGATCAGCAGCCAGAAGAGGATGCCGACCGCCGATGTGCCGATGGCCACCCACCCCAGGGTGGCCGTTCGCTTTGGGTTGAGCGACTGGCTGGCCTGCAGCACCGCAGCGATGCCGAGCACGATGCCGAACACCGGAAAGAGATAAACGCCGCCGAAGTTGGCGCTGAACGCGACGATCCCGATGACGACGGCGACGAGGGCGATGACGTCGAGGGTGTTGCCCTGATACGGCGCGGTGGGCGCCGGCGGCTGTCGAAGCACGGCGGCCTCGACTTCATCATGGGCCTCGACGTACTTCTCAGGGGAGACGACCGGTTCACCGATCGCTTTGCGACCTGCGGCGTGCTCTTCGCACAACCGCTCGCCATCTTCCGTGTACCACAGACACGCGGCGCACAACGGCCTGCCGCAGGTTTCACACTGCTCGACCGCCGGTCGCTCGGGATGGCGATAGCAAAACATGGGTCATCGGCTATTTGCTATTGGCTGTTGGAGGTCCTTCCCAACAGCCAATAGCAAACGACACCATTGCAAATAGCCGGAGACTAGGTGCCCTCTTCCCACGAGTTCAGGTACTTGTCCTGCTCGGTGGTGAGGGTATCGACGAACACGCCCATCGCCTGGAGCTTGAGGCGCGCGATTTCCTTGTCCATCACGTCGGGGATGGTGACCACCTTGGGCCCGAGGTCCTTGGCGTTCTTGACCATGTATTCGGCGCCCAGGGCCTGGTTGGCGAACGACATGTCCATCACGCTGGCCGGGTGTCCCTCGGCGGCGGCCAGGTTGATCAGGCGGCCCTCGCCGAGCAGGTTGATGCGCCGGCCGTTGTTGAGCGTGTACTGGTCGACGAACTCGCGCACGCGCTGCTTGCCCTTCGAGAGGCCTTCGAGCGCGTCGATGTTGATCTCGACGTTGAAGTGGCCCGAGTTCGCCACGATCGCGCCGTCCTTCATCGCCTCGAAGTGGTGCTTGTCGAGCACGTGGATGTCGCCGGTGACGGTGCAGAACACGTCGCCGATCTTGGCCGCTTCGGCCATCGGCATGACGCGGTAGCCGTCCATCACGGCCTCGAGGGCCTTGAGCGGATCGACTTCGGTCACGACCACATCGGCGCCGATGCCGCGCGCGCGCGACGCCAGACCGCGGCCACACCAGCCGTAGCCGGCGACGACGAAGGTCTTGCCAGCGAGCAGCACGTTGGTCGCGCGGACGATGCCGTCGATCGTGCTCTGGCCGGTGCCGTAGCGATTGTCGAAGAAGTGCTTGGTCGCCGAGTCGTTCACGGCCATGACCGGGAACTTGAGCACGCCGTGAGCTTCCATCGCGCGCAGGCGGATGACGCCGGTCGTGGTCTCCTCGGTGCCGGCGATGATGTTGGCGATCAGCTCGGTGCGATCCTTGTGGATCGTGCTCACCAGGTCGCAGCCATCGTCCATCGTCATGTGCGGCTTGTGGTCGAGCGCCGCCGTGATGTGCCTGTAGTAGGTCTTGTTGTCTTCGCCCTTGATGGCGTAGACCGGGATCTCGTCGTGCTGGACGAGCGAGGCTGCGACGTCGTCCTGCGTCGACAGCGGGTTCGACGCGCACAGCACGACGTCGGCGCCGCCGGCCTGAAGCGTGCGCATCAGGTTCGCGGTCTCAGCCGTGACGTGCAGACAGGCGCTGACGCGTAGGCCCTTGAGCGGCTGTTCTTTCTTGAAGCGCTCGTAGATCTGCTTGAGCACCGGCATTTCAGTGCCTGCCCATTCGATGCGATAACGGCCGCCCTCGGCCAGACTGGCGTCTTTGATATCGTGCTCGATCGTCATCCTCAATCTCCTGAAAATAGCCCCTTGAGGAGGCAATGGCCGCGGCGCTGAATCGGTGTCGCCGCGGGTCTTTCCAACTAGAACAACTCGCTCAACAAACCGCCGTCGTCGAAGTGCTGGCGGAAGCGCGTCAGGAATTCGGCCCGCGTGTAATGATGGTTCTGCGTGCCGTTTTGCTCAAGGCAGTACGTAGCGGCCAGCGCAGCGACCTGGCCGCAGAGCGCCCACGGCCATCCGGCTGCGATGCCGCGCAGCAGGCCGCCGCGGAAGGCGTCGCCAACGCCGGTCGGGTCGACGATCTCCTTGGGCGTCACGGCGGCGATGTCGGTGCGCACGCCATCGGCGAAGATCGTGGCGCCGTCTGCGCCGCGCGTGACGACGAGCACCGGCAGCTTCGCTGCCAGCTGAGCCTCGGTCAGGGTCGTCAGTTTCTCGATCATGCCGAGCTCGTAGTCGTTGACGATCAACATCCACGCGCCTTCGATGCCCTCGAGCGCCTCGTCGCAGGTGATGCGCGCCAGCTGCTGGCTGGGGTCGTAGACGTAGCGGAGCCCGAACTCGCGCGCCTCGTTCACGAACTTATGCATGGCATCCGGCGCTGACGGTGAGATCACGACCAGGTCCGGCGCCGGATCGACTTCGTGCAGCGACTGCACGCCGGCCAACGCCATGGCCCCCGGGAAAAACGACGCGATCTGGGCGTTGTTGCGGTCGGTGTTGCAGAAGAACGACGCCGTGAAAGTGCCACCGATGACCTTGGCGTGCTCTGTGTGAACGCCGTGCGTCTCGAGCCAGGAGCGATAGTCGGTGAAGTCCTCACCGACGGTGCCGAGCAGGTGAGCATCGCCGCCCAGCAAGGCGAGCGTGTACGCGATGTTCGGCCCGATCCCGCCGCGCTGGCGCGTCATGCCATCGACAAGAAAGCTGACGCTGATTTTTTCGAGACGATCCGGGAGGATATGCTCGTGAAAGTAGCCCGGGAACGTCATCAGATAATCCCAGGCGATCGAGCCAGTACAGAGCACGCGCATTGGCCTACACCTTACACAATGAAGGCGCTCCCTATTTGGAGAGCGCCCGAATGGAACCGAAGCGATTATAACAGGCCCCTCACAGGCGGCAAGAGCGTGCGAGCACCGGAGCGGGCAAAGGAACGCGTCTCAGGCTCGCCCTTCTCCCCACCCCTTCGTCGCACGGGCGACGCATGCGTCGCCCCGCGCCGCCCCCGCCGCCCTCAGACGAGCATGATAGGATGATTCCCATGCGCTCGCCCCTGCGACACGCCTGCCTTCTTGCCCTGGCCGCGGCGCTTGCGGCCTGCAACGCGACGCCACCGCCCCCGACGGTGCCGCCGACCTACACAGCGGCGCCGACGCTGACGCCCGTGCCCACGGCCACGCCGGTGCCCGTTGACCCGCTGGTCCAGGCGGATGCCGCACTTTACGCCGGCGACACGCAGGGCGCCATCGATCTCTACACTTCCTTGCTCAAACGCGATGAGGCCGCTGGCGCCGCCCGGATCGGGCTCGGCCGCGCTTTCTTTGCATCGGGTGATCTGGCCCAGGCCGGCGAAGTGTTTGCGCAGACCGCCGAGCGCGCCGGTGTCAGCGTGTCGGATCTCGAAGGCTCGGCAGGCGCCGCGCCGACCGTCGCGCCGGAGGATGCAGCGACCGCCGCCGCAGCGGTTTTCTGGCTCGGCGAACTGGCGCGCGCCAACAGCGATTGGGATAAGGCGCTCGTGCGTTACCGCCAGTACCTGGCGCTCCGGCCCGGCCTGATCGACAGCTACGTCCAGGCCCGCATCGCCGAATCCGCCGCCGCGCTGGGCGACAACGAAGCGTCCATCGCCGCCTGGCGTGCCGCCATCGACGCGCCGCGTTCGGATGCCGGCGGCGACCTGCGCGAGGCGCTGGCCCTGGCTTTGACCCGCGCCGGCGATCGCGACGGCGCTCTGGCCCAATACGATGCCATCGTGGCCGGCGCGGATCCGGGCTGGCGCAAGGCGCGCGCCCTTGTGTTGGCGGGCCAGACCCTCGCGACAGCGGGCGACCTCGAAGGCGCTCACGCGCGTTATCTCCAGGCCGTCGCGGATTACCCGGCGGCGCCGATCACGCTCGAAGCCCTGCGCGCGCTGGTCGACGCCGGCGTGCCCGTCGACGAGATGCAGCGTGGCCTGGTCAACCTCAACGCCGCGAACTACGCCCCGGCCGTGGCAGCCTTCGAACGCATCCTGGCCGAACAGCCCGGGAACCTCGCGGCATGGTACCAACTCGGCCGCACCTACGCGGCCCAGGGCGACAACGCCAACGCCCTGCAGGCCTTCCGCCAGATCACGAGCGTGGCGCGCGCCGACGCCGCAGCCCTTCCGGGCGCCGAATACTGGGGGCCAGCCCACATCGAAATCGGCGAGCTCGCGCCCTGGCCCGAGGACGTGCAGGGCCTGACGGCTTTCGTCGACGCCGCCCCCGACGCGGCCGAAGCGCCGCGAGCGCTCGACAGGGCCGCGCGCTTCTGCGAGCGCAACGACGACCTGGCCTGCGCGGTCACGCTCTGGTCGCGCCTGGCCACCGACTACCCCGAGTCGGAGCTGGCCGCCAACGCCGCCAACGAAGCCGCCATCGTCCTGGTGCGCCAGGACCGTTGGACCGACGCCCTGCCCCTCTTCGAGTCGGCGACGGCGCTCGGCACCGACGCCACCCAGCAAGCGCGCGCCTGGCTGTGGATCGGCAAGGCACGCGCCCAACAAAACGATGCAGCGGGATCAACCGAAGCCTTGACGAAGGCCGAGGCCCTCGCGCCGGACGACTACTACGGCCTGCGCGCCGCCCAGTTGCTGACCGGGCGCGCGCCGTTCGAGCCGCCGGCAACCGTCGATTGGTCGAGCGACATGGCCGCCGATGTGGCCGAGGCCGATGCCTGGATGAACGCGGCCTTCCCGCTCGGCGAAGGCGTAACGGCCAGCGTGGCCCAACTCTCAGATGCATTGAGCACGAACGCGCGCTACCAGCGTGGGCTTGAGTTGTGGAGGCTCGGTCTCGAGCAAGAGTCGCACGCCGAGTTCGACGTGCTGCGACAGGAGCTGTGGCAGGATCCGTGGCCGCTGGCGCAACTGGCCGTTGATGTCAACGCCCGCGGCCTGTACGACGTGGCCATCCGCAGCGCGCGCCAGGTGCTCGACCTGGCCGGCACTGTCGACAGCACGAAGGGCCCGCGCCTGTTGCAGCGCCTGCGATTCCCGACGCCGTTCCTCAGCCTGGTCGAGTCGGCGGGCGCCGAGTTCGATCAACACCCCTTCGCGCTTTACAGCAAGATGCGGATCGAGTCCTTCTTCTGGAAGTACGCGGTCTCGTCGGCCGACGCGCGCGGGCTCAATCAGATCATCCCGCCCACGGCCGATCAGATCGCGCGCGACCTCGGGTTGACTGACTTCACGCTCGACGATCTCTTCAAGCCCGCTCGATCGATTCGCATGGCTGCCTACTACCTGCACTACACGGCCACCCAGGTCAGGCCTGACACCGCCGTCGTGATGGCTGGCTACTACGCCGGCCCCGGCAATGCCCAGCGCTGGCTCGACCTTGCCGACGGCGATCCGGATCTATTTGTCGAGGTGATCCGCCTGCCGGACGCGAAAGGCTACGTCACCACAACGTTCGGATTCTTCGAGATGTATCGCCAGCTCTATGGCCGGTGATGCCGACGATTCTTTCAGCACCCCCTTGAAGAGCACAACGCGCCGCCATTCCATGAATGGCGGCGCGTTTTCTGACAGACGCCAGCTCACAGCGTCATATGGACCACGTAGTCGACGCCCGTCTGCGTCGGCAGATCGAAGCTCGGGCTGACGCCGATCACGGAGCCACCGGCCGCGCTGTAGATCACCCAGCGGAAGGAACCTTCACCGAGGTTGGCGGCGGCGACGCCCCACTGGGCTACCGCGACGCCGTACTCGTTGATCGTCACCGCTGACTGCCAGCCAGCCACGTCCTGCCAGACGCCGTTCGCGTCGAGGTACTGCACGCCGGCATAGGCCGTCGGCGAGACGCCCGCGATCTCCATCGTGATCCGGGCCGTCGCAGCGCCGCCGTTGTCGTAGACCAGGTTCTCGGTCCACGACCCGAGCTCATTGCCGGCGGAGGTCGTCGCTGCGGCCGTCGAAGTCGCCGCAGCGGTGGAGCCCGTCAGCGTCTCCTCGACGTTTTCACCGAGCGACGACGGCAGCGTGAACGAGTCGCTCGTCGCCCACACGGCGCCATCCTCCTGGGCATAGACCACGAAGCGGAACGGCCCGGTGCCGTAGTTCGCGCTGGCGACAGCCCATTGCTTGAACGGGACGCCCGACGAGGTGTAGTCGAGATCGCCCTGCCAGCCGTCGACGGTGTGCCAGGTGGAGTCGGTGTTCTGCCACTGCACGGCGATCCAGGCCGTCTCCGGCGCGCCTGGCGCGTAGGCCGTGATCACGGCCGAGTCATCGGCCCGAACCGGCTGCGCTGTCAGCATGCCCGATACCAGCGCCACCGCGCCGAGGCCGCGCGCGGCCCAGGACGTCAGGGGAGTGAGTTTCCAGACTTTCATGTTCGTCTCCTATTGTGCGAATGGGTTGTGGAGCACTTGCTCTCGGTTTCGCACCCGCACCATAGGTCCGCGCGGTTCAGGGTCAGCCTAGTTTCGCTATGGGCTGGCTAATCTTTTGGTTTAGAACCCATCGGGTGGGCTTAAACAAAAGCGCCGCGGTTCTCCCGCGGCGCTTGCGACGATCAGGCGGCCTCCTCACACCCGGCTATCCCACAACGTCTCGGAGTGGCCGGCTTTAAGGTTCTCGAAGCGCGCCATGACAAACAGCAGATCCGACAGGCGGTTCAAATACGCTCCGACGTGGGCGCCCGTGGCTTCACTGTGCTGAAGCGCCGTCACATCTCGTTCGGCTCGTCGGCAGATCGTGCGCGCGAGATGAAGTTGCGCGGCGCCGAGCGTGCCACCCGGCAGAATGAAGTTCTGCAATGGACCGACGGCATCGTTAAGCTGGTCGATCCAGCCTTCGAGTCGCTCGATGTGTTTGGCCTCGATCTGCGGCAACGCAAAACGCGCCTTGTCCTCTTCGACAAAGCACAGGTCTGAGCCCAGATGGAAGAGTTCATTCTGGATCACGGCCAGCATCTGCCGTAGATCGTCATGCAGCCCATGCGCCAGCGCCACGCCCAGCGCCGAGTTGAGTTCATCCACCACGCCATACGCCGTGACGCGCAGCGAGTCTTTGGGAACGCGCTGGCCGCCGCCTAGCGCCGTCGTCCCATCATCGCCTTTGCGCGTGTAGATCTTGGTCAATCGAGGCATCCGTGACTCCTGTGTTGGCTGCAAAATGCGGGTCGACGAAAGACGAAGGACGAACGACGAAGGCTGAATGGCCAGCCTTCGTCGTTCGTCCTTCGTCTTTCGTCAGCGCCATAGGCGCACTCATCAAGCAATCGGGCTCCGGCTTCGGAGCAGCACCCACGCCACCACCGGCACGCCGAAGAGCGCCGTGACGGTGTTGAGCGGCAGCACGGCCTGACTTCCGGGCATCTGAGCGATCAGGTCGGCGATGAGCGCAAGCAGCGCGCCGAAGACCAGCGATGCCGGCACGATCTGACGGTGATCCGATGTGCCAAGGATGGCGCGCGTGACGTGCGGCACCGCGACGCCGATGAAGCCGACCGGCCCGCAGAACGCCGTCGTCGCGCCGGCCAGGAGCGACGCACTGACGATGACGCCAATGCGCGCGAGCTTGACGTTCACGCCCATGCTGCGTGCATAGGCTTCGCCGAGCAACAGCGCGTTCAGGGTCTTCGGCAGGATCAGGGCCACGCCCAGGGCGACGAGCACCACTGGCGCGAAGGCGCCGAGCTGCGACCAGGTGACGCCCGCGAAGCTCCCGGCGGACCACAGGCTGAAGGCCTGAATGCGTTCGGGCCGCGCCGTGTAGACCAGCAGGCTGACCAACGCGCTGGTCAAATAGCCGAGCATCAAGCCGAGGATCAGCAGAGCCAGGATGTTGCGCGTCCAGCGCATCAGCACCAGCACAACGCCCAGGACCAGCAACGCGCCAAGGCTCGCCGCGACGGCAAGCGTCAGCTCGCCGAAGACGCCCAGGCCCTGGCTGAGCAGCAATCCACCCCCTGCGCCAGAGCCGAGGATCACAACCGCCACGCCCAGGCTCGCGCCCGAGCTGACACCCAGGATATAAGGATCGGCGAGGGGGTTGCGGAACAGGGTCTGCAGCTGCAGGCCCGCTGCGGCGAGCGCGGCGCCGGCCAGCACAGCCGTGATGGCCTTGGGCACGCGGAAGAGCCAGATGATGTCGGTCCACGATGCGCGATGCGCCTCACCGCCCATCAACACACGGGCGACGTCGTCGAACGGGATGCGCACAGATCCCAACATCAGGCTGAGCATGAAGACAGCGCCCAGGGCCAGCAGCAGCGCCCCCCACACACCCAACAGGCGCGGCCAGCGGGCTACGCCTGAGCGGGGTCGAGAGAGAGTCAGATCCGCCATGCTCCACACCTCTTCATCTGGGGGGACCGCGAAAGACGGCGGCTCGCCCCGTCTTTCGCGGTCTCTTCCATCATTTGTCACTGCACCTTGCGGTAGTACACCAGCGTGTGATCGGGCAGCACGTCAGGATGCAGGATCGAGATCAGGTCGGCCAGCACGACGTCGGGCTCGGCTGCCGCCGTCTCGTAGTAGTCATTGCCGCCCATCGCTGACGTGCGCGCGTCGTTGTTCCAGATGGCGCCGGTCTGGTAAGCCTTGAATTCCGAGAACCGCGCGTCCTGATCGGTCAGGCTCTTCAGATCGGCCACATAGCCCAGGTTGAGCCAGACGTCGGCCTCGCCGGCCTGCTCGAACACGGCTTCAAACGACAGGCCCAGGCTGCCGGTGCTCGGGTCATCGGCCCAGGGGTAGGTCGCGTTGGCGTCATACAGGTACTCGGCCCCAAAGCTGGCGCCGCCCGGCACGTACCAGGTGCCCTGGAAGGGAGTGCCGATCAGCACCGTGGGCTTCGCGTCGACGTTTCGCACCTGAGCCTGAAGCGTCTCGTACTTTGTCGCCGTTTGATCGAAGGCGTCTTCTGCGTCACCCTCGGCGTTGAAGAACGCGGCGATGAACTTGCCCCACTCGGCGCGGCCCAGCGGCGCGTTCTCGAGCCAATCGCTGTTGAACACGATCTTCAACCCGGCTTCCTGTAGCTTCGGATAGGTGTCGAAGTCGGGGCTGCCCGATCCGTACGCCAGCACGAGATCCGGCTCGAGCGCCAGAGTCTGCTCGACGTTCACCTGCGGACCCGTGCCGATCACGGTCACCGATCCATCCTCGACGCCCTTGAGCACCTTGGCATTGCTGACATAGGTGGCTTCGTCGATGGCGACGAGGCGGTCGATGACGCCCAGGCGGTCGAGAAACGGCAGGTTGGTCGTCGACAGACTGACCACGCGCCTGACAGGCACTTCGACGACCTGCGCAGCATCGAAGCCTTCAGGCGCCGGGGTGCCGCATTGCACGAGGGCATATTCGATCGGTTCGCCGCCGGGGAATGGCGTCTTCACCGAGAGGACCTTGTAGTTGCCGTGGTAGGTGATGGTCAATCCCGTCGCGTAGCCGACGGTGGCCTTCTCGGGGAAATAGTCCACGCCTTCGGCATATTGGTCGACACAGCCGTCGCGCAGATTCGACGTCGGTGCCTGGACGACCGGGGCGTCGGTGGGAACCTCGGTCGGCGCGACGGTGGCCTGAGTGGTCTCAGTCGGCTGCGCCAGCGTGGGTTCGAGGGCTTGCGTCGGCGCCGAGATCGGCGTGGCTGCAGGCGCGCAACCGGCAACCGCCAGCGCACACGACAGCAAAACAGAAACGGTTCGCGTGTTCATCGACAACTTCTCCCCTGGACACTCGCCAGGGACCCCGGCAGGCAGAACAAACAAAAAACCTCTTGCGGGCAGCAAGAGGCGGTTCCGGTGCGCACGTCACGACGACGGCGGCATCCACACCCTTCAGCGAGGCCCGTGGCATACACATCACAGGCGGGCGACCTGGCTTGTTGGCTCCTGGGCATGCGGCCAACTTACAGTTGCGCGTCAGCGCCGGACTTGCACCGGCTTCGCCGTTTCCGTCTTCAACCTTCCGGGATTGAAGACACCTGTGATGTCGACTATTTGATTGCGGCAAGTATAGGTCTGCCAAAATGGAGTGTCAACTTCTGCAAAGCTCATACAGTTGGAAGATACATACACTCAGTGGCAAAGTACACGGTTCAGCTCCCAGTACGCTATCCGCGACGGTGCGTATCCGCGCGATTTGTGGGCTCACCATGGCGCCCAACCAAGAACACCCAGGCCATTCACCGTGTGTCGCACTGCGCATGCTACGATTGGCGCCATGGTGCCGAAACGCGACTTCCGACATATCACCCACTTTCCGGGCACGCACGGCAACGATCTCGACCGTCTGTTGCACCTCATGGACGATGCCGAGAAGATCCCGGCCGCCATCTTCGCCGGGCTGTTGCTGCTGCTGGCGTTGCCCGCCGCCTGGTTCGACTGGAACGCCGCCGGCATGTTGTGGGTGTTCATGCTCGGCGATTGGGCGCTGCTGACGTCCCTGCCTCGTCGTGGCATCTCCTATGGGCCGGCCAAAGCCAACGTCCTGATCCTCGGCGTGCTGCGTCTGCCGTTTGCGTTTCTGCCGGGGACTCTGGCGCTCGTGACTCAGCTGATCGGCACCGCGCTGGTGGCCTACGGCTTCTGGCTCGAGCCGCATCGCCTGACCGTCACCCGCCAGGTCCTGCGCAGTCGCAAGCTCGACCCGAACCGGCCGCCGCTGCGTGTGCTGCATCTCGGCGACCTGCACGTCGAGCGGATCACGAAGCGCGAGCGCGCCGTGATCGAACTGACACGCCAACTCGAGCCCGACGTGGTGCTGTTCAGCGGCGACTTCCTCAACCTTTCCTACATTTACGACCCGACTGCGCAGGCCGCCTGCCGCGCGATCCTGACCGAGCTCGGCAGGCTGCCGATCCCGCTGGGTGTGCTGGCCGTGACGGGCAGCCCGGCCGTCGACAAAGAAGATATGGTACCCGCGCTTCTGGAAGGCCTGCCCCTTCACTGGCTGCGCGGTGAACGCGTCACGCTCGCCCGCCATGGCCACCGCTTCGATGTCGTCGGCCTGGCCTGCAGCCACAAACCCTTCGAGGACGCGCCGCAGCTCAGGGCCCTGCTCGACGAGTCGGTCAACGATCGGTTCACGATCCTGCTGTACCACTCGCCGGACCTGGCGCCCGAGGCGGCCGAGATGGGCATCGACCTGCAGCTCTCAGGTCACACCCATGCCGGTCAGATCCGACTGCCCGGCATCGGCCCGCTGATGACCGGCTCGCTCTACGGGCGCGCGCTCGAGAGCGGTCGCAAACAACTCGGCGATCTGACGCTCTATGTGACCCGCGGGATCGGGCTCGAAGGAAAGGGCGCGCCCCGTATGCGCTTCCTGTGCCCGCCCGAGATCATCTTGTGGGAGATCAGTGGGCAGCCTTAAACGAAACAGGCGAGCCATTTGCTCGCCTGTCACGTTTTGGGGATCGACCGGATCAGATCCGGCGATAGATCTGGCTGAAGACATTGCCGACAGCCGGACCTAGCAGGCTGAGCGCGACGATCACGACGATCGCCACCAGCACGAGAATGAGCGCATACTCCACCAGACCCTGACCTCGTTTGTTGGCTCCAAACGTCAACATAAATGACTCCTCGTCCGCATCAATTGATGCATTCAGAGTAGGAGCAAACCCCCGGAGGCGTTAGTTAGGTACGAGCAGAGTTCGTTGGGTATCAGAACGGTTTGCGACCTGAATGGATCGCGTGCGTGCCAAACAGATGAAACTCGTAGCGAACGTCATCAAATCCGGCCTGGCGCATTCGGACGGCCAGGTTTTCGGCGGACAAGAAGCCAGCCGTCGTATCGGGCAGGTATCGATAGGCCTCGCTGGCCCCGGTGACGAGCCTTCCAACGGTTGGAATGACAAACCGCAAATGCAGGTTGATGAAGGGCGTGAGCAGGCTCCGCCGCGGGGGCGTGGTATCCAGGCACACGACTCGCCCGCCGGGCTTCAGCACGCGCCATTGTTCAGCCCAGGCGCGGTCCAGATCGCCGACGTTGCGCATCAGATAGCCTGACGTGATCGCATCGAAGGCGCCGTCCGAGAAGGGCAGGTTCAAGGCATCCGTCGCGGACCAGCGTACCTGAGAGCCCTGGGGCCGCTTCTGCCCGACCCGCATCATTTCGAGCGTGAAGTCGCCGCCGACCACCTGGCCCACGGCGGGCAGCGATTGCAGGGCGGCGAAGGCCAGGTCGCCCGTGCCGGTGCCGAGGTCGAGCAGGCGTTCGCCGGGCCTGAGCGCGGCCAGGGCGATCACCCGGCGTCGGGCTGCCTGGTCTTGCCCGAACGTCATCAACCGATTGACCAGGTCGTAGCGATGCGCGATCCGCGTGAACATCGCCTGCACATAGGCGCCGCGTTGTGAGCCGGTGAGTTGAGCCATATCGGTAGTGTAGCAAACGGAGAGCATTAGAGAGGAGGGAACGCCACAGCGCGCCTCGCACCTCGCTCTTCCCACTTGCCCTGACAGTCGTTATAATCACCCCCACTAGCGGGTGTAGTTCAGTGGTAGAACGCTTGCTTCCCAAGTAAGATATCGTGGGTTCGAATCCCATCACCCGCTCACAACAGAAGGGATGCAGGTTGGTTCAGGCGAAACGCCCCCACCTTACATCCCTTCTCTTATTCCTCCTGCCATTGTGACAAACGCCACAACCGAACGACTGCCGCCCGGGTTACCTTTTTATGACCTTTTTATGCGGTCGGGCGGCAAGGAAATCGACCGGCCTAGGCTACAATGAGGAGAGCGAGAGGCCAGGTTATGCCGAAGGCGCACATCCTCTATATCGAGGACAATCCAGACAACCGGATTTTGGTCAGTCGGGTGCTGCAGGCCGAGGGATACACCGTCACGCTCGCGAATGACGGTCCCAGCGGTCTCGTTGCCGCGCGGCAGCGTCGACCCGACCTGGTGTTGATGGATATCAATTTGCCGGAAGTCGACGGCTACGCCATGACCGAGCTTTTCCGCGCCACTCCGGGCCTGAACGTGATCCCGATCGTGGCACTGACGGCAAACGTCATGAAGGGCGATCGTGAGCGTAGTCTGGCTGCGGGTTGCAGCGGTTACATTCAGAAGCCGATCGACGTCGATGCTTTGCCGAACCAGATCGCCGATTATCTCGCGCGGACCCCAAGCGCCTGAGCATGGAGGCTGACGGGCATGAATCGAATTGCGGTTGACCCCAAGGAAGCCACGATCCTGATCGTGGAAGACAATGTCTCCAATTTCGTGCTCATGGCGCGCATGTTGGCGTACATGGGGGTGCCGCGTTGCGAGTGGAAAACGTCGGGCTGGCAGGTCGTCGAGTTCGCCGACACACTTCCGAAGATTGACCTCATTCTGATGGATCTGCGCCTGCCCTATGAAGACGGGTACGGCGCCCTCAAGAAAGTCCGCGCCACCCCCAAGATCAAGGACACCATCGTCGTCGCCGTGACGGCCGAGGCCAGCCAGGAACAGTTGAACCGCGCCCGCGAGGCCGGCTTCGATGGATTCCTCGGCAAGCCCCTCGACCCGGACCGTTTCCCGGAACAAATCCGGCGCTTGCTGCGCGGCGAGCAGGTCTGGGAACAATAGCGCCCATCTGGGAGGCAGAGTGTCGGACGCCCCCACCCCGGCTCGCCCTGCGACGGGCGGGCTTGGCCGCACGCTTTCACTGGTCTTTCTGGCCCTGGCACTGGTGCCCGCTCTGGTGAGCGGGTTTGTGCTTTATCAGCGAGCCTCGTTAACCCTCGAGCAGTCCAGCCTGCGCCAGGTCGAGTTCCTGGCGGATCTCAAACGCATCGACGTCGCCAACTGGATCGAGCAGCGCTCACATTCGCTTGTCGTGCTGGCTGACGACACCGCTCTCGTCGGCGCGCTCAAGCCTGGCGCTGAGAACCCGGCGGCGGCATCGACATGGCTTCAAGAGCGCGTGGCCGACGACCCCGCGCTGACGTCGTTGCTCGTCGTCAATGAAACGGATGGCACAATCTGGTCGGCCTCTCAGGTGCGCGCCTCGCGCATCGGCCAGACGTTCCCGGGCTGGAAGAGCATCCGTTCTGTGGGCGTCTCTCCGGCGCGCTATGAACCCGGGCTCGCCAGCGACCGGTTGACGATCCTCTTCGCCGCGCCGATCCAGTTGAGCCTGGCGGCTGCCGACGACGAGAGCGGCGGGTCGGGTTGGGTTCTCATCGGCGAGTCGTCGGTGAGCACCTTGAGCGATCTTGTGGCGGGTCCGTCAGGCAACGGCGGCGGGATGCGCGCCTATGTGTTGACCGCCGAAGGCGATCCATTGATCGGCACAAACGGGTCGGCCCCGGCACCGATGGTGGGTGAGCTCGTGCGCGCGATTGCGTCACAAGGTGACGGGTCGGGCCGCTTCGAAGGCGGTCCGACGGGCCAGACGTCGATCGGCGCCTACCGCTGGCTGGGAGACGACCTCGGCCTGGCCTTGATCGTGGAGCAACAGTACTTCGATGTCGTGGCGCCGCTGTCTGGCGCGGCGGCCTGGGCGACCCTGGCGCTCCTCCCGGCGCTGGCCGTGATCGGCTTCATCGGGCTGTGGATCATCCGGCGGCGATTGGCGCCTTTGCACATGATCTCGGAAGCGGCGCTCCGCCTGGCATCCGGGCAATGGTCAGCGACCGTTCCGGCGATCACACGCGATGAGATCGGCCTGGTGTCCAGCGCGTTCAACCGCATGGCGGGCGATCTACGCAGGCAGTTCGGGCAGTTGGAGAGCCAGGCGACGGCGCGCTCGCAGATGCTGACGGCCGCCGAAGCCGTGATGGAGGCCGCCTCAGGGCCTCAACGTCTCGACGTCCTCTTGGCGCGCACCTCGAATGCCATTCAGGAGCAACTTGACGTCGACGCTGTCCTGGTCTTCCTGCGAGACGAACGCGACGGGCAGCTCCGTCTGCGTGCGGGCACCGAGGCCCTCGCCTCGCCTCTGCGGTCACGCGCTCTGGCCTATGCCCTCGAACCCAACACGATCGTCGGCTGGGTGGCGGTCGAGCATGCGCCCAGGCTCATGCCTGACGTTCGAGAAGATCACCTGTTTGCGTCGATGCCCGAGGCACCCGACGTCAGATCGGCTCTGGCCCTCCCTCTCATGCAGGGCGACGACGCGGTCGGCGTGATCTTGCTGCTGGCCCGCCGGGTGGCGGCCTTCACGACTGCGGATCTGCCGGTGTATCAGATGATCGCCGCGCACCTGACCGTTTCGATCGCCAACAGCCGGCAATACGAGCGCACTCAACGCACGCGCATGGTGGAAGACGTGGTCGTGGCCCTGGCCGAACAGGTCAGTCAGACGACGGACCCCGAGCGCATCCTCTCGATCGGCGCGCGCGTGCTTGGCCTGGCGCTCGATGCACGCCGCGCCACGATCCGCTTGGGCGTTGACGCGTCGAAGCCGGCGGTCAACGGCGAGCGTGCGGCGTCGCGCTCGAACGGCGGGCGCGTCGAGGCGGCCACGCCGACGCAGGACGATTTTCGCGACCTGACGAATGGAACCGCAGCGCGCGGCCAGGGTGACGCCACCCCGCCCGCCTCGCACGAGACCGATCGACCGTCGCCAGTGGATCCGGGTTCGCCGATGGAGGCCGCATGACCCTCAATCGGCAGCGCAGCGCCCTCTTTCTTTCGCTCGCTCTGTTGGCGATCATCATCGTCTTCACGATGTATGCGGGCTCGCTGTGGCTGCAACACAGCAGCCCGAATCTGAGCATCATCGTCCTCGCTCTCAGCTTCCTGGTCGTGATCGCAGCGGCGGCGGTCTTCCTGGCTTATCGGAAGAACGCCGATGCGGCGACCTGGATGCTGATGATTTCGCAGAGCATCCTGTTCATCATCATCGCGGCGTTGGTGAGCGACGTGGCCCCGATCCTGGCGATCGGCGAGTTGATCACCGTCGCGCTCTTTGCGCTCCTGACGCTGCGTCAGGGCCGCCAACCCGCGATCTTGATGGTGATGGGGGTCGCGACGGGCCTGGCGCTCCTGACGATCGACGCGGTGCTCGACCTCGCGACCACGTGGCAACGGCTGGCGCCGGACACGTCGTTGACGCAGGCGCTGTTGCCCGCCGTGCTGACGATCCTGACCATCATCGGCGTCATCCTGCTGGTGCGCCGGATGCCTGACGCTTCACTGACGATGAAGATCCTGGCGATCACAGCCACCTTCACCGTCATCCCGGTGTTCGTCGCCACGGCCATCTACAACCTGCAAACCGACCAGGCCCTGCGCGATTCGGTCAGCCTGAACCTGTACACTTCCGCGTTGCAGGCGGCCTCGGCAGTCGACAACTTCGTGGATTCGAACCTCTCGGCGGTCGGTGCTGAAGCGCGCTCGTCGGCGCTGCACGACTTCATCCAACTGCCCGATGAACTGCGTGTCGGCGGCAAGGATCAGATCCTTTCGATGCTGCAGACCTGGCAGCGCGCGCCGCTGGCCGGCGTCGAAACCTCGGAGGCGCGACCGTTCGTGCGCGAGTTCGTCGTGCTCGACTCCCAGGCCCGCGAGCTGATCTCGACCCGCGAGAGCGGGCGCTTCCTGGCGGCCGATATGGCCCGGGTCGTCATCCAACGCAATCAGTCGTTCGCCCAGGGCGTTTTCTACGAGAGCGCCGACGCGCGCTGGCTGTACTTCTTCGCTCCAGTGCCCGGCCCAGACGGGCAGCCGGTCGGCGCGCTCGTGGCCCTTGTCGACGCCTCCTGGCTCGATCGCCTGCTGCAGCGCAATCACGAGTTGCTCGGCGCGGGGTCGCAGTCGTGGGCCATGCTCTACGACGAAAACACCCAGCAGATCGCCTCGGGCCTGGCGCTGCCCGACGACGGGCCGCGCTTTGTGGTGCGGCCGGAGGCGGGCACCCTGCTGGCTTTGCAATCCGAGGGCCGCATCGCATCAGCGCCGCTGCCGACGACTGACGACTACGAGGAACTGAACCTCAGCCTGTTGCGCGCGCGCCAGATCCCGAATCAGCCTTCGTATTACACGGGCTCGATCGACACGGGCCTCGGCGCCGGCCGCTATCTGGCGGCGCTGACCCCGCTGCACAGCCTGCCGTCATGGACCCTGGCCTACATCCAGCCTGAGGTCATCGCGCTGCAGACCCCGCGCAACCAGTTCCGGGCGTTGATCGCCATCACACTGGCCCTGATCGGGTTCGTGGCGGTGACCACCTGGATCGCGGCTCGCTCGCTCACCCGGCCGCTGACCGCGTTGGCCCGCGTCGCCCGGCGCGTGAGCGAAGGCGATCTGAACGCGCGCGCCGAGGCGAGCGCCCCCGACGAACGTGGGCAGTTAGCCGCTGCGTTCAACGCCATGACCGACCGGTTGCAGGTGACGCTGCACGAACTCGATCAACGCGTTCAGCGTCGTACGGCCCAACTTCAGGCGACGGCCGAGATCAGCCGCCTCACCGCCATCATCCGTGACGTGCCCGAGTTGCTGCGCCAGGCCGTCGAACTGATCCACGACAGGTTCGGCTTCTACCACGTCGCCGTCTACATGGTTGACGCGCAGGGCGCGGGCCTGACGCTGCGCGACGCGGCCGGCGTGGGCGCCGAGGCGCGGCTCGAGCATGGTCAGACCTACATCATCGGCTCGCGATCGCTGGTCGGCTGGGTCGGCCAACGGCGGCAGGCGCGCATCGCCTACGCCGATTCGGCCGACGCCTATTTCACGCCCGATCCAAACCTGCCCGAGGTCAAGTCGATCCTGGCGCTGCCGCTGGCCGTCGGCGATCGCCTGCTCGGCGTGCTCAAGGTCTACAGCCGCGAGGATGACGCCTTCCGGCCGACCGACCAGCAGGCCCTGCAAACGCTCGCCGATCAGATCAGCGTGACGATCGAGAACGCCGAGAGTTTCCAGCGTACACAGCAGGCCCTGGCCGAAGTGCGCGGGCTCTATCAGCGGACGCTCAACCAGGGTTGGAACACCTGGGCCGAAGGGCAACCGACCGAGCAGGTCATCGATCTGCGACCGGGCACGCACGGCGCGGGCATCCGCATCCAGGTGCCGGTCCGCATGCGCGACGAGGTCGTCGGCACGATCGAGCTCGAGCTCCCCGACGACGCGCCGCCGCTTTCGCCGCAAGAAGCCGCCGCGCTCGACACCGCTGCGGCCCAGCTGGCGACGGCGCTCGAGAGTTCGGCGCTGCTGCTCGAGAGCCAGGCCCGCAGCCGCCGCGAGCAATTGATCATCGAAATCACCGACCAGATGCGGGCGTCGCTCAGCCCCGAGTCGATCCTTCAAAACGGCATCCGATACCTGGGTCGCGCCCTGGGCGGCGCCGAGGTGACGGTGCGCCTGCACGCTCCGCACATCCCTCCGACAGAGCCCAACACGGGAGGCGTCACCGGTGAGTGAGCACCCCCTCCCGCAAGGCGCGCCGCTGCGCGAAGAAGCGCCGCTGGCGCCGCAGCTCGTCCAGGGCACGGCCAGCACCGCCGACCATGCGATCAAGATCGCACGGAACGAAATGCTGTCGCAGATGCTGCGCAACTGGGCGGTCGCCGGCACCATCGGCGGCATCCTGAGCGCCTGGCTGGCCACCGGCCCAAGTGGACGGATCGTGACAGCCACCGCGGCCTTCATCCTCTGCGTGCTGGCCTTCGGTCTATCACGCTGGAAGACCCTGCCCTTCAACCGGCGGGCTGTGATCACGCTCATCCTGGCCTGGGTCCTGAGCGTGGCCAGCCTGCTCAACAACGGGTTGATGGGCGCCGGCCGGCTCTTTCTGTTGGCCTTTGTGCTGCAGGCCACCATGCTCTTCGGCCGGCGCGGCGGTGTCGTCACGGCGGGCATCGCGATGTCCACCTGGGTGGTCTTCGCCTGGCTGAGCGTCGAGCATCTGCTATTACCCACGACGATCGTGCGCAACGATGACCTGGCGTACTGGGCATCAGCGGCACTGACGTTGGCCGCCGTCGTGATCACGCTGCTGCCGGTTCACCGTCTGCTGATCGAGACGCAGTCGTTCGTGGTTGCCCTGGCGGGTCGCAAGGACGATCTCGAGACGGCCCAGTCGCGTCTGGAAGCGCAGACCTCGACCCTCGAGCATACCCGTGACGAGCTCGCCGCCGCCAACGACCGCCTGAACGCCCAGCGCTCGGCCCTCAGCCGCCGCGCTTCGCAGCTCGAGGTCAGCGCCGAAGTCGCCCGTATCGCGACGACGCTGCACGACCTGCCCACCCTGCTCGACACAGCGGCGCATCTGGTCAGCGAGCGCTTTTCGTACTATCACGTCGGCATCTTCCTGATCGACGAGTCGAAGGAATGGGCGGTGCTGCGCGCGTCAAACAGCGAGGCCGGCAAGCGCATGTTGGCCCGCAGCCATCGCCTGCGCGTCGGCCAGCAGGGGCTCGTCGGCCTCGTGACGCAGACCGGCCAGTCGCGTATCGTCAACCGCGTCGTCGACGACATCATCCACTACAAGAACCCGGACCTGCCCGACACGCGCTCAGAAGGCGTGCTGCCCCTGCGCAGCCGCAACGTCGTCATCGGCGCGCTCGACGTGCAGAGCGTCGATGACGACGCCTTCCTCGACGACGAAGTGCGCATGCTTCAGGCGTTGGCCGACCAACTGGCCGTCGCGATCGACAACGCGCGCCTGTTCCAGGCCACCGAGCGGCAACTCGCCGAACTGCGCCATCTTCACGAGGCCCGCCTCGAACGGCAGGTCAGCGAAGCCGAGAACGGTCCGCTTGCCTTCCGCTACGACGGCGTCCAGGTGGATGAAGCCGGCTCGCGCGTCGAGAACAACACCCCCAACCACGCGTTGAAGGTGCCGCTCCACATCGGCACACAGACCCTGGGCATGATCGAAGTTCACGGCGCCGGCGGACCGTTGACCGAAGCCGAGCGCGAGCTCACTGCCGCCGTAGCCGAACGCATGGGCCTCGCTCTCGAGAACGCTCAGCTCTTCCGCCAGGCGCGCGACAACGCCAAGCGCATGGAGTCGCTTTCCACAGCGATCCTGCGTCTGACAGGCCCGCAGGATGATCGCGCCCGCCTGATCGAGGCCATCGCGCGCGAAGCCATGGCGCTGACGAACGCCGACGGCGTGGGCGTGTACATGACCGCCGATGACGGCCTGGTCCTCGCCTATAGCCAGGACCTCCCTGTGATGTTGCATGCCGAGGTCATCAGCGCCGGCGTCGGCCCGGTCTGGCGCGCGTATAAGGCCCGCAAGCCCATCCGACTGGATGAGGATCTGAAGGCGCCGGATGGCAAGCCCCACCCCGCGACGCTGGCCGTTCCGCTCGTCTGGCACGACGCCGATCTGGGTGTGCTGGCGCTGACGCAGTCCGCTCCACGGCGGCGGTTCAACGCCGACGATGAGCAGATCGTGCGTCTATATGCGGCGGCGGCGGCGTCGGCCCTGCAGAACATCAGCCTGTTCGACGAACAGCAAGATCAGTTCCGCCAGCAGTTGGCCCTCAACCGCATTGGCCAGGCCCTGCGGAGCGAAAGCTTCGACCAGGCCCTTGAGGAAGTCGGCAAGCAACTGGAAGCCATCTTCCCGGCTGACGCCGTGCTTGTCGCGCTTGCGGAGCGAGGCAGCGACCAGATCTCGTTTCCGCTGTACCGGGTCAACGGCATGCCGGTCGCCCTGCCCGACCAGCGCGTGGCCTCAGGGCCTCTGGCGCACATCCTGCGCTACCGCGAGCCCCTGATGATGGACGCCGACGAGCCGATGCCACTCGGCCTGCAGGCTGAGCAACCGCTCGGCGCGTCGTGGCGATCGTTCATGGGCGTTCCCATGGTCCTGAGCGACGAAGTCAAGGGCGTCATCGCAGTCGAGAACGCCAACCGTGAGCGCGCCTTCACCGACGGCCAACAGCGGTTGCTCGAGATCATCGCCGGCACCGTCGCGGTCACGCGCCACAGCGCTCAGTTGTTCGCGCAGACCGAGCAAGACCGCATCGAGGCCTCGCAGCTCTATCAGGCGAGTTCGGCCCTGAACGTCTCGACATCGGCCCAACAATTGCTGGCCACGCTGCGGGAATACACGCTGCTCGACGGCACCACTCAGCTGATGCTCAACGTCTTCGAGCACCCGTGGTCGACGCGCGGCGAAGCGCCGGAGTACAGCGACCGCATCGCGATCTACCCGGAGAGCGGGCAGGCCAGCAGCGGAGACGTGCGCAGCCACATCGCGCCCTGGTTGCGGCGGTTGCTGCGGCCCGACCAGATCGTGGCGCTCGAGGACATCACCGAGCACGTCGGGCTCGATGCGAGCGCACGCGCCCTCTTCACGATCCGCTACAACGCGCGCAGCGCCCTGTACGTGCCGCTCGTCAGCCAGAACGAAGCCATCGGCTTTATCACGGCGCTCTACCCTGAGCCGCGCGTGTTCGCGCCAGACGAGCTCAATCGGCTCATGCTGCTGGCGCGTCAGGTGGCAGTGCTGATCCAAAACCTGTTGAGTGCTCACGAGCTCGAACGACGCGCTCAACAACTGCAGACGGCCAGCCAGATCAGCCGCGCCGCGACGTCGATCATCCAGGTCGACCAGCTCGCGGTGCGCTCGACCGAACTGATCCAGGAACAGTTCAACCTCTACTACGTCGCTCTGTTCCTCGTCGACGACACGGGCCACTGGGCGGTGCTGCGACACGCCACCGGCGAGTCGGGCCGCAAGCTGATGGAGATGAACCACAGGCTCGAGGTCGGCGGCCAGTCGATGATCGGGCAGGCCATCGACAAACGCGAATTCAAGGTAGCCAACCAAGCGCGCGTCGCGGCCGAGCGCTACGACAACCCGTTGCTCCCGGGCACCGAGTCTGAGCTGGCGCTGCCGCTCGTGGTCGGCGACAAGGCCCTGGGCGCCGTCAGTGTGCAGTCGATCAAGCCCAACGCGTTCGGCGAAGCCGACATCCAGGTGCTCCAATCGATGGCGAGCCAGATCGCCATCGCCATCCGCAACGCCCAGCTCGTGGGCGACCTCGAGCGACGCGCCCATCAGGTCGAGGACGCCGCAGCGATCGGCCAGTCGGTCAGCGCCCTGCTCGTCGAGGAAGACCTGCTTCGGATCGCCGCGCAACAGATCCAGGAACGGTTTGGCTTCGCCGGGGTGGGCATCTATCTGACGGACTCCGAAGGCAAGGCCAGCCTCGCGCAGGCGCAGGGCGACCCAGGCGCGCTCCCGCGCGTCGTCCAATCGAATGGCCCTGACCTGTTGGCTCGAGCCTTGAGCACCCGCCAACCGCAATACGGCGGGCTTGTGCTGGCTTTGCCGCTGAGCGCGGCGGGCACGGTCGGCGGCGTCCTCGCGGCGCTTGGCTCAACGCCCTTCACGCTCAACGACGTCAACGTGCTCCAGCCGCTGGCCGATCAGATCGCGGCGTCGCTGGCCAACGCGCGCCAATACGCGCGCGAGCAGCGCACGATCGAACAATTGCGCGAGGTCGACCGCCTCAAGAGCCAGTTCCTGGCGAACATGAGCCACGAGCTGCGCACGCCGCTCAACTCGATCATCGGCTTCTCGCGCCTGATGCTGAAAGGCATGTCGGGCGCCGTCTCTGACGAGCAGAGCAAGGACCTGTCGATCATCCACAGCTCGGGCCAGCATTTGCTCGGCCTGATCAACAACGTGCTCGACCTGTCGCGCTTCGAGGCCGGCAAGATGGACCTGGCGCTCGAGGTGACTGACGTGCGACCCGTCATCGAGGCCTCGGCCGCCGCGGCCAGCGGCCTGATCAAGAGCCGGCCGATCAAGCTGACCGTCGATCTGCCCGAGTCGTTGCCCATGGTCTATGCCGACCCGACCCGGCTGCGCCAGATCATGCTCAACCTGCTCGGCAACGCCGCTAAGTTCACGGAGCAGGGCTCGATCACGGTGACCGCGGCAGTCACCGCGCCGCGCGACGGCCGCCGCTGGCTCGAGATCGCGGTCGCCGACACTGGCGTCGGCATCGCCGAGGGCGACCGGCGCAAGCTCTTCGAACGCTTCTCTCAAGTGGACGACTCGCCTACCCGCCGCCACGAAGGCAGCGGCCTGGGCCTGTATATCAGCCGCCAGCTCGTCGAACTTCACGGCGGCAAGATCTGGGTCAACAGCGCCGGCATCCCCGGCCAGGGCAGTACGTTCTACTTCTCGTTGCCTGAGTATCTTCCGCCCACGGCCCCGACGCTGGAGCCGGAGCGCGAAGAGGCGATCGGCGACTGAGGGGCGAGGGGCGAGGGGCGAGGGGCGAGGGGCGAGGGGCTGAGGGGCGAGGGGCGAGGGGCGAGGGGCGAGGGGCGAGGGGCGAGGGGCGAGGGGCGAGGGAGGGTAAGTTCTTTATCCTCCTTGTCAACCTTCGTCATTCGTCTGTGCTGTCGGCGCAACGTCTGCGGTCCGCGGTCAGCCGTCCGCGGTCGGTATTGGATGAGGTAGCCATGCCTGAGTTCATCTATGCACTGTGTCAGGACTGCGGTCATCGCCGGCCGTTCGCGCTGCGCGACGTCGTCTGCCCGAAGTGCGGCAGCGAGTTCTCGGAGGCCGAGTACCCGCTCGACGTGCGCGACGCATTGATCGCCGAGTGGCGCAACCGCGACCTTGGGCTGCGGCGCTTCGGCGCGCTCCTGCCGCTGCGTGAACCCGAACGCATGGTGACGCTCGGCGAGGGCGACACGCCGCTCATCCCGCTCGACCACCTCGGCCAGCTGCTCGGCCACCCGCTGCTCTTCGCGAAAGATGAGCGGCAGAGCCCAACCTCGTCGTTCAAAGACCGCCAGGCCGCGCTGGCCGTCTCGGCCATGAAAGAAGCCGGGCTGACCGAAGCCGTCGTCTCGTCGACCGGCAACGTCGCCATCGCCTACGCCGCGTATTGCGCCAGGGCCGGCATCCGCCTGACCGCCTTCCTGACGCCGACGGTGCCGGCCGAGAAGATGCGCGAGTGCGCGCTGTACGGCGCTCACATCATCAAGGCCACCACCACCTACGACGCTTCGAAGAAGCTCGCCCTGCGCTACGCCGAGGAACGCGGCCTGTTCTACGATCGCGGCCTGCGCAGCATCCCGTCGCTCGAAAGCATGAAGACGATCGCTTTTGAGATCGCCGAACAACTGGCGAGCCGCGCCCCGCGCACCGGCGCGCCGCGATACGTCGCGCCCGATTGGTACGTGCAATCAGTCAGCGGCGGCCTCGGGCCGATCGGCGTCGGCAAGGGCTTCCGGGAACTTCACGGCCTCGGCCTGATCGACCGGATCCCGAAGCTCGCCGCAGTCCAGGTCGACGGCTGCGCGCCGATGGTTTCGAGTTACGCGCGCGGCTTGGACACGGCCGAGCCGATCAAGGATCCGCGCACGCGGGTCAGCACGCTGGCCACCGGCGACCCCGGTCGGGCCTACGAACGCATCAAGAACTACATCGACACCCACGGCGGTGGCATGATCTCGGTCAGCGACGAGGACGGCTTCCGCGCCATGCACCAGCTGGCCAAGCTCGAGGGCCTGTCGATGGAACCGGGCGCCGCCGTGGCCTTTGCCGGAGTCATCCGGCTCATCCGCAGCGGCGTGATCAAGCCCGATGAGACGGTCGTCATCAACTGCACGGGCCACACCTTCCCGGTCGAGCCCGAGGTGCTTGGGCAATCGTGGTGGCGCGATTGGGAGTCGATCGACACGCCGGCTCAAACCGGGTCGCTCAGGCCTCTGGCCGAAGTCGAGGGCATGCCCGAGGCGCTCAGCCGCATCGACGCGCGAGTGCGCTCGATCGCGATCCTCGAGGACAACCCGGACAGCGCCCGCCTGATGCGCCGGCTGCTCCAGGCCCACAGCAACTACACGATCCACGAGGCCTCCGACGGGCTCGCCGGCCTCCAGCTCATCCGCGAACGCAGGCCCGATCTGGTCATCCTCGACCTGATGATGCCCGGTCTCGACGGCTTCGGCGTGGTGGATGCGTTGCGCTCCGACGAGACCTTGCGCGGCATCCCCGTGATCGTGGTGACGGCTCGATCGCTCAGCGCCGACGAACAACAACGTCTGACAGCTCAGGTCGGCGCGATCTGGCAGAAGGGCTCGTTCCTTGACGACGATCTGCTGATCGAGGTGGAACGGGTGCTTGGATGAAACGGCTCCTTGGCTCACGATCGCTCAGCACCGGCGTGGGCGCCGCCGTTTTGGCGGCCCTCGCGGCCGGTCTGCTGCCGATCTTCGCCAAACAGGCCTACGCGGCCGGGAGCGCGCCGATCACGGTCGCCATGCTGCGCACCGTCTTCGCGGCCGGCCTGCTCTGGATCCTCTACCTGAGCCGCGACAGGCACTATCTGACGATCTACCCGTTCGCCCTTGTCTCCTGTCTGATCGCCGGCGCCGTCAACGGTGTCGGCTCCCTGCTCTTCTACGTCGGCCTCTCACGCGTCGACGCGTCGCTGGCCCAACTGCTGTTCACCCTGCATGTCATCTTTCTGACCGGTCTCTCCTGGCTTGACGGCCACCGCTTCTCGACGTTGACGTGGGCGCGCATCGGCCTCGGCATCGTCGCGGTCGGCCTGCTGAAATGGTCGGGCTCTGAGGACCTCGATTGGGTCTCGGCCGGCATGCTGGTGACCGCCGGCGGCCTCTACGCCCTGCATGTCTTCATCAATCAGCGCACCCTCTACGACGTGCCCGCGCCGACGGTCACCCTCTATACGCTGACCGGCATGTCCGTGGCGGTCGTGATCGGCTACGGCCTCGTCGGTTTCCCGGCGATCCCGATCACCTTCGACGGCTGGATGCCGATCGTGTGGCTGACGCTCTTCACCATCGTGCAGCGCCTGACCTTGTTCATGGGCGTGAAGCAGCTGGGCGGCACCCAAACGATCCTGGTCAACCTTGGCGAAGCTCTGGTCACGATCCTGGCCGCCGCGTTGTTCCTGGGGGAGACGTTGTCGCCCGGCCAATGGGCCGGCGCTCTGGCGCTGGCAATCTCGATCGGCCTGATCGTGCGCGAGGGCAAGCTTGGGGCCCTGCCCCAACCGCGACCCTGGGTCCAGATTTTCACGACCCTGTATCACACCCTCACCGGTGGCGCCGAACGGGCAGGCGCACGCGCCCACACGGCGGCCCAAGCGGACCAGACCCACCTCGCCACGCCGATCGACGTGCCAACGGACCCAGCCGAGGCTCGCCCGGCCCCGGTGAATGGCGCGAACGATTCATCCGCCTCGATCGTCGCGGAATCGCCGGCTGAGATCAACGATCGCTGAAGCGGAGTGGGTATAATCGTTCGAGCTTATGCAGCAAGTCACGGCGGTCGTTGAGCCGCCGAATCCCTGTGTCTCGGGCGCTTGCCCGCGGCTGAAAGAGCTATGATCGGCATGCGCTACACCAAGATCGTCTGTACCCTAGGCCCGGCTACCAGCTCCGACGAAAAAGTCGCCGAATTGATCGAAGCCGGCATGAACGTCGCCCGCCTCAACTTCTCGCACGGCACCCACGACGATCACGCCGCCAACATCGCCCGCATCCGCCGGGTCTCCAACCGGCTCAACCGCCCCGTCGCCATCCTGCAAGACCTTCAAGGCCCGAAGATCCGCACGGGCTGGCTGACCGATCACCAGCCGATCGAGCTGGTCGACGGCGCCGAGTTCACGATCACCACCCGCGAGGTGCCCGGTGACGTCCACGTCGTGTCGACCACCTACGACGGCCTGCCCGGCGACGTCAAAATCGGCAACCGCATCCTGCTCGACGACGGTCTGCTCGAGCTCAAGGTCACGGCCGTCCGCGGCGACGACGTCTACACGCGCGTCGTGCACGGCGGCATCCTCAAGGAACACAAAGGCATCAACCTGCCCGGCGTCCTCGTCAACACGCCGTCGATGACCAAGAAGGATCGTGAGGACTTGGCTTTCGGAGTCGGCCAGGGCGTCGACTACGTCGCGCTCAGCTTCGTGCGGCGGGCCGAGGACGTGGCGTTGATCAAGCGCGCGCTGGTCGAGATCGACCCACATGCTGCCAAGATCCCGATCATCGCCAAGCTCGAGAAGCCCGCGGCGCTCGACAACCTCGACTCGATCGTGGACATGGCCGACGGCGTCATGGTGGCGCGCGGCGATCTGGGCGTCGAGCTCTCGCCGCAGCAGGTGCCGACCGCGCAGAAGCGCATCATCGAGACGGCCAACCGGTATCGTAAGATCGTGATCACGGCCACGCAGATGCTCGAGTCGATGATCCACAATCCGATCCCGACTCGCGCCGAGGTCTCCGACGTGGCAAACGCCATCTTCGACGGCACTGACGCCGTCATGCTCTCGGGCGAGACGGCCACCGGCCAGTACCCGGTCGAGGCTGTCAAGATGATGGCCGTGATCGCCGAGGAGGCCGAGGCCAACGGCGCCCAGTACGCGCGCTGGCACTCGCCGACCGAGATCACGTCGGACGACTCGGTCGCCCTGGCCCGCGCCGCCCGCGAGCTGGCCCACGACCGCGAGGTGCAGGCCATCGCCGTCTTCACGCTCACCGGTCGCAATGCCCGCGTCTTGTCGAAGACCCGGCCGCACGTGCCGATCCTGGCCTTCACTCCGGACCCGGTGACCCATTTGCGCATGAACCTGATCTGGGGCGTCACACCCTATCTGGTGCCGCACGCCGACAGCGTCGAAGCCATGTTGGCTCACGTCGAGGCCGCCATGCTGCTCAACTCGCCGGTGCGCCCGGGTCAGCAGGTGATCATCATCGCCGGCCTGCCCTCGACCAAGCTCGTTCCCGCGAACTTCATCTTGCTGCACACGGTGGGACGGTCGTAGAGCGAGAGGCGAAGGGCGAGGAGCGAAAACGCTACCGCGCGGTGGCGTTCGCTCCTCGCCCTTCGCTTCTCGAAACCCACACGCCCCTCGGACGTATAATCGACACGATGGCCGACGTCGTCACCTGCACACAATGCGGCTCTGAGCTCAACCCGACACCCGGGCAACTGTTCGTCACCTGCCGCAGCTGCGGCGCGGCCGTCTACATCGATCGCAGCCAGGTGGTCTTTCACTACATCCTCGAGCCGACCGTCGACGAAGCGCACGCGCGCGGCCTTCTGGCTCGTTGGATGGCCGGCAACGACACTGTGAAGGACCTCGATCGCAAGGCGGTCGTGCAGTCGTCGTCGTTCCAGTATTTCCCGCTCTGGTACTTCAAGCGCAAAGAGGCGAACGGCTACGGCGTCATGCTCGAGCCGGCGGCCGCCACTTCGATCAGCGAGCTGCGCCGGATGCAGCTTCCGGCCGGCGATCTCAAGCCCTACGAGGTCCATTACGCCGGACGCGCCATCGAGCCGACAGTGCCTCTTGACGCCGCGTTGGAGTGGACCCAACAACAGGGTGTGCCGCGCGAGCGCATCACCGAGGCGGCGCTCGTGCACGTGCCGCTGTTCACGTTCAAATACGTGTTCAACGGCCAGATCTACACCACGTTGATCGAGGCCGCGACGGGCCGCCCGATGGCGAACCTCTTCCCGGCCAAAGCCGAAGCGCCGTACCAGATCGCGGGCATCATCACGGCCGCCGTGTTCATCTTCCTTGCATTCTTTCCGGTCGGCGGCCTGATGATGAACGGCAATGCCTTCCTCATCGCCGTGCTGCTGTGCCTCGGCCTGGGCATTGTGGCCGCCGTTCCGTTGTTCGTGCTGGCCGCCTGGATCGCAGCCAAGGTTTAGTCTACCGATGAGCGACGCCCCTGCCCTGCCCGCCGAGACCCGCGCCGTCGAGCGCCCGACGACCGGCCTGATCTGCCCGCGTTGCGGCGGCGCACTCAACGTGCCCGATGGCCAGGCGCTTGTGAAGTGCCCGTATTGCGGCCAGGCCTCGCTGGTCGACGGCGAGCGCGGCGTGCCGCGCTATCAGGTGCCGGCGAAGGTCGACCGGGCCGCCGTCGAAGCGACGTTCAAACGTTTTCTCTCAGGCAACATGTCGATCGCGTTCGACGCGGGGTCGCGCGGGCGCGTGACCGAGGCCTTCATGGTGTCGGTGCCGTTTTGGGCCTCGTGGGGCCGCGTGCTCGGCTGGGTCTTCGGCCGCAAGCGCGTGCGCTCGGGCAAGCACACTCATATGAAGCCGCGCGAGATCAAGATCACCGAGGACGCGGCCTGGACGGGCCCCGCCTGCGACATCTCAGAGTTCGGCATCGGCTACATCCCGTTGGAGGGCCGGCCGATCGAGCCCTATCGCGACGAAGAGCTTCACGCGCGCGGCATGGTCTTCGAGCCGGTCGGCGCCGTCGCCCAGGCGCGCGAAGCTGCCGCGGCCTGGTACGCCGGCTACGCGGCGCGCCGCGCGGATCTGACCGAGGTCGATCAGTCGATCGTGCGCCTGCTCAACGCGAGTTTCGGCCTGGTCTATTACCCGCTCTGGGTGCTGCGCTACGAATACAACGGCCGGCTCTACCAGCTTGTCATCGATGGCTACACCGGCGACGTCGTCTACGGCCGCGCCCCCGGCAACACCATGTACCGCGCCGGCGTGCTCGTCGGCGGTATGGCCATCGGGTCGGTGCTGGGCGTCTCGGTGCCGTGCTCGCTGCTGCTGGCGCTCACCAACTCCAGCGGACGCGACAGCACGGGTCTGCTCGTGTTTGCCGGCGTGGTGGCCCTGGCCGGATTCGGCCTGATGGCCGCAGGTTATCGGGCCTTCCGCTACGGCGAGGTCTACGAACTTCGCAAGTACCGGGCTGCCGTCGAGCACGCGCCGACCAACGATCTGTTCAAGCTGGCCACCGAAGGGGTCCAGCAACTGCTGAACCAGTAACGCGCCATGCCCGCTTTGATACCGCTCACCTGCCCCGCCTGTCGCGCCGGCCTCGAGGCCGAACCCGAGCAGACCGTATTTCTCTGCTCGCAATGCGGCGCCAGCTGGAACCTCGACGACGCGCCAGGCGCTCCCGCTCGGTTGCGCGCGCTTGTCATTCGCTATTCGCCTGAGTTGCGCGGCAGCGTCACGGGCCGGCCATTCTGGGTCGCCGGTGGGCAGGTGCAGGTCGGTCGCCGCGACGTGCACGGGTGGGGCAGCCAGGAGGGCGCGGCGGCCCAGACGTGGGCTGTGCCGCGGCGGTTCTTCATCCCGGCTTTCAAGTGCGATCTGAACAGCACGCTCGACCTCGGGCGGCGCCTCCTCAACGAGTCGCCGCAGCCGCCGAACGGATCTGCTGCGCCGTTCCTGCCGGTGGTCGTCTCCTCACGCGATCTTCACGGCCTGGCCGAATTCGTGATCGTCAGCATCGAAGCCGATCGCGGCGACAACCTCAAGACCCTGCGCTACGCTCTCGAACTCGGCGAACCTGAGTTGTGGGTGTTGCCCTAGAGGAAAAGTCAGAGGGTAAAGGTTGGAGGGCCACTCAACCTTCGCCACCCGTCATCCCGACAGGCGTTGGGTCGGCCGTCCTCCCGGCTCTCACCCGCACAGTGAGATACAGCAGCAGCCCGAACATCAGATAGCTCATCCCGCGGACGTCGAAGGCCGAGCCATAGGCGCCGCCGCCGGGCTGAAAACGGCTGAGGAAGTCTCCGAGCCAGGGGATGATGGCGCGGTCGTACAGCGCGATCAGGCCCGCACCGATGAGGGCCCCGGGCACACTGCCCGCCCCGCCGAGGATGACCATCGCCAGCACCATCGTCGACACGCGGAAGTCGAGCGCTTCAGGATCGATGTACGTAAACGTGCTCGCGTACAACGCGCCGGCAAGGCCCGCAATGGCGGTGCTGAAGATGAAGGCCATCGTCTTATAGCGAGTCAGGTCGACGCCGCTGGCCTCGGCCGCCGTCGGGTCTTCAGAGAGCGCCAGCCAGGCGCGGCCCACGCGTGAGCGCAGCAACCTGAGGCAGGCCAGCGCCAACGCCGTCACCAGGGCCAGCGCCAGCAAATAGCGCGCCCATGGCGTCGAGAGCACCACTTGTGCAACGACCGGCGCTGGCACGGCCGAGAGCCCATCGGGCCCGGCCGCCAACATGATCCCGCCGCGCGCGATCTGACCCAATGCCAGAGTGACGATCGCCAGATAGTCGCCGCGCAGTCGGAGCGTCAGCCAGCCGTTGACCGCGCCGAAGATCCCAGCGCCGCCCGCCGCCGCGCACGCGATGACCAGGAACTCCAGTCTCCCGCCCGAGGCATGTGAAAGAGTGGCCGCGATGTATCCGCCCAGCCCGAAGCAGACCGCATAGCCGAGGTCCAGCAGCCCGGCCATGCCGAGGAGCACGTTGAGCCCGAGCGCCATCAGCATGAAGATGAGGATGCTCGTCAGCCCCACGGTGCCCGGGGGACCCAACAGCCACGGCGCCACGAGCGCCACGCCCAACAACCCGAGCAAGATACGCTTCACGCGCGGCGAAGTCTGCGTGGCCACACTCGCGGTCAGCGCGTCGCGGTCCGAGCCGTCGCCGCCGACAGTGCTCGCTGCGGCGCGCACGAGGATGAGCACGATCAAAAGACTCTGAACGAGCAACGACGTCACGGCTGCATTGAGCAGATAGTCGCTGAACGCGCGGGCCACGCCGATCGCAAGGCCGGCGGCCAGCGCGCCGAGCGGGTTGCCGATGCCACCCAGCAGCGCCGCCGCGAACGCGATCAGGCCGCTGGCCGAGCCGTAAGTGGCGTAAGGCGCCGTGTAGTACGTCGCGTGCAAAAAGGCAGCCAGCCCGGCCAGTGCTCCGCCCAGAAGGAAGGCGCGCTGGATCTGGGCGGCCGGGTTGATTCCCAGGATCTGGGCCGCTTCGGGGTTTTCGGCGCAGGCCCGGATCGCGCGGCCGAGGCGAGTGCGGGCCATCAACCAGGCCACGCCCACCGCCACTGCGACCGCCGCCACCAGCACGATGACGTTCTGGGCCGGGATCGGTGCGCCGGCCAGCGTGAAGAGCGTCTGCGAGGGCAACACTTGCGGGATGCTGTTCCGCGGGAACTCCGGAATGCCCGGCACGCTGCGGTGCTCGCCCGGGATCCAGTTCGGCAGGAAGTAGCGCCAGATGATCCCACCCTGATAGAGCATGAACGAGATGCCGAGGGTGGCGACCAGCGGCGCCAAACGCGACCTGCCGCGAAACGGTCGAAAGGCGAAGCGCTCGATCAGGCCACTGGCGCCCGCCGAGAACGCCAGCACGACGACAAGCGTCAGCGCCAGGCCGCCGATCAGCGTGACCGGATCGCTTTCAGGGCCGAGCGCCAACACCCTTATCAACGACGTGACCACCACCGTCGCCAGCGCGAACAGATCGCCGTGCGCCAGATTCAAAGAGCGCACGGTGCTGTAGATCAGGGTCACCGCGACAGCGTTGAGCGCGATAAGGGCGCCTTCAGTCAGGCCGATCGTCAAGAGCCGAACGATGATTTCGGGTGTGAGCATGAGGTCAACGGTCCGCCGTCCGCGGCGCGCGACCTTTGCCCTGAGCGGCGTCGCGAGCCCGGTGGTAGTAACGTCGTGCTTTGTCGAGGCTGCCGCAATCGTCCATGGCGCACCATCGCCGGCTGTGGTTGCGGGTTGTATCCAGGAACAGCCAGCCGCATCCACGCGGATCCTGACACTGGCCGACGCGCTCGAGCATCGGCGTGGTCAGAAGCGTGCCGGCCGTCAGCATGACGCGCCGCAGGATCGTCTCGAGCGTCAGAGCCTGGATCTTGAGATGGAAGTGCCCCTCGTGCTCGACAAGGTCGGCGTGTCCCCAGGCCTCGGCGATCGCCCCGCTGACGACGGCGCGATCCCGTGGCTGCACGGATTGGCCAGCCAATCGTGACGCCAGGAAACTGTAGAAGGCGTCGCGCAGATCTCGCGCGGTTTGAAGTTGGGCCCCCGCATCTCGTGGGTGTTCCGCCGCCAGGTTCATGAGCTGACGGGCCTCGGAGGAGGACACGATCTCACCCGCCACCGCCCAATCGATCAGCCGTTCGTAGCTTGTCAGCAACTCGTTGTAAACCGGTCGCCGACGCCAGTGGACGGTGTTGCAAAAGTCCAGCGCTGCATGGCCGCCCTTGAACTTGAAAACCGCGGGATATTGCTTCTCGGGCACGCGTCTATTTTACGCTCTAAATGCATTTTGATGGTGAGGCGCGGGCGACGAGCGAAAAACGACATCGCCGCGCACGACTGGCCATAGACAGGTTTCAAGACAGAGGGGTTGTCATCCAGATGCCCTGGCTAGGCACTTAAAATAGCACCCGCTCAGAACGAACTCCTGTCAAGCGAGGAGATCGGCCGAGCGGGCCGGACGTGCCAACTATAGCTTTGCAAACGTATTTAGTGTCGCACTCACGTGCGCGTGTATGAGTTGAAGATAAGAGCAGGCTCACCGAGAGTCAATGTGGTAGAAGTCACGACCTTTTTAAGGAGTTATGACGCGTGCGAATTCGGAGACTTCAGGTCCGGCTTCGAGATCCCGTTTCATTCCGGAGCCTTATGGATCTCATCCAATGCACCACCATTTTTCATAACACTCGTCTATTCAAAAATGATCAAAGCCATGGCGTCTGCTATGATCAGCCCCACGATGGTTGAGGGAACCGAGATCCGAGTCGTCATCGCTGACGACCACAAGTTGGTGCGCAACGCGTTGCGGGCCGAGATCGGGCGCGACGGCACTCTCCAAACTGTAGGCGAGTGCACGACCACTGACGAGGTGATCGGCCTGGTCGAGCAGACGGCGGCTGAGGTGGTGTTGCTGGATGTAAGCATGCCGGGCTCGAGCGCGATCAGCATCGTGCGTCAGTTGGCGACTCGCCACGCCGAAGTGCGCGTGCTCGTCACCACCGCCTCCAACGACGCCGAAACGATCCGCGTCTTCTTGCGAGCCGGCGCCATGGGTTACTTTGTCAAGAGCGACGACCCCTCGGAGATCTCAGCTGCCATTCGAACCGTCGTCAGCGGCGAAACCTGGCTCAGCCCGACGGCACATTCGGTATTAGCCGATGCGACGCTCGACCGGACCAACGAACCCCTCAGCCCGCGCGAGGCGCAGGTGATTCGGCTGTTGGCCTCCGGGGCGACCAACGCCGAGATCGCGCAGACGCTGTGCATCGCAGAGGGCACCGTCAAGAACCACATCTCGAACCTCTACCAGCGGCTTGACTTGCACAGCCGCGCCGAGGCCGCGGCCTGGGCCTGGAAGCACGGGTACGTCGACAAAAACTCTCTCCCCGGCTGAGAGCCCTCCCCTCCTTCTATACGCTCGTCCGATATAGCCAATCGCCAATTAGAGGATCAAGCGAGGATTCATCGCGCCGACTGCGATCTACACTGATCGCGCCAGGGGGATGAGCATGCTCGCCAAGGTGATCAGCTGCGCAGTCATCGGGCTCGACGGCCACGTCGTCGAGGTCGAGGTCGACACCGCCAACGGTTTGCCGAACTTCATCATCGTCGGGTTGCCCGACGCCGCCGTTCAAGAGAGCCGCGAACGCGTGGCCGCCGCTGTGCGCCACACAGGCTATTCGATGCCGATGCGTCGGCTGACCGTCAACCTGGCGCCTGCCGCGCTGCGCAAAGAAGGCCCTGCCTACGACCTGCCGATCGCCCTTGGAGTGCTCACCGCAATCGGCGTGCTCGAGCCCCACGTCTTCGGAGGTATCCTGATCGTCGGCGAGCTGGCGCTCGATGGACTGGTGCGGCACGTCCGCGGCGTGCTGCCGATGACGGCCCTCGCTCGCGCCCAAGGATTTCGAACCATCATCGTCCCGGCCGTCGACGCCCGCGAGGCCGCCCTGGTCCCGGGCGTCGACGTCATCGCCGCGACAAGCTTGGGCGATATCGTCAGGCACCTCTTGGGCCTGGCGCCGATTGCGCCCGAACGCGAAGCGCCCGTCCTGCATGCCGAGCCCGTCTACGTGCCCACCGACTTCCAGGACGTCAAAGGCCAGGAGCATGTCAAACGCGCGCTTGAGGTCGCCGCGGCGGGCGGTCACAATGTCTTGATGACGGGCAGCCCAGGCGCCGGCAAGACTCTGCTCGCTCGGGCCCTGCCTTCGATCCTGCCAGGCCTGAGCATCGACGAAGCCCTCGACGTGACCCGTGTGTACTCAGTGGCCGATCAACTCCCGGGCGACACCCCGCTGATCCAGCAGCGCCCATTTCGCAGCCCGCACCATACGATCAGCCATGCCGGGCTGGTCGGTGGGGGAAACGTACCGCGCCCAGGCGAGATCTCGCTCGCGCATCGCGGCGTGTTGTTCCTCGACGAGCTGCCCGAGTTCGCTCAGCGCACGCTCGAGGTGCTGCGTCAGCCGCTTGAGGATCATGTGGTGACGATCTCGCGGGCGAAGGGCACGCTGACGTTTCCGGCCAACTTCATGCTTGTGGCCAGCATGAACCCCTGCCCCTGCGGATACGCCAACGATCCAGGCCATGAATGCACGTGCTCGCCGGGCGTCGTGGCGAAATACCAGAAGCGTCTTTCGGGCCCGTTGCTCGACCGCATCGACATCCACATCGATGTGCCGCGTGTCGCTTACGAGAAGCTCGCTGACGTTCGTTCGTCCGAGCCCTCTGCCGCGATACGCGAACGCGTCGAGGCCGCTCGCGGCCGCCAACGACAGCGCTTTGCCGGTGGCTCCTGTTTGTGCAATGCCGACATGCGCCCGAGCGAGATCCGCCTGCACGCCCGACTCGACGAGGCAGGCTCGGCCGTGATGAAGGCGGCCATGAGCCGGCTTGGCCTCTCAGCACGCGGCTTCCATCGCGTCCTCAAGCTCGCCCGCACAATCGCCGATCTTGCGGATGCCGAGGCGATCGCCGCCGGGCATCTGGCTGAGGCGCTCCAGTACCGGCCGAAGACGACCACATGACCAACCACCGTCATCGGCGATCCATCCGCTGCGAGCGCTGGGACTACACCTCTCCGAGCGCCTATTACATCACCATCTGCACGCATAAGCGGCGGCCGATCTTCGCCGTCCCCGACGGCGTCGACAAACAACTGACTGTCGCTGGCCTCATCGCAACGGCCTGTTGGCTGGCGCTTCCCTGGCACTTCCCCAACGTGTGTCTTGACGAGTTCACGGTGATGCCGGACCACGTCCATGGCATCCTGGTGCTGATCGAGAGCCCACGATGGTTTGGGCTCGACCCAACGGGCGAGAGTGCCAGACCACCTGGTCCCCTGCGAGACTCGATCGGCTCTATCGTGGGCTCCTACAAGGCGGCCGTAACGAAATGGATACACCGCACCGCTTCCGACGACGCAACACGGCATGCTCCCATATGGCATCGCAATTACCACGATCGCATCATTCGCGATGATCGTGAATTCGACGCGAAACGGCGTTACACCATCAACAATTGGAATCGGTGGGTTGAATCGCACCCGCATTGACGCGATGCGCCCCATGCCCATGCGTGGCCGGGCGACGCGGATGGCCGGGCGACGCATGCGTCGCCCTACAAATCGAATGGTGTGGGATTGACCGACGGCATGCGGTGAATGACCTGGATTGCATCGGTGCCCACGAATGTGTTTTGCCTCGAAGGCGCTTTGGCAATTTCGTCGTACGGGCGACGCATGCGTCGCCCGATGGCCCGGCGGATGCCCGATGGCCCGGCGGATGCCCGATGGCCCGGCGGATGCCCGATGGCCCGGCGGATGCCCGATGGCCCGGCGGATGCCCGATGGCCGGGAAGGGCGCGCATCAAGCCATCGCGCTCAGGCGCGCAGAGCTGGCTCGAGGAAATTGATGACCCGCTGCACGACGGATGCATCGCGCAGGATGAAGCGGTGCCCCAGACCGCTGGTGGTCAGGAGCTCGACGTTCGGTAGGGCCGCGGCATAGGCTTCCGCGTGCGCATAGGGCACCACGAGATCACGCTGATCATGAGCAATGAGCACAGGCTGCGACAGACGCGCACCGGCCACGGCCGCATTGAAGTCGGCCGGCAGGGCGCCGATCTTCGCGCGGAATTCCTCGCGGAAGCGCTGAAGGGTTTGCTCATCGG
The DNA here is from genome assembly GCA_044226485.1 of Anaerolineales bacterium. Lineage (GTDB taxonomy): Bacteria > Chloroflexota > Anaerolineae > Anaerolineales > UBA6663 > UBA6663. The sequence continues at coordinate 534,653 of JBGAGY010000001.1, forward strand.
CAGATGGAAAACGAGACGAGCTGCGCAGGAGGAACTCAACATCCGTCGCCGCCGAGAGACTGACGACGCGCTCCACGCCCATCAGTGGGCGCTCCACGCCGTGACCGTTCGAGAACAGCCAGAGGGCCGCCAGGCCACCGAAGCTATGACCGACCAGCGCGCGCACGCCGCCCACCGCCTCAGCCACCGAACGGATCGAAGCGGCATAGTCGAGCAACGTCGACATCGTCCCCTCGGATCGACCGTGCGCCGGCGCATCATAGGCAGCCACTCGCCAACCCGCCGCCCGCAACGGCGCCACAAAGGCATCCCAGCGCCCGGCCTGCCACTCCCAGCCATGAATCAGCAGCACCGTCGGGCTTTGCTCCAGTGGCCCTGGCCAGATGTAGGCCTGAAGCGCGATCTCAGAGTCCTGTTCGTTAGCCGGCCATTGCAGCACCTGGCGGTGACGGACCTTCACGGGCTCGGCACTGGCCAGGATCTGAGTGGTCTTGGCCGACGCTTCGCGGCTCGTCGGCGTGCGGAACAGATCCCAGGCCGTCGGCGCGCCGGGTTGAAGAGAGTTAGGTTCACTGAATGTCATGAAGGGGTTTCGATAAGGCCTGATGGAATGCCGTCATGGTGACCGTCGCCGGCGGCGATGATGGAATTCCTCGATTTGAGCAGCATGTTCGTGCTGATGGCCGTAGTAGGCATAGACCACGAAGTCCTCGAGCGATCCCTCCGGATCCCACGACAGCGTTCCGGTCTGGCGCCAGCGTTCAGCCGACACCTGGGTCGCCAGTTTCAGAACCCGCGACCAGACGTCGTCGTAGGCCGCGCAAACGTGGGCGACCGATTGATCCGCAGCCGGAGTGCCATGTTTGGCGTTGTAGCCGTCTTCGCCAAGCTGCCGGAAATCGTCGAGGTAGACGGTCGTGCCTTCCAGCCCCGCATGGGGCGACAGGAATTCCTCAAAGTACAGAGCCCACCCCGTCAGATGGGCGACGATCTGTTTGGTGGACCAGACACCACAAACATCAGGCAGGTCCCAATCCGCCTCCTCCAACGGGTCGACGACGTCGTGGATGCGTTTGTGAGCCACCTTCAGAATGGCGTGCACGTTCATGGGATGCTCCTTCGCATGACCCCCAAGGCTACCACGTCCTCCGTCGCGTCGAACGACCCGCCTCCGCCTTTCGGCCGAAGTCAGACGGTCCGGATCACGATAGATTTTGGGGACCATCCGGGACACAGGAAAGGCCTATGACGACCTCAACGACGTATCCCTCGACCCGTGCCACCTCGCCCACCGCCAACGGGCGCGTCAAGTTCCTGCTCGGAGGCGGCGCCATCATATTGGCGATCGTGTTTCTGGTGGCGACCACGCTCCAGGCGACCGGCCAACGCTTTCTATCGATCGCGGAGATGCAGCAGCGCAGCGCCGAAGTGACCGGCCATCCTTTGCGCGTCAGCGGCGCCGTTCTGGGCGACACCATCGCGATCGACCCCGAAACGCTGACCATCACGTTCACGATGGCCAACATGCCCGTCGATGCCGCCGAGATCGATGCGCTGGGCGGGCTCGCGGCCGTGCTGGACGCCGCCGCACTCGATCCCGACTCGCCGCGCGTCCAGGTCGTCTATGTCGGCCCCAAGCCCGATTTGCTGCAGGACCGAGCACAGGCGATCGTCACCGGCAAACTCGGTGAAGACGGCGTGTTCTACGCCGATGAACTGCTCTTGAAGTGCCCAACCCGGTATGAAGAGGCCGTGTTCACTCAGGCCCCTCAACCCTGACGAGGCTGCCAGGTTCGTCGCGCCCCGGACGTCCTCAGGTAGAATAACCCCCTGTTCCAGCGTCGTGTGAGGATGGACCTCACACCGCTGGCTGACTCGCGCCACGAACGCGATAGCCAGCACAACGGGCTTATCGCGAGTCTGCCAGACGAACACGGGCATGATCCTCCACACATTCAACTGTTGCCTCGAAACAGGCCTGGCCGGTTGCCGTCGCGCCGCCGAAAGGATCGGATCGTGATCACTGTCGCGGGCCTGACGCGTTCATACGGGCTGCGGCCTGTGCTGCGTGGCGTCGACTTCTCTGCCGAAGCGGGGTCGCTGACAGCCATCTTCGGGCCGAACGGCACCGGCAAGAGCACGTTCATGCGAATCCTGGCCACGCTGATCCGCCCGGATGGCGGCCAGGTCTCTGTGGCGGGATATACGCTTCCCGGTCAATCCGAGCCCGCACGGGGCGTCATCGGGGCTGTGCTTCACGCGACGCTGCTGTACAGCGAACTCAGCGCTGACGAGAACCTGAACTTCTACGCCAGGCTCTATGATCTCGAAGCCCCGCAAAAACGCATCGATGAGTTACTCGAGCGCGTCGGGTTGACCCGGCGTCGACGCGATCCCGTGCGCGTGTTCTCGCGCGGCATGCAGCAGCGACTGGCGTTGGCGCGCGCCCTGTTGCATCGGCCGCAGGTGCTGCTGCTCGACGAGCCCTATACGGGCCTCGATCCGGCCGGCACGCGCCTCCTCGACGCCGTGCTGCGCGAAGAGGCCAACGGCGGCGCCGCCGTGGTGATCACGTCGCACGATCTCGCCCACGGCCTGGCCCTTGCCGACCGGGTGGTGGTGCTGGCGCGCGGTCGCGTGCAGCTTGCCGCGGCATCCGACGACTTCACACCCGAGGCCTTCGCGGCCCGTTACGCGGAGGTCGTCGCATGAAGCGCTATCTCAAGATCGTCGGCGCCATCCTCTGGAAAGATCTCGCCGCCGAGCTGCGCTCGCGCGAGACGTTCAGCGCCATGGTCGTGTTCTCGCTGCTGATGGTGCTCGTGTTCAGCATCGCGCTCGAGCTCAACCGCGGCGCACGCGAGAGCACGGCGGCCGGCGTCCTCTGGGCGACGGCGCTGTTCTCAGGAACGCTCGGGCTCAATCGCGGCCTGGGCCGTGAGCAGGATCGTGGCACCCTCGAGGGCCTGCTGCTGGCGCCGAGCGATCGCAGCGCGCTGTTCTTCGGCAAGTTCCTGAGCAGCTGGATCCTGATCCTGTCGGTTCAGGTCGTCACGGTGCCGGTGCTGACGATCCTTTACAACTTCAACCTGGCGCAGCCGCTGGTCATCCTGTCGCTGCTGCTCGGCACGCTGGGTTACACCGGTGTCGGCACGTTGCTCTCGGCCGTCAGCGCGCAGACCCGCGCGCGCGACGTGCTGCTGCCGATCCTGCTCCTGCCGGTGTCGGTGCCCGTGCTCATGGCCGGCGTGCAGAGCTCGAGCGGCGCGTTGGCCGGGTCCGCCTGGGGCGACCTGTCCATCTGGTACAGTCTGCTGCTCGTCTACGACGTCATTTTCCTGGCTGTGGCTGTCATGGTTTTCGAGGCCATCGTCAGCGAGTAAATCCTCAGAAAACGCTTGGATTGGCGTTGTACAATCGAAATCTCGGATCGACTTTATCGACGTTGGTAGGTTTGGGTTTTGGACCGACTGCAGGCGCTGCCGGCCCAGGGAGGAAGGTATGTCAACCCGAACGCTGAATGCCCTCAACATCGTCACGGCCGCGCTGATGACGGCCAGCCTGGTGCTGGTGTGGTTCTTCGCACCGATCGAAGCCAGCATGGGCGCTGTCCAGAAGATCTTTTACTTCCATCTTGGAGCCGCCTGGGTCGGCATGGTCGGTTTCTTTGTCACGTTCGTGGCGGGCATCATCTACCTGGTCCGCCCGAACGCCAAGTGGGACAGGCTCGGCGCGGCGTCGGCCGAGGTCGGCCTGCTGCTGTCGATCATCGCGACAGCGACCGGTTCGATCTGGGCGCGGCCGGCCTGGAACACGTGGTGGACGTGGGACGTGCGGCTGACGACCTACACCATCACGATCCTCATCTACATCGCATTCCTGTTCTTGCGCGGCGCGATCGAAGATCCGGCCCGCCGGGCGCGCTTCTCAGCCGTCTACGGCATCGTCGGCTTCATCTCGGTTCCGCTGACCTTCCTGTCGATCCGGCTGTGGCAGTCGATCCATCCGGCCGTCATCGGCACGCCCACGCCCACTTCACAGGGCGGCTTCGATATGGCGCCGATCATGGCGGTGCTGGTCGTGATGATCCAGGTGCTGAGCGCGCTCATGTACGTCACGCTGGTCGCCAACCGCTATCAACTGCTGAAGCTGCAGGATAAGGTCGAGGCCCAGAAGGCTCGCGCCATGCAGTCAGAGGCTGATCTTCCTTCCGCGGCGCCGTCATCCGTCGCGGCGACCAAATAAGGAGCCACCATGCCCCCAGATACGACCTACTACATGGTGCTGGCCTTCGCGGCCTACCTGGGCCTGCTTGGCCTTTACGTCGGCAGCCTCGTCCTGCGCCATCGCAACCTCGAACGCGATTCCGCCACGCTGGCCGAGTTACAGGCCGATCTCGATCGACAGAATTGATGGTTCGCCCGGACGGACGACGAAGGGGGAATGGCATTCCCCCTTCGCCGTCCGTTGCGCTTTTGCGCGACCTTCCTTTGACAACCCCCCGGCACCTGTGATAGCCTGAGCGCGATCGGCCAAGCCGATCCTGCATGCGGCTCTTTCCGCGACTCCCTATCCCACGACCTGGCTGGCCCGACTGGCAGGTTCTGCACGCATACAGCTTTCCCCCTTCAATTCGACCGACCTGGCTGCATCGCCTTCTGATCGGCGTGGCCCTCACGGCTGACCTCTGACGGCTCTAACTCGACGCGCGTCCGGCGCCCCTGTGGCGCCCTGTATGGGTTGGACCCGGCGAGCTTGAGGAGAACCGTCATGAAAGTCTTGTTATTAGGCGTAGGCGCGGTCGGCGAGGGCATCGCCAAAGTTGCGCGCGGCCGCCTCTGGTTGGACAAAATGGTCCTGGTCGATTCGCGTTTGGAGCGGCTCCAGGCCGTGCAGAAGAAGATCGGCAACCCGCGACGCTTTCCGATCGCGGCCGTAAACGCGTCTGACACGAAAGCGATCGCAGCGTTGGCGGTCGAGCATAAGGTCGACCTGATCATGAACGCGGTCACGCCGTACCTGAACCCGCGCATCATGGACGCCGCGTTGAGCGCCGGCGTCCAGTACATGGATATGGCCATGACGCCGACCAAGCCTCACCCGACCGAGCCTTTCAAGAAGGTCGGCCGCCCGCTTGGCGAGGCGCAATTCAAAGAACATCGCAAGTGGAAGAAGAAGGGGCTGCTCGCCCTGATCGGCATGGGCATGGACCCGGGCGTGTCGGGCGTGTTCGCGCGCTATGCCGAGAAGCATCTCTTCGATCGGATCGACGAGATCCACGTCAAGGACGGCGGCGACCTGAGGATCGAAGGATACGCCTTCGCGCCGACCTTCAGCATCTGGACCACGATCGAAGAGTGCCTCAACCCCCCGGTGATCTACACGTCACGCAAGGGCCACTTCACCAAGGAGCCGTTCTCGGACCCAGAGGTCTTCGACTTCCCGGACGGCATCGGTCCGCAGAAACTCGTCAACGTCGAGCATGAAGAACTCGTGACCTTCCCGCATCACATCAAGGGCGTGAAGAAGGTCAGTTTCAAACTCGGGTTAGGCGATCAGTTCATGGACGTGCTGAAGATGCTGCACCTGATCGGCCTCGACAGCGTCCTGCCAGTGCGCGTCGGCGACATCGAGGTCTCACCCCGCGACGTCGTCGCGGCCGTGACGCCCAATCCCGCCACCCTGGCCGACAAGATGATGGGTAAGGCCTGCGTCGGCCTTCTCATCAAAGGCCGTCATCAGCGCAAACCGCGCCAGATCTTCATCTATCAGACCATGGACAACAACGACTCGCGCAAACGCTACGGCATCCAGGCCGTGGCCTTGCAGACCGCCATCGGGCCGGTCATGGCCATGGAATTGCTCTCGCGCGGCGTCTGGAAGGGCGCCGGCGTCCTGCCACCCGAGGCCTTCGACCCCGATCCCTTCATGGCGCTGATGCCGACGTATCAGTTCCCGTACGTGATCGAAGAACGTTAAGGGTAGAGCGAGGGGCGCACCCTACCGCGTAATGGCGGGTAGCGTTCGCTCCTCGCTCTACGCTCCTCGACTCACGCCCTCAGCGCCGCGTCCAGGAACTCCTGGATCTCGCCGGCGAGCACCTGATTGATCTTGAGCGAGCGACGGCCGGTGCGATGATCCTGCACGCCCTTGTCGCGCGTGTTGCGGCTATAGGTGCGCACCAGGCCGGCGGGTGCCGTCGGCTCGGCGGCGTCGAGTGGATGCTCGGCCAGCCAGCGCTCGATGCGCAGGAGACGCGCCGCCTCGACGGCGAGTTCGTCGGCCGGCAGATCGCCGGCGAGAGTCAGCCCCCCGCCCGACTCGAGGTGAGCGCTGCCCTGGCCGGTCAGTCGGCCGATCAGCAACCCGGCTCGTGAAAGCGGCTTGGTCGACGTGCTCAGGCCGACGGGCGTGGGCAGATCGTCTTCGCTGATCTCGGGCAACACGACTAATTCGGCCGTGAAGCGCTGCAGCGAGTCGCGGCCGTTGACCTTCACCTGCTGCACGAGCCGATGGACGCCGGCCTCCCCGCGCAGCAGGCCGAACACGCCGAAGCCGCTGAACGCCAGCGTCAGGCTGATCTGGCGTCCCGTCGGCGCCAGGTCTTCACCCAGAACGCTCACGGTGAGGCCGCGGCTCTTGCCCCAGCCCAGATACATGCGCGCCAGTTCGGCCGCCCAGCGTTGAGCGCCGCTGAGTTTCGACTTCACAGTGATGCGCAGATACGCGCCGCCGGCGTCGTGCGGGCCGCTGAGGTACGACGTGAACTCGACCCGCGGCAGCTCGGTGTTGAGAAAGCTGAAGGCGCGCAAGGCTGCGTCGGCCTTGGGGCTGGCCGGCATCAGCGCCTGCGTCAGGCGATCGAGGCCGCGCCGCAGGTCGGTGAGTTGGTCGATGATGGCGCTGGCGCGCTGGTATGCATCGAGCCGGCGACGCGCCGCGGCCGGGTCGTTCCAGAAGCCGACATCGGTCATCTCGGCCAGCACGGCGTCGCGCTCGAGCACCTGCTCGGGCAGGCCGAAGGTCTCCTCGAGCGCTTCGAGCCGCGCCGTCAACACCGGCAACGCCGCACGCATCTCGGCCAGGGTCGGCGCGCCGGGCGGCGTGCTGGTTGCGGCTGTCGCCGTGGCCTGCGGCGCGAGGTACGCCGCCTGCACGCGCCCGCCCTTGAGGAACAGGCGGATGCTGCCGCCGCTCGTCCCGCGCGGCAGGCGGTTGAGCTCGCGCGCCAACGGATACGCCACGGTCTTCTCTATCTGCCGCTTGAGGTAGCGAGCGCCGTAATGCGGGTCGTAGCCGATGTCGACCACGTGCTCGATGACGGCGTCGGCGATGTCGACCTCGACGTTGCGGCGCACGAAGCCGTCGCGCGCGAAGAGGTCGCTGATCTCACGCCGGGCGATGTCGGCCATCACTGCCCGCGTCAACGGATGGAAGATGCAGACCGCGTCCATGCGGTTGATGAACTCGGGCGTGAAGTTGCGCTCGGTCTCGGCGATCACGCGCCGCTCGCGAGCCTCGGGCGTCTCGTGTCCGGCGAAGCCGATCTGGCCCTTCTCGACCAGCTGCGCGCCGAAGTTCGAGGTCACGATGATGATGCTGTTGCGCAGATTGACCTCTTCGTCAGCGGCGTTGATCAACAGGCCCTCGTCGAAGAGTTGCAGGAAGCGGAAGTAGATGGCCGGGTGCGCCTTCTCAAACTCGTCGAGCACGATCACGTTGAACGCCTGACCGGCGATCCGGTTGGTGAAGGTGCCGCGGCGACGGGCCAGTTCGTCGGCGTAGGCGAAGCCGAAGAGCTCCTGGGCCTGGTGCGGCGATTGATAGTCGCCCATGTTGAAACGCACCAGCCGTTCCTGGCTGCCGAAGAGATAGTCGGCCAGGGCACGCGCGAGCTCGGTCTTGCCCACGCCCGTCGGCCCCAGGAAGAAGAACACGCCCATGGGCCGTAGCGGATTGTTGACCCGGGCCCGCAGCAGGCTGAGCATCTGAAGCACCGAGTCGACAGCCTGATCCTGAGCCAGGACACGGCCGCGGAAGAACGCCGCGACCTTCTCCTCGTCGAACTCCTCGCCTTCGTCGAGCAGCATCTTCGGCAGACCGGTGCGTGACGCGAAGCTGCGGATCACGTCGCCGCCCGTCAGGGTCGGCTCGGGACCCGGGAGGGTGGCGAGCGCATCCTTGAGCACGTCGAGGCTCTTGCCGGGCTGGGCGCGAGTCGGATCGAAGCGCCGGCTGAGATGGATCGCCAGATCGACCGCCTCGGTCGTGATCGACGCATGCTGGCTCTCGGCCAGCGAAGCGGCGGCCAGTTCGATGATCGACGTATAGCCGGCGGTCGGGGGCTCGGCCACACGCACCGGCAGGAACATCGCCGGATACGCGGGATACCACTCAGCGAACTGCTGCCAGGCGCGCTCGTTGGCCTCGGCCAGGCAAAGGCCGGCGCCGCGGGTCAGACCCGCCAACAAGGCCTGCGCGAGGTTGACGGTCTCGTCGCCGTTGCGCAGGAGGCCGAGCCACGCCGAGGATGGCAGGTCGTCGATCAGCAGAATGATGTCAGGTTCCGCTGACCAGGCTTGTAGGAAACGCTCCAGTGGCTCCTGCCAGGCATGTGCCTGTGTCAGGCCGGGCAGGTTGTTGGGGCGAAATCGCCAGACCTCGCGGCCGATCAAGGCCGGCGGGCAGGCTCCCCGCGCGATCGCGCCAGCGACGGCGGCCAGCACGCTCGACTTGCCGACGCGAGGCGGCCCGATCACGATCGCGCGGTTCTTCAAGGGCGAAGCCAATGCCTGGAGCACTTGCTCCACCTCGGCATCGCGGCCAAAGACGGGCTCGGGCGTTCGTTGGGTCAGGTTTTCGGCGAAACTCGAAAGATAAGCGCGGAAGTCTGAAGTCATAGGGGCATTGAGGATCAGACGGTCGAAAACGCAGCGTTGGCCGCAAGTATAACGGCACCGGTAAGTGACAGGACGGACCTCGTCCTCAGGGTGGGCACGGCCGAGTGGATGTCGTTGGCCAACCTCGTGGGGCGCGACCCGGTCGCCACGGAGGACACCCTGGGCACGGCGACATCGGGTCACATGGGGCCAACTCAAACGTCAGCCGATACGTCAGACGAAGTCCTACACGAAATCCGCGCCGGATGCGCTGACGCTTCAGGCCCGGGCTCGTTTTCAGCTTTAGCGTTTGATGAATGAACCCTCATAAGTTTGTACATTGCATCGCTTGTCGATAGGCTTTCCCGTACCCTTGACGGACGTTGGTTCGCTTGAAAGGGTCGATGTTCAGACGCGCGCTGTGGCGCGGCTCGCATCGCCGGGCCGGCGAGGGGACGGAGGGAGTATGAGCAAGCGCATTGTGGTGATCGGGTCGGGGTTCGGGGGGTTGGGCGCCGCTATCCGGCTGCTGGCCCGCGGCTATGACGTTGACGTCGTCGAGAAGCTCGACAAACCGGGGGGTCGCGGCTACGTCTTCGAGATCAACGGCCACACCTTCGATGCGGGGCCGACCGTCATCACGGCGCCCTTCATGTTCGACGACCTATGGGCCGCGGCCGGGCGTCGCCGCGAAGAGGACGTCGAGTTCATCCCGCTCTCGCCCTTCTACAGGATCTTCAATCACGAGGGCAAAGCCTTCGACTACAACGCCGATCCGGCGTTCACCGAGGCCCAGATCGCCAAATGGAATCCGGCTGACGTCGAAGGCTACAAGCGCTTCCTCGCCACGACCAAGGACATCTTCCAGAAGGGATTCGTCGAACTCGCCGACAAGCCATTCCTGGGCATCGGCGATATGCTCAAGGTCGCGCCCGATCTGATCCGGCTGGGCTCGCACCGTTCGGTCTACGACTACGTCTCTGGCTTCATCAAGGATGAGTTCCTGCGCCGTTGCTTTTCGTTCCATCCGCTGCTGATCGGCGGCAACCCGTTCGACTCGTCGTCGATCTACGCCATGATCCACTACCTCGAGCGCGAGTGGGGCGTCCACTACGTCAAGGGCGGCACCGGCGCGCTCGTGAAGGCGATGGCCGGACTGATCGAGCGCATGGGCGGCCGCATTCACTACAAGGCCGAAGTGGCCGAGATCGAGATCGACGAGAAGGGCCGCCGCACGACGGGCGTGCGCCTCAAGGACGGACGGCTGTTCAAGGCCGACTCGGTCGTCAGCAACGCCGACGTCGCCTTCACCTACAAGCACCTGATCCCCGAGCAGCACCGCCGCGGGTGGATCGACTGGCGCATCAACAACATGCGCTACTCGATGTCGCTGTTCGTGCTCTACTTCGGCACCAACCGCAAGTTCCGCGACCGTGGGTTGGCGCACCACAACATCATCCTCGGCGAGCGCTACAGGGGCCTGCTCAGCGACATCTTCAACAAGAAGATCGTCAGCGACGACTTCTCGCTCTACCTGCACCAGCCGTCGATCACCGATCCCTCCGTCGCACCGAAGGGCGGCGAGACGTTCTACGTGCTCTCGCCAGTCCCGCATCTTGGCTCGGGCACCGACTGGCGCACGGCGGCCAGGCCGTACCGGGATCGCATCCTCAACTTCCTTGAGGAGAACTACCTGCCCGGTCTGCAGGCCAGCCTCTCGGCCGAGCACTGGATCGACCCGCTCTATTTCCGCGACACGCTGAACAGCCACATGGGCTCGGCGTTCTCGGTTGAGCCTGTGTTGACTCAATCGGCCTGGTTCAGGCCGCACAACCGCAGCGAGAACTTCGAGAACCTGTACTTCGTGGGCGCCGGCACGCACCCCGGCGCAGGGCTTCCGGGCGTGCTCTCCTCGTCGAAGATCGCCGAGGATTTGATCACGGCCGGTGAGCCCCAATCGATCCGCCAGCCCGAGTTGGCCGTCGCACACTGAGATCATTATGACCCTACAGACCGAAGCGTGGAGCCTGCAGCAGGCCTTTGCCCACACCGAGCAACTGACGCGTCGGCACTCCGCGACGTTCTACTCCGCCACTGCCCTGCTGCCGGGCGCGGCGCGGCGCGCCATCCGCGCGCTGTATGCCTTCTGCCGCACGACGGATGATCTGGTCGACCTCGAGACGGCCACGCTGTCCGACGTCGAGCGCTGGCGCCTCGAGGCTCGGCTTCCCGCCAGCCGTCAGGTCGATCCGGTGCTGCGTGCCTGGGCGCGCATCCGCGAGGAGCATCAGGTGGACGTCCGCTATCAGGAGGAACTGATCGACGGCGTCGCCATGGATTTGCGCCAGCACGGTTACGAGACGTGGGCCGACCTGCGCCGTTACTGCTACCTGGTCGCCTCAACGGTCGGTCTGCTCTCGATGCCGATCATCGGGTTGGCTCCGGGCGCGACGTTTGCGCATGCCAGCTCCTTTGCCATCACACTCGGCATCGCGCTGCAACTCACGAACATCCTGCGCGACGTCGGCGAGGACGCCACGCGCGGCCGAGTCTATCTGCCGCTCGAAGACCTGCGGCGCTTCGACCTCACACCCGAAGACATCCTCCAGGGCGTGCACGACGAGCGCTTCATCGCGCTGATGAGCTTCGAGATTGAGCGCGCTCAGAAACTCTTTGAAGACGCGCTGCCCGGCATCGCCCTGCTCGCGCCGGCCGCGCGGCCGGCCGTCGGCGCCGCCGCCCTGTTCTACCGCGCGATCCTCGAGCGCATCGAAGCCAACAACTATCAGGTGCACACCCAGCGTGCTCACACGACCGGCATGCAGAAACTCATGCTCTTGCCCGGCATCTTGTGGAAGGTGTGGCGCATCCAAACGCCTGTGCTTCACAATGAAGTCGGGGTGTCGCGCGGATGACGTACTTCGAGTTCCTGCTGTGCTTCGTCGTCCCCCCGATCCTGGTGCTGACCGTCTTCGCGCGGCCGAAAGCCAGGCATTGGATCGGCATCGGCATCCTGGCCATCATCACCTACGTGTGGACGACGCCGTGGGACAACTATCTTGTGGCCAGCGGCGTCTGGGCTTATCGACCCGATCAGGTCAGCGGCATCGTGCTGGGCTATGTGCCGATCGAGGAGTACACGTTCTTCGGCTTGCAGGCCATCCTGGGCAGTTTGTGGACCCTCAGCCTGCAGCGGCTGGCGCCCATCGATGAGAGCGAAAGGCCCTCGAGGCCATCGGCTCTGCTGGCGATCACGCTGGCCTGGTCGCTCGGCCCGATCCTGGCCGCTGTGCTCGGGTTCGCCTCACGATTGCCCACCTCGGAAGTGGTTGCCATACACGTCTGGCCTCCCCTGCCGTTCGGGCACGCGAACTATCTCCTCTTGATCCTCGTCTGGGCGGTGCCAGTGATCATCGGCCAATGGGTCATCGGAAGGACGATCTTCAGCAAGCGTTTCAGTGTCTGGGCGCTCGGCTGGCTGGTGCCGACGTTATACTTGTCAGTGAGCGACTCGGTCGCCATCGCAGCGGGTGTCTGGCACATCTTGCCGGCACAGTCGCTGGGATGGTTGATCCCGCTCGGCCGCGCCGGCCTTCCCTTTGAAGAAGGCGTCTTCTTCCTGGTGACGTCCATGTTGGTCACACAGGGCTTTGTGTTGGTGACGGCGCCGCAGGGGGCAGCGTTGACGGTCGAGACCGTGCGAGCGTTGCTGGGTCGCAAGGGGGCACGGCATGATCACGCAACTCCGGTCTCTGGCCAGTGACGCCCGACACCTCGGCTGGCTATCGCTCACCGCCATCTGGCTTCTCCTCATGCTCGTGCTGCCGATCGTCGACTGGCTCAGCCAGGGCCAGGCGTTCGGCCTCATGGTCACCGTCGTCGTCATCGCGCAGGTCGGGGCCGTCGCGGCTATGGCTCGGCTCGACTGGTCGTGGCGCCGGCTCGCCGACGTGTTGGCGACCATCGGCATCGGCGCCTGGCTGGCCGAGATGGCTGGCAGTCGCTTCGGCCTGATCTTCGGCGCGTACGATTACTCGAGCATTCTGCAGCCCCAACTCGCCGGCGTGCCCGTCCTCATCCCGCTCGCCTGGGCCATGCTTCTGCCTCCGGCCTGGGCGGTCGCCAGCCGCTTCGTCTCGCCACGGCACACGATCCGCTTCGCGCTGATCAGCGGCCTGGTGTTCACCGCCTGGGATCTGTATCTCGATCCGCAATGGGTGGCGCGCGGGTTGTGGGTCTGGGAGACACCGGGCCTGTACTTCGGCATCCCGCTCAGCAACTACCTCGGCTGGGTGGCGACCTCTGCCGTCCTCACCTATCTCATCCAACCCATCGACCTTGTCGATTCGGCGCTCCCGCTGGCCGGGCTATACACTGTCGTCGCGATCACGCAGGCCGTGGCGCTTGGGCTGTTCTGGAACCAGCCCGGCCCGGCTCTGGTCGGCTTTGTGGTGATGAGCGGGATCAGCGCCGCATACTGGTGGAAGACCCTCCGGCAGAGCTCTGCCCGCTGGACCCTGCGCCGCGTGCGACGGATCTGAACGTCATAGAATTCCACGCATGACTGCAGTCCTCTTCAGCCTGCTCGGTTTCGCGTCGGGCAGTCTGCCGTTCTCGTATTGGCTTGGGCTCTGGCGACTGCGACGCGACATCCGCTCGGTCGGCGACGGCAACCCTGGCGCCACGAACGTCCTGCGCGCTGGCGGTGTCGGCCCGTTCGTTGTGGCGATCCTGCTTGACAGTTTCAAAGGCGCAATCCCGGTCGCCCTGGCTTATTGGGCCTTCGACGTGCGCGGCTGGGGCCTCGTGCCCGTCGCGCTCGCGCCCGTGCTCGGTCACGCCTTTTCGCCCTGGCTCGGCGGTCATGGCGGCAAGGCCGTCGCCACGACCTTTGGCATCTGGGCCGGGCTCACCGGCCCGGTCGTGCCGACCGTCTTCGGTCTGCTGCTGGCTGTCTGGTTTTGGGCCGTTTCACCTTCGGGCTGGGCGCTCGTGCTGGCCTTCCTCTGCGTCCTCGCTCACTTGTGGATCGGCCATGCGGATCCGGTCTTTCTCTCGATCTGGCTCGGCAATGCCCTGCTGCTCGCCTGGAAGTATCGACGTGATCTTGGGCAGCGGCCGCGTCTCAATGTCGAGCGCGTCGCCCGCTGGCTGCGATGAATGAGATAGTCGGGTGGCTTGGATAGGGGACTGATCGGCGCGATCCGTTCCCATCTCAGTGTCCCGCGTACTCAAACTCGGCCACACGCAATACAATCCATCCACGTATGACGTCCCTCGACATCCTCTGGCTCGTGATCGCGGTCGCCCTGGCCATCTCCACACTGATCGTGTTAAGCAACCTGGCCTTCTACCCACGACTGCGTCCGGCGCCGTCGCAACCCGCCACGGTCAGCGTACTGCTGCCGGCCCGGAATGAAGCCGCCGTGATCGGCACGACGGTCAGGCGCCTGCTTGCGTCCTCGACGGCCATCCACGAGTTGATCGTGCTCGATGACGACTCGACCGATGGGACGGCGCAGTTGGCCCGTGCAGCTGCCGCAGGCGATCCCCGGCTGCGCGTGGTCGCGGGTGCTCCCTTGCCGGCGGGCTGGCTCGGCAAAAACTGGGCGTGTCATCAGCTTGCCGAGGCCGCCACCGGCGACCTGCTGCTCTTCACCGACGCCGACGTCACCTGGCACCCAGGCGCCATCGACGGCCTCGTCGTGTTGCGCGAACGCCTGAACGCCGACCTGCTCAGCATCTGGCCAACCCAGGAGACTGGCTCATGGGCCGAGCGGCTCGTCATCCCGTTAATCACGTTTGCGGATTGGGCCTATCTGCCCGTCGTCGCCGTGCACCATGTCACCCAGCCGACCTGGGCGGCCTCGACGTTGGCGGCCGCTATCGGCCAGTGCCTGCTCTTCACCCGCGCCGCCTATGTTCGGTCCGGCGGACACGCTGCAGTCCGCACGAGCATCATCGATGACGTCGCTCTGGCGCGACGCGCCAAGGCGCTGGGCCTGCGCCTGCGCCTCGGCGAGGGCGACGGCCTGATCACCTGCCGCATGTATCACAACTGGCCCGAGGTGCGCGACGGCTTCGCCAAGAACATCCTGGCCGGCTACGGCGGCGTGCTGCCCATGCTCGTCTCGGCGCTCTTCCACGCCGTGGTCTACGTGCTGCCTTACGGGCTGGCCCTGACGGCGGCTTTTTACCCGGCCTGGAACGGGCCTTCCGCCTGGGCCTGGTTGGCGCTGTGCCTGTGGGCGATCGGCCTGCGCGCCATCACAGCCTGGACAGCCGGCCAGCGCATCCGCGACGCGATCTGGCTCCCCATCTCGGTCCTGGCAATGACGGCTATCGCTGTGCGTGCCCTCAACTGGCGGCTTTACGGCGGCCCCGTCTGGAAAGGCCGCGCCGCCCCCGAGAAGGCCTGACCCCCAACCACCCCTAACCATAACGACCTAACGCTGAACCTGTTCGCCCCCTACACTGTCTGACATCGCTCCGCCGATACGCGTCGGGGCGCTTGCGTAGACGCAGCTCGGTATGGGATATCGGCCGCGGATTGAGCGGATTTCGTGGGACCTCGGGGAGCGACGGCCTTTGAATGCCTGTTTGCCCCCTTCCGCGACATCTGCCCAATCCGCGGCTCATTTCTTGCTCGCACGCACCCCGAGAAAAAGCAACCCGACGCGTTAAGGAATAGCCGCCCACCATTGGAGACAACCGTCATGCTCAACTACCCCCTCACGCTCAGCTTCAAATTGATCGCGCTCTCGCCCCAGGTCCGCGTCACCGACGCATCGGGCCAGCTTGTCTTGTACGTCAAACAGAAGGCCCTGGCTCTGCGTGAGGACGTGCGCATCTATGCCGATGAAGCTCAGACCCAACAGCTCTATCAAATCAACGCCAACAAGATCATCGACTTCTCGGCCACTTACAACATTGCGCTGGCCGGCGGCGGCGCGCTCGGCGCCGTCAAGCGCCAGGGCATGCGCTCGATCTGGAAGGCCACCTACAACATCGTCGACACCAACGGCACCGAGGTCGGCCTCATCCACGAAGAGAATCCGTGGCTCAAGGTGGCCGAGTCGTTCTTGAGCGACGTCCCGTTCATCGGCATGCTGATCAATCCTGCCTATCTGGTCGACTTGCGCGGCCAGACCGCGCTCTACCTCAAGAAGCAGCCGGCCGTCTTCGAAGGCCGCTTTACGATCGAAAAGCGCGGCTCGTTCTCCGACGCCGACGAGCGTCTCCTGCTCTCGAGCGTCATCATGACCATGATGCTCGAGCGTTCGCGCGGCTGAGCTTTTCAGAAACTCGCACAAACGACAACCGGCCGGGCAATGCCCGGCCGGTTGTCGTTTGTGCGAGCGATCAGGTCGTTCAGGGTTTGGTGGTCAGCCGCGTGTAAAGCGCAGCCGCCCAGTCCAGCATGGCCTGCTGCTCCTCGGTCGTCGGTGTCTCAGTGCCAGTGCCGACGAAGTACAGATCATCTACGAAACCGTCGGCCACGACGGTGCCTCCGTTGAGATCCTCTGACGTGAAGCGGACCTCGCCAAAGCGGGAGAGCCACTTGTCGAGCTGGGCCTGCTCTTCGGCCGTCAATTTGACATCGGCCGCCTCGCCGCACGTTCCGGCCGTCATCGCGCCGTCACGGACAAGTTCGAGCGTCTGGCACACGCCGGCAATGCCGCCAGTGCGGCCCCAGATCACGCGCGCCGGGTTCTCAAGCACCACCGACGCGTCTTGGTTTGTGTGAACCACATACGTGGTGCCATCAGCCGTCAGGGTGATGCGATATCCGGGCGTCACCACGGCCGCGCACATCGCTGCCGGTTGCGGGATGCCCAGACACGAGTCAGAGAACTCGACGGGTGTTGCGCCGATCGCTGTGATGTCGGCAAGATTGATGCCGAGCGATTCGGCCAACCTGGCGGCGGCGGCCGCCTGTGCGGCAGCCACTTCAGGCTCGAGCGAGGGAAGCGG
Source organism: Anaerolineales bacterium (assembly GCA_044226485.1). Classification (GTDB taxonomy): domain Bacteria; phylum Chloroflexota; class Anaerolineae; order Anaerolineales; family UBA6663; genus UBA6663. Next base: position 551,506 of record JBGAGY010000001.1, read on the forward strand.
GATAGGTGTTCCGTCCGAGCTCGCAGGGCCACCGCTGTTGGGAACGGACACCGGCTGGCAGGCCGCGATCAGGAGCGCGGCAGCCACGGTGCCAAGCCATAGGATGGGGGATTTCATACTTTACCTCTCGGCCGTCGTTGAGTTGTGTCGTCCGGCCACGGAGGGTCAGACGATGCTCAAAGCCTAGAGGTTCCCGGGGGACATGTCGGTCCGCAATCGCTCAACCTTGCGTCAGACTGGCCCCATAGTCGATGAGAGCGCGCACTGACGCCTCCTGCCGGCCTTCGGCGTACACGCGCAAGACGGGCTCGGTCCCTGATGGCCGGATCAGCAGCCAGCTGTCGTCGTCCATCACGTACTTCACGCCGTCCTTGGTCTCCACTGCCGCGACCCTCATCGACCCGATGGTCTCGGGCGCTTGCTGGCTCAATCGGCGCGTCATCTCGCTCTTCGACACCGGTCGACTCAGCCGCATGTCACGGCGCTCGTAGATCGCGGGCCCAACATCTTGCAGCAGCCCGGCCACGAGCTCTTCGAGCGGCACACCATAGGCCGCCACCATCTCGAGGATCAGCAGCCCGAACAACACGCCGTCGCCTTCAGGGATGTGGCCAAGGATGCTGATGCCGCCCGATTCCTCGCCGCCGATGAGCACAGGGCGCTCGAGCATCAGGTCGGCGATGTGGTTGAAACCGACGGGCGTCTCGATGCAGTCGAGGCCATAGCGCTGCGCCAGACGATTCACCATGCGCGTGGTCGACACTGTCTTGACCACCGCTCCGCGCAGCCCGCGGCAGTCGTGCAGATACCGCAACGCCAGGCTGATGATGCGATGCGGGTCGACGAACTGGCCGCGGCCGTCGACAGCACCGGTTCGATCCGCGTCGCCATCTGTGGCCACCGCGAAGGCACCGTGCCCGGCCGCGATCGCGCCCATGGCAGGCCCAAGGTAGCGCGCGATGGGCTCAGGGTGAACGCCGCCGAAACCAGGGTTCATCTCGCCGCGGATCTCGGTGATCTCGCAGCCGGTGCCCGCCAGGATGCCCCGAATCGCGCCGCGGCCCGAGCCGTACATCGAGTCGACGACGAGCCGTTGGGGGTGGTTCGAGATCAAATCAAAGTTGATCAGCGTGCGAAGGTGGTCGTAGTAAGCTGGCAACGGGTTGAAGCGTTCGATCAGGCCGGCCGTCTGCGCCTTGTCGTAGTCCATCAGGTTGGGACCGCGCGCGCGTCGTTCGTTGTCGCCCAGAAAGAGCTCGACGCGCCGACACTGCTCGTTGAGCGCCGAACCGCCGAACGCGGCCTTGAGCTTGACGCCGTTGTAGCGCGGCGCGTTGTGCGAGGCCGTGATCATGATGCCGGCTGCCGCGCGCTGGTGCCTCACGGCGAACGACAGCGCCGGCGTCGGCGTGTCGGCATGGGTCAGCAAGACACGGATGCCGTTCGCCGCCAGGACGCGTGAGACTTCGATCGCGAACCGATCAGACAGGAAACGCGTGTCGAAGCCCACTACCATCAACTTCGGATCGAAGGCCGCAGTCCCATTCGACCAATCGCCGGCCAGGACCGCGTCAGCGATCCCCTGTGTGAGCAGCCGAAGGTTCTCGAACGTGAAGGTCTCAGCGATGACGGCCCGCCAGCCATCGGTGCCAAATTGAATGGTCATGTGCCCTCAAGCGAGTGGATGGGTCGTGAGCCTCCGGCTCCCCTCATCATCGACCGGATGGGCCAATGATACCTGTTGCAGAGGGCGACCCGGGCCGGGCCGGCTCTATGCCGATCCTCCAGGACCGGTTGCATGACCTCAAGAGGAGACAAGGCCGATCATCAGGTCGTTGACGTTGGTGCCCGTCGGGCCCGTCAGCAAGAGCATCCCCAGCGCTTTGTGAAAATGATAGGCATCATTGCGCGCGAGATATTGGCGGGCGTCGAGACCCAGTCGTTCGGCGGCCGCGATCGTCTCGCCGGTCGCCCAGGCACCGGCCGCGTCAGTCGGCCCATCGACGCCGTCTGTGCCCAGGCTGGCGATGAGCACACCGGGCTGCCCCGCGATCGCCTGAGCCGCCCCGAGCGCAAACTCCTGGTTGCGGCCGCCCTGCCCGTCGCCGGTCACGCGCACCGTCGTTTCGCCGCCCGCGACCACGCAGGTTTTGCCCTCAGCCCGAACCTCCAACACAGCTTCTGCGAAACGGCGACCGGCGATCTGCGCTTCGCCCTGCCAATCGTCACCCAGATAGTGGCCCGCGTACCCGAGCGAGCGAGCGGCAGCCAGCGCTGCATCACCCGCCAGACGGTTCGAACCGATCAGGCGATTCTCGACCGCAGCTGCTGCGGATGGGGTTGCTTCTGAGCGGAAGAGCCCGGCGACGGTCGCAGGCAATTCGTCGGCCAGACCGTACCGCTCTGCGATCTCCCACGCCGTTTCTCCGCCCGCTGGCGGGACCACCGTTGGGCCGGAGGCGATGATCTCGAGCGGATTGCCGATCACGTCAGAGAGGATCAAGGCCAGCACGCGAGCAGGCGCGGCGAGCCGCAGCAGCCCGCCACCCTTGAGTTGGGACAGGCGCCAGCGCATGCGGTTGAGCGCCGTGATCGGTGCGCCGGCGCGCAGCGCGAGATCGGTCACGCGTTGCAGATCCGCCAGGCCGAGCCCTTGCACAGGCAGTTCGAGCAGCGCGGACCCGCCGCCCGAAATCAGCGCAAGCACGAGGTCGTCACGACGCGTGTCGCTCAGCAGAGCCGCGATCTCTTCACCGGCCGCCAGGCTGCCGGTCGTCGGCAAGGGATGCCCGCCGGTGATGAACCGCACTCCTGATCCTTCCTCGCGTGGCGCCGCCGGCACGGCCATCACCCCGCCAGCCAGGCGCCTTCCCACCTTTTCGACAGCGGCGCGTGCCATCGCCACACCGGCCTTGCCGGCCCCCACAATGAACACGCGCGCTGCGCCGGCCAGATCCTCTTCCCGCAACGATCGCGTCACCGCCGCCGCCGGATCGACAGCCTTGAGCGCGGCCCACATGATCACATCCAGATCACGACGCAATGCTTCGTACGTCATCATTCGAAAAGTATACGCCGCGAAAGCGAAGAGCGAAGTCGATCACGCTCTTCGCCCTTCATCCTTGCATATTCGCCACCGGTCGGCTACCATCCTTGAACGCATGTTCACGATGCCGCTGCCGTTGGCCCCGGAAACCTGGTCGGTCAGTGATCTCAACCGCTATGTCCGTCAGGCGCTGGAGACCGACATCCGGCTGCAAGACGTGCGTGTGCGCGGCGAGATCTCGGGCTTCAAGGCCTATCCTTCGGGCCACTGGTACTTCACCCTCAAGGACGGCAGCGCCCAGATCTCGTGCGTCCTCTGGAAGCAACGCGCGCTGCGCCAGCGCTATCACCCAAGCGAGGGTGATCAAGTCGAGGCTGTCGGGCGGGTCACGCTGTATGAGCAGCGCGGCCAGTATCAATTCGACGTGGCCGTGCTCGAGCCCGTCGGTCAGGGCGCGCTCTTCGCCGAGTTCGCGCGGCTCAAAGCACAGCTCGAGGCCGAAGGCCTGTTCAACTCAGCCCGCAAACGCCCGCTTCCGACAGACCCGCGGCATATCGCCCTGATCACATCCCCCAGCGGCGCTGCGCTGCAAGATATGCTCACCATCCTGCGTCGCCGAAATCCGCTCGTCACTGTCACGCTGGTGCCGACCGCTGTGCAGGGCCCAGAAGCCGTTCCAGGCCTCGTCGCCGGTCTCAAGCGGTTGCGTCGGCTCGCCGCAGGACCCGCCCAGCGTCGGCCCGACGTGATCATTGTGGCCCGCGGTGGCGGCGCCCTCGAGGATCTGTGGGCCTTCAATGATGAGCAGGTCGCGCGCGCCATTGACGCGCTGCGCGGCACGCCGGTGCCCGTCGTCAGCGGCGTCGGCCATGAGACCGACTTCACCATCGCCGATTTCGTCGCCGATATGCGCGCGCCGACGCCGTCCGCCGCCGCCGAGTTGTGCTCGCCGATCACGCTCGAGGAGCGCCGGCGTTACATCGACAGCCTGAGCCTTCAAATGGCCGATACGTTCGAGCAGACGCTGCGCCACGAGCGCCACCGCCTCGAGCAGATGCGCGGCGCCCTGCGCGCGGCTTCGCCATTCGGTCAGATGGCCCTGGCGCGCGCCCACCTGCGCGAGGCAGCGACACGTCTCCAGGCGGCCTTCCGCCATCAGGTGCGCCTCTCGCGTGAGCGACTCTCTGGCGACATCGCCACGCTGCAGGCCGTCAGCCCCCTGGGCGTGCTCGAGCGCGGCTATGCGATCGTGCGTCGCCCTGACGGCACCGTCATATCCCATACGGCCGAGGTCTCGGCCGACCAGCCCTTGCGCATCCGCGTGCGCGACGGCGAATTCGATGCGAAAGCCCTATGAGCCCTCGAACCCGACGCATTCGCGACGACTCGCAGCCTGCCGATGTTTCGTCACTGACCTATGAGCAGGCCCTGGCCGAGCTCGAGGCCCTCGTCGACAAGCTCGAAGCGGGCGCCTCGCTCGACGAGGCCCTGAAGCTGTACGAACGCGGCCAGGAGCTCGCCGCACATTGCGGCCGTTTGCTTGAGCACGCCGAGCTCCGCCTCAAGGAACTCACGCCGGGCGCGACGGCCGACGCCGACGACGTGGAAGAAGACGATTGACGCCTGAGGACGCGGAGCAGCGAGCGACATGAGCGAACTCTTTGCGCAGTTGATCGCCAATCAGGTCATTTGGGCCGGCTTTTGGGCCTGGTTCGTGGCGCAGATCATCAAGCCACCGATCCACTACGCCCAACATCGCGAGTGGAACTGGCGCCACATGCTCAGCGCCGGCGGTATGCCGTCGTCTCACTCAGCCCTGATCATGAGTTGCACGACCGCCATCGGCCTCAAAGATGGATTCAACTCGCCGCTTTTCGCTCTGGCGTGGGTGATCTCGATGATCGTCATCTACGACGCGACCGGCGTGCGCCGCCAGGCCGGCGATCAGGCCCGTATCCTCAATCTGATGATCGATGAGCTCTTCACCGGCCATCCCCTGGCCGAGAAGGAATTGCAGGAGCGCCTGGGCCACACTCCGCGCCAGGTGCTCGCCGGCATCGCGCTCGGCATCGTGGTGGCGGCTTTGGTGGTTCAGTAGAAATCGAACGACGAAGGACCCAGGTTGTGTGAGACAACCTGGGTCCTTCGTCGTTCATCATTCGTCAGTTTTCAGCGCCTCAAGCGCTTCACGACCACTTCAGGGATCTGCCGCGCCTCTGGCACGGCCAGCGCCCAGATCATCGCCCAGTAGACGACGACGCCCAACACGAGCGCGCCGGCCAGGACCAGCCAACTGGAAAGCCCTGCCGAGACGACCAACCACGCATACAGGACCCCGGCCATCGCGACAGCGGCGAGCGCACATCGCCATGTGACAGACGCCAGCGAGCGCAGGGCGAGGCCATTCATGCGGCCGCGGAGCAGCCAGGCCAGCGTGCTCACCTCGATCGTCGTGGCCACGGTGTTCGCGAGCGCCAGTCCGACGTGTCCCAGGCCCGAGAAGATCAGCACGAACGCCACACTGAGCACGACGTTGAGCAGCATCGCCAGCGCCCCCACCCAGACCGGCGTCCAGGTGTCCTTGAGCGCGTAGAACCCGCGCACGATCAGCTCGAGCACCGAATGGCTGATCAGACCGATCGTATAGGCGGTCAGCGCCGCCGAGACCAGCGCCGTCGAGTCGGCGTCGAAACGGCCCGACTCGAAGAGCAGTTTGACGATGAGTTGTCCCAGCATCAGCATCCCGGCCGTCGCCGGCAGTGCGAGGACAAGCAGAAGCCTGAGCGCTTCGTTGAGGCTGCGGCGCATGCCGTCCAGATCGCCGCGGGCCGCCTGCGCCGAAAAGGTCGGCAGCACTGCGATGCCAAGCGCCTGCGCGAGGACGACCTGGGGCATGGTGAAGATCTGCCAGGCCTGCTTGAGCGCCGTCACCGATCCCTGCACCAGGGCGCTGGCCAGGTTCGTGGTGACCACGAGGTTGAGTTGGACGGCGCCGGCGCCGATCAAACGTGGCCCCATCAGGCCGACGACCTGGCGGACCAGCGGGTCGCCGATATCGGCCCGCAGCCCGAGCGTCGGACGGATCGCGAACAAGGCCGGCAACTGCACGCCAAGGTGAAGGAAAGCGCCCAGCACCGAGCCCCAGGCCAGGCCAAAGATGCCCATCGTGGGGCTGAGGAAGATCAGGCCCAGGATCGTGCCCACCCAGTAGAACGTCGGCGCCAACGCGGCTGCCAGAAAGCGCCCATGGGCGTTGAGGATGCCCATGATCAGGCCGCTGATCGCAAACACAGTTGGGGAAAGCGCCAGGATGCGCAGGAGGTCGACCGCCAGGTCCATCTGGCCGGGGTTGCGTACGAACCCGGGGGCCAGCAAGGCGAGCAACCAGGGGGCCGCCAGGGCCGCCAAAGCCGACGCCCCGGCCAATACCAGCGACACAAGGGTCATGGTGCTGCTGGCCAGCCGCCAGGCCCCTAGCGGGTCGGACCGTGTGAGGGCGTCCGTAAAAGTCGGGACGAAGGCTGACGCCAATGCTCCGCCAGCCGCCAGAGCGAAAAGAAGATCCGGCAGGGTCTGGGCGGCGTAAAACGCGTCGATTTCAAGGCCGGTTCCGAAGCGATTGGCGATCAGGACCTGCCGGACGAGGCCGGTCAGGTTGCTCAGCACGAAGGCGGCCATGACCACGCCGGCATTGCGGGTCAATTGACGCTGGGTTGGGGTCACGGCTGGATTATACGGGGAGCGCCTGAAGACGCCGGGTCTGTTAATGGCGAGAGCCCGGGACGCCGACCCAGGCTCTCTCAAGGAGGAGAAGAAGAGTTATGCCCTTCTGGTGAGTACAATATCCGATTCCGAAATCCCAGGCATGTCTGCCGTTCTACGCGAACCCTACGCTTGCCCTACGCTCGCATAAACTTTTGCTAAATTCCAAACAATGCGCACAAGTGAGCACCCTGGCTGCCGACGTCCCGCTTAAATGACCAGAGCCCGGGACGCCGACCCGGGCTCTGGTCACTTAGGAGGAGAAGAAGAGTTTGCCCTTCTTGCACAGTAGAATACGGCAGAAGTCGAGCCCCTGCCCAACGCGCCGCCCACGCCTTCGGCACGTCCAGCCAACGCCTTCCAAACGGCTGGCCGCCTCCAGCCGCTCTACGACCTCAGTCTCCAATATTATGTAATCAACTTTGTCAAGTCAGGAGCGATCATCTGTGCGTCTATCCCAGTCTTCGCTCGGCAGCGGGACATCGGCTGGCCCGCACCACCAGGATCCGGCAGTGCCTGGCAGCTCTCGCCTGTCCCGGTGGCTTGACTTGGCTGAGCGCCATGTGTTAAGGTGACGGTCTGCACGTCTTACCCACGTGACACCGTTGAAAGGAGCGCAACCGAGCATGTCCCTGTCCAGTTACGCACTCGCGTTCGTCTCACAGTCCGGGCTCGCCGGACACCGTTGGCTTCGTTGCGCCCCACCTCGTCGTTCCTGACGTCTTCATTCGACACTCCAGGACCGTGGGCAGGCGCTCACGGTCTTTTTTTTCGCCTTGCGATAGGAATACGCCATGTCTGACAACCTTGCGATCGCCGTCGAGCACGTGGGCCGCATTTACAAGATTCGGGGCGCCAAGCGCGGCGAGCCGACCGAGCGCGTCGCGCTCAAGGACATCGACCTCGAAGTGCCGCGCGGCGAGTTCTTCGGCTTGCTCGGCCCGAACGGCGCTGGTAAATCGACGCTGATCAAGATCCTGACTACGTTGCTGGCTCCGACCACGGGCCGTGCGCTGGTGGCCGGCTTCGACGTGATCAAACAGGCCCACGAAGTCCGACCGCGCATCAACATGGTCAGCGGCGGCGAGTCCTCGGGCTACGGCCTGCTGACCGTGCGCGAGAACCTGTGGATGTTCGCCCAGTTCTACGGGCTCGACACGCGCACGGCTCACGCGCGCATCGACGAGATGCTGGGCATCGTCGGGCTGTCGGATCGCGCCAACACCAAGATCTCGGACCTGTCGACGGGACTGCGCCAGAAGATGAACATCGTCCGCGGATTCATCACCGATCCCGAGGTCGTGTTTCTCGACGAGCCGACCCTGGGCCTCGACGTCGGCGCCAGCCGCGACATCCGCACATTCGTGCGCGCCTGGATGGCCGGCCGATCTGATCGCACGCTGCTCATCACCACGCATTACATGGCCGAGGCTGACGAGCTCTGCGACCGCATCGCGATCATCAACGCCGGCAAGGTGATGGCCTGCGACACGCCGAGCGCGCTCAAGCGCAACCTACAGACCGAGGCCGTCTACGAACTGGAGGTGACCCCGCTCAAGCCGGGCAGCGACGGCGCGCTCCAGTCTTTGCCCGGCGTGCGCAACCTGACGCACACGCCGCTCGACGGCAAAGCCTCGCTGCAGGTCATCCTCAGCGGCGACGACGCGCTCGGCGGTCTGATCACGGGCGTCGGCGCGCACGGCGGCAGCCTGCTCAACCTCCAGAAGCGCGAGCCGACCCTCGAAGACGTCTTCGTCGACGTGGTCGGCCTGAGCATGAGTGAGGCGGAGAAGAGCGCGGGATGAACTGACCGCGAACCGCAGATGACGGACCGCACTATCGGCTCCCGCCAAAACGTCGGCGGCCTGCCGTCAGCGGTCCGCGGTCAATCGATAAGGCACATGCCATGACGACAACCAGCATCGAAATCACCACCCTCAATCGTCCGGCCCGGCTCGACCGTGGCTGGCGGTTGTTCGTGCGCAGCATCCTGGCGCGCGCATATCCGCGCGTCATCGGCCAGACACGTGAGAAGCTCTGGATCTTCCTGGAGACTTTTCTGCCGTTCCTGGCGACGGTCGGGTACGTCTTCGTCTATCGCGCGATCAAGGCACCAGAAGACTATGTGGGCTTCGTCGTCATCGGCGGCGCGATGACGGCCTTCTGGCTCAACGTCATCTGGATGATGGCGTCGCAGCTGTACTGGGAGAAGTCGAGCGGGAACCTGCCGCTGTACATCATCGCGCCGAACCCGTTGATGTCGATCCTGTTGGGGATGGCGTTCGGTGGTTTGCTGGCGACGGTGCTGCGCGCTGGCGCCATCATCCTGCTCGGCACCCTGCTCTTCAACATCCACTACCAGGTGACGGACTTCCTGGCCCTGTTTGCGGTGTTCACGCTGACGATGGCCGCGCTCTATGGCCTGGGCATGATGCTGGCCTCGGTCTTTCTGCTGTTCGGCCGTGAGGCCTGGCAGATCGCCGATGCGCTGCGCGAGCCCATCTATTTCGTGTCGGGCTTCTACTTCCCCGTGCGCGCGCTGGGCTTCCCGGTGGCGCTGGCCGCTTCAGTGCTGCCGATGACGCTCGGGCTCGACGCCATGCGCCAGCTCAGCTTCGGCAACGGCCCAGCGTTGGGCTTCCTGACGCTCGGGGTCGAGATCGCGATCCTGGCCGGGTTGACCCTGCTCTTCGGCATCGGGGCCAAGGTGGCGCTCGAGGTCGTCGAGCGGAAGGCGATCCAAGAAGGCACGCTGACGGATCGGAACCGCTGACATGCTCAAAACACTGAAAGCCACGTTGTGGCCGGCCGCCTGGCTCGGCTGGCAAATCGAATCGAACTGGACGGATCCTTTCTCGTTCATCGCGTTCTCGGTCGCCAAACCGATCACGGGCGTGCTGATCCTGGTGTTCATGTATTACGCAGTGGCCGGTGTCGGCACCGACGACCCGATCTACGCGTACATCTTCCTGGGCAACACGTTCTACATCTACGTCGGGGCCGTGATGGCAGGCGCGTCGTACTCGATCCTGGACGATCGCGAACGCTACCGGACATTGAAGTACATCTACATCGCGCCGATCAGCCTGCCGCTGTATCAGGTCGGTCGGGCTGTGGCTCGTTTCATCATCGGCACGCTGGCGGTCGTGATCACGATCGCGGTCGGCGCGTTGTTCTTCAAGCTGCCGCTCTCGGCCGTTCAAGTCGACTGGGGCCTGTTCGCGCTGACGATGGCGCTCGGGCTTGTGTCGCTCCTGGCGCTTGGCGTGGCGATCGGCACCTGGACGATCTCGATCCGCTCGGAGCCGTGGTTCGTCGGTGAGGGCTTCGCCGCGGCGTTCTACCTGTTCAGCGGCGCGATCTACCCGATCAGCCTGTTACCGGCCTGGCTGCAGCCGATCGGCTTCGCCCTGCCGATCACGTACTGGCTCGAGCTGGTGCGCCGATCGCTGCTCGGCAAGGCCGCCGCCGATGCCTATCCGACCTTCGCGGCCTGGAGCAACGGCGATCTGCTCCTGGTGTTGGCCGGCATCACAGTCGTCTTGATCGGCGTCGCTGCCGTGACGTTCAATTACTTCGACCACCTCGCCCGCGAGCGCGGGCTGATCGATGTGACGTCGAACTTCTAGCTGAAGAATGACGAACGACGAAAGTCGTCGCAAGCATCAATTTCCACGGCACACGCCGCCGCGGGTCTTGAGGGGAAGAGACAAATGACCGCTGTTGTTCCTGCAGCCATGCTGTCGAGCACCTATCTGGCGTTGTTTGATGAAACCTTTACTGAGGTGCAGGGCATCTATCTCGACCGCGGAACGTCGTTGAGCGAAACGCTGACGGCCATCACGGCTGAACAGGCGTCGACGCCGCTGGGACGAGAGGGATCGACCATCGCGGCGCATGTGGCGCACACGATCTTCTATCTCGAAGTCAGCGAACTCTACTTTCAGGGCCGCCCGCCCGAGAAGGTCGACTGGGATGAGATCTGGCGCACGGTCCACGTCGTCGACGCTGAGGCCTGGAACGATCTGGGCGCTCGGCTGCGTGGCGTGGCCGAACGAGTCCGCGGTGAGCTTGTTGCGTTCGACGATTGGGAGTCCCCCGAACGCTTTGTGGATGCGATCTCCATGATCGTCCATTCCGCCCATCATCTCGGCGAAGTTCGCCAGGCTTTATGCTGGATTCGGTCCTAACCTTCAAAGTCAGGGGTTGTATCCGGGAATCACCGCCGTGTTGCTCGTCTCTTTCATGAGTGTGTGAATAGAACGGCAAGTTTTCATAGAATCTTGAGGACTCGTGCTTGGAGTCGGGCACTGGAACGGTTACAATCATCCTGTATGTGGGCGAATGCGATCCCTATGGCCCTGGTTTGGGACAAGATCGAGCAGGATGTTGACGAGCTCTTTCGAGGGCTGGCCCGCGCCAACGAGCAGCGAGTGCGGCAATTCGAGGCCGCTCAGCGACGCTTCAAGCAAGATCTGAACCTGGCCGCCTGGATGCCGACGGTGCGAGTGCCGGCTGTGTTCATCAACGGCGACGCCGCTCAGGTCTATCGTCTCCAATTGACACAGGCGATGGCGCAGGCCCAGCATTGCCTGGCGGGCTTCGATGCGCGGATTCGCGCGATGGCTCCAGCCGGGCCGCGGTTCGGTGCGCCGACGATGATCGCCTGCAATGAGACGGCGCTCATCACCCTGTACGTTGCGCAGTGCTACGCCAACCTCGAGACGTGTCGGCTGGCGCTGTGCAGCTCGACGAACAACCGTCCGGTGCCCAAGGCCTGGCAGCAGTGGGCCGCCATCGCGGCCATCATCGAGCTCGTCACGGCGGTTGTCGCCCTGACGGCCCGTATCATCCCGGGCCTTCCCACAGCGTTCACGGCCCCAGTCATCGCCTGCGCCTCGCGCTGGCACATCGCCGGCGACTCACGCGCGTCGGTCCGCGCCCCCTTGCTCTGCTAGTTCCGCTTTCCATCTCACGTCGTCGATATAGAGATCGCGCCGCGGTGCGGCGCAGACGGCGAGCCCGGCCCCGAAGCCGACTCGCAGATGGAAAGGAACGATCATGGCTGAGTTATCGAACAAACCTAGCCGCGCGTGGGTCAAGCTCACAGCGCCGTATCAGAGCCCGGATGTCCGTCGCAGCCTCGGCCAATTGGCCGACTCCTTCGTGCCGTATGTGGCCCTCTGGGCCGCCATGGCCTGGACCTTCACAATAGGCTGGTGGCCTTTGACGCTCCTGCTGGCCATACCCGCGGCCGGCATGCTGGTGCGTCTGTTCATCGTCTTCCACGACTGCACCCACAGTTCGTTCTTCAAGGACCAGAAGTGGAACGACAGGATCGGCATGGTGCTGGGCGTGTTCACCTTCACGCCCTACCACAGCTGGCGGCGCAGCCATGCGATCCACCATGCCACCTCGGGCGACCTCGATCGCCGCGGCATCGGGGACGTGGACACGCTGACCGTGCGCGAGTACATGAACCTGAGTTGGTTCGGCCGCCTGCGCTATCGGCTCTATCGGCACCCGCTCGTGCTGTTCGCGGTCGGCGCGCCGTTCCTCTTCATTGTCATCAACCGTTTCCCGCTCAAGTCGGATCCCGAGCGTGAACGCCGCGGCGTGCACCTGACCTCGCTCGCCATCTTGGTGATGGCGACGGTGCTCTCGGCGCTGCTCGGCTGGCAGACGTATCTGGTGGTTCAGGGCTCGATCATGCTGATCGCTTCGATCCTGGGTGTGTGGATGTTCTATGTCCAGCACCAGTTTGAAGAAACCTATTGGAAGCCGCACCCCGATTGGGATTACTTCCAGGCCGCGGTCGAGGGGAGCTCGTTCTACAAGCTGCCCAAGGTGCTGCAGTGGTTCACGGGCAACATCGGCTTCCACCACATCCACCACCTCAGCCCGCGCGTGCCCAACTACGAGCTCGAGCGCTGCTTCCGCGAGAACGCGCTCTTCCAGAACTGCAAGACTCTGACGCTCGGCCAGAGTCTGCGCACGCTCAACTGGCGCCTGTGGGATGAGGATCTCCAGCGGATGGTCGGGTTCGCGCGCGTCGACGAACTCAACGGGCACAGCGAGGCGAAGCGCGCGCTGCCGCCGCGCGCTTACTCGCCGGCGCTGCTCTGCTGGGCGATGTCGCGGAGCTCGGCGTAACCGCTCGCCCCAAGGACGAGTTTGAGTTCGTCGTCGAAGAGGTCGACGAGCTGGATCGGTGCGCCGAGCGCGGGCCGGTTGCAGCTGCCGCCCTCCTGCCAGATCTCGCTGCCCTCAGCCAACGACAGGACTTTGGCATCCCACACCAGCGGATGGAGCGCGCAATAATAGGGCTTGTAGCGCCACGGGTGCTCGCCGGTTTCGATGCTGGCTTTCTGCAAGGCGCAGAGCCGATCGGGGCGCAGGAAGATGCAGGTCTGGCCGGCCGGGTGCGTCGGGTCATCGATGACGGCCGTGCCCGTGCACACTTCGCCCGCCGGGTGGTCATCGTCGGCCTCGCGGCTGCCGTCGAACCAGCGCGACGGATCGCGCCGATCTTCGGGCATGAACGGCTTGATGATCTCAGCATGCGCCAGCACATCGTCGGCCTCGCGGACTGTGATGTACACTCCCCCGCTACAGCAGGCCGATTGGCACTCGCCAAGATCGCAGCGACGGATCTCGCGGCGCTGCAACAGGTCGGCATCGATACGCAGTTGGTTGATGACCAGTTCTTTGTTCATGAGAAGATGAGATGCTACAAGGCGTGATTTTCGATCTGGGTTCGACCCTGATCTTTTCTGAAAGCGATCATCACTGGGGCAGAGTCCTGCCACGGATGCGCCGCGACCTCTGGGATCATATCGTCGCGTCAGGCTATCGGCTGGACCCTCGGGCGTTTCTGAACAGATTCGACGAGAACTTCCGGGCCTATGACGAACAGCGCCAGGCAAGTTTCGTGGAATATACCATAGCCTTCGTGCTCAACCGCACGCTGAGCGAGCTCGACGCGGCTCCCCTCGACGGCGAAGCACTGGCCGGCGCGATGCAGGCCTACTATGCCTACAGCGAGACGCTCTGGCAGATCACACCCGGGGCGCACGAAGCGCTCGCGAAGCTGCGCGCACTGGGTCTGCGCGTGGGCCTGCTGTCGAACGCCGGCGATGCCGCCAACATCGAGCGCCTGATCGACAAGTTCGAGCTCCGCCCTTACCTGGACCCGATCGTCATCTCGGCCAACACCGGCATTCGCAAGCCGAACCCGCGCGCCTTCGAGCGCGTGCTCGAGCACTGGGGCATCGGCCCCGAGTCAGTGGTGATGGTCGGCGACACGCTGGGCGCAGACATCCTCGGCGCGCAGTTGTTGAAGATGCGTCACATCTGGTTGACGGCCTACGCCGGCCACACCGCCAACCTCGCACACCGCGATACGATTGTGCCGGATGCCTCAGCAGAGAATCTCGCCCAGGTCGTCGAGTTGATCGACCGCTGGGCCAACGAAAAGCCATGACCGACCCGAACACCGCAATCCTCAACGTCAACCGCCGCTTTTATCACGCGTTGGCCGTCGCCGACTACCGCGCGATGGAGCGTCTCTGGCTCCCCAGCCCCGATGCCGTCTGCGTGCACCCTGGCCAGCCTGCGCTCCGAGGGTGGGATTCGATCAAGGCCAGTTGGCGCGCCATCCTGACGCAACAGGGCCCGCTCCACGTCTGGCCGAGCGACGTCGAAGTTCAACTCTTTGGCCAGACCGCCGAGGTTCATTGCATCGAGAACGTGGATGCCGGCGAAACGACCGGCATTGTGAGGGCGCGGGCCATCAATATCTTTCGTCTGTCAGGTCGAAGCTGGAAGATGCTCGAGCACCACGCGCGCGCCTTCGAGGGCGGCGCCGCCCAGATTCTCGCGCCTTTCTCACACAATTAACCGGCGCAAGAGCAATTTCGTCTCAAATCGCTGCCCGGCCTTCGCTACTTGAAGGTCATGTATCCAGTCGCGGAGCCGCCACCGCTAGGTTCAATAGCTTTCGCGCAGTCTTCGCAGACGGTGTAGATCACGGTCAGGGTCTTGTCCTCGGGAACCCCGTCGGCATCTGGCTCGAGCCAGGCATTGTCGCTGGCGATACGTCCGCACATGCTGCAGCGGCGATGGGTCAAAGGCAGATGCTTCGCCGTCCCCGCGAAACGAATGTGCACCGATCGCGTGCGCGGCGCTGTGGAGACCAGGATGTGATCGACACGCAAGCTGTTCTGAGCTTCCGGCGTGATCCTCATCAGCATGTAACGCTTCAAGTCCGGCGAGTCACAGCGATAGGGTCGCTCGACCTGCTCCTGTCGCATGCGCGCCACCTTGATAAGCACCTCGAGCCACATCCGGGTGACGTCATCGATGACGAAGTCCCACAGGGATCGACCTTTGATCAGCGTTCCGAGCGCCTGCTCGCCGTCGTTGTTTTGAGCGAATTGGTCCCACCTGTCGCTGACTGCCGTGATCCGTAACGCTTCATCCAACCAATATGTGTTCGTCTCAGAGTCCATCGATTCGATTCCTGGGCTCGGGAGTCCACGACTGCCAGGCCAAGGCGATGTTACCACTCCGCTGTCGGTCGCATTGTGGCCAACTTGAGAATGTCACGCCTGACAAGCAGGAGGGGCACGCTGCCGAAAACGCCGAACGAGCAATCGATGACCTGCCAGAAGAACGGGATGCCGCGCCACGGGCCGCAGACCAACGCCAAGGGCAGGATCAGGACACAGGCGATCAGGCCGAACTCGACCACCCAGATGTTGCGCACCGGGTCGCGTAGCGGGCCGACGAAGGCGATGGCGATGACGAGCAAACTCACGATGAAGAAGATCAGCCACAAACGAATACGGGTTTCGATTCATGATGATGCCGACCCTTGTAGGTTGCCGGTACCGATGAGCCTGTTATGGGCGCCGGCTTCGCCGCCGCCAAGCACCCACGTGCTGCCCTGGATGTGCGCCGCCGCCTGATGGCCAGGCTGACCCGCGCCACAAACCCGACCAAGTTTGGGATAATTGAGCCATCCAGGTCGGCCCGCCGCCCGAAACAGCCGACGCCGCGATCCCATGAAAGGCCGTCCAGCATGGCAAGAAGCCTGACTGCGACCCCGTCCGACGCGCCGCACGCGATTCGTTGTCGCGGTGTGTGGAAGATCTTCGGCCCCCGCCCCGCCCAGGCCCTCAAGGCCATCACAACGGACGGCGCCGGCGCCGCGGCCGGTCACGTGGTGGCCGTGCGCGACGTCAGCTTCGATGTGGCGCGTGGCGAGACCTTCGTGGTCATGGGGCTGTCGGGCAGCGGCAAGTCGACGCTCGTGCGCTGTCTCCTACGTCTGGCTGAGCCGACAGCCGGCGAGATCCACGCCGCCGGGCAGGATCTGCTGGCGCTCTCGGAGAGCGACCTGCGCGACGTGCGCCGGCACAAGGTCAGCATGGTCTTCCAGAGTTTCGGCCTGCTGCCGCATCGTCGCGTGCTCGAGAACGTCGCCTTCGGGCTCGAAGTGCGCGGCGCGCCAGCGCGTGAACGTGAGGCGCGCGCCCGTTCCATGATCGAGCTCGTCGGGCTCGGCGGATGGGAGCGGCACTACCCGCGGCAACTGTCGGGCGGCATGCAGCAGCGCGTCGGCCTGGCGCGCGCGCTCGCGGGCGATCCCGAGATCATGCTCTACGACGAGCCGTTCAGCGCGCTCGATCCGCTGATCCGCCGTGAGATGCAGGATGAACTCCTGCGGTTGCAGGCCTCGCTGCACAAGACGAGCGTCTTCATCACCCACGACTTTGCCGAAGCTCTGCGGCTCGGCGATCGCATCGCCATCATGCGCGACGGCCGGATCGTGCAGATCGGCACGCCTGAGGATCTGACGCTCGCGCCCGCCGACGAGTATGTCGCCGCGTTCGTGCGCGATGCCCCGCGCGCCAAGGTGCTCAGCATCGGCCGCGTGATGCGCCCGATCCCAAGCGATGCCCGCCTGGTCGAAGGACAGACTGTGCGCGCCGGCGATCGCCTCGAAGCCGCGCTATCGATCGTCGCCGCGCAGGAAGGGCTGGTGCCCGTCGTCGATGACGACGGCGAGTTGTGCGGCTGCCTCGACCGCGCCGACGTGATGCGCACACTCGCCGGCGAGCGAAGCCTGACCGCCGGGTTCAGCCTCTGAGCCATGGCCACAGCCTCACAAACGCTCGCCCCATCGACAGCCCCGCGACGCTTCATGTGGCCCGCGGTGATCGTCATCACGCTGCTGGTCGTCGCCTGGCTCTGGCCCGCCGACGCTCGCGCCTTCCCCTCGGCCTGGAACCTCGGCCTGCGCGGCCCGATCGACGCCCTGCAGGACTGGATCATCCTCAACCGCGCCCACGACCATCCGCTTTTCTTCTACTTCTTCGAACCGCTCAGCGCCGCGCTGGACGCCGGCCTGCGCTTCGTCGAAGGCGCGCTGCTGGCGACGCCCTGGCCCGTGATCGTGGCCGCCGTCGCCGGGCTGGCCCTGTGGGCGGGGGGCTGGCGCCTCGCCGCGATCGCAGCCGCAGGCTTTGTCGCGATCGGTCTGCTCGGGGTGTGGGAGCCCGCGCTGCAGACGCTGGCGCTCATGCTCGTCTCAGCCTCGATCTCGATCGCACTCGGCCTGCCTCTCGGAATCCTGGCGGCCCTGAACGATCGATTCGATCAGGCGCTGCGCCCCGTGCTCGACGCGATGCAGACCATGCCCACGTTCGTCTACCTGGTGCCGGTGCTCCTCCTTTTCGGCGTGGCGCGCGTGCCGGCCGTGGTGGCCACGCTCATCTACGCCTTGCCGCCGATGGTGCGCCTGACGAGTTTGGGTCTGCGCACGGTCAACCCGGCCGTGGTCGAGGCTGCCCGCGCCTTCGGGTCGACGCGTGGCCAACTGCTGTGGAAGGTTCAGTTGCCGATGGCGCTGCCGACGCTCATGACAGGCGTCAATCAGACCATCATGATGGCCATGAGCATGGTCGTCATCTCTGCCCTGGTGGGGGCCGGCGGTCTGGGTCGAGAAGTGCTCCTGGCCCTGCAGAGGCTGCGCGTCGGGCAGGCCTTCGAAGCCGGTCTTGCGATCGTGCTGCTGGCCGTGGTGCTCGATCGACTCAGTGACGCGTTCAGCAAACGCGATCCTGGCGCTGCGCCGTCATCGCGGATGCTGTGGGATCGACATCGCTGGCTGCCCTTCGTGGTCGCCGCTGGGGCGCTGATCGCGATCGGCCTGGTCGCGCGCGCCCTGGGCGTGGGCGCCTTCCCGACAGCCTGGCGGCTGCCCGTGCGAGAGGCCGTCGACCCGGCGGTGCGCTGGCTGCGCGACAACGCCTTCGCCTTCGATGTGGCCGGGCTCACCGTCGGCACCGGACCGTTCAGCGACTTCTCAACGATCTGGATCCTCAACCCGATCCGCGAGTTCCTGTCCTCCTGGCTGCCTTGGCCGGTCTTCGTGCTGGCCGTGGCAGCGCTCGGCTACAGGCTCAGTGGCTGGCGGTTGGCCGTCGCAGCAGGGGTCAGCCTGATCCTGATCGGCCTGTTGGGGATGTGGGCGCTGGCGATGGACACGCTCGGTCAGGTGCTGGCGACGCTGGTGCTGACGGCGGCCTTCGCCATCCCGCTCGGCATCCTGGCGTCGCAGTACGACGGCTTTCGCGACGCGCTGCGACCGGCCCTCGATTTCCTGCAGACGGTGCCCAGCTTCGTGCTGTTGGTGCCGGTCATCATGCTCTTCAACGTCGGCCGCATCCCGGGGATCATCGCGGCCGTGCTGTATGCGATGCCGCCGGGCATCCGGCTGACCGACCTCGGCATCCGGGCCGTCGCGCCTGAAGTGACCGAGGCGGCGCGCGCGTTCGGCGCCACGCGGCTGCAGTCGCTGACCAAGGTGCAGCTTCCGATGGCGCTGCCGGCGATCCTGGCCGGCGTCAATCAAATGGTGATGATGGTGCTGGCGATGGTGATCATCGCGGGGCTTGTCGGCGGCGCGGGGCTGGGCCTCGAGGTCGTCACGGGCGTCTCACGCACGCAAGCCGGGCGCGCCATGGAGGCCGGCCTTGCCATCGTGCTCCTGGCGATGACGCTGGATCGATTGACACAGCAGTTCGCACGGAGCGACGAGCGAGGGGCGAGGAGCGACGGTTGAAAGGCTAATCAACCGTCGCTCCCCGCCCCTCGCTCCCATCTTTTCGGCTTACGGCGTCTGCGTGGCCTCGCCGGGTAAAGACCAATCCTGGCCGACGTAGACCTGGAACGAGATCGCGGGATCGGGTGGGTTCGTGGCGTTGACGACCGAGGCGACGTGGAAAGTTTCCTGCAGCCAACGGAGCGTGTTGGGATGCGCGTCGCCGCTGTAGTTGATGATGATCGACGTCGCGTAATCGGTGCGGTCGGCGTTGCCGGGTTCGAGCACCGTCAGACCCTGCGCGGTCAACCACTCTGACGTGGAGCCGGCCAGGCCCTGAATACCCGAACCATTGAGCACCTGAATGCCGGCCGCCTCGTCGCGCACGGCCGTCATGTCGACCCCTGAGTTCATCGGCGCGATGGCGGCGTCGATGGCGAAGAGCTCATCGCGCAGCTTGCGGATCTCATCGCGGATCGGGATCAGCACCTGGCGACCCTCAGCCGTGGTCTCCTCGGTGACGTAGCGGTAATCGATCACGCCCGATTTGATGTTCTCGCGTGGGATGTCCTGCGCGAGCAGGGCGAGCGAGATCATCTGCTCGACCGTGAGGTTGGTCTGGATGCCTTCCTGAAGCGTGGAGAAGAGCGCCGGCGCCTGGGCAAGCAGCCCCGGCAACGTGCCGAGGCTGAGCACCTTGTCGCGCACGGCCATCACGACCTGCTGCTGGCGCTGGGCGCGGTTGATATCCGAATCGTCGTGGCGGGTGCGCGCGTAGCGCAGCGCGTCATGGCCGTTGAGTGTGTGCACGCCGGCGGACAGATAGAACGGCTCGTAGCCGTAGGAGCCGTCGGGATACTCAGGATCGTTGATATCCGTCGGGTTATCGATCTCGATCCCGCCGATGGTGTCGATGATCTTCTCGAACGCCGTGAAGTCGAGCCGAACATAGTAATCGACGCTGACGCCGAGGTTGTGGCGAATGGTCTTCATCGCGAAGGCTGGGCCGCCGCCCGGGAGTTCATAGGCGTCGCCGATGAAGTTCGCTGTGTTGATCGTGTTCGGGTCGAAGCCGTCGGGCATTTCGACCCACAGGTCGCGCGGGATCGACAGCATCGACGCGGTGTTGGCCTTCGGGTCGATGGAGATGAGCATGATCGAGTCGGTTCGATAAGCCCGCTCGGTCTCACCCTGGCGGCGGTCGATGCCCATGAGGAGCACCGTCACGCGCGAGTTGCCCTGCCACTTTTGTGGCAGGATCCCGTCGCCGACGCCGGCCTGGGGATCGCCGCTCCCCGTGGAGCCCGGCGTCGTCGAACTGGCGGGGCCTTTCGGGTCAAAGCCGCTTGGCGAGCCGATTTGGAAGCCGGCCACGATGTCGCGAACGCTGGTGAACACGAGATAGCCGGCCAGCACGGTGGCCACCACAAAGAGGCCGATCAGGCCTCCCAGCAGCCACGTGGGGAGTTTTGTCGTGCGACGCGCCCGCACGCGTTGAACGCGGGCGTAATCGTAAGGAGGAGGCAGTGGACCACTCATTTTTTTCGTCAATCTGCCAAAACGCCAACGCCGGGATCACCCGGCCCAATGATTATAGAGCAGTTTGCGTGCCATCATCTGAACCATGACACGTACTCAGACTCGCTTCAGATGTCATTCCTGCGGCTAAAGTTCCCGCTGGTGGGCTCGCCCTTAAACTAGCACGCCCGTGAGCATGTTTCAACCGTGCCTGGCACGTGTCTGGCATCTTCGACGAGGACTCTTGCCGCGGATGGCGCGGATTTCGCGAACACGGATCCCTGGCTCCCGTCTGGATCCATCTTCGCATCCTCAGCGCAATCGGCACCCTTCACGGCAAAATTCGCGCCTAAAAACTCGCTCGTGCACGCCAGCCAGAGTCGATCTTTCGGCCAGGGCGGGCTGGCATATAATTTAGAGTTCATCGGAGCCTGACTTTGAACAACACCGCCATGTCGTCTCCCACTCAACCTCTCGGCTACACGCTGGCGGCCTGGGCGCTCGCCCTCCTGGGCTGGGTCGGCCTGATCGGCCTGTTCGTGTATATCAACCCCAACATCGGCCCGCTGCCGTGGTGGAGTTTCTATGTGTTGCTGTTGATGGCGATCACTGGCACCGCCGTCCCGTTTGTCCACCTGCTCAACCGCCGCTTCGTCAGCGAGCCCGTCCCGGCCGGAGTCATCCTGCGCCAGGGGATGTGGACCGGCGTTTTCGTGACGACCGGGGCCTGGATGCAACGCAGCGGCCTCCTCAACCCGGCCACGATCGTGTTGCTGCTCGTGGCTCTGGTCGGGGTCGAGTGGTTCCTCAGGCTGCGCGAGCGCGCCCACTGGTCGCCCTCCGATGACGACGATTGATCCCGGGTGAAAACCGTCCATGACCGATCCCACACTGCCGGCCGACATCTCGCCGGAAGACCTCAAAGCCTACATCCGCCGTCTCGAAGACACGCTGATCCTGATCCGGCGCCGCCTGCGTCGCTACGAAGACGAATACGGGATGGCGTCGCGCGAGTTCTACACGAAGCTGCAGACCGGTGAACTGAACAACCGCAGCGACTTCGAAGAATGGGTCAGCGAGCACGAACGCCATGAACGCCTGGCCCACCAGATCGACGATCTCAAAGCCAGGCTGCCGCACTAGGCGAGAAGCGAAACGCGAAGAGCGAAGAGAGACCCATCCATCTTCGCCTTTCGTCCGTCCTCGGTCCGCCGTCCGCGGTTTGCGTTCCACATCTCAAGAAAGCGAGCCCCTGCGTGAAATCGAAGATCGACGCCCTTCTCAAGCAGCAAGACCTTGACGGCCTCATCGTGCTCGGAACGAGCGCGCACAATCCGGCCATGTATTACATGGCCAACGGCGCCAGCGTCGGTGAACGCAGCATCCTGGTCAAACCACGCGGACGCAAGGGCGCGCTGTTCGTGAGCGGCATGGAACGCGAGGAGGCTGCCAAGTCGGGCCTGCGCGTCTTCGATCTTTACAAGGCGCAGCTCGCCGTCGCGTCGGCCAAGGGCCAGCGCGCCGGCAACGCCGCGCGCACGCAGGCCCAACTGCTCGGCACGGTGCTGAAGCAGCTGGGCGTGAGCGGGCGAATGGCCCTGGCGGGCCAGCAGGATGCGGGCTTCGCGGCCGAGCTCGTCGCGCAGTTCAACCGTGCCAAGCTCGGGGCCACGATCGCGTTCGCACCCGATCTGATCAGCCAGGCGGCCGTGACGAAAGACGCCGATGAGGTCGCGCGGATCCGCGCGGTAGCGGTCAAGACCGTGGCCGTCGTCGGCGACATCCACGACTTCCTCAGCCAGCAGCGCACGAAGGGCGACGTGCTGGTGGACCACGCCGGCCAACCCGTGACCATCGGCGCTGTAAAGTCGCGCATCAACCTCAAGCTCGCCGAGCAGGGCATCGTGGATGCCGAGGGCGGGACGATCTTCGCACAGGGCCGCGACGCCGGCATCCCGCATTCGCGTGGCCGCGCCGATCAGGCGCTGCGGCTCGGGCAGACGATCGTGTTCGACATCTTCCCGGCGGAGCCGGGTGGCGGTTACTTCTACGACTTCACCCGCACCTGGTGTCTTGGCTATGCGCCCGACGAGGCGCAGGCGTTGTATGACCAGGTGCGCGAGATCTACCTGCAGGTGATGGCCACGCTCAAGGTCAACGCACCGACAGCCGACTATCAGCGCATGACCACCGAGTACTTCGAGAGTCATGGCCATCCCACGATCGCGTCGAAGCCCGGCACGACGGACGGCTATGTGCATTCGCTCGGCCACGGCATCGGTCTGCAGATCCACGAAGCGCCTTCGCTGAGCGCGCGCTCGACCGAACGGCTGACGCCCGGCATGGTCTTCTCGGTCGAGCCAGGGCTGTACTACCCGGAGCGCGGCCTCGGCGTGCGCCTCGAAGACAGCGTCTGGCTCAACCCGGCCACGCGCCAGTGCGAAGTGCTCGCGCCCTACTCCGACGACCTGGTTGTGCCCGTGCGGAAATCCTGAACGACGATGACGCGCATCCTGGCGATCGAGACCTCCTGCGACGAAACTGCGGCTGCCGTCATTGCCGACGGCCGCAGCATCGTCTCGAGCGTCGTCGCCTCGCAGGCCGCACAGCACTCCGCCTATGGCGGCGTCTTCCCCGAGGTTGCGGCGCGCATGCACGTCGAGGTGATCCAGACTGTGGTCAGCCAGGCGCTCGCTCAGGCGCACGTCGGCCTGGCCGAAGTCGACGCAGTGGCCGTCACGCGCGGGCCAGGCCTGCCGGGCTCGCTGGTGGTCGGCGTCAACGCCGCTAAGGGCCTGGCGTTCGGCGCGAACAAGCCGCTGCTCGGCATCAACCACCTCGAGGGCCACGTCTATTCGCCCTGGCTGCTGCGCGACCGCGAGCCCCCGGCCTTCCCGGCGGTGGTGTTGATCGTCTCAGGCGGCCATACTGAGCTGCTGCTGATGCATGGCCACAACGACTACCAGCGCCTGGGCGGCACGCTCGATGACGCCGCTGGAGAAGCCTTCGACAAGGTGGCGCGCCTGCTCGACCTGGGCTACCCCGGCGGGCCGGCCGTCGAACGCGCGGCCCGCGACGGCGATCCGACGCGTCATGCGTTCAGCCGGGCCTGGCTCGACGGCAGCTGGAACTTCTCGTTCAGCGGCCTGAAGACCGCCGTACTTTACGCCGTGCGTGGGCAGCCCTACGGCAAGCCGCTCGCCGGCGCCGCCGAGGCCGTCGATCCGGCCCGCGTGCCAGACCTTGCGGCCAGCTTTCAGGCGGCCGCCGTCGAAGTGCTGGCGACGAAGACCGTGCGCGCGGCCGAGCGGTTCAACGCCAAATCGCTGCTCCTGGTGGGCGGCGTCAGCGCCAACCTGGCTCTGCGCCAGGCGCTTGTCTCGGCCGCGCCCTGTGAAGTCGTGTATCCGACCCTGGCGCTCTGCACCGACAACGCCGCCATGATCGGCGCTGCCGCTCACTGGCGCCTGCTCGCCGGACAGCGGGATGCCCTGGACATCGATGCGCTGCCGAACTGGGCGCTGACGGGCTGAGGGGTCTTATCGAGTGACGCGCGTTTCTGCTGCGACCGCAGACGGCGGACCGCAGACCGCAGATCCATCAGGGGCAACCGTCGCAGGGCCATCCGGCCTTCGTTGTTCGTCAATGCGCCTGGCGCTATATCCGTGGTCCGCCGTCTGCGGTCTGCGGTCCATCTTCCTCGAAACAATTCAATGACCCGCACCCCCGACCCCGAGATCCAGCCCGCCCAACCGCGCGATCGCATTCAGGCAAGATTGCCTGACGGACGCGTGTTTTCGGCGCCGCCGGGACGGACACTGGCCGACATCTTGAGGGCCGCGCAGGTTGACGCGGTCGGGGCAGTGATCAACCAGCGCCTCACCGAACTGACCCAGACCGTCAGCGCCGACGTCGACATCGTGCCGATCTCGCCCGACAGCGCGGACGGCCAGCGGATCTATCGACGCTCGGCGGTCGTGCTGCTCACAACGGCGGCCAGCGAGTTGTATCCCGAAGCCGAAGTTTGGATCGAACACGCCGCTGCTCACGGCCGCGGCTACTTCTGCGAGGCGCGCGGGCGTGCGCCGTTCACGGCCGACGAACTGGCCCGGATCGAAAGCCGGATGCGGGCCATCGTGGCCGAGGATGCGCCATTCGAGCGCCGCCAGGTGAAGCGCGAGGAAGCGGTGTCGCTGATGCGTGCTCGCGGCCAGAACGACACGGCGCGCCTGATCGCCGGTCGTACGCGCGAGACCGTGACGCTGTACGCCTTGCACGGCCGGCTGGCGTTTTCGCACGGATACCTCACGCCGTCGGCCGGATACATCCACACCTTCAGCCTGCACGCCTCGGATGGCGGCTTCATCCTGTCGCTTCCGTCGCATCGGCACACCGGTCCGCTCAACCTGCCGACTCCGTCCGCCGGACAACGCTCGGCAACGTTGCAGTACGCGCAGCTCTTCGAGGTGTTCGAAGAGGCCAACGACTGGCTCGAGAAACTGGGTCTGCGCAGCCTCGGCGCGCTCAACGAAGCCATCGTGGCGGGGCGGCTGCCCGAGATCGCGCTGGTGGCTGAGGCGCTGCACGAGTCGCGTATCGCCCTGATCGCGACGGCGCTCGCGCATCAGGCTGAGCGTCTGCGAGTGGTGCTGATCGCCGGGCCTTCGTCATCGGGCAAGACGACGTTCTCGAAGCGGCTGGCGATCCAGTTGCTCGCCAACGGGCTGCGGCCCTTCCCAATCGGCCTCGACGACTACTTCCTCGATCGCGAGGCCACGCCGCTCGGGCCAGACGGCAAGCCAGATTTCGAGAGCCTGGCCGCCGTCGACGTGACGACGTTCAACGATCATCTGCGCGCGCTGCTGGCCGGCGATGCCGTTCAGGTGCCGCACTTCAACTTCGTCAGCGGGCGGCGCGAACCTGGCCACGAGGTCCGTCTGGGCCCTAACGACGTCATCGTCATCGAGGGCATCCACGGCCTGAATCCCGCGCTGGTACCGGGGCTGGATCCGGAGCGGGTCTACCGCGTATATGTGTCGGCGCTGGCGAGCATCAACCTCGATTGTCACAACCGCATCGCCACGACCGATCTGCGGCTGCTGCGTCGCATCGCGCGTGACGCGGCCACCCGCGGCTATACGGCTCAAGCGACGCTGCAGCGCTGGCCCTCGGTGACCGAGGGTGAGCGTCGCAACATCTTCCCCTATCAAGAGAACTGCGACGCGATGTTCAACAGCTGTCTGCCGTATGAACTTGCGGTGCTGCGTCTGATCGTCGAGCCGCTCCTGCTGCAAGTCCGCCCGGGCTCCCCCGAGTTCACTGAGTCCAATCGGTTGCTGTCGCTGTTGGGCTGGGTGCGTGGCGTGACGGCCGAAGCTGTGCCGGGCAACTCGATCCTGCGCGAATTCGTCGGCGGATCGAGCCTGAGCGACTTCAGACTCTGGCGCGTTTGACCTGCGACGCTTACGCGGATTGTCACGGCCCCTGTGCTACAGGTCCAATGAATCAACGTGAGGATCGTCACAGGATGCGTCTGGGAGCCGCGACCCGATTGTTGCTCTTCCTGTCGACTTTCAAGAAACGCGAGAATCTATGGGAAACGAGGCACGCTGATGCAAGCGGCAAACAATGGTGAGGAATCGTAAGGGTTGGTGAAGAAACGCAAATAGTGATTGACTCTCCCTCTCGAACTTCATATACTCTTGAACAAGTTTGAGTTTGGGAGGCAGACGGCCTATGCGCCGAGAGGCAATTCCCCAACCGAACATAGGACGACCATAGACGCACGCAGCGCCCTTACGCCTGCGTGCGTTTTCGTTTCGCACCGAGCGCGTTCAGTTCGAAGGAGGCACACATGGACTACGGGATGATCGGAAAAATCGAGAAGGCCAAGCGCTACGCCCAGGAACGCGAGCGCTTCCGCTTCGAAGAGTTCTCGGTCACCTTCCACGGCGATAACAACGACCATCGCGTTCACTTTCACAATGGCGTGTTCAGCTGCGATTGCGAGTACTTCGTCCTGCGCGGGCGCTGCAGCCATACCATGGCGCTCGAACAACTCCTGAACAAGATGCTGCCCGAGCCGGTTGAAGAAACCGCCAGCTGACGCACAATTGCACAGGACTTCCGACAGGCGGGGCTCAATGAGCCCCGCCTTTTTTTTCCACCGAATCGTCAACTCAGGAGCCTGGTCTGAGTAATCCGACAGTCGCGTGTGTATAATCATTGGCGCTCGTAGCTCGCCGGCGGGGTCGACACCCCGCCGTTTTTTTCTCGCGACTCGCTGGGGGATCGATTGAAACGCTGGCAATTCTGGCTCGGGCTGCTGATCGGCGGCCTTTTTCTATACTTCGCCCTGCAGGGCCTGCATCTGGAGGACGTCTGGGTCACGATGCAGACCGCCAACCTGTGGTGGTTGATTCCGGGCATCCTTGTCTACTTCATCGGCGTCTGGGCCCGTGCCTGGCGCTGGCACTACCTGCTCAGGCCGATCAAGCCCATCTCCACTAACGCCATGTTCCCGATCGTGACGATCGGCTACATGGGCAACAACATCCTGCCGGCCCGGGCCGGCGAGGTGCTGCGCGCGTTCGTCCTGCGCAAGAAGCACGGCGTGCCGGTCAGCGCCAGCCTCGCGACCATCGTCGTCGAACGCATCTTCGACGGCGTGGTCATGCTGATGTTCGTGATCTTCAACCTCAACGGCCTGGCCCAACTCTCCGGCGACTCGGGCTTTGTCGGCAGCATCCAGACCGTGGCGCTGCTGGGCACGATCGCTTTTGCGGTCGCCCTGGCCCTGTTCCTGCTGGCCGCGATCTATCCGCATCAGTCGCTCGGGCTGTATCATCGCTGGATCATGCCGCGATTGCCCGGCGCAGTCCGCGATCGCCTGACTCCGATGCTCGAGAGCTTCTGGCAAGGGCTGGAAGCGCTTCGCTCGCCGGGCAATATCCTGATGGTGTTCCTCACGTCGGTCGTGATCTGGCTCTTCGAGACGGCCAAGTACTGGTTCGTCATGCACGCCTTCGACTTCAGCCTGTACTCGGGCGGCTTCTTCGGCCTGATGCTGATGAACGGCGTGGTCAACCTGGCCACCACCCTGCCTGGACCACCCGGCCACGTCGGCACGTTCGACGGCCCTGGTATCGCCGTGCTGGCCGCCTACGGCCTGCCGCGCGAGATCGCGGCCAGCTACACGCTGACGCTGCATGCCGCCTTGTGGCTGCCCATCACACTGCTCGGCGCCTTCTTCATGGCCCGCGAGGGCCTCAACTGGAACGAGGTCCGCGCCGAATACGCGCAGCTCGAGCACGACGACTCGGCGGCCACGCCCGGCGCGTAAGGGCGCGAGGAGCCTGTCTGCAAAGTACGGGTGTTTGCCGCGGATCGTGCGGAGGCTGCGGGTGGCTTGCACGCTGCCCCTCAGGCTGTCTTCTCCTGACCTTCCCCATCCGCTGCCAGATTCTCCGTGCTGGTCACCTCACCCGCGATAGCCTCGGATTCATTTCAGACTACAATCCCCGTCATGAGTGAACGACGAAGCAACTTGAAAATCGGCATCATTGGTGCAGGCCCGACCGGCCTGGCGGCGGCGTATGATCTGAGCAAGGCCGGCGCGAGGGTGACCGTCTTCGAAGCGGGATCACAGGTCGGCGGCCTCGCGGCCGGCTTCCAAGACGAGGGGTGGGACTGGGCGCTCGAGAAGTTCTACCACCACTGGTTCCAGACCGATCAATCGATCATCGGCCTGGCCCGCGACCTGGGCGTCTACGACAAGATCATCTGGCCGCGGCCCAAGACCGTGATCTACCACAAGGGCCAGTGGCACACGTTCGACAGCTTCGTCACCATCCCGCTCTTCCTGCTGCGCCACTTTCCGCTGACCGACTTCATCCGCTTTGGCCTTGCCGGCGTGCAGCTGCGCTTCTCGAACAACTGGAAACCGCTCGAGTCGATCACGGCGGCCGAATGGAGCCGCGAGCACTTCGGCCAACGGCTGTACGACGTGCTCTGGCGCCCGATGCTGGTGGGCAAATTCGGCGAAGAAAACCTCGACGTCGTGAACATGGCCTGGCTCTGGGCCCGGCTGCACACGCGCACCACTCGGCTCGGCACGTTCGAGGGCGGGTTCCAGGCCTTTATGCAGACGCTGGCGGACGCGACGGTGGCTCAGGGCGTCGAACTGAAACTCAACACCGGCGCCCGTCAGATCCGCCAGAACCCGGGCGGCTGGACGATCGAGACCTCGGGCGAGCCGGGCTCCTTCGACGCCGTGATCTCGACGACGTCGCCGCAGGCCATGCTGCGCCTGGCCCCCGAGCTGCCCGCCGCCTATCGCGACCAGCTTGGCGGGCTGCAAAGCCTGGGCGCCGTCGTGATGGTCCTCACCCTCAAGGAGCGCCTGACCGACGCCTACTGGCACAACCTGCCGAAAGAAGCAGGCTTCCCGTTCCTGGCGCTCGTCGAGCATACGAACTACATCGATCGATCGCACTACGGCGGCGATCACATCGTCTACTGCGGCGATTACCTGCCCGCCGGCCACGAATACTTCAAGCTCGACGCCGAGCAGCTGCTCGAGCGCTTCATGCCCGGCCTGCAGCGCTTCAATCCCGCGTTCGACCGCAGCTGGGTCAAGAAGGTCTGGCTCTGGAAGGCCGAATACGCCCAGCCGATCCCGACGCTCAACCATTCGGCGAAGCTCCCGGCGATCCGTACGCCGCTCAATGGCCTGTACTTCGCGTCGATGAGCCAGGTGTATCCATGGGATCGCGGCACGAACTACGCCGTGGAGATGGGCCGCGACCTGGCCGCTCAGGTCTTGCGTGAGGTGAAGCCGACCACCTGAGCGTGAGCTCAAACAGGCGACTGATATCAGACGAACGACGAAGGACGAAGGTTGAATGGCCATTCAACCTTCGTCCTTCGTCGTTCGTCTCACCGCGAGCGCCGATTAACGCGGATCGTCGACCTCGACGTCCGGAGCGGGCGTCAGAATCAGGCGATCGAGGTCACGCCATTCCTCGCCGTAGAAGCGCATGTAGTCGGATGTCCACTTGGTCCAATATGCTTCGGTGTGCGCGCCGGGGCGGATGTAGATCTCGTGATCAAGGCCCGCTGAAGTGAAGATTTGATCGACGAACATGGTGCTGCCGAGGCTCGAGTCGGCCTGGCCGGCATCGAGGTAGAGCGCCAGGGGCTCATCCTTGGGCAGCGCGCGCACCCACCGCACGAGCACGCCGTCATCGTCGTAGGACACGGCCGGGCTGTGCCCGCCAATGCGGCTGAAGAGATCGGGATGGCGCAGCCCGATGTGTAGGGCCCAGCCGCCGCCCCGCGAGAGGCCGCCGATGGCGCGAGCCAACCGATCCGGGATCGTGTTGTAGTGCTCATCCACGTAGGGCAGCACGTCCTGGAGCAGGATCTTCTCAAAGTCCGCGTCGAAGCGATCACGCGGCATGACGATGATCATCGGCCCAATGACGTCAGCGGCCAACAGGTCGTCGGCCGCTGTGGGGGCACCCAGGCGCACCCATTGATCGTCTGTGTAGTTAAGGCCGTGGATCAGATAAAGGACCGGGTAGCGTCGACCCTGTGACGCGTAACACGGCGGCAGATAGATCTGAGTGTCGATCGTGTAGCGGACCGTCGTGCTGGGGATGTCGATGCTGAGCACGTCTCCCACGGTGTCGCGACAGGGAAGCGGCGTCGGAGTGGGCACGATGGTCGCCGTTGGCTGGGGCGTCGGGGTAGGCGTGACGGTCGGCACCGACGTGGCCGTGACGATCCGGGCGGCCGTGGCGGCCGCCTGACCGGGCCAGCTGGCCTGGGCCACCGAGCCCACCGACGGCGAACAGGACGTGGCCATCGCCGCGCACAGCGCCCCGAGAATCAGTGCCGGACTCCTGGACATCCTGCGAAGGATACCGCAACAACCGTCCATGCACAGCTGTGAATTCCGATGAGAAACCTATGCACAACGCCCACGGCCGTGTTGTTCAGAAGTTCACTGTATTTTCTAAAGAGTTGAGTACAATCTCATCTTCGCTGCCGCCGGCAATCACGCGGCGGCCACATGGGAGCGAACACTTTCGATGCCCGGCCAATTGCGCTCTCTGCTCGACAAAGAGTTCAGGCAGATCCAGGACGATCTTCTTCGCGTCGGCAGCCTCGTCGACGTCGCGATCGCGCGCAGCCTTGCCTGCCTGCGAACCTTCGACTCCGATCTCGCTCAACAGGTGATCAACGAAGACGCGCCGATCAACGACTTGCGCTTCAAGGTCGAAGAGGATTGTCTGACCCTGATCGCCACTCAGCAACCGATGGCCGGGGACCTGCGCCGCGCCATGGCCGCCGTCAGCATCGTGACCGATCTCGAGCGCATCGCCGATCACGCCACAGGCATCGCCAAGACCGTCATCCGTGTCAACGCTCAGAAGCACCGCACCGGCCCTGACGAGCCCATTGCGGCGCTCGAACGCATGTCGTTCGCGGTGCGCGAGATGCTCAAGAGCTCGCTCGACGCCTACGTGACCCGCAACGTCGAGGCCGCGCGATTCGTCGCAGCCGCCGACGACGAGATCGACCACGCCTACAAGGCGCTCTTCGACGATCTGCTCAAGACCATGGCGACCGACGCCACCATGATCCCGACCGCCACCTACCTGCTCTGGTGCGGCCACAACCTCGAGCGCATCGGCGACCGCGTCACCAACATCGCGGAGCGCATCATCTTCATGTGCACCGGAACGTTGCGCGAGTTGAACCTATAGAGGACCGCGAACCGCAGATCTCGCGACTGCATCGCCCACCAAACGACGAAGGACGAACAACAAAGGGTGAATGGTCATTCACCCTTTGTTGTTCGTCCTTCGTCGTTCATCGCGCCGTAGGCGCCGCCGTCTTACTGAAACAGCGCCTTGTTCGCCTGCGTCCAGTCCCAGAGCGTCTTGAGGCCTTCGGCCGGCCCGATCTGAGGCTCCCATCCGAATTCAGCCTTGGCCTTGCGGATGTCGCTGAGGTAGACCTTCTGATCGCCTGGCCGCCAATCGCCAAACGCGACATCGAGCGGGCGGCCCGCCAGGCCCTCGAGCAAAGGCCGCGTCTCGGTCCAGACCGACAGGCTGCGTTCGACGCCGCCGCCGATGTTGTAGACCTGGCCGGCCGTCTTGTCGATGTTCTGAATGGCGGCGTCGTAAGCGCGCACCAGGTCATCGATGTGCAACAGGTCGCGCACCTGCTTGCCATCGCCATAGATGGTGAACCGGCGCCCGACGGTGACGCAGATGGCGAAGTAGGCCAGCCAGCCCTGATCCTCGACGCCGAACTGGCGCGGCCCGTAAATCGCGCTCTGGCGGAAGACCACCGTCGGAAGGCCATAAATGCGGTGATAGTCGCGCACATACTGGTCGCCGGCGCCCTTCGAGCAGCCGTAGGGCGAGTGGAAGTCGAGCGGCCACGTCTCGGGCACGCCGTGCGGTAAGTCGGCGAAGCCGTAGCGGTTGTTGGCCTCGATGATGCGCGCCTCTTCCATGCCGCCATAGACCTTGTTCGTCGAGCTGTACATCACGATCGGGTTGGTCCCGGCGGCGCGCGCCGCCTCCATCGCGTTGAACGTGCCGAGCGCGTTCGACTCGAAGTCCATACGTGGATCGTTCACCGACGTGGTGACGGCCACCTGGCCGGCCATGTGCAGAATCACGTCCTTGCCGCGAGCCGCAGCGGCGATCGCGTCGGCCTTGCGGATATCGTCACGCACCACGGCGAAGGACTCGCCGACACTTTCGCGCAGCCAGGCCAGGTTCGACTCCGATCCGCGCCGCGAGAAGTTGTCAAAGACAGTGACGTCATGTCCGGCCTTGACGAAATGCGCGGTCAGGTTGCTGCCGATGAATCCAGCCCCGCCAGTAATCAGGAATTTCATGGGTGCCTCTTTTGGGTCGTTCTCTCTGCAATATGACCAATGACGAACGACGGATGACGAAGGTTGGTTCAGACAACTTTCGTCATTCGCCGTTCGTCGTTCGTCCTCCTAGAAACGTCGTCATCAACAACGCGTCCTCGTGATCCGCATAATACCGCGGTCGGCGGCCGACCTCGAGGAAGCCATAGCGTCGATACAGGTTCTGGGCGACGTGGTTGCTGACGCGCACCTCGAGCGTGGCCGTGACAGCGCCCAGCCTCCGGGCATCGTCGAGCAGGCCCTTCAGCAATCGCTCGCCCACGCGGCGCCCGCGCCAGGTCGGGTGTACGGCCAGTGTGTTGATGTGCGCTTCGTCAACGACATGCCAGAGCCCGCCGTAGCCCACGATCACGCGCGAACTGCGGCCCAACACGCGGTCGAGCAGCGAAAGCTTGGGCGCCTCGACGGGCACCGCCACCCAGAAGTGAGCGGCCCCGTTTTGAGTCAATTCGAAGCGATAGGAGCTTTCGCTCCAGGGCTGAGGGAACGACAGCCGATCGATGGCCACAACCTGTTCGAGGTCGGCCAGCGTCATCGGCTCGAGGGTCACCTCGGCTGGGGCCAACGCCGTCACCGCGCACCTCCTGAGATCGTGCCGAAATACAACGGCCGCAGCTCTCCGCCTTCGGCGGTGGAGTTGGCATCGTCGCGCCGGCGTCGCCAGGCGCCCTCGGCGAGCGCGCCGGCCCGTCGCAGCGCATCATGTGGAGCTGCCACGCGGGAGAGGATCGCGAGTTCGGCCACGAGATCCTGCGGCAATCCCTCCCATTCGCCGACGATGGCCGCGACCGGCGCGGCCTGCAACTCGCGACCGAGCCCGACGACGTCGTGGAGCGCAGGTTCGCCAACCTGTCGCCAGGAAGCACCCGCCTCGCCACGCTCGAAGCGCGCCAGGATGTGGCGGCCCCGCCCGGCCGGGACAAGGACGGCGGCTGTCCGCGCGTCGAAAGGCGCCGCCAGTAGGCTGACCTCGAACGACGAAAGACCGATCACGGGGCGCCCGAGCGCCAGCCCAAGCCCCTTGGCGTAGGCCAGGCCGATGCGCACGCCGGTGTATGAACCTGGGCCGAGGCAGACCGCCACCGCGCTCAGATCCGCCGGTCGGACGCGCGCCTGATCCAGCAGCAGCGCGACCTGAGGCGCAAGTTCGACGGTGTGCACGTTCTCGGTGCGCCAGGTGCGTTCGGCCAACAGCCTCGCGCCGTCGTGCAGCGCAAGAGAGATGACGCGTGTCGCGGTGTCGATGGCCAGGATCATGATCGGTCACCCGCGGCCAGAGACTGCGCCAGCGCTTCGGCGCGAGCGCCGCGCGGCTCGAGAGTCAGAACCCTCGTCTCGGGGTCCGATGCCGAGAGCCGAATGGTCAGACGTTCGGACGGCAGCGCTTCGACAATGTGCTCGGGCCACTCGATGACGAGGGCGCCGCCGGGCGCGCCGGCGGCCGCGTCGAGCAGGTCGTCGAGCCCAAGCGCCAGGGCTTCGGCGCCCGTGGTCAGCCGATAGCAGTCGAGGTGCCACAGCCGGGCGCCGTCGGCGCGTGCGTACTCGTTGACCAGCACGAAAGTCGGGCTCGACACGGGGTCGAGCGCTCCCCAACCGGCCGCGAGGCCCTGGGTGAGCGTGGTCTTGCCGGCGCCCAGATCGCCCGCGAGGCAGACGAGGTCGCCGGGCTCCAGGCGTTCGCCCAGATCACAGCCAAATTGGCGCGTTTCGGAAGCTGAATGAGTGACGAGGCGCATACAACAAATGAGCGAGGCGGCTGGGGCGGCCTCGCTCGGCTCAATTAACGATTATAGCAGGCGGCTGTGTTATCATCCGAGCGCTCCCATGAGGATCCTGGTTATCTCCGACATACACGCCAACGCCGCCGCGCTCGAGGCTGTCTTGAGCCAGGCTGACCCCCACGACGCCGTCTGGTGTCTGGGCGATCTGGTCGGCTACGGCCCAGACCCGAACGAGTGCGTGGCGCGCGTGCGCGCCCTGCCCAACCTGACCTGTCTCTCGGGCAACCACGACAAGGCCGTGCTCGGGGAGATCGACCCCGACACGTTCAACGACGACGCCCGGGCGGTCATCTTGTGGACGCGCAATGCGCTCAGCGCCGAGCATCTCGACTACCTGCGCGAACTGCCGGTCGAGGTCTCGCTGGGCGACTTTACGCTGGTGCATGGGTCCCCGCGGCAGCCGGTCTGGGAGTACGTGCTCAACCGCTCGATCGCGTGCGAGAACTTCCCTTACATCGATACCCCCTACTGCCTGATCGGTCACAGCCACATCGCCGGCGGCTTCGGCGAGGCAGTGCCGTGCGTCGACGTGCCGCCTGATTACGCAAACCCGATGCAACTCGGCGAGCAGCGCCTGATCATCAACCCGGGCGGCGTCGGCCAACCGCGCGATCAGAACCCGATGCCAGCCTACGCCATCCTCGACACCGACGCGCGCACCTGGACGTTCCGGCGCGCCACCTACGATCCGCGCATCACCCAGCGCCGGATGCTCGAGCTCGGTTTTCCCGAGCGCCTGGTCCTGCGCCTCGCCTACGGTTGGTAAGGCGGCCACCTACATAACAGCAGGCGCCGGGGCAGACGCTCCGGCGCTTTCGTTTCCGGCGGAACCAATATTGCATCCCCCGCGTCATCGCTCCACAAGCACACTACTCACGGAGGGTTCGACGATGGTCCACCGCAACATCCTGCTCACTGCCGGCCTGGCAGCCGCCCTGATCCTTTCGGCCTGCGCCCAGGCCGCGCCGACCGTGGCGCCCGCGATGGATGGGATGGACGTCTACACCAGCACGCTCGCCAACCAGGACTACGGCCTCAAGAACACCGGAGGCGACGCCGCAACGGGTGTCAGCGAGGCTGCCGCACCCGGCGGCTATTACCAGGAAGAGCCCGCGGCAGCTCCGGCCCCGGCCGACATCGATCGGCTGGTCATCAAGAACGCTTCTCTCAATCTCGTCGTGAAGGATCCGCAGGCATCGTTGGACCAGGTGACGGCGTTGGCCGAGCGTGTCGGCGGCTTCGTCGTCAACTCGCGCACGTACAAGCAAGGCTACGACGCCGAAGGAGTAGCCATGCTCTACGGCGAGATCAGCATCCGCGTCCCGGCCGAGCGCTTCAATGATGCGTTGGCCGAACTGCGTGGCGCTTCGGTGCGCGTCGAAAACGAGTCGATCAGCGGCGACGACGTGACGGCCCAGTACACGGATCTGCAGAGCCAGTTGAAGAACCTCCAGGCCGCCGAAGAGCAACTGACCGCGATCATGAAGGACGCCAAGCGCACCGAAGATGTGCTCAACGTCTACAACCAGCTGGTCAGCATCCGTGGTCAGATCGAGCAGATCAAGGGTCAGATCAAGTACTACGAGGAGTCGGCGGCGATGTCGCTGATCTCGATGACGCTCATGCCCGACATCGCCAGCCAGCCGATCACGCCCGACGTCTGGGCGCCCGAGGGCGTGGCCAAGCAGGCTGTCGAAGCACTCGTCAACACGCTGCAGGCGCTCGGCACGGCCGTGATCTGGTTCGGCATCTACACCCTGCCGCTCCTGCTCCTCATCGGCCTCCCGATCGTGGCTGTCGTCTTCGGTCTGCGCCGCCTGTTGCGCCGCGGCCCGAAGGCGCCGGTGGTGGCGAAGTCGTAAGGCGCGGATAGAAGCGCGAAAAGCGAGGAGCGAGGAGCGAGGGGCGAGGGGCGAGGGGCGAACGCTACGCGATTGGACGCTGTAGCGTTTCGCCCTCGCTCCTCGCTTTTCGCGCTTCGCTCCTCTGATCTCAGCGTTGCAGCGCCGCCCGCACCTCAGCAGCCAGCGTGCCAAACGCGGGGTCTTCGAGGAAGTCGAGGCCGCGCGGGCGACGGCCTGGGACGCTCAGTTCACGACGGACACGGGCGGGACGGGGCGAGAGCACGAGCACCCGGTCCGCCAGGAGCAAGGCCTCGGAGATCGAGTGGGTCACCATGACGACCGTGGTCGCGCGATCCGCCAGGATCTGAGCCAGGTCGAGGCCGATCTGCTCGCGGGTGAGCGCATCCAGGCCGGCGAACGGCTCGTCGAGCAGCAGCAGTTCCGGATCCCCCATCAACGCTCGAGCGAGGGCCACGCGGCTTTGCATGCCGCCTGACAGATCTCGCGGCAGCGTCTCCTCGAAGCCGCTCAACCCCACCCGCACCAACAACTCGCGGGCGCGCTGTTCAGCTTTTTCCGCATGCTCACGGCCGACGTCCGGCCCCACCTGCACGGGCAGCAACACATTGTCGAAAGCGCTGCGCCACGGCATCAGACTAGGCGTCTGAAACATCATGCCCAGCCGCGGCCCGAGATCCACCGTCGACGGCCCGGCCTCGACGCTCTCTTTCGCCTGCCATTCCACCTGCCCGCGTTCGGGCTTGATCAGACCGGCGAGGATGCGCAAAAGCGTGGTCTTGCCCGAGCCGCTCGGCCCGACGATAGCCACGAACTCGCCGTCGGCAGCTGAGAGGCTGATCGTGTCGAGCACGGGCAGCGGGTCGGCTGCCGTGTGATAGGCGTGCGTGATCCGGTCGGCGCGCAACATGACTCAGGGCTCGGGCAGGTAGTCGTTGGTGTAAGCCAGGCTCAGGTCGAGCGGATCCTTGAGGAGCCCGGTCACGAACAGCGTCTCCTGCATGCTCTGCCAGGCCGCGTCGTCCGAGTACCCGACCCTGTCAGTCGTCCACAGCGCGATCGTGGCTGTAAGGACACGTTGCTCGAGCGCGTCATCGGTGAGTTCGGGCACCGTCTGCTTGGCGATCGCGTAGGCGCCCGCCGGGTCGGCGATCACGTCCGACGTCCCATGAACCAGCGCGCGCACGAAGGCCCGCACCAATTCAGGATCCTTCTCCAAAGTGGTTTCGTTGGTCAGGATGCCGTTGGCCGCCAGCGACACGTAGTCGCTGACCTGGATGACGTTCAGTTCCTGGCCCTGGGCGGCGAGGCGAATCGGCTCGTTGTTGGAGTAGACGACCACTGCATCGACCTGCCCGGCCGTCAGCGCTTCGACCTGATTGAAGCCGATCGCCTGGACGGTGACCTCATCATCGCGGATGCCGGAGGCAGCGAGCAAGGCGCGCAGGCCGATGAAGTTCGCGCCTTCGAGCGTCGGCACCCCGATGCGCTTGCCGCGCAGATCCTCGGGCTTCGCGATGCCGGCCGAGCGCGGCGACACGACGGCCACCGGGAACTTGCGGAACCAGGTCATCACATAGCGCACGGGCAGGCCCTGAGCGCGGGCCAGGAGCACCTGCTCGCCCGAGACCACGGCGAAGGGCAGTTCGTTCGCGCCGACCAGCGCGACGCCGTTGGTCTCGTAGCTGTAGTCAGGCTGCACGTCGAGGCCTTCGGCCGCGAAGTAGCCCTTCTGCATGGCGACGTACAGGTTGGCGTATTGCACACTGGGGATATAGCCCATCGGCAGGCGGATGACCCGGAGCGCGGCCGTCGGGCTTGGCGTCGCGCTCGGGCTCGCAGTCGTGCAGCCGGCCAACGACAGCATCAACACAATCAGGCTCAGACTTCTCCTCGACATGTTCCCCTCTCATTCACCGTTGTTCTTGGCCGCGGATTGCGCGGATTTCGTAGATGATGAAGGATGATCTTCCGATCCGCGGGATCTGCGAAATCCGCGGCTAAAGAGACCTGTCTCACCGCTCGATGCGGCGCGACCAACCAACTGTGCGGGCTTCGAGCCAGGCGACGACGCCGTACAGGGCCAGGGCCAGCGCGACAAGCGTGAGCACCCCGGCGATGACCAGCGGCGTGTCGTAGGTGCCGCGCGCGAAGTTGATCAGATAACCGAGACCGCGATCCGACCCGACGTACTCACCGACGACAGCGCCGATCACGGCCAGCGTCGCGCCGATCTTGAGGCCGCCGATGAGCACAGGCAGGGCGGCCGGGATTTCGAGCGTGACCAGCGTCTGCAAAGGAGTCGCCCGGTAGACACGCAGCAGGTCGCGCAGCTCGGCCGAGATGCCGCGCAGGCCGACCAACGTGTTGACCAGCGCGGGGAAGAAAACGATCAGGGCGCAGATCAGGGCTTTGGAGAGCAGGCCCGACCCGAACCAGATGACGAAGAGCGGCGCCAGGGCCACGACCGGCACCGCCTGTGAAGCGACGATGTACGGCGTCAGCGCGCGCTCGAGTCGTCGCGAGCGCGCAATGGCGTAACCGAGGCCGAAGGCCACGATCAAGCCGATGGCCAGGCCCAATAGCAGCTGGCTGAGCGTGGCCCAGGTGTGTCGCCAGAGCGTGCCGTCGGCGGCCACGTCGATCAGACGCGCGGCCACAACGGCCGGGCCCGGA
Source organism: Anaerolineales bacterium (assembly GCA_044226485.1). Taxonomy (GTDB): domain Bacteria; phylum Chloroflexota; class Anaerolineae; order Anaerolineales; family UBA6663; genus UBA6663. The sequence continues at coordinate 590,225 of JBGAGY010000001.1, forward strand.
AGGATGAAGTCGGGCAGGCCACTCAGGCGCGCAGCCAGCGCCCACAGCGCCAGGAAGACGACGAGCGAGGCCGGCCCCCACAGCAGGCGCCAGGCGAAGCGCACCGGCGAAGAAGGCCGGTTCATGGGAGTGATGGTTTTCGAGCGAGCCACAACAAAATACCCCACCTTCAAGCAGAAGACGGGGCAATGACGCCGCGCGATGGGCCGGATGGGCGCATCGAAACGTGCCGTCGGTTGGAGTCAACCGACGACGACGCACCCGCACATGCGTGCGGTGCGGCGCGACCTTCTTTCATCCCGACTATACGGTCGGCCCCGGGATCGCACCGGGTCATGCCGGCCGGCTTACGCCGAGCCGACTCGCGGGCTCGCCTTGTGCAGGCATACCGCCGATCGGGAATTGGATTCGCCGTTTCTTTTCAGCGACCCTCACCCTGCCCCGAAGGTTCTGCTATAGAATCGTGCTGGTGTTTCGGCACGACGTTGACGTGATTGTAACGCAGGAACTTAAGATCCGGGAAATCGTGCCGCAAATATCACGGTTTTTATCGAATTCACACAAATGGACGGGCGGACGAAGGACGCGGCCCGCACGCTCGTTCGTGTGTTTACCTCTGAGGCCTCAGAACGCTCCAACCCATGACACATCTGCAGACCCTTCTCGATCGAATTGAGCAACGCAGCGCAATCGTCGGCGTGGTCGGCCTCGGATATGCCGGGCTGCCGCTCGTCGTCGGGTTCGCCCAGGCGGGGTTGCGCGTGATCGGCATCGACACCGACGCAACGCGCGTGGCGGCGCTGCAGGCCGGCCAGAGCTACGTCGAAGACGTGTCCGCGGCGACGATCGCGGCGCTGGTTCAGGCCGGCAAGCTGAGCGCCTCGGTCGACGCCCAGGCGCTGACCGAGGCCGACGTCGTGATCATCTGCGTCCCGACGCCGCTGCGCAAGACGCGCGAGCCCGACCTGTCGTACGTCGTCGCGGCCTCCGATCGCGCGACGGCCATCGCGCGGCCCGGCCAGCTCTTCGTCCTCGAGAGCACCACGTATCCCGGCACGACTGACGAGATCCTGGCTCCGCGGCTGATCGAGCGCGGCCTGATCCCGGGGCGCGACGTCTTCCTGGCGTTTTCGCCAGAGCGGGTCGACCCGGGCAACAAACGTTTCGGCCTGCGCAACACGCCCAAGATCGTGGGCGGGAGCACGCCGGATTGCACGACGGCGGCCGCGGCTCTGTATGGCACGGCGGTCGACACTGTCGTGCCGGTCTCGTCGCCGCGGGCGGCCGAGATGGCCAAGCTGCTCGAGAACACCTTCCGCGCCGTCAACATCGCGCTGGTCAACGAAGTCGCGCTGATGTGCTCCGCGCTCAAGCTCGACGTCTGGGAGGTTATCGGCGCCGCCTCGACCAAGCCATACGGCTTCATGCCTTTCACGCCAGGGCCCGGCATTGGCGGGCACTGCCTGCCGGTCGATCCGCTCTACCTCTCCTGGAAGCTGAAGGCGCTCAACGCCAAGGCGCGCTTCATCGATCTGGCCGACGAGATCAACAGCAAGATGCCCGAGCATGTGGTGGAGTTGACCGCCAACGAGCTCGACGAGCAAGGCCTGCGGCTGCGCGGCGCCGATGTGCTCGTAATCGGCGCGGCCTACAAGCCGAACATCAGCGACATGCGCGAGAGCCCGGCCCTCGACGTGCTGATCGAACTCGAGCGCCGCGGTGCGCGCGCCGCCTATCATGATCCGCACGTGCCGACGCTGCGCCTCGACGACAGGACGTTGAGCTCGCAGCCCCTGACCATCGAGCGCCTGGCGGCAGCCGCTGCCGTCATCATCGTCACAGCGCACACCGACGTCGATTACGACCTGATCGTCGACCACGCGAAGCTTGTGATCGACACACGCAACGCGCTGGCCGGCCGAAGCGGCGCGGCGCGAGTCGTTAAGCTGTAGACGCATGCAACGCATCCCCTGGCGGCGACTGACCTGGCCGGCGCTGCTGATCGCGTTGACGCTGGCACTGTACGCGCCGTCGTTGGGCTACGGCCTGATCTGGGACGACCCGCGCTGGTATGGCCAGGCCGCGGGCCGCTCGCTCGAGCAACTCTTCTTCGGGCTCAAGACCTATCAGTTCTATCGTCCCTTCAGCCTGCTGTTGAACCAACAGTTCATTGCAGCGGACGGACGCGTCCTGGCGAGCGCCGCACACGCCGCTCAGTTGGCCGCGCACCTGGCCGCCGTGCTCCTGCTGGCGCCGGCGCTTCGCGCCCTCGGCCTGAAACGCTGGCACGCGGACCTGAGCGCCCTGGCCTTCGCGCTCTACCCGGCCGCCTTTCAGGCCGTGGCCTGGCAGGCCCCGCAGGGTCCCTGGGTGCTATCCCTCAGCCTCGCTGCCATCGCGGCGGCCGGCCGGTTCGCGCACGGCCGTGCCATCTGGGGCGTTGTCTCCGCCCTGGCCTTCGCCTCTGCCCTGCTCTTCCAGGAAAGCGCGCTGCCGCTCTCGGTCTTTATGGCCTGGGCAGTGTGGAGGAAGGACGGGGCAGACGGAGAGCGAGGAGCGACCCTGTCCGCCCTCCTCGCTCGTCCCTCGCGCCGCACCCTGCTGTTCGGCGCCGGGATCGCCGCCATCGCGCTCCTCTACCTAGCGATCTGGCTCAATGTGCCGAGGGATGCGAACGTGACCGGCGAGGGCCGAGATCCGCGGGTGCTGGCGTATTTTCTGCAGGCCGTCGCATGGCCGGTGGCGCGCGCCCTGGCGGGCCCTCTGGCGGCCTGGGCGCCGCAGATGCTGGCGCTGGCCTTTGGCGCCGTGGTCCTGGCCCTTGCCGCGGCTCTCGTGCTGCGGGGTGAAGCTTTGGCCGCCGCGATCAGCCTGGGCTGGATCGTGTTCGCCCTGCTGCCGCCTCTGGTCGGGCTGTCGTGGGAGTACGTCAGCTACGGCGAGCGCCTGACCTACGTGATGGCGCCGGGCGTGGCCGTGCTCTGGGCCGGCCTGGCCGCGTGGCTCCTGCCCCGCTCTGTGGCGCGCGGGTCGATCGGACTGGCCGTCGGTTCGCGCCTGCTCGCGCCGCTGTTGGCCGCCCTGGCGCTGGCCGCCTACGCCAGCCTGGGCCTCGCTCAGCTGCGCGACTTCCGGGCGGTGTACGCGACCGGGACAAGTCAGCTGAAATCGGCCATCGACGTCCTGGCCGCCGCGCCGGGCTCCAAGTTGTTGTTCGTGAATTTTCCGGATCGCTATGAACTGCGCGCGCCCTACTATCCGCTCGGCTTCTGGGGCATCGTCCTCGCGCCGGTCATTCAGGATCTGCGCGACTTCGCGATCGCGGATGCCGGGCAGGCGGGCCGCGACGTCTCGGCATCGGCCTTCGTCACCGGAGCGCTGGAGCGCGAGGCGTGGCCGTATCGGGTCGACATGCGCGGCGTCAACGCTGGGCCCGACGGCCTTGTCGAACAGGCGCTGCCCCTGGATGCCGTGTACCTTAGCGACTATCTGCCGGAGGGCGGCCTGCGTCTGAGCAACGTCGGTGACGTCGCGCCAGACACGGGCGGCACGCCGCTCGCGACCTTCGGCGATCTCGTCGTGCTGCGCTCGGCGGAGCGCGGGCCGAACGGCGCGTTCGAATTGCGCTGGGCGGCGCTTCGGCAACCCAGCGCCGACGACGCGCTCTTCATCCATGTTTGGCAGGGTGACGCCTTCGTGACCGACATCGGCGGCGACGCGCTCGGCGGCCTGATCCCGCTCTGGGCCTGGCGCCCCGGGGACCTGATCATCGATCGGCGCACGTTGCCGCTCGCGTCTCTCCCTCCTGGAGATCTCACCATCCGCGTTGGCGTCTTCAACCGGGCCAGCGGAGAACGGTATCTGCTGATTGGCGCTGCGGGTGTGGACAATGCGTACGCGCTGCCTTGAGGGCCGACCGGTGCATCCTTGTGGCTGATTGCGACCGGACAGGAAGCACCCATCAGCCCTCAGAGAATGCGCTAGACTTCCCACCCATGTCCCAATACTTGCCGATCATTCTGCTCAGCGCGGCGTTAGCGTTTGTGGTGACGCCGGGCACACGCTGGCTGGCATCCCGTTGGGGCGCCGTGGCGCAGCCCGGGGTGCGGAGGGTGCACCGTTCGCCGGTGCCGCTGCTCGGCGGCATTGCGTTGTATCTGGGCGTGACGCTGGCGTTCGTGGTGTTCGGCCAGCGGGACTGGATGACGGAGGGCATCGGCATCCTCGGCGGCGCGACGCTGATGTTCCTGACAGGCCTGTGGGACGATCGCTTCGGGCTATCGCCGCGGGTCAAGCTGGGCGCGAACCTCGTAGCCGGGTTGTTCCTGATCGCGTTCGGCGTGCAGGTGCGGCTGTTCGACATCGGGCCGCTCGACTGGATGATCACGCTGGTGTGGGTGGTCGGGATCACGAACGCCGTTAACCTGATGGACAACATGGACGGGCTGGCGGCGGGCATCACGGCCACCGGCGCGGCCGTGTTCTTCGGCCTCGCTGCGGCTCAGGGCCAGGGCCTTGTGGCGAGCCTGGCGGCCGCGCTCTTCGGCAGCGCGATGGGCTTTCTCTTCTACAACTTCGCGCCGGCTGTCAGCTTCATGGGCGATGCCGGCGCGTTGCCGTTGGGCTTTCTGCTGGCGGCGCTGGCGATCCAGCTCGAGTTCCGGACGTTGCCGCTGGCGAGCACGTGGATGGCCCCGATCCTGGTGCTCGGCGTCTTGATCTTCGACACCACGCTCGTCACGGTCTCGCGGCTGCGACGGGGCCTGCCCGTCTCGCAAGGCGGGTCGGACCACACCTCGCATCGGCTTGTGCAACTCGGCTTGAGCCGGCCGCGCGCGGTGCTGACGCTCTACGTCGCGGCCCTGGCGCTCGGAGCATTGGCCTTCCTGACGATCACGCTGCCGCCCTTGCAGGCCAACCTCGTTTTCGCGGCGACTCTGGCCTTCGGGCTGGCAGGGCTTTTCTGGCTCGAACGGGTCGAGCCCGCCCTGGCCGGGGACCCGGCCGTAGTCTGGATGCCCGGCTCAGGGCATGAAGCGCTGAAGGCCTTGCCTGCCCTGCGCTCGCTCAGCCACGACCTGACCATCCTGCTTGCCGACCCGCGCAGCGGCGCCTCTGCCCTTAGCCGCGCCGACGTGACGGCCCTGCTGGCCGGCCTTGGCGACGCGCCCGAGGCGACCGACAGGGTCGTGTCACGGGCGCTCGGCGACGACTGGCCGACGGATATAGAAGTGATGCAATCGGCCCTGCGCCTACAGGGTCACGTGGTCGTCGCCAACCCCGACCAAGCCGATGACGTCAAAGCTGCGTTGCGCCGGGCGCGCGTCGTCGTCGTTGGGCCGGGTGAGCCGGCCAGCTGCCTCGCGGTGTGGGCCACTGAAGGTTTGCAGACGACGCTGAACGACAACCGCCGGGCCGTGATCGTGTGGGTCGGCGCGCCAATCGACGGCGCGCCCGGCTTCCCGATCTCGCTCGCGGCCCTCGATACCGAGATCCACCAACGCCTGCTTGGCCAGGCCGCGAAGGAAAGCAAGACGAACCGTTGAGTGTCTGGCGGCGATGGAGCGCGTGCCCTCCCCGATCCTCAGGATCACCCACTCGTCCAATGACCAATGGGCTAGCGGCGGCGGCCCGCGAAAGCCTCTATACTCGCGCACATGTCGAAATTGCTGCGCTCTCCGGGGTTCTGGATCGGACTCGTCATCACCATCGCGTCGCTGGCCTATGTCTGGCAGACGCTGCAAGGCGATGCTCTGAACGACTTCTGGGCGCGGTTGGGCTCCGGGGCTTACATCTGGCTGCCGGTCGGCTTCGCCATGCAGGTGCTCTCGGCGCTGGCACGGTCGCAGCGCTGGCAGGTGTTGCTCAAGCTGCGCGGCAGACTATGGACGGCGTTCTGGGCGCAGGGCATCGGCTTCATGTTCACGAACCTGCTGCCGTTGCGGTTGGGCGAAGTCGCGCGTGTGCTTGTGATGTCGGAGCAGGCGCGGCTGCCGATCGTGCAGGTCGGCGTGACGGCCGTGATCGAGCGTGCGCTCGACGTCGCCACGACGGTGCTGATCCTTGTGCTTGTGCTGCCCTTCATCAACGTGCCGCCGATCGTAGTGCAGTCGGGGACGACGCTCGGCGCCATCGTGTTGATCGGGCTCGTGGCGCTGCCCTTCGTTGTCCGCTATGAAAAGAAAGTCGCCGGTTGGATCGCATCGCTCGGCGGCCGCTTCCGCTGGCTGCCGGTGAACGGGCTGTTGAAGCGTTGGGATGAATTCGTCGTGGGGTTGGAGCCGCTGACGCACCCGGCGAGCGCGCTCGCGATCTTCGGCTGGTCGGCGGTGTCGTGGCTCTTTTCGGTGCTGATGTTCCTGTGCGGCATCCTGGTCTTTCAGCCGAACGGCACCGTCATCGAGGCGGCCTTCATGATCGTCACGCTGGCCTTCGCGATCTCGGTTCCCTCTAGCCCCGGCTTCCTGGGTGTGTACCAGGCGGCCGGCCAGTTCGCGCTGGCGACGGCGTTCGCGGCCAAATACGACGAGCCTCTTGCGCTGGCCTGCACGATGGCCTGTTGGGTGTGCTACTACGCCACCACCACGGCCATCGGCGCGATCGGCGTCACTCAGGTCGGCGCCTCGTTTGGCGAATTGAGCCGGCGGCTGCTGGCGCGGTAGTTCTCCTTCGTGAGGGGGTATGCGGATCGCATTCCTCGTTCTCGCTCACCATCTGCCCAGGCAATTGGCTCGATTGGTTCGGCACCTCAAGCGCTCGGGCGACGTCTTCGTCCACATTGACCGACGAGCAACCGAGCGCTTTCTCGGTCTTGATGGCTGTCAAGTGCTTGATCAAGAGATCGACGTGTGGTGGGGTGGTTGGTCGATCGCGAAGGCCCAACTTGCATTGGCCCGGGCGGCGCTGCCCGGCTGCTACGATTACTATTGCTTACTCAGCGGCCAGTGTTATCCGATCAAGCCGCTGGCCTCGTTTCGCGACTATTTGTCCACCAACGCGTCGGCCGAACACATCCGCTACGTGGATGTCGCCACACGTTGGCCCCAGGGCGCAGTGAGATTTGAGAAGTTCTACTTCGAACGCCGGACGATGATCAATCGGGTGCTCAACCGCCTGCTGCTGAAGTTTCCGCACCGACGGGTTCTACCAGGTGACCTGACCCCATACACGGGATCGCAATGGTGGTCCCTCACACATGATTGTCTGACCTACGTGGAGGCGTCGTTCAGGCTACAGCCCGACCTCACGAACTATTTTCGCTACACACGCAACGCGTGCGAGATCGCGTTTCAAACCGTCATCGGGAACTCCGAATACGCGTCTCGGGTCAATCTGACGCCCACTCATGAAATAGAGTTCTTCGAGGGCGCCTGCCATCCACGCCTTTGGGCCCAGGCCGACCTGCCCCGCCTGATGGCTTCACAGGCTTTTTTCGCCCGCAAGTTTGATGAAAGGCGCGATGCCCGGATCCTTGATGAGCTGGACTGCCTTCTTCAGCCCTGACAACCTCTCCGGACGGCCGATGTCCACCATTCCCCGTTTTCGATCTGGGTGGAGCGACCTGGGTAGATCGCCACATCCAAGGACTATACAATCAACAAATCAGATCGGATCGATCGCGATTTCGTCGTTCAGCTGACGGGCACCCGCTGCAGGCTGATCGCCCTGATCGTGAAGCGCCGATTGTCTGAGCACCACCGGCTGAAGGGTCATACGAGGGTCATCAACATGGAGCTCGCCTTTCGTCTTGGGTTGGTCAGCTGTCTATTCCTTGCGAACGGGCTCTGGGTAGTCGACCGGAAACCCACCGCACTGCTCGGCCCCGTACCGCTCACGTATCTGTCGCCGCGACCGGGGGCTCGACTCGTTCGACCCGAAACCGCCATCGCCGTGCGCTCATTGGAGCGCGTCTCTCCCGACAGCCTCTCAACCACCCGGTTTGACGTCAAGGGTTCGATCAGTCATCACCTACAGGGCTCCGTAACTTTGGCTGACGATGGTCGAACCGTGCTTTTCTCGCCTTCGCAACCTTTTGCTTTGGGGGAGAGCGTGACTGTCACGATTCTCGACGGCCTGAGGACGACTGAGGGCATGCCCATTGAGGGCGTCTCCTTCACTTTTTCGATCATGGCTCGGCGAAGCCCTCTGACGACTTCGGTCTTTCAAAACGCGATCGCCGCCGCACAGACGACGGCTTCGCCCTCGCTCGAACGCATCGCGGATTCAACATACACATGGCCTGCCGATTTTCCGGTGATGACGGCCACGGTCACGGATACGGCCTCACCCGATCAGTACTTCTTCTTCGCGCCTTTCGTCGTGACGACCACGCAGGCTTCGGATTACATCGTCATCCTTGATGGCCTTGGGCAACCTGTTTTCATGCGGAAGACGCGTGCCTTTGACCTCAAAGTGCAGCCCAACGGGTGGATCACGTACTTCTCCAGCGACGGCAACCAGTTTTATGCGATGGACGACACCTATACCCTGGTCGACGCTTATGCGGCCGGAAACGGGTATCCCACTGATGCTCACGAACTCCAGCTTCTGCCGAACGGGCATGCCATCCTGATGATTTACGACAACCAGGTCATGGACCTGAGCCAGGTGGTCCCGGGTGGTCACACGGATGCAACGGTGACGGGGCTGGTGCTACAGGAGCTCGACACCTCGGACAACGTGGTGTTCGAGTGGAGAAGTTGGGACCACTTTCTGATCACCGACACCCTGGCAGCCCTCACGGATCCCGTCGTCGATTACGTCCATGGCAACGCCATCGAGGTGGACACTGACGGAAATTGGTTGATCTCAAGTCGCCATCTCAGCGAGATCACCAAGATCGACCGAGACACCGGGGACATCCTCTGGCGGTGGGGCGGGAGAAACAACCAGTTCACATCCACGAACGAACCCGCACCCAACTTCGCGCTTCAACACGACATCCGTCGGTTGGCCAATGGACACGTCAGTCTGTTCGATAACCGAACCGACCTCGTGCCGCTAAATTCGCGTGCCGTCGAATACGAACTGGACGAATTGCAACTCTCTGCGACGCGTATTTGGGAGTATCGCAATACGCCGGACACTTATGCTTTTGCCATGGGCAATGCTCAGCGCCTCGTAAACGGCGACACAGTAGTTGGGTGGGGAACTGGCGGTCTCATTACTGAGGTCCGGCCAGACGGTTCAAAGGTTTTCGAACTTGACCTGGATGACGCCGTCTGGTCGTATCGTGCCTTCCGACAGACCTGGCATGGGTACCCCACAACCACGCCCACGCTTATGGTCGAGGAAGCGGAGGGCCAGCGGACGCTTGCTTATAGTTGGAACGGGGCCACCGAAGTGGCCTCATACCGTGTCTACGCCGGAAGCGGTCCGGTCACCTCGGTGGAGGTGGACGCCCCCCTGAAGAGCGGCTTCGAGACCCAGACGACGCTAACCGACCCAGACGCCGGGTGCTATTTCTACCAAGTGGTTCCGGTCGATCGAGAAGGCAGGGCCTTGACCCCATCCGACAAGGTTACGAACTGCCCGCATTTACGCTACCTGCCATGGATCGGGCATCCCTGACGTGGCCGGACGACTCGCGCGCGAAGCTGCACGTCTCGAAAGAAGCTATGACCAGGGACGTTGCACGCTATCATGTTCTAGCTTCGCCCAGCGGGCTGATTCGGTCCCTCGATCGGCGATGTGCGCATGGAATATCGCCCGACCGCCCGTAAAGCGATGCAGCTTCGGACTGAACCCGGCGCTGGTCAGCATATCCTCCATTCCTTTACAGTTTGGCGCCCACCAGTTGGTTCGATCTCCGTTGAGCTCGTCGTTAGGATAGAACTGTGCCAGGGGCGTCGCTGTCAGCTTCGGAGCCAGTTCTTTGAGTTGACCTATCTGCCCGCCTGGGAGGACCCAATGCTCGTCGCATACCTGTGTCTCAAGGATCAGGGTTCCGCGACACAAGTCCCTCAAGATGTCCAACCCCAGCAGCGGATATCTCAAGTGATAGAACACGCCTAGAAACAGCACATAGTCGAATTGGCCCAATGTTTTGGGGTCGAGGTTGTACACCGATAATTGATGGTGCGTCACCTGACTGTTCAGGATGTCTCGAACGAGGGCAAACCCTGAATCGTCTGCGTGGACACGGTCGACGGCCGTAACGCGGGCTCCGCGGCGCTCGGCCTCAAAGCTGAAGAAGCCCTCAGCAGCACCGATGTCCAGCACGCTCAAGCCGTCCAGACGATCCGGCCAACCCAGGAGGTCTCGTGCCGCGATGGAATTGGAGTAGCCAGGGGTCAACAAGCCCTCAGCCAATTCGATGGTGTGATACCAGAAAGGTCGAGATGCGATCTTGGCTTCGATCTCCTCACGCGTATAGCGAGACGGCGGTCTCGAAAAGTCGGGCATGTAACTTCTCCTTGAACGGTCGCCCCAAAACAGATGCATGCCTTAGGCGGCCAGTTGTTCTCGCAGACGATGCAATCTAGCCAGCATGCGTGTGCCCACCGCCACCGGGCTAAGCTCGTGTGCGATGTCCGCGGCGGCACGGGCACCGATTCTAGCCGCGCGGTCCGGGTGGCCCACAATCTCGCGCATGTGTTCGGCAGCTTGATCGACATCGGGATCCGCCCACACGTCGTTGCGCCGATACGGGCCATAATCTCCATCGATGGGAACGATACGATAGCCCGTCAGGTAACTATTGGCAGGCGTCATAAACTCCATATTTCCCGAATAGGCTGTGGCAATAACGGGCTTACCCAGCGCCATAGCCTCCGCCATCGTCAGACCAAATCCTTCACTTCGATGAAGTGAAACGTAGACATCAGTTGACGCAAAAAGGCTGGCAAGCGTCGCCCGGTCCATGTACTCCCCGATCAGACGCCCGCCCACAGCCAGGACTTCGCGTTCCAACCGTTCAGCCTCGGGGCCAGCCATTTGCAGATTCGTGGCTTTGATGATCAGGCCGACACCCGCATAAGCCGGTCCAAAAGCCCGTCGGTAGGCCTCTACAACGGCAAGAGGGTTCTTTCGCTGTATGTAACTGGCGGCGTCAAAGCTGAAGAAGAACAGCGTGTCCTTCTCAGCCAGCCCGAGGGCCGCCCGCCCACGTGCAGCTGCAGTGCCCGCCTGCACGGCAAGTCGCACATTGACGATCGGAACCGAAGAAACCGAAGCCAGGGCGCCCTGGAGAAAACCGCTATCGACCCAGATCTCCTGGAAGCTGTCGAAACGGTCGTGCCACATCGCCGGAAAGTTCGCGGTTTCCCAATGCCAGAAGCCAATGGTGGGATGTCCGGCGAAGAACTCGGCACCCAATAACTGACGGGTCTCGGGCACCATATCGGCGTTGACCACGAGCAAGTTGACCGCGTACGGATTGCCAACAGGCAGGTGGCTGATCGACGTATCCTCGGAACGAGCCCAATCTGGGTTGGTGAGGTCCGTGATCGCCACCTTGCAGCCCACAGATTGAAGCGAGCGGGCAATCGAACGGAGCGCCTCGCCCACTCCGGTCTCCGCCCGGGCATAACCGACCAGATTGACGCCGCTCCAGTCGGAAACCGATTGGGTTGAAGCAGGCGCGAGTGTTGCCTCGAGAGGACGAGCCGTTGCCGGGCTTGTAGGCTGACGACGGTCATGGGCCATGCGCCACAGATCCCCGGACATCCGAGGTCCCAGGAGCTTCTTGAGCGGGCGAGTGAGTCCCAGGCTACGCAGGGGAGCTCGCAGTCCGTAGTACATCCGCTTCATCAACGAGGGTGGTCCCTGACGATACAGCGCCGCCCGTGCGTGCTCGGCCAGATCTTCGTTGGAGGGGGGAACTGGCTGCGTGGTGGAGTTGGCCGCCGGCATCAGAGACAGAGCGCGGGCCGTATCCGGCTGCTGTAGAAACCACTCCGAGAAGGGCGCACTATGCTCGCCCATCGGGTCCGGGAAGAGTTGTTGGAGATACCAACTCTGCGCCCAGGCATCCAGAGCCATACGATTGATGATCCGCCTCCGATGTGCTCCTTGTTCTGCGTCGCTCTTGAGCCATGCCAGGTACCCAGCTGGGTCCTGCGCATCAAAGGGCCGGGGCCAACGGCCTTCGCCATCCATGTTTCGCCACAGGTACCGCAATGCATCGGCGATCGGCGTGCCATCGGTGAAGCGCCCATACGCATAGGGCCAATGCTTGACAGTGGCTTGCCCGTTTGCAAGCAATCTGTCGCGGTATGCATAAAAGAGAGGTTTCAATTCCGGTCGTTCAGTGAGCGAAACGCGGTCTTGATATTTCGAGACCGCATTCACGTCATCCATCGGCAGGCCGCTGAAGTGGAAGAACGTCAGAGGCACGTCGTTGACGACCCAGGCCTCGCGTGTCTGAACCATGGACCGATGGTTCAGGTTCCAATACGCCACGTTATGCCCGGGATCACGGAACACATGGGCGCCCGCGAACACACCGGGCACAAGATCGATCCAGCGTTGATCCACGAAAATGCCGCGTGGGAAGTCGACAACGCAATCCCTCAAGAGGCGAGCTTTCCACCAGGTCAACAGTTTTGTTGTCGCCGGCCCTCGCTTGAGACCAATGAAGCCCAGGTTATGAACTCCGGCGCGCAGGATGTAAACATCATCGGGCTGCCGCCCATCATCGAGGAAGTCAAGCACATGGGGGGTCAGGACAATGTCGTGAGTATCGAGCAGTGCCTGCAACTGCTCCAGCGGCCGGTAGACGTAAATGTCCGGGTCGAAATAGATTAGCGCCGAGATCTCTTCGCGCTCAAAGAGCCGCTCGAGGAAGAACGGCTTGACGGCCGTGTTGAACTCAGTGACGTTGTATCGAAACGCCATTTGATCGAAGTCAGGGATACCGAGATCGCGGGCCTCGATCAGCGTGAAGTCCTCGGCAGCCGGGTCGAAGTAGTCGTCGACATGATCAGCAAGCAGCACGAAAGCAGGAGCGCCAGGATGGTAACGATGAAACGACTCAACCAGCGTTCTGGCGTGGGCCAGGTAATTCTTCGAGACGATCGTGCAAATGGCGAGTTCGGGCATGGCAGGTCAACCTACGGATGTTGGATGTGCTCGGTTTGCAATGACGTCTCGATACACATCTATCACCTGAGCCGCCACCGCCCGCCAATTGTAACGCTCGAGCACCTTCGCTTGTCCACTAGCACCAAGGGAATAGGCGAGGTCGGTCTGTCCCAATAATTGGGACAGACGCTGCGCGAAGTCCTCAGCCGTATCACAGAGCATGCCGTCCACCCCATCCTGGATCAGGGATGCCACTGGCCGACACGCGCGGTTACCGAGGACAGGTTTTCCTCGGATCCAGGCCTCAAGAATCACCATGCCAAAACTCTCGTGCTCGCTCGGCATGATCAACACGTCACAGGCATCGTAAGCGTCGATCAGGTCGGCCCTGGGCAGCACGTTGAGATATCGAACGGAGGGGCTTTCCAGCGGTTTCGCATCGGCGTCAGCCCCGATCATCACAAGAACGACGTCTTCGCGCCCCAGTCGTTCGACGGCTTCCATGGCCAGGTCGTAACGCTTCCCCGGCTCCTTTCGGCCCACGTAGAGGACGATCTTGCGATCGCCCAGCGCATACTTGGCGCGAAAACGAGCGCCAGAGACAGTGGGGCTGAGAAAATCCTCAAGGTCGACGCCGGCCCCCACAAGGCGGGGCCGAGACTTTGGCCACAACCGGCCGATCAGATCGGTGCTGTAGGGCGTCAGTGTCAACAACGCATCTGCAGACGTGAGTGAACCGCTCAATGTGGTGGAGTAGTGGTAGAGATCATCGGGATGAAACAGAGGGAGAATGACGACCGGCACGCCCTTGCGCCTGGCAATCCACGTGACCTGTGGCAACAGCGAGAAAGGCATGAATCCGGCCAGTATCACATCGTATTGGCTGGCTACGCGCTGCAGGCGAGACAACATCGACCAGGACCACGGGCCGAGTCCTGCTCGAGCAAGCAAGTCGAAGATCCGGGGCCGTGTCAGTCCACGACGGACGTAGTAATCGGCGAGATGTGGTGACCCTCGCATCATCACGCCATGAAGCCGTTCCTCGTCATGCCACCGACGAAGAACGAGGCGCGACAACAAACCGCCGACAGAACGGGGCCAGTTGAAGGTCACTGGGAACCGCTCTACCGTGATGCCGTCGATGTGTTGTACGCCCCCGGGATAATCGTTCTGCCAGGCAGTGACGAAAGCCGATTCAAGCCGAATGCGGTTGGAACGGGTGGCGAACACGTCCACCTCAACGCCCTGTTCAACCAATGTCCGCGACAGCATGTATTCGTAGTGTTCGGATCCATTCATCAACTCGCGTCCGAACAACGGAAAGATGTGCAAGCTTTTCACGGCGAAGTCTGCTCAAAGGCTATGGATCGAATGGCGCTGCCGAGCAACGCCCCATAATCATCCAGGAACGGTACCGAGTTCAGGATCACGCACTCATACACGCCGGGGGGCAATTCACACACGAGGTGATGCTTTTGCCAGATCCAACCAGTATTCGCGTCAACAACCTGGACGCTCCAGAGCGGGTCGACCTCTCCGACCTGACGTACCCATAACGTCACCCTTTGAGGGCCGCGTGCGCACGGTATCCATTCGAGGGTGATGCGCGTACTGGGATCGTTCAAGCGAAAAAACGAAGACGCATGAGGACCTGTCCATCGGAAAGCACGCCCGGAGTCGTACCCCACAGGGTGCCATCCATACTGAAGACGACCGATATCCCGTTGACCATCGAGACTCAAGACAGGCTGTGCCTGATTGAGGTCCGGCGAGAACGCGCGATTATCCTCGACAGCGGGGTCGAAGGAGCCCCAGGCAGGCGTCAACGCCGAGACGAAATCCGCGTTTTCCAGTCGGAGCCGCCAGCGCCACCGAAACGTGGACAACAATCGCCACACATTCCAGACCCATGCCTTGAGACGCAGACCGCCACGTCCATCTGGGGCAAACAGGAGTCGACCTTCCATCCAAAGCCAGCGTGGAAGCCATCGGGCAGGAAAATAGCGCAGCACCAGCCGGAGGCGTGCCCGCTCGCTTAGAAGATACTTGTCTGCGACAAACTGCGCTGAGAAATTGAACTCGTGATCGATCCACGCTGCCGGCGCTGTGACTACGCGGTACCCAAGCTTATGGACCCGAAGTCCCACCTCGACATCGTCGTAGTAGTTGGCTACCGCCTCATCCAAGGGACCGAAGCGGTCGAACACAGCGCGCCGGACGACCATCCCGCACCCCATCGGATAAACGACTTCGTCCGGAGGCTGCAGAAATTCGTATGGCTGCTGGATACCCTGGTCGCGTCCATAACCCTGATAATTCAACGCTCCACCGATGCCGTTCACGATCAGGGGATGGCGGGCGAAGAACACCATGGAGGCCACGGCGCCGATGGTGGGATCAGACTCGAGTCGCTCGACGGCGCGCTCAAGCCAGTCGGGGGCAGCAAAACCATCATTGTCGATAAACGCAATGATGTCTCCAATCGCGTATTGCAGCCCAAGGTTACGGCCACCAGGACATCCACGATTGTACGGACTTTGGATCACGGAAAGGCGTCCGCATCGCATGAACCGCTCGAGCAACGCCATGCTCTCATCGGTCGACCCGTTGTCGACCACAATGATCTCGTAGTCCGAATAGGTTTGATCCAACAACTGGCGCAGACAACGTTCTAACACCTGTGCGCCGTTGACATTTAGCACGATGACGCTGACGTGACACATAATCGGGTTCAACTCCCCAAAAAATACTGGCCGGCGGCGGCCACCCTACTCCGGCACATCGGACCTGGAGCGGGCACGCGCATCACGTATTTTTGCCCGCTGTTGGCTCATTAACATATACACCTCGCGCTCCGCTGCGCGGCGTTCCGCCTCCTGTTCCGCCGTCACCGCCAGCGTCGGGGCTGGCGGAACCCGCTTGATGAGGCCGACCTGCCGTGCCAGTCGACCCAAAACGCGGGACCGTAAGCTTGATGGGGGTGCGAGCCGGGCGCGCCAGCGCCAGATAAGCGTCATTAGCCGCCAGGCGACACCACTTCGGATGGCCTGAAGCTCAGTTTGCGCGCCGCTGAGGGCGATCTTGAGTTCCTCGATTTCATTGGCTTTGAGATCGAGGCTCCGCATGGCCCAGCGTCCACGCTCCAAAGCATGTCGCAGTTCCTCCGTTTCCGCGACGATTGGGCGCATCGCCTCGATGACATCTTCCGCCTGGCGAAGGTCCTCTAAGAGCAAGGTGTTCTCATGCTCGATCGCGTCTACCCTCGATTGAACGATCTTCTTCTCAGCCTCAAGGCTCTCGGCCTGAGCCCGCCAGTTCACCCACTGCTCGTTCAGCCAGGCTTTTCCCCGCTCCAATTCCGTCACCCAGGCCTTGAGTTCACCTATCTCCTGTTCTCGACGGATTTCGCCGGTGCGATGGATCTCACGTTCGGCAACCTGATGCCGGGCGCGTTCGGCATTGAGCAGTTGCTCACGGCGAGAGGCGACCTGGCGCAACAGCCCATACTCGTTGAAGTAAGTGGTCAGGCCCTTCGCCGTCAAGGCGCGGGCGACTTCACCGATCGAGTCTTCACGAGCGTTCAACGCTTCGAGGCATTGCCCGATCTCAAGCTTCGCTACCGCTGGACCCTCAGCCTCTGCGGCCGGGCCCGCTCGCAGCAGCTGTGCCAGATCAGAGAGCACAGTGGCTGCGTCGGATTGCCTGAGACAGGCCCGAAGGGGCCAAAGCAAAGACGGTGGCCACCGGCCCGACCTGACGAAACTGATCGTCAGGGAGTAAGCCACGAATCCAACGATGTCGACGGCGCGGCTGTCCGGTGTCGCGGGTACGCAGCTATTGAAGTCGATCCAGACGGCGACGCCGGGCTCCGTCACAATCGCATTGTAGGGGAACGGGTCATTGTGAGCGATGCCAATAGCGTGCAGCTGAGCCAGCCCTTCCGCAAGGTCAGCCAGGGCCGAGGAGAGCTGTGGCCACGGAAGGGTTGACGCAGCGGGTTCCGTCGACTCGCGGAACAGGCGACGATGCCAGGCGGGCCGCGTCTCGTCATCGACCAACACGGTCCCTTTCACGACCGGCATCATGACACTGCACGCGCACACTGCCGACACCGGAGCAACGTAACGAGGCTTTGACTCGCGGAGAAGCCGCAACAAAGCTGGGCGATCCACTGCAGCCGTCGAGTCGCTGGCAAACGGCATGAGAGGATGGTTACGATGATGCCGATCCTGCGAGACATTGAGCCAGAGGTGATCGCCGGCCAGAACGGCCACGCTACCGCGAAACACACCGTGAGCTACGATCTCGCCCTCCGACGGACACGATCGCAGAACACATACATCGGAGCAGGGCTCGATGACATAGCGGGGCCTGTCACCCCGATCAGGAGCGTGATTCGATGCGGGGTCGACCAGTTTGATCATAGAGGCGGAAGGTTCTCGACAGCAATCCACTCGATTGCTTTATGAAAGGCGGTAGATCGTGCGAAGGTCACCCAGGGCCGTGGCACTCGTCCCGAGCACCGTCACCTCACGAAACAATCCTGCAGCGACAAACCAATCGGGCAGAGACAAGGTCTGCTTCCGGGCGTCAGTTTCGTACTCTGGGCCCTCGAAGTACAACACATCCCTTGTCAAAGCGGCGATTCGGCGCAACGTGCGCTCGATCTCCGCCTCGGGTTTGGCACCCAAAGGCGTGCTTGCATATCCTTGAAACCACTGGTGGACGACGCTCAGCAGCAAGCAGATATCGAAGGCGGGCTGCGACCGGTCCACGAAAGCCGTGGCGTCAATGGTTTCGAACCGAACGCGCTCCATCAACTTCAACTGGAGTCGGCCACGCTCGGCCAGGCTCAGGGGAGGCTCGGGATACCAGCCTTGCGACATTGCCGCCACGTTGTCATCGATCCCCACGACATCATATCCCAGCAGGCCAAGACCCAGGGAAAACAACCCGCTGTTGCAGCCGACATCCAGGACGCGCCGCGGGCACTTGAGCCCTAGCTCGTTCAGGTCATTGAGAATCAGCAAGAGCCTGTCGATGCCGGCGCGTTCGAAGGTGCTGGCGCTCGGCAAAGCGTCAACCACAGCCTGATAGTCGCCCCACCGAATGGCGTCGAGGACATTCATATCGGGCCAGACTGGCAGATAGGTCTTTGAACGAGAATTGTCCATGGAGACGCTTACACCGTCGGCAATACCGGGGCGCCAGAGGCGGCTTCGGGCGATCCCCACTCGGCGGTGTCAGGTTCGATCTTGATGCGACCCTGATTGTTGTAGAGCCCTGGCACGCTGACATTGGCAGGCGCGATGACCTTAAAGACGGCGGCACCGAACACCTTGTCCCAATACTCGGCCTGAACCGGGACGCGCAGACCAAGGACGACGTTGTATGTCCCGGGCGCCAGGGTAACGGGGAACTCGAAGCTGATACGGACACACTCGCCGGCGTGGCGTGGCGGATAGTGCTTTCCAAGGAAGTGCGAATTCACTCCGAACAATTCGAGGCCGTCAAGGTTACGGACCAGGATGCCAACCTCGGCTTCGGTGTCAAGGTCGACGTGATGTTGCAGCCAGGCGATGACCTGTGCTGATCGTCCGTGGATGACGGTGTCCACCTCACGGCCATCTTGAAAGACGCAGCACTCCACGTACCGCGCATCACCGCGCCCTGTGCGCTCGGTGATGCGGGCCTCGAAGGGGGGTTGAGAGACCGAGACGTAGCCAGGCCCCATCACCCGGCTCGCGTCAGTGGACTGTCCGTTTTTGGTTTCGCCCTGATAAAGATGAAGCGCCGCGTATTGGTCGCAGACGGTGTCCGTATCGCCGATCGCGCGCAGTTCGCCACGATCCAGCAGGAGCGCATGATCACAGAGCGCCTTGATCGTTTGCATGCTGTGGGACACAAACAGGATGGTACGGCCCAGTCGTCTCTGACGTTCGAGCGCGGCCATGCACTTCGTTTGAAAGAACATGTCACCTACGCTCAATGCCTCATCGACGATGAGGATGTCGGCGTCGACATGGATCGCCACCGAGAACGCCAGACGCATCAACATGCCGCTCGAGTAGGTTTTGACAGGCTGATCGACGAACTCGCCGATGTCGGCGAAGGCCAGGATCGCGCTCAGCCGTTCGCGTACCTCTGCCTCGCTCAACCCCAGCAGCGCTCCATTGAGAAACACATTGTCACGACCGCTGAACTCGGGGTTGAAGCCGCTCCCCAACTCGAGCAACGCGGCAACGCGACCCTTCACGGATACGTTTCCGGTCGTGGGTTGAAGCGTGCCGGCAATGATCTGAAGCAACGTGCTCTTGCCACTCCCGTTACGACCCAGGATCCCATAGGATTGGCCGCGCCGCACCTGAAAGGACACGTCCCGCAGGGCCCAGAAATCATGGCCGTAGGAGCGGCCGATCCGCCAGAACAGGGAATGCTTGAGGCGATCTTCAGGCCGATCGTAGAGACGATAGACCTTGCTGACGCTCTCGACCTGCAGGGCGAAATCTGAAGGGGTCACTCTGGCGCCATCCGTCTTCACATGACGTCCGCGAAACCCGGTTTCATTTTCATA
The DNA here is from genome assembly GCA_044226485.1 of Anaerolineales bacterium. GTDB lineage: Bacteria > Chloroflexota > Anaerolineae > Anaerolineales > UBA6663 > UBA6663. The sequence continues at coordinate 609,822 of JBGAGY010000001.1, forward strand.
AACCAGGCGTACCCCAGGACTGCCCAAACAAACCCGACGCCAATCCACAGGCCCCACATCGCCCAATCGAGAGACTGGCTCCACAACAACGTGGCGCGGAAGCCATCCAGGATCGTGGTCATGGGATTGAGATAGAACACACCGCGAAGGTTCTCGGGCACGGCTGAGGTGGGATACATCACCGGGCTCAAAAACAACAGGATCTGCGCAACTATCCCGATGCCTTGGCCGATGTCACGGACGTAAACTCCGAGCGCCGCCAGAAACCAGCCCACGCCCAGCGTAAGAAACACGAGCGGGATAAACGCCAGGGGCAACAGCCAAAGGGTAACTGAAACCGTGCCCGTCAGCAGAATGCCCGCTGCCACAAGCACCAGGACGCTGAAGAGACAGGTCAAGAGGCTGGCACCCAACTGTACGATGGGCAGGATCTCTAGAGGAAAGACCACCTTTTTGACAAGGTTGGGCACCGAGAGGACAAGGTTAGGCGCACGAGCCATCATTTCGCCAAGCAAATTGAAGGCGGTCAAACCGGCAAACAGGGTCAACGCATATTCGCCCGTTGACGCGGTCGCCCCCGCTCGCCAACTGCTTCGAAAGATCCCGGAGAAGACGAAGGTGTAGATCCCCAGCGAGGTGAGCGGTACAATGAGTGACCAGGCGAGGCCCAGGAAGGATCCTCTATAACGCTGACTAATCTCCCGTTGCGTCATCTGTCGAATCAGGTCGCGATGCCGCCATAGGTGCGAGACAACCCGAAGAGGATTTAGCACCTCCAGCCATGACGCATGCCTGTCGCGAGTTTTGGAAGTGATCATAGTCCGGCCTGATCGAAGATGTTATCTTACCAGCATTGAGGGGTCAAGACGATGCGCTGCGGCGCATCCACGATGGGAAAGACATTCCCGATCCCATCTCTTGCTGGCCTGACCCCGTTTTCCATCCGCCTCGAATTGCCTTATGGGCAAGCCCTGTCCGCACACGCCATGCGTCTCGTCGCCGTTTCCCCATGTTTTGACCCCCACGCGCCCGACGGTGCCAGCCGCTTCACCGGTCAACTGGCTCTGGCACTGGGCTCGGCCGGCATTACAGGACGCTGGTTCACCACTACCGCCTCGGGCGCTGTGCCGACTTCAGCCCTGTCGAATCAGTGGCCACCGGCCTTCTCCGCCGAAGAATTAGACATCGGCGCTCTGCGTCTGACACGCCTATCGGCTCGAGATCCGCTTCCGCGACTGGTCTGGAAGATTGCGACCCGTTTGCTACTGGGCAAGATGCGGCCTCGCCTCGACCGGGCGCGCGAACGTGCCAGAGCCGTTGGGCCGCAGGCCTGGCTGGATGTCGCCTGGCCCTCATGGGCTGAGGCCTATGTGCTGGCCGCTCAAGGCCCACACATGCCCGGTTTCGGTGCGGCGTTTCGGGAAACGTTGGAAGATTCGGACGTCGCCCTCGTGGCCTATCCGCCGCTGGGCCTGGCCTCACACGCCTGCGACGAAGCAACTCGCGCGTCGCGAAAGACGGCCCTCATCACATTGTTCCATGGAGAGGATCCGCTCAACAGCCTGCCGGTCTGGGTCCGACACTATCAAAGAGCAGCGGCGATCCTGGCGTTGACGGAGAGCGAGGCCGTGACATTCCGCGATCTCTTTCACCATCCTAACGTTCACGTCATCGGCGCCGGCATCGATCCGGCCGACCTTCACAGCCAGACGATTTCGGGCCAGCGCTTCAGGGCCGCGCATCATCTCGGGGACAGGCCTTTCGCTCTATACCTGGGCCGCAAAGAACTCGGCAAGAAATACGGGATGGCCATCGAAGCGGTACGTCTGGCACAAACCCTCCATCCGGCGGCGAGCGATCTACAGCTCGTCATGATCGGCGCTGACGTCGATCAACAGCCAGTGCGATCCAACGATGCGCTCTACCTGGGACCGCTTCCCCGACACGAGGTCCTCGACGCGCTGGATGCCTGCACCATCCTCATCAACCCCTCCACCAGCGAAAGCTTCGGCCTCACGCTCCTGGAAGCCTGGAGCCGCTCAAAGCCCGTGATCGCCAACGCCGACTGTGCCCCATTTCGGGCCATCGTGACGGACGGGATCAACGGGTGGCTGGCATCGGATGTCGCGGGAATGGCGACCCGATTGGCCGAGGTGGTGGCACAGCCCTCTGTGGGGCGACGGCTCGGTGAGGCGGGAGTCGCGCATGTGAAGCGGACCTACAGCTGGGCCGCTGTGGCGGACCGGACCCTGGCTGCGCTCGAAAGCATCGCCCCGACGCGCAGCATGCCGACGACCTAGGCCGCAGCCACAGCCCCGTTCGCCTGTATGATTCAGTCGATGTCGTCTCAGATCGAACTCGTCCTTCCATCTTCCACGGTCGTCATTCCGTGCTTCAACCCCAATCCTGAGCACCTTGACGAAGCTGTGCGTTCGGCTCTGGCATCCACGTTGGCGCCACGCGAGATCCTGCTTATCGACGACGGCACGACCCTGCCGGAGGCTGCGGAGGCTCTGAAGTCCTGGGCTCACCATCCCGCGGTACGCGTCATCACCCATCCCGAGAACAAGGGCCTGAGCGCCGCCCGCAACACCGGCATGCAGGCCGCGCAGACCGACCTGGTCCTTCAACTCGACGCAGACGATCGGATCGACCCGACGTTTCTCGAGAAGGCGACCTGGGCCCTGGCCTGCCACCCGAACTGGTCGTTCGTCAATGCCTGGGTGCGCGCCGTCGGGGCCAATGATTACGTCTGGACGCGCGGCTTCGAGGCAGCCCGCGATTTCCTGGCCGACAATCAGGTCAACCCGATCGCGCTCATCCGCCGTTCGGCGGACCGCGCCATCGGCGGCCACGACGAAACGATTCGTGGTGGCATGGAAGACTGGGACTACTGGCTCAAGATGGCGGTTCACGGCTATTGGGGCGGCACGATCCCCGAGGTCCTGATCGAGTATCGGATCCATCCCCAGCCGACCTTCTGGCCCAATCGCGATCATCCTGAGCAACGCCAGGCGTTTCGACGGCAGTTGCGCGAACGCTACGCCGTCCTCTGGGAAAAAGGATTTCCGCGCTTTGACGGCCAGACCGGCCCCGTGCCAGCAGCGGTTGTGAAGGACGCTGCAGTTGAGGCTGACTCTGACCAGGCGCCGCACGTCCTGCTGGTGGTGCCCTGGCTCGCGCTTGGCGGCGCCGATCGGTTCAACCTCAACCTCACTCAGCAACTGACGGCGCGCGGCTGGCGCGTCACGATCGCCACGACCCTCGAACACGCCGACCCGTGGCGCCCCACTTTCGCGGCGCACACAGCCGACATCTTCTCACTCCCGAAGTTCCTGACGCCCGAGTTCCAACCGGCCTTCCTCCGCTACCTGATCGAGAGCCGCGGCGTCACAGCCGTGTTGATCAGCAACTCGATGGTCGGTTACGCCTGCCTGCCGTACCTACGCGCGCATTGCACGCAGACCGCTTTCCTCGATTACAACCACATGGTGGTGACCGAATGGCTCAACGGCGGGTTCACGCGGATCGGTGCGGACAACCAGCACTGGCTGGACCTCAACCTCGTGAATGCTCGTCAGGTGCGCCAGTGGATGATCGATCAGGGCTCGCAGGCGGACCGGATCGACGTGGTGTACATGGGGCAAGACGCCGATCTCCTGGATCCGAGTCGCTTCGATCGAGCGGCAGCGCGGGCTCGCCTGGGCATCACCGACGAGTCCGTCGTCCTCTTGTTCCCGGCCCGGCTTGAGCCTCAGAAGAGACCGCGGTTCCTGCTGGAGATCCTGGCCCGACTGCGCGGCGCCGGGCTCGGCTTCGTCTGTCTGATCGCCGGCGACGGCCCGCAACGCCGCCTGGTCGAATCCACCATTCGCCGCTTGAAGCTCACCGACGTGGTTCGGCTCCTCGGTGCTGTGCCCTCGCATCAGATGCCCGAACTGTATGCAGCCTCAGATATCGTGGTATTGCCATCGCAGAACGAGGGCATCGCCCTGGCAGTCTATGAGGGCATGGCCATGGAACGGCCGATCGTGGCGGCGGCCGTCGGCGGCCAGCCCGAGGTGGTCACAGCGGACACCGGCATCCTCGTGCCCCTGGCCGACGGCGAATTCGACAGCTACGTCATCGCCCTCTCGGAGTTGATCTCGAACACGGACCGACGTAAGGCCATGGGGGTGGCGGCCCGTCAGCACATCCGCTCGGCGTTCAGCATTCAACTCATGACCGATCAAATGCAGAACGCTTTTCGACGCGCAATAGAGCTGAATGTCACGTCACCGCGGCAGCGACCGTCCGCGGATGACGCCCAGCGCGTGGCGGAGCAGGTCGCCGACGACATCCGGCACGAACGGTTACAGGAACGTCTGCGCGGCGATCGCGTGGATCTGGCTCATGTGGAGGCGGCTCGCCATCAACGTTGGCGCGGCTGGGTCTACCAGGCGAAGAAGCGAGTCTTCCGCCCTGTCTATTACTGGGCCATCCGCCATGGCTTCGACTTCGTGATCCCGTTGGTGGGAAGCGTGTACAGACGCTTCAATTGGCTGTTGAAATAGGGCGAAAATCCAGCGGCGATTGGGAAGCACGCCACGATGAACTGGCGCTCCAATCGCCAGAAGGTGGCCCTCGAGAGTCCGGCCCGAAACTTGCACGTTTTTGCGAGCGACCCCTGCCTCAACGAGCGGATCCGGCCGTCGGCCTCACGTTGCCGTCCGCTCTGCCAAGCGTTGGTCAGGGGATTGTCCGCAAGGTGATGATCGCTGCTGGCGCGGTCTTCGGTGTCGAATGGGGGCTTGGGCTGCGCCCTGCACGACAGCAGCCTCCGGCTCGATCATTCCGGCCCGGCCCTCCCAATGAGACGGCTACCGACAGCTCACACCTTCGGCCTGGGGGAGAAACATGATTCCGATCGCCAAACCTCATGTGGGCGAAGACGAAATCCGGCAGGTCGTTGCCGTCCTGCAAAGCGGCATGCTGGTTCAGGGCAGCCGGGTGAGAAGCCTCGAAGAGGCCTTTGCTGCGACGTGTGGAACACCCTACGCCGTCGCGACAAGCAACGGCACGACGGCCCTGCACCTCTCCCTGCTGGCTCACGGCATCGGCGCCGGCGACGAGGTCATCACCGTCGCCTTCACGTTTATCGCCACAGTCAATGCCATCCTGATGACCGGCGCGCGGCCCGTCTTCGTCGACGTGAGGGCCGACACCTTCAACCTCGATCCTGACCTGATCGAAGCGGCCATCACACCGCGCACGAAAGCCATCCTGCTTGTCCATCTCTATGGCCAGATGTGCGACATGGACCCGATCCTGGCGATCGCGGAGAAGCACCAACTGAAGGTCATCGAGGACGCCTGCCAGGCCGTCGGCGCAACCTATCGGGGCCGACCAGCCGGCAGCCTCGGCACCGGCATGTTCAGCCTGTACGCGACCAAGAACGTCATGAGCGCCGAGGGAGGCATGATCACGACCCACGATGCCGCTTTCGCCGAACAGTGCCGGCTCCTGCGCAATCACGGCATGAGGGTGCGCTACCATTACGAAATGCTCGGCTACAACTACCGCATGTCGGACCTTCACGCAGCCATCGGGCTGGCGCAGATGGATCGACTGGCCGAGTGGACCGCCGCACGCCGCGACAACGCCGCCTACTTCAACGCTCACATTACGAGCGTCATGACGCCCAACGTCGCCCCCGAGTACGGACATGTCTGGCACCAATACACCATCCGCGTGCCTGACGGCCGGCGCGACGCCGCGCTCGAGCAGTTGACGGCCGCCGGCGTGGGCACCAGCATCTTTTATCCATACCCCGCGCATCAACAGGCCTACGTGCGCGACATTGTTGGCGATGTCCAGTTGCCCGTCACGGAGCAACTGGCGCGCGAGGTCCTCTCGCTGCCGGTTCACCCAGGGCTCTCGCAGTCGGATCGCGAGATCATCGTTCACGAAGTCAATCGTCTCTAGTTTTTCGAACGGAACCAAAACATGACCCGCGTCGCAGTTGTTGGAACGGGCAGCATGGGCAAAAACCATGTCCGCGTGCTGCGCGAAATGCCGGACATCGACTTGATCGGGCTCGTGGATCCAAACCTTGCCGTCGCCAAGCCACTGGCCGACCGCTATGCACTGCCCCTGTACGCCGATGTCGATGCCTTGATCGAGGCTGGCAGGCCCGAAGCCGTGGTGGTCGCCACACCGACCGTTCATCATGGCGCCGTCGTGTCGCGCCTGCTGGAGCACGGCATCCACGTCCTGGTCGAGAAGCCGATCGCATCGACGCGAGTTGAAGGCCAAGCCATGGTCGAGTTGGCGGAGCGCCAGGGTGTGGTGCTCTCGGTCGGCCACGTCGAACGGTTCAATCCGGCGGTGATCGCGGTCCGCCAATATCTGAATGAAGGCCGTCTTGGCAAGTTGATCCAGATCGATGCCCGCCGATTGGGGCCCTATCCCCAGCATATCGGCGACGTCGGCGTCGGCGTCGACCTGGCCGTGCACGAGCTCGACATCATACGCAACCTGAGCGGCTCGGAGGTCGTATCGGTCTTCGCTGAAGTGGCCCACGCGATCCACACCGAACGTGAGGACCTTCTCGTATCGGTGTTGCGATTGGCGAACGGCACCATCGGAACGTTGACGATCAGCTGGCTATCGCCGACCAAAACGCGCGAACTGTGCCTGACCGGCGCCCGCGGCATGTACCGGCTCAACTATCTGACCCAGGATCTCGAGTTCTTCGAGAACGCCGCGATCGACGGCCAGGCCGGGTGGGACACCATGCAGATCCTGCGCGGCGTCAGCGAAGGCCAGATGATCCGGCACGCCATCCGCAAGAAGGAGCCGCTGCGCGCCGAACTCGACGCCTTCCTGGCCGCGGTACGAGGCGAAGGCCCGGTGGTCATCACCGGCACAGACGGCCTGCGCGCACTCGAGCTCGCCGAGGCCTTGTTGACGTCGGCGCGGGAGCGGCGGCCGGTTGTGTTCGACGCGTGACGCGACGAGGAGCCCGACAAACCCATGACGACACAACGAACCGACGTCCGCATCCATGCCACCGCTGAGGTGTCGGACGCCGCCGAACTGGGTTCTGGCGTGCGGATCTGGAACCATTGCCAGGTGCGCGAGGGTGCACGGATCGGCGCCGGCACGATCCTGAGCAAAGACGTCTATGTCGACGCCGGCGTCGTGATCGGCGAGAACTGCAAGATCCAGAACGGCATCTCGGTCTATCACGGCGTCACGCTCGAAGACGGCGTATTCCTGGGCCCGCACATGGTATTCACAAACGACCTCAGGCCGCGCGCCATCAATCCCGATGGAAGCCTGAAAAAAACCTCGGATTGGGTCCTGACCGAAACCCGCATCCAGCGGGGCGCCAGCATCGGCGCGGGCGCGGTCATCGTCTGTGGTGTCACGATCGGCGCCTGGGCCATGGTCGGCGCCGGGGCTGTGGTCACGCGGGATGTGCCCGACCACGGCCTTGTGTTCGGCAACCCCGCCCGATTGCGCGGCTTCGTCAGCCCGGCCGGGCATACGCTTGTGCTGGACTCTGAAGGCGCCGATGCTGTCGTGTTGCGATGTCCACAGACGGACTTCACGCTGCGGCTGACACCTTCACAGTACGGCGCGCTCACTCGTTAGCCAGGAGGCCATGGCCCGATCAGTAGAAGGCTGCCTGACCGTCGGCGCGGACGTGCTTTAGAATCCGCTCGTGCCCGATACGCTTTCCGTCATCATCCCCTGCTACAACGAAGCTCGCTTTCTGCCGCGGACCCTGGCGGCGCTGGCGGCCCAGACCCGGCCCGCCGACGAGATCCTGCTTGTCGATGGCGGCTCGACCGACGAGACGGTCGACCTCGCGCGCGACCTGGCCGCCGAACTCGAGCTGCCGTTGCGCGTGCTGACCAACCCCGATCGTCACATCCCCCATGCGCTGAACATCGGCATCGAGGCCGCAGCGGGGCGATTCATTGCGCGGCTCGACGGACATTCGCAGCCTGCCGACGATTACCTCGAGGCCTGCCTGAAAGCCTGGTCGGAAAGCGGAGCCGACATCGTCGGCGGTTCGTGGCTGATCGAGCCTGGCGCGGATACTCACACGGCCGAGGCGATCGCCATCGCGGCCCGCACGCCACTGGGCTCGGGCGGCGCGGCCTATCGGGACGACGGCGCTCAAGCTCACGACGCCGACACGGTGCCCTTCGGCTTTTTCGAGAAACGGTTGTGGAGCGCGTTGGGCGGCTACAACGAAACACTCCACACCAACGAAGATTACGAGTTCGCCTTGCGCGTGCGGCGCGAGGGAGGACGCGTCCGCTTCGATCCGCGGATCCGCTGCGTGTACTTCGCGCGAGCGGATCTCGGCGCTCTGGCCGAGCAGTACTGGCGCTATGGACTCTGGAAAGGCCGCATGCTGCGGCAACACCCCGGCTCGCTGCGCCCTCGGCAGGCTGTTCCCGCGATCTGGGCCGGGGGAACCATCGCGCTGGGGCTGGCGTCACTTGTCAGTCCTATCATGCGCCGCTTGGCCCTTGTGGTCCTTGGTTTCTATGGCATCATGGTGACTGTCGAAGCCGTTCGACACTCGCAGGCCAGTCGATCCATCTGGCCGAGGTTGTCGATCGCGTATTCGATCATTCATTACGCCTGGGGCTTTGGAGTCTGGATAGGGTTGTTTTCGCGCCAATCAAAGGCGTGAACGTTCTTGCACGTTACATAATCTTTGGCATGTGCAATTAAGCCAGTGAATGAGCGGTCACGCTCGTTTCATCCAACTTTCTGAAGGCGCCGCCAACTTGGTTGGGACGCGTATAATTCTCTACTGGCCGTGCGATGAGCCCAAATCCTTCTGTGATGCAAAGCCATATGGTGATCTGCAGGCGACGCCATCCTAACGTGTGGCCAACAAATCCTTGTGTCATAAGGCACAAGGATGATCGGACGACACTATGACCGCGCCTGCGACCACCCAGCAGCTCCGCATCGTTTCGGGGCTGCGGCTTCAACAACGCCGGTGGCTCGTCTGGGTCGGCGATAGCCTGATCGCCGTTCTGTGCGCGGCGCTGGCGCTCTGGCTCTGGTCCCTCGCAAACCCGACCGAACCGTTACGCGAGTTTGTGTTGACGCGCTGGGTCTGGCTGCTCGTGCTGCCGGGCCTGTGGCTGACCAACAGCTTCGCCTTCTTCAACCTCCACCGCATCCCCCACCCCGAGTCGGTCGGCCGCGATGCAATCGGAGCGGCCCTCGTCAGCCTGTTGCTTTACATCGGGTTCTATTTCGTCGCCCAGCCTTTTCCGCTGCCGCGCACGGTGGTCATCTACTTCCTTGTGATGGTGACGCTGGCCACGCTGGCCTGGCGGGCGGGCTACGTCGGCCTCTTTTCTCTGCCGTTCCTGCAACGACGCCTGCTGGTGGTCGGGGCGGGCAAAGCCGGCCGCGCGATCGTCGAGGCCCTCCACGACGAAGCCAACTCGATGTACACGGTCGTCGGCATCCTGGACGACGACGAAGCCAAGCACGGGCAGAACATCAAGAACATCCGCGTCCTCGGCGGTCAGGCCGATCTGGCCGCCGCGATCCGCACGTACGACGTCTCCGACGTGGTCCTGGCGATCTCCGGGGATCTGCAGCCGCGCACCTTCCAGGCGTTGCTCGATTGCCAATCACGGGGCATGCCCCTGATCCGCATGAGCACCCTCTACGAAGAGATCACGGGCCGTGTGCCGCTCGAGCACCTCGACGCGCAATGGCTCGAAGGCCCGGCCGTCAGCGATTTCAACCACTCGGTCTACTTCGCCTCCAAACGCATCGTCGACATCGTCGGCGCGCTGATCGGCCTGGTCGGCGTCCTCGTCGTGCTGCCCTTCGTCGCGGCGGCCATCAAGCTCGAAGACGGCGGCAAGGTCTTCTACCGCCAGGTCCGGCTCGGCCGCAACGGCCGCCCCTTCACCATCGTGAAGTTCCGCACCATGGTGCCCGACGCTGAAGCCGGCGGCGCGCAATGGGCCAAAGAGAACGACGACCGCATCACGCGCGTCGGCCGTTTGCTGCGCCGGACCCGGCTCGACGAGACCACGCAGTTCTGGAACGTCCTGCGCGGCGACATGAGCCTTGTCGGCCCCCGACCCGAACGGCCCGAGTTCTTCACCGACCTCGAGCGCCAGATGCCGCTCTTCCGCGCGCGTCTGCTGGTCAAGCCCGGCATCTCGGGTTGGGCCCAGGTCAACTACGGTTACGCCAGCACCCTGCAGGACAACATCCGCAAGCTGCAGTGGGATCTCTTCTACGTCAAGCACATGTCCCCATGGCTCGACACGTCGATCCTGCTCCGCACGATCGGGGTGGTGGTTCGCCTAAAAGGCACTTAAGTCTGAAAGCAGACGAATGACGAACGACGAAGGCCGAAGGTTGTTTGAGACAACCTTCGGCCTTCGTCGTTCGTCATTCGTCTGCCGTCACGCACTACGGTTGTCTGACCAACAAAGCATCAATGGCCGCCGAGACGTCGGCGAAGACCGGGACGTGCGCGAGGCCCGCGCGCGCCAGACGCGCTTCTTCGCGGTGACCGCGACCGGATCGGACGAGCATGGGCCTGACCCCCGCCGCGACGGCCGCCTGAACGTCGGTCAATGCGTCGCCGATCATGACCGACCGCGACAGGTCGATCGACCACTCGCGCGCTGCCTGAAGCAGCATGCCCGGAGCCGGCTTGCGATGCTGGCTGGGCTCGTCGTTGCGATGCGGACAGATGTAGAACGCGTCGATGCCGCCGCCTGCCGCGCGGGCCCAGGCCGAGACGTGAGCGTGGATCGCCTCGACAGTTGCGTAGGTTATAATGCCCTTTCCAATCCCGGCCTGGTTGGTGACCACCACAACGAGGTGGTCGGGCGAGCGACGTCGGAGGCGGGCCAACCCCTCGAAGGCGCCCGGAAGCGGGATCGCCTCGCCCACCGAACGAACATAATCGGGCATATTCTCGATCAACACGCCGTCCCGATCCAAAAAGACCGCAGGACGGCGGGCTTGTGTGTCCGTCATCTGTTGAGCCATCGGGCCGCATTATAACGAATTGACATCATCCATGAGGGTTCTTATCACCGGCGGCGCCGGTTTCATCGGATCACACACGGCAGACCTGCTGCTCTCTCGCGGGCACAGCGTGCGCGTCCTCGACGCTCTCGAACCACCCGTTCACCGCGATCATCAAAAGCCCGACTACGTTCCAGCCGACGTCGATTTCCAGGTCGGCGACGTGCGCGATAAAGGCGCTTGGGAAAAGGCCCTTGACGGCATCGACGCCGTCTTCCACCTCGCCGCCTATCAGGATTACCTGCCCGACTTTTCGAAGTTTTTTCACGTCAACGCGGTCAGCACCGCGCTGATGTACGAGATCATCGTCGAGCGCAATCTGCCGATCCGCAAAGTCGTGGTCGCCAGCTCGCAGGCTGTCTACGGCGAGGGCAAGTATCTGCGCGCGAACGGCCAGCCGCACTACCCGGGTCAGCGCCCGGCCGAGCAACTCGCCCAGCACATCTGGGAGATCCTGGATCCCGAGACAGGCGAGCCGCTGCGCCCGGAGTTCACTGACGAAGCCGGCGCGCGGCCGCACAACTCGTACGCCATCAGCAAGCAGACCGAGGAGCTCATTGCCCTCAACCTGGGACGCCGCTATGGCATCCCGTCGGTGGGCATGCGCTACTCGATCGTCCAGGGGCCGCGCCAATCGTTCCGCAACGCCTATTCGGGCGCCTTGCGCATCTTCGCGATGCAAACCGTGGCTGGCGAACGTCCCGTGATCTACGAAGACGGCCTGCAGCTGCGTGACTATGTCTACGTCGGTGATGTGGCTGCCGCCAACCTGCTGGTGCTCGAGGACGAGCGCGCCGACTACCAGGCCTTCAACGTCGGCGCCGGCCAGACCTGGACGGTGCTCGACTTCGCCCGGATCATGGCCGAAGCCGCCGGTCAGGCCGCGCTTGAGCCCATCATCCCGGGCGAGTATCGCTTCGGCGACACCCGCCACATCTTCTCGTCGATCGACAAGCTCAAGGCGCTTGGCTGGCAGCCACGCGGCAACCCCGAGCAGAGCTGCCGCGAGTACATCGAATGGGCCACCCGCCAGCCCGATTTCGGTAACTACAGCCGGGCCGCCCGGGAACACATGAAGAAATTGGGGGCCGTCAGATAGTCGAGTAGGCCGGTAGTCAGGTAGTCAAGCAGTCGCCTGGTCTGCTAGTCTACTTGTCTGTCAAACAACCGACTGCCAGACTACGGGACCACGAGACGACATGACTATGGACGCTATTGACCTTTACCTTTCCGAACTCGAAACCGTGATCCGCAACCTGTCGCGCGACGAAGTGCGCGCCGCGGCGGACGCGTTGATGGCCGCGCGCGCGGCCGGCCGCACGATCTTCATCATCGGCAACGGCGGCTCGGCCGCGACGGCATCGCACATGATGAACGACATCAACAAGTTCACGATCGTGCCCGGCAAGCCGCGCTTCAAGGCCATCGCCCTGACGGACAATGTGCCGTTCATGACGGCCGTCGGCAACGATGCGTCGTACCACGACGTCTTCGTCGAGCCGCTGATCAACCTGATGTCAGACGGCGACACGCTTGTCGCGATCTCAGCCTCGGGCAACTCGCCGAACGTCGTCAAGGCCGTCGAGTACGCCAAGACCCGCGGCGCCTGCGTCATCGGCTTCTGCGGCAAGCCCGGCGGCAAGCTGGCGAAACTCGCCGACGTCGCCGTCATCGCCCCCAGCGACCGCATCGGGCAGCAAGAGGACGTTCACATGATCCTCGACCACTGCCTGTCGTTTGCCTTGCTGGACCGAATCAAGAACGAGTAGACATTGCTGATTTCTGACTGCTGATAGGCGTTCACGTTTTGTTTCAGCAGCGCGAGGCGTCGAGCGCCATAGCGTTCGCCCGCCGGTCGGCCAGTGCCCATCACCAGTCAGGAATCAGCAATCCACAATCAGCGATGCTCTCCGTCATCATCCCGGCCTACAACGAAGAAGAACGACTTGGCCGAGGTCTTGCAGATGTGCTGGCCTATCTGAACCAGCATTACCCCGAACACGAACTGATCATCGTCGACGACGGCAGCCTCGACCACACGGCCGGGATCGTGAAGGCTGCGATCACGTCGGAACCGCGCGCCCGGCTGATCGAGTACAAGCCCAACCGCGGCAAGGGCTACGCCGTGCGCACCGGCGTGCTCGCCTCGCATGGCGACCCTGTGCTGTTCATGGACGCTGATCTCTCGACCCCGCTCAGCGAGATCCCGCGCATCATCACGGCCATGGAGTCGAGCGGCGCCGACGTCGTCATCGGCTCGCGCGGCCTGCCCGACGCCGACATCCGCCAGAAGCCGCCGCTCGGCCGGCGCCTCGCTTCGCGCATCTTCGACGGCATCAAACACCAGATGGTCGGGCTGCGCGGCCTGCGCGATACCCAATGCGGGTTCAAGGCCTTCAGCGGCGGCATCGCCCGCCAGTTGTTCGAGAAGTGCCGGATCGAGCGGTTCATGTTCGATGTCGAGATCCTGTATCTGGCCGAACGGGCCGGCCTGAAGATCGTCGAATTCCCCGTCGCCTGGGCCGACATGCCCGGCAGCAAAGTTCGCTTCCTCGAGGGCGTGATCAACATGTTTCGTGACCTCGCGCGGATCAGGCGACTGCATCCGGGGAGGATCGTGATTGAAGGGCGTCAGTGACGCTGCCCGTCCGCGTCCGATTTCTCCATTCGCGTTCGAACCGATGTATTCGTACAATTCCTGGCACCTGACCTGCCGGTGCTGAAGGCACGTCTGATGCACTGCCATCCTTCACCGACGCCTGACACGTGACGCCTCACCCATGACCATCGACCCGACCTCACTGACCCCTGACGCCCGACGCCTGACGCCTACTCGCGCCCTCATCACGGGTGGCGCGGGGTTCATCGGCAGCCATCTGGCCGAGGCGTTGCTGGCTCAGGGCAGCAAGGTCGTGGTGGTCGACAACCTGGCCACGGGCCGGTACGAGAACATCGCCCACCTCAACGGCCGCCCCGACTTCCAGTATGTGTTCGAGTCGGCTACCAATGAGACGGTGATGGATCGCCTCGTCAGCGAAAGCGACATCGTCTATCACCTGGCGGCTGCGGTCGGGGTCGAGCTCATCGTGCGCGACCCGGTGTGGACGATCGAGACCAACCTGCAGGCCACCGAGGTCGCCCTGCGGCTGGCGCGTCGCTACAGGCGCAAGCTCGTGCTGGCTTCGACGTCTGAGGTGTACGGCAAGAGCGCGGCCATCCCCTACCGGGAAGATGACGACCGCGTCCTCGGCCCGACGACCAAGAGCCGCTGGAGCTACGCTGAGTCGAAGGCGATCGACGAGTTCCTGGCGCTGGCCTACCATAAGCAGTTCGGTCTGCCCGTCGTGATCTGCCGGTTCTTCAACACTGTCGGGCCGCGACAGTCGGGCAGCTACGGCATGGTCATCCCACGCCTGGTGGGGCAGGCCCTGCGCGGCGAGCCGCTGACGGTCTATGGCGACGGCGGCCAATCGCGTTGCTTCTGCAACGTGCGAGATGTGGTGCGCGCCGTGGTGGCGCTGGCCGCGGAGCCGCGCGCTGAGGGCGAGATCTTCAACATCGGCTCGCAGGAAGAGATCACGATCGAGGCGCTGGCGTCACGCATCGCTGAGCGAAGCGGCTGCGCCGACGCGCCGATCCGGCGCATCCCCTACGATCAGGCTTACGAAAAGGGCTTCGAAGACATGCTGCGCCGCGTCCCCGCGATCGACAAGATCCGCGACCTCATCGGCTGGACACCGACCGTGACGCTTGACGAGACCCTGGATCAGGTGATTGCGTATTTCCGTAAGCCCGGCTGATCGGGCTGCCGTGGTTCGCAGCGCGACAACGCGAAGGGCGCGAAGACTCCAGACATCGTCTTCGCGCCCTTCGCGTTGCCGCGCTGCAGGCCCGGGCTAGGCCGCGCGTGTCCCGACGGCAAACACCTCGCGCTCGAAGAAGTAGCGGAACGGCGGAAGGCCGAAGAGGACGCTGCGGGCGGCGCGGAAGAGGCCGTTCTCCTGGCGGTTCTGGGGCGGCGATTCGAGCCAGGCGCGCACCGTGCCGAAGCCGGCGCGGCGCAGGTTGGCGGCCAGGCTGAACTGGCTCTGCTCGTTGACGTGGACGTCGGCGTTCGCGGCGACGTTGAGCAACCGTGGATCGCGCGGATAGCGGTCGCCCTGCCCCATCAGGACGCGCACGGCACGCACAACCGGATAGGCATAGCGGTCATACCAGACGTTGGGGGCCGTGTGCACGACGATCATGCCGCCCGGCTTGAGGACGCGGCGCGCCTCGCTCAGACAGAGGTCGAGCTCCCAGGGGAACAGGTGCTCGACCACGTCGAAGATCAGGACGCGGTCGAAGGCGCCATCGGGGAAGGGCATCTGCTTCGCGTCCGATCGGGCGAGGCCGGTCGGCGCCTGGAGGGCCGCTTCGCCGGTTTCACCGGACAGCATCTTGCGCGCCAGGTCGAGGGCCACAGGCGAGTAGTCGACGCCGAACGCCGCAGCGCCCAGCTCGGCGCAGTGACGCACGATCTCGCCGCGGCCGCAGCCCAGATCCAGGACGCGCATGCCCGGCCGCACCTCGGCCACCGCGAACGCCGCGTTGAGGCGACGAGACAGGCGCTGGCCCTGGCTCTCGGTGAATTCGGTAAAGCCTTCGCAGGCGTTGAGGAAATATTCCTCGGTGTATAGCTCGGGTGGTAGCGATCGTTTGTCGGTCATTCAGTCGGGTAGTCCAGTAGTCAGGTGGTCGACTGGTCTGCTAGTCGGCTGGTCACAGACCCGGTCGGCGGCCACAACAACCGACTACCCGACTACCTGACAAGGCGACTAGAAGACTAGATTATAGCCGGAGGCGTTTTCGCAATTGCGCCTCGAGCAACGAAACCTCGGCCACCCCGAGGCGGCGAACAAGCGCGAAATAGACGACGGCGCCGAGCAGACCTGGCACCACGAGTTGCACGAGGTGTCCGATCAGGCCGCCGGGCAACGTCACGAGTGAGAGCGCCCAGAGCGTCCCCTGGAGGACGGTGGCGAGCGCCACGCCCGCCAGCAGGATCCGACCCAGCGTCGGCCACAGTCCGCTGCCTCTGAAGCCCCCAATCCGGCGCGACAACAGCCAGCCCGTGATCAGGGCGTGCGTGATCTGCTTGAGCGCGTCGGCGATCATCACACTGTAGAATCCGAATTGGCCGCGGAAGATCAACAGGGCCGAGATGTTGATCGCGACGGTGATCACGCCGATCACAGACGGCACCCAGGTGTTTTGTTGCGCGTAGAAAGCGTTGATCAGCAGCAGGTCCACCGCCGCGAACGTCAGGCCGGCCAGGAACACGCGCAGCACGTCGGCCGTGGTCTGGGTGTCGACCGACGTGAACCTGCCGCGCTCGAAGGCCGTGCCCACGACCGGCACCGCCAGAATGAAGAGCGCGATCGTCGCCGGCACGATCAGGACGAGGACCAGGTTGAGCCCCTGCACAAGGGTCGGTCGGACGTCCTGACCGCTCGCCGCCTGGCGCGCCAGCGTCGGCAGCACAGCCGCCGAAACCGCCACACCGACAAGGCCGAGCGGGAGTTGATACAGCGTCGTCGCGTAATTCATCCACCCGATCGCGCCTTCGGATTCCCAGGCGACGCCCAACGCAAAGTAGATCGCCAGCTGCGAGATGATCGTGCTGACCACGATCGGCGCGTAGAGCTTCAAGACCCGCCGCAGGCCCGGATGATTCAGATCGAGCTTGAAACGCAACGCCGAGAAGCCGTCGCGCAGGCCCGGGATCTGCAGGGCCACCTGAAGCGCCGAGCCGAGCAGTAGTCCGACCGCCATGGCCGTCACGCTCAGACGCCCCGCCAGGAGCACCGTCGCCAGCACGATGCCGGCGTTGAAGACTGTGGTGCTGAAGGCCGGGAGCGAGAAGCGGTTCAGCGCGTACAACAGGCTCGTGAGGACGCCGGCCAGGCTCATCAACACGACGGCCGGCAGCATCAGGCGCAGCAGGTCCGCGGCCTGCGTCTGAGCTTCGGCGTTGTGTTCTCGGCCGAGGATCGCCACAAGGAACGGCGCGCCCAGGATCAAGATCGCCACAAGGGCGCTGACGCCGGCCGCGGCCAGGGCCAGCACGGCCCCCGCCAGCCGCCACAGTTCGCGCCGATCGCGGCCCGGGGCCGCGTACTCGCTGAAGACAGGCACCAGGGCCGAATTGATCACGCCGCCGGTCACCAGGTCATAGACCTGCAACGGCACGGTCCAGGCCAGTTGCAGGGCGTCGACGTGCGCGCCGGTGCCGAAGAGACCGGCCTTGACGGCTTCGCGGACGTAGCCCAGCACGCGGCTGGCGATGTTGCCGAGGGCGATCCAGGATGCGCCGCGCGCGATCTCGCTGACGTGCTCCGGAGGGGGATCGATGACAGGGTCAGGTGTTTCCATAAAGCGGCGGCGCAGCGTGGCCGCCGAACCGATGCGCGATTGTAACAGTCCACAACCTGCGCTATCCAGTCCGGGCCCGACCCAACCCATTTTTTGCGATGGGTGGGTTGTATCGTCCTCGTGATGCGTATGCCCGTCTCCTACCCAACCGAAGAGGCCGTGCCAGAGCCCGGCTCCAGCTGGATCTTCGCGCCCCTCGCGTTTCTATACCAGCTGCCGTTGCGCCTGTGGGCGATGGCTTTCCTCGGGTTGATGGTGGTCCTCGGCCTGTTGGGGTGGGAGCTGTCGCGCAGCAACTCGGATCTGGGCGGGATCGCCCGGCCGGCCTTCAACGATCTGCAATTCGCCGGCGACTACAAGCACATCACCCGGCTGAGCGACGGCACCCGCTGGGCCGTCTCCTATGAGCAGCGCCCGCCGACCACCTTCGTCGGCACGGTGCGGCATGTCGAGCACTGGCATGACGGCTCGCTGCCGTTCATGACCCACGACGTCCTCGTGACCACCGGCGACTACGCCGACTCGCGGCGCGTCACGACCAACGTCTTCGACCATCACTTTACCTGGTGGGCGAACGAGCAGCCGACCGGCACGATCAACCTCCTGCACATCGCGCCGCTCAATGAGTCGATCTACAACGAGCTCCTGACGCTCGACGAATGGCAAGTCGTCAGGATCGCCGGCCCCGAGATCCTGCGGATCGACTTCCTCAACGCCGACGATCAGGCGACCGGCCAGTACTGGCAGGATGCCGGCTGCAACAGCATGCTTGTGACAAGCGTCGAAACTGTGACGCCGTGAAGGGTACCGCTGACGGCGGACGGCAGACGGCAGATCTGGCGCCTACGGCGCTTGCTTGGTGACGAAGGACGAAGGTTGAGTGGTCACACAACCTTCGTCCTTTGCCTTCAGACAGCCGCCAGGCGTTGACTGACGTCGAAGGCGCTCAAACCTTCCCATTCATGGCGCATGACCCCACGCGTCGCGTGTCATACGCACTGCCCCATCCCAGCGCGTCGCATCACCCTGAACGCCTGGTCTTCGCGCGCTGCATGCCAATCGGAGCGCTCATCTCAGCGCATCACGGGTCATCCCGAACGCCCGGCCTTCGCGCGCTGCATGCCAACCAGAGCGCTCATCCCAGCGCATCGCGGGTCATCCCGAACGCCTGGCCTTCGCGCGTTGCATGCCAACCGGAGCGCTCATGTCAGCGCATCGCGGGTCATCCCGAACGCCTGGCCCACAGGCTCGCGTGCCGGTCTCAGCGGCTGCCTCCGCGCGTCGCGTGTCATCCAGAGCGCCTAACCCTCGCGACCCGACGTCGGCTGCAATGAGCGCGAAGGATCTCCTGTCAGACTCGTATGACCCTGGCGACAACCACCGAGTCTGATAGCGATCCTTCGCACTCATGGGGTGCGATTGATGGCCAATATGGTTAGGCGCCCTGGATGATATGTGACGCGGGCGAAGGTCGGGTGGCCTGGATGCCATGCGTGACGCGCGAGGACTGAGCAGTCTGCCACTTCGGCTGACATGCATAGCCCGCAGGGATGGGATCCTTAGGTGACGGAGGCAGGGGCGGTTCGGCGCATCACGTACTCAACAAGACACAGTTTCAATAGCAGCGTATACGCGAGTACAACCGTAGGCTGGCAACCACCCAACCTTCGTCTTTCGTCTTTCGTCACCGCGCAAACGCCGTAGGCGCCAGATCTGCAGTCCGCCGTCCGCCGTCAGCGGTCGACTACAACTGATCCTTGATCGCTTCAGCGGCGCGTTTGGTCATGCCGGGGACGGTGAGGAGCTCTTCGACGCTGGCGGCACGGATGCCTTCGAGCGAGCCGAAGCGGCTGAGCAGCGCGCGTCGGCGCGTCGGCCCGATGCCCGGCACCGAATCGAGCTGCGAGGCGAGGCCGATCTTGTTGCGTCGCGTGCGATGGGCCGTGATGCCAAAACGGTGGGCCTCGTCGCGCACGCGCTGCACGAGATACAGCGCCGGCGAGCGGCGCGGCAGGAGGACGCTGCCGGAGCGCCCGGGCTGGAAGATCTCTTCCTGCTGCTTGGCCAGACTGCAGACCGGGACGACGTCGTACAGGCCAAGTTCCTTGAGCACCTCGACCGCCACACCTAGCTGGCCCTTGCCGCCGTCGATCATCAACAGGTCGGGCAGCCGCATGAAGCTTTCGTCAGCCTTCTTGCCCGGGCGGGTCGGCAGGTTCGGCGCCTCGCCATCGGCCTGGGTGGCGTCGAGATAGCGCCTGAAACGTCGCGTGAGCGCCTCGCGCATCGAGGCGAAGTCGTTGGGGCCGTCGACGCTCTGGATGTTGAACGAGCGGTAGTGCTGCTTGCGCGGCACGCCCTGCTCGAACACGACCATCGCCGCCACGGTCGCCACCCCCTGCGTGTTCGAGATGTCGAAACACTCGATGCGGTTCGGAGGCTTCGGCAGCGCCAGCGCCTGCTGCAGCTCCGAAAGCGATTGCTCCTGCCGCAACGTGTCGGCATCCCATTCGGCCTTGAGCGTGGTCAGCGTGTCGGCCGCGTTCTCGGCGGCCAGCTTGACAAGGTCGGCCTTGACGCCGCGCCGCGGCACCGTCAGCAGCACCTTCTCGCCACGCCTGCCGCGGAGCCATTGCCCGACGATCTCGGCCTCGGGCATGTCCTCCGGCAGAACGACCTCGGGTGGCACATAGGCGGCCTCGCTGTAGAACTGCTCGACGAACTGCGTCATCACGTCGACGTCGGCGGCTTCTTCGGTGCCTTCGAGCACGAAGTACTCGCGGCCGATCAGCTTGCCGGCCCGCACGAAGAACACCTGGACACAGGCCGTGCGTTCATCGCGCGCGAAGGCGATGACGTCGCTGTCCATCTGATCCTGCGTGACGACCTTTTGCTTCTCGACGACGCGCTCGATCGCCAGCAGCTGATCGCGCAAGGTCGCGGCGCGTTCAAAGGCCAGATCCTCGGAGGCCTTCGCCATCTCAGTGCGCAGACGCGCCACGACGGGCTCGGTGTGCCCGCGCAGGAAGCGGCTCAGGTCGTCGATCATGGCGCGATACTGAGTCTGATCGACGGCGCCGATGCACGGCCCCTGGCAGAGCTTGATGTCGTAGAACAAACAGGCGCGCGGATCGCGCCCCGTGATCACGCGATCACAGGTGAGGTACGGGAAGATCCGGCGCACCACGTCGAGCGTCTGATAGACCGCCCAGGCGCTCGTGTATGGGCCGAAGTAGCGCGCGCCATCATCGTCCATGCGCCGCGTCACAGTCACCTTGGGGAAGGCGTCGGCGTAGTGGATCTTGATGTACGGGTAGCGCTTGTCGTCCTTGAGCCGGATGTTGTACTTCGGCCGGTGCTTCTTGATCAGGTTCATCTCGAGGATCAGGGCCTCGAGCTCCGAACCGACCACGATGTATTCGAGATCCGCGATGTGGCGCACCAACTCCGCCGTCTTGGCCGAATCCACGGTCCCGTGGAAATACGAGCGCACGCGGTTGCGCAGGTTGACGGCCTTGCCGACGTAGATGATCTTGCCGTTGGCGTCGTGGTACAGATAGCAGCCCGGCTTGGTCGGCAGGGTATCCAGTTTGGCGCGAAGTTGATCAGACGTGGTCATGCAGATGGGATTATATCCTCTCGAACAGGTGTGCTGATAGCTAGTGGGGCGAAGGGCGAGGGGCGAAGAGCGAGGCGCGAGGGGCGAAAGGTCGGTCGCCTTCCGCGCCTCTCGCCTCGCCCCTCGCCCCTATAATGTGGCGTTAGGTCTGGTAGCTCTTGATCGAGAG
This sequence comes from Anaerolineales bacterium, assembly GCA_044226485.1. GTDB lineage: Bacteria > Chloroflexota > Anaerolineae > Anaerolineales > UBA6663 > UBA6663. Next base: position 631,109 of record JBGAGY010000001.1, read on the forward strand.
AGGTGACCCATGTTCGTGCATGCTGTCTATTTCTGGCTGCGGCCTGATCTGAGCGCCGAGGAGCACCTGCGCTTTCGCGAAGGTGTGCACTCCCTGACCACGATCGAGAGCGTCGAGCGGGCCTACTACGGGCGCCCCGCCCCGACCGAGCGCGCTATCATCGAACGCGGCTATTCGATGGGGCTCATCGTCGTCTTCCCGGATCAAGCAGCCCACGATCGTTATCAGGTCGACCCCATCCACGATCGCTTCCGCGAGACGTGTTCGAGCTTTTGGGAAAGGGTCGTGATCTACGACACGATCGGCGATGCGTCAGCGCCCTGACACCGGTCTCTCCTCGCGCGCGACGCGACCGTCTGGCAATGTCCTGCCCGGAGCCCTGCGCTCCGCGGTCCGCCGTCTGCGGTCTCCGCACTATCTGGCGCTCCTGCTCTGCTTGATCGGGTTCGGGTTGCGCGTCTACCGGCTCGACAACAAGAACCTGTGGTACGACGAAGGCTACTCGGTCTTCATGGCGCGGCAGACACTGGCGGAACTGCCCGTCGAGACCGCGCGAGACGTCCACCCGCCGCTGTACTTCGCGATCCTCCATGGTTGGCGCGCCCTGGCCGGTGAGAGCGCGTTTGCTCTGCGGTTCCCGTCGGTGGTCGCCGGCACGCTGACCCTTGCGCTTGCCTATCGCCTGTTGCGTCGCCATGTCGATGCGCGAGCCGGTCTGGTCGCGCTGGCGCTGCTCGCCGTACATCGGCCCTCGATCTGGTACAGCCAGGAGGTCCGCATGTATGCGCTGGCAATGTTGCTGGCCGTCGCGGCGTTGGTGGCGCTGCTGGCGTATCTACGCGACGGGCGCCGGCGCGTGCTTGTGGCGTATCTCCTGCTGTGCTCGGCCGGGCTGCACACGATCTATCTGTTCGTCCTGGCCCCGGCGGCGCTTGGCCTGGCCGGGTTGCTTGCGCTTGGCCTGCGAGCCGGGGCGGAGCGCCGGCGTCGCATTCTGAGTTGGCTGGGCGCCAACGTCGCAGTGGCCATCAGCCTGCTGCCCTGGCTGTGGTTTGCCTGGCCCTATAAACCCGAACGCTTCAGCGATGCGACGCCCGTCGGCCTGGTGGATGTGCTCGGCCTGTGGCTGAACACCCTGCTCGTCGGCTCGGCTCCAGCGCCCGACGCCGCCTGGGCCGATTGGCCCACTTACGCGCTGGCAATCGGCCCCGTGGCGCTCGCGGCGTGGATCCTCTGGCGACGACGAGAGCGAGTCAACGCGTCGGGTCTGGGGCTCGGCCTTGCCGCAGTCCTGGGCGCCGCCGCCACCATCGGCCTGATCTGGATCTTGAACCAACCCTGGGACCTTCGACTCACGTTCGCGCCGACTCCGCGCTACCTTGTGGGTCTCACCCCGTGGGCGCTGATGGCGCTCGGCGCCGCGCTCTCGATCGTGATCGCCCGCTGGCGCTGGCCCGGCATGATCGCGGGGGTTGCCCTGGTCGGCGTGATGGCCGCCTCGAGCCGCATCTACTACACCGATCGCTACGCCACTGACACGTTCCGTTCGGCCGGTCTGACCCTGCAGGCGTATCGCCGCCCCGAGGATGGGCTGCTTCTCCACAACAACCGTGAGTGGCCGATCGTCGCTTACGAGATCGGCGAACAACCCCGGCGCGACGTTCCCTTCGAGGTCTACATCGGCGACACGGCGACGGCCGAGCGTTACGCTCAAGAGGTATGGGCCACTCACGATGCGGTCTGGCTGTTGCTCACGCGCGAGTCGCTGCTCAACGACTACGATCACTTCGTGCTGCACTGGTTCCAGGAACGCGCCGTCGCCAGCCGAAGCTGGGACTTCAGCCCGTCGGCCGAGCTCTGGGTCTTCGCGCGAACCCAATCCCGCGCCGAGACGCTCGATCAGCCCACGACGGCGCTCGCCAACACCCTGGTGGATGCGACGCCCGGGCTGCAGCTCGTCGGCGTCGAGCGCGCGTTGCCCGAGGTCAAGGTCGGTGAGACGCTGCGGCTCTTCCTCACCTGGCGCGCGCAGCCCGGGCGCGGCGAGCAGACGTTTGGCCTGCGCCTGAGTTCCTGGCTGGGCGGCACCGCCGACGAGATCCCGTTCACGGTGCCGGCCGACAGCGACGGTGTGTTCCGGCAACAGATCGACTTCCCCATTCGCCCCTACGTCGGCGTTGGGCATTACGACGTGCGCCTCACGCACAGCCTGGGAGGCGAGGCCTTCGCCCCGGCGTTGACGTCGATCGACGTGACGGCCGCCTGGCCTCTGCCGGCCGCGGCGCCACCGCTCAGGCAGCCCGCGACGGTGCTCTTCCAAAACGGCCTGGCGATCCGCACGTGGGAAGCCGAGCGCGTCGACGATCGCCTGCTCGTCAAGCTGGATTGGGAGGTCACGCGGCTGGCAGATCGGCGCTACAAGCAGTTCGTGCACCTGCTCGCGGCCGATGGCAGGCGGGTCGCGCAAGGCGACGCCGAACCGCTTGGCGGCTTCCCGCCCTTCACAGCCTGGCCGCTTGGCGCGCGCGTGCCAGACACACTGACCCTCGCCCTCCCCGCCGATACGCCGGCCGGGACCTATTCGCTCGTGACCGGCCTCTACGACCCCGTCTCTGGCGAACGGCTGCCGGTCATCGCCGACACCGGCGTCGTTCTCGGCGACTCGGCCGTGTTGGGGGCGGTGACGATCCCGTAGGGCATCCGGGACGCTGCAGCGCAACGTCTTTGTCCCTGCGCGGCGCGTGAACTGACGCCTGACGTCTCTCCCGGTCGATATACAATTCCCGCATGGATTCGCGAGCCGAGAACCTGGGTCATCTCCTCAAATCGCGCAGCCAGACTGTGGCCACAGCCGAGTCGTGCACGGGCGGCCTGATCGGCGACATGCTCACCGACGTGCCGGGCAGCTCAGCCTACTTCCTCGGCGGTGCGATCGTATACAGCAACGCTGCCAAGCAACGCCTGCTGGGTGTATCGAAGACGACGCTGCAGGAACACGGCGCCGTCAGCGAGGCAGTGGCGATTGAGATGGCGGCCGGCGCACGGCGCCTGTTCGATGCCGATTACGCCCTTTCGGCTACCGGCGTGGCCGGCCCGGACGGCGGCACGCCCGACAAGCCGGTCGGCCTTGTGTATGTCGGCCTGGCGATGCGCGAAGGCGCGTGGGCGCGGCGCTTTCTGTGGACAGGCGATCGGCGCGACAACAAAACTCAGACCGCCGAAGCAGCGCTGAGCTGGTTGATCGAACACCTGACCGAGTCGGCGTCGGCGCCGGCTGTCGCGCCCGTCGTCCCGACACCGCAGGCTGCCCCGCGCCACAACGTCATCCGCGAGCCCAGCGACGTCGAGGCCATGTTCCTTCACAACGGCAAGGTGCGCATCCTGCGCTTCACGTGGAAGGGGCGTTCCTGGCCCGTCGTCAGCCAGGGCCGCCAGCGCGACACGGGCGGAGAGCTGCGGACCCTCGTCATGACGACGCGTGACCGCGTGTACGAGCTCATGTTCGAACGCAGCACCGAACAGTGGTTCGTCACGCTGGCCTCGGAGGATCGACTGGTGGCTTGAGGACCGCGGACCGAAGATGGACGAATGATGAAAGACGAACGCCGAAAGTTGAATGGCCATTCAACCTTCGGCGTTCGTCTTTCATCATTCGTCAACTCAGATTGGGCAGCGCCACCCGATACAGCGCCCAGAAGGCGAAGAGGGCAAGGGCGACGACAGGGAGCAACGAGAGCGCCGGCCCGAGCCACGCGGGAGCAGGTCGCAGCCGACGCAGGAGGGCGAGCGCCCAACGCGTGGCCTCGAGGATCCCGGCCGCGCACCACAGCGCGATCGGGATCAGGGCCGAATAGAAGTAGCGGCCCTGGAATTGTTGGAAGCCCAGGTTGTAATACACGAACACCCCAAGCGTGCTGAGGCCGAGCATGGCGAGCACGCCGAGCGCCCAGCGTTGATCTCGCGTCAACGTCGTCCAGGCGCGCCAGAAGGCGATCAGCCCCATCAGCGCGAGCGCAGCGCTGACCGCGAGCAGGATCTTCACAGTTCGCGGATCGAGCGGCACGCCCATCCAGCCGAACTGCCCCCAGAAACTCACGAAGGTCGTGTGCAGGCCATTGCTCACGTATGGCACGAGGCCGCCGGCCATCTCGATGCCGTGCGCGGCCGTCGGCTGACCCGTGACGATCGAGTTGTGGTGCGCGCCACAGACGAAGTCGGTCGGTCCGCACACGATCGTGTTGCGTCCCCAATACAGCGCGCCGAGCAGGAGCGCGGGAAGCATGATCATCAACCCGCGTCGCAGCGCGACAGCGAAGCCTGCCTGGCGCCAGTGCCACAGCAGCAAGACGCCGACGGCCGGCACCAACACGTAGGACCAGACCTTGGTGAGGAAGGCGAGGCCGAGGACGATCGGCAGCGCCCAGGCCCACGCACCGCGGAGCGGCGATGGCGCGCGCGCCTCGCGCACGAGCAGCCAGGCGCCGGCGCACACCCACATCTCGGAGAGCGAGTCGTTGTTGACGCTGGCGAGCACGGCCAGGTGTTGCGGGATGAACGCCATGAAGCCCGCGACCAGCACGGGCAGCCACGAGTCCGGGCCTGTCAGAGCGCGGGCCGCGAGGTAGGCGAAGAGGATGGCACCTGCGCCAAAGAGCACCGAGACCAGACGGACGGCGACGAGCGCGCCGCCCCCAAGCCAGAACGCCGGCACCGCCAGGACATAGTAGAGCGGCGGCTGATAATCCTGATACTGCACGCGATCGAGCTGCACGTCGGGCGGGAAGCCGGCGCTCACGACCTGCTCGAGGAAGGCCTGATCGTAGTCGCCGGGCCCGAGCACGGGCAAGGCTCCGGTCTGGGCCATCTGGCGGATGACGTTGTAGTGGGCTGGCTCGTCGGGCGCCTGCCATTCGGGGGTCAGGGCCGCGTACTGAGCGGCAAGGGCCAGGTAGACGGCGAGCACGGCGGCCAGGGCTGTGCGTTGCATAGGGGCATTATAGGAGAACGGCTGTCACGGCCCGGTCACGACATCGGGACACATCGTAACACTCCCGATTTGTTCCGATGTCCTCCCCACTCTCCGCTACAATCCGCGCATGGCCATCCTCGTCGCTGAAGACGTGATCGTGCGCATCCGCAAGGGCGTTCGCTATCCAGGGCCCGGTGTGCAGCGCCGCGTGCTTCTGCGCGAGCGCGACGGCGACCGGCTTGTGCATCTCTGGGCCGGCGCCGACGACGGCGACTTCGTCGCGCTGGCGATGTCGGGCCAGACGCCGCCGATCCCGACGATCTACGATGTGACGGTCGCGACGTGGAAGACTGCCGGGCTCACGTTGAAGAGCGTCTGGCTTCCGAGCCCCGACGATGCCGCGCGGCTCGACTTCGTGGGTCCCGCTGGCGCGCTGACCCAGCCCGCGGCGCCGGTCGATGCCGTCAACCTCGCGCTGCGCTGCGGCGCCGTCATGGAGATGCCTGACGAAGCACTGGCCGAGTGCGGCATCCCCAGCGCCGAGTTATGGGATACGCTGCTCGCGGATGAGGCCGCCTTCGCCGCCGAGCTGCGCGACCATCTCCCGCCCGACATGGGCCTGACCTTCCCGGGCGATGACGTCCTCGAGTGGCGTTCGATCGTGCCCCCCGAGTGGCGGATGTATCGAAGGGCGTGAGGCGAGGGGCGGGGG
>JBGAGY010000028.1:0-15575 GCA_044226485.1 Anaerolineales bacterium
CGATGTCCCCCGAAGTGCGCAGCACTTCGGGGGACATCGCAACACTCCCGATCTGTTGTTCGGACCTAGCGGCTGCGCAGAACCGTTCCGACCACCGCCTCGCCCTTCAAGGCGGTCGCAACTCGGCCCGGCACGTCGCCAGAGAAGATCAGGGCCGTGAGCTCCGGAACCGCGCGGATCGTGGCCAGCGTTTCGTGGATCTTGGCCACCATGCCGCCCGTGACGTCGGTGGCTTGCGACGCCCCGGCCTGAATGGCCATGCCATCGACGATATCGGTGACCAATTCGCCGTCGGGCCAATGCGAAAGCACACCGGCATCGCGCCCGGCCAGCAGGATGCGTTGCGGCTTGAGCCGCGGGGCCAAATAGCCGAAGACGTCCTCGGTCGACACGATGGTGCCGCCGCGCGCCCGGTCGATCGCGACATCGCCCTGCACGACGGGCACCAGCCCGTGGTCGAGCGCCGCGCGGATGGGCTCGACCGCGAGCTCGACGAGTTTGCCATCGTCGCACACGGCCGATGCCGACGGCGGACAGTTCAACACAGGCAGGCCGGCCACGCGAGCTGCGTCGATCACGTGCCGATTGAGCAAGGCGGCTGCGGCCTGCACATCGGCAAAACCACGCCAGCCTTCCGACGTGCGCACGCCGGACCGCGTATCGTAGCGCTTGCCCTCGACATGGCCGAACGAACCCGAGCCATGCCCCAACACCAGTTGAACATTCGAGTCGGCCAGCGCTGCGGCGATCTCGTCCATCAGCCGCGCGAGCACACCGGCACGCAACGTCCGCGGCGTGGCCTTGTCGGTGATCAGAGAGCCGCCCAGTTTGAGGAAGAAGAGCATGGTCGGATCGACGTTGAGGTTTTAGCTTGGCGCCCCCGCGGACGGCGCCAGGGATTGGATCTCGGTGACGATCACGCGGCTGGCACCGGCAGCCTGGAGCGCCGCCACCACCTGAGCCGCAGTGTCGTCGGTGACCAGGGCAATGCTGTTGCCGCCCCGGCCGCCGCCCGAGAGCTTCGCCCCGAGCGCGCCTGCGTCTCGCGCCGCCTGGCACAATCGCTCGTTCACTTCGGCCGACACGCCCAGGGCCTCGAGCAAGCGCTGGTTCTCGTCCATCAACGGCCCAAGGTCTTTGGGGTCGCCGCTCTCGATGATCGCGCGGGCCGCGCGCACCAGTTCTCCGACTTCGGCGAAGAGCCGTTCGAAACGCTCGGGTTCGCGCGCGTGAGCGGTCGCCACGTCACCGACAGTGAGCCGCGTCGGGCTCGCGACGCCGCTATCGGCGATCACCAACCGAAACGACCGGGCCGTGGTCAAGGGCTCAGGCGGCTGGCCCTTGACGAACACGATCGGGCGTTCGAACGCGATGACCGTGTTGTCGATGCCTGACGGCTTTCCGTGCAGGAGTTTCTCGCTCTCGAAGGTGAGCACGGCGACCGACTCGGCCGACAGCGACACATCGAAATAATCAGCCACGGCTCGCACCGTCGCGGTAGCCACCGCGGCGCCGGAACCCAGGCCGGCCGCGACCGGGACTGTGGAGTCGATCGTCAGTTCCAGATCCTGTAGCCGCCGACCGCACCGCTCGACAGCCAGCTTGAGCGCCAGCGCCAGCGGATCCCGCTCGTGAGCCTGGGATAGCCTGTAGCGACGCCCGAACGTGCGCGCGTCGATCCATTCGCCGAGGGCCGGCCGCAGCGTCGCTCGCGCGGTCACAGCGCCGACCGGAGCGGCGAGGGCTGGTTGACCGTAGACAACGGCGTGTTCGCCAAAGAGGATGATCTTGCCGACGGCGACGCCATGACCGGCCGATGACCCCGAAAGACCTGCACCGGATGGTTTCTTCATAAGTCAGACGAGGTGGACTTGTCCCCGCGGATCGGGCCAGACTAGCATGGCCGGCCTCTCAGAGGCTATCAGCCGGCCCGATTAAGATAAAGGATGAGCACCACCCCGAGGGCCCACAACCCGAAGGCCAGCTGGAGCGGGCGGTCGACCAGCACAAGTTCGTCGGGCGCGCCGCCTTCGCCGCGGATGTGGATCAGGTACAGGTACCGCAGAATCGCGTACAGCACGAACGGGATCGTCAGCATCATGCTGTGGTTGGCTGGCAGGTTCTCGGCCGAGAAGGTGTAGAACGAATAGGCGACGATCGTGGCCGAGGCGACCAGGTTGATCAACTGGTCGATAAACGACAGGCTGTAGTCGTTGAGCACCTTGCGGGTCGCGCCCCCGTTCTGAGCGATCAAGAGCTCACCGCGGCGTTTGCCGAATCCGATGAAGAGCGCCAGCAGGCTGACGCAGATGTAAAGCCAGGGCGAGATCGACGAGCCGATCACCTCGGCGCCGGCGACCGAACGCAGCAGGAAGCCGCTGGCCAGCAGCATCACGTCGACCAGCACGACGTGCTTGAACCAGAACGAATAGAGGACGTTGCTGACGAAGTAAGCCAGCGCCACCAGGCCGAACGACAGGCCCAGGCTGAAGGCCGCGATGAGTGAACCCGGGGCCAGCACCACGAGGGCCACGTAAGCTACCGGGATCGGCAGAGCGCCCGACGCGATCGGGCGGAAGCGCTTCTTGGGGTGCGCGCGGTCCTTCTCGATGTCCGCGAGATCGTTCAGGATGTAGACGCTGCTCGACAGAAAGCAGAACACCACGAAGGCTGCGATGCTCAAAGTCAGCAGCCCGGGGTCCGTCAACTTGTGATCGAATACCAGCGCGGCAAAGACGAAGATATTCTTCAGCCACTGGCGCGGACGCAACGTCCTCAATAATGCGAATGCCACGGGCCCGATTATACTTTTCTGCGAAACAGCGCATAATCATCGCGGCTGCCTGCGTCGGCGGCATGCCAATCCTCCATTTTACTGACGCAATGCCCCGCTGATCCGTTATCATCTGAGGAATACGTCCGTCACCCATGATGAAAGCCTTCATGGCGGCGCGAGTCGCGCAAGCCGGCTCGGCGGATGGGCGTGTGCCTTTCGCATGACGTCGACAAGATCATGAGCAAGCTTCGTCTCGACCTCGCCGTGGTCGCCCGCGGCCTGACGACGAGCCGTGAACTCGCCCAGCGCCTGATCATGGCGGGCGAGGTCACGGTCGATGGTCGCATCGTCGATCGGCCGGCCACGGCGGTGGCGGAGCAGGCCGAGATCGTGCTCAAGGCGAAGCCGCGTTTCGTCAGCCGCGGCGGCGACAAGCTCCAGGCGGCGCTCGATGCCTTCAAGCTCGATGTGCGCGGCGCCGTCTGCGCGGATGTTGGCGCCTCGACCGGGGGGTTCACCGACAGCTTGCTGCAGGCCGGCGCCGCGCGCGTCTACGCCGTCGACGTCGGGCGCGGCATCCTCGACCAGAAACTGCGCGGTGATCCGCGCGTGGTGGTGATGGAGGGCACGAATGCCCGCTACGTGGACGCGTTGCCCGAGCCGGTGTCGCTCGTGACGATCGATGCGTCGTTCATTTCGCTCAAGCTGATCCTGCCGGTGGTGCGCCATTGGCTGACCGGGCGCACGGCTGAGACGGCGCCGACCGATGACGAGCTGCGACGCGTCAAAGAGGTGCCCACGGTGGTGGCGCTGATCAAACCGCAGTTCGAAGCCGGCGAACGCGAAGTCAGCAAGGGCCGCGGCGTGATCCGCGATCCGCAAGTCCATGAGCGCGTGCTGCGCGAGGTGTTTGCTTTTGCCGAGTCTCAGGGCTGGACGTTGCGCGGGCAGATCCGGTCGCCGCTGACCGGTCCGAAAGGCAACGTGGAATTCCTGGCCTGGTTGACGTGATCCGTAAGGGGGTCCCATGACGATGCGGAGAATGTGCGCTGTCGTGGCGCTGGCAATGGCGCTTGGGTTGCCCTGGCTCCTATTGGCGCATCAAGCGAGCGCACAGTCACCGGGCGAGCAGCGGCTCTATATCCCGTCGCTTTACGGCCCGGTTCGGCTGGCCGGTGTCTACGACTGCGTCGAGTACGAGGCCGGATCCATCCTCTCCACCGACGTCATCACCCTCTATCCGAGCGGCGACAGCGAGTACGACACGATCGGCCCATATGGTGGTGTGCTGACCGGCACCTGGGAGTACACGCCCTCCACGCGAACCCTGGGGTTCACCGACTTCCGCTGGGAGTCGGTCACCGTCGAGTTGACGATGGACCACCTCTGGGCGGTTCGCTGGGTTCAGGACCTCAACTACGAGTTTCGCTTCGAATGTGAAGTGCGCGCAGGGCTTTAAGCCCTGTCGATCCCGTGAATGGCCGGATATCGTCGCCCGGGCGGCGATATCCGGCCATTCACGGGATCGATCTCACGGGATACAATTGCACCTGCGCGGGAGACCCACTCTCGCGCGTATTGTGTCAGGACATGGAAGCTTCACGGATCCGCAATTTCTGCATCATCGCCCATATCGACCACGGCAAATCGACGCTGGCTGACCGTCTGCTGCAACTGACCGGCACCATCTCGGACCGCGAGATGCAGGCTCAGGTGCTCGACAGCATGGACCTCGAGCGCGAGAAGGGCGTGACGATCAAGGCCTCCGCCGTGCGCATGCGCTACGTCGCGGCCGACGGCGTCGAGTACGAGCTCAACCTGATCGACACCCCCGGGCACGTCGACTTCGGCTACGAAGTCAGCCGGGCGCTGGCCGCCTGCGAAGGCGCGCTCCTGGTCGTCGATGCCACGCAGGGCATCGAGGCTCAGACGCTCGCGAACCTCTATCTTGCGATCAACGCCGGGCTCGAGGTCATCCCCGTCATCAACAAGATCGACCTGCCCTCGGCCCGGCCCGACGAGGTCGCCGAAGAGGTCGTCAATCTGCTCGGCGGCTCGCTCGACGACGTCATCCCGATCTCGGCCAAGGACGGCACGAACGTGGCCGCCATCCTCGAGGCCGTGGTCCGCAAGGTGCCGGCGCCCAAGGCCTCGCGTGCCGAGCCGTTGCGCGCCCTGATCTTCGATTCGCACTACGACTCTTACAAGGGCGTGGTCGCCTATGTGCGCGTGATCGACGGCGCGATCTCGATGAGCGACACCTTCCAGTTGATGGCCTCGACCGCCAAGGGCGGGCCGATCGAGATTGGCGTCTTCTCGCCGCGCATGCAGCCCACCGGCGCGCTCGAGGCCGGCGAGGTCGGCTACGTGGCGACCGGGCTCAAGACGATCCAGGAGTGCCGCGTCGGCGACACGCTGACCCTGGCGACCCGGCCCGCTGCCGAGCCGCTGCCCGGCTACAAGCGCGCCAAGCCCATGGTCTTCGCCGGCATGTATCCGGTCGAGGGCGAGGACTACGCCAATCTCAAAGAAGCGCTCGAGCGCCTGCAACTCAACGACGCTTCGCTGACCTACGAGCCCGAGTCGTCCCAGGCGCTCAACTTCGGCTTCCGCTGCGGCTTCCTCGGCCTGTTTCATATGGACATCGTCCAGGAGCGGCTCGAGCGCGAGTACGACCTGAACCTGATCGCGACAGCGCCGTCGGTGGAATACGAGGTTGTGCTGACGAACGGCGAGACGATCCGCATCGACAGCCCGGCCGATCTGCCTGACCCGAGCAAGATCGAGCGCATCGGCGAGCCGTGGATGCGCATCGAGGTCTTCACGCCCGAGACCTACTACGGCACCGTGATGGAGTTGGTGACCAACAAGCGCGGGCAGTTCGTCGAGCAGGAGTATCCCGCTCCGGGGCGCGTCCTCCTTAAATTCGACCTGCCGCTGGCCGAGCTGATCATCGACTTCTATGATCAACTCAAGTCGCGCACGCGCGGCTATGCCTCGCTTGATTACCACTTTCACACCTACCGCGAGCAGCCGCTGGTCAAGCTCGATGTGCTCGTCAACGACGAACCCGTCGATGCGCTAGCCATGATCGTCCACAAGGACGAGGCGTATAGCAAGGGCCAACTGCTGGTCAGCAAGCTCAAGGAGCTGATCCCGGCCCAGCAATTCGCCGTCCCGATCCAGGCCGCGGCCGGCGGGCGCATTATCAGCCGCGCCAACGTCCGCGCCATCCGCAAAGACGTGCTCGCCAAGTGCTACGGCGGCGACATCTCGCGCAAGAAGAAGCTCCTCGAAAAGCAGAAGAAGGGCAAGCGCCGGATGAAGATGGTCGGCGCCGTCGAGATCCCGCAGGAAGCCTTCATGGCGATCCTCAAGTTGGGGGAGTGACTGCTGACGACCGTTGTGGCGCCTAAGGCGATGACGAAGGACGAATGACGAATGACGAAGGGCGGCCGATGGATGACGTTGACGCCGACGGCGTAAGGCCGGCCGGCGAGCCTTCGTCTGATTCTGAGACTTCTTTGCCCCAGGTTCCTTCAGCGGTCAGCGGTCAGCGGTCCGCCGTCCTTCAATGGGTCGTCGGCATCGCGATCAGCCTGGCCGCGCTGGCCTTGGTGTTTTGGAACGTCGACCTCGCGGGAGTCTGGACCACGCTGAAGAGCGCCAATTACTGGTACGTGCTCCCGGCGCTGGCTCTGATCCTCATCGGCCAGTGCGGTCGAGCGCGGAGCTGGCAGAACATCCTCGGCGCCGGGCTCAAGTTCCGGCGGGTGCTTTCGGCGCTCAACATCGGCTACCTGATCAACAACCTGCTGCCGCTGCGGCTTGGCGAGATCGGCCGGGCGCTCCTGATCGCGCGCCAACAGAAGAGCAGCCCGCTCCGCGTCATCTCGTCGGTGGCGGTGGAGCGTCTGATCGATCTATGCCTGCTGGTCGGCATGGCGGCCGCCTTCCTGCCGCTGGTGCTTGGCCTGGATTGGGCGCAGCGCGCCGTCTTCGTCTTCTTCGGCGTGGCAGCGGTCAGCTTCGGCGGGCTATTCGTGCTGGCGCGCAGCCGCGACCTGGCCTTCCGGCTGGTGCACATCGTGTTCGGCCGCTTCGGTTCGCTGGGCACGATGATCGAGCGCCGCGTCGACGAGTTGATCGACGGGCTCTCGGTGCTGCGCGACCCGCGTCGTTTTGTGACGGCCATGCTCTGGTCGGCGCTGGCCTGGGTCTGCGCGGGTCTGAGCGCCTGGATGCTGCTGCTCGCCTTCCGGCCGGAGGCGACGCCTTACGAGGGTTTCTTTGTCCTCGTGGTGTCTGGGCTCGCCATCGCCATCCCTTCGGCGCCGGGCAACATCGGCGTGTGGCAGGCGGCCGTGGTGCTTGCACTCAGCGTCTTTCATGTCGAGCATGAAGTGGCCGTGGGCTTCTCGGTGGTGCACCACTTCTCGAATTACGGCTTGATGATGATCCTCGGCGCGATCTCGCTGGCCTTCGAAGGCGAAACCCTCGGCCACGTCATCGCCCAGGCCCGCTCCTTCGTCCCCTCCCGCAACGCTTAAGTGATTTGGCCGCGGATTGCGCGGATGACGCGGATTTCGGAAAGGGATCAGCGATCGGCCAGCGCCACGGTCAAGACTGACCTGATCAGTCCGCGTCATCCGCGCAATCCGCGGCCAGTTCCCTGTGGCCGACAACCGATTCTTTCGCGCAATGAGGGTGAGTGAATTACAATAACCCGTCTGCCCGGCCCCGGGACCGGGCTGGCGTGAGTGAAACCGAACCCGGGGGTGTATCTACTCTGTTATGAAGATCCTGGTCGCTGTGACCTATTTTCGCCCGCATGTCTCGGGCTTGACGATTTATGTCGACCGCCTGTGCCGGGCATTGGCCGTCCGTGGGCATCGGGTGACGGTCCTGACGGCCCAATACGACCCCAAGCTTCCGCGCGAAGAGCACCTCCAGGGCGTCGACGTCGTGCGGGTGCCTGTCGCCACGCGCATCAGCAAGGGCGTCATCATGCCGACCTTCGGCTGGATGGCGAACAAACTGGTGCCCGCTCACGACGTCCTCAGCCTGCATTTGCCCCAGTTTGACGCAGCTGGCCTGGCCGTCAGGGGTCGACTTTGGAAGAAGCCGACGACCCTGACCTATCACTCGGACCTGATCCTGCCGCCCTCGCTGCTCAACACAGTGGCCGACACGGCCATCATGTCGGTGAACCACATCGCGGCGCGGTTCTCGGATCGGCTGATCGCGTACACCGACGACTTCGCCCGACACTCGCGCTTCCTGGCCCAGTACCTGAACCACGTCGATGTCATCGCTCCGCCGGTCGAGATGGTCGAGCCGGGCGCCGATGCCCTGGCGGCGTTTCGGGCCAAGCATGGCCTGACGACCCGCCGGCCGGTCATCGGTCTGGCGGTACGATTAGCTGCCGAAAAGGGCGTTGAGTACCTGTTCGAGGCTTTGCCGGCCATCCTCGAGCGCTATCCCGACGCCTTGATCCTGCATGCCGGTCCGCGCGAGGCGCTCGGTGAGACCGAATATCTGCGGAAAATCGAGCCGCTGGTCGAGCGTTTCCGGGATCACTATTTGCACCTCGGGACGCTCAACCCGGAGCAGATGGCCCTGTTCTTCAGCGCCTGCGACGTACACGTCCTGCCGAGCGTCAACAGCACCGAGACCTTCGGGCTCGTGCAGATCGAAGCAGCCCTGTGCGGCACGCCCTCTGTGGCGAGCGCGCTGCCGGGCGTGCGCATGCCGAGCCGAATGACGGGCATGGGTCTGACGGTGCCTCCACGCGACGTCAACGCGCTCGGCAAGGCCCTGATCGAGGTCATCGCCAACCGGCCCAAGTACGTTCGCCCGCGCGCCCCGATCGCCGAGCAGTTCAGCCCGGCCACGACGGCGGCGCATTATGAGGCGTTGTTCGAAAGGTTGACGATGAGGCGTCAGGCGTCGGGCGTCAGGCGTCAGAAACGCGATGTGCGCGGGAGCGACGTTGAAGTCTGACAGCTCTCACTGACGCCTGAAACCTGACACCTGATACCTGACGCCTATGACCGATCTACTCACCCGCAACCTCCTCGACCTGCCGGCTTTCCGTGGGCTGCTGCGGGCTGTCGAGGCCCGCTTCTATCACGACATCGAACTGCCCGGCCCGGTGATCGACCTGGGCAGCGGCGACGCGCACTTCGCCGAGGTCACGTTCAATCGCCCGCTCGATGTGGGCGTCGACCCGTGGACCCCGCCGCTGCGCGAAGCCCGACGATTGCGCCCGCACGTGTACAACGGCATGGTCCAGGGCAGCGGTTCGGCGCTGCCGTTTCCGAGCGAACATTTCGGGAGCGCGCTGAGCAACTCGGTCCTTGAGCACATTCCGGATCTCGATCCCGTGCTGGCCGATCTCAACCGCGTGTTGAAGCCTGGCGCGCGCTTCGTGTTCTGCACGCCAAGCGACTACTTCCTCGAGTTCCTGTCGATCTCGTCTGGGCTCGACAGGATCGGGTTGCGCGGGCTGGGCGACTCGTACCGAAGCTTCTTCAACCGGATCTCGCGGCACTATCACTGCGACAGCCCGGCGATCTGGAGCGAGCGCCTGTCTCGCGCCGGCTTCGCGATCGACAAATACTGGTATTACTTCTCGATCGGGGCGCTGCGCGCGCTCGAGTGGGGCCACTACCTGGGCTTGCCCTCGGTGGTCGCGCATGCGTTGACCGGGCGCTGGTTGTTCTGGCGCGACCCGGCCAATCTGGTGTTGACCGACAAACTGGTTCGTCGCTACTACGACGAGCCGTTGCCCGACAAAGGCGCCTACCTGTTTTTCATCACGCACAAGGTTGGTGATCCAACCGGATAGCTTGTCCATCGATGGAGCACTCGACGCCACCTTCGCTTTCGCTGCTTGACGTGATCAACGCGTACTGGCGCGCGCCCCTGGTGCAGCGCCTGGTTCGCGGCGGCCTCGGGCTCGCGCTGCTGGCCCTTGGCGCGTGGCAACGCTTCGTCGATGGCAACACGCTCGGCTACCTGACGCTGCTCCTGGGGGTCGGCCTGCTCGCGCTGTCGGCGGTTGTATCGGGCCGCAACGACCTGCCACGGCTGGCTATCGAAGCGCCGCCCTTCGACGTAGAAGTGCCTGCCGAAGCCGCGTCGTTCGACGCGGCCGGCGGACCGATCGTCGCCGGCTCCGGCCTCGCTTCCCGACAGGTTGCCGTTTCGACCCAATCGTCGCCGGCCGTGGGCTCGATGCTCTCGGCGCTGCGACTGCCCGCTGCGTTGACGGTGGCCTTCGGCGCTCAGGTGCTCCTGGCGTCGAGCCCCGACAACCCCTGGCCTGGAATCATCGGGTACGGCGTGGCCATCGCGTTGTTGGTCATCATCACCTTCCGCGAGCGGCTCCTGCCGCGCCGCGAAGAAGTCGAGCTCGAAGCGCAGCCCTTGCGCGTGCGCTGGCCGCTCTTCGCCGTCGCCCTGGCGCTCACCGCCGGGGCCTTCCTGTTCTTGGGCGGCAATCGCTTCAACGCGCCGGGCGTCATCGCGTGGATCGGCGCGGTCGGCACCTGGATCGGCGCGTTCTGGCAGGGCTCCGTGCGCGAGTCGCTCGGCGGCGTATGGGAGCGCGCGAGCGCGGCCTGGGCGCGCGGCGTCACGCTGCGGATCGATCGGGTCGTCGTCATCCTCGTGCTGCTGCTCGGTGTGGGCGCTTACTTCAGATTCGCCGAGATCGATCAGATCCCGATCGAGATGACCTCCGACCACGTCGAGAAACTGCTCGACGTCGCCGACCTCGTCCTGGGCGGCCAGAACAAGATCTTCTTCGAGCGCAACACCGGTCGCGAGCCGTTGCAGTTCTATTGGACGGCGCTCGTCAACGCCGTACTGGGCACGGGGATCTCGCACCTCTCGCTAAAGATCGGCACGGCCTTGCTCGGTTTCATGATGCTGCCGTCGGTCTATCTGCTCGGGCGCGAGCTGGAGGGCCGGGCCTTCGGCCTGCTGGCGCTGGCCATCGCCGCGATCAGCTTCTGGGCCACTGCCATCTCGCGCGTGGGCCTGCGCTTCCCGCTGTCGCCGTTGTTCGTGGCGCCGGTGCTGTATCTGGTCTTCCGCGGCCTGCGCACCGGCCGGCGCAACGACTTCCTGTTGGCCGGCCTCGTGCTGGGCATCAGCCTTTACGGCTACAGCCCGATCCGCGTGCTGCCGGTGGCCATGGCCGTCGTCGTCGCGATCTTCCTGCTCTGGCCGGCAGCCAGCGGTCGGCGGGCCGAGACGATCGTGCATCTCATGCTGGCGTTCGTGACGGCCGCGATCGTGTTCACGCCGCTGCTGCGCTACATGTCCGACAACCCCGAGATGTTCTGGTATCGCGCGGCGACGCGTCTGACCGACAGCGAGAACCCGATCCTCGGACAGCCGCTGTGGATCTTCCTGCAGAACAACTGGAACGCGCTGCTGATGTTCAACTACCGGGGCGACATGGTCTGGGTGAACACGCTCCGCGGCCGACCCGTGATGGACCTGTTCTCGGGCGCCCTGCTCGTGCTCGGCGCCGCCTACGTGCTGGTGCGCGCGATCTCGCGCCGCGAGTGGCGTTCGTTGGCGCTGCTGGTGCTGGTGCCGGTGCTGCTCCTTCCGTCGACGCTGTCGCTCGCCTATCCCGACGAGAACCCCTCGGTGGTGCGCGCGGGCGGCGCCATCCCGGTCATCGCCCTGATCGCGGCCTATCCGCTCTGGCTGTTGGTGAAGCGCGTGAACTGGGCCGGCCTCGGCCGCGTGGGCAACTGGGCAGCGGCCGGGACGCTTGGTGTCGTGCTGGTCAGCGCGACCCTGATCAACCGGCAGATGTACTTCGTCGAATACCCGCTTCAATACACCCTCGGCGCGCAGAACGCTTCGGAGATCGGCGCCGTGATCCACGACTTCGCCAACACGTTCGGGTCGTACGACACCGCGTACGTGCGACCGTATCCGTATTGGGTCGACACGCGTGCGGTCGGCATGTACGCCGGCGCTCCGACGCGCGACTACGCCATCCAGTTCGACGAGATCGCGGTGACGGCGACGGATCCGCGCCCGAAGCTTTTCATCCTGCATCGCGACGATACCGCCGACGCGCCGAGCCCGCGCAGCGACGGCGCGCCGCAGACGTTGCCCGAGCTCGAGCGCCTGTTCCCGAACGGCGTGCTGTCGGTGTACAAGTCGTCGCGGCCGGATCACGACTTCCTTGTCTATTACGTGCCAGGGCGGTGAGACGCGCTGACGCGCGTCGGGTTCGCTCGGCATCTGTGGGGAATTGATGCGTTCTTCTCCGTTGAGCCGCCTCGGCGGCCTGATCGTCGATCTGATCCTTGTGGCCGCCATCGGCCTGGGGCTGTTCTTTCGCTTCAGTTGGACGAACTGGAATCAGAACACCGACCTTCATCCCGACGAGTACGGCCTGACCGGCACTCTCACGCGGCTGTCGATCCCCGATAACCTCGGCGATTACTTCAACACGCGCATCTCGCCGATCAGCCCCTATGCGCGTTACGACGAGTTCGGCAACAAGATCGCCGACGGCCCTGACAACGTGATGCGCTGGGGCCAGTGGCCCATCACTTTGCTGAAGTGGAGCGCTGAGCTGACCGACAACACCGGTTACACCGAGCAACGACTGTTCGGCCGGCAGATGGCGGCGACGGCCGACACCGTCGCGATCTTCGTCATCCTGATCATCGGCTGGCGGCTTTACAGCCTGCGGCACGGTCTGCTGGCCGGCGCGCTCAGTTCGCTGGCGGTGATGCAGATCCAGCAATCGCACTTCATGACCTCCGACATGTTCGCCGTGGCCTTCACGGCGCTGACGATGTGGATGGGCGTCGAGGTCGCGCTGTCGGCTAAACCCGGGGCGACGTCGGCCGGGGCGACGTATGTGGGGGCGACGCATGCGTCGCCCCTACCGGGCCGCACATGGTTCTTCGCGGCGTTGTTCGGGGTGTTCGGGGCGATGGCGCTGGCGTCCCGCATCAACCTGGCGCCGCTGCTCGGCCTGATCCTCGTGGCAGCCTTCATCGCCGTCTCTCGCGCGCGGAATCGCGTCGCCGAAGGCCTGCGTGACCTGCTGGCCGTCGACTGGCGCGTCGTGCTCGCCTTGTGCGCTCTGGCGGCTGTGACGACGATCCTGACCTTCAGGCTCGTTCACCCGATGTCGTTCAGGGCGCCTACCGGCGACACCACGCTCTTCACTGTGACGCCGAACCCCGACTGGCTGAACGCGTTGGCGGTGTCGGCGGCCGAGTCGAGCCTCAAAGGCGGCGGCCCGCCGGCCGAGCAATGGACCGGGCGCACGCCGATCCTGTTCCCGCTGATCAACATGGTCATCTGGGGCATGGGCCTGCCGCTTGGCCTGACGGCCTGGGCCGGGTTGTTGTGGATGACCTGGCGGTCGATGTCAGGCGCGGCGAAGATCGTGGAGCGTAGATCGTGGAGCGAGGAGCGCGAATCGCCCGCCACCCCCATTGCCGTAGGGGCGACGCATGCGTCGGCCGTCGTATCGGACGCACCGGCCGTTGACGACCCGATCGGCCCGACCATCGTCGGCCAACCGTCGGCCATCGACGTGCCCGCCGTTGTGGACGCGCGCGGCCAGGCGACCGTCGACGAAATCGCTTCGCCCGTGAAGCAGGCCAGCGCGGAGGCTGAATGGATGCGCCACGCGCTGCCCGTGATCTGGGCCGCCGGCATGTTCCTGTTCATGGGCACGCGCGCCGTCAGTTCGATGCGCTACTTCCTGCCCATCTATCCGTTCCTGGCGCTGTGCGCGGCCTGGGCCGTGCTCGAGGTGTGGGATCGGGCGACGCGGGCGATGACTGGCGTCGGGCGGCCGCATGGGTCGTCCCTACGGGCCTTGTTGGCCGGCGCGTTGGGCGTGATCGTGTTGGGCGGGACGGCGGCCTGGGCGTACGGTTTCACGAACGTCTATCGCACCGACAACACCCGCATCCGCGCGACGCGCTGGATCCTCCAAAACGTTGACGGCCCTGTGAACGTGTACATGGCCGATGCGAGCGGCGCCGAGACGCACATCCCGATGCCGCTCGGGCAGGGCCAGGCCATCGGCGACGTCGCGCCGACGATCACGGCCTTCACGCCGCGAGCCGCCGGCACGCTGACGCGCGTGTCGGTCGGGTTCGCGCGCAACAGCGATGACCCGCGCGTGCCCGGGGTGCTCAACGTCATCGTCTCGCCGGATCCAGGCGGCGCGACGGTGCTCGCCGAAGCCAACCTCGTCATTCAGGGCACCGACGGGGAAGACGATCCGCGCGGTCTGCCGGCCGAGGTAGCCTTTGCGCAACCGGCGGCTCTGCAGGCCGACACGAATTACTACGTGCTCTTGCGCGCCGTCAGCGGCGCGCCGATCACGCTCAACGGCTCAGTGATCTCTCACGAGAACTGGGACGAGGCGCTGCCGTTGCGCATGGACGGCTACGATCCGTTCGGCGGCATCTACATCGGGCCGACGATGGAAATGCACTGGCCGGACGCGTCGAACAAGCGCGACATGATCGTCGAGAATCTCAACACGAACGACATCATCCTGGTGCAGAGCCAGCGCCGGCTGTGGGCCTCGTCGCGCATCCCGGCCACGTACCCGATGACGATGGAGTACTACAAGGCCCTGTTCGACGGGCGGCTGGGTTTCGAGATGGTCGGCGAGTTCCAGACGCCGTTTTCCATCGGCCCGTTACAGGTGAGCGACGCCGCCGGCACAGTGGCCTGGGGGCAGGCGCCGGATCTGACGCCCGACGCCCACGATCCGTTCAACAACAACATCTTCTCGGCTGAAGAGGCCTTTACGGTCTACGACCACGCGCCGGTGTGGATCTTCCGCAAGCGCGCCGACTTCGATCTGAACAAGGCGACGGCGATCCTCGACTCAATCGATCTGACGACCGTGGTGGTGCAGGGGCCGCTTGAAGCCTCGCGAGCGAGCACGCTGCTGAAGCTGCCGCAGGATCTGCTCGCCGCGCAACTGGCGGGCGGCACCTGGAGCCAGATGTTCGACGTGAACGGACTGCTCAACACCAACGAGCCGCTGGCCGTGATCGTCTGGTATCTCGCGTTTCTCGTGTTGGGCATGCTGGCCTTCCCGTTGACGTTCGTGGCCTTCAAGGGCCTGGCCGATGGCGGCTATCCGTTGGCGCGCTCGGTCGGCCTGCTTGTCGTGGCGTGGCTGGCCTGGCTGGCGGCCAGCGTGCGCGTGCTGGCGTGGACGCAGGGCACATTGGTGTTGTCGGTCGTGGTGCTCGTCATCGTGAGCGGCGCGATCGCCGCCGTCAAACGGCGAGAGCTGAGCGACTACCTGCGGACTCACTGGAAGTACATCCTGACGGTCGAGGGCCTGGCGCTCGCGTTATTCGTCGGCTTCCTGCTGGTGCGGCTTGGCAACCCCGATCTGTGGCACCCGTCGAAGGGCGGCGAGAAGCCCATGGACTTCTCGTACTTCAATGCCGTCCTGCGCAGCACCTACTTCCCGCCCTACGACCCGTGGTTTGCCGGCGGCTACCTGAATTACTACTACTATGGCTTCGTGCTGATGGGCGTGCCGACCAAGCTCCTCGGCATCATGCCCAGCCTGGCCTACAACCTCATCCTCCCGACGTTTTACGCCCTCCTTGGATTGAACGCCTTCAGCGTGGCGTTCAATCTTGTGGCCCGGGGCGCGGGGGGCGAGGGGCGAGGAGCGAAGGGCGAAGGGCGCGGGAACGTGCCCGACCAGGCGCCCGTCGTGTCCCCCGTCCCCGCCGTCGACGTCGACGGCGCCGCC
>JBGAGY010000002.1:0-598886 GCA_044226485.1 Anaerolineales bacterium
GTTCTGTTGCCGTCGACCGCCCGGGCCAACGCTGCGGTGCTGCGCGTGTTCGATCTCGACACCGGTGTAGCGCTCGATCTCTCGACGCGCGCGCTGGCGATCGGCGGCGGCATGCATCCGCTGTTGGCGCTACAGGACGATCAGGTGGCCTGGGTCGACGTGCTGGGCACGACACGGGATCTGACGTTGCGCGTGTGGGATCTGGCCGCCGAGGGCGATCGGCAACCGGCCCTGGCGCTGGTTGAGGTCCCGGAGGCGCTGGTGGTCTCGCAGGCGCTGGTCGCGTGGCGTGTGGGCTGGGTCTGGCGCGGCGTCGACCTCGCGAGCGGGGAGGCCTGGCAGGCGCCGGTCGTGCCCGATGATGTCGGCCCCGGCGACGTCCTTGCCGTCAGCGCTCCCCAACTCGTCGATCGTCGGCTGGTCTGGTCGCTGGAGACGTCAGCGGGCACGCGCGCCCTCAGCGCCAACGTGCCCTGACGATTCTAACCTTGGACCTGACAGGTCCACCCGCGATTCGCGGGTTTTGTAGGGCATTCAAAAATGGTATTCAAAGAAAACGGGCGCGGATTCTAACTTTCGCCCGGGTCAGCGCCGCGTGAGACGAACCGGCAGGTCGCCCTTCGGACGCAACGTGCCCGCCCAATCGAAGGCGAGTTCCTGGTTGGGGTCCACCAGCGCGATGCGATAGCGCTGCGCGACTTCGGCCAGGATCAGCACGGCCTCGAGCAGGGCAAAGTGAATGCCCAGACAGGTCCGCGGGCCGGCGCTGAACGGCACATACGCGTGGCGCGGCCGGGCCTTGGACTTCTCCGCCGCAAAGTGATCGGGATCGAAGACCTCGGGCCGGTCCCAGAATTCCGGATGCCGATGCGTCAGGAACGGCAACAGCATGATCAGGTTGCCCGGCGCGACGTCATAGCCGCCAAGGTTGTCGGCGCCGACCGCGTCGCGGGCCATCACGGCCACCGGCGAGTACAAGCGCAGAGTCTCGTCGATGACCTGACGCGTGTAGGTCAGGGCGCCGACATCGTCCAACGTCGGCGACCGCCCCGCCAGCACGCGGTCGAGTTCCTCCCACAGCCGGCGCTCCACGTCTGGATGTTGGGCCAGCATCGCCCAGGTCCAGGTCAGGGTCTGTGCCGTGGTCTCATGACCGGCGAAGAACGTGATCAACACTTCGTCGCGCAACTGCTTCTCGTTCATCTCGGCGCCGGTGTCCGCATCCTTAGCCGTCATCAGCAACGAGAGCAGGTCTTCACCCAGGCCGCTGCGACGCCGTTCGCGGATCACGCCGTAGAGGAACTCGTCCACGGCACGGGTCGCGGCGCGCAGACGTCGATGCGACACGGTCGGCACCCAGGCCGGCAGGTCGATGCTGCTCAGGCCCTTCTCCGACACGTATTGGAGCAGATAACGCAGCCCGTCGCCGGTCTCCTTGAAGTCCTCACCGATGTCGAGCCCGAACATCGACCGCGAGATGACGCTCATGGTGATGTGCATCATCTCCTGGTTGATCATCACGGGCGCATCCAGGCTCCGCGCGTCCCAACCCGCAAGCATCTTGCGAGTCGCGTCGCCCATGATGTCCGCGAACTGGGCGACGCCCTTGGGCGTGTAGGTCGGCTGCATCAACCGCCGCTGGCGTTGCCAGGCTTCGCCCTCGGCCGTCAGAATACCGTCGCCGATGATCTTCCTGAGGTTCTCGTGGCTCAGGCCTTTGACGTAATTCTTTGTGTTGGCGACAAGCACCTGTTGGAGGTGCTCGGGCCGCACGATCTGCAGCATCGTGAGCGGACCCATTCGAAAGCGGACCACGTCGCCGTAATCGCGCCAGGCTTTCACGTGATAGTCGAGCAGGCCGCTTTCACGCGCGTCGAATAGGTTGCCGACGAGGAATTTCCCGCGCGGCCCGGGAGCGATACGGGGTGAGGGTGGGAGTGTGACGGTCATGGCGAGCACCTCGATTGTCGTAACTCGAACAAACGCTCACATCCTAACCCGCGCGCGATGCGGCTGTCAATGAAGTTGAGCAAACGCTCATCTTTTGGCGTAGAATGCCGCCATGGCTTCGGCACCGCGCACCGACATGCGCCGACAACCGCAACGCGAACGCGGGCTGCGCCGCGTCGACGCCATCCTCCGCGCCGCCGCCGCGATCTTCGACGCCAGCGGGTTCGAGGCCGCGACCACAAACGCCATCGCGCGACGCGCGCGCGCTTCGATCGGCTCGATCTACCGGTTCTTTCCAAACAAAGAAGCGATCCTGCAGGCGCTGGTGACGCGTCATCGCGACGAGCTCAATCGCCTCTTCGGTGAACTGATCTCGCCCGATGTGCTCAAACAGCCGACTGTCGTCATCGTCGATCGCGTGATCGACGGCTCGGCCGCATTCATCGCCGGTCACGTCGGCTTCGGCCGGATCTTCTGGCACTCACCGGCCTCACCGCGATTGGCGGCCATTGCCGCCCAGCTCGACGACGAGATCGTGGCGCGCGTCGACGCCGGCCTGGCGATCCGCTACCCAAAGCTCGGTCGCGCGAAACGCCTGCTACACGCGCGCGTCACCGTGGCGACGTTGAAATCCCTTCTGGCGCTCGCCGATGCCGCCAGGGCGACCGAACGCGGCGCCATCCTCCGCGAAACCAAAACGATCCTCGCCCACTACCTCGATCAAATCGGCCCCGCCTGAACGCTTTCCGGGTTTCTCAGCCGCATATGCCGGATCCGTGACGTCTGGCACCTGCGGGTCAACCCCGTCTGGCGTACCATATAGGACATGTCCTATACAAGCCGACAAAGACGTGTTTTCCCGAGGGTTTCGCTCCACCAAGCCTGGGGGGTGCTCGGGTTGCTCGGGGTCTCGGCTCTGGCGCTGGCGGCGGCGCCCGGGCTGATGCCGCCGTCCTACAGCTGGCTGAGGCACACGACAAGCGAATCGGCCGCGCAAGGCGTCGCCGGCGCCTGGTTGGCGCGCCTGGGCTTCCTTTCCCTGGGTCTGGCCGTGGTGTGGTTGTCTTCGCTGGCCCGCGCCGCCTGGCGCCCGCTGCCCCGCGGACTGCACGCGGTTTTCGGGTTGTGCCTTGTCGCCGCGGCAAGTTTCTCGACACGCGCCTGGCTTCCCGACCTGGCGTTCGATCCCGTGGAGGATGCCCTGCATTCGGTCGTCGCAAACGTCATGGGTGTGGCGTTCGCGCTGGGTCTGACGCTCCAGTTGACGACTCCCGGTCGAGGCCGCAACCGACGCACTTTCGACGCAATCGGGGTGCTGGCCTCGCTCGTCATCCCGATCACGATGTCGTTGAGCATCGAGTGGACCGGGGCTCTACAACGCCTCATGTTCGCGATCGCTTTCGCGTGGTATGCGACCGAGGCGCATCACCTCATCCAGAGCGCGGAGGTTCCCGATGTCGCTTGATTTCGCCATTCTCGGTTTTCTGTGCTCGCGCCCGATGACGGGCTATGAGCTGAAGAAGATCTTCGATACTTCGGTCAACCATTTCTGGCCGGCCGACCAAAGCCAGATCTATCGCACGCTGGCCCGTCTCGCCGAAACCGGTCGGGCCGAGATGGAGATCGTGACGCAGCTCGAGCGTCCCGACCGCAAGGTGTACCGCATCACCCCGGCCGGGCGCGAGGCGCTGACGCAATGGCTGACGTCGGAGCTTCCCCTCGGCCCGTCGCGCAACGCGCCGATGATCCAGGTCTTCTTCTCGGCCCAACTGGCGGATGCGCAGGTGGTAGCGATGTTCGAGCGCGTGGCCGAGCACATGCGCCAGGGGTTGGCGATCTATGCGGCCATCCCCAAACAGATCGAGTTCTATCGCGAGTTCACGCAATCGCCGCGCGAGTTCTTCTTCTGGCTGTTGACGCTCGAGATCGGCCAGATGACCCTTCGCGCCAATCTCGAATGGCTCGAAAACGCCATTCGTCGCATCCGCAACGGCGAGGTCCCACAGACATGAGCACAACCATTCGTCAGGCGCCACGTCGTCAACGGGTCCGCAAGGCCCTTGTGCTGGTGTCGTTCCTGTTGTTCCCGATCACGCTCAATTTCCTATCTCCGTACCTGATCGTGGTCGGGGCGCTGAACGGAATCGTCAACGGCAGCTTGATCCTGTTCGGATCGCTGTTTCTCGGCTCGCTGTTCTTCGGCCGTCTCTGGTGCGGCTGGATCTGCCCCGGGGCGGGCATGGCCGAACTTGGGGCGCCGATCAACGCCGCGCCGTTTCGTTCACGCCGCGCGGATTGGATCAAGTGGGCCATCTGGGCGCCGTGGGTGGCGTTGATCGCGGCGCTGGCGATCGGCGCCGGCGGCTACCGTGGGATCGATCCGCTCTTCATGACCGAGAGCGGCATCTCGGTGGACGAGCCCGCGAAGTACGTCGTGTACTTCGCCGTGGTCGGCCTGTTCGTCGGCCTGGCGATCGTCTTTGGCCGGCGGGCCGGCTGTCACACGATCTGCTGGATGGCGCCGTTCATGATCCTGGGCCGCGGTCTGAGCAATCGCCTCGGTCTACCGGCGGTGCAACTGACCACCGACCCGAATGCCTGTGTCAGATGCACGAGTTGCACGACAACCTGCCCGATGAGCCTGCCGGTGAGCGCGCTCGTCCAGACCGGCCGCATCGAACATCCGGAGTGCATCCTGTGCGGCACCTGCGCCGACGGCTGCCACAAGAACGCCATCCGCTTCGCCGTTCGACGCGGCCGCGTGGTTCGGCCCGCCGGCCCGAGGGCGTCATGATCCCGGCCCCGTACGCCGACGTCCTGCGCCGCGTCGCACGGTCGCTGACCGATCTGCCGGTCGCCTGGGCGATCACGGGCAGCACCGGCATGGCCCTGCAGGGCGTGCAGCTCGAGGTGCACGACGTTGATCTGCAGACCAGCGCCGCGGGCGCCTACGCCATCGGCGAACGACTCGCGGCCTGGGCGGTCACGCCCGTCTGCGAACGGATCGCGCCGCACATCCGCTCGCATCTGGGCGTCTTCGAGATCGACGGCCTGAAGGTCGAGGTGATGGGCGGCCTTCAGAAGCGCGTCGAAGGCGTCTGGGAACCCCCGGTCGACATCGGCCCACTCCGGTGTTGGGTCAGGCGCGGCGACGTGACGCTTCCCGTGCTCTCGCTTGTCTACGAGGAGCAGGCATACCGCAAACTCGGACGGATCGAACGCGCGGACCTGCTGCGCAACTGGCTGGAGGATCGGTCACGCGGCCGCGAAACTTGACAAAGCGAACAATATCTATACAATTAGACCAATGTCTAATCAATTACACGACACTTCGCTCGAGCTCCTCGCCTTCTTCAAGGCCCTGGCCGACGAAACACGCTTGAAGATCGTGGGGCTGCTGGCCAACGGACCGCGCACGACCGACCAGCTTGCCGAACAATTGGGCCTGCGGGCGCCGACGATCTCGCATCATCTCGACAAGTTGATGGCGGCCGGTCTTGTGGGCCCCGAGCCGGCGCGCGGCCACGAGAAGCCCTATGCGCTGCGTCTCGATGCGCTCCACGCCACGGCGGGTCGGCTATTGGGCGACCGCACGGCGTTGGCGGCGCTGGCTCCACAGCCGAGCGGTGATGCCTACCAGAACGAGATCTGGCGCAACTTCAGCAACGCCGACGGAACGCTCAAGGAGATCCCGGCTCAGCGCAAAAAACTCAACGCGATCCTGGAGCGTCTGGCGCGCGAGTTCGTGCCCGGCACGGCCTACGCCGAGAAACAGGTCAACGAGATCCTGCGCCGGTTCCACGCCGACACGGCCTCGTTGCGGCGCGAGTTGATCGGCGCGCGGTTGCTCACCCGTGAACGCGGCGTCTATCGGCGCGCCGCCGATGCGCTGGAGGGATCTTGACCATGCGCGTCGAACTCTCGCGCTACAAGGTGAAACCAGGCAAGAGCGACCGCGTCGACGCCTGGTTGCGGATTCTCAACGAACGCATGCCGGAGACGCTGGCGACGCTCGACCGCGAGGCGATGAAGTTCGAGGTGATCTTCCGCGAGATCATCGACGATGCCGATTTCCTCACCTGGGTCAGCGTGCAGGGCGAGGACGGCGCGGCGGTCGAGACGTCACCGCACGAGATCGATCGGATCCATCTGGACTTCTGGCGCGAGTGCATCGACGACACATATGGCCGACACGATGCGCAGCCCCAGGTGGTGATGATTCCGGCGGCCGTCGCCGCGGCGATGGCCTGGGCCGACCCGGCCCGTTCGCGCGTGCCGTTCGAGCGTCGCGAAATCGTTTTTCGCCCGCGCCCCAGCACCCCGTAAGGGCGGCCCTTGTGGCCGCCTTTTCGTCGCCGCCCTCACCCGGTCGCCGTCCCCGCGTTACAATCGGCGCATGAAAATCCTCTTCGTCTCCGCTGAGGTCGCTCCGTTTGCCAAGGTCGGCGGGCTGGCCGATGTCGCCGGCGCGCTGCCGAAGGCGCTCAAGGCCCTGGGCCACGACGTCCGCGTGGTGATGCCCGCCTATCGCGCGCAAGAGGAGCAGGGTCGGCAGGGCAAACTCGCCCCACGGCCGGGCGGCATGATCGTGCCCACCGGGCACGGCCCCGTGCCGGCCGGGGTATACGAGAGCACGCTCCCCGGCAGCGACGTGCCGATCTATTTCATCGCCAACTGGGGCCTGTTCGATCGGCCGAACATCTACGGCTACGGGGACGACGTCTTCCGCTTCGCGTTCTTCGGGCGCGCCGCGCTCGAGCTCTGCAACGTGCTGCAGTGGTGGCCGGATGTGCTTCACGCACACGATTGGCACACCGCAGCGGCCGTCACCTGGCTGGCGACGGCTGGCCAGGCCGATGACCGCTATCGCGGCATCCCGTCGGTCTTCACGATCCATAACCTGGCGCACCAGGGTAAAGGCCCGTGGGAGGTGCTCAACTATCTGGGCGTCATCACGCACGGCCTTGCCGAGGAAGGCTATGGCGAGGCGAACTTCATGGCGCGCGGGATCTACCATGCGACCATGGTCAACACCGTCAGCCCGACGTACGCGCGCGAGATCATGACGAAGGAAGGCGGCGCCGGACTGGATGCCATGCTGCGTTTCCGCAGCTTCGACGTCCACGGCATCCTCAACGGCCTCGACGTCGACGTCTGGAACCCGGAGACCGACCCCAAACTGGCCGCGCATTTCACGGTCGACACGCTCGAGGCGCGCAAGGCCAACAAGGCCGCGCTGCAGCAGAAGCTCGGCCTGCCCGAACGGCCCGACGCGCCGTTGCTGGCGATGGTCACGCGTCTTGACTGGCAGAAGGGCGTCGACATCATCGGCCATCCGCTGCATCTGCTGCTCAACGGCGGCGCCGGCGAAGCCCAGGTCGTGATCATCGGCAGCGGCTCGCCCGAGGCCGAAGCCATGCTACGCGGCTTCCAGTCGAGCCACCCGGACCGCATGCGCGCGATCCTGAGCTACGCGCCCGAACTGGCGCCGCTCGCCTATGGCGGCAGCGACATCTTCCTCATGCCGTCGTTGTTTGAGCCGTGCGGGCTCGGCCAGATGATCGCCATGCGCTACGGCAGCGTTCCGGTCGTGCGCGCCACGGGAGGCCTGGCCGACACGGTCCGCGACGGCGTCACCGGCTTCGTGTTCGGAGACTTCAACAGCGACGCGCTCTGGCACGCGATCCAGCGCGCGATCTATATCTACAACGTCGATCCGGGGAGCTTCGCGAGTCTGCAACGCAACGGCCTGGCGCAGGATCTCTCCTGGCGCAACTCGGCCGTCGGCTATCAGCAGCTTTTCGAGTGGGCCATCGCGCGTATGCGCGGCTGGTGAAGAGCGTGGAGCGTGGAGCGTAAAGCGTGGAGCGTGATCGCTCTACGCTTTACGCTCCACGCTCTACGATTAACCGCGACCGCGGCCGTTCTTGCCGAGCTTCTCGAGGAAGTCGAGGTTGTTGTCGGCCTGGCGCATCTGCTCGATGATCGCCTCTGTCGCGTTGGTGATGTCCATGCCGGCGCCGTTCGGCGGCGGGGTGACGAGCTGGCCGAACATGCGGCGCATCAGCCAGACACGCTGGGTGATGTCCGGCCCGAGGAGCAGTTCCTCGCGGCGAGTGGCCGAGCGTTCGATGTCGAAGGCCGGGAAGATGCGGCGCTCCTGCAGCTTGCGCGACAGGTGCAACTCCATGTTGCCCGTGCCCTTGAACTCTTCGTAGACCATGTCGTCCATGCGCGAGCCGGTATCGACCAGGCAGGTCGCCAGGATGGTCAGCGAGCCGCCCTCTTCGAGGTTGCGGGCCGCGCCGAAGATCTTCTTGGGCGGATACAGCGCCGCCGGGTCGAGGCCGCCGGAGAGCGTGCGGCCCGACGGGTTCACCACGAGGTTGTAGGCGCGCGCCAGGCGGGTGAGCGAGTCGAGCAGGATGACGACGTCGCGGCCGCCCTCGACCAGGCGCTTGGCCCGCTCGAGCGCCATCTCGGCCACGCGCACGTGCGAGGTCACGGGCTCGTCGAAGGTCGAGGCGATCACCTCGGCCTCGACCGAGCGGTCCATGTCGGTCACTTCTTCAGGGCGCTCGCCGATCAGACCGACCATCAGGTGAACTTCGGGATAGTTGGTGCTGATCGCGTTGGCGACTTCCTTGAGCACGGTCGTCTTGCCGGCTTTCGGCGGCGCCACGATCAGGCCGCGCTGGCCCTTGCCGACCGGCGCGATCAGGTTGAGCAGGCGCGTGCTGAGCACGTTCTTGCTCGTCTCAAGGTCGAAGCGCTGCTCGGGGAAGATCGGGGTCAGCGACTCGAAGGTCGGCCGCTTCTTGGCCGCTTCGGGATCCATGCCGTTGACGGTCTCGACGCGCAGCAGGCCGTAATACTTTTCAGAGTCCTTGGGCGGGCGCACCTGGCCGATGACCATGTCACCGGTGCGCAGGCCGAAGCGCCGGATCTGGGATTGCGAGACGTAGATGTCGTCTGGGCCGGGGAGGTAATGCTCGGCGCGCAGGAAGCCCACGCCGTCATCGATGATGTCGAGCACGCCGCCGCGCAGTTCGAGGCCGTTCTTCTCGGCATTCGCGCGCAGCAAGCGGACGATCAGGTCGTCTTTCTTGAAGGTCGAACCGCGCGGGATCTCCATCTGCTTGGCGAGCGTGCGCAGTTCGTTCAAACTCTTCGTCTGTAATTGGGCAATATCCATGAGTGTGTTTCTCGCCAGCGCGGTTGCGCCCGATTGGTGTAGGTACGGGTCGTCCGCTATGTGTGTCACCCCAAGGCTGGGCCTGGGCTAGAAGTCATGACGGGCGCTCGCCCGGTTGTGTTGAAGACCTTCAGAAAAAGACCTGTATGAGATTGCAGGTGTGGGCTGAGGCAATGTCAGTGGAGCGAATTGGCCCCGAGTATAGCATTGCGCCCGCTTTTGTCAACTACTCAGGCCTGTACAACGGCCATTTTTCATCGATTTCACAGCCGACGATCGCTGCTAATACTCCAGGCCGGTCAGGTCGCGCAGCTTCCCCAGCCGATGGTGCGCGATGATCTCGCGCACGGTGCCCGACTTCGAGCGCATCACCAGCGAGTGGGTGCGGGCGCCGTGCGGCCGATACTTCACGCCGTGCAGCAACTCGCCGTCCGTGATGCCGGTGACGGCGAAGTAGACGTTGTCAGACGACACAAGGTCGCTCGTCGTCAACACCCGGTTCAGGTCGTAGCCGCGCTCGCGCGCCGCATTGGCCTCGTCTTCATTGCGCGGGTGCAGCTTGCCCTGGATCTCGCCGCCCATGGCGCGTAGGGCGCAGGCCGCGATCACGCCTTCGGGCGTCCCGCCGACGCCCATCAGCACGTCGACGCCCGACTCGGGCCAGGCCGTCATCAACGCGCCGGCCACGTCGCCGTCGGTGATCAGGCGGATGCGCGCGCCGGCCTTGCGGATCTCGGCGATCAGCTTCTCATGGCGCGGCCGGTCGAGGACGACGACGGTCAGGTCGCGGATGTCCTTGCCGAGCGAACGCGCGATCGAGCGCAGGTTGACCAGCGGGGAGACCTCGATGTCGATGGCGCCACGGGCTTCGGGGCCGACAGCGATCTTGTCCATGTAGAAGATCGGGCCCGGGTCGAACATCGTGCCACGGTCGGCGAGAGCCACAGTGGCCAACGCATTCGAACGCCCAAGCGCGAGCAGACGCGTTCCGTCGATCGGATCCACGGCGATGTCGACCTTGGGGCCGCGCCCGGTGCCGAGTGTCTCGCCGTTGAACAGCATCGGCGCTTCGTCCTTCTCGCCTTCGCCGATGACGATCACGCCGTCGATGTCGATCGAGTTGAGCACAAGGCGCATGGCATCGACCGCCGCGCCGTCGCCGCCGATCTTGTCGCCGCGGCCCATGAAACGGGCGGCTCCCATGGCCGCTGCCTCGGTCACGCGAACAAGTTCAAGCGCGATATTGCGTTCAGGCTTCTCGCTCATGTCGACGGTCCTCCCCTTTGGTCCGTTATGCCGCGCGCATGCTCCGGAACGGGATACTGTTCGCGGATGAAGCAACTGACGCTGATCAACGCACCTCGGTCAGCCCTCTCCGGTTCCGCCCGCACAATCCGAGTCATCTGCGGCTAATGCATCCGCGTCAACCACTCGATCAAGACGACGCCGTAGAAGCAGACCGGCACGGCGATCAACCACGAGTCAATCCGATCGAGGACGCCGCCGTGTCCGGCCAGGAAGTCGCCGGCGTCCTTGAGGCCGGTCTGGCGCTTGAGCATCGAGATGCCCAAATCGCCGGCCGGGCCGGCCACGCCAGCGATGGCACCCAGCGACAGGCCCGCGACGAAGCCGATGGGGCTTCCGGGCGTGGCCGCGATGGTCCAGATCCAACCGAGCAAGGCACCCGACAGCGCCGCCGAGAGGATTCCGCCGGCGAAGCCCTCCCAGGTTTTCTTGGGGCTCAACCGCGGCGCCATGGGATGGCGACCCAGCGCACGCCCCGTGAAGTACGCGCCGGTGTCGGCGAGCCAGACGGTGCCGAAGGCCACGGCCGACCACCACAGGCCATCGGGCCCGTAGTGCCGAATGGCGACCAGATAACTGCCCATCCACCCCAAATACAGAACGCCGCCGACCGTGGCGACGAAGTCCGTGCCCGAGGAGGTCGCGCCGGCCTCATAGTCGACCAGATGCCAGATCAGGCTGCCGACGACGACGGCCGTCAACAGCAGGCCCTGGTCGACCCAGGCCCAGTAGCGGTTCGCGACGAGGGCTCCGACGCCGACCATGATCAATGGCAATGCGGGCCGACCGCCGCCGGCTCTGAAGAAGCGCGCGTATTCGCGCGACGCCAGGATGAGCGTGGCCAGGATCAGGACGGTGAAGACGGGGCCGCCCAGCGCCAGCACCCAGACGGCGGCCGGCACGAGGACGATCGACAT
This sequence comes from Anaerolineales bacterium, assembly GCA_044226485.1. GTDB lineage: Bacteria > Chloroflexota > Anaerolineae > Anaerolineales > UBA6663 > UBA6663. The sequence continues at coordinate 11,368 of JBGAGY010000002.1, forward strand.
CGCGAGGCGATCGATGAGCATGGAAGCTTAGGGTCGTCGGATAGACAACAGGCGAATGACGAACGACGAAAGTTGAATGGCCATTCAACTTTCGTCGTTCGTCATTCTGCGCCTCAGACGATCTGCTCGGAAGTCTTGCCGAACCGGCGTTCGCGTCCGTTGAATTGCTCGAGCGCTTTGAGCAGTTCGTTCTTGTCGAAATCGGGCCAATACACGTCGGCGGCGTAATACTCGGCATACGCGCCCTGCCAGAGCAGGAAGTTCGAGACGCGCATCTCGCCGGCCGTGCGAATGATCAGATCCGGGTCGGGTTGCCCGGCGGTGTAAAGATAACGGTCGATCAGCTCTTCGCTGACCTCGTCGCTGGTCACGCCGTCGGCCAGCATCTGCTTGATGGCGTTGACGATCTCGGCCCGACCGCCGTAGTTGAACCCGACGTTGAGCACCAGCCGCGTGTTGTGCTGGGTCATGGCCACGGCAGACTCGAGCTTACGGCGGGTGGAGTCGGCCAGGCCGTCGGTGCGCCCGATATGGCGGATCTGGACGCCTTCGCGGTGCAACTCGGCCAGTTCGTTGTCGAGCACCTGGTCGAGCAAGAAGAGCAGGCCTTTGACCTCGTCGATCGGGCGCGACCAGTTTTCGGTGCTGAAGGCGTAGATCGTCAGGTGGGGGATGCCCAGTTCGACGCAGGCACGGATGATCCGACGCAGGTTCTCGACCCCGGCCTTGTGCCCGGCGGCGCGCGGCAGCCCGCGCCTCTTCGCCCAGCGCCCGTTGCCGTCCATGATCAGGCCGATGTGGCGGGGCACTTTGAGAGTCGCCGGCTCAGTCGCCGGAGCGGACTTGGTCGGGGAGGTGGCCATGGGGATACGCAGCGGCTCGAGCGCGCCGCTTAGATCTCCTTGATCTCGGCTTCCTTGCGGCGGCCGATTTCTTCGATGCGCTCGACGAATTTGTCGGTGAGCTTCTGCAGTTCTTGCTCGCCGCGCTTGAGTTCGTCTTCGGAGATCAGCTTTTCTTTTTCGAACTCGCGCATGTCATCGTGGGTGCCACGCCGCACGTTACGCACCGCCACTCGCGATTCCTCGAGGCGGTTGTGAACGACCTTGACCAGATCGCGGCGGCGCTCCTCGGTCAGCGGCGGCAGATTGAGGCGGATGACCTTGCCATCGTTGCTGGGCGTGAGGCCCAGGTCGGAGCCGAGGATGGCCTTTTCGATGCTCTTCAACGTCGAGCCGTCAAAAGGCTTGATCAGCAGCTGTCGGGGTTCTGGCACCGAGATGGTCGCCAACTGCATGAGGGCGGTGTCGGAGCCGTAATACTCGACCTGCACGCGTTCCACGAGGGCCGGCGATGCCCGACCGGTGCGGATGGTGACCAGGTTTTGCTCAAGGGCCGTCAGCGCGCCCTTCATGCGCTCCTCGGCGTCGTGCAGCGCTTCTTTGATCATAGTGGACTCGTCGGTGGGATCCGTAAAAGGCGGCCGGCGGGCGCGCCCAGGTAGGATCTAAGGATACCCTTCACAGCGCAGGAGCGCAAGGGAGCGGGGTGCAAGGTGCGAGACTCGATGGGCGAAGCGCAAGGCACGAGGCAAGGAGCGAACATCTGAGCCAGCCTAATACGGAAGCCGAACACCCGACAAGCACTCGAGTGTTCTCTTTATAGCGCTTTTCGCGCCTCGCCCTGCGCTCCTCGATCCCTTATCGCCCGATGACCGTTCCGACTTTATCACCCTGAACGGCACGGACGAGCGAGTCGCCCTCCCAGAGGTTGAGCACCAGGATCGGGAGGTTGTTGTCCATGCACAGGCTGATGGCCGTGCTGTCGAGCACCTTCAGCCTGCGATTGAGCGCCTCGATATATGGAATGGTCTCGAACTTGACAGCATTCGGGTTGGTCTTGGGGTCGTCGTCGTAGACGCCGTCGACCTTGGTGGCCTTGACCATCACGTCAGCGTCGATCTCCATGGCCCGCAAGGCAGCGGCGGTGTCGGTCGAAAAATACGGGTTCCCGGTGCCGGCCGCGAAGATCACGACCCGGCCCTTCTCGAGGTGGCGGATCGCGCGGCGGCGGATATAGGGCTCGGCCACGGCGCGCATCTCGATCGCGGTCTGCACCCGGGTGTAGACGCCCTGACGCTCGAGCGCGTCTTGCAGCGCCAGCGCGTTCATGACGGTGCCGATCATGCCGATGTAGTCGGCCGTCGCGCGCTCCATGCCCTTTTGAATGCCTTCGCGGCCGCGCCAGAGGTTGCCACCGCCGATCACCAACGCCATCTCGACGCCCTGCTCCTTGACAGCTTTGACCTTGATGGCGATATCGTCGGCGTTGGCGGGCACGATGCCAAGGCCTCCGATGCCGCCCAGGGCCTCGCCGCCGAGCTTGAGCAGGATGCGTCGATAGGTGGGTGTCGCCATGGTGGTCCTCCTCGAAAGAGCCGCGTCGCCCCCGCGTCGCGACTTACAAAAAACGGGTGGCCGGTGGGCCACCCGTTGACTTTCACGCGCTGACTTCCTCGCCGAGCTCCCAGCGGACAAACCGCCGGATGATCACGTTTTCGCCGATCGCGGCGATCGTCTGCTTGAGTAGATCCGCGATCGTAATCGAGTCGTCGCGAACGTAAGCCTGGCGCATCAGGCAGACGTCCTGGTAATACTTCTCAAGTCGACCTTCGACGATCTTGTCGACGACCTTCTCGGGCTTGCCCTCTTGCAACGCGCGATTGCGCGCGATCGAGCGCTCGCCTTCGAGCACGTCGGCGGGCACATCGGCCACGTCCATGTACTTGGGCGCCGACGCCGCGATATGCAGAGCGAGGTCGTGGGCGAAGGTCTGGAACTGCTCGGTGCGGGCGACGAAGTCCGTCTCACAGTTGACTTCGACCATCACGCCGATGCGTCCGCCGGCGTGCGAATACAGCTCGACCTTGCCTTCGCGCGCCTCACGGCCGGCCTTCTTGGCGGCGGCCGCCAGGCCCTTCTCGCGCAAGAACGTGACAGCCTTGTCAAAATCGCCGTCGTTCGCGGCCAGTGCCTTGCGACAATCCAGCATGCCCGCGCCCGTGGCGTCGCGCAGCTGCTTGACCATTTGTGCAGTAATCTCAGCCATAGTCATTTCTCGATTGGGTGATTGCGTGATCGGATGATTGGATGATCGGCAATCACCCAATCGCCCAATCACCCAGTCTTGCGTATGTCAGGCCGCGTCGCTCGCCGCGGGAGCGTCGGCGGCGTCGTCGCCTTCACCCAACTTGGCCAACGTAGCGGCGCCGAGCAACTCTTCGTTGCTCTCGCCTTCGGTCGACTCGAATTGATAGATCTCACCGTCGCCGCGCGGACCGTCCTCGCCCGGCTCGTCCTTGCGAGCCGCGGCGCCTTCGATGGCGGCGTCCGCCAGACGCGCGGTCATCAGCTTGATCGCGCGGATCGCGTCGTCGTTAGACGGGATCACGTAGTCGACGCCGCTCGGATCGCAGTTGGTGTCGACCAGGGCCAGCACCGGGATCTCAAGCTTGTTCGACTCTTCGACGGCGGTCGCCTCGCGGCGCACATCGACGACGAAGACCAGATCAGGCAGCTTGCTCATCGTGCGGATGCCGCCGAGGCGGTCGTTGAGTTTGACGATACGGCGGTCGATCATCAACTGCTCTTTCTTGGTGAGCAGCGTGAACTTGCCGACCAGCTTGCCTTCTTCGAGGCGCTTGAGTTCGGCGATCTGTTCCTTGATCGTTCGCCAGTTGGTGAGGGTGCCGCCCAGCCAGCGCTGGTTGACGTACGGCATGCCGGCGCGCTCGGCTTCCTTCTGGACCGTGTCCTGCGCCTGGCGCTTCGTGCCAACGAACAGCACCACGCCACGCTTCGCCACGGTGTCGCGGATCAGGTTGTAAGCCGTCTCCAGCGCGCCGACCGTCTGCTGCAGGTCGATGATATGGATGCCGTTGCGTTCGGTGAAGATATAGGGCTTCATCTTCGGGTGCCACTTCTGGGTGCGATGCCCAAAGTGAACACCCGTCTCCAGAAGCGACTTCATGGAGATCAGTGTCATCGTATTCTCCTGGCGTTAGCCTAAGCCGCCTACTCACACCCACAAGCCGGGTGCACGCGGGTCGCTGGCGGCCTGAATAGTCTATCCAGCGAAAATGCCGGACAGCCAATCGTCGATTGTACCAAAGACGTACAGGGCTGTGAAGGGCGCGGATTCGTAGAGGGAGGTGCGTGGGTAGGGCGCGCCCTATGCTCCACGCGTCGCGCTCTACGTGCTAAAGTGCACCCATGCCCCCCCTCCACACCGCCACCTGGACGGTTGCGAATGCTGCCGGCGTGACAGAGCCTGTATTACGCGAGCCCGGTCGGATCATCATTCAGCAGGGCCGTTCGCTGAAGCCCGATCCGCGCACCGGCTTGATTCCACCGGCGCCGCCGATGAGCCTTGTCGACGTGTCGTTCGACGAGATGGCCGGCAGCCTCCGAGCGCAGACGATGCGCGGGGTCTTCCATTACCTGCGCCAGTCAGACGCCACCCTGATCCCACTGCCGCCCGAGGCGACCGAGGTCGGGCACAAATTGGTCCCGTGGCGCCTTGACGAACTGGGTGTTCGCGTCGATCAGGCGCCGGTGCTCACCTTGCGCCCCGGCGACGCCTACGTGGCGGTCACTCCGGGCGCGGCCGGGCTGGCGGAGGGCACTGCCATTGCACGGTTCATCCACCTGCGGGACTACTTCAATGCCGAACGCCTCGCCCAGTCCCTGGCCGACGATATCCGCAGCGGGCGTGGCGACCCCCAGGCGCCTTTCACCGTCCTGGTCATCGAAGCTCGTTAACCGGGCCTTTACGAGAGGCTGCGAGTTCCGACGGCCCAGCCGGCCCAGCATTGCGCCCTTCGCGGCCTGATCCTGGATTCGGTCGAGTCAGGCAGGTCGGCCAAGCACTCAGGTGCAGGTTCCATGGCATCTGAGGCCGTGACCGGCGCGCCGGCGCTCGACTACCCTGGCCCCATGTCGATTCGCCCCTCAGGGTTGCGCCTGACTCGCCGCGGCTTTTTGCGCACATCCTTTCGCGTCGCTGCGGCGTCCTCCCTTCTTTCTCTGGCTGGAGCCGGTTACGCGGTCAAGGTTGAACCGCGCTGGCTGCGCGTCGAGCGGCGGGCGCTACGTCTGCCACGACTCCCCTCTGCCTTTGACGGATTCACCCTGGCCCAGATCAGCGACCTGCACTTCGGCCGCGCCGTCGACCCCGACTACCTCATCGCGGCCTGCGAACAGACCACGGCCCTTCGCCCGGATGCCATCGCGGTCACCGGCGACTTCGTCAGCCATCTCGATGAAGGCGAAGCGGATCTGGTGTCGACGGCCATCTCTCGCCTGCAGGCGCCCGCCGGTGTCTTCGCCGTGCTCGGCAACCACGATTGGTGGAACTCAGCCTCTGTGGTTCGCAAGGCCGTCGAACGTGGCGGCGGCCAGATCCTGACCAACACCAGCGTGCCCCTGCAGAAGGGCGCGGACCGGCTTCACATCGCCGGGGTCGATGACATCTGGGAGAACCGGCACGATCTGGGCGCGGCTCTGAGTGCCGTGCCCGATGAGGGCTCAGTCGTGCTGCTGGCCCACGAACCCGACTACGCCGATACGGTGGCCGCTGTGGGGCGAGTCGACCTGATGTTGTCCGGGCATTCGCACGGCGGCCAGGTGCGCCTTCCTCTGCGCGGCGCGCCGATCCTGCCAAGGTTGGGGCAGCGCTACCCGGCCGGTTGGTATCAGATCGGCGGGCTGCAGCTCTACACCAATCGCGGTCTTGGCACTTCCGATCTTGCAGTGCGCTTCAACTGTCCTCCGGAGATCACGCTGTTCACCCTGTGGTCAGATCAGGGCTAGAATCATCAGTGACGTCCGACGCTGGTTGAGTTTGACGAGAACCGGAGGAGTGGGTGCGCGCACTCAAGCGGATCGTGGCTCGCTGGCTGCCGTTGGCAGGCGTGGTCGTCGCCCTGGCAATCCTCAACGCCGTCACGGCTCAACAACTGCTGCGCGGTTCGGCTGACGAGCCTCAGGTGCAGCTCGCACGGGATGCAGCTCAGGCGTTGGCCGAGGGCCGTGATGCGCAGCTTCCCCTGGGTTCGACGCCGGTCGATGTGTCGACCAGCCTGGCTCCCTTCATCATCGTCTACGATGCCACAGGTGCGGTGACGTTTTCGACGGCTCGCCTGGATGGCAACACGCCCGAACTGCCCGGCGGCGTGCTCGCCGACGTCTCGACCCGCGGCGAAGCGCGTTTCACCTGGCAGCCCGCGCCGGCCGCGCGCCTCGCAGCCGTGGTCGTGCCGATCGCGGGTGGAACGACAGGCTACGTGCTAGTCGGAAGATCGCTGGCCGAGGTCGAAGCGCGCGTTCAACAGGCCGAGGCGCTCAGCGCTCTGGGGGCGGCCGCAGCCTCGGTAGCGGTTCTGTTCGTCGTCGCCGTCGTCGAAGTGCTGCTTCCCGACGATAAAGCTTGATGCTGATGACGATGTCGAACCTTGATCAACCGCTCGAAGATGGCCAAGACTATGTTGAAACCTTATCGTCGCCCCGGACGCTTGTGCTCTTCATCATGCTGACGGTGTGCTTTGGTAGCGCTTGCGGGTGGCGAACATCATCGGTCGGATGGGATGCACTCACTGTCCTCCTGGCGGTGTTAGCCGCTTTCTTTGCGTTCTACGCCCTCAACTATCGTGAACTCACCCTCCAGTTGACGAAGGCCGGGTTGACGCTGCGCTTCGGCGTCTTCACCTGGCGCGTGGCGGCAACCAACGTCGGCCGATGCTACCTGGACGACACATCGCTGTGGCGCGTCGGCGGCGCGGGCATCCACTTCTCACCTCTCAAGGGACGCTACAGAGCCATGTTCAACTTCCTGGAGTATCCCCGGATCGTCCTGGAGTTGAGGCACAAGCAAGGGTTGGTGCGCGACATCGCCTTCTCGACGCGTCACCCCGATCGCGTTAAGGCGCACATACAGTCGTGGATTTCGGCCGCTTAATGCGACCACGCCGCCTCGCAGGGCCCGAAGCGGCGTGGTCGAACACCTCGGATCGACTTACTTTGTGATGGAGCCGACCTCCTGGTCGTTCACCAGGATGCGATAGGTGCCGGCCGCCAGGTCGGACACAGGCACCGTGACTTCGAAGGGCACGAGCACCTGCGTGCACATCATGTCGGGATTCAGCACCACGCTGTAGACATCCACCTGAATGTCATTTGAAGCATCTGGTGCGGCGACATCGACGCGCAGCGAGTGGCATGGATCCGGAAGCGAGCCTGTGAAGTGCAGGGCCGACTGCGCCGCCGCCACACCCTCGAGGCTCACGACCTCAGACCCATCCAGGAAGACGGGCCCGCGATCCAACGCCGCCTCATCGGGCTGAGGCGCCACCTGAGCTGCATCAAGGAGGGTGTACGGCGGATTGCCGCTTGAGTCGCCTGAGCTGTCCTGAGGAGGGGCACCCTCCGAGTTGTCGGGCGTCGCCATATCTTTCGGTCCCTCCGTGGGGACGGGTTGCGCGGTGGGGGTCGGCATTTGGGTGAAGACGGCTGCCGGTGCCGGAAGGGTCGCCGGCGCGCACGCGCTCAGACAGAGCGCGGAGGCCAAACCCAGGAGCATCAAGTGGTGTTTCATTGCCATCATTCTTTCCCCGTCGGGCCCTGGCTAAGTGTGTGGGCCTGGCTTATCTGACGGATCGGGTCGCCAAACTGTTCCGGCGGACCCCTTCCGGATGTCCGACAAAAACTATCCCACAGAATCAGGGGGTCCCGATCCGGCGGCCATATCTCAAGGCCTCATTCCGACGGAAGCGCAACCCACACGGATTGCCCGCGTACTGGTCTTTAGCTCATCGCACGTTTTCGAGGAGGAAAGATCATGAACCGCTTGATTGCAGGGCTGACAGCCCTGAGCCTGGCCACGCTGGCCTGCAGTGTCAACGTCGACATGGGGAACCAGGCCACCCCGCAAATCGGCCCGACCCAGACCGAAACCATCGACGTCCCCAAGCCGGATGCTGACTCGGCCGTGGTCACCCTGAACATGGGGGCTGGCACACTGGCGTTAACGGGGGGCAGCGAGTCGCTGATCAGCGGCACCGTCGACTACAACGTCGCCGAGTGGAAGCCGACGGTCGAGATCACCGGCAGCACCGTGACGGTGCGGCAGGGCGGTGACGGCAATGGCAATATCTCGTCCTGGCCTGGTGGCAACGTGGTGAACGACTGGGAACTGAAGGTCGGCGACGTGCCCATGGAGCTGACGGTCAACGCTGGCGCGTACCAGGGCAACTTCAACCTTGGCGGTGTTCCGCTGCGTCGGTTGGAGATCAATGACGGGGCAGCCACCGCCAACGTCCGGTTCGATGAAGCCAATCCCGAAGAGATGACCGAGCTCGTCTACAAGACCGGCGCCTCGACGGTGACCCTGACGGGCCTGGCAAACGCCAACTTCGAGAAGATGTCGTTCGACGGCGGCGCGGGCGCCTACACGCTCGACTTCGCCGGCGAACTCCAGCGCGATGCCACGGTCGACGTTACGTCGGGCGTCAGCACGCTGACGCTGATCGTGCCAGCGGGCACTCACGCCATCATCACCAGCGACTCGGCCGTCTCGTCCGTGACGACCACTGGCGAGTGGTCGACCAGCGGCTCGACTTACACCGCCGCCGGCGACGGCCCGACCTTAACGATCAACGTCGACACTGGCGTGTCGACGCTGAATCTGATCCGCAAGTAATACAGACGAAGGACGGAGGGCGAAGGTTGTCTTGCACAACCTTCGCCCTCCGTCCTTCATCTACTGATTCTCTTCGTAGAGCTTCCGATACACCGGGCTCAGCGCGCGCACCTGCTGATCGGCATGGTAGGAACTGCGCACGAGGGGACCACATTCCGCCCACTTGAAGCCAATGCCGAGCGCGTACTCGCGAAGCTCGGCGAACTCCTCAGGCGTGTAGTAGCGCTCGATCGGCAGATGTTTGCGCGAGGGCTGCAGGTACTGGCCCAGCGTGAGGATGTCGACGCCCCACTTGCGCAGATCCGCCACAGTGGTCTTGACCTCGTCCATCGTCTCGCCCAGGCCGACCATGATGCCGCTCTTGGTGAGCACATCGGGATCGAGTTCCTTGGCGTTGCGCAGGGTGGCCTCGGTCCAGGCGTAGTTGTCCTGCGGCTGCACCTTCTTGAAGAGCCTGGGCACTGTCTCGACGTTGTGGTTGAGGATTTCGGGCCGGGCATCCATGACGATCTTGAGCGCCTCGCGCGAGCCCTTGAAATCGGGGATCAGCACCTCGATCGAACAACCTGGCTGGAGCTCACGGATGCGGCGGATGACCATGGCGAAGATCGGGGCGCCGCCGTCTTTGCGCTCATCGCGATTGACGCTCGTGATCACGGCATGACGCAGGTTCATGGCGTGTACGGCCTGAGCGACACGCTCTGGCTCGCCGAAATCGAGCGCCTCAGGCCGACCGTGTTTGACGTCGCAGAACGCGCAACTGCGTGTGCAGATATTGCCCATCATCAGGAATGTGCCGGTGCCCGCGCCCCAGCACTCGCCTATGTTGGGGCACATCGCCTCCTCGCACACCGTGTTGAGCGATTTCGAGCGCATCAGATGCTGCAGCCGGTCGTAGTTCTCGCCGGCGGGCGCGCGGACGCGGATCCATTCCGGCCGGCGCATGGGGCGCGGGGTCGTTTCGATGTCGTCCGGGCGGATCAATCGGTCACGAGTCGGTTCGGTGATGGGCATGCGGAAATTGTACGCCAATCGTCGCCTTTAACGCGTCTGCGATTTGTGTCGCGCTGGAATACGTTGCGGGCTGCCTGACTCCGCACAACGCTGGCGCACAAGGAGCGCCGCTTGAGGCATACTGAGGCTTTCAGGGGGGACCATGCAAAAGATTCAGCGGGTGTTAATCGTCGGCGCTGGCACGATGGGCTTACAGATCGGCTTCCAGTGCGCGGCCCACGGCTGCGATGTCGTCGTGCACGACGCCAGCGCCGAGGCCCTGGCCAAAGCGCCGGAGCGGGTGAAGGCATATGCCAGCGACATCGAAGCGGCCGGGGCATGGGATCATGCGCGACTGAGCGGCGGGATTCCGCGCATGAGCTTCGTCGCCGACCTGAATGAGGCTGCGCGAGATGTCGACCTTGTCAGCGAGTCGGTGCCCGAAGACCCCAAATTGAAGGGCGAGGTCTTCGCCAGGCTCCACAAGCTCTGCCCGGCGCACACGATCTTCGCCACGAACACATCGACGCTCGTGCCGTCGCAGTTCGCCAGGGTCACGGGGCGGCCGGGGCAACTTGTGGCGTTCCACTTTCACACCCCGGTCTGGGCCTCCAATGTCGTCGACGTGATGGGACATGCCGGCACATCGCCCGAGGTCGTCGAAACGATGCGGGCCTTCGCCGAACGCATCGGCCAGACCCCGATCGTGCTCGCGAAAGAGTCGGGCGGCTACGTCTTCAACGCCATGCTCTCCGCCCTCAATCGCGAGGCGCTGACCCTGGCCGCCAACGGTGTCGCCACGCCTGAAGACGTCGACCGCGCCTGGATGGGAGTGATGAAGACCGGCATCGGGCCGTTCGGGATCATGGATCTGATCGGCCTCGACACCGTCTACAGCATCACGGACTACTGGGCCAAGCACCTGATGATAGACCGACAGCTCCACAAGAATGCGGCCTTCCTCAAGCCTTTTGTCGAGCAGGGACGGCTCGGCCGCAAGACCGGCCGAGGCATTTACGAGTACCCAGGCGCGGCTTTCGAGCGGAAAGGTTTTGTGAGCGGCCGCTCAAAGACTGACGAGTGACAAAGGCCCGACATAGGGTTGTCGGCGGCAGCGCGGTGCGCTATCCTCTCTCGACAACGTTCGCCGTCAACCCTGCGCGCCGATGACCTCGGCGCGTTCTTTTGGAGGAGACATGGAATACCGTCGTTTGGGCTCGGCCGGCCTGAAGGTCAGCCTGCTGTCTTTCGGCTCGTGGGTGTCGTTCAAGAATCAACTCGGGGACGACACGGCCGCTGCCTGCATGCAAGCCGCATATGAGGCCGGCTGCAACTTCTTCGACAATGCCGAGTCCTACGCCATGGGCGAGTCCGAGAGCATCATGGGGCGGGTCATCAAGAAGCTCGGCTGGTCGCGCGACTCATATGTGATCTCGACCAAGCTGTTCTGGGGCCTGAATGACAGGCCCAACATGAAGAACACGCTCAACCGCAAGTACCTGATGCAGGCCATCGACGGTTCGCTGAAGCGCCTCGATCTCGACTTCGTCGACCTGCTGTTCTGCCACCGCGCGGACCCGAACACGCCGATCGAAGAGACCGTGCACGCCATGCACGACATCGTCGAACGGGGCAAGGCCCTGTACTGGGGCACGAGCGAGTGGAGTGCCGAGCAGATCCGCGAGGCCTGGCACATCGCGGATCGTTACGGCTGGCACAAGCCGCAGATGGAGCAGCCGCAGTACAACCTGATCTCACGCGACCGCGTCGAGAAGGAGTACGCACGTCTGTACAGCGAGATCGGCCTGGGAACCACGATCTGGAGCCCGCTGGCCTCGGGCCTGCTGACCGGCAAGTACAACAACGGCATCCCGGCCGACAGCCGCGCCAACCTTCCGGGCTACGAATGGCTCAAGGAGCAGGTTTCGCCAGCGCGTGTCGACAAGGCGCGCAAGCTGGACGTCATCGCCAAGGACCTGGGCGTCTCGATGGGACATCTGGCGTTGGCCTGGTGCGCCAAGAACCCGAACGTCAGCACCGTCATCACCGGCGCGAGCCGCGTCGAGCAGGTGCACGACAACTTCAAGGCGCTCGAAGTGCTGCCGAAGCTGACGCCTGACGTGATGACGCGCATCGACGAAGCTGTGGCGTGAAAAGAGATCGGGAGTGTCCCGGAGTGTCCCGATGTGCGGTGGACATCGGGACACATCGGGACACTCCCGATCTCTGGTTTTTCGACCGACGGGAACCGCAGCTCGTCTCGGCGCGTCCCCTCCCCATGCGTTACCTGACTATCACCCTCACTTTCGTGTCCATTGTGCTGGCGGCCTGTACGCCCATGGAGCCTCCCACAACCGGCGCGCCCGGTGGGCCGGGACCTGTTGACACGCCCAATCTGACCGGAACGCGCTGGCTGTTGACCCAATACGGCGATCCGGCCGCCCCTCAGACCCCGCTCGCGGAGACTGAGCCCATCCTCTCATTCGACCGTGAAGGTCAACTCGGCCATACGACAGGCTGCAACGGCCTGGGCGGCGAGTACACGCTGAACGGCGCGGATTTCAAAGTCGGCGATCTCATCCAGACCGAGATGGCCTGCGACGCGCCGATCATGACGCAGGAGTCGGCCATCGGGAAGGCCCTGCAATCAGCGACGTCGTTGACTCAGACCGAGGACGCGCTCACGATCGCTTACCCCGAAGGCGAGTTGCGCTACACGCGCCAGGCTGAGCCCGAACCGGCCAGCCTGATCGGCCCTATGTGGAAACTCGAAACCATCACCAGCGGCGAACTGGCTCAGTCGACGGTCGCAGGCACCACGGTGACCCTGACCTTCACCAGCGACTCGTTGAACGGCAATGCCGGTTGCAACAGCTACAACGCCGGCTGGTCGGGCGACGAGTCGGCCCTGACCGTCCAGGCGATCGCGTCGACCAAAATGGCGTGCGCCGATCAGCCAGCCAACGATCAGGAGATGCTTTACCTCTCACGTCTTCAGGCTGCGACCTCGTACGCGATCGAAGGCAATCAACTGACGTTGACCGGCCCCGACGGCGCCCTGGTCTTCCTCACAACGCCCTGACGAACAAGACTTGGTCTAGCAAACCAAAGCCGGCCGCCCCGATGGGCGGCCGGCTTTGGTTTACCACGTTCAGCCTCGCCGGTCACTTTGCTCGAGCCTGGCGATGACGCCGTCGAGCCAGCGAACCGCCAGAGCCTCGTTGGAACGCGCGTATTCGCGCGTCAGCGCTCGAAGCCCGGCGGGATCGCTGCGAGCGGCTTCAGCCTCTCCTCGCTTGAGCGCCGCCAGGCGCGTCCGCCGAACGTCGCGTTGGCGACGCAATTCGGGCAACAGATCGCGCGCCGGTCTGCCGCCGCCGAAATAGAGTCGGGCCAGCAACGGGTCTTTCGAGGCGTAGAGCGGCGGCAGCGGGCCTTCACGCCACAACGCCAACGCGTCGCGCCCAAGCGCCAGGAGTCTGTACACACGGCGCTCCTGCACTCCGCGCCCGGCCTGTGTCGCCGAATGGATGTAGCCGCGCCGCTCGAGCCGCCGCAGCGTCGTGTAGATCTGGCTGTGATGCGCATGCCAGAAATGTGCGCCATCTGTTTCGATCAGGAGCTTCAAATCGTAGCCGCTGCGAGGTTTGTCGGCGAGGTAGCCGAGCAGGATCATGTCGAGCATGTCGCCATGCTAGCCTCACCATCTGACTACGTCAATCCTGACATATGAGAACAACTGATGCTGGGCCATTGGCTGAACGCGGCGTCCGTGCGCCTGCTCTTCGCTTGCTCGGCCCATCATCTCAACGCCGTTCTTGTTATGATGCGGGTGATGAACACGCCGCCCGAGCCCCTGTACGACCGCATCCGGCAACGCTATCTCGAACAGAATGTGCCGTGGGATCATGCGCTCCCGCCGCCTGAGGTGCTGGCCTATGCCGCCAGCCAGAAGCCCGGCCGCATGTTGGATCTGGGATGCGGTTACGGTCGCGCCTGTCTCCACCTGGGGAGCCTGGGCTGGACCTGCGAGGGCGTCGATTTCGTGCCGGAGGCCATCGAGGGCGCGCGCGCCCGAATCGAAGCCGCCGGTCTCACCGAGCGAGTGACGCTCCATCACGCCGACGTCTCGAAACTCGATTTTCTGAGCGGGCCGTACGACTTCATCCTCGACGTGGGCTGCCTGCATTCGCAGCAAGAGTCGGTCTGCGGCCGCTATGCCGCGCATGTGGCGCGGCTTTGCCGGCCCGGCGGCCTCTTTTTGCTCTTCGCGCATCTCGGCGACGGCGCCGAGCCCGATCAGCAGCGCTGGATCACTCAGGCCAGGCTCGACGGCCTGTTTGCGCGACACTTTCTGATCGAACGACTTGAGTTGGGGACGACCACGGTGGGCGACGAAACGTGGCGCTCGGGCTGGTTTTGGATGAGGCGCGCCGACAACGTGTGAACAACCGGCTCAAGCCACGGGTTCAGGAGGGATCTTTGGGAGGCTGATCGTGAAGACGGAACCGGAGCCGAGATCGCTCACGACGGAGATACGCCCGCCCATCAGTTCCACAAGCTGACGCACAATCGTCAGGCCGAGGCCGTAGCCACCATGGACGCGTGTGAGCGTGCTGTCCGCCTGCCAGAAGGGATCGAAGATCCGGTTCTGCGCATCGGCCGACAATCCGCACCCTGTGTCGGCGACGCTCACCTGCCAGCGCGTCTCGCCATCGAGGGCGAGGCGCACCGACACAGAGCCACTGTCCGTGAACTTGATCGCGTTGTGGATCAGGTTCATCACCACCTGCTGGACGCGATCCGGGTCGATCTCGAGATGCGACGGCACATCCGCATCAACTTCGAAGTCGAGCGCCAGCGATTTGGCGCGGGCCAGCGGGATCATGGCATCGCGCACCCCGTCCACAAGCGCTGCGATCGAAGAGGGTCGCGGCGCCAATCGCAGCTTGCCGCTGTCGAGCTGGGCCTGATCGAGGAGTTCGCCCACGAGCCGACCGAGGGCCTTGCTGTTCTGGATCATGCGCTCGGCGGCCGTCCTTTGCTGATCAGAGATCGGCCCATACGCTCCGGCCTGCATCAATTCGGCGTAGCCCATCAACGCCCCGATCGGCGTGCGTAGTTCGTGGCTGACCTTGGCCAGGATCTGGCTCTTGAGCTCGCTGGCCTCCACCGCACGGTCGCGCGCCAGGGCGATGGCGGCCTCGGCCCGCTTACGCGGCGTGATGTCACGCAACACAAGCAGATAGCCGGCGCGGCGAGCAGGCTCTGACATCAGGTCATGCACCCGGGCTTCAAGCCAGGCGCTTTCACCCGTTGTGTCGACGAACTCAAGATCCAACTGCTGCGCATCGTCAAGCGTGACCAGCCGCTGCAGCGCCGGCCAGCCGCTCAAGACGGCCTGAGCCGGTGCGCCCATCGCCGCCAAGGGAAAGCGAGCACGCGCTGCGGGGTTGAGTTCGACCAACTCGTCGTTGGCGTTGAACACCAGCACTTCATCGCCGAGCCCGTCCACGACCGTTCGATGCGCAATGGGGGTCAGATCAAGCAGGCGATAACGGAAGATCGCCCAGGCGATCAATAGAGCCGATGCACTGAATCCCAACGACGTCAAATCGATGCGCGGCTCGGACGGCCACCCCACGAGGTACAAGAAGTTCACACCCAGAGGGATCGCTGGGGCAAGCGTCAGCAACAGCGACTGCCAACGATACAGGCCCCGCTCGTTCAACAGACGCGGCACGATCAATACGGTGCCAACGAGGATCAGCACATACGAATAGACCGTATGGAGCCAGAACCAGGGTCCGACGCCGCTGTCGAGGAGCATGAGCGGCGGCGCCGCCGTCACGTGCAGGTTCGGGAACAGCCAATCGTGGCTCTCGACGGTGAGGGTCAGCGCGATCGTCATGGCCGGCACGATCGACAGCGCCGCGACACGCCAGAACGTGACCCAGCGCGCCCGTTGCCGAAGCTCGATGCCGAGCAGCAACCAGGTCACGGGCACAAGCGGCACCATGGTGAAGTACACCTTGAAGGCCAGGATCTTGGCGGCGAGGTCGCTGTTCAACAATTGGGTGGCGTACGCCAGCGACCACATCCCGCTGACCGCCAGCACGGCCGCCATCGGCCCGCCGCCAGGCACCTGGCGATGGCGCCAGACATAAAGGGCCAGCCCCAATGTCGCCACTCCGACGAACGCCTGGAGCCACAAAAGCCACGTAAATAACATAGCGAGCTTATTGTCGACGACCACCCTCTTTCAAGGGCGTGAAAAGCGCGTAAACATTCAACAAACAAGCCGACCGATCACGTGACGATGGCCCGCTCCATGATGCGAGCGAACTCCTCGACGATGGTGCCCCGCACTGCCTCCAGACCTGGCGGCTCAGGCAGCAGATCGGCCATCGAAATCGGTGCATGGTCGCGCAACCCGCAGCCGATGATCCCTTCGAAGTACGTCATGTCGGGGGCGGCGTTGAGCGCGAAGCCATGCTGCGATACACCTCGCGCATCCACCTTGACACCGATCTGGGCGATCTTCGAGGGTGAGAGCCGAGCCGACGGCGGGCAGTGCGGGCAGCGCGAGGCGACGTCGGGCTGCACGAAGACGCCCGTGATCCCACTGAGTTGGCCCGCCACGATCCCATGGCGCAACAACACCCGAATCAGCATCTCCTCGAGGCTGCGCATGTAGCCGACGTAATCGGTGTGCGGCAACCGGCCGTTTGCGGCATCCGGCGTGCCGAGTTTGAGGATCGGGTAGCCGACGATCTGGCCCGGCCCGTGATAGGTGATGTCGCCGCCGCGATCGACCCAGTGAAGCGCGATCCCGCGGGCCGCGCACTCGGCTTCGCTCCACAGCAGATTGGAGCGCTGACCGCTGCGTCCGAAGGTATAGGTGTGCGGGTGCTCGAGCAGCAACAACGTATCGGGGATGCGGTCCGCCGCGCGCTCGGCGGCAAGCCCCTTCTGGAGCTCCCAGGCCTCGAGATACGGCACCTCACCCAGCTCGCGTACCTGCAACGGGATCATGTCGGAATTGTATTACGCCGGCGATCGAGGAAGTTGATGAGGCGGACCGGGTTGCTCAGGAGACGCCCAGGGCGGCGAAGTCGAGGCCCATGAAGGCTTCGACCATGGCGGGGTCGAACTGCGAGTTCGCCATGCGCTGGATCTCGGCCAAGGCTCGTTCGAGGCCTAGCGAACGCCGGTAGGGCCGGTCGCTCGTCATCGCATCGAACGAGTCGACGATCGCCAGCAGCCGCCCCTCGCGCGGCACGGTGCGCCCGATCAGCCGCGCAGGATAGCCGCGCCCGTCCCATCGTTCATGGTGGCAGAGCACATACGGGATCGCGTCGTGGAGGTGGTCGATGCCCTGCAGCATGCGCGCGCCGAGCTCGGGGTGTCGTCGCAGCAGGATCCACTCGCTGTGAGTCAACGCGCGTCGCTTGTTGAGGATGCGACGCGGCACCTGGATTTTGCCGATGTCGTGCAGGATCGCGCCAAACTCGCAGATGGCCAGGGCCTCGGCGCTCCAGTTCAGAGCCGTCGCCAGAGCCAGAGCGTACTTCTGCACGCGATCGACGTGGCCGCGCGTGTAACTCTCGCGGGCCTCGATCGTGTTGGCCAGCATCGTCACAGTCTGGAGGTGCGCGGAACGCGTGTCGAACATCTGCAGGGTGCGCCGCCGGTCCAACTTCGCACGCACCGCGATGAGGAGGTCTTCAGGCGCGAACGGCTTGAACAAGTAATCGTCGGCGCCCAGGCTGCGCGCTCGGGTGGTCATGGCCGCGTCGGTGCGCGCACTGAGGAATAAAAAGGGAACAGCCGCGCCATGCGCCTGCGCCCGGACGGCCTCGAGCAGGCCGAAACCATCCAGGCGCGGCATCATCAGATCTGAGATGATGAGATCGGGGACTTCTCGGGCGAACGCCGTAAGGCCTTCCTGGCCGTTGTTCGCCTGGGTCACGCGATAGCCATCGCCCTCGAGCAGATCGCGCATCACCGCGAGGATGTCGTAATTGTCTTCAACAACCAGGATGTGATGCATGACGTGGCAGGCCGCGAATCAGAGCGTCGGTGGTTGACTTTCAACATGGTCCACCTGCTCCAACTCAGAGGTTAGAGACCAGTATGGGCCGCATTGTAACATGGTCATTTTCCCGATCAGAACCTGCGCCCTACGAGCCGCCCCGTGCTCGTTGCCTCGCACCTCACAAGGGCTCGCCTGAGCGGGATTTCCACGCGCCCTGAATGTACCATGGCAAGAGTCCGGCGATCGTTGGCGCAGGCGAGAAGTCGGTTGCCGCTCGGTTGCTTCGACGGTCTGCGGGTGCAGCCGGCCCAAACCCTGCGTGCCAGGCAATCAGTTCGCGTCATCCGCGGCCGGAAACTCCGACTGACCACTCGCTCGTGTTCATCCAGACGGCCGGCGCGAAGGTTGACCAGAGGCCGCGTGGTATGATCTTTTTTCGTCGCCGCGCTCCCGGCGGCTCAGCGAGCCAGGATGTTTTTGTCACCCTCATTTAGGCGATTCGTGCGTTTCGGCCTGACGATCGCGACGCTCACGACGGCGTGTTCGGGCCCAACCACCGGGACGGCTCCGGCCAACACCCTGCCCGCGCCCGTCATCTCGACGCCGACTGTGCCGGCGCCCACAGCGACGCCGGCTGAACTGTCGACGCCCGATCTGGCGCTGGCGGCCTACCTCGAAGCCTACTCGGCTCAGGATTTCGCCCGGCTCGCTCAGTTGGTCACGCCCGACAGCCTCGGCGAGTCGGCCGAAGCCTTTCAGCAGGCGCTTGGCAAGCTGCTGGGTGACACCCTCACGGCGACAACGATCGGCACCCATGTCAGCGCCATGAATGTGGACGGCGCTACAGCGACGGCCACCGTCGATCTCAAGTACACGACAGCCCTCGTTGGCGAGCTCAACACGACCGTCAGCATTCCGTTGCGGCAAGACGCCGGCGCCTGGCACATCATCTACAGCCCGGCGGTGGTCTGGCCGGACCTCGTCAACGGCCAACAGTTGTTGATGGTTGTGCTGACGCCGGACCGAGGCCCCATCCTCGATCGCAACGGCACGCCGATGGTCGAGAACATCTCGGCCTACGCCGTCGGGTTTGTGCCGGGCGAACTCGAGACGGACAGCGCCGGCGTCGGCGGCGTGGCGCGGCTGTTCGGGATCTCGGTCGACGTGCTCAATGCGCGACTGGCCAATGCTGTGCCCGAGCAGTACCTGTCGATCGGCGAGGCGCCGGCCAGCGTGGTCGACAGTCGCTACGGTTACCTCTTCAACATCCCAGGCGTCTATCTCTTCCCCTATGACGGACGCTTCTATTATGGAGACGGCGCTGCCGCTCACGTCACGGGCTATACCACCTACATCCAGGCCGAAGACGTGCAGGCTTATCGCGAGAAGGGCTACTTCGGCACCGAGCGAATCGGTTCGGCCGGGCTGGAAGCCTGGGGCGAGAGCTACCTGGCCGGCAAGTCGGCCGGCCAACTTCAGCTGCGCGACGCGAACAACCAGTTCCTGCGCATGATCGCGCAGACCGACGTGCAGCCCTCGCAGACCCTCACCTCGACCGTCGACCTCGACCTGCAGGAGGCGGTGCAATTCGCGCTCGGCGACTTTTCAGCGGCGGCGGTCGTGATCGACCTGAGCAACGGACAGGTTCTGGCGATGGCTTCAGCGCCGACGTTCAGCCCCAACCTGTTCGACCCTGGCAACCGCAACGCCGACTCGGCCGGCGCCATCCTGAGCGACGAACGTCGGCCGGCGATTAATCACGCCTCTCAGTCTTCTTATCCCGCTGGCTCGATCTTCAAGATCGTGACCATGGCGGCCGGCCTGACCTCAGGGTTGTTCACCCCGGACAGCGTCTACGATTGCACAGGCACGTGGACGGAGCTGGACAACTTCCCGCGGCCCGACTGGCTCGAAGGTGGGCACGGTGAGATCACGCTGGTGCAGGGCCTGTCGGGTTCCTGTAATCCGTGGTTCTGGCACGTCGGCCTCAACGTCCACAACAAGGATCCTGAATGGCTGGGCAAGACGGCGCGCGCTTTTGGCTTAGGCGCCCTCACGGGCATCGGCCAGGTCGACGAGACTCCGGGCCAGATCCCCGACCCTGAGTGGAAGCAGCGCACGCGCGGCGAAGCCTGGACGGCGTTCGACGACGTCAACATGGCGATCGGCCAGGGTGACGTGCTCGTCACGCCGCTGCAGATCGCGCGGATGGCGGCGGCCGTGGCGAACGGTGGCACGTTGTATCAGCCGCAGCTCGTGCTCAGTGTGGCCGGAGACGACGGTTTGCCGACGTTCAGCTTCGCGCCGATCGCGCAGGGCACGCTCCCGCTCACCGCCGAGCAACTGGCCGCGATTCAGACCGGCATGAAGAACGTCACGAAGGAACCGATCGGCACGGCCCGCAACCGCTTCCGCAACTTCTCGATCCCTGTGGCCGGCAAGACCGGCACGGCCGAGGACCCCGGCGTCAGCGGCATCCAGGAGCCGGATGCCTGGTTCACGGGCTTCACCTACGCCGGCCGCAGCGACAGACCCGACATCGCCTTCGCCGTGGTCGTTCAGAACCAGGGCCAGGGCTCCGACTTCGCGGCCCCGATCGCGCGGCGAATCATCGAGGCCTACTTCGGCCTCAATTACGCCCGCTATCCCTGGGAGTCCTCAGTGGGCGTCCCCGCCGATCTCGTCGCCACCCCGACACCGGACCCGAGCGTGGCGGTCGATACACCAACCCCGTAAACGAAAATTGCTGATTGCTGATTGGAAGAAAAGCCAATCAGCAATCAGCAATGGTTTGAGCGGGTGATGGGATTCGAACCCACGAATATCAGCTTGGAAGGCTGACGCCTTACCACTTGGCGACACCCGCGTGGGGGAGATGCTACCATATATCGCGATGGGGTGCACCAACTGACGACACGTGCTTCGGGAGGATCGATGGCGAATAATCCTGGCGCCGAACTGCGCTTGGTGGTGGAGAACACGGCTGCGCGACTCGCGACGATCTCCGACGAGACAAGTCAAAAAGTGCGCGCCGAAGGCGAATGGTCGGCCAGGCTGGTGCTCGGCCATCTCATCGACTCGGCGGTCAACAACCATCAGCGCTTCGTGCGTGCGCAGTTCAGCGATGACCTGATGTTCGACGGATACGACCAGGAAGGATGGATCCGTGTTCAGCGCTACGACGAAGTCGCCTGGATGGACCTGATCAACCTGTGGCGCGCCTATAACCTGCATCTCGCGCATGTGATCGAACACATCCCCGATGATGTGCTCACCCGTCAGCGGGCTTCGCACTCCCTCGACAAGATCGCGTGGCGACCGGTGCCCGCCGACCAGCCCACGACATTGCTTTATCTTGTCAAAGACTACCTGGCTCACCTCCGCGAACATCTACGCCAACTCTTCGCTGCAGCGAGTTGAGAGGACCATGCTGCGCGAAATAGAGCGATCGTCACTGGCGCTGTTCATCGAAATCGTTTACAACTGTCGTTGATGCATTTGAGGGTCGCTCTGCGTTTGTGAAGTTGAGCGCGAAGGGGGAATCCCCCCGCATACTGTAGTGATACAAACTCAATTGTGAGTGGTATAACCCCATCCGAAAAAACTTGGAACGTTTGAGGGACTTATGGGTGGTTGTGATCGCGTTGCGATGACGCCATACTGATCGCACGCCGTTAGACTGCCGGGGTCGTTCAGGAGGAGAACGATGCTTTGGCTTCTCGCTGGCTTGAGTATCGTCCTGGTGGTGGGCCTGTTCGTGGCTCTCAGTGTCGTGGCCTTCATGGGCCCGACGCCTACCGAAGGCGATACACAGCCTCCACATTGACCAGCCCAATAGAGTTAGGGTCTGGTTACATCCTAATCAGTCGGACGCTCGGACCGTGTGGGTATAATGGTTGACGGTCTGGCCGCCTGGTAGCGCTTTGCGCCGATACCGGCTGCCGAGCGCCTGGCCGTCTTACCCGTGTCCACCGGTTCCCACCTCATTGACCTCAACAGCGCGTCCATCGACGAGCTCGACCAATTGCCTGGTGTCGATCGTGAGGTCGCCATGCGTCTGGTGGCAGCCCGGCCCTATCGCGGTCTGCTCGACCTGAACCATGTCCCCGGGCTTTCGGCCGAACTGATCGCCGGAATCCTGCCGCACGTCACAGTTTCGCGGCCGGCAGCCCGGGGCTTCATCCAGCCCGCATCGCAGCCGCCTGAACTTCGGCAGGACGCCATCCAACCGCTCGTTCGACCGGAATCGAACCGCAAAGACGCGCCCACCCCGGGCCAATCCGCCTGGAACGATCCGTATGGCGATCACAGCCGGGTCATCCGCCGGATGCGCGCGTTGCCTCGCAAAACCCGGTTGCGCCTGACACTGATCGCGTTCTACTCGATTGTGGCCCTGCTGATCCTGGTGCCGCTCGGTTTTGGCGTGGCCTGGTGGCTGTCGCCCAAGCCGACGGCCGCCCCATTCACGCCCACGGCGACTCGAGCGCTCAGCGGCCTCAACGAACCCACACTGGCCAGCGGCGAGACGCTCGGCCCTGTGCCGACCACCGAGGCTCCGCCGACATCCGATGCCACCCTCGATGCCACGGCGAACGCAGACGCGCTCACGCAGACAGGCGAACCCGACACGGCCACGCCGGACGCTGACACGTTTGCGACGTCCACCGAGGCCGCAGCGCTGACGGCGTTCGCCCCGCGCTTCTCGCCGACGCCGGCCGTGACCGACACGCCCACCGCGACGCTGACGCCCGCGATCTCGCCGACGCCATCGGCCACTCCCACGCGCACAGCGACGCGCACGCCCACTGCGACGCCGACATCGCGCGCGACGGCGACGCCGACCATCACGCGCACGCCGACTCAGACCGCCACCCCGACTTCGACGCCGACTGCCACGCCGACCCTGCCGTTGTTCACGCCGCCGCCGGGCGCCGACACGTTGCTGGCCGCCGAGTCGTTCGATCCGCCCCGCTACAACTGGGTGATCCGCCAGTTCGGCCAGATCTCGAGTCAGATCGAAGACGGCGTGCTCAACATCGTGGTGGGCCGCGGCAACGTCGGCTACTCGTACAGCAGCACCATGGCCGATGCCGGCGACGTGCTCTTCGAAGCGCGCGCGACAGTCGGCGATCGGTGCGCGCCAGAAGACCATTACGGCCTGATGATGCGCCTCGCTGACGAATCGAACTTCTATCTGTTTGGCGTCTCATGCGACGGACGGGCGCGCATCCAGGTGCTGCAAGACGGGCGCTATCGATCGCTGCTGACCGGCGAACCTCATCCGGCCGTCAACACCGGCGCTGGCGCTACGAATCTTTTGGCGGTGCGCGCAGTCGGCGATCGATTTGAGTTCCTGGCGAACGGCGTCACGATCGCAACCATTCGCGACGCGACGGTCGCATCCGGTCGCTTCGGCGTCTACGCGAGGCCGATCGTCACGTCGGCCTTCAAGGTCTCGTTCGACGACATGGCGGTCTGGTCCACACGTTGAGTCCAGCGCTAGCCACCACAAAGCACAGAGCCCGGTCGACTGACCGGGCTCTGTGCTTTGTGGTTAAAAGGAAGACCAGCGAGGTTGGCTGAGGGGGGTGCCAAGTTCCCGCTGGTCGAGGTAGATGACCGTAGTCTAGGGCAAGCAGCGCCTGAGTACAGATGGCGTTAGAGAGAGAGAGTTGTGGTGCGCCAACCGTTGCACCGCGCCTGTACACGGTCACGCGACTCTATGCAGGTTCTGTGCCAGGTCGATGCGTGAGCCATGGAAGGCGACGAGATCAGCGTCTTCCGTGCCCTCTCCGGCTTATCGATCGACTCACGCCAACGCTGCCCGCACACGTTCGGGCGTCAGGGGCAGACGCCTCAGACGAGCTCCGGTCGCGGCCCAGACGGCGTTGGCGATCGCGGCAGCGACCGGGCCGATCGGCGGTTCACCCATGCCGTAGGGACCCTCTCGGCGATTGTCGACGAGGCGCGCGGACACCTCCGGCGCCTGGCTGATGCGCAGGAGCGGATAGGCGTTGAAGTTCACGGCTCGGATCGCGCCGTTCTCGATCCGAGTCTCCTCGATAAGCGCCGAACCGACGCCCCACATGATCGCGCTCTCGATTTGAGCCGTCGCGATGTCGGGGTTGATGATCAGGCCGGCGTCGAGCGCGCAGGAGATCCGCTCGACGCGCACCGTGCCGCTCGAAAGCTCGACCACCACCTCCGCGACCTGCGCGACGACGGTGCCCCCATCCTCGCAGCACGCGACTCCGTGGCCGCGCACCCAACCTGCGTCGGCCGTGGGCAGTGGTGAAGACCAATCGCTCATCTGAGCCACCGCTTCGAGCACGCCGCGCATCCGCTGACCGAGGCGGGTCGTCTGCAGGTGCCGCAGCCGAAATTCGATCGGGTCGACGCTGGCCGCGTCGGCGAGTTCGTCCATGAACGACTCGATCGCGAAAGTGTTCGGGAGCAGCCCGAGGCCGCGCCAGGAGCCGGTGCGCATCGGCGTGTCGCGCATCCACGCCCGTGTGCGATGGTCCGCCACGGCGTAATACGTCATCGGGTTGAGCGAGCGCGTGGCGCCGAAGTCGCGGCCGATGATCGGACGCACGAAAGCCGGGAAGAACGCAGTGATCACAAGGCCGCTGGCCTGATCGTGCGTCCAGCCCGCGATGGCGCCGTCGGCGCTCAGCCCGGCCCTGAGCACGTTGACCGTCGGCGGGCGCTTGAAGCCGTGCTGAAATTCTTCGGCTCGATCCCAGTTGACGCGCACGGGCAGGCCCGACTCTCGCGAGAGCCTGGCTGCTTCGACAGCCGCGTCGTTGATGGCCTTGAGGCCGAAGCCACCCCCGATGTATTGCGGATGAATGACGACGGCGGTCGCATCGAGCCCAAGCGCCCGCGCGACGCTGCTCTTCAACCCGTTCGGGTTTTGGGTGGAGGCCCAGACGTCCGCGCGCCACGCACCATCGACCTGTCTGACGTGCGCGGTGCCGTTCTGCGGTTCCAACGAGGCGTGATCGGCGGCCGGTGTGAAGTATTCGGCTTCGAGCATTGTGGACGCGCGTCCGAGCGCGCCCTCCGCATCGCCGGCGGTCGGGCCGATCAGATCGCCGCCGAGGCCGCCAGGCCGGAGCGCGTCGGGCTCGATCTGGTCTTGAGCCGCGAGCCGAGCCGGGTCGCGCCACTGCGCTTGAATCAAGCTGAGCGCCTGGTTGGCGACCTCCTGGGTCTTCGCCACGACGCCGACGAAGCCCTCGCTGTTGACGACGTGAAGGACTCCTGGCAGCTCGGACGCCCGGCTGACATCCGCCGAGCTCAAGGTCGCGCCCAGCCGAGGTGGGCGCAGCACCTTGCCGTAGGCCAGACCCTCGACGCGGACGTCGTAGCCGTAAGTCGCGGCGCCGACGATCTTGGCAGGCAGATCGATGCGCGGCGCCGGCGTGCCCACGATCGTGTAATCCTCAACAGCTCGATAGCCGGGCTCTTCGTCTTTCGCGAGCTCGACGATCTGTCTGCCGCCGATCAGATCGGCCAGGCTCAGGTCGACGGCCGCGCCCGCGCGTCGGATTTCGCCATCGACCACGTCAAGCTCGGAGGCCGCGACGCCGAGGCGGCTTGCTGCCTCATCCAACAGCATGCGGCGGGCCTGCGCGGCGGCGCGACGCAGTTCGGGATACATCGTCATGACGGTGGTCGAGCCGGCGGTGCCGAACGAATCGACCGGCAGCACGTCGGTGTCGGCCAGGTCGACGTCGACACGAGCGAGCG
Organism: Anaerolineales bacterium; assembly: GCA_044226485.1. Classification (GTDB taxonomy): domain Bacteria; phylum Chloroflexota; class Anaerolineae; order Anaerolineales; family UBA6663; genus UBA6663. The sequence continues at coordinate 36,908 of JBGAGY010000002.1, forward strand.
GCACGCCGAGTTCTTCTGCCACGATCTGGGCGGTGGCGGTGTGCACGCCCTGGCCCATCTCGGCCTTGGGCATGAGCAATCGAACGCGGCCCTCGGGTGTGATCTGCAACCACGCATTCGGTCCGAGGCCGGGTGGCCCACCCGCCGAGAGATTGTCGAGGGCGTTGCGGCGCAGCACGTCGAAACCGACATACAGACCGGCGACGCCCGCCAGGCCGAGACCACCGAGGATCAAGGCGCCGCGGCGTGTCAGCCGTTTGCGCGCGGGTTTGCGCGTCGTCATGCTGTCACCCCGCGAGCTGCACGAGCGCGCTGGATGTCGGCGGCGCGCAACACGGCCTGACGGAGGCGGTGGTAGGTGCCGCACCGGCAGAGGTTTTCGTTCAGGGCGGCTTCGACATCGGCCTTCGTCGGCGCGGGGTTCTCGCGCAGGAAGGCGGCGGCCGTCATCATTTGCCCGCTCATGCACCACCCGCATTGCGGGACCTGCAACTCGAGGAAGGCCGATTGCACGGGATGCAACTCATCGCCGCCGGTCGTCGCCGCGAGACCTTCGATCGTCGTGATGGCATGCCCGGCGGCTTCGACCGCAGGCTTCTGACAGCTGCGCACCGGCGAGCCGTCGATCCAGACCGTGCAGGAACCGCAGTAGCCGGCGCCGCAGCCGAACTTGGTGCCGGTCAGGCCGAGTTGATCGCGCAGCACATAGACGAGCAAGCGACCCTCGAGTTCACCGGCCTCGAGGTCTACCCCGTTGACATTGAGTTGCATGGATCCTCCAGCGCCGTGCGTGGGACGACGCACCAATCAGCTTATCGTTCGCGGGCGATGTGGTCGAGACAGGGTACAAGCTTTCATCAAGTGCTCATCCGCTCAAACACAAACGCGCCGGGCGGCGCGTTATGGGGCGAGCGGAGGATCGTCAGGCGCGGCGATCACGCGCCGCCGCCACGAAGGCGTCGAACAACGCCTGATGTTCGGGCAGGTCCAACAACGTCTCGGGGTGCCACTGCACGGCCAGCGCGTAATGATCGCCGGCCAGCTCGACGGCCTCGACCAGGCCGTCGGTCGCCTGTGCGACGACGCGCAGCGCTGGCGCGACGTCGCGGATGGCCTGATGGTGCAGGCTGTTGACGTCGACAATCGGCCGGCCGAGGATGCGGGCCAGACGCGACTCTTCAGCCACCTGCACGGCGTGCGGCCTGAGGGTGAAGGCGTCGTCGCCATAGGTGTGCCGGATCGCGCCGACATGTTCGCTGACGTCCTGGTAGAGGGTGCCGCCGAGCGACACGTTGAGCAGCTGCGCGCCTCGGCAGATCCCGAAGAGCGGGCGTTGCTCGTCGACGGCCCAACCGGTCAGCTTGAGCTCGGTGCGATCGCGCTCGGCGTCGACGCCGCCCAACACGTCGGCGCGCGGGGCCACGCCGTAGCGTTCGGGCGCGACGTCGCCGCCGCCGGAGAGCAGCAGACCGTCGAGCCGGCTCGCCAGGTCGCGCAGCGTCGCCTCGCTCAGGCCGAGCGGCACCAGCAGCGGCAGGCCGCCCGCGCGCTCGACGCCCTGCACGATGCCGGCGATCAGCCGGTCGAGGTTGACGCGGTCAGGGTCGTTGTCTGGATGGATGGTGATGCCGATGAGAGGCCGCATGGACATGGATGGTGGAGCAAAAGGCGAAGCAGCGTTGGCCGCCCCGCGTCGGATATCGCATTATATCGGCGGCGCTGGCCGGCCTGGCCTGGCCTGGCGGAACAGTTTATGCACGAACCCGTCTTCAGTCAGGGCTTTCGCCGCGAATTGCGCAGATTCCACGGTTGAGGCTGACGCACGGGACCGGTGCGATGACGGACTGGCCGGTGCTCCAGACCCCACTCGTTGCCATCCGCGGCAGGAGCTCCTGACAGGTCGTGCTTGCACACGGGCAGCCAAACTGGCGCACAGTTACTTGAGGATCGAGCCGGGATTTCACACGACTTTTCGATCCTTCGGCCGTTCGGTTGCCTACAATGCGAAGGTATGACGGTCTTCGGTCAGCTCCACAACGCCATCGACTATCCGCTCCGCCAGCTTTTCCGCTGGAGCCGCGGCGGTCTGCGCTGGCGCAACGAATCGAAGGCCGAAGTCTATGCCCAGAACCCCGCAGCAGCGGCCGACTCGCAACGGCTGCATCAGTCCTACGACCTCGCCCATTTCTCACGACACAGTCAGGCGCGCAACTACCGCGAGAACCTGTACTACCTGGCCTTGATCGAGCGCGCGCTTGCGAAGGCGACGACACCGAGCGCTGGCTGGGCGCGCGTCGCCGATATCGGCGCGTCGGACTGGTTCTACGTCCACGCGCTCTACGTCTTCCTGCGGCGCCAACATCAGGCGCCGACGCTCGTCGGCTATGAAGCCGACGCCTATCGCGTCTACAACGATCTGCATTCGCGCCAGGACTATGCCCAGGCGCACATGCGGGGTCTGCCGACCGATCGCGTCGTCTACGAGCCGCGAGCCTTCGTCGCTCAACCGGCGGCCTTCGACCTGGTGACGTTGTTCTTCCCCTTTGTTTTCGAACGCGATCACATGGCCTGGGGGCTGCCGCGCGGCCTCTTCCGCCCGCAGTCGTTGCTGTCGGCCGCGTGGTCGAGCCTGCTGCCGGGCGGAGCGCTGGTGATCGTCAATCAGGGCGCCGACGAACACGAGCGCCAGCGGGCGATGTGCGCCGAGAGCGGTATCGCCGTCATCGAGGGCGCGCGTTTCGAGAGCCCGCTCTTCCACTATTCGATCCCGCGCTTCTTCCTCTGCGCCCAGAAACCGGCGGGCTGATGTTCCTCTTTCGATCCGCGCAGAACGCCGCGACGAGCACCGCCACAACCGAACCGCGGCAGTCCAGGGTCGAGCCGTATCTGCCCATCCAGGGCCATCGCTCCGAGACGTCGCTGGCGCCACAGGCTGGCGCGCACATCGCGCATCTGGTCGACGTGATCGGCCCACGGCCGGCCGGCAGCGCTGCCGAGCGCGCCGCCAGCGACTACGTTGAGGCGCAGCTCAAGCAGTGGGGATATGCGCCGGCGCGTCAGGCCGTGCCCTTCGCGCCGCACGCCGCCTTTGTTCCCTGGTTCGCGCTGGGTGGACTCGCCCTGCTGGCGGCCTCGGCGTTCTTGCGCACCGTTCCGGGCCTGGCCTTCGCCAGCCTGGTCTACATCATCGTCCTGCCCGAACTCATCGGCGTGCTCAATCGGCGTCGCGCTCGCACGGCGACCAGTCAGAACGTGATCGCCTACACGTCAGCGCCCGCGAACGCCCCGACTCTGATCATCAGCGCGCACGTCGACAGCGCCCCGGCCACGGCGCTGGGTCTGACAGCCTTGCGTGCGCTCCATCAACAGATCATGTTCGTCAACCTGCGGTTGGCATGGGCGGTGGCCGCGCTGGCGGTCTTGCTGCTGGCCGGGTTGCCCGTGCCTGAGCTCGTGCTGTCGCTTGGCGGTGCGGCGGGCATCATCGTCGGCGCAACCTGGATGGCGCTCGAGATCGGCTCCCAGCTCGGCGGTCCGCGCGACTTCGCGCCGGGCGCCAACGACAACGGTTCGGGCGTCGGCCTGGCGCTGGCGTTGGCCGAGCGTGTGGCGGCCGAGCCGCCCTCACGCTTGCGCGTCGGCTTCCTGTTCACGGGCGCCGAGGAGACCGGCATGCATGGCGCCGAGGCCTTTGCGGCGGCGCTCGAGCCAGGGCAACGGCTGGCGGTGCTCAACCTCGACATGGTCGGGGCGGGGCGCACCGTCGTGACGATCGCCCAAGATGGAGCGCTGCGCGCCTACGAGACGGATGCCGAGTTGAACGGCCTGATCCACGAGTGCGATCCGACGGTGGGCAGCCGGGCCTTCCGTCTGCGCAGCGGCGATCATGCTCCGTTTCTGCGACGCGGCGTGCGCGCCGGCGCCTTGCAGGCCCTGGGCAACGTCGAGGCGGATCTGGCCTATCACACCCCTGCCGATGATCTCAGCCTCATCGATCCGCGCACCCTGGATCGCATCGGGCGGTTGGTCTGCGACGTGGTGGAACAGGCGGATTTGCGCGGGTATCCCTACCGGTAGATTCGGAAGAAGAGATCGGGAGTGCCCCGAAGTCCCCCGATCTCTTACCTCCAAAAATTTAAGACTCCTCGGCTGCAGGTCGGCACACGCCATGCACTATGTCACGCAGACACGGCGAAAGACGGCAAATGGGAAGCCTGGCACAGAACTTGCCATCCCAAAAGCCATCCGCAGCCACTCAGCTGCATGAGGAACGACCGATGGCCAACGACCAACTCGACCTGATCCGCACCGACCGCGTGGCGCTGCCCTGCCACCACTGCGGCCAGCAGACGCCCAACGTCTGGGCGTACACGAAGATGGACGCCTTCCGGCTCTCCTACACCGAGTTCCGGGCCTGCGGGTACCGCTGCGCTCAGGCGGCAGCCATCGCCGAGAACACGCCCGCCGAGGCCAAGGCCGACGTCAAGCGCCCTGGCGCCTGGATCGGCATGCGCCGCAGCTGACTCGCCTTCACCCACGTTTGCCGCCGCCGCCCACGACCGACCCCACATCGGTCGTGGGCGGTTCTTTTGGGGAGACACAGCCGCGGATATCACGGAAGTCTTCGGCGATCTGCGTCACCCACAGCCCATCGCCGGTGGATCAAGTGGACGCCTGTGCTAAAATACCCAAGTACGTCAGGTTTGCCGATGTCCCTCGGCCCGCACGCTCGGCCGGGGGCTTTTTTATGGGTTCGCCCCGCATCCGGGCCGCAGGTACTGCACGCATGATTGAAGAACGCACTGACCTTCGTAACATCGCCATCATCGCCCACGTCGACCACGGCAAGACTACGCTCGTCGACGGCCTGCTGCGCCAGGCGCGGACCTTCCGCGACAACCAGCAGGTGGCCGAGCGCGTGATGGACAGCAACGACCTCGAGCGCGAGCGCGGGATCACTATCTTCGCCAAGAACGCGGCCTTCGTCTACAAGGGCGTCAAGGTCAACATCGTCGACACCCCCGGGCACGCCGACTTCGGCGGCGAGGTCGAGCGGGTCATGAACCTGGTCGACGGCGTCCTGCTGCTGGTCGACGCTGCCGAGGGCCCGATGCCGCAGACCCGCTTTGTCCTGCGCAAGGCGCTCGAGATGAAGCACAAGGTGATCGTCGTTATCAACAAGGTCGACCGCAAAGACGCGATCCCCGAGGACACGCTCAACAAGACCTTCGACCTGTTCATCGAGCTCGGCGCGAGCGATGACCAGGCCGACTTCCCGATCATCTATTGCAACGCGTTGACTCAGCAGGCCGGCCCGACGGTCGACCTTTCGCCGAGCTATGAGCCGATCTTCGAGGCCATCCTCAAGCACATCCCGGCGCCGAAAGTCGACCCCGACGCGCCTTCGCAGATGTTGGTGACCACGCTGACTTACGACGACTACAAGGGCCAGATGGTGGTCGGCCGAATCTTCAACGGTAAGTTCCGCCGCGGCCAGCAGGTGGCGCGCGTCGATGAGCACGGCCAGATCGAGACCTTCAAGCTGACTTACCTCTTCGGCTTCCAGGGCCTGGGCAAGGTTGAGGTCGACACGGCCAGCGCCGGCGACATCGTCGCGATGGCCGGCATGGACGAGATCCACATCGGCGACACCCTGGCCGATCCCCAGGATCCGCATGCCCTGCCAGGCATCCGCGTCGAGCCGCCGACCGTCCGCATGACCTTCGGCGTCAACACCTCGCCGCTCGGTGGCCGTGAGGGCCGCTACGTCACCTCCCGCCAGATCCGCGAGCGGCTCAACCAGGAGCTACTCCACAACGTGTCGCTGCGCGTCGAGGACACCGATCAGGCCGATCGCTTCCTGGTCAGCGGCCGCGGTGAGCTACACCTGGCGGTGTTGATCGAGACCATGCGCCGCGAGGGTTACGAACTCGAAGTCTCCCGGCCAGAAGTCATCATGATCAAGGGCCCGAACGGCGACATGCTCGAGCCGTTCGAGGAGTGTCACATCGAAGTCGCCGAGGCCCACATGGGCACGGTCATCGAGATGCTCGGCCGGCGCCGCGCGCAGATGACGAACATGCATCAGGGCGGCGACGGCTCGGTCTACCTGACCTACCTTGCCCCGACCCGCGGACTGCTCGGCTTCAGGTATCAGTTCCTGACGGCCACCCAGGGCACGGGCCAGATGCACTCGCTCTTCCATGGCTACCAGCCGTTTGCCGGCACCTTCGAACAGCGCGAGCTCGGCAGCGTGGTCAACATCGAGAGCGGCACAGCCACGGCCTACGCGATCCGCAACGCCGAAGACCGGGCGGCCCTTTTTATCGAGCCTGGCACCGAAGTGTATGAAGGCATGGTCGTCGGCCAGCACGTGCGGCCTGAGGACCTGATCTACAACATCACGCGCAAGAAGCAATTGACCAACGTCCGCGCCGCGCGCGCCGAAGTGCTCGAGGCCCTGACGCCGGCCCGGCGCATGAGCCTCGACGAGTGCATCGAGTATCTCGGCGACGACGAACTGCTCGAGGTCACGCCCGAGAGCCTGAGGATCCGCAAGCGCATCCTCAAGGCTGAGGAGCGAGCCAAGCTACAGAAGCGCGCGGAAAAAGAGCTCGAAAACCAGAGTTGAGATTGACCCACGAAGACGCGCAGGGCGCGACGGATCCAACGTTGGATCCGTCGCGCCCTGCGCGTCTTCGTGGTTAGATTCCCCCGCAGAACGGGCACCCGCGCCGCTCCGCCTCCACGATCGCCTGATCCGAAGACCAAAAGAAATTCTCGCGGCCGATGACGTCGACCAGGCCGGCGCGGTCCATCATGTGCTGGACGTTCTCGTGCACGCCCGCGAACATCAGTGTGCCACCGCGATGGGCGAGCCGCTCATGCAGACGCTCGATGGCCTCGAGCCCGGCCGTGTCGATCAGCGGCACGCCGCGCATCGACAGGATCAGGGCATGCGTCTGGTCGAGCTTTGCGAAGGCCTCGTTGAAGTTTCCGGTCGCGGCGAAGAACACCGGCCCCGTGACGAAGGCGACGCGCACATGCTGACACTTGCCCTCTGTGACGATGCCCCGGGCGCGTAGCTTCTCGGGATCGACTTCCTGAACGTCGATGTCGATGTTGGCGATCTGGCTCAGGAAGACAGCGCCGGCCACGAACGAGCCGATCAGGATCGCCTGGGTCAGGTCGAGCGCGACGGTGGCCAGCATCGTGATCAGGAAGGCCGCGATCGCGGTCTTGAAGCGCTTGCTCACGATGAACTGGATCGAGGCCCACTCGTTCATGCGGTAGGCCGTCACCATCAGCACGCCGGCCAGAGCCGCCATCGGGATCCGCGCCATCACGCCCGAGAGCAGGAACATCGACGCCAGCAAACCGATCGCGTGGATGACGCTCACCAGACGCGTCTGGCCGCCGGACTTGATGCCCACGCTGGTGCGCGCGATGGCCGCCGTCGAGGGCACGCCGCCGAAGAACGGGATCAGCATGTTGCCGACGCCCTGAGCCACGAGCTCCTGATTGGCCTGAAGGCGCACGCCCGTCATGTTCGAGGCCACGGCGCCGCAGAGCAACGACTCGATCGCACCGAGCGCCGTGATCGTCAACGCGGGCGTGATGAACTCGGGAAGGCGCGCCCACGGCAGCGTGAACGGATTCAGTCGGTCGGCCAGGAGCAGCGTCTGCGGGATCTCGCCGATCTGCGGCACCGGCCAGGCCAGCACGACGTTCAACGCCGTGGCCAGGACGATGCCGAGCAGCGACGCTGGAAAGCGCGCGTTCCACGTCTTGGGCCAGAGCAGCATCGTGGCGATCACGATGCCTCCCAGCACGATCGTGTGCCAGTCGGGCACAAAGCCGCCCCTGAAGTAACCGAACAGCTTGAACAGCGCCGAGTCGGCGGCGGCCGTCTTGACGCCGAGCAGGTTATCGATCTGGCCGATGAAGATGATCAGCGCGATGCCCGACGTGAAGCCCGTGATGACGGGGGCCGGGATGAAAGCGATGAAGCGCCCCAGGCGCAGCAGGCCGATGGCCAGCAGTAACACGCCCGAGAGCAGGCCGGCGATCCAGATGCCGTCGAGCCCGTACTTCTGAACAAGCACGATCAACACAGCGCTCATGGCCCCAGTCGGGCCGCTGATCATGTAAGGCGCGCCCGAGAGCACGCCGATCACGAGGCCCGAGAGCACTGCCGTCACGAGGCCGGCGCCGGCTGTCGCGCCTGAGGCGACGCCAAAGGCCAGCGCCAGCGGCAAGGCCACAGCGGCCACCGTCAGGCCGGCAAGCACATCTTGTTGTAACTTCTGAGCGTTATATCCGCGGAATTCGTCCCGATAAAGCTGGGTCAGACTACGACGAGGCATCCAACAACCCTCCCCCTTCAAAAACCCGTTCGGATCGTGTGTCGCCGAACGGGGTGCTGCAACGCAAGGGCGAAGTATACGCCCGCCCGACATGCAGAACGTGTTAATCTTCAGGCGTTATACTCAGGCTATCGTCCCAGAGGAGATCGCCATGACTGAACAAAGCGAACCCACCCGCCGCAGCAAGTGGATGTCCGAAGAAACCCGCGAGCATCTGAAGGCCGCGGCCGAGGCCAACCGCAAGGCCTTCGAAAGCATCGTGCCGCCCGGGTTCCGCGAGAACCGCCGCGAGGCCCGCCGCCAGATGCTCCTGGCCGCGCGGTCGTTGGTCGATCGGGCGCTGAAGCGGATGGAAGAGAAGTAAAGGCGAGGAGCGAGAGGCGAAGGGCGAGGAGCGCTGACGCTACGGCACCCTTCGCCTCTCGCTCTTCTATTTTCTTGCCACTCCAAACACCCATACCCCCAACGCCAGCACCCAGCCGGCGATGCCGAGAGTGGGTTGGGCGTTGAGGTAGAGCACCGTTCCGCCCCCTAAGAGCGCGACAGCCACCAGGCTGTTCGCCAGACGACCGAGCGCGGCCGGCAGGGCCTGCTGCGCCGCGCGTTGATCCGCCCCGTACTTGACAGTCACCGCCAGGTCGCCGCGCTCGAACTTGCCGAGCACGTTATCGACGCGCGCCGGCAGGGCGGCGAGTTTGCGAAGTTGATCGACGATTTCGTTGATCCAGAACTCGAGGTTGCGACCCTGAGTCTCTTCGGCAAGGAGTTTCTCGGCAAACGGCGTGATCTCGACGAACAGATTGAAGTTCGGATCCAGCCCCGTGCACATCCCTGAAAGGATCGCGACCGTGCGGCCCAGATAGATCAGGTTTTCGGGCACCTGGAAGGGCAGCTCGAAGAGCAGGTCGCGGAACTGGCCCATGAACTCGCGCACCTCACGGCGATCGACGGCGCGCAGTTCGCTCATGCTGCGGCCCCAGTAGCGGTCGAAGACGGCCTGCTGCGCCTGCGCAATGCGTTCGAGGTCCGCGCCGGGGCGAAGTGCATCCACGGTCTGGAAGCTCCGGATCAGGCGAGCCGGATCGCGCGTGCCGACGGCGATGACGGCTTCGCGGATCGCCTGGCGGATCGTCGGAGTCACCTCGCCGACCATGCCGAAGTCGATGAACACCAGGCGCCATGCGTGATCGGCGTCGGCCGGCTGGACGAACAGGTTGCCGGGGTGCGGATCGGCGTGGAAGAAACGAAACTCGAAGATCTGCGTGAGGTAGGTCTTGAACAGGCGCTGAGCCACGTCACCGCGGTTGATGCCGAGCGCCGTGATTTCGTCGTAGTCCGTGATCTTGACGAAGCCGACGTCCTCGAGCACGAGCACCCGCGTGGTGCCAAGCTCAGGGTAGACGCGCGGGATCCGCACGCCAGGGTTGTCGGCGAACAACTCACCGAAGCGCACGCCGTTGGCGGCCTCGCGCACGTAATCAAGCTCCTGCCGCAACACCAAAGCGAACTCGCGCAGCAGCGCGGGGACGTCGGCGCGTTTGCGAATCGGGTCGTATCGGTTGAGCCACAACGCTACTGTCGACAGAGCAGCCAGGTCCACGTCGACGATCGCTTCGATGCCTGGCCGCTGGACCTTGACGACGACCGCCCGTTCGTCGCTCAAACGCGCGCGATAGGTCTGTCCGAGGGAGGCGGCCGCCAACGGCTCTTCATTGAAGTCAGTGAACCGCCCGCGCCACTCGGCGCCCAGTTCGGCCTCGATCACGGCCCGCACGCCATCGAACGGCGCGGCAGGCACCTCGTCCTGCAGGCCCGAGAGCTCGACCGTGATGTACTCAGGCAGCACGTCGACGCGCGAACTCAGGAACTGGCCAACCTTGATCAACACGCCGCCCAGCTCGACGGCCAGGCGTCGATAGGCGCGCGCGAAGCTCAGGTAGCGAGCCGGCTGCGAGCGGACCCCTATGAATTCGAGGCCGATGCGACGCAGGATGATGTCCCAAAAGATGATATTGAGAGTCAGTCCGGCGAAGAAGAGAATGATGCGGCGGTAGCGGGCGTTACGTAGGAACACGCCTTGATTCTACAGCGCCCGGGGGGTGGGCCGCGAATGGGGCGAGTGGCTTGTTGCAGTCACACGAAACGTTGCCCCTTCTGACCCACAACACGCGCGCCGGTCGCGGCCATGGTCTGTCCAGGATTGAAAACGCCCTGCCTTCCCGTACAATCACCCCATGATCCAGTTGCAGCGTGTATCGGTGCCGGCCGATCTCGAGGACATGCCCGCCGATACCTACCCCTGGTCCGTGCCGTTCGTGCGTGACCGCTCTACGATCGCGTTGACCACGCCTGTCACCTTCCTGGTGGGTGAGAACGGCTCGGGCAAGTCGACCTGGATGGAGTCGGTGGCCTACGCCGCGAATATGATCGTAGCCGGCAGCGACGACGTCTCCACCGATCGCACCCTCGCGCACGTGCGCGGCCTCGGCAACGAGATCCGTCTGACCTGGGGCAAGCGCACGCGCAAAGGCTTCTTCCTGCGCGCCGAGGACTACTTCGGCTTCGTCCGTCGTCTCGCCACGCTGCGGGCTTCGCTGCAGAAGGACCTTGATGAAACAGAAGCCGAGTTCAAGGACAAGGGCGATTACGCCCGCTCGCTCGCGACAGGGCCACAGAGGGGCCAGCTCCGCGCCACCGTCGAGCGCTACGGCGGCGATCTGGATGCCAAATCCCACGGTGAGAGCTTCCTGACCTTCTTCAACGCCCGCTTCATCCCTGGCGGCCTCTACCTGCTCGACGAGCCTGAGGCGGCGCTCTCGCCGATTCGTCAACTCAGCCTGCTGCGCTTGATCCGCGAGAAGGTGGCTCAGGACGCGCAGTTCATCATCGCCACGCACTCGCCGATCCTTCTGGCGCTGCCCGAAGCCACGATCTTCAACTTCGACGCTTCGCCTCCGGCTCCGATCAACTGGGAGGAAACCGAGCACGTCCGCGTCACGCGCGACTTCCTGGCTCGGCCGCAGTTGTTTTTGAAACACCTGTGAGGTGGAAGAGGAGGGAACGCTGCCGCGCTCTTTCTGCAGCTCGCACCCCACCTCGCTCTTCCTCCGTATAATTCCCACATGCTCTCTCTCCTCCTCGCGCTGAGCCTGGGAACGACGACGTTGCCGGCCGATGAAGTCGCGCCGTTGTGCCCGCCGGCCGTGCAACAGGTCAACGCGGATTGCGCGGCGGTGGGGCCCGGCGCGTATTGGGCGGCGGTGGCGAGCTCGGAACTGCCAACGACCGAGGATCCGGCACCCATCGAGTACCTCGACGTGCCGGCCAACGTCCTGCCCTGGAACTACGGCAGGGTGGTCACGGCCGAGGCGCCGGTATTCGACACCCCGGAGGCCGCGCTGGCAAACACACCGTCGCGCTCGTTGGGCACCGGCTTCGTGTTCGTCAATCTTGTCGAGCCCGTGCAGGCCGGCGAGCTGTCGCTTTATCGGATTCGCTCGGGTGAATACATTCGCGCCATCGACGTGGCGCCGATCGAGGCGACGCGCTTTCAGGGCGTGTCGATCACGGCGCAGCCACAGCGGCCCTTCGGCTGGGTGGTGCGCGCGGTGCGGCCAGGCCCACTGCCCGGCGTCGTCGCCGACAAGAGCATGCCACGCGTGGCGCGCGGCACCATGATCCAGATCTATGGCACCGTCGAAGTCGATGGCTGGAACTGGTACGAAGTCGGTCAGGGGCAGTGGATCGAGCAGCGCAACGTATCGGTCGTCAACATCAACCCCGTGCCCCAGGGCGTCAGCGGGCGCTGGATCCAGGTCGATCTGTATGAACAAACCATGGTGGCGTACGAGGGCGATCGGCCGGTTTATGCCACGCTGGTTTCATCAGGGCTCGACAAGTGGCGCACCGAGCCGGGCCTCTTCCAGGTCTACGCGCGACTGAAAGCCGATCGTATGAGCGGCGCCTACGCGCCCGATCGTTCCGACTACTATGCGCTCGAGGCGGTGCCGTGGGTCATGTACTTCGACGGCGACCGCGCCCTCCACGGCGAGTACTGGCACGACGGCCTCGGATTCAAGCGCTCGCACGGCTGCGTCAACCTCTCGCCGATCGATGCGCGCTGGCTTTTCGATTGGTCCGAGATGGGCACCTGGGTCTGGGTCTACGATCCCTCCGATGGCGGCACCCACGCCGACACCGCGCCGGCCGAAGGGCCTTGACGCCTGGCGCCGCGCAATTCGCAGGATAGTCCGCCTTTCACAGGGCGACCTCAAGAAGGCCCGCCTTCCCGAGTCCGCCGTCATCGGCGAAATCCACGGCAAAAAACGTCTGTAGAGGTAAGATCTTGAGGTGATGTCTGCGCCATCCTGGCTTTGGAGATTCGTGAGCGCGCTGGCGCTCGTTGCCGCACAGGGGATCGACGTTGGCGGTCGGCCTGCTCTGGCCGACGACGACGTTGCCGTCGACCTGGCGCCGCTGTGCACGCCGATCGAGCAGATCGAGCATGTTGAGTCGTGCCCCGAGATCGGGCCCGGACATTACATCGATCAACTGGCCTCGGCCGGGCTGACCTATCCGCTTCCAGCCCTGACGGTCGAACGGGTCAGCGCGTATCGCGGCCTGCCGCATCCGTACGGGCGCGTCGTCACCGACAACGCGCCCGTGTTCCGACATCCGGCCGAAGCGCTCGCGGGGCTCGATCCGGTGCGCGTTTGGGAGAAGGGCTTCGTCTTCGTCAGCATCCTGGGCGCCGTGACGTACCAGGGGCAGAGCTTCTACCAGATCAACGCGGCCGAATACATGCGCGCCGGTGACGTCAAAGAGGTGCGGCCTTCAGGCTGGGGCGGCGCCCACCTGAACGGCGCGGTTTCGAAATTCGGCTGGGTGGTGCGCGGCGGGCAGACCAGCCCGGCGCCCGGCGCAGCGCCGAATGCCGACTCGCCGTGGATCCAGCGCTATCAGACGATCACGCCTTTGAGCAGCCAGCATCTGGGCGAATGGGATTGGTACGAGGTGGCTCCCGGGCAGTGGGCCGAGCAGCGCAACTTCGGCTGGGTCTCGCCGACGCCGCCGCCCGGCGTCCCCGCTGATGCCATCGCCGTGGACACGTACGAGCAGACTCTGGCCATGTATCGCGGCGGCCAACTGGTCTTTGCCACGCTCATCTCGAGCGGCTCGCGCTGGTTCCCGACCCGGCCCGGCACCTTCCAGGTCTGGGCCAAGCTCTGGGCCGATCGCATGACCGGCGTTTACCGCGATGACCGCAGCGACTACTACTATCTCGAGGACGTCCCCTTCGTCCTCTACTACGACGGCGACCGGGCCCTGCATGGCGCCTACTGGCACGACAACTTCGGCGTGCAGACCTCGCACGGCTGCGTCAACCTCTCGCCGGCCGACGCGCGCTGGCTTTTCGATAACGCCAACGTCGGCGATACGGTGGTGATCTTCAGCTCGCGGTAGACGTGAGTAAGACACCCGATGTGCGAACGACGACTCTCCAGGACCGAGACTTGTCGTTCGCACATCGGGTGTCTTTCCCCCGCGTCGTTCGCACATCGGGTGTCTTATTCACGCTACAATGGCGCCTCTATGGACCTGCGAACGCGCCTCACCACCGGCACACCTCTTCTCCTCGATGGCGCCACTGGCACCGAGCTGCACCGCCGCGGTGTCGACACCACCCTCCCGCTGTGGAGCGCGCGTGCGCTGATCACGGCGCAAGGCGTCCTGACCGATATCCACGCCGACTACGCCAGAGCCGGCGCCGACATCCTCACCGCCGATACCTTCCGCACCAATCGGCGCACCCTGGATCGAGCCGGCCTCGCCACAGAGGTCGGGCCGCTGACCGCGCGCGCCATCGACCTGGCCCGAGCCGGCGCCCGTCGCGGTGCGCCTGGCCGTGAGGTCTGGGTGGCCGGCTCGCTCGCTCCGGTCGAAGATTGTTACTCGCCTGAACTCACGCCGCCAGACCACGAACTGGTCGCCGAGCACGCCGAGCTTGCCGGGCACCTGGCAGCCGCCGGGGCGGATCTGATCCTTGTCGAAACCATGCCGACCATCCGCGAGGCCCGCATCGCGACCGAAGCTGCGCTGGCCACCGGCCTGCCCGTGCTCGTCGGTTTCTGCTGCCGAAGCGACAATCGCCTGTTCTCGGGCGAAACCGTGGCCGAGGCCGCCCGGGCCATCGCGCCCCTCGGCGTGGCGGCGCTCATGATCAACTGCACGCCGTCCCGCACGATCCGCTGGCCGCTCGCCGAGTTACACGTCGCCGCGCCCACGCTTCCGCTGGGCGCCTACGCCAACATCGGCCACACCGATGACATCGTCGGCTGGACCGACACCGGTGACGTTTCGCCTGAGGAATACGCCGGCCTCGGGCTCGATTGGCTCGGCCTCGGCGCTCGCCTCGTCGGCGGCTGCTGCGGCACCCGCCCGGCGCACATCGCCGCGCTGCGCAAGGCGCTCAACTCTGCGCCTCAGGCGGATCCGCCCAAGATGAGCGGTTGAAGCCGAAGCGACGTCGTAGCCTTACTCTGAATTTAGACTCGAGCGAGATGATTTGCGAGTCTGTTCGCGCCGCTCATCCAGCGGGATGCGGCCATATGAAAGAACTTTCATGTCGTCACCACGCCTCACTTCTTTGAAATATCGGCTGCCGCTCGCGACGCTTTTGTTAGCCAGCCTCGCCTGCCAGACTCTCGCCGATCCCGTCGGTCGGCCGACCCCCCCGGGCGTGCCCACGCTCGACAACGGCGTCACCGAGGAGGCAACGCCCAGCCCGTCGCGTACGCCGCGCCCGACGCCTGAGGCCGGCGCGACGCTCGCCGTCACCGAGGTCAACGGCAACACCTCGCTCGGCGGCCCCGACTTCAGCTACAACAACGACGGCGTTCGCTACTGCCTCTACCACCCCGGCGACAGCGTGGCTCAAATGCCCGACGATGTCGTCAACGCTCCGGAGCCAACTCCTTATCCGCTCCCGGATCTCCCGGCGAACACGCAGGTGGACTCCAAGGTAACCGACGAGCAACTTGCGGTGTTCCAGGAGCTCTGGGAAGCTGTGCGCGACAACTACGTCTACACCGATTTCCGGGGCCTCGATTGGGATGCCATCGGCGAGAAGTACCGAACGCTCGTCGAGGGCGGTCTCACGGAAGACGATTTCTACATGGCCATGTCGCGCATGGTCTGGGAACTGGGCGACGATCACTCGAGCTTTCAGGATCCCAAGACGGTCGCCGAAGATGACGCGCGGCTGGCCGGCAACAATGACTACGTCGGCATCGGCGTCCTCGTTCAGGCTGTGCTCGAGACGCGCACCGGCGTGATCTCGCACGTCTTCGACGACAGCCCCGCGCTCGAGGCCGGCCTGCGCAGCCATGACATCATCGTGGCCGTCGAAGGCGAGCCGGTGGTCGATGAAGAGGGCGTCCTGCGCACCGACAAGATCCGCGGACCCGAGGGCACAGACGTCCATGTCACCTTGCAACGCCCCGGCATCGACACTCCTGTCGAGCTGACGATCACGCGTCGCCGCATCACCGGCGCCGCGACGATCGACTACTGCCTCGTTCCCGACACGCAGATCGGCTACATCTATCTGCCGTCGTTCGACGACGAAACCTTCCCGCGCCAGGTCAAGGACGCGATCGAAGCGATGGCCGCCAGCGAGCCGCTCAAAGGTCTGGTCATCGACAACCGCATGAACGGCGGCGGGTCGAGCTCGGTCGCTCACCCGATCATGAGCTACTTCGTCGACGGCGATCAGGGCGCGTTTATCAGCCGCCAGGCGCGCGATGAACTCAACCTCAACGGCCGCGACATCGCGGGATCGCAAACCGTGCCGCTCGTCGTGCTCGTCGATCGAGACACCGCCAGCTATGGCGAGATCTTCAGTGGTGTGATGAAGAACGCCGGCCGCGCCACCATCGTCGGCCGCACGACGCTCGGCAACGTCGAGCGCCTGTGGGGCTTCAATTTCGACGACGGCTCGCGCGCCTGGATCGCGTCTGAGACCTTCCTGCCCACTGGCGTGGACCCGAACGAGGCCGGCATCTGGGAGAACACGGGCATTGTCGCCGACTACAGCGTTCCCACGCGCTGGGACCTGTTCTCGGAGGCCAACGACCCGGCTCTGGCGAAGGCCGTCGAAGTGCTGCTTCAGAAGTAAAATGGGGTGTTCAAGGCGATGATGCTGCCCGGCCGCAGCGGTTCGCTGCGGCCGGGCAGCATCGTTTTGTATTCTCGAGGTCTCCATGCCCGATGCCCCACGCAAGTATCTGCTGATCACGCCCGATCAAGTTCGCTCGGCGCGGCGCTTTTGGCCGCAGGTGAGTGATAAGACCTGGTGTCTCGTGTTGCGCCGCGGCGACGAGCCGATGGTGCTGAACAAGGCGCCGCATCGCGGCGTCGGGTTCGTCAACGTCGAAGTGCCGACGCCCGAACAGACGAAGGAAGGCATGTACTATCGCCGCGACATGGATGTGCTCATCCTGGTCGCCGGCGAGACCGATCTGGTGCGTGTGTAAGTAAACGGCGGACCGCAGACCGCCGACGGCAGAAATCCTCTGCGCAGCATCGACTCTGCGGTCCGCCGTCTGCGGTCGCACTGGTATCTCACCCCGAGGCTATCCTGACATGACCTACATCCCCGAAAGTGCGCTCGTCATCGTCGCCCATCCCGACGACATCGAATTCGGTTGCGCGGGCACGATCGCGCGTTGGGTGAAGCACGGCTGCCGCGCCGCGTACCTGCTGCTCACCAGCGGCGACGTCGGCATCGCCCGCGACGGCATGACCCGCGAGCAGGCTCGTGAGATCCGCGAGGCCGAGCAGACCGCTGCCGCGAAGATCGCTGGCGTCGAAACCGTGATCTATCTGCGCGAGCCCGACGGCATGCTCGAACCAACGCTGGCCCTGCGCAAGAAGGTCGTTCGCGAGATCCGGCGCTTCCGCCCTGAGGTCGTGGTCGTGATGGACCCGACCGTTCTGTGGGCAGGCAACGGGTACATCAACCACCCCGATCATCGCGCCGCAGGCACGGTGGCCGTCGATGCCGTTTTTCCGGCTGCCGGCCAGCCCAACCTCTTCCAGGAACTCGAGGAGGAAGGGCTCACCGCGCACAAGCCGCGCAAAGTCTACGTCCAGCATTTCGGCAGCGGCCAGGCCGATACGTATGTGTCGATCGACGAGACGATCGATCTCAAAGTCGCGGCCCTGCGCGCACATGTGAGTCAGATCACGGGCTGGGACCCGGAACCGCGCTTGCGCGAATGGGCCGCCGCCACTGCTCAGGGCAAAGAGATGCAGTACGCCGAGGTCTTCCGCGTGGTGACCCTCGAAGGCGACGAAGAGTGGTCCAAGTGGAAGGGCCAGGTCGTCGGTCGGCAAGCCGCGCTCACAGAGGGCGAGACACCCAAGCCGGAGCCTGTGGTCGAAGACTGACCCGGGACACTGCTTCGATACTCATCACGGCGCAGCGCGGATAACCGGGCTGCGCTGTTTTTTTGCATGCGGGTCGCGCCGTATCGCGCGGGGCGGTACCGGCCGGGCCGCTGCCCTGCGGAAACGTCAAGGCCGAGCGCCCACGCGGGCACTGCAACGTGACGTCGCATTGGCGCGTTGGGATCTCCCTCGCTCAATCACGTCGCCGTGCTATCCTTGCGCCACCAATCCCCAGGAGGCCAACATGGCTCGTCCCCGCGCTCGCGACGTCGGCGTTTGCATCGGCACGCTGCCCACCGGAAAGTACAACGCCATCACGGACGTCGAAGGCGTGCGTGTCGGGCACACGACGTTGATTGCGGGCGAGGGCACGTTGGTGCCAGGGGTCGGCCCGGTCCGCACCGGCGTGACCGCCATCATTCAGCACCCTGGCGATGTCTTTCGGGAAAAGGTCGCGGCCTGGGTCCACCGCATCAACGGCTTCGGTGAGGTGACCAACGCCGAGCAAGTCCGCGAACTCGGCGTGCTCGAAACGCCGATCCTGCTGACCGGCACGCAGAATGTTCCACGGGTGGCCGACGCCGTGCTCGATTGGGCCTTTTCGAAGGATCTGGAGATGGGCGTGACGACCTGGGGGCCGAGCCCGGTCGTGGCCGAGTGCTCGGATCAATACCTCTCGGACGTGCGTGGCCGCCATGTGCATACCGAGCACGTCGTCGCCGCGATCGAGGGAGCCACTGGCGGGCCGGTGGCTGAAGGCGGCGTCGGCGCCGGCACAGGGATGAGTTGCTGCGAATTCAAGGGCGGCATCGGCACCAGTTCGCGCATCGTGCCGGCTGAAGTTGGCGGCTACACGGTTGGCGTGCTCGTGCTCAGCAATTTCGGGCGGCGCGAGCATCTGGTGATCGACGGTGTGCCGGTGGGGCGCAGCCTGACCGACTGGGCCCCGCCCACGTCAACGATCAACCCCGATGAGCTCGGCTCGTCGATCATCATCGTCATCGCGACCGATGCCCCGTTGCCTCCTCGGCAACTAGAACGTTTGTGCGTGCGCGCCGGCGGTGGGCTCGCGCGAGCAGGTGGCCTGGTGTCCACATCAAGCGGCGACTTCGCCATCGCGTTTTCCACCACCAACCGCACGCCGCATGATCCGTCCTCGCTGGTGATCGAGCAGCGCCAGGTGGCCGAGGCCCTTGTGCCTTCGCAAAGCCAGCATGGAATGCCCGCCATCAACTATCTCTTCCAAGCCACCCTCGAAGCGACCGAGGAAGCCATCCTCAATTCGATGTTTGCGGCGGAGACCCTGGTTGGCCGCGACGGGCTGACCCGACACGCTCTGCCCGTCGATGAGGTACTACGGCTACTTGAAAACCGTCGCTGAGATTTACATAACTAAGTTTGTTTTACGGCTGCCAGGTCCGCTGAAGACGTCGCCGTGGAAGACACTTGGCGTATGCTGTCAACCACGTTCGCGGCGACAATCTGTGCGCACAGAACCAGCACCCGCCTGCTTCGCGCTGCACATGGCTAGGCCGAGGTAGATTTGCATTGGCGATCACTGTGACCGTCGGGCTTGCGGCAAGTGAAGTCTGAGGATCTCGTGAGGGCATGAGGACTTGAGCTGGCTTGTTCCTGTTGGCGCATGGCCTGGCTGAACGGTTGAGGTGGTCGAGATACTGCGCCTACCTTCGTGCCCTGGCGCCGTCTTCTCAACGTCTGAAGTGACGCCGATCGACCCATCTGTGGATAACTGACCCCTTTCTGTTGATAGCTGTTAGTAATATTGACTCCCTGATATTCTTCGCTGCTCGCTCGCCCCACAAACCACCCAATGCGCCTCCAGGCTTGTCCGTCACACTGAGGGACCGTGCGCCAGATCCGCACCAAGAAGGGTCCGGATCGTGACCGCCAGTCGTTGGCCGCGATGAGAGAGTCAGGCCTCGGATACCGCTGGGACGCGCACATCTCAAGGATGAGTTCGAATGGCTCCTCGTGTTTCACGTGAAACAGTCCCACGCCACTGAGTCCGGGCTGGCTTAGAGATTACAAGGTTCGCACAAGGTCGCACGCCATGTAAAATACGCACACACTCCGCGGCGAATGCCAGCGCCACCACCGCTTCACCCCAGCAACCATCGCCATTGACCACCGCATATCACTCAAGCAACACCGGGTCACGGGGGTTCGCCAAGCGACGAAACAGATGTACTCACGAACAAGAGAGCTCGAGGAGAGGCTCCACATATAGAGACCGAGCGTGCGCGCTCTGAACGTAAGAATGAATCCAAGCGACGCAGGTAGCGCGCACGCAAAGCACATATTATTATGTAAATCAAATCCTTTTGGGATGCGCCTGGCTCTGTCAGTTGAACCTCCGCGCCAAACATCATCCTGCAAGGACGGCGCAGGCAGGCCCCGAGGAGCTCCCGGGGAAGGCACAACGGGTACAATCGGTTCCGCCACCAGGAGAGGCCGACCACAACCGCCTCACACAGCCCGAGCTATGACCCAACAGCCACCTGTCTGCGACTACGAAGGTTCAACTTATCAGGCGACGTTCTGGGACACCGGAGAGCGCGCCTACGAAGATGGGGCCGAGGCGGTTGCCCTGCGCGCTCTGTTACCCGACCGTGGGCGGCTCCTGCTCGAGATCGGAGCCGGGGCCGGGCGTAATACGCCGCGCTATTCAGGTTTCGAGCAAGTCGTGCTCATGGATTATTCGCGCACACAACTCGAGCAAGCACAGAAGAGGCTCGGCACCTCTAAGCGCTACATCTTCGTCGCAGCCGACGCTTATCGAATGCCCTTCGCTCCGGCCAGCTTCGATGCCGCGACGATGATCCGCGTGATCCATCACATGGCAGACGCGCCGGCGGCGCTTTCCCAAGTCGAAGCCGTGCTGGCACCCGGGGCGACGTTCATCCTCGAATACGCGAACAAACTCAACCTGAAAGCCATGGCGCGCCACGCCCTGGGGCGTCAGTCCTGGAGCCCCTACAGCCCAGATCCCGTGGAATTCGCGGCTCTGAATTTCGACTTTCACCCGCGGGCCATGCGCGACTGGTTGAGCCGGGCCGGGTTCTCGGTCGAACGTGTGCGAGCGCTTTCGTATTTTCGAATCGGGATCCTGAAGCGGCTTCTCCCCACAGGCTTGCTCATCGGACTCGACGCGCTCCTTCAGCCGACAGGCGCCTGGGCCACGCTTTCGCCAAGCGTCTTTGTGCGTGCCTGCAAAGGAAGCCGCCTCGCCCCTCCAACGGTCGCCGGCCAACTTCAGTTTCGCTGCCCAAACTGCGGCCACATCGGTCTTGACGACAAAAACACGCATCTCGATTGCCCGCAATGCGGCTCAGGCTGGAGTTTCCGCGACGGGATCTACGATTTCAAGCAGCCGATCGCGCCTCCCGATCGCTGAGGATGCGCCAACCGCGCTCCTGCGCTTCCCGGCGCAATTCCGGATCGTGATCCACGACCGTGGCACTGGCTGCGAGCCGAAGCATCGGAATGTCAGCGGTCGTGTCTCCGTACGCCTGATCGATCGGGATGTCACCCAGGAGGTTCCGTAGCCCGGCTGCTTTCCACTCAGCCTGGTTGATCGGGCCCCCCAGACCGGTCGCGTGCGAGCCATTCCAGGCCAGCGGCGTTCCGAGTCCTTCAAAATCGCCGCGCCTCGCAAACGCATCGACAACCGGCTGAAAGGCGCCCGAGCAGACGATGACCCGAGCCCCGGCTCGACGCGCATCGGCCAGCTCCTGCCAAACCCGCTCGAAGCGCGCCGGCCAGAGGATGTGCTCGGCGATCCACTCGCCGGCTTCTCTCCACTCATCTCGAGAGCGGCCGCGCATCAACCTGGCCAGATCGGCCATCAGGCGCAACCGGTCCTGCGGATTCTCCCGAAAACCCAGCCGAGTCAGCCAGCGGCGAATCGCGTACGGCAGGAGCATCCGCCGAACAACTCCTCCACTTCCCTGCAGGGTGAGGAACTGCGTCAAGCCGCGCCAGGTCTCACCTGCCGTCACCGTCCCTTCCAGATCCGTCACAACGATCATGCTTCCCTCCGAAGGATGGGGTAAACGTCGTGAACAACACCGCAGTCGGGACGCCGATGCCCTGGCCGTTGAGAAGGTCCTGAGACAATATTATGTTTGCTTGACGGTCGGGTCCCCACTGTTATGATCATTTTCTCCGGCCGGCCTGCCGGCCCCCTCGGAGCAATGGGTCTGTCGTGGACAGCCCACAACCTAGCAACAAACGATCAGTGGAGTGCCATCGGTGGCAGACCGCTCGAGCTCTTCTTCAATTGAACCGGGTCGTTCTGATCCTGCGCCCAGCGGTGCGGATGAGGGTCAGAACCCCGCGCCTTCGCCCAACGACCTGACGGCCGCACCAGCCGAGCCTTCGGGATCGCCTGAACGCGCCCGTTACCTGCGCTATGGCGCCATCGCCTTCGCCTCGGTTTTTCTGATCAGCGCCCTGACGCTGGCGATTTGGCGCCCGACCTTCAACTTCACCCCGGCGACAGCCACTGTGATGCCCACAGTCGAACTGGCTGTGACTCCCAACGGCCTCGCGCCCTACACCTACAAACCCGAAGCCCTGCCCGCCGGCGCATCCCTGCCGACCTTCGGACTGACGCCTGAGAGCATCGATCTGCTCCGTTTCTCGCGTCGAGCCAATGTTGACACCAACATCCCGACACGCGCGCGGCTCGAGATCCAACAATACACTGTCGAAACCGGCGACACGGTTTTCGGGATCGCGGCCAAGTTCAACCTCGACCCCGAGACGATCCTCTGGGGAAATCCAGAGCTCATCGACAGCCTCAACCTCTTGAGGCCGGGCAAGGTGCTCAACATCCTGCCCATCAACGGCGCTCTGCGCGTGGTCCAGCCCGGCGATACCATCGACAAGGTGGCCGAGGTCTATCACGGCAAGGTCGACGAGATCGTGGCTTTCGCCGGAAACGACGTCGATCCCGAGAACCCTGTGCTGACGCCCGGCCAGTCCATCATCATCCCAGGCGGTTGGCGCGAAACCGTGCAGTGGCAGCTGCCTGTGGCCACGCGCAACAATCCGCGCGGGCCTGGCAGCACCGGCGAGCCTGGATCTTGTGGCGGCACGCTCTCAGGTCCGTCCGGCGGATTCAACTTCATCTGGCCGGCCAACAACCACTTCCTATCAGGTTGGGATTACAACCCCAACACGCACCCGGGCCTTGACATCTCGGCCGGCCTTGGCGCGCCGATCTATGCCTCTGAAACCGGCGTCGTGGTCTTCTCGGGTTGGAGCACGCGCGGCTACGGCAACCTTGTGATCATCGATCACGGCAATGGATGGCAGACGGCATACGCGCACCTCAGCCAGATCAACTACGGTTGCGGCCAGGCCATCGCTCAAGGGCAGATGCTCGGCCTCGCCGGCTCGACCGGCAACTCGACCGGCCCGCACCTCCACTTCGAGATGCGCAGCACCGAATACGGGCGCGTGAACCCATGGGACTTCTTGCCGTGACCGGGTCGTGGCAAAAAGACTGCGGATCGCCGTCGAACGAATGACGAACGACAGACGACGAAGGTGGAATGACGTTTTCACCTTCGTCGTTCTTGATTCGTCGTCGGCGGCGCCTGAAGCCGCGGCGTCTTGGAACACCCAGGCTTTTCGCGTACGATTGCGCTATGTCTGAAACCCCCGAGTCCTCACGCGACACGCGCATCTGGATCATCGCCGGTTTGTTCGCTGCCGTGTTGCTGATCACGGCACTGGGCCTCGTCCTCTGGCAACCCGAGCGCGATCAGGCCGCCGTGGTCACACCGACCATGGCGCTCAACACTGCCGGGCCGACCACCATCGCCGAATCGCTTGGGCTCTCGCCCGTGACATTCAATCCGGAGCCGCTCCCGAGCGGAGCAGCACTGCCCGACTTCTCGCCGACGGCTGGCGCGCTCGAACTTCCACGACGGATCAACGTCGACACGACGATCCCGACGCGACCGCGCTTCACCATCGAGCAGTACACGATCCAGCCCGGCGACACGATCTTCGGGATCGCGGCGCAGTTCAACCTCGATCCCGATACGATCGTCTGGGGGAACCCCGAGCTCGCCGACAAACTGAACCGGCTGACGCCCGGCACGACGATCAACATTCTGCCGATCAACGGCGCGTTGCGCGTGGTGCAGGATGGGGACACGCTCGAGAAGATCGCCAAGGTCTTCCACGGCTCGGTCGCAGAGATCGTCGCCTTCGCTGGCAACGACATCGATCCCGAGAACCCTGAGCCCAAGCTCGGCCAGACGATCATCATCCCGAACGGGTGGCGAGACAACGTCGTCTGGACCCTGCCGGAGGTTCCGATTTCGACGGGCGCCCGGCGCTCGACGGGCACCGTCAGCCGCAATGAGCCGGGCTCGTGCGCCGGGCCGTTCTCGGGCCCGACCGGCGGCTTCAACTTCGTCTGGCCGGCCAACAACCATTACCTCTCAGGGTTCAACTACTCGGGCAGCCACCCGGGCATCGACGTCGCTGCCGGGCTCGGCGCGCCGATCTACGCCGCCGAGACAGGCGTCGTGGTGTTCTCGGGCGGCAGCCTGTACGGATACGGCAATCTCGTGATCATCGATCATGGCAACGGCTGGCAGACCGCCTACGCCCATCTCAGCCAGATCAACTACGGCTGCGGTCAGGCCATCTCGCAGGGCGCGGTCCTCGGTCTGGCCGGCTCGACCGGAAACTCGAGCGGCCCGCACCTTCACTTCGAAATGCGCAACGTCGACTACGGTCGCGTGAACCCGTGGAACTACCTGCCCTGAAGCCGGCCAGGTGATCAACATGTCCGGCAAGTCAGACCGAAGACGCAGGACGAATGATGAGGGTTGTCTCACACAACGCTCGTCATTCGTCCTGCGTCTTTCGTCCCGCCGTGGGCGCGCACATCCGTGACCACCCCTCCGCCTCCGCAGATCTCGCCGCTGACGCGCATCTGGCGTGACATCGTCGCCGCCGGTTGGCGCGAGCCTCTGCTGCGCGGCGGCGTGCACATCCTCATCCTCGTCATGCTCGCGGCGGGCATCTGGCTCGGACGATTGCCCGTCGTCGGGCTCGGGCCGCTGAATGCCGCCGAACAACTCGACAGCGGTGGCCAGTCATTCGTGATCGAGACCACCGAAACGCCCGTGAGCGCCGGCGTCGTCGTGACTGCGCCGGCCACTCCGATGTTTGGATCCATCGTCGACGACGAGACCGCTCTGGACCGACGGGTCAACCCGCAGACGTTGTTTCCCGAGCGCTCACGCGACATCGTCGAGACCATCGTGGTCGCACAGGGCGACACGTTGATGGGCATCGCCGCCCGCTTCAACGTCGACGTTTCGACGGTGCTGTGGGCAAACGCCGCTGTGCTGGGCGACGACGTCCATGCGCTGCGCGCGGGCCAGACGTTGCGCATCCCTCCGGTGGATGGCGTGCTCCACACCATTGCAGCGGGCGACACGCTCGAGAGCGTCGCCAAGTTGTATGGTGTCACCCCGCAGATCATCGTCGACTACCGCGAGAACGGACTGGCCGACAGCAACGCCCCCCTTGGCGCGGGCCGCGAACTGATCATCCCGGGCGGGCGACGCGCGCTCAAGTTGTGGCTCATCCCGAGTCTGCCCCGCGGACAGCAGGCCACCGCCGATGAGTCGTTCGGGCAGTGCGCGGGCGGATATACAGGAGCGGTCGGGACCGGGACCTTTGTGTGGCCCACAGCGTCGCAGACCCTCGACGGCTACGCCTTCTCGGCCGTGCACCTGGGGATCGATGTTCGCGCGGCCGAAGGCGATGCCGTGTTCGCCGCGGACAGCGGCGTCGTCATGTACGCGGGGCCGAACGAACAGGGCTATGGCAACCTGATCGTCATCGACCATGGCAACGGTTTCGAGACCGCCTACGCCCAGTTGAGCGAGATCGCCGTGGCTTGCGGTCAAAGCGTGCTGCAGGGCAGCACGATCGGCGCGGCCGGCAATAGCGGCAGCTCAGAACGCCCGCTCCTCCACTTCGAGATCCGCCAACAGGGCCAGCCCGTCGACCCGCGGCCGCTGTTGCCGTAAAGGCGGCTCGGACGTGAAGAACGAAGAGGGTTGTGCGGCCCTTCAACCGGCGCCTTTGTTTTGTTGACCGTTGCAGCACCCCTTTTCAAAACGCCCAGCTTTCGCTGACGCCCACGAATGACCTTTCGGTCTTCGTCTTTCATCTGCATCGCTCCGCGCTCCACGCGCTTCAGCAGCGATATGCTTTAAGCCCTGCCGCCGACGCACGATCAGACTCACGACGTGGAGGAACTGGCACATGGATCGAATGGATCACTCCCACATCGCCCAGGTCACGACAATCATTCAGGCCCCACCGGCGCGGGTGTGGCAGGCGCTCACCGACCCGGCGGAGATCAAGCAGTACATGTTCGGCACAGAAGTCACGACCGACTGGAAGGCCGATAGCCCCATTCGCTACAAGGGCCACTGGCAGGGCAAGGCTTATGAGGACAAAGGCACCGTCGTGAAGAACGAGCCTGAGCGATTGCTCGTCACGACATTTTGGAGCTCGTTGTCAGGCCAGCCCGACGAGCCCGAGAACTACAAGACCGTCCAATACGAACTGGTTCCTGAGGATGGCGGCACGCGCCTGACGATCACGCAGGACAACAACGCCACGCAAGACGAGGCCACGCACTCCGAAGAGAACTGGAATACGGTGATGGATGGCATCAAGAAACTCGTCGAGCGCTGAGATCTTCTCAACGCGATGAAACGCAAAGGGTCGACCCGGTCGGGTCGACCCTTTGCGTTTCGAAAGCGCGATTGCGATCAGGCGGCTCTGGCCACGGCAAACGGCAACGCGACGCCGAAGGTGCTGCCGTGCCCGACCTCGCTCGACACCCACAGGCGTCCGCCATGGCGCTCGATGACGGCGCGGACGATGGCGAGGCCAAGGCCGGTGCCCGGGATGCGGCGGGTATGGTCCGACTCGACCCTGTAGAACGGCTCGAAGAGGCGGGCCTGATCGGGCAATGCGATGCCCGGGCCGGTGTCGGTGACTTCCGCGACCGATTCACCCGACTCTTCGCGGATGATCACGCGCACCTGCCCGCCCGCCGGCGTGTACTTGATGGCGTTCTCGATGAGATTGTCGGCGGCGCTGCCGAGCCACTCCTCGTCGCCGAGCACCACGCCGTCACCCGGGGCGCGCTCGACCAGCAGAGTCACGGATTTCGCGTCGGCGGCCTGAACGTGGCGCATGGCGGCCTTCTGGAAGACGTCCGAGAGCGAGAGCCGTTCCATGGCGCCGAGCGCCGTCGGCGACTCGACCCGCTCGATCGAAAGCAAGCGCTCGACGAGTTTGCCGATGCGATCGAGGCCGGTCTCCAACAGGCGCAGGTACTCGCTTTGCAGCGGATCCGGCGGCGGCGACACCTCACGCAACATGATCAACGCGCCGCCGGCCAGGTGCAGCGGGTTCTTGAGATCGTGGATGACCGAGTCGATCGCCTGCGCCTTCCAGCGCTCCGAACGCGCGATCACGATCATCCAGCCCCAGACTTTTCCGTTGGCGTGAGTGAGCGGCGACGCCGTGATGGTGGGTTGGCCGTCGAGATTCGGAGGCGGGGTAACGGCGCCCACAGTACTGGCGGCGCCAACCGTACCCGCGGTCGTCGTTGCAGCGCCGGAGTCGCCTGAATACCGAGAGCCCTCGAACCAGGACCCTAGCCCGGCGTGCAACTCAGTCAGCGGCGAGCCGATCAGGCTCGATGAGGTCGCGCCGAAGAAACGCTCGGCAGGC
Organism: Anaerolineales bacterium; assembly: GCA_044226485.1. Lineage (GTDB taxonomy): Bacteria > Chloroflexota > Anaerolineae > Anaerolineales > UBA6663 > UBA6663. The sequence continues at coordinate 64,537 of JBGAGY010000002.1, forward strand.
GGGTTGAGATAGAGCAATCGGGCGGACGCATCCAGCACGATGGCGGCGTCCGAGAGCGGCGCCAGGAGCGTCTTGAGCGTATCCGAAGTAGGTGTGCGAGCCATCCGCCGTCAGTCAGGCTTCAAGAGATGAAGAGCCGACCCTAAGGGCCGGAGATCGGGCCGCGATTGACGAAGCGCCTGTACCACTGCAACAGCAGGTCGTGATCGACCGTCTCGAGCGCCAGTTCATGGCCCCAGGCCAATGCCATCACGGGCGCGGGGAGTTGGCCGTCGTAGCGGGTGATCACGGCTTTGCGAACGCCGTAGAGCGGGTCAGGCGAGATTGAGTCTCTGTAGAACTGCTTCAGTTGATCCTCAACCGTCTGGCAATCGGTGTCGCAGGTGTAGAGATAGACGACCCAGCCGCGCGAGAGGTTGTTGAGGTAGTAGCCGGGCGCGACGATCTGCTCTGCAAAACCCGACGGGGCGCCGACCTCATAATGCGAGCCCGAGGAAGGGGGCTCGTGACGGAAGGTCAGGGTCGTGCCCTCGGGCACGATCGCGCTGCCTTCGTCGGCCACTGCGACTTCACCCGGAAGCGCCCCAACGCGTGTCGCCATCGACCACAAGAACACCACCAACAGCACGACGGCCACGCCCAACGTCCCCAGAAGAATGACGTTCCAGGTACGCGACGAGCGCTGGATCTCGGTATGCCGCTGCTCGCGGCGAGCGTTCCGCTGAAGGCGTTCCTTTTGCGTCATTCGACAACACCCGTTTCTCGAACGTGATCGTGACCCGTGCACCGCAGTCAGCCGCGCTCATGTAATCTCGCGTCGGCGACGATCGGGCTTTTTATTGTAACATGTCGAAAAGGCTACAATTTCGCTTATGCAGCTCATCTCCATCAACATCGCTTCGGGATCTCAACTCAAGATCGGCTCACGGTTCACCCGAACCGGCATCGACAAAGCGGTTGTGCCGACCGCCGAGGTCGGCCTCCTCGGGCTGGCCGGGGATCTGGTGGCCAATCAAAAACACCACGGTGGGCCCGATCAGGCTGTTTACGTGTACAGTGCCGAGGATTACGCCTGGTGGACCGGGCAGATGGGACGTGAATGGCGTCCCGGCTGGTTCGGCGAAAACCTTACGCTGAGCGCCTTCGGCACCGGGCCAGTGCGGATCGGCGATCGGTACCGAATCGGCGCCATCGAACTCGAGGTCACCGCGCCCCGCATCCCATGTTCGACCCTGGCCGCCCACGTCGACGAGCGCGACTTCATCGAGCGCTTTCGCGCCGCCGAACGCCCCGGCTTCTATGCCCGCGTGCTGACGCCAGGCATCGTGAGCGTCGGCGACTCGGTGGCCGTCGAGCCCCGCGCGTCGGGCGCGACGCTGATCGAGTTGTACAGGCTTTGGTACAAGACAGCCCCCAAGGCCGACGAACTCGCCGATGCTCTGGCCGCCCCAATTGCGGTGCGGATGCGCGCGCGGTATGAGAAACTCATGGCCGATCTGTCGGCGTGAACTTCCTACCCGATTGATGAAACGAAAAGGCCCGGCATCATATGCCGGGCCTTTGTGTGCGCCTGAAGGGATTCGAACCCCTGGCCTTTTGCTCCGCAAGCAAACGCTCTAATCCAACTGAGCTACAGGCGCATATTCACTTCGTGATCGGGTGATTTGGCGAATGTGCGATTGATCGTGCCTTCACCCAATCACCACATCACCCAATCACTCATTGCCAAGGCGGGGAGGGAGGGATTTGAACCCTCGGTACAGTTTTAAAGCTGTACAAGCACTTAGCAGGCGCTCCCGATCAGCCGTACTCCGGCACCTCCCCGGGAGAATGCTTGGCGATCGTTTGCAGGCGGAGGGAGAGGGATTCGAACCCCCGGTGAGCTTACGCCCACAGTTGTTTTCAAGACAACCGCCTTCGACCGCTCGGCCATCCCTCCGGATCGAGGAGGTGACTGCCTCCAAGCCTGTGAATGATACCAGATCATGTGAACAGGAGTCAAACTTGGCCCGGGACCGGCCGGCGCGAGCTCGGCCACGGAATCTTCTGGTCGCAGATCCAGCGGATGGGCGGCCCCAGGCACTCGGCGCCATCGCCCTGCGACGGATTTGCGTCAGTGGCTCGCTCGGATAGGGACGCCCCGCCTTGACCCGACCGCGGAAGGCTCAGGACGTGAACCCACCACGCCTCACTGCCGACGAGTGCACCGGCGAATCTCGGCTCAATCCACGGCCAAAGCCGATCGACTCACTCCGGCAGCCAACCGGCGCCAACCATTCCCATCCTTTCAACACGCCGAATTAACCGATGGTGGCATATCTTTGAAACGGAGTTACGCCATTTTGCGGAGAAGATCCGCCGACCGTATGGGTGAGTTGCCCCGGTCGTCGATATGGACAGTAGGGTGAATTGATCTGGCAGTTTATCGGTACGGACTTAAGGGGAAGCGCGAAGCGCAGGTTGATATGAATCATATTGCTGGCCGTTGGTTTCTGATCGGAGTGTTGGGGCTCGGCATGGCCGGGCCGCTGGCCACACCCGCCGTCCCAGGGACGGCACGGGTGCAAGACCTCTTGCTTCAAGTGGCCGAACACCAGCCCGAGGCCGTCGTGCGGATCATCGTGCAGAAGAGCACGAGCGATTCGACGGAGGCCGAGGCCGCAGTCGAGCGTCTGGGCGGCGTCGTCACGCGCAACCTGAGCATCATCAACGGCTTCGCGGCCGTGATCCCGGCTTCGGCGGTCAACGAGTTGGCCCACACCAGCACGATCACGTGGATGTCGCTGGACGCCGTCGTCAACCATGCAGACGCACCGGTGAATTACTGGCAAGAGGACTTCACCTTCGGTTCGGTGTCGACGCAAGATCCCACCGCCTGGCTGAACGGCGCCACCTGGTCGCAGGGTGCGTGGACCGAGATCGGCGAGTCGGACGGCCCTGTGGCCGGCGACGTCGCGATCAGCAGCTTCTTCTCCGGCGCCAGCGAAGGTCTGCGTCTCCAAGGCGCAGGTCGTGGTCTGCAGGGATCGGCCGATCTGAGCAACCTGGGCTCGGCGCAGTTGACACTCGCCTTCCGCCGCAAGGATCTGGCCGACACCGACTGGGTGAGCGTTCAGGCCTCCACCGACGGCGCCACCTGGTCTGAGTTGGGCCGTGTCTCTGGCCCGGCCACAGACGAAGAGATGCAGACCGCCACGTTCGATCTGGGCGCGTACATCAACACGACCCTCTCGTTCCGCCTTGTCACGTCCGACACGTTCCAGCCCGCCGCGCGCGTCTACTTCGATTATGCGCGGATTGACTTCACAACGACCCTGCAGCAACCCGTCGTCGACACCTTCGAAGGCGCGCAGACCAATCTGCTCTACCTGCCAATGACGCTGAAGAAGACCTCGACGGCGCCCATGGATACCGTGGCCGCCTCGGAGCTCGAAGCCGCTCAATACGGCTTCAACTGGATGTACACCTACGACACCTTCGACTCGCAGGCGTTCAACAACAACGTCGGCACGGTCGCCTGGGAGACGAACTGGCTCGAGGATGACCTCCTGGGGTTCGGGCCCAAGGCCGGCAACGTTCAGATCTACGCCGGTGAGCTATGGATGGACGACTATCCCGAGACCTTCACGCAGCCGAGCCTGCGTCGCGAGGTCAACCTGACCGGCGCGCTGCAGGCGTACCTCGGGTTCAGCTATCGCACGACCAGCGGCGTCGATTGGAGCGATCGCGTCGCGCTGGATATCTCGAAGAACAAGGGCCTGACCTACACGACTCTGGCCACGTCAGAGAACATCACGGGCGCCACGACGAACTGGGCGTACTTCGATATCACGCCGTACATCTCGGCAGATACCGTCATCCGCGTCCGCGTGGTCTCAGGGTATGAGTCGCCCGACGAAAGCTTCGTCGTCGACAACGTTTACGTCGACTACACCAAGGTCTGCCCGAGCTGCGTGGACACGAGCCGCCTGTCGGGCGCCTCGGTCCAATCGGTCAACGCCGACAAGCTCTGGAACGAATCGCCGTATCGCCAGGGGCAGGGCGTGGCCGTGGCCGTGGTCGACAGCGGCATCGCCTGGCACACCGACCTGTGGAACGACAACTGGGATGCCCGCATCGTCGGCAGCGTCAACTTCGCGGATGAGTGGGCCGTCGACGACCTGAATGGTCACGGCACGCACGTGGCCGGCATCATCGGCGGCGACGGCTACCTGTCGGATGGCGCGCACATGGGTGTGGCGCCCGCGGTCAGCCTGGTCGACGTCAAGGTGCTCAACGACTCAGGCATGGGTTACCTGTCCGACGTGGTCGCCGGTCTGCAGTGGGTGCTCGATAACAAGGCCGCCTACAACATCCGGGTGGTCAACCTGTCCCTCAACAGCACAGTCGTCGAGTCGTACAACACGAGCCCGCTCGACGCTGCGCTCGAGATCCTGTGGTTCAACGGCGTGGTGGTGGTCGTCTCGGCCGGCAACAACGGCAACAACGGCTCGGCCACCCGCGGCATGCTGCTTCCGCCGGCGAACGACCCGTTCCTGATCAGCGTCGGCGCCGCCGATGATCGCGGCACGACGGCGTTGACCGACGACAAACTTGCGAGCTTCTCGGCCTACGGAACGACGGCAGGCCAGGTCAAGCCCGACCTCGTGGCGCCCGGCTACAACCGCGTCAGCCTGCTGTCCTCGGAAGACAGCAACCTGGCCATCGAGCACCCGCTCAACAAGGTGGCGGGTTGGGCCGGCAACACCTACTTCAAGATGTCGGGCACTTCGATGGCGGCGCCCGTGGTGGCCGGCGCTGCGGCGCTGCTCCTGCAGGACGAGCCGAATCTGACGCCCGATCAGGTCAAGTATCGGCTGATCGCCACGGCCAACAAGAACTGGGGCGGCTACAACCCGGCCCTCGGCGGCGCGCCGTATCTCGACATCTATGCCGCCGTGAAGGGCACGAGCACGCAGAGCTCGAACGTCGGTCTGCAGGCCAGCCAGTTGCTCTGGACGGGCTCTCAACCGATCACGTGGAGCAGCGTCAACTGGAATTCGGTCAACTGGAACAGCGTCAACTGGAACTCCGTGAACTGGAATTCCGTGAACTGGAACTCGGTCAACTGGAACAGCGAATCCTGGGAACCCTGAGCCGGCGCCGTCGACGCAGGACTGTCGCACCATAAACGGCGTCCCTTGATCTGGCATGTTGCAGGTCAAGGGACGCCGCATTTGGCGGTCGGCCGTTGACACGCCAACAGGGACCAACCAAAGCGTCCCAAGAATAACGTCCCGGCAAGCCGAGTCCCGCTATTCTCATTTCGGGCCTCGACCATTTGGTGGAGGTTAGCGCCCCTGAACTGAGGATGGGGTGATGATACCGGGCGCCGATAACGACGCACGGGGGTTTCGGTGGGAGACCCGACAGCCAGTGTGCCGCCCTCAGGCTGCGGGAATTACGAGTAGGCGGTTGGAAAGCATCGCGAATGGTTGAACACATCAGTCGGTGGTTGGCCGCGATCATCGTGGCAGCAAGTCTGTTCGGACCGGGGACGCCCGCTACGGCGTCGATCCCGGCGAATTTGCATCCCTACCTGGCGGCCCTGGCGTCTGAAACGCCGGAGGCGACCGTCAGCGTCATCGTGCAGACATCGGTCGAAGACCGATCCGTCGAAGCTCGCGTGCGCGATCTGGGCGGAACTGTGGTGGCAGATCTTTCCATCATCCACGGCTTTGCCGCCGAACTCCCCGCAGCGCGGACCGTCGAGCTGGCGCGGACGTGGGGGGTGCGAGCCATCTCGTACAACGCGGCGATGCAGCAGACGGCCTGCGGAGACTGCACCACGACCGGCAAGCTCATCAGCGCCTACATCCGCTCCATCCGGGCCGACCAGGTCTGGAACCGCGTACAGGGCCAGGGCATCGGCGTCGCGGTGGTAGACAGCGGGGTGAACTGGCAAACCGACCTGTACACCTCCGCGGGCCAGAACCGGGTGGTGGCCAACGTCGCCTTCCATAACGGCTACAACCCCACGTCGTTCGACGCCTACAGCCATGGCTCGCACGTGGCCGGCATCATCGGCGGCAACGGCCGCGCGTCGGACGGCGCGTACATCGGCGTGGCCCCGCAGGCCAGCATCATCAACGTCAAGGTCAGCGACGACCTGAATCAGGGCTCGGGCACGGCGCTCAGCGTCGTTCAGGGCCTGCAGTGGATTCTGCAGAACAAGGCCGCTTACAACATCCGGGTCGTCAACCTGTCGCTCAACAGCGCCGTCGCCGAGTCGTACAACACGAGCGCCATCGACGCCGCCGTCGAAGTGCTCTGGTTCAACGGCATCGTGGTCGTGGCCTCGTCGGGCAACACCGGCAAGGGCGCCGACATGCCGCCGGCCAACGATCCGTTCATCATCACGGTCGGTTCGGTCGACGACAAGGGCACCAAGAACATCTCCGACGACGTGGTGAGCTCGTTCTCGACCTATGGCACCACCAGCGCGGGGGTGGCCAAACCCGATCTCGTCGCCCCGGGGCGGAACATCGTCAGCCTGATGGGCAACCCGGGCCAGGGCCTGCCCGCCGCCCATTCGGCGAATATCGTGTCGTACAACGGCGCCTCCTATTTCAAGATGTCGGGCACCTCGATGGCGGCCCCCATGGTGGCCGGCGCCGTGGCGCTTTTATTGCAAGACGAGCCACGTCTGACGCCCGATCAGGTCAAATACCGGCTGATGGCTACGGCCAACAAGAGCTGGGGCGGGTACAACAGCACCACGGCTGGCGCCGGGTATCTCGATATCGCGGCCGCGGTGAATGGATCGAGCACGCAAAGCGCCAACACGGGGCGGCAGGCCAGCCAGATGCTCTGGACAGGGTCGCAGCCTGTGACCTGGACGAGCGTCAACTGGAACTCGGTCAACTGGAATAGCGTGAATTGGAATTCCGTCAACTGGAACAGCGTGAACTGGAATTCCGTGAACTGGAACAGCACATATTGGGGGCCCTAGGCGGGAGCGCGTAGACGGCACGAGAAGCAGGTCACGCGCCGCCGGGGTGACATGAAGGCGGGTTCATACACGTGGATATGTCTGCCTTGAACGCGGGGGATGCTTCTCTTGCCGTAGCCCGGCCCGAGGGGGAACGATGAGCAAGTTCTCGCTCGGGACCCGCCTCTACATCCTGGGCACGATCGCCGTCGGTGCCGGGTTCATGGCCTGGCAACTGAACGATCTGAAACCCGCGGACCTCGGTCTCCTGATCGTCGTGGGTGTGCTCGGCGCTTTGGCTCAGATCTTCAAGGTCGAGGGCACGACCGAGCGCTCCAGCTACAACATCAGTTGGGTCGTCTACGGATTCACCTTCCTGGTGCTGGGCGCGCCCGGCCTGATCTTCGTCATCCTCCTGTCCCACATCGTCGAGTGGGCCAAGCATCGCTACCCCTGGTTCATCCAGTCGTTCAACATCGCCCAGTTCGCCGTGTCGGCGATGGCTGCGAAGTTCATCGCAGATGGCGTGCGCACCGCGGTGGCCTCTCCGCTGGCCGACACGCTGGCCGTGCTGGCGTCGATTGCGGCGTTCACGCTCGTCAACCACCTGATGGTCGGCTTCGTGGTCCAGCTGGCCCGCCGCCAGAGTTTCCGCGAGTCAGGCGTCCTCGATCGACTGCCGCTGGCCATCGATTTCACATTGTTCGGCATCGGCGTCACGAGCGCGCTCTTGTGGGCCATCAACCCGTTCACGGTCGTCCTGGCCGTCGTGCCGCTGTACCTGATCTACACCACGCTGCGCATGCCGGCCCTGCAGCGGCAGACCCAGATCGACGCGAAGACCGGGCTTTTCAATTCTCGCTACTTCACGCAGGCCCTCGACAACGAACTGGCTCGTGCGGAACGCTTCGAACGTCCGCTGACCGTTGTGATGGCGGACCTTGACCTTCTGCGCAACATCAACAACTCGTACGGCCACCTGGCCGGCGATGCCTGTCTGGTGGCGGTTGCCGACATCCTCAAAACGCTTGTGCGCGACTACGACGTGGTGGCGCGCTTCGGCGGCGAGGAGTTCGCCATCCTTCTGGCGGAGACGACGCCCGAGCAGGCCCACCCGCGCATCGAAGCGATCCGGGCCGCGATCGAAGCCGCGCGCATCAACGTCTCCACGAGCCCGCTGCCTTTGCGCGTGACCATGAGCTTCGGCATCGCCAGCCGCACACGGCCTCACATGGCCGCTAACGATTTGATCCACCTGGCCGACCTGTCGGTCTATCAGGCGAAGCTGCTGGGACGCAATCGAATCTGCCAGCTGACTTCCGGCGACGACGAACAGATCGTCACCGTCGCGCCACAGGCCGTGCAGGTCGACGTCAAGACGAGCCCCGCGAACTCGCCGTCGCTGCCTCAGGGTGCGCCGGTGACGTCCGCTCCCGCGCCGGCCAAGCCGGTCTATGAGACCAAGCTCAAGCCGCGGCCAGCATGGATCATGCACCTTTTCGTGGCCGGCATGGTGCTGGTGGCCGGCGGATTGAGCCTGTGGCTGGCCCCCGGCTCATGGCCGGGCGACTGGATGGGCCTGACGGTTTTCGTGGTCCTTGCCGCGCTGGCCGAAGGCCTATCGATCGAGATCTATGCGCGCGACTCGTCAGTATCCACCTCGGCCGCCGCGATCCTGGCGGGGGTGATGTTGTACGGCCCGGTCGGCGCCATCGTCCTGGGCATCACCGTCGGGACGATTGCGTGGATCAAGAACCGCGGGCCGTTCAGCCGGCTGATCTTCAATGCCGCGAACCACGTCCTGGCCGGGCATCTCGCCTACGGCACACTGCAGCTGTTGAGTCACTGGGGCGGCGTCGAGGCCAACTTCGTGTTGATCCTCGGCGCTGTCGTCGCCGCGCTGATCAAGTACCTGAGCACGACGTTGCTGGTCTCGGTGGCCGTCGACGTGAACACCGGGCAATCCGTCACCAGCGTGTGGAACCAGCGCTTCCGCTGGCTGGCGCCGTACTACATCGCGCTCGGCGGGTTGAGTTTCGTCCTTGTCACGGTCTATCACGTCGCCGGACTTGTGGGCGTGCTGGTCTCTCTGGCTCCGCTGATCATGATCCGGTTCAGCCAGACGCAATACCTCGACCACACCAAGACGATGGTGAGTCAGCTGCGCGCGAGCCACGCCGAGTCGCAGCAGCGCGCCGAACAGGTCACGGCCCTCAACGAGGAGATGCTCTTCGCGCTCTCGCAGGCGATCGACCTGCGCGACCCCGACGTCGTCGGCCATTCGATGCACGTCTCGCGCTATGCGACGCTGATCGCGCATGAGCTCGGGTTGCCGGCCGAACGGATCGAGTTGGTGCGTCGCGCGGGCCTGCTTCACGACATCGGCAAGTTGGGCGTCCCCGAGGCTGTGTTGTTCAAGCCAGCGCGTCTGACCGAAGCCGAGTATCTGCTCGTCAAGAACCACGCCGATCTCGGCGCCGAGATCGTCAGCAACGTCCACTCGTTGAGCGCGCTCGGGCCGGCGATCCGCCATCATCACGAACGCTTCGAGGGCGGCGGCTATCCCACGGGCCTGCATGGCTCCGAGATCCCGCTCGAGGCCCGCATCCTCAGCGTGGCCGACACTGTCGAGGCCATGGCGTCTGATCGACCCTACCGGCGCGGCTCCGACGCCGCCACGATCGTGGCCGAGATCCGCGCGCAGGCCGGGCGGCAGTTCGACCCCGGCGTGGTCGATGCCCTTGTGAGAGTGGTCCAGCGCGAAGGCTCGGGCGTCATCGTCAACTCCAACCGCACGCACGCGGCCGATGCCACGTCTCGCAACATCCAGTGGGAGACGGTTCCGGTGGCTGTGGAAGCGATGGGCGCGGCCGTGGCTGCCGTCGGACAAGACTGAACGCACGCCAGGCCTTTCACCCCGAACCCGCATCTTCTATACTGCCGGCGTGAACCTCACGCCGCGTGATGACGCCTTGCGCGAGGCGCTCGAGCGCCTTGCTCCGGCGAACAAGATCGTCGGGGTTTTATCGACGCCCCTCAAAGGCGGCTTCGTCGCCGCGCGCGTGGTGCGCCACGATGTGACGGTCGACGGGCTCGCAGCGCCTCTTCCCCTCGTTCAGAAATACACGACGACCAGCGAGATCGAAGTCACGCAGGCGCTGCTCCCGCTGGCCGAGGCCTTGCCGTTGCCGCGTTTTCGGGCCCACGGGGTTGACGTCGACGGCGAGTGGATGCTCATCGACTTCATCAACGGCGAACGACGGGCAGACTCGTTCGACTGCCCTCCCGACGTCCAGGCCACGCTGGCCGCCGTGCACACGACGTTCGTCGATCTGCCGACCGGCCGGCCTCCATTGCCGAAGTGGGATGCGGCGTTCTGGCTGGCGCTGCTCGATCACGTGGAAGCGGCCCTCGCTTCGGCGCCATGGCCGTCCAAAGCAGATGCGCGGGCTCGTCTGAGTGGCGCCGTTGACGAACTCCGCCAGGCCGCTGTGGTACCGACAACGCTGGCGGCACTGCCCCACACGCTGCTACACGGCGACGTGCACGGCGGGAACATGATCGTCAACCCGGAAGACGGCCGCGTGTATCTCTTCGATTGGGGGAACGCCCGCACCGGGCCGGCCGCGATCGACATTGTCAACGGGTGTTCGAGCCCCGAGGCCGCGCCGTGGGTCGGCTATTGGGAGCACGTGCGACGGTTGACCGGGAATGTGCCGGGCGCTGCGGAGCTGAGCGCCGCGTTCTGGCTCGGCCGGATCGTGATCAACGTTCAGTATCTGCCGTTCGCGATCGGCCACCTCGGCGCGGCCCAAGCAGAAGCCATGGCCGGCGAAGCGCTCCGCTGCGCGCAGGATCTCGCGCGCATTTGAGTTACTTGCCGACACTCACCAACCGACGGCCACGCCATCCGCGCGCGGATCACTGCCGGCGCAGAGCACGCCGTCGTCGCGGCGTTCGATGATCTGCCCTCGGCCGAACAAGCCGCGCGCATCACCCGACACATCTGGCACGAGCGGATGTCCGAGTTTCGCAAGCCCGTGCACGAGCGCATCGGGCAGGCCCCACTCGAGGCTGACCGCGCCGCCCGCCACCGTCGGCTCGATGCAGAAGCGCAGGCGATCGAGCGCCGTCTGCGGATCCACGCCATCGTCGAGCAGCGCTGACGCCACCTGAACATGCCCTTGCGGCTGCATGAAGCCGCCCATCACGCCGAACGGCCCCCACAACGATCCGTCGCCGCGCGTGATCAGGCCGGGGATGATCGTGTGATACGGGCGCTTGCCGGGCGCGACAGCGTTCGGATGATCCAGGTCGAGGCTGAAATTGTGCCCTCGGTTCTGCAACGGGAAGCCCCAGCCCTCCGGCACGATGCCGGTGCCGAAGCCCATGTAATTGCTGTTGATGAACGAACAGGCGTTGCCCGCCGCGTCCACGGCGCAGAGGTAGACCGTGCCGGAGCTTGCGGTGGGCGAGCCGCGCGTCGGATCGACGGTGGCCTTGCGCGGATCGATGCGCGCGCGTTGCCGGGCCGCGTAGCCGGTCGACAACAGCTCCGCCAGAGGCGCAGCATAGTGAGCGAGATCGGCCACGTGGTAGCGCGCATCGGCGAAAGCCAGGCGCAGCGACTCGATCATCAGGTGCCAGCGCTCGGTGCTGAGCGGGTCCAGCCGGCCGAGATCGAAGCCTTCGAGGATGTTGAGCGCCAGGAGCGCCGCCAGGCCCTGGCCATTGGGGGGACATTCCCAGAGACGATGGCCGCGATACGACACGCTCAACGGCGTCTCCCAGGTGCTGGTGTGCGACGCCAGGTCGGCCTCGGTCAACACGCCGCCCGAGGCCTGCACCGCTTCGGCAAGCGCCGTGGCGATCGGCCCTTTGTAGAAGGCCGGCGCGCCACCGTCTGCAATCGCGCGCAGGGACCTGGCGTAGCCGGGGTTGCTGAAGACCTCGCCGGCACGCGGGGCTCGTCCGTCGACGAGCAACGCCTTTGCGCCACGAGCCTGACGGAGTTGACGCTCAGCGCCGCGCGCCCAGGCCGCCGCCGTCAATGGAGCCACCGGGAAGCCGGCCTCGGCGTGGTGAATGGCAGGGGCGAGGACGTCGCGCAAAGGGAGTTGACCGAAGCGCCCGAGCAGGTCACACCAGCCGGCCACGGCGCCCGGCACCGTGATCGCCAGGGCATGGTAGGGCTTGGCCATCGGCTGATCGGGCGTCGTGAACAGGCCAGCGCGTTTGATCGCCTCGAGATCCAGCGCGGCGGGGGCGCGGCCCGAGCCGTTGAGCGCCGACACAGCGCCGGTGCGCGCGTCATAGTACAGGGCGAAGCAATCCCCGCCGATTCCCGTCGACCCTGGCTCGGTGACGGCCAGGGTGGCAGCCGTCGCGATGACGGCGTCGGCGGCTGTTCCGCCCTTCATCAGGATCTCCAGGCCAGCCTGCGAGGCCAGCGGCTGGCTCGACGCGACGATCCCGCGCCGGGCGAAAACGGCCGAACGGCGGCCAGCGAAGTGAAGCTCGGTGCCTGTCGATTGTGAGGTCATGGCGTGATTTCGAGAGAAGACGACCGGCCGTAGACCGCAGACCCGGACCCCTTACAGCGCTGCTGAATGACGAACGATGGAGGACATTCCAACCTTCGTCACTCGTCGTTCGTCATTCGTCCGGGAAATCAAGCGGTTTCCGCGGTCTATGGTCCGCCGTCAGCCGTCATTTTGACGCTCCCATAGGAGTCGATTACAATTCTAGCCGGCTTCAGGGCCTGATCAAATTTCCAACTCGGGGAAGTGAGCATGCAATCCAAACGTGTGATCCTGTGGGTTCTTTCTGCCTTGTTCGGCGCTGCTGTGACGGCGGGCATCATCTATGTGGGCTTCGCCACCACGCCTGAGCGCTTTGCCTACAGCAACGTGCTTCTGCTGTTCCTGTCCTTCGGCGCTGTGGCCTTCATCTGGCTGGATTACTTGCTAAAGACCGATTACCTGAAGAGTTGACCTCACTTCCGTGTCGATACGTCCTGGCCCTGGCACCCGCCAGGGCCTTTTGGTTTACCCAGCTGATCGTCCGCCGACTCTGGCCCCGTTTCTGCACCCTCAACCTCTCCGGACCTGACATCTGACCGTCAGGATCAAATATGACAAAGGCAGGCTTTAATCCACTGCCTTCGGCCGGCGCGAACCGGCTACAATGCCCGCGCATGAAAAACCGTCTTGCCCAAGTAGGAATCGCGGTCCTGGCAGGGGCGCTGGCCTGGTTCAGCTCCCAATGGCTGTTTCCCTCGGCGCCCACGCGCATCAGCGGGGCGGTCGACACCACCTTCACGCCCTACGTGCCCAGCCCGACGCCCACCTTCCAACCCACTGCCACGTGGACGGTCGAACCGACGATCACGGCCATGCCCCTGGCCTCCGGCGCGACTCAGGCGGTCGTCGAGCCTCAAGACGCGGCGCCTGCCACGCCGCGACCCGCCTACGCCGCCACGCCTGACTCTGAAGCTCTGCATCGCGGCCTGATGGTGCCGATCCTGACCTATCACTACGTCGAGCCCTGGCCCCCTGACGCCAACCTGCTGCGCAAAGGACTGACGGTGAAGCCCGAAGACTTCACCGCTCAGATGACGTATCTGGCCGAAAACGGCTACACGACGATCAGCCTCTACGACCTGATCGATGCGCTGGCCACCGGGCGGGCCCTGCCCGAGAAGTCGGTCGTCATCACGTTCGACGATGGCTACGCCGGGCTCTTCCAGAATGCGATGCCAATCATGAGGCAGCGGCAGCAGACGGGCACCGTGTTCGTCATCACGGAGTTCGTCGATCAGGGGCGCGCCGAGTATCTCTCCTGGCCGCTGCTCAAATACCTTTGGGACCTGGGTTGGAGTGTCGAGCCACACACCAAGACCCATACGGGGCTCGAGGGTTTGAGCTACGCCAAGCAGCTCTATGAGATGTTGGGCTCGATCGAAACCGTGGAGGCCAACATCGGCGCACGCCCGCGCTTCTTCAACTATCCGTCAGGCAGCTACGACCAGACCACGCTCGATCTGGCGCCGCAGCTCGGGCTGTGGGGCGGGGTCACCACGCAGGGCGGGTGGTACCATCGTTACGACGATCGGTACACGCTGACGCGTTTACGCGTCACCGGAAACACTGATCTGCTTCACTTCATCGAGATGGTCGAATACGGGCGCTGACTATGATCTCTTCGCGGCTGCCGGGTTTCTATCGACGATCAGTGACCGACCGCGCCGATGAGATCGCCCGGTTGACCGGGCTGACGGCCGACGAGCGGGCGGCCCTGAACGGCGGGCTCGACCTCGAGCAGGCCGATCACATGGTCGAAAACGTGATCGGCACTTTTGCGCTTCCGCTGGCTGTCGCCGCCAACTTCGTGGTGAACGGCCGCGACGTGCTCGTGCCCATGGTGATCGAGGAGCCCTCGGTTGTGGCCAGCGCGTCGTTCATGGCTCGGCTCGCACGCGACGGCGGCGGCTTTCGCGCCGGCACGACAGAGCCCGAGATGATCGGCCAGATCCAGCTGCTCGAGGTGCCCGACCTGGCCGCTGCGTGTCAGCGCATCGACGCCGAAGCGCCGACGCTGCTGGCGCTGGCGAACGGTGTCAACCCGTCGATCGTGGCCCGTGGGGGTGGGGCGCGCGGCATCGAGACCCGCGTGTTCCATGACTCGCCGGTCGGGCCGTTTCTGGTCGTCCACGTGATCTACGACGCGCGCGACGCGATGGGCGCCAACGCCGTCAACACGGTGGCCGAAGCCCTTGCGCCGGCGCTCGAGAAGCTGACCGGTGGGCGAGCCCACCTGCGCATCCTCTCGAACCTGACCGATCGTCGGCGCGCCTGGGCGGCCTGCACGATCCCAGTGGCTTCGCTGGCTTTCGACGCCTTCACCGGTGAACAGGTGCGCGATGGCGTCATCGAGGCCTATGCCTTCGCGGCGGTCGATCCGTATCGCGCCGCCACACATAACAAGGGCATCCTCAACGGCATCGACCCGGTGATCATCGCCACCGGCAACGACTGGCGTGCTATCGAAGCCGGCGCTCACGCTTACGCGGCCCGCGATGGCCGCTACACCTCGCTCAGCATCTGGAGCCGCGGCGCCGATGGGGCCCTGGAAGGCCGGCTCGAGCTGCCGCTGGCTGTCGGCATCGTCGGCGGGGCAACGCGCGTGCACCCGGGCGCCAGGGCCGCCCTCAAGATCCTCAACCTCGCCAGCGCCCGTGAGTTGGCCGAAGTCATCGCCGCCGTCGGGTTGGCCCAGAACCTTGGCGCTCTGCGCGCCCTGGCCACAGAGGGCATCCAGCGTGGCCACATGAGCCTCCACGCCCGCCAGATCGCGGCAGCCGCCGGCGCAGTTGGCGACCAGATCGACAGCATCGCGGCCCAACTCGTGGCTGAGGGGCAGATCCGCGAGGCCCGAGCGAGGGAAATACTCGAGGGGCGAGGAGCGAAGGGCGAGGAGCGAACGCTACCGCGTTAGGCCCTTCGCCTCTCGTCCTTCGCCTCTCGCCTCTCGCCCTTCGCCTCTCGCCCCTCGCCCCTCGCTCCTCGCCCCTGTGACCAGAACTGTCACAACCCGCAATTCTTTAAGGAATCCTTCTTGACTCATTAGAACTTCTGTTCTAATAATTGGAACATAAGTTCTAGCGGCCATTATAGCCCGACTGGCGCTTTTCCGCCGGCCATGTCCGCTACCCAATACGCCGCAGCCGCGGAGGTTCCTATGGCGCTGGCCGTCTCCCGAGACTATCTCAACTTTCAGTCGGATCGCATCGAGCGCGTCCTGGCGTCGCATCGCGTCCCGGTCCGCGTACACGGGGGCACGGTCTCGCCGCGTTGGATTCGCTTTCACCTGACGCCCGCGATCGGCGCCAAGATCGCGACGGTCCGAAACCTCTCTGAAGAGCTGGCGCTGGCCCTGGGCGCCGCTGACGTGCGTGTGGCGCGCGACGGCGAGACCCTGGCGCTCGAGGTGCCGCGCACCGATGCCGAGCCCGTGCGGCTGGTGCCGATGCTTAAGAACATGGGCAACATCCCAAGCCTGACGGCCTGCGCGGGCCTGGCCGAAGACGGCCGGCCGTTGATGCTCAAACTCAACTCGCCCGACGTGGCCCACATCCTCGTGGCCGGTGCGACCGGCTCCGGCAAGACGGAACTGATCCGCAGCATGATCCTGTCGCTGGCGATCACCAACCGGCAGAGCAAGGTGCAGTTCGCGCTGATCGACCCCAAGCGGCGCGGGTTGCGCGGCCTGGCGGTCATGCCGCATTGCATGGGCCCTGTGGCCGAAGACGCCAAGTCGGCGGGCGCGCTGCTCGACCGGCTGGTGGCCGAGATGGAACGGCGCGATCGCGAGAACATCGACACCCCGCACATCGTGCTGGCCGTCGACGAGCTTGCCGACCTGCTGATGGTCGGCGGCAAGGCCGTCGAGATCGCGCTGGTGCGGCTGGCGCAGCGCGGTCGGGAGGCCGGCATCCACATCATCGCGGGCGTGCAGAAGCCATCGGCGGCCGTTATCGGCGGCATGTTGAAGGCCAATTTCCCGGTGCGGCTGGTCGGCAAGGTGGGCAGCGCCGAAGACGCGCGCGTCGCGGCCGGCGTGTCGGCCACCGGCGCCGAACGTCTGATGGGCCGTGGCGACTTTCTGGCGATCGCGGCCGGGCAGACCGTGCGCTTCCAGGCGGCCTGGATCCCGCCGATGGATTGGGACACGGCGCTGCGCCGTTTGTAAGGCTTTTTCTTCGAGAAGACGATGAGCACCGCTCGCATCCTGTCCATCGCGTTTCTTTTCGGCTTCGGCGCTGCGCTGGGGATCATCGTCGCGCAGCGCATGTCGGCCGAGTCGATGGCCGTGATCATAGGCGTGCTCGCCGGCGTGGCGGCCAGTGTCCCGACGAGCGTGGTGGTGGCGTGGATGGCCGGGCGCATGGCACAACGCCAGCCCCCGATCGTTCAGGCGACCTCCGAGCCCAAGATCGTGGTGGTGCCTCCGCAGCCGATGCCGGGCGCGAATATCTACGCGGCCGGGGCCGCCGCCAACCCGATCGTCGCCAATCTGACGCCCCGGCTCGAGCCCGGCGAGCGCCGCTTCCGCGTCATCGGCGGCAGCGAAGTTGAAATCGACAACACAGACGTTCGATCCTCCGAGGAGTCGACATGGCAGCGGTGAGAGAAAGCATCACGATGTGGAACAAGCGCGACGGGATCTTCCCGCGCACGTTTGTCTGGCGCGGCAATCGAGTCGAGGTCTCGGCCGTCGAGGCCTGCCGCACCGAGAACCGCCAGGGCCGGGCGCGGCGACACATCTTCCGGGTCCGCACGGACCGGGGAACGTTCGAGCTGGCTCAGGAGATCGGGCGCGACGCCTGGCACGTCGAACAGATGTGGCTGCGGGCCCATTAGGCGATAATCTTCCCGGCGGAGGTGCCCATGGGGAAAGTCATCGCCGGGATGGCCATGTCGCTCGACGGCTTCGTGGAAGATCGCCACGGCAGCGTCGCGGCGCTGTATCCGGATCTTGCCAAGCTACGTGAAACCGAGCCTTTGAAAGAAGCGATCCGGGACACCGGCGCTGTCGTGATGGGCTGGCGCGCCTTTGCCATGGCGCCCGACCCCGACGCGTACGCGGGCAACTATGAGTTTCAGGTGCCGATCTTCGTGGTGTCACATCGCCAGCCGGATCGTCACCCCAAAGAGTCGCCGCCGCTGACCTTCACGTTCGTGACCCAGGGCGTCGAGAGCGCCATCCGCCAGGCGAAGGCCGCCGCAGGCGACAAAGATGTGATGGTCATCGGCGGCCCGACCACCATCAACCTCGGCCTCCGCGCCGGCGCGATCGATGAACTGCATGTCGATCTCGTGCCGGTGTTATTGGGCCGCGGCCTGCGGATGTTCGACGAGGGCGGTCGCAACCAGATGTCGCTTGAGTGCCTCGGCGCGACCCCACTTCCCGGCGGCCGGATCAGCTTGAAATACCGTCTGGCGGGGCCCTTGATTCAACGCTAAGGGTTCCAATCCGCTACACTAGATTGGCCCGTCTATCGAGTGTCTTGCATGCTTGCGAAGTCCCTCCTCATCTCATTTCTGAACTACAACTACGAAGCCAACGAGCAGATCCTGCGACAGGTCGCGGCCTTGAGCGCCGACGAACAGCGCTATGCCGCCGACCTCAGCCATGGCAGCGTGTTCGATCTGGTGCGCCACATGGCCGACACTGAATGGAGCTGGCGCCGCATCGCTCGCGGTGAGAAAGCGCAGCAGTTTCTCTGGGAGGTCGAGTCGGTGGCAGACATCGCGGCTCTGCGACGCTTTCTGGCCGAGGAGCAGACGCGGGCGATCGCCTACGTCGAGGGCCTGAGCGAGGGCGAACTCGATCGAGACGTCGAACTGGGGTCGGGTCAGGATGGGCTGCCGGCGCATGCCAGGGTCTGGCAGATCCTGCTGCATCTGCTCAACCACAGCACTCACCATCGCGCCGAACTCAGCCGCCGGTTGGCGGAACTCAAGCACCCTGTCGACGAGAACGACATCGAATACTTGAGCTTTGCGATTCGATCACATTGAGACCAGTAGAATCGCAAAGCGCCGCCGAGAGTCTTCTCGGCGGCGCTTTGTTTTTGGCAGAGGAGATTTCACCCCATGGCGAGCGTGGTCACCAGGACATCGAGCGCGGTCACAGCGTCCATCCTGCCGGTCTTTACGTCGATGTCGCAGTCGAGCAACAGGCGGTACAGCCGCTCGAGCCCCGCGAGCGTGTAGTTGCGCGTCTGCTGACTGAGCTTGCCGGCCGGATAGGGGTGCAGGCCCAGCGTCTGAGCGATGACATTGGGGGGCGTGTGCGCCTCGACTAGTTCCTTCGTCTGGATCAGCAGCCGGTACTGGCGCGTGATCATCGCCAGGACGTAGCCCGCGTCTTCTTTATCAAGTAGCGCATGAAGTTCTCGCAACGCCGGCTGCGCCTGGCGCTGGCCCAGGAAGTCGACGAAGTCGAACACGCGAGCTTCAACACCGGCCTGGGTCAACGCATGCACGTCGTCGATGTCGATCGGTCGCCGCCAGGCCACGTAGGTCAGCAACTTGTCGATCTCATTGCCGAGCGCACGCGGGTCATGCTCGGCCTCGGCCAACGCGCGCGCTGCCGCCGGCGCGATCTCGCCCTTCACCTGCTTGACGCGCTTGCGGATCCAATCCACCAGCGCCTCGCCCTGGGGCACGTCGAACTTCTGAACCTTGGCAAACGGGATCTGGTTCAAGGCCTTGAACAAGGGGCCGCGCTCGGGCACATCGCGGCGTTCGACGAGCGCCAGGCAGGCGCTGTCTGGAACTTCCGGCAGATAGGCGATCAAAGCGGCCAGCGCGGCTTTGCTGCTCTCGCTGATCTCGCCCTCTTCGGCCTTGCCGGTCAGGCGTGAGATCCAGCCCTCGACGATCACCAGGCGGATGTCCGCCAGGAACGGCATCGCCCCGGCAGCGCTCTGCACTTCAGAGAGCGTGACCGAGCGGCCGTCGAGAACCGTGATGTTGAGCGAAGCCGTGCCGGGATCGTCGGCGACTTTGGCCTTGAGTTTATCGACGAACTCCGCGATCGCGAACTCGTCGCTGCCGTGCAAGAGGAAGAGGCGCGGGGCCATAGCGCCGGTTGATCGTCGCGCCGCTCAGTCGGCGGTCTCGACGAAGTGGGTGCGGACAGGCCCGGACAACACCCGGATGTCGACGATGCTCATGTCGCGCACCTCAGGCGACGTCGTGAGCGTGCGTTGCACTGATAAGCCGACAGGTTGAGCCGCGATGAGCGCGAGAGTGGCCAGCGAGGCCGCCATCGGCAGGCGGTCGAGGCGCTGACGCGAATTGCGTGTACCGAGGAAGGCCAGGAAGACGGCGCCGGCTGCGGCCAGCCCGGCCGTCACGTAGTTCGTGCCGCAATGCGGGTGAATGGCGAGGTCGTGTTCGCCCCCGCGCATCCGACGCAGCGCCTCGCTAACGGCCGAGCGAATCTCTTCGGGCGAAACGTCGCCGTAGATATAGAAGCCGTTCGGTGTCGAGCGGCCGGCCAGGCTGACTTTGCGGCGCAGGCCGAGGAGCGTGATCGTGCCGTGCTCAAGGCCGTGGTTACGACGGGTCCGGTCAATGACGGGCGTCTTCAGCAGCGTGTCGATCAGTGGGATGGGCATGAGGAGGATTATAACAACCGGGCCCGGATGTTATCCGGGCCCGGTGTCGATCACTCGTCGTTCGTCGCGCGGCGCATGCGCTTGTTGATCCGGCGGATGGCCTTCTTCTTCTCGATCCGGCGCACCTCACTCTTGGACACAAACCAGCGCTTGTTGCGGAGCTGGGTCAACAGGCCGCTGCGCATCACCTTCTTCTTGAAGCGCTTCAGCAGTTGATCCTGCGACTCGTTCGGGCGGAGTACAACTTTGGTCGTCATAGGGCATTCACCTCCCTTCAACAGGGGAGTTTGGGCCCGGCTGGCGACCGAGCGGGAGGAGTCTACCCCATGGCAGTAGCCCTGTCAATGAAACACCCCAAAAGGGATCTGGCAGTGAAGGGCATAAACGCCACGAGGGGCGGCAAACATACAAAATCGCGGCCTTCGCGGCCAGAAATCCCTTATTCGGCCTCTATGGCCTCGTCGTCGCGGGTCTTCCAGGTCTTGGAGGCACGGTCGATGAAGAGGACGCCATCCAGGTGGTCGATCTCGTGCTGGAAAATCCGGGCCAGCCAGCCGTCGGCCTTGATCTTGATGGGCCGGCCCTGGCGGTTGAGCGCCTTGACCGTCACGGCTTTGTGGCGCGAGACGTTGCCGGCGTAGCCCGGGATCGAGAGGCAGCCTTCGGCCCCCTCGACCATCTCTTCGGAGCGGCTCGTGATCTCCGGATTGATGATGACGTACAACTTGGGCTCCGGCGGCTCGGCATCCTCGGGGAGTTCGTCTTCGTCGGGGGCATACTCGATGACGGCCAGGCGCAACGACTCAGCCACCTGCGGGGCGGCCAGGCCGACGCCCGGGGCCTCGCGCATGGTGGCGATCATGTCATCGATGAGGCTCTGGATTTCGGGCGAACGCGGATCGGAGATCGGTTTCGCCTTCTTGCGCAAGATCGGATTGCTCGGGGTGATGATGGTCAACAGAGTCATGCAGCTACGATGATCGACGCTTCTCAGCGTCCTCCTGGGCGACTTCGTGATAGGCGGCCATCCAGCGCGCCAGTTCCTCGCGTTGCCGCGCGGCTTCGGACGCTTCTTTGCGCGCCTTGACAGCCTCCATGCGGCGATAGATGTCGTTTTGTACACCGACCGGATCGAACACGCCTTCGAAGCGCAGTTCTTCGGGGCCGACCTTGGCGATCACATGGCCGTAGTTGAGCAACATGCCAAGCGCACCGGGCCGCTCGTATTTCAAGCTTAACACGTTTCCGAGCGGCGCCGAGCGGCGTTCTTCGGAACCGAGGGGCTTCCGATACAGGTCTACGATCTGGTCGTTTGTGATCAGGTACAGGTCGTTCTTCCAGTCCTCGAACTGATACAGCCACCAACCCGCCACCGGCACGAGGGCGATCAGGCACATGTACGCCACCACATCCATCGTGAAGGGCGGCGGCAACAGACCGAGCACTGAAGCCATGCCGAGGGCCAGGATCACGACAAAACCGATCGATGGATAGAACGTTTCGCGCACCAGTTCGAACCAGTGCTTGCGATAGATCACGGTGTCGCCCTGGGTGTAGCGCAGCTTGAAGGAGAAGAACTCGGCGAGTTGCTCGAACAGACCTGGCCCGCGAGCGTCCTTGGCCGACTTGGGCTTGGCCGGCCCATCCGCCGGTGGATTGATGCTCCGCCGAATGGCCGCCTTGATCGCTTCGCGCTCTGCCAGGCGGCCGCGCGCTCGCGAGCGGTTCCATTGCTCCTCGACCAGCGCCGCCAACCCCTGAGCGTTGCCCACCGACGTGAAGGAGATGGGCCCCGAGTACGTTCGCACGATCACGTCGCCGATGCCGATCGAACGCGTGATCGCGTCGGTGATGCGCACATCGACCGACAACACCGAAGCCAGCGGCGACTCCTGCCGGCTATCGTAGATGCCGATGATCTTCTCGAGGTAGACGATGCGCTGATCTGTGACGATGAAGTAGTCATTGCCCCAATCGAGCGCCAGCCACCACATCCACGCGATTGAAACCAGAACCCCAATGGCCGCGAGCGCCGCGCCCCACACGAAATCATTGAGGTAGTAGCCCAACGCCGCGCCGGCCGCCAGCGAAAGCAGCAGAACAAAAGCCGGAAAGACCAGGGCCTGGTACAGGATGATCGGATGCCGCCGGGCAGCCGCGTAGATCTGCTCGCCCGGGGTCAGCCAGGACAACTGCATGGCGCGCGCCCGATCGCGGCCCTCTGACATGAGTTCGAGGTTAGCCCGCAACCCTGGCACCACGTGCAGATCTTGCTCGAACCGCTCGGCATCCAGGCGGAGCAGCTCGCAGTCTGTGACGGCCACCACAGTGGCTGACCGCGCCGACCGCTTGAGCATGGCGCGCTCGCCGAAGAAGTCGCCGACCTTCAAGAGACCAAGGTTGAACTCGCGATCACGAGTCTTGCGGGTCGCCCGCACCTCGCCTTTGGCGATGATGTAGAAGGCATCGCCACGATCTCCCTGGCGGAAGATCACGCTGCCGGCGGTATGCTGCTCGATCGTGAAATCCTGGGCGAGCAGAAGCAACTGCTCATCGGTGAACCCTTTGAACAGGAAGATCGGGCGCATCCGTGCCACGTAAGCCGCCGCGTTCTCCATCGCACATTCATTCTAGCATCGGCATCCGGTGGCCGCGAATGCACGTTAGGGGTGGTGTTCACGCTGATGACGGGCTTTGGAATCGATAGCGCTGAACGAAATGGCAGATCCTGAGATCGGGTCGACCACGAATTGGCTGCCGAACCCTCGCCAATTCGTGGCAAAATGCGACGATGTCCCCCAAACCGCTTTCCCCCTCCGCCCAGCGCGTCCAGGACGTGCTCGACGCCACAGGCCGCTCCTTTGCTGTACAAGAGTTGGAGCAGAGCACCCGCACCTCCGCCGAGGCTGCCGACGCCGTCGGTTGCACTGTGGCGCAGATCGTCAAGTCCATCATCTTCAAGGCCGCCCAAAGCGGACGTGTCGTCCTGGTGCTGACCTCGGGAGCCAATCGCGTGGATGAGCGCAAGGTCGCCGCCCTCTTGGGTGAGCCCCTGGCCAAGGCCGACGCCGACTTCGTCCGTGAGCGCACGGGCTTCGTCATCGGCGGCGTCGCCCCGGTCGGCCATCGGGAAGCGCCAGCCACTTTCATCGATCAGGATCTGCTCGCCTTCAGCGAGATCTGGGCGGCGGCCGGCACGCCTAACGCGCTGTTTCGCCTGACTCCAGACGACCTCGCTGCCATCAGCCAGGGCCACGTCGGCGACGTCAAAAAAGCCTGAGCGCGGCTCGATCTCGGACCACGAAAAAAGGCCGCCCGGCAGAGTGCCGGGCGGCCTTGAGTTGTCGCTGGAAGCTTACTTCACCTTGACGGTGATGGCCTTCGGGCGGGCGCTTTCGGCCTTGGGCAGCCGGACCGTCAACACGCCGGCCTCGAGGTTGGCCTCGACCTTGTTGCTGTCGAGCTCAGCCGGAAGTCGGAAGGTGCGCGCGAACTTGCCGTAGCTGCGCTCGCGCACGAGCCAGTCACCCTTCTCTTCGTCGACATTCTCCGACTTCACCTCACCGCGGATGGAGACGGTGTTGCCGAGAACCTCGATCGTCAGATCGTC
This sequence comes from Anaerolineales bacterium, assembly GCA_044226485.1. Taxonomy (GTDB): domain Bacteria; phylum Chloroflexota; class Anaerolineae; order Anaerolineales; family UBA6663; genus UBA6663. Next base: position 88,306 of record JBGAGY010000002.1, read on the forward strand.
GGCCTTGAGGCCAGGAACTGCCGCCGTGACGGTGTAGCCGTGCTCGGTGGCCTGAACATCCATCGGCATGCTCAAGGTATCGACCGAGAAGCGGTCCGACATGGGCGTGAAAGCCTCGTCAAACCAGCGATCCATCAGACGAGCCATGGGGCTTGGGCGATAGTAGGGGCGGATCTTGAGCGACATAGTGAACCTCCAACGTGAACCTGTGTGTCTGCTGATTGCCGTTCGATGTGTGCACTTTAATCAGCCTGCGTTAGAGGTGTGCTTGACGAACATCGGCGTTTTGTTAACACCTGGCCCTCGTTCGCCAGGAGGCGCTCTTGGGAGTGCCTGTTGCCTAACGACTTCCATCCTCAGCGAGGTCTAATATCCAGCGCTACATGAATCTTATGAAACCGAGAGATGCTTAGTCATGCACTGAGGGCGCCCATCCATCAGGTCGGTGCCTTCAGAAGGGTAAGTCAACATGTCGTGGTCCATCAAATTGGGTCGTTTTGCCGGTATCGACGTCTATCTGCATTTGACCTTTCTGCTGCTCCTGGCCTTCGTCGGCTTCAGCGGGTACCTCAGCTCGGGCTCGCTGACTGGCGCGCTCGAGGGCGTTCTCTTCATGATCGCGCTCTTCGGCAGCGTCGTGCTTCACGAGTATGGGCATGCGCTGACGGCCCGCCGGTTCGGCGTCCCGACCCGCGACATCACCCTGTACCCGATCGGCGGCGTCGCCCGGTTGGAGCGGATGCCGGAGCGGCCGTGGCAGGAACTTGTCGTCGCGATCGCAGGGCCGGCCGTGAATGTGGCCATCGCTGTCGTGCTGTTCGGCGGGCTCTTGGCCACGGGCAACCTGGGCTGGCCAACCCTGCGCACGCTCGAGTCAGGTCCGTTGCTTGAGCGCCTGATGTACACCAACATCTCGCTGGCGCTGTTCAACCTGATCCCGGCCTTCCCGATGGACGGTGGTCGAGTGCTGCGCGCCGGCCTCGCCATGTACCTCAACTACGCCCTGGCGACGCGAATTGCCGCGAGGCTCGGTCAGGTGGTGGCAATCGGCTTCGGCTTCATCGGGCTGTTCGCCAACCCGATGTTGATCCTCGTGGCCCTGTTTGTATGGTTCGCGGCCAGCCAGGAATTGGCGACGGTGGAGCGGCGCAGCGCGCTCTACGGCATCCCGGTCGGTCGAGCGATGGTCACGGACTTCAGGACCGTGTCGCAGTATGACCCGCTGTTGCGGGTCAGCGACCTGCTGATCGTGGGCGCTCAAGAAGATTTTCCGGTCGTCGACGACGGCCAGATGGTCGGCTTCGTCACGCGGGAGGATGTGATCGGTGGCCTGGCCCGTCGCGGCCTGGGCGGGCGTGTCGGCGAAGTGATGCGCCGTGGTTTCATGGCGGCCAACCCCTTCGACCAACTCGAAGCGATTGTGCCACGCATGCAATCGGTGGCCGCCGAGTCGGTGCCCGTGATCGATCAGGGCCAGGTGGTCGGGCTGCTGACAGCCGACAACATCCGCGAGTACCTGATGATCCAGGAAGCGTTGCGGCGCCGGCGCGTGTAAGCGCCGACAGACGGATGAGAAGACCCAGGAGGAAGCTTGAAGATCGCATCAAGCTTCCTCCTTTTTTTGTCATTCGGCCTCTTCCAGCTATACTCCGCTCCATGCCCGTGCCCTACGTTAAGACCCGACATTGGCTGCAGCCGGTGACTCGCGCGGCGTTGAAACTCCTGGGCTGGAAGATCGAGGGCGAACTGCCCACATCGCCCAAACTCGTCGTGATCATGTATCCTCACACGTCGTTCTGGGATGGCCCTGTCGCGATCGCGACGGGCTACGCCACAGGGATGCTGGGCGGCAGCTGGCCGCACGGGTTCATGATCAAGATCGAATGGTTCGACACGCTGCTCGGCCCATTGATCAAAGCCCTGGGCGGAATCGGGATTGATCGAAACCATAGCGTCAACGCTGTCGGACAGATGGTCGCGGCGTTCGCGGCGCGCGAGCGCCTGATCCTGGGCATCACGCCCGAGGGCACACGCCGCTATCGCAAATTCTGGCGCTCCGGGTTCTACAAGATTGCGTTGCAGGCGAACGTGCCCGTGGTGCCGGGGCGAGTCGATTTTGCGACGAAGACGGCGCGGATCGGGCCAGAGATGGTGATGACCGGCAACGTCGAGCAGGATCTCGAGCGGTTGCGCGTGTTCTACGCGGGGGTGAAGGGCTTCGTTCCGGCCAACCAGGCGCCGATCCGCTTTCGCGACCAACGTCCCACGGAAAACCCTGACGAATAAACGCCTAAGCAGGCGGGTGCTGTTTTTCTTGCAGGCGCGAGAGACGTCGCGTGACGGCGTCGATCACTTCGGCTCTCTGCCAGGTGGGCGGCTGCGAGAGGATGATGGCCTTGGCGCGCTCGGCCCAGCGCAGCGCCAGACTCAGATCCTGTGCTTTCCATTCATAGTATTTCGAGAGTTCGACGCAGGGCAGGGCTTCATCCACAGTGAAAGACGCCCATTGTTCCCAGAGTGGCACGGCCTCAGCGCGGCGGCCGGTGCGCTTCAGCAGGAATCCGAGTTTTTCAAGCGCGGCAGCGCGATCTTCTAGCGACAACCGCCCCTCGAGCGCTTTGCGATAGGCGGCCTCTGCTTTGTCGAGGCGTTGTTCGGCCTCGTGCCAGTGCGCCAGCCTCAGCCAGTCTTCGGGCGAGCGAGCGTCGACGGCCTCAGCTTCGACGCGCTCGTGATCGAAGACGTCGAGCAGGTGCGCGGCGAGGGTCACCATCGACAGGATGTCCATGGCGTTGTGGTAGATCACGCGCCGCATCTCCGTCGCGTCTCCGCTGCGCAGAAACTGGACGTACATCCACGGGATCAGTGCGCCGGGCACGTCATCGGCGGTGCGCGGCACACCCAGGACATTGGCCTCGAGCGAACTGAGCGCGCACGACGCCAGGCGGCCCCGATACAGCCAACGCGCCGGGTTGAGCAGGTCGAAGTGCGGCCGGCTGGCGAACGGGGCGCGGCGACGGTTGAGCGTGTAACGCGTCTCGAGCAACGGTACGTCGAAGGCGCGCCCGTTGAAGGTCACCCAGCCGGCGCGGCGGGCCAGCAATTTGTCGATGGCCATCAACGCCGCCAGTTCCTCCGACGGATCACGCAAGAAGTACTGGCGCACGACAAAGGTATCGTCCTCGAAGACGCCGACGCCGATCAAGAACGCCAACGTGCCGGCGCCGCCGGCGAGGCCCGTCGTCTCGGTATCGATGAACGCGAGGTCGCGCAGAGAGGCCTGAGCCAGAGCCGGCTGCCGTGCCAGCCGGGCGGCAATGTCGGGCGAGCGCTTCAACAAATCGCCGAACGTCAGGCTGCCGTGAGCGTGCTCGAGCGGATGACGTTCCTCGATCAATTGATACGCGCCGTGGTCGTTGTGGGATTCGATCCCGGGCAGCTGCTTGCCCTCATCGGGATCGTAGCTCCGCACGCTCCGTGTCGTTTTAGGGTTTGGCGCGAGGCGTGACGGAGGCGGCGCCGGGGTCTCCGGCGGCGGGGCGGCTTTCTTTTGAGGCCTCAACGCGTTGAGGCGTTTGCGGAGATCGCTGCCAGCCATAAGCTTTTGGATTCTAGCACGCCTGTTCGCGGGGCGTTTGTTTTCCGCGAACAGGGTGGAGTTCGCTGGCAACGACGAAAAAACGCATCGGCAACTCTCTTCCGCAGAGAGCCCCACGCGATCCGCGGCCAGACCCGAAAACAAAAGCGGAGCACCGCTGTGCTCCGCCTGTCAGGTCGAATGATCAGCGATCCCGATCAGGACGCTGTGGCGCCAGGCCGCCCCGACTCGGAGATGGCGCGATCGACATTCACCCAGAGCACGAGCAGGGCCAACCCGCCGACGAAGAACACGATCAGCGAGAGGATGGCCAGCCGCAGATTCGCGAAGACGTCATTGACAAAGCCGAACAAGAACGGCCCGAGCCAAGAGGTGCCGCGCTCGCTGACCTCATAGATCGAGAAGAACTCGGCCTCTTTGCCCGGTGGGATCATGCGCGCGAACAGACTGCGGCTGATCGCCTGGCTGCCCCCCAGCACCAGCGCGATGGTGCCGGCCAGCAACCAGAACTCGAAGACGCGGCGCGCCATCAGCCCGAAGATGAGTTCGTCGCCCCGGAGGCCGAAGTAGGCGTAGATGACGACCACGGCCCAGATCACGAGGCTGACCGCCAGCACGTTGCGGGCGCCGAAGCGCGCGGCCAACCGCCCGAACGCAAGGGCGCCCAGGAAAGCCACGAACTGGATCATCAGGATGATCTGGATCAAGGAGCCCTGCTCGATGCCAAGCCCGCCACGAAGGATCGGCGCTGCGGCAAAACTGGCCGACGCGCTGATCACGGTCTGGATGCCGTCGTTGAAAATCAGATAGGCCAGCAAGAAACGCAGCGTGTGCGGAAAACGCTCAGCCTCGCGGAACGTCTGTGCCAGTTGCTTGAACCCGATCGTGAGATAGCTTTCGCCGGCGGGCAGCGCACGCGCCGGCCGACGCGAACGCAACCGCGCCCAGGTCAGGAACGAAAAGCCGAACCACCACACACCGGCGGACGCCAGATTGATACGGACCGCTGTGGTGCCGCTGAGCCCGAGCGCATCGCGGAACTGATACAGCACGAGATTGAGCAGCAGAAGCAGCCCTCCGCCCAGGTAGCCCATCGCCCAACCATACGATGAGACGCGATCCTGTTGATCGTTGCTGGCGATGTCGGGCAGGAACGAGTTGTAGAACACGATCGATGCGCCAAAAGTCAGATTGGCGAGCACATACAGGATCGTGCCCAGCCACCACAGGTCGCCCTGGACGAACCACAGGGCCATCGTCGCCAGCGCACCGATGGTGGCGAAGACCTGCAGCATGCGCTTGCGCAGGTGCGAATAGTCCGCGATAGCCCCAAGGATTGGCAGAAAGAAGACCTGCAATACCACCGACAGCGACGTCGCGTAGACGAAGACCGATTCGGGTTGAACCGCCCAGCCCAGGATGTTCAACGTCGTCGAGCCTGCCGCGGCGGCAGCATCGGCCGCCAGACTCGCCAGATACGGTCCAAGGAACACGGCGATGACCGTCGTGCTGAACGCGCTGTTGGCCCAGTCGTACATGGCCCAGCCGAAGATCTCGCGACGATCGTTGACCATCTTTGCTTGAGTACCTGCAGTCTCGGAAGACGATGAATTCATGTTGGGCTTTGAGCGGAAGATGTGCGAATGATACTCGGCTTCTGACGGATCAGCGAATGGGTTTGCGTGAGCGTTTCGTTGTCGACCGAGATTTATGTATGGTTTCAGCCCCCATACCGAGCCACGCATCGGCGACGGCTCGATCAATCCGCCCCATCGGGATATCGGCGATCTCGTCCAGAGCGGCCCAGCGCTCTTTTTCGGTCGGAGGAACCCCGGGCCCTTGGAGATCGCAACGAACCACACGCGCTGTCAGACGAAAGTGCGTGTACGTGTGCTGCACACGCTCGAGCAGCGTCGAAAACGGCCCGGGTTCCTGGCCCAGTCGCCGAGTCAAATCCTGTCTGAGTTCGCTCTCGGCCTGAGCCGAGGCCGGGTCCGGCACTTCTATGGAAGGAAAAGACCACAGACCTCCCAACAGGCGTTCATCTCGCCGGACGATCCAGACAGCATCTCCGCGTTGAACCACGCCGATCAGGGCCTGGCGTTCACCCGGCTCGCGCCGGCGCGCCGCCACGGGGATCTCGTTCTGCGATCCTTCGAGCCGCGCCACACAGAGCGTCCTCACCGGGCAAAGATCGCAGCGCGGTTTCCTGGGCGTGCAGATCGTGGCCCCCAGATCCATAACGGCCTGGTTGTAATCGCCGGCCTGCCCAGTCGCCAGGACCCGATCGGCGATAGCCTGAAGATCGCGCACACCCCGCGGCGTTTTGACGTCACCGCGGTAGCCGCAAACCCGGGCGAGCACACGCTTGACGTTGCCATCGACGACGGCGGCGTCCGCGTTGAACGCAATCGAGGCAATGGCCGCCGCTGTGTACGGGCCGACCCCAGGCAACTGGCGGATCTCTTCTATAGAAGAAGGGAACATCCCATTGCGCTGCGAGACGATCAGCTCGGCGGCGCGCTTCATGTGTCGCGCCCGGCTGTAATAGCCCAGGCCCTCCCAATGTCTCAAGATGTCATCGAGCGTGGCGGACGCCAGAGAGTCAACGGTGGGGAATGATTCCATCCAGCGTTGGAAGTAGGGCTTCACCGTTTCGACCTGGGTCTGCTGGAGCATGATCTCCGAAACCCAGATGGCATACGGGTCTTGCGTGCGACGCCAGGGCAGATCACGAGCATGCTTCGCATACCACTCGAGCAAACGGCGCGAAATGGCCCGCGCGCGTCGAATCGACACTTCTGGGGGCGGTTGAGCGTCGCTTCTGCTGGCCTTCATAACGGGTGTGGATAAGTGCCCCAATTCTGTGGATAAGTGCGCATAGAGCGGTGGAATTTTGTGGAAAGCTGAGCCTGTTCTCGGGATAACGGGCGCCGTTTTTTTTGTCTTGCACGAATCATTCGACTCACGGTCGCGAAAGGATGACTCTCCATCACCTGGTGAGCCTGCAACACCTTCGCTAGACCCGAGAGTCGAGCTTCAAAAGTGATTCTAACCTTACTTGCTCCAGGATAGATGAGCTCTAGCACATAATTTCCCCGCCATATACCTTGGACATCTGATAGACTCAACTTGCATGTGGGACTGCGCGAAAGCGACTCGGCAGAATGCGGCTTCTGGCGCGTCAAGCTTCAAGATCCTTTGATCAATCTCTTAAAGAAAAGGATTCTTTTACAGAGTCAGAGGACGCGCGTATTGTGTCGCCTATCCTGGTTTGCTAGAATCGCCGAGCTTTAGGGCACCTGCGCCGAGTTATCCCCAGGGCGCTCGCAGCCCGGTTCGCTCATAAGCTTACAAAACTATCCCGACGGTTAGGGGGAAATCCTGCCTCTCCCTTGAACATGACCACTGCGGCGCCCAAGGTGTCACATGATTGTGTTTGTTCGTCGGTGGACGGAGTGACCATGCAGTCCGAACAACTTTGGCAGGCCGTGCTCGGCCAAATACAAATGGAGCTTCCGCGCGCCACGTTCGATACGTGGCTACGGAATACGACTCTCGTGACTCACGAGGACGGCGCCTACATTGTTGGTGCGCCAACCGCGTATGCTCGCGATTGGCTCGATCATCGTATGAAGGGCGCCATCAAGCGCACGATTACGAGCATCACGGGAAGCAGTTCTCTCGACGTGCGTTTCGTGGTGTGGACTCCTTCCACGGCTGAGCGCGTCTCGGCTGAGCCGTTGACCTCCTCAATGGAAGAGGTCTTTCCCGAGCCCACGACCAACAGCAAGGTCAACCCCAAGTACACGTTCCAGAACTTCGTGGTTGGCCCGAGCAATCGCCTGGCGCATGCCGCCTGTGTGGCGGCGTCTGAGAACCCGGCGCGCGCGTACAACCCGGTCTTCCTTTATGGCGGCGTGGGTCTGGGCAAGACCCATCTGTTGCAGGCCATCGGCAATGCCTGTTTGCAGCGCGGCCTGACCGTCACGTATGTTTCTTCCGAAGAGTTCACGAACGACCTGATCAACTCGATCCGCACTCACACCACCGCAGCGTTCCGCGAACGCTATCGCAGCGTGGATGTGATGCTCATCGACGACATCCAGTTCATCGCCGGCAAAGAGTCGACGCAGGACGAGTTCTTCCACACGTTCAATGCGTTGCACTCGCAGGACAAGCAGTTGGTGATCTCGTCCGATCGTCCGCCGAAGGCCATGGTCACGCTCGAAGAACGCCTGCGCTCGCGTTTCGAGTGGGGGCTCACCGTCGACATTCAACCGCCGGATCTCGAGACCCGTCAGGCGATTCTGCGAGCCAAGGCCGAGCGATCGCGCCGCCAGGTCGACAGCGCCGTGATCGAGTTGATTGCGCGCCGCGTGCAGAGCAACATCCGCGAACTCGAGGGCGCGCTCGTCCGCGTGCTTGCCTACGCTGATCTCACGAACCAGCCCCTGACGCTCGATCTCGCCGGCACCGCCATCGCCGATCTGCTGCCGCGCCGGCGCACGCTCACTGCGACACAGATCATCACAACAGTCGCCGATTATTACCGCTCGTCTCCGCAGCAATTGATGGGGCCTGATCGCTCGAAGGAAACGGCCTGGGCTCGACAGGTCGCCATGTATCTCATCCGCGAAGAGTCAGAGGCCTCGCTGCCCGCGATCGGCGAGGCACTTGGCGGCCGCGATCACACCACGATCATGTACGGCTGCAAGAAAGTAGCCGACCTTGTCGAGCGCGATGACAGCGCCCGACGACAGGTCCTGGCGATTCGCGAGCGTCTGTACGGTCAGAACGCCGCAGTCGTGTCTTGATTGGAGGCTTCGGGGTATTGACCACACCCCCGACCTCATCCTCTTTGCTCTCGCACCGATGACAAGGGTAGAGAGCAGGCCCCGCCAATGTGGCGGGGCTTTTTTTTGTCAAGCAGTAGATGAGCTTTGGGGATTTCCCTTATACCGGCCCGCTTCTGGCCAAGCTAGCGCCTATAATCTCGTCAGGTCAGACGATCGTCATCGCCATCTACTATGTCTTCGATCCGCTTCTCCATGATGAGGGCCTCCGATGAGGAGATGGCTCTCCTGAGACAGATCCTGCACGAATTCGAGCTGCGTCGCCACGTCAGCGTTGAGTTATCTGTGTTGGAGTGGCCGACGGCCTGGTCACGATTGCTGGATTACGCGACCTACGGCGACAGCCCCGACATATCGCTTGTCGGCACGACCTGGATTGCGCCTTTGAGCGGCATGCAGGCGCTTCGCCCCTTCACCGAGGTAGAGACCTCGGCGTATGGCGACACCGTGTTTCTGTCCTCTGCCTGGAACGCTGGTGTGATTGGGCGAAAGAGTTGGGCCATCCCCTGGCAGATCGACACGCGTGTCATTTATTACTGGCGGTCGTCCCTGGCGCGCGTCGGAATTGATGAACACTCGGCCTTCCTGGCCTATGAGGCGCTCGAAGAAACGGTGCGCGTCTTGAACGCCTCCGGCCAAGTCGGCATCATTGCCCCAACGATCACGGCCGCCGACTCGCTTCATGAATTGGCGGGCTGGGTCTGGTCTCAGGGCGGCGACTTCTCAACGCCTGATGGCAAGTGCCTGGTCTTTCATCATGATGACGCGCTGAAGGCTTTTCAGCGCTATTTCCGCCTGCATCGGCTGCCTCACGGCTCACCCTTGGCTGGGCTCAACGAGTGGCAGGCCGACCGCGCCTTCGATCGACGTGAAGCCCAGATCATCATTGGCGGCCCGTGGATGGTCAACGACATCCTCACGCAGCGACCCACCGCTCTTGACGACCTGGGGATCGCGCAGCTCCCTGGCACCCCCTACAACGGCGGATCGAGCCTGGTCATCTGGCGCCGCAGCCTCCAGGAGCTTCCAGCACTTGACCTCATCCGCTTCCTGGTCAGCCCAGAGATCCAGCGGCGCCTGACCCGAACGCCTGGCTTCCTGCCGGCGCGCCTGGAGATCCTCACCGATCCCGAGATCAACAGAGATCGGTTCTTCCGGGTGCTCAGTTCCAACGCGCTCAAAGGCAGATCCCTGCCCCCCGGGCGTCTCTGGGCCGTGATCGAGGAACGCCTCGTTCAGACTCTGGGCGCGATTTGGAAGGATATCTTTGCCCTTGACCCCGTCGATGTGGATGCCGTGGTTGCGGGACCCATCATCCGGCTGGCCACCCAGCTGAACACGACGCTCGGCTGCGACACCTGAGACCAGGCGCCCATCTATGGGGGTATGGCTCCAGCTCGTTTTTATGTTCCCCGTCAGCCACTCCCAGCGCTGCCAAATATGCTTGCCTCACTCCCTTTCGACTGCCCAGATATGGCGGGTTCGGGCCTCTCCCTAAAAGGGCTTTTTTTACTGGTTGGTTGCCCAAACGTTAAATTTTGTTGCCCAGCCTGTGGATAAGGGGGTGGAAAACTGTGGAGAGAGAGTCTGGACTGGGGAAAAGCCCCGAATGAGCTTATGGGGATTTAACATTATGGCGTTTTGGCTGGACCCAATATATGGCCGCTCTTGTTATGACCAATCCGTATGTTCGAAGCGGGCATGATTCCTGCATGATGGGGTTTTGGAGCCTCCACACCGTCCACAATCGATCCCAGCCTGGGCTGTTCACAACAAGTGGGTGCCGACTCGGGTACATACAGGGGTAGGGAGCGACCGTGCACCCAGGCCTCCGGGCGAATCGAGGTCCGGATTCCGATCTCCACATATCCACAGCGTCTACTACGACGACTATATATAGTATTTACTTGGGGAGGATATCTCTAACAACCCATTAGCGAGACACACGCCTAGCAGATCCCGTGATCTCTTGAGCAAGGCTGGGTGTTCGCTGCGAGGCCCGCCGGCGCTCAGCATACGCCTCGCGGCCACCCTCGATCTGTCGGTTGAGCGCCATCCAATCCGCGACAAGGAATTGCAGCCCATCGCCGCGTTCAGGGAAGGCATGCCAATCGAGCACCCAGCGCAGCCAGGCTCGCGGCAAAGGCAGGCCCTTAAGCTCAAGGATCACGACGGGCATTCCACGATACTTCGCCGCCAGCTCGGCCCGCAGACCGCCCACGTCGCGGGGCTCGAATGAGCCGGTCCGCACGCTGACGATGCGCGAGTATCCGATCGCCAGCTGATAGAACGGGACGCTGACCACCAGCGTCTTCGGCCGGGCCTCGATGTAGCACATCATCGGCAAGAGGAACGTGGCCACGAACATGAAGCCCGCCAGGGCGGCGCCGGCGGCCCAGGCCACTGGCGGGATCCACCAGCCGCCAGGTAGCAGCCAGATATCGCTGAAGAGCGCCAGGGCGGCGGCGCCCAGGCCGATCAACAGGCTCGGCCAGCGCCAGGACAGGATACGCTGGCGGTTGAGCAACAAAGGATGGCGACGTGGCGAAGACGACATGACGGTGCCTTGAGCAAGAGCTGTGCCTGAAAACGGCCGAAGGCGGGCCTCAGATAACAAAAACAGCAGGGAGGCCAGTGAGCTTCCCTGCTGTTTGGATCGCTGCGACGCTCGAAGGCGTCAGGCTATGTGAGCGGCGGCTCGACGTGGGCTGTCTCTCAACCCAGCTTGCTGCGCGCCGCCTGCAGCTGCTGCTTCAGCGCGGCGCGTTGCTCGAGCGCGCTCTTCACGGGCTGAGCCAGCGCGCTCTGGTAACTCGCGTCGGTCTGGCTGACGCTGTTGACCAGGTCCCCGGCGGTCTGCAACCCATCGGCCCGCACAGGGTCGAGGACCTTGACCTTGAGGTTCGCGGGCCCATCGCTGAAGTGCGGCGAAAGCTTCTCGAAGACTTTCTGGTCGACATCACCGGCGAGCGAAGCATTGCTGTCCACGAGATTCTGCGTGGCCGACATCGCGTCGCGGATCTTCTGGCCGATGTCGAACGGCAAATAGTTGACGATGTACTTGACGAAGCCTCCGAAGGCGGCGCTGACTCCGCCGGCGGCAGCGCCGTTCAAAGCGGCCGCGGCCGTCTCGAGCGAGAACAGGCCGACCTTCATGTTCAACACGCGCTCGGCGAGCCAGGAGACGCCACCCTTGAGATCCGGCATCTGAGCGTCGAGTTGGTCGAGCAGCGTGCGGGAATTCGCGATGCCGTTGGCTGTGGCCGGCAACAGGCCGACGGTGGCCGCGAGCACGCCGGCAAAGGTCTGCAGGCCGTTGTTGGCGACGTCGTCGAGGCCGATCGCCTCGAGCTGGTCGTAGATCGAAATGACCCCGTTCGCGTCCGACAGCTTGGCCTCGCTGGTGCTGAGCTGGCCCTGGAGATCGCTGAGTTGCTGCTTCAGCTTGAGGTTCTCGTCTTGCGAGGCCTTGAGCAGGGTGTTGAGTTGCTCGTTCTGGCCGGATGCAGCGCTGACCTGGTTGGTGAGTTGAGCGATCTGGCCCTGCAGGTCGAACACGCGGCCGTTGTCGTAGGCAGGCGTGTCGGTCTGTTGGATCGCGTTCGCCGGGATGCCGGCCGCCGGCTTCCCACCAGTCATTTCCCCATATAGCCACGACGCGCCGCCTCCAACCGCGAGGCCCGCGGCGCCCATGCCGATCGCCTGCAAGAACAGTCGCCGCCGATTTTCCGAACCGTTGTTGGCCATGCCTTACCTCCACGTGCCAGACCGCTGTGTCGTCATCCAGACATCTGTCATTATAGGGATCAACCCCGTAAAAAGTACGTGAATCACGCCCGGTGGTTGCATCCGATTCGGAGCCGACGACGAGCGGCCCAGACGACGAAAGGGCGCCTTCAGCGCCCTTTCAAGTGACACAGAAAGGATATCACGGCTCAGGCCGAGTCGATGGGCAGCGCGAAGGCTGCCGTCGTGCCCTGACCAGGCGCGCTGTCGATTGTGAGCGTGCCGCCGAGCACCTGTATCAGTCGCGAGCACAGATGAAGCCCGAGGCCCCAGCCGGGTTCTTGCCTCACGCGCGGATCGTCGCTGCGGAAGAAGGGCGCGAAAAGCCGCGTTTGATCCTCGAGTGAGATGCCGATGCCGTGATCGACGACTGCGATTCGTATGCAGCCCGTCGCGGCCAGCCACACAACCTGGATCGTCACGTCGCTGGACTCGGGTGAGTAACGAATCGCGTTGCCGATCAGGTGGGTCAGCACCTGACCGAGGCGATGAGCGTCGCAGCGTGCCGGCGGAAGATCGACGGGTGCTTCGACATGCAGGGTGATGTGCCTGGCATCGCTGATCTTGCTCAGCGACGCCAGGGTCGAGGCGATCACGGCTGGAACGTCGACGGCGCGCAGATCGATCTTGATTCGTCCCGCATCGATCCGGGCGACGTCGCTGAGATCCGTCACCAGCGCGGCCATGCGGGCCACGTTGTTGCTGATCGTGTTGAGAAAGCCGCGCTGTTGATCGTTGATCGGGCCGGCGGCGCCGGCGAGCAGCAGGTCGGAGTAACCGCGGATCGACGTCATCGGCAGCCGGATCTCATGAGCAACCGTGCGGACGAAGTCGGCGCGCGCATCTTGTGTGCGTCGAACGGCGACGCGTTGTTGCGCCGAGTCGAGCGCCAGCGACGCGAGAGCCGCCAGGCGATCGAGGAAGGCCGTCGCTATGGATCCAAACGCGTGAGTGGGTCGCTCGACCACGAGGAGCGCCGTCGTGCGTTCGTTGAAGCGGATCGGCGCCACGATGCGCGCTGGGCTGACGGACGAGGCGGCCGGCAGAGCCAGGCTGTGCTCGGTGTTCAGGCCGGCGACCACCACGGCATCGTCTGAGCCGCGGCGTTCGGGCTGAGAGAGCGGGCGTGTGCCACTGGCCCCCTGGCGGGCCATGACCCACACAACCGGCGGCTGCGCGTCATCATCGACCAGACCGATCCAGCCGGAGCGCGCCTGCGTCTGGCGCACGGCCCACTCGACGGTCAGGGCGAGCACCTCCTCAACGCTGAGGGAATGTGCGTATCGATTTTCGAGCAACTGCAGGGTGATCCGCTCGTGATCCTGCGACGAGATCTGGCGCGATAGGCGGGCGAAGCGCCGCGCAGTGTCGAGGCAGGCCGCTGCGTGCGGCGCAAAAGCGCCCAGCAGCATGGCGGCGTCTTCGGCCAGTTCGCCACCGGTCACCAACACAGCGCCGGTCACTGAATCCGATTGAATCAGAGGGGTGGCGGCCCAGGCCTCGGCGAACACGGCGTGGCCCAACACAACTGCGTCTCGCGCCGCGGCGGCTTCATGGCGGAAGGCTTCTTCGGGCAGCGGATCGCCCTTCTCGTTGCGGCCACAGACGAACACAAGGACGTGATGTTCGCCATCCTGCCGGAAGATGGCGGCGCGTTCAGCCCGGGTCAGGCGGAGGGCGCCGGCGATCACGCTGGCCTGGGCGCTCTCAGGATCCAGGGGCGCTCCCAGCCGCTGCACGGCGTCGAGCAAGATCGCGAGCTGCGAAGCGGTCGGGTTGGCCGCCCCTGGAGGTGGAGTCGTAGGTAGCATCGTTCAGCGAATCCGCCAGGCAAAGCCTGCTAGTCGGATCGGCTGGTTGCGCGTCAGCGGATTTCGTTCCCGTTGCGCGCCGGGCAGTTGCTGTAGAAGCCGATCCAGAATTCCTGGCAGGAACGTGGATCAAGAAACGTGCCAGTATCCACAACAGCCACCTGGATCGACGTGCCGAGGGCAAAACCGATCGGCTGCCCGGCTGTGATGTAAGGCAGGTTGTAGGTGCGCGACCAGCGGCCCGAGAAGATATAGCGGCTGCCGCCGTCGAGGCTGCGGTACAACGACAGCAAGTTGGCGTCGACCTGGATCCCACGGATATGGACGGTGTAGCCCGTGGCGCCGGTGTCTTCCACTGTGTATTTGAGCGCGATGTTGTTCTCGTCGGCGTACAGCACCATCATGTGGTAGCCGGGAGCGATCGGGTTGTCATGCAGGGTACGTGGCGCGTATATCCGTTCCCCGGCCGTCGTGGCGACGCCGAGACCTGTGATCGGATACAGCGTGCGCGTGATCGGAGCGCCGGCCGTGCCGGCCGACGGAGAATCGGCCCAGTTCCAATCACGGGTGCGATAGTAGCGCATGCCCGCGGGGCCGCGCGCCGGGCTGAAGAGGTACGCCAGCTGCGGCGGGCCCGCCTGGGTGTCGTCGAGGCCGTAGCTCAGCAGACCCTTGTAGAAATAGGTGCCCTGGTTGTTGTCTGTGACGTCGATGAGGCCGCGCAGGCCGAGGTTCTTGTCGGCGTGCTGGCTCGTCGGGCGAACGGGGTTGTCCACGTCATATTGAACGGCGATGCCCTGGTGATAGGTCGCGCCAGTAGTCGGCGGCGTGTTGACTTTCACGGTCATCACGCTGGGCAGGAACAGACAGGACGAACCGGAGCATCCGCCGGCCGCCTGCACAGGGGCGCTGCTCAGCGGAGCCAGAAGAACAGCCAGGCTCAGCAGAGCGGAGGTCAGCGACAGTTTCATGGTTTCCCATCCTGGCCGACGTCCGCTCGTGCGGGTCGCCGGCGCTAAGTCTTACGCAAGGCGCCCTGATCCTTCATCCGCGTTTGATAGTCGTCGCAGAGATGCTGCAACGGGCAGATCTCGCATTGCGGGTTTCGCGCATGGCAGATCTCGCGGCCATGCCGGATCAGGTTGATGTGCGCGTCGAGATACGTCTCTGGCGCGAACATCTGCTCCAGCCATTCGTGGCTCTGGTCGGCCGACATGGCGGCGGGCCTCAGGCCCAATCGCCCTGTCACACGATGGACGTGAGTGTCGACCGGAAAGGTCGGCACTCCCAACGAGAACAGAAGCACGATCGACGCCGTCTTCGGACCCACGCCGTTGAACTGCGTCAACCAGGCGCGCGCCTCGGGCGGCGGGAGCTTGCGCAAGAATTTAAGGTCCAGTGTTCCCCGCGCTTCAGTGATCGCCCGCAGGACCGCCTGGATCCGCGGTCCCTTCTGCTGGGCAAGCCCGGCCGGCCGAATCGTGTCGATCAGCTCGTCCAGGTTGGCGTCTCGCACGGCCTCCATCGAGCCATAGCGTTCAACGAGCAGGCCAAAAGCGCGTCCGCTGTTGATGTCGCTGGTGTTTTGGGACAGGATCGTCGCCACCAGTTCGTCAACGGCCGACAGGCTTTTATCCCACTTCGGCCGCCCATAGGCCTTCAGCAGGTCGGCGCGCACTCGGGCTGCCTTGCGGCGCACTACACCCGGCGCGGGGAACTCATTCTTCATCATGGTATCTGCCCCGCCTTCGCGTAAAAAAGGATGAAATCGTTGGCTTCTGGATGGTCAATTTTACCGACCCATGTCGTCCATCTCCAGAAGGCGAATCGAACCCAGGCTTACAACGCGTTAAGGTTTCACTCAACAGCCCGTTTTTCCTGAGTCTGGCGCAACCCCCCGCCAACGAGGTCGAGACGGTTTTGATCAGCGCTGCGAGGCGACGTAGTTGGCCAGTGCGATGGCAGCGTCGTGGATGTCGAACGGTGCCCAACCGCCGCCGCCGCTGGCGCCCATGGTGAAGATCGTGGCGCCGAGCACGTAGTCGTCGTGACGCAGCTCGCGGTCGTACCAAGCCAGCTGGTTGATGTAGGCCAGCTCGGGCGTCGAGCCGACGCCGTTCTGCACCCACCAATCGCCGTAAGACTTCCAGGTGGCTTTGCTCGAGTCGACCGGATAGGGATCGACGGCCGCGCAATCGCCGGTAGCCGGAACCCGATCGATGCCGGTTTCGCTGATCACCAGGGGAACATTGGCAAGGCCGCGCGGACGCAGCCAACCCTCATACCAGAAGCGGTAGCGCAGGGTCAACGGACCCGCGGGCTGGCTGATCGCCGGCGCACCAGGGATCAAGTCGGGCTTGTTCGATGCCACGCCGCAGTACATCAGCGGGCGGTTGTATTCATGAAGATGGAAGATCGCGCCGCAGCGGCTGGCGGCCTCGATCATAGGCAGCACGTGTTCGAACTCGGCGTAAGTGTTCGGCCAACCGACTGCGAAGCCGCCGACAGCGGCCTTCAGGCCCTTGGCCTGCATCTGACAGGCGCGCGCCGACTCGAACTGGACGAACCATTGCAGGCGGCTGGCATCGCCCGGAGTCCACACGAACTCGTTCCAGCCTTCCCAGTAGTCGATCGCGGGGTTGGCCTGATAATGGCCGAGATTCTGGTTGATGTAATCCGTGGCGGCGACGGTCGGGTCGACCTTGAGCACCCAACTCTCGTCCTGGCCATACACACGGCCGAGGATGACGACATTCGGATCCACTGCCTTGACCTCGGACATCCAGCCGAAGTCGCCGACGGTTTTGATGACGCGTGGCAAAGATGACCGCACGAACTGCATCATGTACGGGTCGCCACGGCCAATGGTGTGGATACTGAGTTTGCTGGCGGACATCTGGCCCGCTGTCGGCCAGTTGGTGTTCGACAGATTATCGATCGAGTAGAACGGCTCGGGGTCGCGCGCCGCCGGCATGATGTAACTCGGAGGCGTGTAGCCGCGGCTGATCAACGGGACGAACAGAGTGGTCGGCTGCGTCACTGCCGAACTCGACAAAGGAGTCGGCGAAGGAACGAGCAGTTGAACGAAGATACGCAGCTGCTCATCGGCGGGCAGCGGCATGTCGGTCAGTTCGACTTGAGGATAGAGGGGCGAGCCGGACCCGTTCGGGGCATTCGTGGGCACCGGCACCACAGGTGCTTCAGTCGGCGCGGGTGTCGCCGTTGGCGTCGCAACCTGAGCGAGTTGGGCCGCGGGCTGTTGGAGGGAAGGGCCGACGGCGCGCGATGTCTGTGGTTGAATCGGAACCGTGGCCGCCGGCGACTCAACCGAGCCTAAGGCCACGGCGCGTTGATTCAACAGCAGGCTCAACCCCGTCAGCAAGACGGCCGTCAACGTCAGGGATGCCATCAGCATCCTCAGTCGTTGGGCACGGTGCCGCTGACGCGGCGTCAACTCCCGAGAGTGTGACATAATTTCGAAGAGACCTGCTGCAATCGCAGCAAATTCTAATCCATCTCTGGCGACCTGGTCAGGAGTACATAATGCTCACTGCGTACGCCTGGTCGGTTCGCTATACTCGAGTTGGTCTCCGGCGGGGTCGTGTGTCGCAAGAGACGAAAACTCACCCGCTGACTCAACGCAATCTTACTGTCGAAACACGACTCGTGAAGCAGTATTTATGCCTGTCTTACTTAGGAATTCGTTGGTAAGAGATGGCATCTTCATCCCGAGGCCGGTCTGCGGGGAAAAGAGTGGGTGTTCTCAGGCCCTCAGATCCGATGAATCGCTCGTCAGGAACTGAAGTCTCCAGATGAGCGTTATGCAGAAACGTGGAAAGGCAAGGAGGAGACATGAGGTTGAAAGACTCAGGGCGGCTGGCCCTGGTGGCGGCGTTTTTGACGGGCTGCCAGCTGACGGCCACAGAGCCGGCGCCGACGGCACCGCTCCCGACGGACACCGTGATCGTCGAAGCCACGGCTACCGAAGTCGTCGAGACACCGACGGCCGCGGCCACCCAGACACCGGCCCTCACAGCTACGGCGACCGCCTCGCCCACGGCGACCGCTTCACCGACGGCCGCGGCAACCGAAACGCCGGCTGCCCCTGCCACGCCGGATCCGAACCAGGGCGTGGGAGACGTCATCTACCAGGAAACGTTCGATGGCACGTCGCGCTGGGGCTGGGGCTTCACCGATGACGCGGTCACCTTCGCCAACGACAATGGCAGCATCAAGGCGGTGACCACGCGCGGCGACGCCGGCTGGCGTGTGACGATCGGGCCCGGCGATTCGTGGCTCGATCAACAGATCCTGCTCACCACCGACACCACGGCCTGCACCGAGAGCGACGAGTTCGGCCTGCTCTTCAGAGGCGCACTCAACGATGAGACCTCGGTCCTCAATGGTTACGTCTTCAAGATCACGTGCGGCGGCACCGCCAGCGTCGACGTCGTCCGTGACAATCAACCGAGCGTCCTAGTCGATCCGATCGAGGCGACGGTGAACCCGACCGGCAAGAACGAGATCCTTGTGTGGGCGGGCCGCAACGAGATGCGCTTCTACGTCAACGGCGTCTACGTCGCCAGCGCGGAAGACGCCACGTTCACCAGCGGTCGACTGGGCCTCTATGTGCGCGACCGCGACGGCGGCGGCATGACTGTGGCGTTCCAGGACCTCACGGTGCGCGGAGTGACGCCTCCTTAAATAAGAGGGAAGGCGAGGATGGAAGCGGGAACACCGGCGTTCCCGCTTCCATCCTCGCCTTGCTCTTTCTCGTCACTCGTATCGCAACGCGTCCACAGGCGCGAGGTTCGCGGCGCGCATGGCGGGGTAGATCCCGAAGAAGAGTCCGACTGCCAGAGAGAATCCGACTGCGAGGATGACGGCATCGATGTCGACAGTGGGTTTGATCGACGTCGAGCCGAACTGCACCTGACCCATCGCCAGCGAGATCAGCCAGCCGACCAGGTTGCCGATGGCGCCCCCCACAAGGCTGAGCACCGCCGACTCGACCAAGAACTGAAACAGGATGTCGCGCTTGCGAGCGCCGATGGCCTTGCGGATGCCGATCTCGCGCGTGCGCTCGGTGACAGACACCAGCATGATGTTCATGATGCCGATGCCGCCGACCAGCAGCGAGATGGCGGCGATGCCGCCAAGAAAGAGCGTGAGCGTGTTGGTGACCGACGTGATCGTCGTCAGCAGATCCTGCTGGTTCGACACTGTGAAATCGTCGGAGCCCTCGATGGTGTCGTGGCGCTCGCGGAGCACTAGCGTGATCTGTTCGATCACCGCGTCCATCTGATCCGCGTTTGCTGCCTCGACATTGATCGAACTGAGCACGTTCGCTCCGCGATAGCGTCCGCCGCCGAGCAGCCGGGCCTGAGCCGTCGTGATCGGCACGAGCACCTGGTCGTCGACGCTGCCGAATCCGGTGCTGCCCTTGCTTTCGAGCACTCCGATGACCGTATAGGGCTGGCTGTTGATGCGCACACGCTGGCCGACAGCGCCCTGTGTGCCGCCGAAGAGGTCATCGGCGACGCCGCTCCCCAAAACCACCACGCTTGACCGCGCGTTGACGTTCGATTCGGAGATGAACTCGCCGTCTGCCAACGTCATGTTGCGCACCGTCATATAGTCCGGCGTGACGCCGATCGCGCGCGTGTTGACGTTCGAGCCGAGATACGAGACCTGCCCGCGCCCCTCGAGTTCGGGCGCGACGGCAACCACGCCGTCGATGCCGACGAGGGCGTCCGCGTCGTCTTGAGTCAGCGTGCCGGCGCTTCCGGACGCTGAGGCCACGCCGCCCTGTTGCGTGCTGCCGGGGCGAACGTAGATGAGGTTCGTGCCGTTCTGTTCGATTTGCGAGGTCACGCTGGCCTGGGCGCCGCGCCCGATCGAGACCAGCGAGATGACGGCGGCCACGCCGATGACGATGCCCAGCATGGTCAGCGACGAACGCAGCTTGTTGGCGGTGACGCCCTCGAGCGCCGAGAGGATGCCTTGCGTGAAGTTCATGCGACGCCTTCCTCGATCAAGCCATCGCGCACATGGATGACGCGCTGAGTGTGCGCCGCGATCTTGGAGTCATGGGTGACGAACACGAGCGTGATGCCGTGGTCGCGGTTGAGGTTGAGCAGCAGTTGAAGGATCTCTTCGCCCGATTTGCTGTCGAGGTTGCCGGTGGGCTCGTCGGCCAGCAAGATGGCCGGATCATTGATCAGGGCGCGGGCGATCGCCACGCGCTGCTGTTGGCCGCCCGAAAGCTCGGTCGGGCGATGATCCATTCGATCACCCAGCCCGACGGCTTCGAGCGCCTTGACGGCTCTCTCGCGGCGGCCGTTCTCGATGCCGGCGTAGAGCATGGGCAACTCGACGTTGCGTCGCGCCGTCAGGCGGCGCAAGAGATTGAACGACTGAAACACAAAACCGATCTTGCGGTTGCGTACCTCAGCCAACTGATCGTCGTTCATGCTGTTGACGGCCGTGCCGTCGAGCACATAGGTCCCTGAGGTCGGCTGGTCGAGGCAGCCCAGGATGTTCATGAGCGTGCTCTTGCCGGAGCCCGAGGGGCCCATGATGGAGACGACCTCGCCGCGTTCGATCTTGAGTGAAACCCCGGCCAGGGCATGAACCTCGACGTCGCCCATGCTGTAGGTTTTGGTGATGTTCTCGATCTCGATCATGATGTCACTGACCTGCGGGAGGTTGCGCGATCCGCGGCGACCTGCTCGCGAGACAACTTGATGTTCATAGATGCCGGGTTCCGGGCAAAGCCTACGGACCCGCCGGCGGGCCGCCGCCGTCGAGCATGGGGCCGCCGATGAACCCGCCGCCGTTGTCGCGCCCGCCGGTCGTTGACGTGCTCGAGCTCGAAGACGAGGTCGAGGTGCTGATCAGAAGGCGATCGCCCTGTTTCAGCGAACCCGAAGTGATCTCAGAATAGGTCTCGTTGGTCAGGCCGATCGTGACTTCCACCTGTTGGATCTGACCGCCGCCGTTCATGACCGTCACGGTGCGTTTGCCGTTCGCGACGCGGATGGCCTTGTTGGGCACAAGAATCGCGTCGGCGTGCTCAGCGACGATGATGTTGACTGCCGCCGACATCCCGGGCTTGAGCGCGGGATCGGGGTTCGGGATGTTGACGATGACCGGGAACGTCACCACGCCCGAGTTCGACGACCCGAGGCTGATCAGTTGATCGACCTCGCCGCTGTACTCGGCGTCCGGAGCCGCATCGACAGTGATCGAAACGGCCTGGCCGGGGGCGATCAGATTGACGTCGACCTCGGAGACGCTGACCTGGATCTTCAGAGAAGAGACGTCGGCGATCACGATGGCGTTTGTGCCGCTCGAGACGCGGTCGCCGACGCGGTTGTAGATGCCGAGCACGGTGCCCGAAAACGGCGCGACGATCTGATTGCGCGAGGCGTTCTCCTCGGCATTTGCGACGGCCGCCTTTGCGTCTGCGATGGCCTGTTCGTCAGGCTGGCTGAGCAAATCGTCGAGCTTGGTCCGTGCGGCCGCCAGATCGGCCTGCGCCTGCTCGAGCTTGGCGGTGTAGAGTTGGACGTCGGCAGAGCTTGGCCCGCTTTGGGCCGCTGCGAGGTTCGCCTGCGCAGTCTGCAACGCAGACCGGGCGTCGGTCAGGGTGTTGATGTTTGCGGTGCTCGATTGCTGCGCATTGGCGAGGGCGACGTTATAGTCTTCGACGGCGCGGGCGTACCGGTTCTGGGCGTTGACGAAGCCGTTGCCATGTTGCTCGCCGTAGCCCGGGTACATCGTCTCCAACCGCTGCCACTGCTCGAGGTTGCTCTTGGCGCTGGCCAGGGCGTCCGAGGCGGAGCGCAGGCTGATCTGATACTGATCTGCGTCGACCGAGGCTTGAGCGGCTGACACACTTTCTTGAGCGCGCTGATACTGCTCCTGGTAGTACGCGACGTTGGGTTTGAGCACGCTGTTGAGCGACCGTTGGGTGGACGTGACAGTGTCCTCAGCCTGAACGATCGCCAGCTTCGCGGCGGCGATATCTTCAGCCGACGGGCCATCCATGACATCGGCCAGGTTGGCCTGCGCCGTCAACAGGTCTGCCTGGGCCTGCACGATCTCGGCGCTCAGGCTATCGGGGTCCAGCACGGCCAGCACGTCGCCGGCCTTGACGACGTCGCCGACCGTGACGTTGATCGACTTGATGTTGCCAGTGGTCTGCCAGAGGATGGTGCTGGACTGCGGGGCCGAGATGGTTCCGGAGGCGCTGACGGCGGTGGAAATGCTTCCGACCGTCACTTCGGCGGTCTGCATAGGCGTCACGGGCGTGTTGCTGCGTCGATACCACTGATAGCCAAACCAGGCGCCGCCCGCCAGGATCACGCCACCGACCGCATAGAGGATGACACGACGTCTCATAAGAGCTCTCTTCGCTAGTTGGGCCCGACGCGCTCCGGTATCCGGCGCTGTCGAGCCTCAAAGGGGTTCAATCGGCACGGTACTGCCGGCCGGTAAAGATCTGATTTAGGCGATGAGCACCCTTACGGTTTCTTCAGGCAGGGCGGGCTCGCGTATACTCGCCGGCTACATGGGGCTGGAGGAGGGACCAGGATATGAATATCGGATCACGCCGGTCTTTATTCACGGTGGCCGGTCTCGTGGCCGGGGCCTTGATCGCCTGGCTCGGCACGCCGGTTGTGTCGAGCCAACCTGAAGCCGAGGCGCAATCCACAAATCACATCGCGCTGCCTCTGCTGGCGCGGCACGCCGTGCCGGCTGGGGGCTTCACGTTCGTGGCGTACGGAGACAGCCGCGCCGGTGGCGATTGCTCGGGCAATGCGGTGCATGCGGTTTTGGTGGCTCGGATGGCGGCCGAGCCGGCGCGGCTGGCCTTTCATCTGGGCGACATGATCACAGGCTACAACGCCAACTCGAACTGGGCGCAGCGGGGCGCCTGTTCGGATGCCGCAAGCTCGGGCAGCTTCAAGGAATTGATCGCGCCTCTGCAAAACAAGACCCCGGCGCCGGGCCTGCCGATGTTCCTCTTTCCGGTCATCGGCAACCACGACGACAACTGGGGAGACGGCTGGTACCCGGATCCGCAGGGCGACACGATCTGCGATGTCTTCGACATGAGCGCTCTGGTGCCGAACCACACTCAGCAGCCGTACTTCCGTGACACGACGAACCGCGTCGCGCACTACACTGACGTGCAGTTCAAGTCGTTGACCTGCTCGACGAGCGACTCGAGCGTGTACCCGACGTATATGTACTACTCGTTCGACTACCAGAACTCGCACTTCGTGGTCATGCGCGTGAACAGCGAGTACTACGATCTGCTGGAGTGTTATAGCGGCTGCGCTGACGAGTCGAACTACGACGCGTTCTACTATCGCCATCAGTACGACTGGCTGCGCGCTGACCTTGCGGCGGCCTCCGCGCGCTCAGACATCGATCACGTTTTCGTCTTCATCCACGCTCCGCTTTTCACGACGGCGGATGGTCACGTGGCGAACTCGTCCTGGCAGGCTCTGGCGACCGAGTTCACGGCCAACGGCAAGGTGCGCTTCGTTTTCTCGGGGCACAACCATGTTTATGAGCGCAGCGTGCCGATCGTGGTATCGGCTGCCTCGCCCAACGGCGCGCGCGACGACGTCGCAGGAACCGTGTACGTCACGACCGGCGGGGGTGGTTCGGATCTGCACGGCTTCAACGCCGCCGATCCACTGATCGCGGTGCGCGACAGCCTGTATCACTATGTGAGGGTCGACGTCAACGGTGATCGCGTCACCGTGACGGCCATCAACCAGCTTGGCGTGCCGTTCGACAATGTCAGCCGATGAGGCCTCTCATGGTTGGCCGCCAGCCGGGCCAAAAGCGACGAGGGCTCCCGTGGACGTGACCACATAGAAGCGGTCAGGAACCAATGCTCCCCCGAGGATGAGCCCGATCGCCTCACCCTGGAGATCCTGGCGCCAGAGCAGGTGACCGTCGCCCGCGAAGGCCATGCATGCCGCGAGGCTGACACGATTGCCGGTGCGGTCGCTGCCGCACCAAAAACTGTTGTCGCGGTTGTCGAGCGCCACGAGATCGACCCCGCCGAAAGGCGCGTCGACCACCGAGGGCGACGTGCCGCCGCCATCGGCCCACACCAACCGGGCTGTGTTGAAGGTGCTGCCGTAGTAGATCCAGGCACGGCCAGAGGGTGAGACGCCACCGTCGGTCGAGTTTCGCACTTGCAGACCCAGGGTGCGCGCGTCGAGGCGCACGTAGGGCACGATGGTCGCGCCTTTCTCGGTGAACTGCCACTCGAGCAAACTGTCCGGCGTGCGTTCGAACACCTTGCCGTCGCTGCCGGAGACGAACAGGCTCAGCGAGTCATCGAGGCGGGCGAGGATGGCTCCTGTCTTTGTCGAATAGATGAAGTTCTGGAACAGAAGCTTGCTGCCATCGAGGGTCAGGCGCAACGCTGGCTGACTGAAGCTGTACGACGCCAGGGGCGACATCCACACAAGTTGGCCGCCCGGATCGAGCGCGAACAGCCCCGACTCGCCCACGGCGTAGATCGTGCCGTCGGCGCTGACGATGGGAGAAGCCACAGGCCGGGCGGGGTTCGGGTTAGACCAATTTAGTTTCAACTCGCCGGCGGGCGAGACAAGGTAGATGTTCGATTGGCCGTCCATCACGACAGCATCGCCGTTCGGCGTCAGCGCCAACGATAGCGGCGCCTCAACTTCGTTGCGATGCTGCGTGTAGGCGTCGATCGCCAGGGTGATGTCGAAAGGCATCGTCAGGCGCCAGGACTCCTGGCCCTCTGGCGATACGGCGATCAGCGACGCGGGCTTGCCTGTCTGCAGGACGATGATCGTCCCATCCGCGCGGACGGCCGGCCCGAACAAGGGCGCCTCAGCCATGAACGTCCAGTCGAGTTGGCTGGTGAGCAGACCGGGCTCACCACCGGCGCGAGTGCCGTACGGGTCGCGCCGACCCGACGCCCAGAGCTGCCCGCCCGGCACGGGGACCGCTGCCTCGCCGCCGCCGACGGCGCCCACCTGGACCTGCGACCAGAGCCACCATCCGCCGAACCCGGCGATCGCGACCAGACCGATCGCCATCGCAGCAATGGTGGCGAGTCGCTCCCACTCAGCCAACGCCAGGAAGATGCGATCGCCGGCCTGGCCCGTCAAGCGCTCGAGCCAACCCGAGCGGCGACGCTCTGGGGCGAAGGCCTGGCGCAGCCCATCCCCCAACACATTGAACCCGAGCACCATCGAGAGGATGAGCGCGCCAGAGAACGCAGCCGCCCAGGGACCGTCGGCGACGAGCATCTGCGAAAGTTCAGGCAGGCCGCTGGCGCGGATCGCTGCGAAATCGCTGACGTCGGAAGGCAGCCAGATCGCATAGGGAAAGTAGCCGAGCACTCCAAGGCCGGCCGCGGTCAACAGCGCGCCGCCGACTTCGAGCGAGAGCAGCACCCAGATCAATGGAAGAAGATGAGGCACGACGTGGCGCAGCACGGTCTGCGGTCCGCCGGCGCCGAGCGCCGCCGCGGCTTCGATGTAGCGCTCACTGCGGATCAGGCGAGTTTGTTCGCGCACGGCCCGAGCCGACTCGGCCCAGCCCGTGAGAGAGAGCCCCAGGATGAAAGCCGTGACGCCCAGGCGCTGACCGGTGAGCGCCAGCACGAACAGGGCGACGAACAGCACGGGCACGCTCAACGCCCCGTTGGTCAACGTGGCGGTGACCCGCGCGCCCCAACTCGATGACCAGCCCGAGAACAGGCCGATCAACAACCCCACGATCAGGCGAATGGCCGCGACGCTGAACGCGAGTGTCAGAGTCGGGCGAACGCCCCAGAGCAAGCGGCTGAGCGTGTCGCGGCCGAACGAGTCGCTGCCGAGCGGAAAATCGGCGACCTGGCCCGGGACGAACGGCGGTCGCATAAAGTGACCGACGCTGACGCGGACGATGGCTGTGTCTTTGAGCGGATCGCGCGGGGCCAGCTGCGGCCCCAGCCAGGCGAGCCCAAGCGCGAGGCCGACGATGACGGCGCCGACCCACAACGACCAGAGGATGGGGCGACGGATACGAACTTGAGCGCGAGAGGCAAGGGCGGCGGTCATGAGGAATCCTCAGGCCGTCAGCGCATCAACCTGGCGCAGACGCGGATCGGCGGCGCGGGCCGCCAGCGAAGCCACAACGTCGGTGAGAAAGAACGCGGCGGTCAGCAGAGTCACCAACGCGGCAAGCAACTCGGGATGCAAGAAGTAGGTTTCGGTCTGCGCGCCGCCGGGTGTGAACACCGAAGGCGCGACAAGGCTCTGGGCGACGGCGCGGCCCACTCCCGGCCAGAGGAAGAGCGACTCGACCAGCACGAGCTCGGCCAGCGTCAGTCGGAAGCCCGCCGCGATCGTCAGCACAACGCCCGACAGGGCGGCCGGCAGTGCATGCCGCCAGCGGACTCCGCTCCACGTGTGCCCCACGCTGCGAGCCGTGACGGTGTACTGCTTCTTCAATTCATCAACCAGCAGATTGGCCGTGATCGCGGCGATCTGGGCGGTCGGGCGCAGTGAAAGGGCCAGCGCGGGCAGCACGATGTGCAGATCCCAGCCGAAGCCACCGACCGGCAGCGGCGCGGTGAGCCCCTGAAAAACAAGCCACAGCGACAACACGATCGCGAGGGTGCCGATGTAGAAGCCGGGCAGCGCGAGCCCAACGCTGGTGAACGGAGCCAGCCAGGTCGCGAGCCGCGGCGGATCCACCCGCGCGGCCGACAGCCCGAGCGTGACACCCAGCGCCACGCTGATTACAAACGACACCGCCATCAGGCCCAGGCTTGCTCCCAACGCATTGATCAGGAAAGGCTGGATGGGCGGTTGCGCGCCCACGGGCAGGTTGCCCAGATCGCCGCGCGCCAGGCCTGCAAGATAGGAACCGTAAAGGCCCAGGATGTCGGGCGCCGTCGCGGCAAGGCCATACGGATTTTGCAGTGCGAGCACATAGCGCGCGAGATGCGCGTAGGCGAACCCCCCCAGGTTAGCCAACAGAAGCACGAAAGGCAGGAGTAGCGCTTTGCGCATGGAAACCTTTCAGTGTGAAGGGAGGATCAAATTGTCGCGAACGACGATGGTAGAAGGGTCGTTCTACCTTCGTCCCCCTTACAGGGTCGTCAGTGGCTCGACGTCGACGGTCCAGCCCCTGTTGAGGGTCAGGCCGCGCACAAGGCTCGTTGGATCGGGCGCGCGCACCAGGATCTGCCAGCGAAATTCATTGGCAATTCTACCGAAGAACGCAGGAGCTGGCCCGGCCAGTTCTGCCCCGGGCATCCGTTGTTCCTTGATGCGCAGGCGAAGCTGCGCGGCCACGACACCGGCTTCGGCCTCGGCGCGCTGCGCGTCAGAGTTGCGAAAGAGAAGGCGGACCAGCTTGCGGAACGGCGGATAGCCGAGGTCCTTGCGATACGCGATCTCGCGCGCGTAAAACGCGGCATAGTCGTGATGGGCCGCGGCCTGAATGGCATAGTGCTCGGGTTGGAAGGTCTGCAAGATGACTCGCCCACCGAGCAGGCTGCGCCCGGCGCGCCCGGCCACCTGAGTCAGCAGTTGGAAGTTGCGTTCGGCGGAGCGATAGTCCGGCAGGCCGAGGCCGACGTCGGCCGAGATGACGCCGACCAGCGTGACGAGCGGCAGGTCGAGGCCCTTCGCGATCATCTGCGTGCCGACCAGCACGTCGGCCTGGCCTGTGGTGAACTGGTGGAGGATCAATTCGTGAGCGCCGCGCGTGCGAGTCACATCGCGGTCCCAGCGCACGACTGTGGCTTCCGGGAAGGCGGCGCTCACCTCTTCGACGAGTTTCTCGGTGCCCAGGCCGAAGTATTTGACGCGACGGCTGCCGCACTGAGGGCAGGTCTCGGGTTGTGCCTGGTGGTGGCCGCAGTGATGGCACTGCAATTCGTTGACGCCCGAGTGATGCGTCAGAGATGTCTCGCAGTTGGGGCAGCGCAGCGGTTGACCGCAATCTCGACAGAACACGAAACTGGCCGACCCGCGACGATTGAGGAAGAGGATGGCCTGTCGGCGATTGGCCAGCGTGTCGCTGAGCGCCGTTGTGAGTCGGCGGCTGAAGGTCGAGATGTTGCCGACGCGCAGCTCCTGGCGCATGTCGACCACATCGACGGGCGGCAGGTCGATCGATTGCGTCATCTCGCCGACGGGCTTGTAGTTCGACATCAGGTTGAGGCGCGCGGCCTGTTCCTGTATTTTCTGCGTGTGGCCCATCACGCGGCGCGGCAACTCGAGCAACGTGAGATCGCCCCGACGGGCGCGGAAGTAAGTGGTCACGTCCGGTGTGGCCGAGCCCAGGATGGACACAGCGCCGATATGTCGCGCATAGTGCAGGGCGGCCTCGCGGGCGTGATACGAGACTCCCTGGTACGGATCCTGTTTGTAAGCTTCGTCGTGCTCTTCGTCGAGCACGATCAGGCCGATGTCGGGCAGCGGCGCGAACAAGGCGCTGCGGGCGCCGATGACGACGTCGACAAGGCCGGCGCGGGCGCGGCGCCAGGTGTCGTATCGTTCTCCCTCGTTGAGTTGCGAGTGCCAGACGGCGACGCGCCCCGGGAACCGTGCGGCGAACCGGCGCACGGTCTGCGGCGTCAGCGAGATCTCGGGAACGAGGACGATGGCGCGGCGGCCTTGAGCGAGCACGGCTTCGAGCGCGCGCAGATAGATCTCGGTCTTGCCGGCGCCGGTGACGCCGTGCAGCAGAAAGGCGCCCGGCTGGTGGTTGTTCAGATCCGTGCTGATCCGTTCCCAGGCGGTCGATTGCGCCAGGGTGAGCGGCGGCGCGTTCTCAGCCACGAACTCGCGGCCCGCCAGCGGATCGCGCCAGACCTCTGCGTCGCCCAGGTCGATCAGGCCGCGCTCGGCGAGGTCGCGCAGGTCGTTAAGGTTGCAGCCCGACGCCGCGTACACCCACGAGACGTCGACCGGCCGATGTTGCTGCGCGAGGAAGTCGAGCGCGGCCGCGAGACGGTCGTGCTTGGCGGCCGATGAAGACAGCCTTTCACGCGCGCGTACGAGAAGCGCTGGCTCGGCGATCAACCGCGCTGTGCGGATCTGTTTGGCGTGGACGGTTGGTGGTTGCAGGCGCGTGTACTTGGTCAGATGGCCGGCCTTGACCAGCGCTTCGGCGGCCGGGCGCCAGTTCTGGCGCGGGAGAGCATGATCGATCTGGCCGGATCGGAGCGACCCGCCGCGTTTCTGGAGCAGAGCCAACAACGCGAGCTGAAGCCCGGCCGACGGCTGGCGCGCGTTGGCTGGGGCATCGACCAGACAGAACACGCTCTCGGACTGGCGCGCGAGTCCGGGTGGAAGCATCAGCGTGATGGTGTCGATCAACGGAGCCAGATACGTGTGGCTGATCCAATAAGCGAGATCGAGTTGAGCAACCGTCACGACCGGGTGAGGATCGACAAGGTCGATGATCGAACGCAGACGGTCTGTGGAGATCTCTGTGGGCGGATCGTCGCTCAGGCCGACGATCACGCCCTGCGCGTCGCGGCCGCTAAAAGGGACGGTCACGAGGTGGCCGGCCCGGATCGTCTCCGCAAGATCCGGCGGTACATAAAAGTGAAAGGTGCCAGCCAGGCTGGCGACGTTGACGGCGATCTCGGCGAACATGGATGAAGCGTGATTATAGGTCTCCTGGGCTTTATCGAACCGATCGGCATATCCGATGGTCCAATCCACAAAAATGCGGTATCGTTGTTGGGTTAGAATTTGGTATTGTTTTGTGGCTGTGTGACTTGAGCGCTGTTGCCGAACCTGATTTTCTCGCGTAAAGTCGAGACCTGTCACGGCTGAGGCAACTTCATGAAATCGCGAATTGTGCGCACAGCAATTGAGGACGTTTGGGTAATCGAGACCGATTTCGTTTATGACGAGAGAGGTTTCTTTGTCGAGAGCTACCATGCCGATCGGTTTCGAGAACTAGGCATCGAAACCACGTTTGTGCAGGACAACCATTCACGGTCGCGCCGAGGCGTGCTGCGGGGTCTTCATTATCAAGACCTGACGGCACCCCAGGCCAAGCTTGTGCGATGCGCGCGCGGCGCCGTGTACGACGTAGCGGTCGACCTGAGAGTGGGGTCCGCGACGTTCGGAAAATGGGTGGGCGTGGAGTTGAGCGACGAGAATATGCGTCAGATCCTGGTCCCGGTCGGTTTCGCCCACGGCTTCGTGGTGCTGTCCGAAGTGGCCGATCTGCACTATAAATGTTCGTCGTACTACGCGCCCAAAGCTGAGGGGTCGGTCGCCTGGGATGATCCGGATCTTGCGGTCCGGTGGCCCGTGGACGAGCCGATCCTTTCAACCCGGGATCGTCAGGCGCAGTCTTTGCGCCAGTATTCGACAAACCCGGCGTTTACGTTCGGAGCGATGCGAGCTCGCTGATGGGTCTGCGAGCTGGTCCTCCGATCAAGGGAGAACCATGCGACTACAGACCACTCAAGAAGGGCGCGGATCGCAACTGCGATCGCTCTGGTTGATCGCCCTCACACTTGCCTTCACCTTCAGCCTCGTGTTCGGAGGAACCGCTCCGGCGCGTGCCAATACGCCCGCTGTTGCCCGTGCGCCGCTGTCGGTGGCGGCGGCGCCGCTGCAGCAAAGTGACGTCAAACTCTATCTCCCCACTCTGACACGCTACGACGACTCTAGCTACACCTCACCTTTCGGCATCTCGATATACGACACGATCAATGACAGCACTGGCCTGGCTCGCATGCAGACGGCCGGTGCTGACCTGATCTTCACGAACGCTCGTTGGCTGGATCTCGAACCCACCGAAGGGGCGGCCTACAACTTCTCGTTTCTCGACGCAAAAGCAGCAGCTGCGGAATCGGTTGGCATGGAACTGGTCGTGCTCTTCGACCACAGCCCTAACTGGGCGTTGATCAACACGACGTATCCACGCAGCCCGATCAAGGCTGACAAATACACTGCCCTGGTCAACGTGGTCAGTGCCCTTGCCACGCGCTACAACGGCAACAACGGCCATCCGAGGATCAATTACTGGTTGTTCTACGGCGAGCCGGACAACATCTATTCGGGCTGGGGCAACAACGGCAACGAGTATGGTGACATGCTGGCGTTGGTGTCGCCGGTTATCAAGGCAGCCAACCCCATGGCCAAGGTTATGCCGGGTGCCATCGCCTACGAGCGCTTCACTGACGACACAGTGAATGTCCCGGGTCCATTCGCGCGCAATTTCCTGCCGACCGTCCTGGCGCGGCTCAACACCAAAGCCGGCGGCGCCGCGGCGTACATCGACGGCATCGGTTTCAACGAATTCGGTCTTTCGCCTACCCGTTGGCCAACCCTGCGCGACAAAGCTGCCACGGTTCGCCAGATCATGGCGGCCGCCAACGTCGGCCAATTGCCGCTCATCGTGACGGAACTCTCTCGCAACAGCCGCGGCGGCAATGCTACCGAGACGACTCAGGCGCAGAACGTGCTGAAACTTTACGCAGAGGGCATCGCCTCGAACCTGGCCCAGATGCACTGGTTCATGGTGTTCGACGACACGTCCCAGCAGGCAGCCCTGCTTGACAATTACACCTATGGCCTGTTTCGTGGCACGAACATCAACGATCCCAAACCCTCGTACACGGCCTACACGGTGGCCGCTCGCGAACTGGATGGAGCGCGATTCTCACGCGAGCTTGGCGTCGGGGGTACGGAAGGTTATGTGCTCATCGATGGGCCCGAACTCGTGACAATCGTCTGGGCTACGGGTTCGAGCGTGGACGTCGACTTCAGCCAGAGTTGTGCTCGCGTGATCAGTCGCCTCGACCAGGTCACGCAGGTTTCCGACGGCGGCGCCGGTGACCGAGACGGAACGGCCAACGGGCGCGTGCGGCTCCAGGTCACTACGAACGAACCGATCATCGTTCGAAACTGCCAGTAGACGGCGTTTCGAGCGATCCCTCGTTTTCCGCCAAGCAGAGGCCTCATCACCCGGCAATCGGGTTGTGAGGCCTCTGTTTTTGAGTCCGACGCTCCATACTGGTCCATATAGGTGGTCGCCATAGCGGCGCGCGCCGACCCTCGCGGCGGCACTGGAACCCTCCTCCCAACCTGTTCCGTGGCACAATTGCCGGGTGACGCCGCCCCTGACGCTGTCGCGTAAACCTTCGCGCCTGTCTCATCCTCTGGTGCCGTTGTTGCTGTTCGCACTCGTTCGCGGCGTGCTCTACAGTTTTGTCAGCCCCCCATGGCAGGGGCCTGATGAGCCCACGCATTTCCATTACCTTGTCGCGCTCTTCGTCGATGGGCGAGCTTTTCCATCCGGGGTTCCGGTCATGCCGGAGCTCTATCAGGCCATCTGGGAGAACGCCACGCGCTATCGCATCTGGGAGCTGAACCAGTGGACGGATCCCTCAGTGATCCAACCGCTGACGCCCGATCAGGTTCTGTTGACTCGGGCCGGCGGCCTGTACTACAGGGCATTGTTCCCCATTTACGCGCTCACTCAGAGCTGGTCTTTGGAGGGGCAGCTCTTTGCGTTACGAGTGGGTTCCGCAAGCTTCATGCTGATCACCGTGGCAGCCGCATACGGGATCGCGCGCACCGTTTTCCAGGGCGACTCATCGCGCGATCGTATGATCGCCTGGGCTGCTGCGGCGAGCGTGGCGTTGCAGCCGATGTATGCATTCATCAGTGCGTCGCTCAACGACGACAATCTCGTCGCCCCCTTCACGGCGCTCGCCACGCTCGGCGTCGTGCGCGCGCTGCGCAGCGAACAATCATCTCGCATGGGCTGGGCCTGGTGGGCTCTCGCCGTCTCAAGCGCGGCCGGCGCGGTGCTGACGAAGCGCACGGGCTTCGCGGCGGTGGGCGTCCTGGTCGCGGGCGTGCTGGCGCTGGCCGTTGTCTGGATCCGTCGCGGCAGTCGCTGGCAGAAAACCGTGGGCTGGCTGCTGGGTCTTGGCTCTCTGGCTGTGGGTGCGGGGATCGTGACTCTCGTCATCCTGCATCCGCTGTTGCCGCCGGAGTTCACCTGGCGTTTCCAACTGCCTGAACGATTCTTGTTGGATCTGTATGAGGCGATCCTGGATAGTGCCTCACGGCACTGGACCGATTGGTACGTTCAATTCCTTTTCATGACGCTTTCGTTTTGGGGTTGGTTTGGGTGGCTCAAGGCTCCCCTTGGCTTGATCACGATCAGCATCCTGCGTTACCTGTCGGTGATCGTCCTGTTCGGGATCCTCATCCGCCTGGTGATCCTGGCGTTCGCTGGTCGTTCGAGTGAGACGCGCTGGCAGTTGGGGCTGATGGGTGTGCTGTTGTTAGCCGCCGGAGGCAACGCCGGGTTGTTGCTGGCTCAACATCTGGCTGACGCGGAAACGTATATGTTGGTGGGCCGCTATCTCTTCCCATCACTTGCGACCTGGGGCGTTCTGACGGTGGTCGGTTGGTTGGCCTGGTGGCCGAGGCGTTGGTCGGTTGCGGCGCTCGGAGGGTTTGTGGCTTTCTGGGTCGCCCTCGACGTGTATGCCTGGCTCTTCATCATGGTTCCGTTCTACTACGCATGAGACGCTGGCTGTCCCTCGGCTTGATCCTGCTCCTGCTCGCTCTTGTCTTCACGGCGAGGGTGCAGTGGTTGTCGGTCAATCAACAACTCAGCGATATGACGGTCTGGGTCGAGAACGGCTCCCCGGCGCTCCAAACGATCCTCAATCATCATCCTGGCCTGATGGCGGCGTCGTTCGAGGCCTTCGAACCGTTGCCCCCGCCTGATCAAACGGTCACGCTGGCGGTGCGCGATGCCGAGTCGGGGAGGACGTTGTTCGAGATCGGCCAAACGATGGCGGTGTTGACCGGCCCGTGCCTCGCCCCGTGCGGCACTGGCGAGGCAAGTTTGCGTTTTGTGATGCCGACCGACGCGGTCCCTGAAGAACGGTCGTTGATCTTCGAGGTGTCGACATCTGGTCAGCCGTTGGGGTTGGCGGCCCATTCGCCTGAGGCATACAGTTCAGGCGAACTGATCGACAGCGCTTCCCCCGGGGATCTCGTGTTCCGTCTCGATTACAATGGCCCGGTTGGGGCGACGCTGATTTCCCTGGCGCGAGCGACAGCCTCCGGCCGACCCGGGATCGCTGGAAGTCCCTTCTGGGTGCCGGCCTGGGCGGCTGCTTACGTGATCGCGCTCGGGGTGGCCTTGAGCGGCCTGCGCAAGCTGGCTCAAGCGACGCGTGCCGAAGACGAAGACATGCGACGAGGCGCTCGTTCTGCCGAGGCGTCTACCTCGTCGAACCAACCCATGATCCACTGCCGAAGGCTCGTCATCCAGATTCCCTGCCTCAACGAGGCCGACACCTTGCCGACCACTCTGGCGGCGTTGCCGCGCCAGATTCCGGGCATTGATGAGGTGGTCGTTCTGATCATCGATGACGGCAGCACCGACCGCACTGTCGACGTCGCGCGCGCGCACGGCGTCGAACACATCGTTCGACACCCAATGCGCCGCGGCCTGGCGGCCGCCTTCGAAAGCGGACTCGAGGCTGCGCTGTCTATCGGCGCCGACATCATAGTCAACACGGATGGCGACAACCAGTACCCCGGCGAGTCGATCCCCGATCTGGTGGCGCCAATCCTGGCGGCGCGCGCCGACCTCGTGGTCGGTGACCGTAAGCCCGGCTTCAACCCCGAATTCTCCTGGTCGAAGCGGCTCCTGCAGCGCGTCGGCAGCTGGGTCGTGGCGCAGGCGGCGGGGACTCCGGTGCCGGACGCGACGTCGGGTTTTCGCGCTTACACGCGTGATGCAGCCCTGCGCCTGCAGCTCTTCACCCGCTACACCTATACGCTCGAGACCCTGATCCAGGCCAGCAAGAAGGGCCTGCGCGTGGCGCACGTCGAGGTCCCCGTTAACCCGGTGACTCGACCGTCGCGTCTGATGCGCAGTCAGTGGGAATACGTCAAACGTTCGGCCGCCACGATCCTGCGGCTGTACGCCATCTATGAACCGCTGCGCACCTTCGGCCTTCTGAGCCTGCCGTTCATCCTGGTGGGCCTCGTTCTGCTCGGCCGATTTGCCGTGTTCTATCTGCTCGGCTACCTGAACGATGGGGTGGCCCGGCTGCTTCAGTCGGTGTTCATCGGCGGCACGTCGCTGATCATCGGCATCCTCATCTTGATCTTCGGCCTGCTCGCGGACCTGATCGCGGCCAATCGCCGATTGACCGAGGAGACGCTCTATCGTCTCAAGCGAGTCGAGTTCGAGCGCCGGCTCGATCCGTCCATGAACGGCCTGTCGATGTCACGTGGCGCGCAGCCAGAGTTGCGTGCTGCGCGCGATGAGGCGCCCGATCCTTCGTCCGAGCAGGCCGCATCTTGAGCCCTTCCGCTTCGCTGCGAGTCGCGCTGTTGACCACGGCTTTTCCACGTTGGGTCAACGACAGCCGCGGCCCTTCCATGCTCGAAACCGCGCGCGCTCTGCGCGATCAAGGCGTCTGGGTGCGTGTGGTCACCCTGCACGGGCCGGGATCGCGCGAGTTCGAATCGTTCGAATCGATCCCCGTCTACCGCCAGCGCTATCTCTGGCCCGATCGTTTTGAGGACCTGCAAGACATCGGCGGCGGACTGCCGGCCGCCTGGAAGCGCGGCTGGCGGATGCGGGCTTCGTTTGTCCCGATGTTCGTGTCGTTGGTCTGGGCCGCGATCTGGCATGGCCGGGCCGTGGACGTGATCCACGCCCACTGGACGCTGGCCGGCCTGGCGGCCTGGCTCGCTTCGTTCGTGACAGGCACGCCGTTTGTCTTGACCGTGCATGGCAGCGACATCTACATCGCGCCCGGCATCCCCGGCGTGACGGCGATGACGTTGGCCATGCTCAGGCGTTGCGCGCGGGTGCTGGCCGTCAGCCGCGATCTGGCGCGCGCCACGGCCGGGTTGGGTTACCCGATCGACCAGGTTGAAGTGCTGCCGGACGGCATCGACCTCGACCGATTCACGCCGGGCCAGCCCGATCGCGAGCCACTGCTGTTGTTCGTCGGGTCGTTGATCAGACGCAAGGGCGCCGATATCCTCCTTCGGGCTTTTGCCGAAC
This sequence comes from Anaerolineales bacterium, assembly GCA_044226485.1. Classification (GTDB taxonomy): domain Bacteria; phylum Chloroflexota; class Anaerolineae; order Anaerolineales; family UBA6663; genus UBA6663. Next base: position 124,449 of record JBGAGY010000002.1, read on the forward strand.
TACGCGAAGGGCATCCCGAGGTTCGACTGGCCGTGGTCGGCGATGGGCCCGAGCGAGCGTCGCTCGAAAGCCAGGCCGCCGATCTCGGCCTGACGGATCGCATCGACTTTGTGGGACCGCAATCGCAGAAGCAAATCGCGAGTTGGATGCAGCGCGCCAGGTTGTTCGTGTTGCCTTCGCGCGAGGAGGCCCTGGGCATTGTGCTGCTCGAGGCGCTGGCCTCGGCGACACCCTGCGTGGCCAGTTGTGTGGGCGGCGTGCCCGACATCGTGGCGCAAGACGTCGGGGTGCTTGTATCACCCGAGGACCCTGCGGCACTGGCTCAAGCGATCACGGCGTTGCTGCAAGAGCCTGCTCGCTGGAGCACACTGCAACAACGAGCCCGCGCACACGTCGAACAGAACTGCTGGACCTGGAAGAAGGTCGCGTCTCGGCTTATCGAGATTTACAACATCGCTGTTGCTTGAAGCCTCCGTCCACCGCCAGCCTTGACGTGGCTGGAAATGCTCCTACGATAAAAGCTGTATGTATTTCGAGGTAATGAGCGTATAGAAGGAACAGTCAAAGGAGGGTGTTTATGAGCGGCACATTCAGCAAGAGTGCGCGGTGTTTTCGAGTAGGCATGATTGCGACAGTCATCGGTGCTTTTATAGGGGTCGCCGCCACAACACCGATAATAACGAGAGCACAGGCGCAATATGTTCATTACCTCCCGCTTGTTTCGCTGACCCGTCCAATCGCCTTCGAATCTAATCGAGACGGGAGCGAGAACCACGGGCTTTTTCTGATGCAGGCTGATGGCACGAGCGTGACACAAGTTGTGGGTCCGGCTTGGGTGTCTTGCCCAACATGGTCGAACAACGGTGCGAACTTGGCCTACGCATCGTTACTTGAAAACGACATTTACACCGTCAGATCCGATGGCGTTGGCATGACCCAAATAACTCAAGGGACACGACTGGACTTTGAACCAGTGTGGTCCCCTGGTGATCAATATGTCGTTTTCGCGGCCACTGACTGGGCTGTGGGGGGAATCTATGCGGTTAACCCTGATCAACTAAACGAAACAGCGCTGATTACAGGCCACAATCAGATGTACTGGACGCCCCGTTTCTCGAACGATGGAAGCTTGCTTGCCTTTGCCTCCAATCGAGATGGCAATTCGGAGGTGTACATCGCCGACGTCACATACCAACCTGGTTCGCTTCAGTTTGAGGGTTTACCCAGACGATTAACCTTCAATGAGTATTGGGATACATATCCAAGCATTTCGCCGGACAACCAGTGGGTCGCCTTCTATTCAGCGCGAGATGGAGATAATGAAATCTGGAAGGTCCGCGCGGACGGCACCCAGTTGACCCAGTTAACACTCAACTCGGATGACGATGCCAATCCTGTGTGGTCGCCCGATGGTTCGCGAATCATGTTTACCTCTCAACGGGACGGCGACTTCGAAATCTACGTCATGAGCGCCGATGGGTCGAACCAAACAAACTTGACAAATAGCCCCTTTTGGGAGGGTTGCGCAAGCTGGCTACGATAACCGAATACCGATTCGGAGCCTCATTCGTCAAGCGAGAATCTGTCTGACTTCCATATTGATCTGTAAGCGACTCCGGATGCCAACCAGAAAACCATTACAGTCTCGCCGACCCTGTACAATAGGCGGCTGCACATGCTCGCCTATCTGAAGAAGAGCCGACAGGCCCTCGAACGCGACCTGGCCGGGTCGGCTCGCAAACACCACTTTTCGGCCGCTGCCTACAGCCAGCTCGCGGTGAGCCTGCCGCTCGCCAAGACCTATCTGTCTGGCCGCATGCTCGACGTCGGCTGCGGCGATATGCCTTTTCGGGCCGAGCTTGAGCCCCAACTGACGGCTTACGACGGCCTTGATCCGTTCCCTCGTAGCGATCGCGTGCGATACGTGGCCGATGCCCAGGCGATGACGCCAGTTGCTGACTCCGCATACGACAGCGTATTGTGCCTCGAGGTGCTCGAGCATGTGCCGGACCCTTTCAAGGCCATGGCCGAGATCGGGCGTGTGCTGCGACCGGGCGGACATCTTGTGCTTTCGGTCCCGCACCTCAGCCGGCTGCACGATCTCCCGCACGATTACTACCGCTACACCCGACACGGTATCGAGCAGTTGCTGAAGGCCGGCGGTCTCGAAATGGTCGAGTGCCGCGTGCGCGGCGGGCTGATGTCGTTTCTCAGTCATCAGGCCTCGACGATCGTGTTGGGTCTTGTGTGGGGCATCCCGATCGTGCGCACCATCGCCTGGCACCTCAACCGATGGTTGTTAGTCTACCCGGCCTGGGCGCTCGACGGCGTCCTCGATCGTCAGGGCCTGTTCGCGCTCGGGCACACGATTGCCGCCCGCAAACCCGCTGAGGCCGCCGGCTCATGAACGACTCGTTGCCGCGCGGCTACCAGAAGGGTTTTTTCGAAGGGCATGAAGGCGTTCGCGACCTCGAGGGCCGGCAGCGCAAGGCTCGCAAGATCGCTCGAGCGTTGCGCGAACACGCCGACTTCCCACTCGAGCAGGCCATCGGTCTCGATGTGGGCTGCTCCTCGGGCCTGATCACGACTGAGCTTGCGCCGCTGTTCAAGTTGCTGCTCGGGGGCGACTATGACCTGCCGGCCTTGCGCCATGCGCCACGGCCCGAGGAGGCTCCCCTGGCCTTCGCGCAGGTCGATGCCATGCGCCTGCCCATCGACGATAGTGCGGTAGATGTGGTGATCTGCGCCCAGGTGTACGAACACGTCCCTGACGACACGCGCCTGGCGGCGGAGGTGTATCGCGTGTTGCGACCCGGCGGGATCGTCTTCTTCAGCGGCCCGAACTGGCTCTACCCCATCGAGCCGCACTACTTCCTGCCGTTTCTGCACTGGTTGCCCGAACGCCTGGCGGGGTCTTACCTCAAGCTGTTCGGCAAGGGCGACGCCTATTACGAACGCTCGCGCAGTTGGTGGGGCTTGCGGTCGTTGTGGGGTCGGTTCGAGATCCACGACCTGACCCTTGATCTGCTCAAGCAGCGGCCCGATGAACTGACGCTCAACCGTGGCATTGCCTGGCTGCAGCGCGCGCCGGATGGTGTATTGCGGCCGCTTGTGCCCTTGATGCCGAACTTCAACTGGATACTGCGGAAGGTGTGACGCATGAACTGGCTCTCCCGCATGCGGGCGTTCTGGACGGTCACCCGAAAACGTGCCCGTTCCGAGCAGGACTATCTTGAGTTTCAGGCGTTTCAGGCGCGCTGGCTGATGGATTATCTCGGTGAGCACGACGTCTCGCTGCAGGGAAAACGGATGCTCGACCTGGGCAGCGGCGTCGGCGGCTACAGCCTCGAGTTTGCTCGAGTCGCCGAGTCGTTGATCAGCGTCGACCTGATGCAGCCGCACCGCCCCGAGTCGGAGGGGATGCGCCTTCGTCAGATCAACGGCAACGCCCTGCGTGTGCCGTTGCGCTCCGAATGCATGGACTTTGTGTTCTGCGCAAGCCTGATCGAGCATGTGCCGGATCCCGCGGCGCTCATGAGTGAGATCCAGCGAGTGCTGCGACCGGGCTGTGTCGCGTACGTCAGTTTCCCGCCGTACTACAGCCCGCCCGGAGGTCATGAGTTCACACCCTACCATTATCTGGGTGAGCGACTTGCCCTGAAGTTGGTTCCTCGCAAGCGCGCCGTCGCGGAATGGGTGCGCACGATGTACTCGGCCAACGAGGAGGCCACGTCGTTCAACGATCTGTATGCGGGCTGGGGTCTGTACCGCATGACCATCGGCAAGATGCGCCGAATCATCACCGAGACCGGGTTCGAGTGCCTGGATATGTCGACGCGCTACCTGCCTGTCAGCGCGATCCGCTGGCCTGTGCTCAATGAATTCCTCACCTGGCACGCCCAGTTCTTGGTACGAAAGCCTTCAACGCAGTGAAAGACTTTCGCCGGTGGCGTTCCGTTCTCTACAGGCTGGGGCTGGTGATCGGCGCTGCCCTGTTTTTGTGGCAGGCCTGGTCGGCCAGCCTGGCCCTTGTCTCGCAACAGATCAAGGTAACCCGGCCTGAGTTGTTGTTCGTCGCAGTGGTGGCTGTGCTGATCGCCACAGTGTTTCAGGTGGGCGCCTGGCGTCGCGCCATGCACGACCTGGGCGCTGAACTGAGCTGGCGCGACGGCATCCGCGCTTACATGCTTCCCTTCGTGGCCCGCTATATCCCGGGCATGGTGTGGGGTTATCTCAGCCGCACCCATTGGCTGCAGACCCGACATGGCACATCATCGCAACAGGCCAACCTGAGCGCCATCGTCGAAATCCTGGGATTGATCTTGAGCGCGGCCGTTGTGGCTGCTCTGGGCGGGGTCATCACGCAACAAGCCCTCATCTGGGAGATCGGCGGCACGGCTTTTCTTGCAGTCGTCGCGGGCGTGTTACTAGGGCCACCGATGCTTTCAGCCGTCGCCAAACGCTGGGGCCGCCGTCTCCCGTGGGATGTGAGCGAATGGGTAGGGGCGCTGACGTTTCGTCGGATCGGTCGGGCGGCGCTCTGGCAGGTCGGTTTGTGGGTGTTCGACGGGCTCATGGTGTGGGCTTGCCTGGGTGGGCTCGACGCCAGTGCGCGGCTGGGAGGCAGTGACTTGGTGGCGCTGTCGATCGCGGCGTTTGCCCTGTCTTGGTTGGCCGGTTTCCTGGTGTTTTTTCTTCCGGCCGGGCTCGGGCTGCGAGAGGTCGGGTTGACGTACCTGCTAACGACGCAGGCTGGGGTTTCACCAGAGGGCGCTGCTGCTGCAGCCATATTGGCTCGCGCCGCCATCGTGGCCTCAGAACTGATTTATGTCGCTCTAGGATTACTAATAAACCCCAACAAGAGTAAACATAACACAATAGAGGCGACAGCCTCTGATAGGGCAGTCGCAGATCAAACAAAGCATCCTTAAGGTTAGTGCGGCACCCGATACCCGATCTCAAGCCCCAAAAAAACCCAGCTCTATCCCCACACATCTGCTCAGAAAAATAGCGTAGTCGTAAAGGATTAGCCGGAAAACCCGGAGATTCACGCGTCCTGACCTGGGGACAGGCAGCCTCATACTTCACATGCAGTATTGGCAGCTGGAGTGATTGGCCCTACTCTCTAGCCTGCAGGCTGAAGAGCGTCAGTCCTGCTCGGGGCAAAAGCCCTGCATTGAACCAAGCTTATCAACGCGAAGACGAAGGAGTAGTTTATGTCTTTCTCCAAGCTCTTGACGGCCAGTGCCAGCGTCGTCACAGCCCTCGTGGTTACGGCGGGCATGGCCAGCGCGGCGGCCACCAGCAAGACCCTGAGCACCAACTACACGTTGGTCAATCTGGGCACTGACACCGCGACTGTTACGGTCAATTACTACAAGGAAGACGGCACGGCCTGGGCGGCTGCCGGTTCTTCGACCAACTTCACGGTCGCGGGCAACGGCGGCCAGGCGATCATCGCCCAGTACTTCGACGCCACGATGACCTCGGGCCGCGGCTCGGCCGTGGTGGCTTCGAACCAGCCCATGGGCGCTGTGGTCCAGATCCTGGCCCGCAACCAGACGCCCACCTCAGGCGCCTACATCGGCTCTTCGTCGACGGCCAGCACCTTCTATGTGCCGCTGGTTCAGAAGAGCTCCAGCACCAACAGCCAGATCATGATCCAGAACGCCGGCACGTCGGCGACGACGGTCGATATCCAGTTGGTCAAGGCGGCCGCCAGCCCGGGCTCGAACTTCACCAAGAGCGCGGTCTCGATCCAGGCCGGGGCGACCTACTACTTCGACGTGACGGATGAAGGCACGATCGCGTCTGGCTGGTACGGCTCGGCCGTGATCACCAGCGCCGGTCAGCTGTCGGTGATCTCGAACAAGTTCGCCGGGGCCGACTCTCTGCAGACCTTCAACGGCTTCATGTCAACCCAACTCGGCAGCAGCTGGTTCGTCCCGCTGTTCACGTCGCGGTTGTCGAACGGCCTGAGCACCCCGATCTCGGTCCAGAACCTCTCCGGCTCGAGCATTCCGGTAGGCGGCCTGACTCTTGCCTGCACGAAGGATCCGAGCAGCACGGGCGCGGGCAACACGCTCAACGCATCCAACACTGCGGCTGTCGGCAATAACGAGTCATACTTCTTCAACCCGGTGACTGACACCTCGTTGACCGCCAACTGGTTTGGCTCTTGCCGCGTGACGGCCCCCGGCAACGTGGCCGTGTTCGTTCAGATGCGCAAGCCTGGCGTGAGCGCCGATGAGGCCGCTTACGAAGCCATCAACGCCAACGGCACGCACACGACCGTCCTTGTGCCGCTCGTGGCCAAGATCCTGTCGAACGGCTTCGCGACGCCGGTCACCATCCAGAATCTGGGCGGCTCGGCGGCCACCGTCAACATCACGTATACGCCCTCGGCGGCCTACATCAGCGCGGGCGGAAGCAGCACGCCGCTGACCGAGAGCAACGTCTCGATCCCGGCCAATGGCAGCCTGATCCGCAACTTCCGCCTGACCTCGACCTTCCCGACCATGCCGAGCGGTTGGTATGGCACGATGACGGTCACGTCGACGGGCAACGCTCTTGACGGCTTCGTTCAGCTGACCACGCTGGGCGCGACCTCGGGCGACACCCTGCTGGCTCACGGGGTCTTCACCAAGTAAGACGCAGCCCAGGCAGCGTGCTGCCCAGCAGCCCAACGACCTATAATGAATGGGCCGGTCTCGCGCCGGCCCATTCTCTTTTCTCTGGCAGGTAGGCATGCATCGAAGAGTCATGATTTCGCTTGCACTGGCTGGTCTGGTCTCGGCCTGCGCGCCGCAGCCCGGCGTCAACCTCACCGAGGGTGTGCCCACCCTGGCGGCGACGATCGGGGCGCCGGCCACCACAGCGCCCGACGCTCCCGCTGGGGGATATCCGGTGTTTGACCCTGTAGCAGGAGGCTCCGACAGCTATCCGGGCGGTGACCCCGCCGCAGTTCTGACCGTCGCAGGCCCCGTCGACCCACCCGCCGACGCCCCAGAGACGGCGCCGACCACCGCGTCGATCTCGGGCCTCTTGATCGCGCGCGAAGGCAATGTGCCGATCGCCGACAACGCCTTTTATCTCACGCTTGGTCAGGGTGAGGATCAGGCGTTCCCGCCAGACTATATCTCGGACCCCGACACCACGCGCGGCGATATCACCGGAAAGACGGATGCTCAGGGCCGCTTCGCCGTGGCCAACATCCCGCCGGGCAAGTACTTCGTCTTCATCTGGGGGCCGTATGGATGGCGTGAAGGTGAAGCCAGCGAGACCGACCAGGGTCCGCTGCGCCTCGATCTGGCGCCTGACACTCGAACCCCACTTGGACTCGTACACGTCTCCTGGCCCTGAACGTGACTCCTTGGGAATGGGCCACGCTGAGTGTCTTCGGCGTGGCCCTTACGCTCATCCCCGGCGCCATGCTGCTCGGGATCGTCGCGGCTGATCAAAACGCTGGCCGCGACCTCATCGACGACTCAGCGTCAGCCGCAGCCCTCGCTGTCGCGCTGACGCTGTCGCTTTCGCCTATCGCCTGGATCCTGGCGACCTGGCTGTCCTTCAAACTCAACGCCACCGTCGTCTCGATCGGCTTTCTGTTCGCGCTCGTGATCGATGCCGCGCTCATCGCCCGGATCGTGCAGCGCTCACGCGGCGCGTCTGCCGATCGCCGCAACGGCTGGCGCAAGAGCCTGCCAATGTTCGGTTTGCTCGCGATCCTGATCGTGGGGCTGATCGCCCGCGTGGTTGCCGTACAGCACCTGGCCTATCCCGTCTGGGTGGACTCGCCTCACCACGACCTCGTCGCTCAGCTTCTTGCCGATGCCGGCCGCGTGCCCGACGACTACGGGGCATTGATGCCGGTCTCGGCGTTTACCTATCACTTCGGCTTCCACACACTGGCGGTGGCTTACGCCTGGCTGACAGGCCTTCAACGCCCCGATGCGATCCTGTTGTTGGGCCAGGTGCTCAATGCTCTGATGCCGTTGAGCGCCTATGCGTTTACGTGGTGGACGACGCGCAAGCCGTGGACCGCCGTCGGAGCTGCGGCCATCGTCGGCCTCATATCGCTCTTCCCGGGCTACTATGTTTCATGGGGCCGTTACACTCAACTCACCGGGCTCGTCGTCCTCGGCCCGTTGCTGGGTTTGCTGACAGCGTCTACGGAAGTGAACCGCTGGGATCGTCGGGCGGCTTGGCAAGCGGTCCTGATGGGTGTGCTGGCCGCCGGGCTTGTGTACGCGCACTATCGCGTGCTGGCCTTCGCCCTGACGTTCGCGCTGGCGCTGTTGATCGTGCGTCGACGATTGCCCTGGCGCAGCTGGCTCGCGTCGAGTGGAATTGCGCTGGCGCTGACCGGGCCATGGCTGTGGCGACTCGTCCAGGTCTGGGTGGCGCCGCGTCTCTCGGATCCCGGCAGCTACCTGGCCGCGGTGGGCTACAACGATTTCCCCTGGCCATACTTCAACGGCAACCTCGAGCGAGCCTGGTGGGCTTTAGCGGCGGTTGGCGTCCTCATCGGCCTCATCCGCCGCGAGCGTGCGATCTGGCTGGTGGCCGTGTGGACGGCGCTGACGAGCGCGATCCTCAACATCCCGGGCGCCGGGAGTTGGGTCGTCAACAACAACTCGTGGGCCATCAGCGTCTTCCTCCCGGGCTCTGTTGCGGCCGGCTATGCCCTCGAGCAACTCGGGCGCCTGTGCGGCTGGCTCTGGCGAAGAGGCGCGCGGCCGGTGCAGCCTGCCGAGGCGCTGGAGTCGTCATCGCCGCAGATCAGTCCGCTATTCAGTCGAATGGGTCGGCCGCTGGCTGTGGTCGCCGCAACAGTCCTGGCCTCCCTCGTCATCGTGGGCCTCGGCTTTGGCGTCCGGGCTCAAGCCTCGATCGTCAACTCCCGCACCACGTTGGCGCTCCCGGCTGATCGCGTCGCAATGGGCTGGCTGCGCGACAATCTGCCGGCCGATTCGGTTGTGGTCGTGAACAGCTGGTATTGGCAGGACGGGCTGTGGTCGGCGAGCGATGGCGGAATCTGGATCTGGACGCAGGCCGGCCTGCGCACCACAACGCCCCCGGCCGACTACTACTACGATCCGGTTTGGGCGCGTCAGATCAATGACTGGAATGCGCGCTGGGCGAAGGTCGACGATCTGGGGTCGCCCGAGGCGCTGGCCATGCTGCGCGAAGCCGGCGCGACACACATCTACCTGGGGGCCGTGCCGGGCCGGGTCACACCCGCGATGCTGGCCGCAGCCCCTGACCGCTACACGCAACTCTACGATCGTGACGGCGTCAGCGTCTACGCGATCGTGCCGTAGGTCAGATCAAGACACCACATCGAAGGTCACAAGGACCTCGAGCGTCTCGCGCCCGGCGCCTTTGAACACGCCGCGAGTCGGAGGCACGTCTGCGTAATCGCGGCCGATACCGAGCCTCACGTAATGGCCGTTCTGCGCGGCGTTGTGAGTCGGGTCGAGCGCGATCCAGCCGCGACCCGGCACGAAGACGTCGACCCAGGCATGCGACGCGGCAGCGTTGTCGCTGTACAGATAGCCGCTGACGTAACGGGCGGCGAGGCCTTGGCTCCGGCACGCCGCCAGAAAGATGTGCGCGAAATCCTGGCACACGCCGCGCGCCAGGCTCAGGGCCTGAGGAGCCGTCGTCGTCACCGTCGTCGCGCCCTTTTCGTATTTGAGCCCCTTAAAGATCGCGTGCATCAATCCCACGGCTGTCGCGGCCGGGTCGCCTTCGACGAATTGCGCCTTGCCGAACGCCATCAGATCCGGCGTGAAGGGCGCATAGTGAGTCGGCTGCGTGAACGACCACGCATCCAACGGCGAGAGCGCACGCACAGGCTCCGTGAAGATCTCGGTCGTGGTGACCTCGCTCTCGGCCGTTACCGACAACTGCGTGTGCGGCTGCAATACGTCGAAGTGGTGTACGCGGTTCCCGAAAGGATCGGTGTAGGTGAGCACCTCTTCGCGCGGCTCTGTGTGCAGCTGAAAACTCAGGCACCGCTGGCCGGCATGCTCGAGCGGCCGCAGCCTGACCTCTGTGTAGGCCTCGCTGATCGGCTGATCGTAAGTGAAACTCGTCGTGTGAGCGATATGCAAACGCATAGGTCATCGGCTGTTGGTCGTTGGCGATTAGCTATCGGCATATTGTTCTCCCAATAGCCAATGGCCAATAACCACTAACCCATCACTGCTGCTGTTGTTGCTGCTGCTGCCTGGGTCGGCTGTCGGGGAGAATGACGCGCGCGTTGAAGTAACTGCGCGCGACCTCGTCGGCGGCCGCGTTGAGGCGGAGCAGCAGATCGACCAGGAAGGCCTCCATCGGGTCGCCGAGGACATCGGCGATATCGAGATACTCGAGCTCGGCCCGCATGCGGCCAAGGATGCGGCGAGCGCCGTCGGGCCGCGGCGGCGTGCCTTCGGCCACGATGTCCAACGACTGCATCGCCTGGATGATGCAGAAGAGCACGGCGCGCGGCAGTTGTTTGTCAAAGAGCAGGTATTCGGCCACGGGCCCGATCTCGAGAGCGCCACCGCGGCCGCGCCGGAAAGGCTCGAAGGCGCTGCACGATCGCAGCAGCGCGATCAACTGAAGCGACGTCTCCGAGGAGGCGGCCGGCAGGCGGCTGATGTAGGCGTACTTGGCGGCCAGGATGCGTGTGGTCTTGTCGGCGCGTTCCAGGTGGTGGCCGAGCCTGATGAACTCGTAACCCTCGCCGTGCGACAGCGTCGTGAGCGTCACACCCTGAAAGCCCTGAGAGCCGTCGCGGACGAGCAGCGAGAACTCGTGGGGATTGCGCAACACAGCCGCGCGATCGGCATCTTTGACGCGGAAGTACAGGCGGTTGATCCGCTCCCACATTTCGCTGCTGATCTGCTCACGCACCGAGCGGGCGTTTTCACGCGCGCGAGTGACGCACGAGATCACGGCGTTGGGGTTGAGCGGATTCCAGAGCAGGAATTCGATGACCGAGGCCGCCGTCGGCGTGCCATAGATCTCGGTGAAAAGGCCATCGTCCCCGGTGACCGACACGATCGGGCCCCAGCCCTGAGCGGCGGCGTCGGGCTGCGCCTCGAGCAGAGCATTGAAGTTGACGGCCAGCAGGCGCGTCAGATCTTCGGCGCGCTCGATGTAGCGGGCCATCCAAAACAACGCTTCGGCGACGCGGCTGAGCATGTGCGACGGCATATCAGGCCAGCACCCAGGTGTCTTTGCTGCCCCCGCCCTGCGACGAATTGACGACCAATGAGCCGCGCCGCAGTGCCACGCGGGTCAGGCCGCCCGGCACCAGCGTGACGCGTTCGCCGTTCAGGATGTAGGGCCTCAGGTCGATGTGACAGCCGTACAACTCGCCGTCGAGCACGGTCGGGTGACGGCTCAGGCCCACGACCGGCTGCGCGATGAAACTGCGCGGCGAGGCCTTGATCCGCTCACGGAATGCCTCGCAATCGGCGCGGCTGGCGCTTGGCCCGATCAGCATGCCGTAGCCGCCACTCTCGTTGACGGCCTTGACCACAAGGCTATCGAGGTGTTCCAGGATGTAGCGCCGATCGTCGTCGCGCCAGCCCAGATAGGTCGGCACGTTGGCCAGTACCGGCTCCTCGCCGAGGTAATACTTGATCATGTCAGGGACGTAGGCGTAGATCGCCTTGTCGTCCGCCACGCCAGTGCCGAGCGCGTTGGCCAGTGTGACGTTGCCGGCGCGGTAGGCGTTCAGCAGCCCGGCCACGCCCAGCACGCTGTCTTTGCGGAAGGCCAGCGGGTCGAGATATTCGTCGTCGATGCGGCGGTAGATCACGTCGACCTGTTTGAGGCCGCGGGTTGTGCGCATGTAGATCTTGTCGCCATGCGCGATCAGGTCGCGGCCCTCGACGATCTCGACGCCCATCTGCCGCGCCAGGAACGTGTGCTCGAAGTAGGCCGAGTTGTAAAGGCCCGGGGTGAGCAGCACGACTGTGGCATCCGAGTAGCTGTGCGGCGCGACGGAGCGCAGGGTTTCGAGCAGGGCCTGCGGGTAATGCTCGACAGCGCGGACGTCGTACTTCGAGAACAGGTCCGCGAAGATGCGCTTCATCACGGCCCGGTTTTCGAGCATGTAGCTGACGCCCGAGGGCGAGCGCAGGTTGTCTTCGAGCACCACGTAAGCGCCGTCGTCGCCGCGCACCAGGTCGGTGCCGACGATGTGCACGTACACGCCGCCCGGCGGCTTCAGACCGACCATCTCGCGTCGGAACCCGTGAGCGCTGAAGACCAACTCGGCCGGGATGCAGCGGTCACGCAGGATGCGCTGCTCGTGATAGATGTCGTTGAGGAAGTGGTTGAGGGCCGTGACGCGCTGGGTCAGCCCGCGCTCGAGCACCTGCCACTCGGAGCCCGGGATGATGCGCGGGATCATGTCAAAGGGGAAGATGCGCTCGACGCCCTGCTCCTCCCCATAGACCGTGAAAGTGATGCCCTGATACAAAAACGCCGCGTCTGCGGCGCGGCGGCGCTCGGCCAGGGCGGCGGCCGAGAGGGTCTCGAGTTGTTCGAAGAGGTGAGCGTAGTGTTCGCGCGGGCGACCCGGAGTCGCGAACATCTCGTCAAAAAAACCTGTTGGGTCGTAGCGATCCGTCAGCGCTCCGTCTGACATTCGCGGAGTTTACCAGATCGAAAACCGAATCCTATGGTCAACTTGGGCCAACCCGATCGGCGTCGGCCACGGCTGTGCCGTTCGCCGGGCGTGGCGGTTGGATGGTGAGCCGCGCGATGCGCAGGCCGTCGAGCGCCTCGACGCGCAGGCGCAGGCCGTCGTCGAGATCGATCACATCGCCGACCTTGGCCATGCGACCCAATCGCCCGAGCATGAAGCCCGCGATGGTGTCGTAGTAGTCGTCGGCGATCTTCAGGCCGAGCCGCTCGTTGACCGACTCGATCTGGGTCAGGCCTTCCACGAGATACGCGCCGTCGGGCAGGCGCTGCAGCTCGGGTCCCGTCGCGTCAAAGGTGTCATGCACCTCGCCCACGATCTGCTCGAGCAGATCGCCGAGCGTCACGAGCCCGGCCGTGCCGCCGTACTCGTCGAGGACGATCGCCAGGTGTTGGCGTTTGGCCCGCATCTGCGCGAGCAGCTTGTCGAGCTTGATCGTATCGGGCACGAAGAGAGCCTCGCGCATCATGCCCCGAATCGTGGCGACGCGGCGCGACGCATGCTGCACGCGCACCAGATCCTTCACGTGGGCGATGCCGATGATGTGGTCGAGGTCCTCTTCGTAGACGGGATACGTCGAACGGTTGTGCTCACTGGCGAGTTGGCCCAGCTCAGCCAGGCTGGCGTCGGCGTCGATGGCCTGCATCTCGGTGCGCGGCACCATGATCTCGCGCGCTGTGAGGTCGCCGAACTCGAAGGCCGCCGTCACGAGTTCGCGATCGGCTTCTTCGATCAGGCCGCTCTCCTCGGAGGCTTCGACAAGCATCTTTAGCTCGCCGACCGAGTAGGAGGTCTCTTCGAGGCGCAGCTCGCGGATGCCCAGCAGACGCAGCACGAGCGCGGCGGAGCCGTTGAGCAGCCAGATCAGCGGACGGAAGACCGCCTCGACGAAGCGGGTCGGGCCGCTGAGCGTGAGGGCCGCGCGCTCCGAGTACTGGATCGCCAGGTTCTTGGGCACGATCTCGCTGACCACGACAGTGATCCCGGTGACGATCGCCAGCGCCACGATCACGGAGATCGTTCGCCGAATGCCCTCATCGAGCGATTGCAGGGCCGCGCCGATGAGCGGTTCGAGCAGTGCCGAGAGCGCCGGCTCGCCGACGTAGCCGAGGCCGACGCCCGACATGGTGATCAGGAGTTGGGTGGCCGCGATGTAGCGGTCGAGTTGTTCGGTGATGTGCCGGGCCGAAACGGCTCCGGCGGTGCCGCGCTGGATGAGCTCATCGAGGCGGGTGCGCCGCACGCGCACGTAGGCGAATTCAGCTGCAACCGCCAGTCCGTTGATGGCCAGAAGGACCAAGAGCAGCAGGATGTTGCCGAGATTGAAGGTACTGTCAGAGTCGGGCATGCGTCATCAAATCGAGAGTGACCTTAACTGTACTCCAAAATGAAGTCTTTCGTGGTTGTTCGACGAAATCGGGCGGGCCACCCGGTTCGGGGCAAGCGAAAGGAAAGGATCGACAAACCGAGCGGTGTGTGGCCCGAAACTCGGTCCCGGCGACAGGCCCTGGCGGGCGGTTTCAGGTCCTATACTTTTGAAACTCAACCGCTCGGGCAGGCAGGTCACCGACGGCTGACTGGGCCGAGCAGCGGCGCCCCAGGAGACAATCATGACCGACGAACCCTTGGTCTGGCACTATGGGCTGATGGCCGAGCGCTGGGCGGAGTTCATCACCGAGGCGCCCGAGGCGCCCTTCTTCCTCGACCGCATCGCCCGCTTTGGGCAGCCCGTGCTGGACTTGGGGTGCGGCACCGGGCGTGTGCTCCTGCCGATCCTGCGCGCCGGCATCGATATCGATGGCTGCGACATCTCAGCCGACATGTTGCGGCAGTGTCAAAGCCGGGCCGCTCGCGAAGGGTATCAGCCGGGCCTTTTCGCTCAGCCAATGCACGCCCTCAGCCTTCCGCGCACCTACCAGATGATCTATATCTGCGGCTCGTTCGGGCTGGGCGGGAGCCTTGCGAACGATCTGGAGGCGTTGCGCCGCTGCCACGACCACCTGGGCGTCGGCGGGGCGCTTGTGTTCGATATCGATGCCGAGTACTCCGAGCCTGAAAGCTGGGCCCTCTGGCTCCGCGACCGGCGCCAGGCCCTGCCTCAGCCCTGGCCTGACATGGGCGAAGGTCGCACGGCCTCTGATGGGAGTGAGCATTTCGGCCGCTTCAGGATCGTCGCGCTTGACCCGCTGGAACAGACGGTCACGCGTCAGGTGCAACTCGAAAAATGGCGGGCAGGGGTCCGGGTGGCCAGCGAGGAGCACACCTTGCGTGCGAAGATGTACTTCAAGAACGAAGTTCTCCTGATGCTCCGGCTTGCGGGGTTCAGCGAGGTCGCTGTCTACGGCGGCTATACCGATACGCCCGCCAAAGCCGATCACCAACAGCTGGTCTTCGTGGCCACGCGCTAGAGATGCCGCGGGTCGGCCGGCCTCACAAGGACGATTGCCCCAGATACAAGGCCAGGGCGATGTACAACACCGCGGCGGCGAGCAGGGCGCCATAGAGCACGACCGTCCCGGCCAGGCGGACGAGCGTGAAAGGCTGTCCATCCTCGATCGCGCGAGGGCCGAACGGAGTTTGCGGCTCCGCAACCCGCCAGACCGGCCCGATCCACAGCGCCAACAGCGCGCCCGTGAGCGCGCCGCCGACGTGCCCCCAGATGTCGATGCGCGAGCCCGGCACGAGGGCGATCGCCAGGTTGAGGGCGGCGTTGATGAAAAGCGTGCGCAGGCCGGCGTTCGCCTGCGGACCGAGCAACGCGCGATTGCGCCAGAGCAGCACGATCTCGGCCGCAAAGAGCCCGAAGATCGCGCCAGACGCGCCGACCGAGGCATTCGGGCTGAGCCACAGGCTGAGGACGGTGCCACCGATCCCGGCGAAGAAGAACAAAAAGAAGAAACGCGCCTGGCCGTAGGCAGACTCGATCGTGCGGCCGAAAATGTACAGGGCGTAGGCGTTGAACAAGAAGTGCACAAGGCTGGCGTGGACGAAGATCGGGGTGACGAGGCGCCACACCTGTCCGGCGACGATCAGGCTGTTGACCTTGGCGCCCCAGGCGATGATCGGATCTGCATCGCCTTCGAACGGCGCCAGCACCAGCTGTCCGACGAAGACGAGGCCGATGGCGCCGAGCAGCGCGTACGTCAGCCAGACGGGTTTCAGCGGCAGGGGAATGCGGCGTGGCGCCGGCTGTGGGGGCGGTGTCGCAGGTTCGACGGGCGCAGGCGCTGTCACAGGCTGACCTGCCGGGCCTGCACACGGCTGTGCTCGGCCTCGATGATCGCCAGGATGGTGTCGACCGTCGACTCGAGCGCGAAGTCGCGGTTTAGCACGTAGTAGTCGAACTCCTTCATGCGCGCGAGTTCCTGCCGCGCAGTGGCGATGCGCATCCTGAAGCCCTCGGGGGTCTCGGTCTTGCGCTCGCGCAGCCTTTGGATGAGTTCCTCCTCCGAGGCCGGGGCGATGAAGATCGTCACAGCGTCGGGGCAGATCTGCTTGACGGTCGCGGCGCCCTGCACATCGAGGCGCATGATCACGTCGTGACCGGTGGCGAGGGCGTGGCGCACCTGCTGTTTCGGGATGCCCTTGTAGTCGTTATAGACCCGGGCCCATTCGAAGAGCTCGTCCTTGTCGATCATCTCAGCGAACTCGTCGTTGGAGATGAAGAAGTAGTCGCGGCCATGCACCTCGCCGGGGCGGGGCGGCCGCGTCGTGGCAGTGACGACGAAGTGGAAGGCCAGGCGACGTTCCTTCATCCGCGTCAACACAGTGTCTTTGCCGACCCCCGACGGCCCGCTCAAGACGATGAGCAGGGGCTGGGGAAGGGGCAGGTGGGTCCAGGCGTCTGTCATGGGGCCATGATAATCGAAGGGCGGACCATTTCAGGGTTTGAAGGCATTGGGCGTTTTGTCCTAAAATCTCTGCTCAATCGGCGTGTGAAGGGAGCTTCCATGCGATTTCCCGGCCTCAGCCTGTCGCTTGCGATCAGCCTCATGGCCACTCAACTGGCCTGCGCGCGTTCAAGCGCTTTCGACGAGGCCGATGCCCCGGCCGCCGATCCGACCGACGTGTATCTGCCGACCGTCCTGGCCGAGGCCAACGCTCCGGCGGGCGTCACGACCGAGAACGAGCTCTCGACCTCGGCCGGTGAGACCCGGCATTACCGCCTGTTTGTGCCGGGCGGCTATCAGGCCGGCACGCCGGTCCCGCTCGTCCTCAATCTGCACGGCCTGAATTCCAATCCAACCCAACAAGAAGATATCTCACAATTCTCGGTCAAGGCACAGGCCGAGACCTTTATCGTGGTCTACCCGGCGGGCACCAACGGCGATTGGAACTTCGTCACGGCCGGCTCGCCCGACGAAGTGTTCCTGAGCGAATTGGTCGCGGACCTGCAAGGCGCGTATGCCATCGACGCGCATCGCCTTTACGTGACCGGGATCTCGAACGGCGCCGAGATGGCTTATGAGCTGGTCTGCCACGTCGACGTCTTCGCAGCGGCCGGTTTCGTGTCGGGCGCGTATCCCAGGGTCTTCCCGTGCAACGACACGCCGCTGCCCGCTGTCGGCTTCCACGGCACCGAAGACAACTTCCTGCCGTACAACGGCAGCGCCGTGTTCCTTCCGGTGCTCGACTGGGCGCAGAGTTGGGCCGACCGCAACGGCTGTTCGACCGGTCCAACGACGACCTACCAGCAGGGCGAGGTGACAGGCCAGACCTGGACGACCTGCACCGCCAACGCCGACGTCGTGTTCTACACGGCCACGGGCAAGGGTCACAGCTGGCCCGGCTCCTCGATGCCGCCCGCCGTCACCACGCAGGACATCGACGCCACCGACACCATGTGGGCGTTCTTCGCCGCCCATCAGCGGCCGTGATGGCTGATGCGCTTGCGTTCCAGAACCTGCCGCGGATTTCGCAGATAGCGGTTTGAGCCCAAATGACTCAGCGAAAGCCGCGCAATCCGCGGCCAATCAAACTGCGTGCTCTCAGACTTCCACGGTTCTTAGTTTCCCGCGATAATGCCGCCATGCCGTATTACGACTTCTTTTGCGCCGACTGCCAGAAGCGTGTGTCAGTGTTTCAAAGCTATAAGGAGTATGGGGTGGTTGCGCCGGTCTGCCCGGAGTGCAAGGGCAAGAACCTCAGACGCAAGCTGAGCCGCGTGCGCATCGCCAAGAGCGAAGATCGTCGCATGGAGGAGATGGCCGACCCGAGCGCCATGTTCGGCGACGTCGACGAGAACGACCCCAAGTCGGTCGCTCGCGCCATGCGTAAGATGGGCCAGCAGATGGGCGAAGACATGCCGCCGGAGCTCGGCGAGATCACCGATCGGCTCGAGTCGGGCGAATCGCCCGAGTCCATTGAGCAATCGATGCCGGATCTTGGGGGTGGCGGGGGCGACTCGGGCTTCGACGAATAGACGCGATCAGGCCCGTGACGCCAGCCGCGCCGTGATCACGTCCCACACCTGAGCCTGGAGCGCGCTCACGTCTTGCGAGGCATCGAGCCTGACCCAGCGGTTGGGATCCGCTGCCGCGAGCTCCAGATAGCCGTCGCGCACACGGCGATGAAATTCCAACGCGTAAGCATCCAGGCGGTTCCATTCGCCGGCGCCGGTCTGGCGGCGTTGCAGCCCGCATTCCGGATCGATATCGAAAAGCAGAGTCAGGTCGGGGGTCAGGTCGCTCGTCGCGAAGGCCTGGATCTGGCGCAGCACATTCAGGTCGAGGCCGTGTCCATAGCCCTGGTACGCCAGCGTGCTGTCGTAGAAGCGATCGCTCAGCACAAGACCGCCGCGCTGCAGGTGCGGGCGAATCACCTCGCCCACCAGTTGAGCCCGGGCCGCTGAATACAACAGCAACTCGGCGCGCGGCTGCATGGCGGTGTTGGCGAGATCGTGCAGCACGTGCCGGATCTGCTCGCCGATCTCGGTTCCGCCGGGCTCGCGCGTCATCAACACGTCGCGGCCCTCAGCCTTCAGCCGTTCGACCAGCAGCCTGATCTGCGTTGACTTGCCCGAGCCGTCGGGGCCCTCGAACGTGATAAACATGGTTGCCAGATGCGCCTCGAAGAGCGAAAGGCGAGGAGCAAACGTTACCGTGCGGTAGCGTTCGCTCCTCGCCCTTCGCTCTTCGCTCCTCGAGTCTTCATCAGTCCCTAAAGATACGGACCCACCGTCGCGGCTCTTTCCCGTAGGAGTGAGAGATCAGGTTGGCCTTGCGAGCCAGGTCGTGCTGCAGGCGCCGGACGTGCGGCGCGGCCGGTGTCAGATCGTACGAGGCGGCGCCGCTGAGCACCTGCTGGATCGCGCGCTGGGTTTCGTCGATGGCGTCTTCGGCCTCGTTCGACCCACCCACGGCCAGCACACGCAGGCTGAACAGATCCGACAGGAAGTTCTCGATCTGGTTGGTGGTATTGGCGCGCAACACGTAGATCGGCAGGCCGCGCTCCTCGGCGTCAGCGATCGGGCGCTGGCGCTGGCGATAGTAGGTCTTGAGCGTGACGATCGTTTGAGCCTCGTCGATCGAATCGACGAGCTGAGCGGGCACACGCAGGTGGCGCACGGCCTGGTCGAGCCGATTGCGCGCAATGCCGTAGGCGTAGATGCGCACGGGCTCGAGCGTGGCGCGCGAATCGGTGGCCGCCTCGGCGGTCAACCGGCTCTGCATCGACGGCGTCGGTGCTGGAGCCGCGTCGCCGGTGCGGACCGGCGGCAGGCTGCTGGTGCGGACGGTGCCTGTCGCGCCATTGCCGCGGTTCTGGCCCGGCCGGGCGTTACGGCCCAGGGGCTGCGGATCCGGCGGCTGCTCGATCTTCACCTCGCCGTCGACCACGCTTCGCAATTCGGGCGAGCGCGGCCGGCCGCGCAGGAGCGAGTCGACCGCCGCGGCCACGTCGTGATGCACAGCGAGTTGTTCGCGCGCCTGGATCTCGATCAGCACATCGAAGGTCGGCGGCGCCCGGCGCTCGAGCACGGTCTTCTGCGTCCCGCGGCGGCGCGCCTCTTCGTCGGAAAGCGTCACCGACTCGATCCCGCCGATCAGGTCGGCCAGGGTCGGGTTGAGCATCAGGTTCTCGAGCGAGTTGCCGTGAGCGGTGCCGATGAGTTGAACGCCGCGCTCGGCGATCGTGCGGGCGGCCATTGCCTCGAGTTCACGCCCGATCTCGTCGATGACGATGATCTCGGGGTTGTGGTTCTCGACGGCCTCGATCATCACCTCGTGCTGCAGCGTCGGCTGAGCGACCTGCATGCGGCGCGCGCGTCCGACGGCCGGGTGCGGCACGTCGCCGTCGCCGCCGATCTCGTTCGAGGTGTCGACGATGACCACGCGCTTCTTCTCGGCCAGCGTGCGGGCAGCCTCGCGCAGCATCGTCGTCTTGCCGATGCCCGGCCGGCCGAGCATGAGCAGGCTCTTGCCGCTGTCGATGATGTCCTGGATGATCGCGATCGTGCCGTAGACGGCCCGGCCGACCCGGCACGTCAGGCCGACGATCTGGCCGCGACGATTGCGGATCGCGCTGATGCGATGGAGCGTTCGTTCCATGCCGGCGCGGTTATCGGCGTCGAAGTCGCCGATACGCGTGACCACATAGTCGATCTCGTTGCGCGTGATCTCGTGATCGGCCAGCACGACCTCGCCATCGATGTAGCGGGCGGTCGGCACGCGGCCCAGATCCAGGATGATTTCGAGCAGTTCGTCGGTGCGGTTCGCTGATGTGAGTTTGGCGCCGATCTCCGGCGGGATAACGGCCAACAAAGCGTGAAGGTCGTCAGTGATTCTCTTTTGCATCGCCACCTGGCGCTGGCACGGTCCAGCGCTTCACAATTTTATCAAGGAGTCGTCGGGGTCGTTAAGGTCCCTTGACTGCGACGAAAACCTCAGCGTTCGGTCGAATCGATTTGCGTCACCGGGGCCAGGATCCGCTCGTCGCCGAGAGCGGCCGGCGGTCTCATGCGCTCAAGTTGCGCGACGGGCCGCGTCGTGCGCCCGACGATGGCGGGGATCGGCTTGAGGGCGGGCTCAGCCACACGAACCACCAGGCGTTTGACCATCACAGCCTGCGACGCGACTTTCACGAAGCCCGACATCCGCAACGGCTCCTGCAGCCAGTCCTGGTATCGTCGCACGTTGACGTACACGGGGCGTCCGGCGCGGTTGGAGGTCGTCAGGAAGTGCAGGGCCGACGACATGATCTCATCCGCAAGGTCGTAGGCCTCGGGATGCACCACAGGGTCGACCCAGATGCCCAGCGGCCCCCGTCGCACGGCGAGGTGCGCCACAAGGTCGTTGCCTCGCTCGAGGACGTAGCCGCGTCCGGCTTCGGGCGTCGGCTCGACCTGCTGCACGAGCCGCGGCACGATGTCGTTGTAGAGCGCCAGGGTGTTTGGCCCGTCTTCTTTGGCGGCGTGGCGCAAGGGAAGCGCCGGGGCCGTCGGAGCGAGGTCGTGGTCGAGCCGCCAGATCGACTGTCGCGCGTAGATCGCGAAGCCCGAGATGCGTAGGGCTTCGAACTCCGGGCTGCTCTCATCGACTTCAGCCAGCAGGTTGTGCCCGCCGCGGCTGCCGGCTTCGACCGCCAGTTGATCGACAAGCGCCAGCCAGCCCGAGGGCTCAATCGACCAGCCTGGCGCGATGAACAACGCCCGCGCACGCTCTTCACCGGCTCGATGTTTGAGTTGCCCGAAAGCCTGATGACCCTCGTCTTTCCAGATCAGGGTCGGCGACCCGGAATTGGGCATCAGATAACCGAGCAGCGCATTTTGAAGCGGCTGAGTCCCACGCGTGAGCCGAGTGGCCGAATCCAGGCAGAGGCCGCGCTCGCTGAGCGCGCGCACCAGGCCGACATCGCGCCAATCGAAGGGCCGAATCATGGCGCTATTGTATAGGTGTTCGGGCGAATCCGGGCAGATGGACTTGACAGAAGACTAATCCCAAAGGGCGAAGGACGAGGAGTGGATAACCCAGCATTCTTCGCCCTTCGTCGCATGTCACGAGTGCGAGAACGACGTTCCCATGAACTGCCCGGTCGTCTTGCGGCTGACTTCGGAGGGCAGCACCGCTGTGCTGCAGCGACTCAGCAGGCCATGCAGCGCGGTCTGCAGGCGCTCGACTTCGCGAACGGTCCCCCGGCGGATGGCCGGTTCGTTGGGCACGTCGCGGGTCAGAAGGCCACGGTGTCGATAGTGATCGCGGCGCAGTTGTGCCAGGACCGCGGCCTCGCTGGCGGCGTGATCATCGCGTGCGATCAAATGGGCGCGGTCGTTAAGTTCAGACAGGATCGCGCTGGAGACCACATCTGGCCAGAACACGCTGTCTTCATCGACGCTGACCATGCCGTACAACTCGACGTCGTCGCCGACCGGCACCGCAGCGACCATGCCGAACAGGTACTCGGTGCCATCGACGGCGCGCCGCCACCAACGCAGGCCCTGCGGCTCTGAGACCCACTCCCACTCGAAGTCGCCCGGGTCGGCGCCGAAACGGCCGGCCAGTGTCACGGCTTCGAAAGCCTGAATGTATTCGCGCATCCGGCTCCACGTGCGTCGATTGACGAGCAGCGTCAACTGAGTTTCCGGGATGTCACGAAGCCGTGTGAATCGGTGCTGGGGGCGGTCATTGACAAGTAGAGAAGTCGTCTGAGCCATATATGTGCCCTCCCGGTGTCAGCCGGATGGGATCTAACCGATGTTGTCGATGGTTGGGAAACAACCGCATCGTAACACCACGGCCGCGCTCACGGCAGAGGACTTCGGTCATAGGCCAGCGAGAACATAACGGCATCCACTGGGTCTTCTGGCCGTCGGACCAAAAACAAAAGGCCCTCGTGGTGCGAGGGCCTTTGGCATTGCGATCGGGGAACTCAGGGTTCAGCGCGGGGTGGCACTTTCAGGGGCGAGAGCGTGGTCGTCGAATTCACGCGATCGAACAACCGCTTGAGTGCTGCCTGAAACTTCTCGACTTCACGGATGGTGCCACGGCGCACCATGGTCTTGTCCTGGCGATCGACGGTGAGAAGATCGCGAGAGCGATAGTGCTCGCGACGCAGCTGGCGCAACGCCTGATTCGCTGTCATGTACCGCTCTTCGGTCATCTGCCGCGCGCGATCGTTCAATTCGGCGATCAGGACGCCGGCCACCACATCGGCCCAGAATGGGCTGTTCTCGTCGACCGTGACCATGCCATAAAGTTCGACGCCCTGCAGTCGCCGGATCGCGGCCACGACGCCGAACAGGTATTCATTGCCATCGCCGGCGCGCCGCCACCAGCGGATGCCTTCAGGCTCGTTGACCCATTCCCATTCGTACTCGCCCGGGTTGGCGCCAAAACGACCCGCCAACGCGATAGACTCATAGCGCTGGATGTGCATGCGCACGCGTTCCCAGGTCTGCCCGGGCACCAACATCACCAGTTGAGCTTCAGGGTTCTCGTGCAGCTTGGAGAAACGATGAGCCGGGTGGTCATTGACTAGAAAACCGGTGTTGTACTTCATGTGCGCGTAAGCCCTCTAGGGGGAGAATACCTTTACCAAAAGTGGGTTTCAAGCCAGTAAAAGCATGGTATCGGTTGGCTTGAGCAACGTAAAGGTGACCAGGGTCCGCCGGGACTGTAGTCCCGGTGGTGTAAAGTAAGGGCAGAACCCGCCCTCAGTCAGGACGTGAATTCCAACCTCATGCACCCGCCCGCCGCCCGACAGCCCTGGGGGCGGAAAGACCGTCGGATCGACGTAATCTTAAAGATCCCGGTTATCGACTCGGGTGCTTGTCAGGCGAGTCCGGGACTCCTATAATCAGGGAGTCGCTTTTCGCCCGTGTTTTCGCGACGATTCATGCAACGTAGCGGTGTCTGGTTTTTCGTGACAGTGGATGCCTGAGGAGGCCGTCATGTACGTGGAGACCGAGATCCTGTTCCCTCCGCGCATCATCCCGCAGCTGCGGGACGCGGCGGGTCATGAGTTCCGTAAACTCGTCGATCATGTGGCGAGCCTTGACGAGGGACACCCCGAGAGCCTGGCGTTCACGCTGATGATGGTCAGGCTGAACGGCTGTCTCGAGTGTGAAACCGATTCCTTCAGGGCCATGCGTGGGTGCGCCCTCTGCGCGCTGCAGACGTTGCGGCGCTTCCGCACCAACGAGAAAGAACTGATCCGGCTGTACAAGGCCGCGCTCAAAGACATCACCATCCATCCGGCGACAGCCGCAGCCGTCACCGCGGCACCGGCCCAACCTCAGGCTGCGCGCGTCAGTCGGCCCAGCCGCCGTTCGGCGCCTCTGCCTGCCTGACCCGCGCGGCCGCGCCTCCCGGGCCGTGACCCTGGCCGGCCCGGATCTTCGTGAACACATCGTCGGTTTCTCGATCTCGCACCGGGCCCAAGACGCTCCTTGTTCTTGGGCTCGGTGTTTGTTTGCTGGCCCTCGGCTGGTGGCTGCGCACCGCGCATCTCGGCTCGATGAGCCAGTTGCTCCACCACGACGAAGCCTGGTACGCGCTCAACGCCGTCGACTTGATCGAGCATCCGCGCTTCGTCACCTTCTTCCCCGAGAACTACGGCCGCGAAAGCAGCTGGATGTATGTGCTGGCCGGCTGGATGCAGACCGTCGGGCGCGGCATCGCGGAGTTGCGTCTGCTGGCCGCGCTGGTCGGCGTGCTGACGCTCGCGGCGACGTATCGACTGGCGCGCGAATTGTTCGGCGTGCGGGTCGGGCTCGGCGCCCTTGCAACGCTGACCGTGTTGTTCTGGCACGTCATGATCTCGTCGCATGTCGTGCGGCTCAACTTTGCGCTGTTGCTCGTCGCGTTGGCCGGGCTGGCCTGGGCCCAGGCGGCTCGGCGCGGCGGCACCTGGCGCTGGGTCAGGGCCGGGGCGGCCGCAGGGTTGCTCGCGTACTCATACTTCGCGGCCTGGGGGCTGCTGGCCTTCTTGCTCGGCGGCGGCCTGATCCTGGCCGTGGCCCGACCGCCCATGCGCCGCGGCGTGGCCCTGGCCTGGTTGACCGCTGCCGTCGTCGTCACGCCGCAAGCCTACTACGCATTGACTCATTCAGGTCTGTTCACGACCCGCTCGGCGACTGTCGCGCGCTTCGACCTTGGCACAATCGCGGTCAACGTCTGGGCGTGGTTGAAGGCCTGGTGGGTGCAGGGCGACCTTGACGATCACTACAACCTGTCAGGTCGTCCGGTGCTGGGCGTCGTCGCCACGCTCGCCCTCGTGGTCGGTATCGCGGCGGCCGTTGTCGAAGCCTGGCGCTCACGGCGCCGGCCAGATGAAAGGCTGGCGGGCCTGGCGGTGCTGGCGGCCTTTGGCGTGGCGCTCGCACCTTCGCTGCTGACCGCTGACGCGCCAAGCTACTCACGCGGCGCCATGGCGATCGTGCCGCTGGCGCTGCTCCTCGGCCTCGCCCTTGGCCGGCTTGGCGAGTGGGTCAAAGAGCGCTGGCCTCGGCCCATCGCTCCCTTCCTCCCGTGGCTGTTGATCGTGCCGATGGCGGTCTCGGGTTATCGGGATATGGGGAGCTGGGTGGACTTCGCGAGCCGGACGGCGTTCATGGAGGCGCCGCTCATCAGCGGCGTCGGGCTTGTGGCGCAGACGCCTGAGGATCGTCCGGTTTATTTCAGTCCGTTCACGCCGACTCATCCCGTCGTGCGTTACCTGAGCCCTTCGCTCGCGCCGCGGCAGGTGGGCGCGTTCGACAGCCACCAATGTCTCGTGCTCGCCGATCGCACCGCCACGTACTTCAGCCTGAGCGCCTTCGAGGATCTTGCCGGGCAGCTCGCGCCCTGGGCCGAGGTCGTCGTCGATGAGCAGCGCCAGGATCAGGCGGGAGCGACCCTGCTCGAAGCGACTCCCAGGGCCGCCTTGAACGACGCTCTGGCCTCGGCTCCGGCGGGCGTCTTCGAGGATCGGTTGTCGGCGTGGTTGCTGAACGTGTCCGATCCGACCCCCGGCCCCGGTGACGTGATCACCTTGACCCTCGCCTTGAAAGCCTCGACCCCGGCCGACAGCCCGCTCGGGGTGTTCGTCCACGTCTACGGTGATCCATCGCCGTACGAGGGCGGGCGCATCTGGGCCCAGGCCGACGCCGGCCTGTGCGACTCGTATCCGCCGACAGACTGGCACGCGAGCGAGACGGTGCTGCAATCGTTCACGCTGACGATGCCGCCGGATCTCGCAGCCGGACCCTATCAACTGGTTTTCGGCCTCTACACCTATCCCGACATCGTGCGCCTGCCGATCACGGCGCCAGAGCCGGGGGCGCCGCACGTTGTGCTGCACGAGTGGAACGCGCAACCTTGAGCTCGTCTGGGGCTTGTTTTTTCGTACTACCCTCTCCGTAAAATCGACGAGACCCCTCAGCTATAATCCGGACGACCCATGGTCGCCGGCACTCTTCCTCAACCTCGTCTGACGGCGCGCTGGAGCGCGGCGCTGTGGCCCTTGGCCGCCATGGTGGTTGTGCTGTCGTTCGCGACGGCGCTTCGTCTCTTCAACGCCGGCGCACAGGAGATCTGGGGCGACGAGGGCGCCAAGCTCGAAGTCGTCACGCAGGGCGTGGGCTGGCTGTTCAACCCGTCCGCCGAAGTGCATCCACGCGCCTTCCACAGCCTGCTGTACATCTGGTACTCGATCTTCGGCTTCAACGCCTTCGGGTTGAAGACTCTGCCGGCGTTGCTCGGCGTGCTGGGCGTGTCCGTCAACTACGCTGTGGCGCGCAAGCTGACGCGCTCGCAGTCCATCGCCCTCGGCGTGGCATTGATCACGGCCGTCTCGCCCTTTCAGGTCTGGTACTCGCAGGACCTGACTCAATACACGCTGTTGATGGCGCTGGTCGGCCTGAGTCAACTCGCGTTGCTGCATGCGCAGGCGGAGCCTGGGCGGCTCGGGCGCTGGGCGCTGGTGACTCTCTCGAGCGCGCTCGTTGTGCACACTCACTACTACGGCCTCTTCGCGTTGCTCGCGCAAGGGCTGGCTCTCTTGTTTCTGGATCGGCGCGCGCTGCGGCCATGGGTGCTGGCTCAACTCGCGGCTGCGGCTCTTGTCGCGCCGTGGCTTGCGGCGCAGTGGGGACTGCTGACGGGGCAGGCGGCGGCGCGCGAGAACTTCATCAGCCTCGAACGTCTCGGTCAGGTGCTATGGACGGGCCTCCAGGCCTTCACGGTCGGCAACACTGCGCCCGTGGAATGGCGCTGGGCAACGTGGGCCTACCTCGCGCTGGCTGTGTTCGGCGCCTGGACGATGTGGCGGCGCGAGCGTTCGATGACGCTGTCGCTCGCGTGCTGGTGGCTGGTGCCGGTGCCGCTGGTCTTCATCCTGACGGGCTACCAGTCCTACTTCAGCGAGCGCTTCTTGAGCATGACCTACCTGCCGCTTGCGATCTTCCTCGCGCAAGGACTGATGACCCTGAACTGGGCGCGCCTGGGTGGGCTCGTGGCTCTGGCGATCGTGGCGATGTCGGGGGTGTCGCTGCAGGCGGCGTACTTCGACCCGGCTTACACGAAAGCGAACTATGGCGCCATGCTGGAGCTGGTCAGCGAGCGCGCTGAGCCCGGCGACGTGATCTGGCTCAATGGGCCCGATCAGCGCATGCTTTTCAAGATCTACGCGCCGCAGAACGTGCCGGCCGAGTGGATCGACCGTGGCCAGCTGTTCAGCGATGCCAATGCCGACAAACACCTCGCGTCGCTGGCTCAAGGTCACTCACGAGTCTGGCTCGTGATGTTTGGGCCTCCGCCGGTCTATGATCCCGATCATCGCGCCGAAGCCTGGCTCAGCCACAACGGCTTCAAGGCGTTTTATCAATCCTATCTTGGCGAGTATCTGACCCTCTACGTGCTGCGTCCTGAAGGCGCGCCAGTGGCGACGGAGCCGATCGGCGCGCGCTTCGAGCGCGGCCCGGAGCTGGTCGGCGCGGCCGTTGAGCCGATGGTTGTGATGCCAGGCGAGTCGGTGCTGCTCACGCTCGAGTGGCGCGCCGATGCGCCGGTGCCCGTGGACTACACCGTCTACACGCATCTGCTTGCGCCGGATGGAACTTTGATCGCCCAATCCGACAGCCAGCCGGTCGGCGGCACGCGGCCGATGACCGGCTGGGCCGCAGGCGAGGTCGTGCGAGACCAATACGCCATCGTGGTGCCGGCCGGCGCACCGCTCGGCGAGGGCTACACCCTGCGGGTTGGCATCTACGACCTGGCCACGCTGCAGCGCGCCACGCTCGTCGGCTCCGACGTCGACGGCGTGGATGTGGGCTCGGTGCAGGTCGTCGCGCCGTAGAGGATCCCCGGGCAAGCGCGCCTTGTTTTGGGAGCTGTTTGGCCACGCATTTCACGCATTGAAATGAATGGGCGCGAATGTTCGCTATTCGTTCCAATTCGTAACGGCTCGACCCAAAAGAGTGCGGGCGGAAAGAGGGTGCTCCGTCTCTTTTGTTCCCGATAAGGTTGGGCAGCGACTTCCATTCGTGGAAGCCTTGTCCGTACTTGATCCCGGCTTGGTGGAACCATTCACGAAAGACCTGTGATGTATACGTCTCTACTACGTCAACGCCTCAAGGCCAACGAACTGCTGATCGGCACGATGGTCACTCTCAATTCGCGCGAGGTCGCCGAGATCGTGGCCGATGTGGGCTTCGACTGGTTGTGCTTCGACGGCGAGCACGGGGCGATCGACGTGACGAACAGTCTGCAAGGCCTGCTCCAGGCCGCTCGAGGCAGGAGCGCGTGCATCGTGCGCGTGCCGGCTCTCGACGAGGCCGCCATCAAGCACGTCCTCGACAGCGGGGCGACCGGCGTGATGGTGCCGCAAGTTCACACGGCCGAGCAGGCGGCCCAGGCAGCGCGCTGGTCGCGCTATCCACCCGAGGGCTCGCGCGGGATGGGCATCGCCCGGGCGCACGGCTATGGTTTCCGGGTGGCCGAGTACCTCGAAAGCGCCAACGACCAGACCGTCGTCATCGTGCAGGCGGAAAGCGCCCAGGCTGTACGCGAGATCGATGCCATCGCCCAGGTGCCCGGGGTGGATGCTGTGCTGATCGGCCCCTATGACCTTTCGGCCAGCCTGGGCCACCCCGGCGACCTGTCGCACCCCGACGTGCAGGGCGCCATCGCCAGGATCGGCGAAGTCTGCCAGGCCCACCGGATGCCAGTGGGCGTCTTCGGCATGAGCGCCGCCGCGGTGCGGCCCTTCATGTCGCGGGGATTCCGATTGATGCTGATCGGCGTCGACGCGTCTCTGCTGGGACAGGCCGCTCGCGACATGTTGCGCTCGGCGGCTGAAGCGTGATGGCGAGCTGAGAAGATCGCCGCAAAACTCTGAGGTGGATCAGGTGCGCACACCTCACGCCTGTGAAAACGCCTCGGCGGAGCGCGTTGGTACAATATCGACCATCCAGGTAAAGGTCGAGCACGTGCGCTGCGTTGAGCAGCGCCTTCGTTTTCGACGCCACAGGAAGACACCATGAATTACGACGTCATCATCATCGGTGCGGGCCCCGGCGGCTATGTCGCTGCCGTGCGCGCCTCGCAGCTCGGTCTGAAGTGCGCCATCGTCGACAAGGAATACATCGGCGGAGTCTGTCTGAACGTGGGCTGTATCCCATCCAAGTCGCTGCTCAAGAACGCGTCGGTGGCCGAGATCCTGCGCCACGGCGGCAAGGACTTTGGCTTCACGGTCGAGAACGTCAAGCTCGACTACTCGGCGGCGGTCAAGCGCTCGCGCCAGGTGTCGGACCGGTTGACCAAGGGCGTCGGCTTCCTGATGAAGAAGCACAAGGTCGACGTGCTGATGGGCACCGCCACGTTGAAGTCGAAGACCGAAGTCGAGGTGACGCTCAAGGATGGCAGCGGCAAGCAGACGCACACCGCCAAGCACGTCATCCTGGCGACGGGCGCGCGAGTAGCTCCGCCGGCGGCCTTCAACGTCGACGGCAAGATCGTGGTGACGTACAAGGAAGCGATCGTCCAGGAGAAGCTGCCCGCTTCGGCCGTGATCATCGGCGGCGGCGCGATCGGCTGCGAGTTCGGCACGATCTGGAACGCCTACGGCTCGAAGGTCACAGTGGTCGAAATGCTGCCGACTCTCTTGCCGCGCGAAGATGAAGAACTCGGCACCGAGCTGGCCAAGCAGTTCACGCGCCACGGCATCGCGGTCAAAGCCGGCACCAAGGTCGACAAGATCGAAAAGGTCGGCGAGGGCGTCAAGGTGACGGTCTCAGGTCCGGGCGGCACCGAAGTGCTCGAGGCCGAACAGGCGCTCGTCGCGATCGGCTTCCGACCGAACTCCGAGGACCTCGGTCTCGAAGCGCTCGGTGTTAAGGTCGAGAAGGGCTTCATCCAGGTCGATGACAAGATGTCCACCAACGTGGCCGGCATCTGGGCCATCGGCGACGTGACCGGCAAGACGGGCTGGGCGCATACCGCGTCGGCTCAGGGCATCGTGGCGGCCGAGGCGATCGCCGGGCACCACGCGCCGGCGCTGCAGTACGAGTTCATGCCGAGCGCCGTTTACTCGCACCCACAGGTCGCGTCGTTTGGCCTGACCGAGGCCAAGGCCAAGGAGCGCGGGTACGAGGTCAAGGTCGTCAAGTTCCCGTTCCAGGCGAACGGCAAGGCGCTTGGCCTCAACGACTACGTCGGCTTCGTCAAGATCGTGACCGACGCCAAGTACGGTGAAGTGCTCGGCGCGCACATGATCGGGCCCGAGGTCACCGAGCTGCTCGGCGAACTCACCCTGGCCCACGGCGCCGAATTGACGATCGAGGAGATCGCGCGCAACGTGCACGCGCACCCCTCGCTCTCCGAAACCATCATGGAAGCCGCGCACGGCGCGGTCGGCGGCTACATCAATATCTGAGTCGCGGCGCCTACGGCGCGACGGCAGACGGCGGACCGCAGACCGCAGATCGGGCGTCTGCGGCGCGATGAGCAACGAAGGTTGAATAACCATTCAACCTTCGTTGCATTTTCTGGATTGCGGCCCGCAATCGTGGGTCGCTGCGATTGCATGTTGGCTGCGATTGCGTGTTGGCTGCGATTGCGTGTTGGCGGATATCGCGTGGCGGCTCCCATCGCGCGCTGCGGCCCGCGCGTCGCGTGTCATCCAGAGCGCCCCTGATCTGTGCCCATAGACGCGCCAAATGAGCGCGAAGGATCTCCTCCGAAGACTCGTATGCCTTTGTGAGGGTGTCCTCCAAGGCAAACGAGTCCGACAGGAGATCCTTCGCGCTCATTTGGCTTGGTTCCGGGCCATGGGGATTGGGCGCTCTGGATGACACGCGACGCGCGCAGTCCGGCGCACTGGATGACAGGGATGGGAGGGAGACTGGCACAGCCGAGATCGGCCGATCCCTGAGGCGTTTCGAACACGACATCAACGATGAAGGACGGATGACGAAGGTTGTCTTGCGCAACCCTCGTCATCCGTCCTTCGCCATTCGCCCTTCGTCGTGCTGCGATCAGTGATGGCCACCGCCGCCACCACCGCCGCCTCCGGCGGGTTTGCCGCCTTTGGGCGCGCCTTTGGCGGCGGGTGCATTCGATCGGTTGATCACCTGAGCCAGGAATGACGCCGCCCCCATGGCGCCGGCAAACACCACGATCGGCACCAGCACATAGATCCACACCAGCACGTTATTCATCAGAGACTCGACCATCGCGTCCCTCTCTTTCCGCGCCCACAGCGCGGCACCACACCATCTCTCGTCCGCAGTGTGCGGCGAAGTCGGGCCAGAGGCGGTTGGACTACCGCCGAATAGGTTGGTAAGAGGTGAGAAAGCGCTTGAACCTACAGAAATCTACATACCTGGCAGTGATCCCGCAGCGTACGATCCGGGCTATGTGGCGAAAAGCACTCCAATTAGGGCTCTTGCACGCCGCCGTGGCATTGCTGACCCTGCCGGTGGACGACAACCTCAACCGGGTCATGAACGTCGAGCTGGGGCTGTCGCTGACGCTTGTGACGGCCCTCGTGTCGCTGCCCTATCTGGCAGCGCCGCTGCAGGTCGGTTTCGGGGCCTGGGCCGATCGGCACCCAATCGCAGGGCTGCGGCGAACACCCTATGTCATCATCGGCATCCTGGTCTGCGCGGCTGGCGTGGCCCTGTTGCCGGTCGCCCTCTTGCAGGTCGGAGGCAGCGCCGGGATCGGGCTGGCGGTTGTGGGTTTCGTGCTGTGGGGGCTCGGTTACAACGTCAGTACTGTGGCGTACTTCTCGATGGCTTCGGAGCTCTTCAGCGAACGAGCCCGCAGCCGGGCTGTGGCGGTGATGTACTTCGTGATGCTGCTGAGCGTCATCGCCGGCGGCATCGCCTTCAGCCGACTGGTGGCCGATGTGCCCGACACGCTCGAAGCGCTCGCCGGCCCATTGACCAACGCGATCTGGCAGGTCGTCGCCGTGGCGCTCGGCCTCGGTCTTCTGGGCCTGATCGGGCTCGAGCCGCGGACGACACAGGTGGTGGCTCCCCGCGCGGCGTTCGGCGCGACGCAGATCCGCGGTCTGCTGGTCGACAATCCCACGGCCCGACGTTTCTTCCTCTACCTGATCCTGCTCCTCATCGCCATCCTCGGGCAGGACGCGATCCTCGAGCCGTTCGGCGGTCAGGTGCTCGGCATGCCGTTGGCCGAGACGGCGCGGCTGCGCTCGATTTACGGTGTGTGCTTCCTGATCGCGCTCGCGTTCGCGGCCTTGCTAGAGCGCTATCTCTCCAAGCGCAGGGTCGCGCAGAGCGCCGCCGTCTTCGGGGCTGTCGCCTTCGCGCTGCTCGCCGCGTCGAGCGTGAGCGCGTCGCGACCGTTGTTCTACACCGGCCTCGTGCTGCTCGGCCTGGCCATCGGCATCTCGACGGTGACCAATCACTCCTTCATGCTCGATATGACGACGGCGCGCGACACCGGCCTGTTCATCGGAACCTGGGGGCTGGCG
The DNA here is from genome assembly GCA_044226485.1 of Anaerolineales bacterium. Classification (GTDB taxonomy): domain Bacteria; phylum Chloroflexota; class Anaerolineae; order Anaerolineales; family UBA6663; genus UBA6663. The sequence goes on from JBGAGY010000002.1 coordinate 157,072, forward strand.
GTGTCGCTGGCGCGTTTGTTTGGCGGTGTGATCAACGGAATCACGCGCGACCTCGTCGGAGCGGCCACCCAAAGCGCCGGCCTGGGCTTCGCGGCCGTGTTCGGATTGCAGCTGATCCTGATCTTGACCTCGCTGGTGGTGCTGGCTGGCCTGCCGGAACTCCGCCTCTCAGCCAACCGACAACCGAATGATTTGATCGACCGCGTCGCAGCGACGGCTGATTGAGTAACCGAAACGAACCGCAAAGACGCGAAGGCACGCGGGAAACCGGGCCTGTTGCGGAGCGAGATCACGCGGGGTTCTATGCGAACCCCGCGTTTTCGTGTTTCGCGCGGCAGGTGACCGTACATCCGGTTGCCGTCACGGCTCCATACTTGAGGGGAGACATTACAATGGCGCTTCACGGAGAGGCCCCTTCCTATGGACACGCTCATTGAACTGCTTGCTGATCTCGTGCGCATCGAGTCGATCAACCCGGACCTGGTATCCACGGGCTCCGGCGAAGCCGCAGCCGCCGGTTTTGTTGCGGATTGGCTGCGCCGGGTCGGGATCGATGCCGTGATCGAGGAAGTGCGCGACGGTCGGCCGAACGTCATCGCGCGCGTGCCTGGCTCGGGCGGCGGCCGCACGCTGATGCTCAATGGCCACCTCGACACCGTAGGCGTGACGGGCATGACCGATCCGCTGACGCCGCACGTCGCCGATGGACGGATGTATGGCCGCGGCTCCTACGATATGAAGGCCGGCGTCGCGGCCTGCATGCTGGCGCTCGTCGCGGCCAAGGAGCGTTCGACTCCGCTACGCGGCGACGTTGTGTTCACGGCCGTGATGGATGAAGAAGTTGCCGGCCAGGGTACCCGCGCGATCGCGGCGCGTTATCGCGCCGACGGCGCCCTGATCGCCGAGCCGACCGAGCTCGAGCTCGTCGTGGCGCACCGCGGCTTCGTCTGGCACCAGATCGAAACTCACGGCGTGGCCGCGCACGGCTCGATGCCCGAGCTCGGTGTCGACGCGATTTCGCGCATGGGCCGGGTGCTTGTCGCCCTTGAAGGCCTTGGGCGCGAACTGGCCACACGCCCGGCGCACCCGCTCCTGAAGACGGGGTCGCTGCACGCCGGTGTGATCCGTGGCGGGCAGGAGCCGTCTTCGTATCCGGCCAGCTGCGTCTTGAGCCTGGAGCGTCGCACGTTGCCGGGCGAGACGGCCGAGAGTGTCGACGCCGAATACCGTGCTCTGCTCGAGCAGCTCGCTCAAGCCGACCCGACCTTCTCGGCCACGATGACGAACACGTTGGCGTACGGCCCCATGGAAACCGATCCCCAGGGACCGCTGGCTCAGGCTGTGCGCTCGGCGGCGACAGGCGTGCTCGGCCGCGAACCCCTCACGACCGGAGCGCCCTATTGGACCGACGGCGCGACGTTGGCCGAGGTCGGCATCCCGGCCGTGCTCTTTGGCCCGATCGGCGCGGGCGCGCATGCTTTCGAAGAATGGGTCGACCTTGACAGCGTGCGCCAGTGTGTCGAGATCTACACCCGCGTGATCAATGCGTTCTGCGCGTGAAACGATCCGCCACGAATTGCACGAAATGCCAGCGCCGCGAAAAGCGCAAAGTGATTGATCGATCAACCACGTTGCCAAAGAATCCCGTCTCAACCATTCGTGCCCGTTCGACAGAAATCGCGAAATCCGTGGCGAAGACCCCCGGCCATCATTGCGATGAGCGTATGCCCAAATGACGGGTGTTAGAATGACGCCGCTATGCTTCCTCAGGACTATCACCTTCATTCCAATTACTCACCGGATTGTCAGGCCAGCATGGTCACGATGTGCCAGGCTGCCGTTGACAAAGGCATCGCCGAGATCGGTTTCACCGAGCACTACGATCTGCATCCCGACGAATGGGAGCGAGACTGGTTCAAGACGGACGCCTATTTCATCGAACTCGAGCGGGTGCGCGCTCAATTTGCGGGACGGCTGACGGTGCGCGCCGCGGTCGAGCTGGGCGAGCCGCACATCTTCAGGACCGAGTGCCAGGAACTTCTCGCGAGGCATCCCTTCGATTACGCCTTGGGCTCGCTGCACTGGGTGGGACGGCGGCTCGTTTTCGATCCGCAGTTCTTCAGCCGCCCGATCGACGAGGCCTGCCGCGACTTCTTCGAGGAGCTCGAGCGCATGACCCGGGTCGGCGGTTTCGATGTGCTCAGCCACTTCGACGTCATCGTGCGTGTGGGCTTCGACGTGTACGGGGCGTACGATCCGACGCGTTACGAAGACGTGATCCGCGCGGTGCTGCGCAACCTGATCGATCACGGCATCGCGCTCGACGTGAACACAGCGGCGTTTCGTCGCCGAGCTGCGATGCTGACGCCGGGCGTCGAGATCCTGCGTTGGTATGGCGAGATGGGCGGCGAGCGCGTGACGCTGGGCTCCGATGCGCATCGGCCCGAGCACATCGGGGACCATCTCGACGTGGCCATCGCGGCGATCAAGGCCGCGGGCTTGAAACACCTGACGTTCTTCGAGCGGCGCGAGGCGCGGCTTGTGCCGCTGCCCTGAGGCCGACTGGAAGCGAAGCCGATTGTCGCACCCGCGTGACTCGGGTGGCCCAGTCGGTTCAATCGAGAACGACTCCTGCCGATCGAGGCGCGATGAGCCGTAATCCCACCGTCCGAGGTTTGGGCCGCGACCTTTCATGGCGGGCGATGTGGCCCGAGATCCAGGGCGTTGTCGGCGTGGCTTTGCCGGCGTTGAACGCCTACGCGATCATGTGGCTGGCGGCCGTGCAAGGCTGGCTACCGAAGCTCGGCAGCGACGCAGCACTCGACGTCAATCGCGATCCTGTTCTGCTCGCCCCTGTTGATTGGATCGTGGTGGTCGCGCTGCTTGTGGCAGCCGCCACGGCTTATCTCGTCTGGTGGCCGCCCGCAGGGTGGGGGTTCCGGGCCGATCAGGTCAAGACGCCCGCGCGCCGACAGACCCTGATTGTGTGGGCTTCCCTTCTCGCGATTGGCGCGGTGCTAACGCGCGACGCGGGTTTCATGTTCCTGGCGTTTCCGACGCTCGCGCTCTGGCCCTGGATTCAACCACGCCCTCTTCCGTCTGGCCGCGTCCTCAATGCCGTGCTCTATACGGGCGGCCTGCTGCCGTGGATGGCCGCTCTCGTCACGCTGGGCTCGACACTGCCGACCCCGGCCTTCGTGTGGTGGCAGGTGATGGCCGGCGCCGCCTACGGATTGATCCCGGGCGGTCATGTGCTCGTGTGGTGCCTGCTCATGGCCGTCGGTGTGCGCTTTCTCTTGCTTGGCAGACGCGGTTGATGATTATCGGCTCCATGCAAATTTCTTATAGTTGATAAAACTCACGAAAGAAACGCTTATTGTGTTTTCCTGCACAAATCAGAGGTTTTTCAAAATCAACCAATTTCGTGGGAATTGAGGATGATAAAATCGAGCCGACACACGAGGTCAATTCCTACTGATCTCGCCACATTTTCCATTTCGTGACGGGGAGAGTTGTATGGCTGCTGTAACGTCGCGTTGGGATTCCTTCAAAGAGGGCGTCCTCTACCAGGGGCGCGAAGGGCATTATGCCTTCATCCTTCATCGAGTCTCGGGTCTGGCGATCCTGCTCTTCTTGATGATCCACATCGTCGATACGTCCTGGGTGGCGTATTGGCCCGAGGAGTACACCAAGGCGATCGGGACGTACGGCTCGATCCCGTTCCTGATCTCCGAGTACTTCCTCTTCGCCGCGATCGTGTATCACGCGGTGAACGGCCTGAACATCGTCCTCAAAGACACGTTTCCGACGTGGTGGAACCGGCACCTGCAGCCGAACTCCTTCCGCAAGATCATCGCGCTCTCGGTGATCTTCTGGCTGCCGGCCGCTTACTTCGTCTCCCTGAACCTTTACAACTTCTACATCTGCCCGGCGACGGGCGGTTCGTGCGGCGGCGCCGAGCCGCCGGTGCCCTTCTCGGGCCTCGACATCACCTATTTGCTGGTGCCGGTGGCCTTCATCGTGACGACCGCCGTCCTCGCCTGGGGCGCCACGCTGAAGGAATCGGTCACCTCGAAGGCGCCGCGCTACGTGCGCCGGCCGGGCCGCACCTTCGAGACCTGGTCGTGGCTTTTCATGCGTATCAGCGGCGCGCTGCTCTTTGTGCTGGTGTGGATCCATGTGGCGGCCAATGCGCTGCTGACCGGCGCCCACCACATCGACCTTGGTTTCGTCGCCCAGCGCTGGGCCAACGGCCTGTCGTGGGGCAGCACCTTCACCATTTTGGCCATCGCGCTGCTTCACGGTATCAACGGCCTGCGCGCGGTGCTCAGTGACTACATTCACGGCGATGGCGCCAACCGGGTGATCAACGTCGTGCTCCTGCTCGTCTGGGTCGTGATCACGGCCCTTGGCGCTTACGCGATGTTCGCGGGAGTGCAGGTGGGATGACGAGAGACCGATGACGAACGACGGAGGTTGAACGGCCGTTCAACCTCCGTCATTCGTCGTAAGTCATTCGTCGCATTTGTTCATCGAGGATCTCATGCTTCATCATCATCAGTTCGATGCCATCATCGTGGGGGCCGGCGGTGCCGGGTTGATGGCGGCATTGCACGCGTCGAAGTCCGCCAATGTGGCCGTGATCTCCAAGTTGTATCCGACCCGTTCGCACACGGGCACGGCCCAGGGCGGCATCGCTGCGCCGCTGGCGAACATGGAAGAGGACAACCCCGAGTGGTACATGTACGACACGGTCAAGGGCGGTGACTACCTTGTGGATCAGGACGCCGCCGAGGTGCTCGCGCATGAGTCGATCGAGGCCGTCGTCGAGCTCGAGCACATGGGCCTGCCTTTCGACCGCACGCCGGCCGGCCGCATCGAGCAGCGCCGCTTCGGCGGCCACAGCGCCGAGTTCGGCAAGCGCCCGGTGATGCGCTCGTGCAAGAGCGCTGACCGCACCGGCCACATGATCCTGCAGACGCTCTACCAGGCCTGCATCAAGCAGAAGGTGAAATTCTTCGACGAGTTCTTCGTCGTCGACCTGATCATCGAGAACGGCGCCTGCGTCGGCGCCGTCGCGATCGAGATCAACACCGGCGACGTCCACGTCTTCCACGCCAAGGCCACGCTACTGGCCTCGGGCGGGTTCGGCCGCATGTTCAAGGTGACCTCGAACGCGCACTCGCTGACGGGCGAGCCCGTGGCCGCCGTCTTCCGCCGCAACCTGCCGCTGGAGGACATGGAGTTCTTCCAGTTTCACCCGACCGGCATCTACAAGATGGGTGTGCTGCTCTCCGAAGCCGCGCGCGGTGAGGGTGGCGTCTTCGTCAACGGCAAGGGCGAGCGCTTCATGGAGCGCTACGCGCCGAACATGAAAGACCTGGCTTCGCGCGACGTCTGTTCGCGCGCGATCTACCTCGAGGTCAAAGAGGGCCGCGGCGTCAACGGCAAGGACTACGTCTACCTCGACATCCGCCCGGAGACCATCAACGGCTATAAGAGCGCCCCTGGCGGCCGGACCGTGACCGCCGAGGAGCTCGAGAAGAAGCTGCCCGATATCATCGAGATGATGCGCATCTACCTGGGCGTCGAGCCGATGAAGGAGGGCGTGCCGATCCAGCCGACGGCGCACTACGCGATGGGCGGCGTCCCGACCGACCTCAACGGCCAGGTGCTGGCCGACTCCAGTGGCGCGCTCGTCCACGGCCTGTTTGCGGCCGGCGAGTGCGCGTGCGTGTCGGTGCACGGCGCCAACCGACTGGGCACCAACTCGCTGGTGGACCTTGTCGTGTTCGGCCGGCGCGGCGGCCGCGCGATGGCCGAGTACGTCAAGAGCGTCGACTTCGCGCCGCTGCCTGCTTCGCCTGAGGCCGCGGTCGTGACCGAACTCGAGCGCATCCGCACTCAGACGGGCTCCGAGAAGGCCGGCATCCTGCGCAGCGAGATGCAGGAGATCATGATGGACAACGTCGGCGTGTTCCGCACGGGCCCCATGGTGCAGATCGCGCTGAACAAGGTGCGCGAGCTCAAGCAGCGCTTCCTCAACGTGGCGATCGACGACAAGGGCAAGCGCTTCAACACCGACCTGCTCGAGGCCTTCGAGCTTGGCGCGATGCTCGACCTGGCGGAGGCGACGGCCCTCTCGGCGCTCAACCGCACCGAGAGCCGCGGCGCCCACTCGCGCGACGACTTCCCGAAGCGCGACGACGTCAACTGGCTGAAGCACACGTTCATTCGCTACACCGGCGCCCCGACCGTGGCGCCGACCGTCGGCGACACCGACATCACTTACAAGCCGGTGACGATCACGAAGTTCCAGCCGAAGGAACGGACGTATTGACATTGGTCATTGATCCATTTGCGATTGGCTCGTGAAGCCTTCATCAGCCAATCACAAATGACCAATAGCCAATGATCTGGGGTGATTATGAAATTCAACGTCAAAATCAAGCGGTACAACCCGGAAACGGATGCGAAGCCGCACTTCGAGACGTACCTGGTCGAGGCGGAGCCCAATGACCGCGTGCTTGACGTGTTGCACATCGTCAAGTGGAAGCATGACGGCACGCTGACGCTGCGGCGGTCGTGCGCGCACGGCATCTGCGGCTCGGATGCGATGCGCATCAACGGCCGCAACGCCCTGGCCTGCAAGGTGCTGGTCAAGGACTGCGTGGTCGAGGGCGGCACGATGCAGCTCGAACCGCTGCTGGGCCTGCCGCTCATCAAGGATCTGACGGTCGACATGGAGCCGTTCTTCAAGCACTACCGCTCCATCCAGCCGTTCCTGGTCAACGGCGATCCGCTGCCGACCGACGGCCGTGAGCGCCTGCAGAGCCCTGAGGCGCGCGAGCGCTTCGACCAGGGCACTAAATGCATCCTGTGCGCGGCGTGCACGACGAGCTGCCCGTCGTTCTGGGCGAACGGCGAGTACGTCGGGCCGGCCGCCATCGTGCAGGCGCACCGCTTCATCTTCGACGACCGCGACCAGGCGGCCGAAGAACGCCTCGAGGTGCTCGGCGATCAGTTCGGCGCCTTCCGCTGCCGCACCGTCTTCAATTGCACAGAGGCCTGTCCACGCGAAATCCCCGTCACGCAGCTGATCGGCGAGATCAAGCAGGTGCTCTCGAGCGGTCAGATCGAGTAAAATTCCAAGCGGTGATGTGAGGGTGAGGGGGTGCGCTTCTAACGCGCCCTTCTCCCTCACATCACCGCCTCGCCCCAGTAGTTCAACGGATAGAACAGGGCACTCCTAAGGCTCTGATGTGGGTTCAATTCCTGCCTGGGGCACTCAATCGATCGCAATTCGGTCTTTCTAGGTCGGATTGACCAATCCCCCTAAAGACGGTATAAGATATTCGACGAGCTCCTGGGTGCCCCCCTCACCTAGGGGTTCGTCACTTAACGGGGAGGTGTGAGCGTGCCTGCGCCCGTTTCCGTGAAGGTGGTTCTGGCCCTTTTGTTGGCCGTGACCGCCGCTGGCTCGAACGGACATCCTCCCCTGGGGCGGCCGATGCCCTCGGCAAGGCTGCCCGCCACCCCTGACCCCCTTATGTTCGCCGTGATCGGTGATTATGGCTGGGCCGGCACAGACGTTGCCCAGGTGGCCGAGCTGGTGCACGCCTGGAAGCCGCAGCAGATCTACACCGTCGGCGACAACAACTACCCGGCCGGGTCGGGCGATACCCTTGACGCGAACGTCGGGCAGTACTACCACGACTACATCGCGCCCTACGCCGGAGCGTACGGTTCAGGCGCGACAGTGAACGCCTTCTTCCCGGCCCTCGGCAACCATGACTGGCTGACGTCGAACGCCCAACCATACTTCGACTTCTTCACGCTGCCCGATAGTGAGCGCTACTATATTGTGACGTCCGGCGAGGTCGAATTCGTCGTGCTCGACAGCGACAGCCATGAGCCGGATGGGATCGGCGTAAGCTCCGTCCAGGCAGCCTGGGCCCAAAACGCTTTGCACGCATCCACGGCCACCTGGCAGGTGGTGCTGCTCCATCATGCCCCTTACTCGTCGGCCACGCACGGGCCAAACCCGGCCGTGCAGTGGCCCTTCGCCGAGTGGGGCGCCGACCTTGTGATCGCGGGTCACGATCACACCTATGAGCGTCTGCTCGTCGACGGGATCCCGTATGTGGTCAACGGAACCGGCGGCGCGCCGCTGTATAGCTTTCCCGTCGTCCTGCCCGAGAGCGTGGTGCGCGACAATTCAGGCCACGGCGCCCTGCGCTGCGCCGCCTCGAAGGCGGAACTGGTTTGCGAGTACCTGGTCGTCGACGCGACAGCTGCAAATGGAAGGCTCGTCGATTCGTTTACTCTGAAAAACGCCGCGTACTCCGAACATCTCTATTTGCCGTTTGTGGCCGGCCGCTGACTCGATCCTCCACAAGAGAGAAGCCCGCATGAAGGTCCTTGTGTATGACTCGCATTCCTACGATCGACAGTTCCTCGAGGCTGCCAACCGTGGCCGCCATCAGCTGGACTTCACCACGTCGCAGCTTGACCTGCAAACCGCGACCCTGGCGCAGGACCACGACGCGATCTGCATCTTCGTCAACGACGACGGTTCAGCGCTTGTGCTCGAGAAACTCGCCGCCCTTGGTGTGTGCGGCATCGCCCTGAGGAGCACGGGTTTCAACAACGTCGATCTCGAAGCCGCGAAGCGTTGGGGGATCACGGTCATGCGCGTCGCCTACTATTCTCCGTATGCTGTGGCCGAGCACGCCGTGGCGTTGCTGCAGACCCTCAACCGCCACACGCACCGCGCCTACAATCGCACCCGCGAGTTCAACTTCCGCCTCGGCGGACTGCTGGGGCGCGACATCCATGGCTCGACCGTCGGCGTCGTCGGCACCGGCAAGATCGGCCTGGCGTTTGCGTCGATCATGAAGGGCTTCGGCTGCAAACTGCTGGGTTACGACGCCGCCGAAAACCCGGCCTGTATCGAACTCGGCATGACGTACAAACCGCTGAACGAACTGCTGCCTGAGGCCGACATCGTCAGCCTGCACGTGCCGCTGTTGCCGGCCACGCGCCACCTGATCAATCAAGACACGCTGGCGTTGATGAAGCCTGGAGCGTTCCTGATCAACACAAGTCGTGGCGGGCTGGTCGACACCGAGGCGCTGACCGAGGCGCTGCGCCAGGGGCGGTTGGCGGGTGTCGGCCTCGATGTGTACGAGGAAGAGGACGGATTGTTCTTTCAGGATCTATCCGACCGGGTCGTGTCCGACGACGTGTTGGCGCGGTTGATGATGTTTCCCAATGTGCTCATCACCGGTCATCAGGCCTTCTTCACCCGGGAGGCCGTGACGACCATCGCCGAGACGACTCTGCAGAACCTCGACGATTTCGCGGCCGGGCGCCTCAACGACAACGTGCTCACGAAGAATTGACAAACAGACGAGGGACGAACGACGAAGGTGGAATGGCCACTCCACCTTCGTCGTTCGTCCCTCGTCGGTTTGTCGCGCGCTGCCCCTCAGGGCACGCTGGCGATTACGTGATCGACTGCGCCGACGTCGCCGCCAAACGTCGCGTTGAGGCCGTCGATCAACTGTTGCTTCTCGGCATCCGTCAACCGGGCCTCGGGATGCGTGAGGAGGTAGATCGGAATCGGCATGTCGCCTGAGCGAATGAGACCGCCAGGCGAGTCATCGCGTTCTCCGCGCCCGCCTTCGCCATACTCGCGGCCTTCGCCGCCCTCACCGCCCTCGCCGAACTCGCCACGCTCAGTCGGGGCCGAGATGTTGAAGCTCTGGCGGCCTTCTTGAACGTCGTGCTGAACGATCCACGAGATCGGAGCGACGTTGCTGTACCACGGCCATGTCGTCTCATTGCTGTGGCAATCGGCACAGGCGCGGTAGAACAGATCACGCGTCTGCTGGCTATCCCAATTCGTCTCAGTGACGACCGACGGGTTGGTGTGATCGTGCCCGTACGGCACGAGTTGAATACCCACGATCGCCGCGATGACCACGCCAGCCCCGATGCCCAGCGCTTTGCCGACAGATGAACCCGACCCTGACATGTTGTCCTCCCCTACAAGGTGATAGCGGCTGCGCGTCTTTAAAACGAGCGCCTGGAAACGCACCGACTATCCTAACAGCGGAGGCCATCGTAGAGGGCGAGCCTTGGAATTGGATTGGAAAAGCGGTCTCCTTAGATATTCTTTACGGCACACTGGCGATCGTGTGAGCGACACCGCCTTCTTCACCGCCAAACGTCGCGTTGAGACCTTCAATCAATTGCTGTTTTTCAGCCTCGGTCAAGCGCGCCTCAGGATGCATGATGAGATAAATCGGGAGCGGCATCTGGCCCTTTTCCACCGGCTCGGATGGCGACTCCTCGTGACCGCTGTGGCTGTGACTCGAAGCCGTGGCGTCCGAGATATTGAAGTGCTCACGCGCTTCGTTCACGTCACGCTGGACGAGCCATGACACGGGAGCGATGTTGCTGTACCACGGCCATTGGGTTTCATTGCTATGGCAATTGGCGCAGGCGCGGTAGAACAGATCACGCGTTTGCTGGCTATCCCAGTTCGTTTCCGTGACGACCGGCGGGTTGGTGTGATCGCGGCCGAAAGGCACCAACTGAATGGCGATAGCCAGCGCGGCGACCGCGCCGACTCCGATGCCGATCGAGCGCCCGATTGAAGAACTGCGTTTGGACATATATGAGAATTCCTCCAGGTCAGAAACGAACCCAAGTGGCGCCGATTGTAATCGTTACCAGATGAACGCGATCTGAGCGTCGGTGCTCCCACGCTTCGGCACCCAAATGGGTGAATGATGGAGGAAAGCGCAGCGCGTTTGCGGTTAGCGAGAAAGGTCTCGCACGGCGGCGACGACGGCCTCGATCTCTGCCAGCGTGTTGTAGTGGACGGGGCCGACGCGCACCATGCCGCCGCCTTCCTCGAGGCCAAGCCGCCGCACGATCTCGTAGGCGTAGTAGTTGCCGTCCCACACGTTGATGTCGTGCTCGCCAAGCTGCTCGGCCACCCGGCGCGGGTGCTGACCCTCGAGCGTGAAAGACACCGTCGCCACACGCTCGACCACGCGCTCTGGCTCGGTGATGCCGTAGATGCGCACGCCCGGGAGCGCCTGCAAACCGGCGATCAGGGCGCGGGCCAGCGTGTGCTCGTGCTCGAGCAGGACCTGCATGCCGGCCGCGATCCGGCCGCGTCGAGCGTCGCTGCGCGCCGGCGAGAGCTGGGTCAGCGGCGCGTATCCACGAGCCATGTCGCCGACCCACTCGAAATACTCGACAGCGCCGAGCGTGCCGGCGATGCCTTCATGGTTGAGCGTGCCCGTCTCGAACTTGTCCGGCGGCTCGTCGTGAGCGGGGCGCACTTTGTAGGCGGGCAGGCGGTCGAGCAGGTCGTGCTTGCCGTAGAGCACGCCCACATGCGGGCCGTAGAACTTGTAGGCCGAGCAGACCAGGAAGTCGCAGTCGAGGTCGCGGACGTCGATCAGGCCGTGCGGCGCGTATTGCACGGCATCGACGTAAACCAGCGCCCCGACAGCATGCGCCAGGTCGATGATCCGTTTGACGGGGTTGATGGTGCCGACGGCGTTCGAGGCATAACCGACGGCCACGATGCGGGTCTGGGGCGTGATGGCCTTTTCGAAGTCGTCGAGACGCAGGGTCACGTCGACCTCGTTGACGTCGACCCAGCGCACCGTGGCGCCCGAATCTTGAGCGGCCAACAGCCAGGGCGCGACATTGGCGTCGTGGTCGAGCCGCGTCACCACGATCTCGTCGCCGGGCTTGAGCCACTTCGCCAGCGAGCGCGACGCGTGAAGGGTCAGCGTGGTCATGTTGGCGCCGAAGACGACCTCGTTCGGCGCGCAATTGAGAAAGTCGGCCATGGCGGCGTGTGCGGCGGCGATGACGGCGTCGCTGTCGCTAGACGTGCGGAAGCCGCCGCCCTTGTTGGCGTTGCAGCGCACCAGATAGTCGGTCATGCGATCGATCACGCGGTGCGGCACCTGAGTGCCGCCGGGGTTGTCGAGGTACACGGTGCTGGTCTGCAGCGCGGGGAATTGGGCGCGCACGGCGTCGATGTCGAAGGTCATGGGTCCTCCAGGGGTTGGCGCGATTGTACCCTGTCGAGATTCGTTTCTTGGCCATGAATTGAGCGGATATCGCCGAAAGAAGGGCGGATGCTCAGTGAGGGATCCTCAGGTTTCTCATCCACCCGATCCGCGGCCAAGAAACCGCATGGCGGTCTCGCTCGTACAGGCTGTCACAGGCTCGGGCCTGAGTCTGCTCTGGTTCGCGTACAATTTGACTCCGTGGGCGTGCCTGAACGTGAAGCCACGTTCATCGGCGGAGAGGAACGACATGACTATTCAACCCACAACATTGCGCTACAGCCGCGCCGAGGAACTCGCCAACAGCATCACGCACGGCGTGGGGGTCGTGTTATCGATCGCGGGTCTCGCGATCCTGACCGGATTCGCCAGCGCATTTGGATCGGCGTGGCATATCGTCAGCTGCAGCATCTATGGCGCGACCCAGATCCTGCTGTACACGGCGTCCACGCTGTACCATAGCATCCCGCTGCCGCGGGCCAAGGAAGTGCTGCGGCACTTTGACCATGCCGCGATCTATCTGCTGATCGCCGGCACGTATACGCCCTTCACGCTCGTCAATCTGCGCGGTCCGTGGGGTTGGTCGTTGTTTGGCATCGTCTGGGGCCTGGCCGTGATCGGCATTGCGACGCAGCCCATCCTCATCCGGCAGCGGCGCTGGATGACCGCGGTTCCGTACGTGCTCATGGGCTGGGTAGTCGTGATCGGCATCAAGCCGTTGCTCGAAACCGTCGCGCCCGGCGGCCTCATGCTCCTGGTGTCGGGCGGCCTGGCGTACACCCTCGGCGCGATCGTCTACGCGTGGAAGCGCATCCCGTTCAACCACGCCATCTGGCACGGCTTTGTTTTGGCCGGCAGCATCTGCCACTTTTTCGCGGTGCTGTTCTATGTCATTCCGCTGGCCTGAGTGACCCTGGAAAGGGATCCCGTTGGGAACGAGCTGCTCCCGGCTCATTGGGATCCTCGGGTCGGGTCCAGTGAATGGGATGCCGCAACGCTCAAAAGACGAGTAAACTAGTCTCATTCACTGGAGTTGCTCATGGCGCTGGCAGGGCCTGCCCCGACGCTCGATCTGTCGCCGCTTGAACCTATCCTGCAACGGTTTGCTCCCCTGGGGCGCTCGGGCCTTCTTCCGGCCTTGCATGCCGCCCAGGCCCAGTACGGCTATCTGGCTGAGCCGATCGCGACAGAGATCGCGCGGGCCTTGCGCGTGCCGCTGGCCGACGTGCACGGTGTGATCGAGTTCTACGCCCTGTTCTACAGCCGCTCGGTAGGTCAAACCGTCGTGCGAGTGTGCACAGACCCATCATGCGGGCTCCGCGGCGGGGATGCCGTGCTCGAGGCCGGCTGCAAATTGGCGGGCTGCCAGCCCGGTGAGACCTCGCCAGACGGTGCCTACACGATCGAACGCTCCCCATGTCTTGGGCTGTGCAATGTAGGCCCCGCCATCAACGTGACGTTCAACGCCGAAAAACCGGCGCGCTCGATGTCGTATACGCACGTGACGCCTGAGACGCTGCCGGAGGTGGTCGCCGGGCACGGACGTGAAAGTGGCACCCATGCTGCTGACGAATACGTCGGCGGGGATCTGTGCATCGTCACCTCGCTGTGCGGCCGCGGTCGACGACATTCGTTGATCGAGTACGAGGCCGTCGGCGGCATGGCGGCGGTCCGGCGTGTGCTCGGCGAACGCTGGACGCGTGAGCGGTTGTTCGAGCAGATCAAGAACTCGGGCCTGCTCGGGCGCGGCGGCGCGGCCTTTCCGACCTGGATCAAGTGGGACGGCGCGGCCAAGGCGCCGGGCTCGCCCAAATACTTCGTCATCAATGCCGATGAGTCCGAGCCGGGCACGTTCAAGGATCGGGTTTTGCTCGAGGGCGACCCGTGTCGCCCACTCGAGGGCGCGATCCTGGGGGCCTACGCCATCGGCTCGAACAAGGCGTATATCTACATCCGCGGCGAGTACCCGACCGCGATCGAGCGGGTCCAGGCGGCCATCGCCGAGTTGAAGGGCGCCGGCTATCTGGGCGCCAATATCCTCGACTCCGGGTTCGACCTCGATATCGAAGTGCGGGCGGGCGCCGGGGCGTACATCTGCGGCGAGGAGACGGCGCTGTTCGAGTCGATCGAGGGCCGGCGCGGCTTTCCGCGGATCAAGCCGCCGTTCCCGGCCTCGCACGGGTTGTTCGGCAAGCCGACGGTGATCAACAACGTCGAGACGCTGGCCAAAATCCCGTACATCATCACCCATGGCGCTGCAGCCTTCCACCGCTTCGGCACCGAGAAATCCACCGGGCCAAAGCTCTTCTGCGTCGCCGGTGACGTGGCGCGGCCCGGGCTTTACGAGGTGCCCTTCGGCGTCACCATCCGACACATGCTCGAGGACCTGGCCGGCGGCATCGTCGGTGGCGAGCTTCGCGCGATCCTGTTCGGCGGCGCGTCGGGCGCGTTCGCGACCCCGAAGGACCTCGAGGTGGCGCTGACGTTCGAAGACCTGCGCGCGGCCGGCCTGCCATTGGGGTCGGGCGTGATCACGGTCTTCAACGACACTCGCGACATGCGCGACGTACTGCACCGGCTGACGCGTTTCTTCGCGCACGAGAGTTGCGGCAAGTGCTACCCATGCCAGATCGGCACACAGCGACAGTACGAGATCGTCGGCCGAGTTGCGCACGACGCGATGCTGCCCGGCGATCGCGAGCGCCTGACCGATGTTGGCTGGACGATGACGGAGGCCTCGCTTTGCGGCCTCGGCCAGACTGCGGCCAGCGCCGTGCTCAGCGCGATGCGGAACTGGCCCGAGTTATTCATGACGAAAGACGAGTGACGAAGGGGTGAGGGTGGAAGGCCCTTCACCCTCACCCCTTTGTCTTTCGTCAAAAGCCTATGCCCGACATCAACCTCACCATCGACGACACGCCCGTTGCGGTGCCAGCCGGCACCACGATCTTGAAGGCCGCCGAGCAGATCGGCGTGACGGTGCCGACCATCTGCTATCACGAGCACTGCACGGCCAACGGTCTGTGCAGGATGTGCGTGGTCGACGTCGAGGGCCAGCGGCTGCTGCAGCCCGCCTGCCTTGTGCCGGTCGCCGAAGGCATGAAGGTGAAGACCCGCACCCAACGCGTCGAGCGCAGCCGGCGCACGATCCTCGAGATGCTCGGCTCCGCCGTCGATCTCTCCGAGGCGCCCGAGATCCAGCAACACCTGGCCGATTACGATGCGGACCTCGAGCGCTTCCCCGATGCACAGCGCCGTGAGCACCCTGTGCATGACGACAACCCCATGTACGTGCGCGACTACGACAAGTGCATCCTGTGCTGGCGTTGCGTGCAGGTCTGCGCCAACGACGCTCAGTACACGTTCGCGCTCAGCTTCGATGGCCGCGGCTACGAGACCGGCATCGGCACCTTCTTCGACAGGCCCATGCCGGCCACGACCTGCGTCTTCTGCGGCCAATGTGTCGGGGTCTGCCCGACCAATGCGCTCAAGCCCAAGCGCGAGTGGCTGCTCGATTCGGGCAAAACGCCCGACGAGATCATGGACCTGACGCGCTCCGAGCGACGCCGTCGGCGCAAAACTTGAGATGCTCCTGGGCGGCCGAGGCCTGCCGTCGGACGCTAGGACGTTGAGGTAGCGATGACCCAAGCGGATCGGATGACCAAGACCACCTGCCCGTATTGCGGTGTGGGCTGCACGCTGGAATTGCACCTGCGCGACGATTTCATCTATCGTGTGACGTCGCCGTTCGACAGCGTGGTCAACCACGGCAACCTGTGCGTCAAGGGCCGCTTCGGCTACGATTTCATCTACAGCCCGCAGCGCGTGACGGTGCCGCTCGTGCGCAAGACGCCGCAGATCCCCGGCCACCGCGTCCCGACGGCGGATCTGAGCGACTGGCGCGAGGTCTCCTGGGACGAGGCGCTCGACACCGTCGCCGATCGGCTCGTCGAGATCTATCGGCGCGACGGCTCCGACGCGATGGCCGTGTACTCGTGCGCCAAAGCGACGAACGAAGACAACTACCTGCTCCAGAAGTTGTGGCGCGCGCTCTTCCGGACCAACAACGTCGATCACTGCACGCGACTGTGTCACGCGGCCTCGGTCACGGCTCTGCTCAAGTCGCTGGGCACCACGGCGATGAGCAACACAGCCGCCGAGGTGCTCAAGAGCGACGTCTTCATCTGCACGGGCACCAACACCACAGAGAACCACCCGATCATCGCGCTGCAGATGAAGAAGGCCATCGTCGAGCGCGGCGCGAAGCTGATCGTGATCGACCCGCGCCGGATCGAGTTGTGCGACCTGGCCACGCTCTGGCTGCCGCTCAAGCCCGGCACCAACGTCGTCATCTTCAGCGCGATGGCCCACGTCATCCTCAAAGAGGGCCTCGTCAACCAGGCCTTCGTCGACGCGCGGACGGAGGGGTTCGAGGCCTTCGCGGCGTCGATGGAGCCCTTCACGCCGGAATACGCCGAAGCGGTCTCAGGGGTCGATCGGAACCTGATCGTCGAGGCCGCGCGCCTTTACGCCATGGCTCGCAACGGCTCGATCTTCTGGGGCATGGGCATCTCGCAACTCTCGCAGGGCACCGCCAGCGCGCTTGGCCTGATCCACCTGGCCCTGCTCACCGGCCACATCGGGCGCGAGGGCACCGGGCTCAATCCGCTGCGCGGCCAGAACAACGTGCAGGGCGCGTCCGACGCCGGCGCCATGCCGTTCCATTACCCGGGCTACATGGAGGTCGTCAAGGACGAGAACGCTGAGAAGTGGGAGCGGACCTGGAACGTCGAACCGGGCGGGCTCTCGCGCAAACGCGGCCTGACCACCACCGAGATCCTGGCCAACGCCCGACCCGGCGGCGTGCGCTCGCTTTACATCATGGGCGAGAACCCGATGATGACCGAGCCGAACCTCAACGTCACGCGCCACCACATGGAACAACTCGAGTTCCTGGTGGCCCAGGATGTGTTCATCAACGAGTCGGGAGCCTACGCCGACGTGTTCCTGCCTGCGACCTCGTGGGCCGAGAAGGACGGCACCTTCACGAACACTGATCGACGCGTGCAACGGGTGCGCAAGGCCATCGAGCCGCGGGGGCAGGCGCGGCCCGATTGGCAAATCCTGTGCGACCTGGCGCAACGCGTCGAGCGCCGTCTGGGGCGACCGCACAGCGCGCGCTGGGATTACGCCCATCCTGAGGAGGTCTTCCGCGAGATGGCCGGCGTGGCGACCATGCTCAAGGGCGTCACCTACAACCGGCTCGAAAAGGTCGGCCTGCAATACCCGGTGCCCGACGAGAACCACCCGGGCACGCCGTTCCTGTTTGGCGAGTCGTTCCCGGCCGGGCGCGGCAAGTTCTTCCCGCTCGAGTACATCCCGATCGCCGAGCCGCCCGACGACGAGTTCCCGTTCATTCTGACCACCGGCCGATTGCTCGAGCACTGGCATGGCGGATCGATGACCCGCAACTCGCAGCTCGATGCGCTTTACCCGGAAGCTCTCGCCGAGATCCACCCGATCGACGCGACCCAACTCAGCCTGAAGACCGGGGATGTGGTTCGCGTCTCGTCACGCCGCGGCACAGTCGTGTTGCGCGCCAACGTCACCGAGAAGACCACGCCCGGCGTCGTCTTTGTGCCCATGCACTTCGTCGAAGCGGCCGGAAACCTGCTGACGATCGACGTCCTCGATGCTCAGGCCAAGATCCCGGAGTTCAAGGCCTGCGCCGTCAACGTGCAGATCGCCAGCGCCGCCGAGTTGCCGAACCCCGAAGCCGTGACGGCACGCGGCCGATATTGAGATGATCGAGCGAGGAACGACCATGCGAGTCCTGGTCCTGGGTGGCACGGGTTTCATCGGCTCTTGGGTGACGCGCAGCCTTGTGGAAGCCGGGAGCGAGGTCGCCGTGTTCCATCGCGGCAAAACGCAGCAAGCCTTGCCGGCCAGCGTGCGCGAGATCGTGGGCGACCGTAGGGCGTTCGATGACTCGCGCGATGCGTTGCATGGCTTTCGGCCGGATGTCGTGGTCGACATCGCTCTGTACACCGAGGGCGCTGCACAGGCCGTGGTCGATTTGTTTCGCGGCCATGCCGGGCGCCTCGTGGTGTTGAGCAGCGTCGACGTCTATCGGAACTACGACGGTTTGCGCAGGCTCTCGTCTGCGCCGCCGGACCCTGCGCCGCTGACCGAGGACTCGCCGCTGCGTGATCGGCTGTTTCCATACCGCGCTGAGGCCGACGGACCCGACGACTTCCGCTACAACTACGAGAAGATCCTGGTCGAACGCGTTGTGCTCGGCACGCCGGAGCTGCCCGGCACCGTGTTGCGGCTGCCGCGCGTGTACGGACCGGGCGATCGACAGCACCGGCTGTGGCAGTATTTGAGCGCCATGGATGGCGGTGCGTCGGAGATCCCGATGCCGCGGGGCGTCGCTGCCTGGCGCTGGACGAGCGCCTATGTCGAAGACGTCGGGGCTGCGGTGGCCCTGGCGGCCCGCGACGACCGGGCTGCGGGCAAGATCTTCAATGTTGCCGAAGCGAACACGGCGCCTGAGGCCGAACGGGTCGCGCACATCGGCAACCTGTGCGAATGGGCGGGCACTGTGCGCGTGACAGACGTGCTGGCCGATTGGCCGGATCTCGAGTGGAGCTACCACCTCGAGACGTCGTCGGAACGTTTGCGCGACGAGCTTGGCTATCACGAGCCCGTTTCGCGCGACGAAGGATTGCTGCGCACGATCGCGTGGGAGCGCGCGAACCCACCAGCCGCCTGAACTATCGGGGCAACTCGAGGACGCGTTCGAGGCAGGTGACGATACGATCTGCGCAGATGCCCGTGGGGTCGAGGTCGGGATCGTAGATCGTCACCTCCAGGCCCACACAACGCGGCGACTTGACCAGGTGCCGCAGCAGAGGCGTCAACTGTCGAAACGTCGGGCCATCAGGCTCCGGGCTGTCGACGGCCGGCATCTCGGCGCCATCAACCACGTCCCAATCCAGGTGGATCCAGAACCCCAACGTGTTTTCGGTCAGGCGGCCAAGCGCTCGCTTCGCGATGGCTGATGGGCCGGTGTCGCGTAACAACGCGCTGTCGAAAACCTGAATGCCGAGTCCCTCCACTTCGTGGCGATAGTCGTCCTGCGGGCGCGCGCCGATGATCGCGATGTCGTCCTCGCGGAAGAGCGCCCCAAGGCCATCGAAATCGATCAGGCGTGGATCGCCGCGACCCGTGACGAGCGCCAGGTCTTCGCCGGCGGCGGCGCCGATCGCGGGCTCATTGCCGGGATGGCGGAAGTCGGTATGGGCGTCGATGAAGGCCAGGCCGTAGCGGCCGCGACGTTTCAGCGCGAGCGCGTTGCCGAGCAGGATGCTGCAATCCCCGCCGAGCACGAGCGGCCAGCGCCCGCCGTCGAGCAAGTCGCCGACGCGGTCCGCCAGGGCGTGTGAGTATTCGGCGATCGCGACGGCGTTGCGCGTGCCGTCTCCAGGCAGCCAGGCGGCCTGATAGCGGCCGGGGATCACGCAGCCGGCGTCCTGAGCGCGCAGGCGAGAGAGCAGCCCGCGATTGCGCAGCGCCCAGGGCTGCTTATAGCAGCCAGGCGGGCTGCCTTCTTCCGGTGGACGCAACCCCAGATTGGAAGGCGCGTCGAGGATGGAGAGATTGCGTTTGGGCATTGAGATCCTGTGGGAGACCGCGGACGGCCGACCGCAGACCGCGGGAGGCAAAACGAGGGGCGCGGCCGGATCGAGGGTTCGCGTATACTCGCCCTGAAGAGGCCCGTCTTTCTCGAGTTGATGTCATGACCGACACTGATTCCACCATCACCCTTGAAGCGTATCGCAGAAGTTGGAGCGACGATGACCTCCACGCGAACTTCAAGTCCGACGTGGCTGTGTACACGGCTCACGATCCGCTCCCGACCCTGCGCAACCTGAGCGCCGATACGGGCGTGCCGCTCGGTGCGATCGTGCGCTACGTGCTCGTGAAGTATGCGACGTCGGGCTCGGACGCGCTGCTGTCGATGACGCCGATCGTCTTCAAGCAGATGCAGAACCATGTCGCTGTCGCCGAGGCCGCTGACACCGATGCCGCGCGACTTGAAGCGTATGCCAAACTCAAAGAGATGATTGCCTGGTTGGCGTGGGCCGAGCAGCCGCCGTCGGAGTATCGCCGCTCACAGGCCTAGTCGCCGTTGACCCTCACGTTTGACCCTCAGGAGCATAACCCATGGCAGGCAAACCCACGACGCATGACGAATACCTGGCGACTCTCAAGCCTGAACAACGCGCCGCGCTCGAAAAACTGCGCAAGATCATCCGCTCGGCAGCGCCGAAGGCCGAAGAGTGCATCAGCTACGGCATGCCGGCCTACCGTCAGAACGGGCCGCTCGTCGGCTATAGCGCGGCGGCCAAGCACTACAACTTGTTCTTCATGAACGGCACCACAGTCGAGGCCCATAAGGACGAACTCAAGGCCTACAAGACGAGCAAGGGCGGTATCCAATTCCAGCCCGATAAGCCTTTCCCGGTTGCGCTCATCAAAAAACTGGTCAAGGAGCGGTTGAAGCAGAATGCTGGTTGAGCGCGCTCAGCTCGCTTTTTCTTCGTAGTACGCCTGCACCTGCGGGGGGATCAGATGCCACACGGCGCGCGGGTTCGCGCGCACAGCAGTGCCTGAGACGGGCATGATCGAGCGGGCCCTGTCGATGCAGATGTGCTGCGCGCCCAGCCGCGCCGCGAGCTCGTCGCCGTAGTCCTCTGAACTGAAGACGAGATCCGGCCCCGTCGGGACGAAGCGCCGGATCGACGTGACCCAGAACCGCCAGAAATCCGGATGCTCGTGCGGATACTGCGGGTTCTCGTCCGTGCAATGCTGGACGTCATGCTGCGGATACAACTCGCGCACCCAGCGATAGCGCAAGTCACCCGGGATCGGTTCGCGCGCGATCGAGCACACCAGCACGGTCAGCCGATCGCAATGCAACGCCGCCTGCTCGATCAAATACATGTGCCCGCGGTGCGGCGGCAGGAATTTGCCTAGAAGAAACCCTGTGATCATTGGCTAGTTGCTATGGGCAGTTGGGTCTGGCCGCCATAAGAGGCAAGGACCCATTGACCATGACTCAATCCGCCTCGTATTGCTTCATCTTCTGCCCGGGTGTCGCGAAGATATCGGTCTCGATGAGGTCGAGGACCTGATCGGGGCCGAAGACGTCGAGGAGCGCGTCGCGGAGCTGGTCGGGGCGCGCGACGGCGCCGCTGTAGCGCAGGGTGAGAGCGCCGTCCGCGGCCTGGTGCAGCGCGTACTGCGCCAGAGGCATGTGCTTGAGCGCGTAGGTGACGTCGAGGCCGCTGCGTTGCTCGCCGGAGGGCGTGCGGAAGAGCACCGGCGCCCGCCCTTCGAGGTCGGCAAGCGCAGGCTGGCCATCGCGCCAGACGCGGCGCGCGTAGTCGTTGGTGCGGTAGCGGACGAGCGGCCAGTAGAAATTGAAGCCGCCGGTCAGTGTCACTTCGCCGCGCTCGCCGTCAGGAACGGGCTGGCCGTTCGGATCGAGGATTTCGATGTACAGGCGCGGTTGGATCAATTCGAAGACGCCGTCGCGTGCCACGGCCACGGCGTTGCACTCGTTGAGCGAATACAGATCGAGCACCGGGCAACCGAAAGCCGCTTCAAGCCTGGCACGCAGGCCAGGGAGCAGCGTCGTGGCGGTCGAGACGAGCGCTTTGGGTCGGGAGTGCAGGCCGAGGCTGAGGAGCACTTCGAACGCCACGGGGTCGCCGGTGTACACCTCGGGGTTCAGGTCGTCGAGGAAGCGCGCGCGGTCGTCAGGGTCGCGCCAGTCGTCGGGGTGCAGATTGAGCTTGAGGTGACCGGCATCGCCCCATTGCGGCGTCACCGATGGATACGTGAAAGCCTTGCGCTGCCAGCCGACGAGTACCACACCGACGTCGCCCGGGCCGGCCGTGAGCGAGACGCCGAAGCGCTCGAGCACAACCTTGAGCAGCGGGAACGATCCGCTGCTGACGACGGGATGGGTCGGCACACGCAGAATCTGGCCGGTCGTGCCCGTGGTCTTGTGAACGATCAGGCCATCGAGCGCGGCATCGTCGGGCACGAAATCCCACGGCGCGCGGCTCAGATCGCCGCGATCGATGGTGGCGATCTCTTCGAAGCGAGCGGGTCGCGGCCCACGCCGCCGGTAGGCCGGCACCTGAGCGTAGGCACGATCGAGGAAGGCGTCGAGCCAGCCAGGCAAGGCTCCCTCTGCCCAATCCAGCGGCGTCTCACGCAGGAACCGTTCGAACGCTTGCAGTCGAACGAGATCGTCGGCCGTGACCCGATTGCCGCATTCCATCGTGTAGCGCGGTGCGTGCGGGTGCTCGCGCAGGCGCTCGAGCATCGCGCGGCCCGCGTCCGAGAGCAAAGGAAAACGTTCGACGTCGGAATCGGTCATGCACGCTACTCCTGGCCCGGGCCTAGGGTCACAGAGGCCCATGTGGACACAAAGGTGCGGGCGGCCACAAAGGCCCGCCCACAACTACTCGCGGTAGGCCTTGTCGGCGGCTTCTTGCGCGGCCTTGCGGGCCATGGCGTCGCGCACTTCGCGAGCGCGCTGTTCGGCGGCCTGGGATTCGCGGAAGAGCCGGGCGGCCTCGACCGAACTGACAGTGGCCAGCCGATCCTGGGCCTGCGCGGGCGTCTCGCCGTCGGGGCTCAGTCCGAGCGCGCGCAGAGCCAGCCGCGCCAGCTCCTCGCGCCGGTCGCCGTCGGCGATCAACCTGGCAGCGTCGACGAGGCCGGCCAGTTCGCGCAACTCGGAGCCGTTCAGGAACGCCCAGGCGCGAGCGCCCAGATCGCGCGAGCGAAAGCCGCGTTCGCCGAACAGCCAGCAGGTGACCAGCGCCAGACGAAGCCGGCGCTTCTCGATCTCGTTGGCCTTCGCCGGTGCGAAGCTCCGCAGCTGCTCGATACTGGGCTCGGGCCCGCCCAACTCCATCAACGTGTCGTGCACGACAGCGCCGACGTGTACCATGCCCGACCGCCCGATGAACGGCGGCTCAAGGAACTCGGGCGGTGTCTCAGCGATGCGACGAAGGAGGGTCTCGAGTTGCACGGTTGTATTTTACGTACGCATAGCGTGGAGCGTAGGGCGTAGAACGCGAGCCGCTCTACGCCCTACGCTCCACGCTATACGTCTTTCGACTGAACTCACGCGCGAAGGTCACGAGCTCGGGCCAGGTGCGAACGCTGTGGATGGCCCAGCCCTCGTTTTGGGCGCGGATCAGGGCCTGATCCTTGGCCCAGTTGAAGTAGTTGAGCACCAGCGTGCCGCCGGCGCGGCCGGCAGCGAGTGCCTGGCGCGCGACGTCCCAGCCCGAGTTGCCGCGCTCGTCGGCGTCGAACATCGTCGTCACGCCGTCGTCGGAGATCACCAGGACGTGAACGGGGTGATCGCGTTTGGTGTGCGTCGCCGTCGTGTCGCGCAGGATGTGGATCGGGAAGGCGGTGCCGCCACCGAAATAACCGGTGAGCACGCGCAGCACGGCCTTCTCGTCGCGCACGAAACCTGGAGTGGTCAGAAACTGATTCTTGCCGCTCCACAGCGTCGCCTGCACGCGCGCTCCGGCCCTGAACGCCGAAAGCGCGATGATCGTGCCGGCCAGCGTCAGATAGCTGACCGTGATCTGCGGGTTGGGCATCGAGCCCGAGCAGTCGACGTACAGATCCAGGTCGATCGGATCGCGGTGTGGGCTGTCGCCCGGCTGCTCGCCCCAGACGCGCTGCACGGTCGTCATGCCCGGGATCACGGTCGGGCTGACGATGGCAGATTCGAGCCAGTCGACCTGGTCGAGCGGCTGACCGATGTCCCAGGTCTCGACGCCTTCCGGCATTGGATCGGCGGCGGCCGGGCTCTCGCGGGCCGGGTATTTGATGAGGTGAGGCAGCGCCTGTTCACGATAGTAGCGCACGGCCAGTTCGTGCTGGTCTAGCGGAAGCCCCATCGAGCGCAGGATCTCGCCGAACTCAAACGGTTGGCGGGCCTGGCCGGCGCGTGAATCCTGCTTCGACTTCGAGAGCGACGGCCTGGCCTTCGGGTCGTCGAGTGCATCACCCAGGCCGGTCAGCTCGGGGTCGTCGGCCGGGTGGCCCATGTCATCGAACTCATCGTCGTCGAAAGCGCTCAGCCCGGCCGGGATCTGGTCGCTTCCGCGGCCGGTCGCTCCGAGGTCGTTGATCGCCTTGAGCCAGCGGGCCTTCTGGCTATCGTCATCGTTGAGGTAGGGGTAGCACAGCACAGCGAACTTGCCGGCGCCACGCATCCAGTCGCGCGCGTAGTGGCGCACCAACCGCGCGCCGAGACGAGCATCCCCTTCGAAGTGGGTCACGACCTTCTGGGTTTCAGGCTTGTCGCCGATGGCCGGCGCCGTGAGCGTGATGTCGCGACCGGGCTCGGTCAGCGCGCCGCGCGGCATCCCCCAGAGGATCTCGTAGATGCGCATGTAGAAGCGCCAGAGCTGGGTTGTGTCGTTTCCCGTGCGCATGGCCTGATAGACCTCGGCCATGCGCAGCCCAGAGCTGCGTTGCAGCCTGTCGTTGATCAACAGATCGGCATACAGGTTGGCAACGAGCGGCGCGTACGCTGTAAGCCCCGGCAGGCCTCGCCGGATGCGCGACAGCATGCGCGCGTGATCGCCCAGATCGGCCGGCACGAGGATGTGGTGCCCGATTTCGTGAGCGAGTACCTCAACGGCGTAGCTGTTGAGACCGAGCGCCTCTACCTGGGCCAGATCGACCACGACGGCCTGGTCGTTGAGCCGGATCATGGCGAAGGAGCCGGTAAGGCCTTCGGCCTGGGCGGCCTCCGCTGTGTCGCACCAGATCGGGTTCGACAGCCGCGTGTAGCGGCTCCACAGGTTGAGCGCGCCGGGCCAGGCGGCCTGCCAGTCTGCGCGCAGCCGGCTCAGATCCTGGCTCATGATTCCTTCGACGGCGCTCGCGCCACCATCAGGTGATAGCCGTTGCGCATCTCGACCTTGCGAAATCCACAGCGCTCGTAAAGGTGGAGGGCCGGGTTCTGTGGATGGACGGTCAGGGCCACCTTCTCGAAGCCGGCCAGCCAGGCCCGCGACAGCGTTTCGGGCATCAGACGTTTGCCGATGCCCTGATGCTGGTACTCAGGCTGCAGCGCGATGCCGAGCTGAGGCGTCTTGTCGTCGATCGAGGCCAGGCCCACGCCTGTCGAGAGCACGCGCAGCCAGCAGGCGCCGGCGTCCTTGCCATCGACGACCGCCACGACGCCAAGGTCGTCGGGCCTGCCCCAGTTCTCGGCGTAGATGCGCACGCCAGGGTGGTCGAGCACCTCACGAGGGCGCAGACCGGCGGGTGGCGGATCCCACAACGCGATGTGCAGCCAATCCCACAGGATCCGTTGATCCGTCTCGACGAGTGGGCGAAACGACAACCTGGTCGAAAGATCCTGCTGCTTCATACGGCCACCAGTTTGATCTTGTACGACCAGGCTGTCACAACGGCAAGCGTGTCTTCGAAACGTGCGCTGCTCAGAGAGTCGGCCAAGGCGGGCAGGGCGCCGCGACGTTTGTCGACCTGGAGGGCGCCATTGGGCTTGAGCGACCACGTGCTGTCGTTCGCGCTCTTTTGCTGAACGGCTGCAAGAGGGATCGGCATGAGCGTGGCGCCGAACACGTCGGCGCTCAGGCGCCAGGCGCGTTCGCCCTCGGTGACGAGCAGGCCTTGCGTGTCGACCGAGACGCGCGGCAGGGTCAGGAAGGGCCCACCGTGCCCACGAAAGCCGCCCACGTCGCCAACCACGCGGACGTCCTCGCGTGGCGGCGTGCCGGGCTGGATCCAGCGGTTGTTACCCAACGAGCCGAGGGCCTCGGCGACAGACGTTTCATTCGGCAGACCCAGCACCGAGCGCGCGAGCGGCTCAGCGAGTGTCGCGCAGGCGGCCAATGCGCTGTCACGGAAGTGGGCCATGCCTGATCGCCACGCGGCCACCTGGCCGGCGCGCAGTAGCGCCTCGACGTCGCCGGCCTGCACACAGGCCGCCGCCTGCAGCAGGCGCGCCATCCACTCGGCCACGCCCGCCCCAGGCGTCTGCTCGAGGTTGTAGGCCGCGTTGCTGAGCGCGCCGGCAACACGGGCGGGGTCAGCCGCCACGAACGGGCCGAGCTTCGGAAGCAGATCCGACCAGGCCAGCGGGACAGCGCCCGAGCGCGCCCGCGGGCCGAGCAGATCCTGCCTGAACAACTCGAGGGCGAGGTCGTACAGCGTCTCGACGATGAGGGCGGCGCGCTCCGGCCGCGCCATGGCAGCCGACTCGACGACGGGCTCGACCGAGTGGCGCAGGACGTTCAGGAACGCGGAGCCGTCCAATCGCGGGCGCGAGAAGCGAGCCGCCGCGAAGGCGCTGTTGAACCGATCGCGGCGATCGGCGAGTTGCTCGGTGAAGACGCTCATCGTCAGTGAGTGGCCATGTAGGTCTCGAGACGCCTGCGGACGTTCTGCCTGACCTGGGCGCGGAGCGGCGGCAGCCACGTCGCCAGCCAGCCGGCGAACCCCATGGCCTGCACCATCCAGCGCGAGAAGTCGAACGAGTCGACGTGCTCGACGATCAGGCCGTCATGAAACTTGAAGCGCGCATCGATGACGTTGTGCACCGGTCGGCCGGTCGACGAGAGCGTGTAACGCGCCTCCCAATGGCAGCGGCCTTCCACGTCATCGGCGGTGATATCTCCGAACGTCACCTGCAGGTCTTTGGCGTTGCTGGTCAGCATGCGCCACATCGCCGTCAACTCTCTGTGATTGAGACGACCGAAGGCCGGATCCTCGAACGTAGCCATCGGGCTGTAGCAGGCGTTCATGGTGTCGCTGTTGTTGCGCGCGAACGCCGAGTACAACCGTTCGATCAGGGCCTCATTGGGATGCATGCGTGACCTCCGGAACGGACATGTGTGCGATTGTGCGGCGGGATTTTGCCACGAATTGCACGAATTCGGACGAATTGGCACGAATGGTTGTGAGTGCGGATTGTTCGTGCCAATTCGTCTGAATTCGTGCAATTCGTGGCTACGTCCGGATCACTTGAACGTCAACCAGCGCAGGTAGTTGGTGTAGCGCTGGTGCAGATACTTGAGCTTGAGCAGATCGTCGTAGAGGTGGCCGTAGAGCTTGCGGCTCTTGGCCTGCTCGCCGATGATGCGCTCGATGGCGGCCAGGCGCCGGCGCACTTCGGTTTCGCTGAGCCCGTCGAGGCCGAGTTCGAACTCAGCCTGCAGCGCGCCGACGGGATCGTTGGAGTCGAGGCCGAGCCTGTCGAACTCGGCGCAGGCGCTGTCGAACAGCTTGCGGATCCAGCCGATCCGGTCCGCCTTGAAGACGATGTTCTCGGGGCGCTCGAAGAACGCGGCGTCGAGATCGGGCACGAGCTTGTCGTGAAGCGTGAAGGGCAAGATCTGGCGCAGGTCGTCGAGCGAGACGGTGCGCTCGCCGCGGAAATAGGCCAGCGCCTTGGCGAAGGTCAGGATCGTCAGAAGCGCGCGCACCGACAGGCCGTTGCGCGTCTGAGTGCCGAGATCGCGCAGGCGGTCCTTGCCGGTTTCGCCGGCTGTCAGAGCGCCCCAATCCGCAGCGGCCAGCTTGGCCACGTCCTTGGTCTTGTACTCGAGTTGATCGGCCGCCGTCTCAAGAAACTCGAACTGACTGACGAAGAATTCGAGCCTGCGGCGCACGGCACCAGGCAGCGCCACCGTGCGGATCTCGCGACCCAACTGATCGATCTCGGCCTCGGTGAAGATGATCGCGGCCGGCATGAGCGACTCGGGCTTGTAGTTCTGCTCGATGCGGTCGATCAGGTTGGGCAGGAAGCGCGTATTGAACGGCAAGGCACGCACGACCACGTCGATGCGGTCGCGCAAGGCTTCGATCACCTGATAGGTGCCGCCGCCGGCGTCGTCGTTGGCCGTCAGGTACCAGGCCGACTCGGGCGACTCGTAGATCTGGTCGAGGATCTCGGCGTAGTTGTCACCCATCAGCGTCAGCAACGCCGATTGGGTGCGGGTCGGGATGCGGTTGTATTCGTCGATGATCTTGACCCGCAGCGACAGCCACTTGCGCCAGGCGATGCGGATCGAGTCCATGCTGTCGGCGTTGACCAGGTCCGCCGGCAGCGGATTGCCGAGGAGGTCGGCGATGGTCATCTGCGGCTGGCCGTGCTGCATCGACCGGCGCACGTCAGAGAGTGAGTAGCCGGCGAGCAGGCCCATGAGGATGGCGCTGGCCGTCTTGCCGCGGCCTGGCCCGCCGACCAGCAGGCAGCGCTTGCGCACCGCGAAATTGAGCAGCGGCAGCAGCACGAATGACGAGTAGCTCTGCCCGGAGGGCAGGGTGAAGGCGGTTTTGGTGTCGCCGAGCGTGAACGCGGGGGCCGGCCCGTCGTTGTACTCGATGTCGTAATACGGGCTGATGATCGCGTTGTTGACGATCCAGAAGTAAGCCTGCCTCAGCTTCTCATCGAGGGCAACGACGCTGGTCGCCGCTGCTGCTCCCGTCGAAGTCGGGCCTTCGTACAAGGCCGCCACATCGAAGCCCTGTGGGGCTTCCTGCTGCGGGCTGGGGTTGGTGGGCGCGGCCGAGACGTGTTGCAACAGCTTGTTCAACATGGCGGGATTGTACATGCGGAGGGGGAAGAGAGAGGAGAGATGATCCCACCTCTCTCCTTCCACCTCGTCCTTGTCCCGTCGCCTTACTTCAGCGACGCCGCCAGGAAGTCCCGCAGGCTTTGTGGAGGCTTGCCGGTGAGGTCGGCCACCGTGGTGCTGACGCCTTCGAGATAGCCCTGGGCGATGGCGACATCAAAGGAGACGATCAGGTCGACCACAAAGCCCGGCAGGCCGGCCTGGGCGAGCCCGGCGGCCAGGCCCTCAGCCGGCACCGGAATGTAGGTCACGGGCTTTCCGGATAGCTCGCTGGCGATGGCCGCGATCTCGGCCTGGCTGACGGCCGCGGGGCCTGTGACGTCGATTGTGGAGCGGCCGGCTGTAGTGGCGGACAACACGGCTGCGGCGACCCGCGCACAATCCTCGCGTGTGACGTAGGCTGCACGGCCGTCAGCGGCGGCGGCCATGAGCTGGCCGGTGGCGACGGCGCGCGGCAGGGAGCCCAGCAGCGATTCCGCGTACACGTTGTTGCGCAGCACGGTCCAGTCGAGCGTGCTGGCGGCGAGCGCCTGCTCGGTGCCGTGATGATCGGGCGCAAGCGTGATCGGCGTGCCCGGCTCAGGCCGGACCAGCGAGGTGTAGACCACGTGTTTGACGCCGGCCGACTGGGCGGCGGCGACGGCGCTGCGGTGCTGGTTAAGGCGTCGATCTCCCTGGCCGACCACGTCGGTGCTGATCAACAGCAGACGGTCGCCACCGGCAAAGGCGGCAGCCAGCGTCTCGGGCCTGTCGAAATCCGCGGCGCGGACCTCGACGCCGCGAGCCGCCAGATCCGCGAGTTTCTCGGGCGAGCGCGTGGTCGCGATGATGCGCGCCGCGGTGGGGTTCTCGAGCAGCAGCTCGACGACGCGTCGGCCGAGATGCCCGCCGGCGCCGGTCACAATCAGGGTGGGTGTGGTCATGCCTGTCCTTTGACGTCCGGCGCCGCGTCGACGGGCACCGGACAATATGGATGTAACACTTTTGGTTACATTTTCGATGAAATAAAAGCGCCGCTCAACCCATCTGGGCGACCAGATCGGCGAGGGTCGTCTTCTTCAGACTTTTGCGAACGCCGGCCTGCACATCGTCGAACACGGGCGAGAGCACGCCGATGACCTTCGAGCCCACCGGGCAGCGCTGGCTGGGCAGGTTGGACTTATAGGCGAACACGTCAGGCTCCGCGAGCGCGAGATGCACGTCGAGCAGCGTGATCCGGTTCGCTGGTCGGCTGAGTTCGAGGCCGCCGCCCTTGCCGGCATAGCTGCGCACCAGCCCGGCTCGCGCAAGTTGAGCCACGATCCGTCGCACTACAACGGCATTGGTGTTGACGCTGCCGGCGACGACTTCACTGGAGACCCGGCCGCTTTGACTGCGGAACTCGGGCGGGATGTGCGCCAGGACCAACAGGATGTGCGTGGCGACGGCAAGCTGGTGATTGGCGGCCATAATGTAACATTATCAGTTACGATGTGTGATCGGTCAAGGGTATGGTGGGCTTGAGCGAGTCGAAATAGTCGGCTGTCGGGTCAAGGAGGACGACTGCGTGCGGCATGAATCACACGCGAAGTCAGGGAGTGCCGTAGTACAATCGTTCTAATGCTATTCCGTAGCCATGTCATGGTGGGCTTGTGCGGCACGGCGCTCGTTGCACGCTTTCAGCCGGATTGGTTGAGGCCGACCTGGCCGGTCGAAGCCGGGTGGCTCCAGTTGAGGCCGCTTGTCGAATCGGTGGCATCGTGGACCCTGGGACTCTTCGACGGCGCCGTGAGGCTGTGGGTCGCGAGCGGGCTGGCGCCGCTCGTCGAGCAGCCAGTGGCCTATCTGCTGCTGTTCAGCGTGATCGTGATCGCATCCCTGCTCCCCGACATCGACCATCAGTCCTCGCGGATCAACCGCATGCTCGGCACGTCGCGCGGCCTTATCGGTGGGCTGGTGTTCCATTTCTTCAAGATCTTCATCGGCTCGCATCGCACAGTGACGCACTATGGCATCACCTGGCTGGCGCTCAGCCTGCTGGTCGGGATCGGGTTGCCCCTGATCTGGTCGCCTGGGCCGCCCTACGCGATCGCTTTTTCGATCGGCTATGGCTCACACATCCTGGCGGACATGCTCACCGATCGCGGAGTGCCGGTGTTCGGCCCCCTCAATCGACGCCGCTACACGCTCGTGCCGGGTTTGCTGACGTTCCCGACGGGCTCGTGGCGCGAGTACGCCACAGTGCTCGGGCTGGTCGTGCTGGTTCTGTGGGCGTGGGGCGTGTGGGGGTGGATCACGGGGTTTGTGGGGATAACCTGACAGCGCGGCCCCGGGCGAAACCCTCGCACCCTGGCCAGACGGATGACAGTGAGGCGACCCATGGCTTTGCTGATGCAATGCTTTTATTGGGATTGTCCCCGAGAAGAAAACCTCGAGGCGCGCTGGTGGCGTCATGTGTGCGAGCGCGTGAGCGAACTCGCCGACGTCGGCTTCGACACGCTCTGGCTTCCGCCCGCGCACAAGGCGGCGAACATCGATGGCGTGTCGATGGGATACGACCCGTACGACTACTACGATCTGGGCGACGTCGACCAGAAGGGCGGGATACCGACCTGGTTCGGCACGCGGCAGGATCTGCTCGATCTGATCCAGACCGCCCACGCTCATCGGCTCAACGTGCTCGCCGACCTGGTGATCAACCACTGCAACGGCGCCGACGCCACCGAGATCAATCCCCTCACCGGGCAGGCCCGTTGGACGCTGTTTCGACCCGGGTCGGGGCGCTTCCCGCGTAACTGGGAATGCTTCCACCCGAGCAATTACGAGCGGTGGGATCAGGGCACCTTTGGCGGCATGCCGGATCTCTCGCATCGCAGCCCCTACGTCTACGCCGAGATCATGAAGCTGACGCGCTGGCTGGTCGAGGAGATCGGCTTCGACGGCTTCCGCTTTGACTACGTGAAGGGCTACGGCGGCCAGACGGTGGCATCCATTCAGGAGTATCGCTACGTGCGCGACGGCGAAACTTTCCGGCCGTTCGGCGTCGCCGAGCACTGGGACAGCGCCGCCGCGATCGAGAGTTGGGCCGCCGTCACCAACTTCACAAATGACAACCCGGTGCACGCTTTTGACTTCCCTTTGCGCGAAATGCTGAAATCCGTCTGCGACACGTATGGGTTCAGTCTGCGCAACCTGACCACCTGGGACACGGTGCTCCGCAATCAGCCCGACATCGCCGTCACGTTCGTCGAAAACCATGACCTGCGGGACCCAGGTCGGCCGATCGCCAACGACAAGCTGTTGGCCTACAGCTACATCCTGACCCACGAGGGATCGCCTTGCGTGTTTTGGAGGGACTACTTCAACGCGGGTCTGGCTGACGAAGGCACCCCGAACGGCCTCGCGGGTCTTGTGCGCGCCTATCGACGCTACGCCGGCGGCACGACCCAGGTGTTGTGGGCCGATGACGATCTCTACATCATGCAGCGCAACGGCTACGGCGATCAGCCCGGGCTGATCTATGTGCTGAACAACAACGGTGATCGCTGGAACGGCGCATGGGTGTCGACCCAATGGCACAACACCGCGCTCAAACCCGTCGCCTGGTGGGGGCACGCTGACCGTGGCCGACCCGAGCCGCAGACGTGCGCGTCTGACGGGCGCGGGCAGTTCTATGCTCCGCCGCGCGGCTATGCCGTCTATGCCCCGATGAGTTGAGCGCAGCTACACAAGCCCGCGTTTGCGGGCGATGTCGGCGGCCTGCGTGCGGTTCTCGGCCTGGAGCTTGCCGAGGATGTTGGAGACGTGGTTCTTGACGGTGCCTTCAGTGATGACCAGTTGAGCCGCGATCTCACGGTTGCTGGCGCCCTGGGCGAGCAGCACCAACACCTCGCGTTCGCGCTCAGACAACGATTCGGCCTCGGCGGTGTGCGTCGCGGTCGAGGCGCGCATCATGTCGCGCAACGCCCGGCTGGCGATCTCGGGTTGGATGAAGGGCTCGCCGGCGTGAACGCGGCGGATGGTCGCGATCAGGCGATCGGCCGGCGTGTCTTTGAGGAGATAGCCCATCGCGCCCGCGCGCACACCCTCATAGACGTAGTCATCGCGGTCGAACGTGGTCAGGATGATCACTCGCGCTTCGGGCCATTGGCGGATCAATTCGGCTGTGGCCTGCACGCCGTTGAGCGCCGGGGTTCCATCCGGCGCGGCCATCTGCACGTCCATCAGCACGATGTCGGGCCGCAGCTGCAGAGCTGTTGCGATGCCGGCGGCGCCATGGCTCGCCTCGCCCACTACGCGCATTCCGGGCTCCAGGTCGAGCAGCGTTTTGAGGCCCTGACGCATCAGGGTCTGATCCTCGACGATCACGATGGCGATGTCATTCATCGCGACTCCACAATCAGACGGCGGACGGCAGACCGCGGATCGCAGCCTGAGGTCCAAGGCTCAGCACACATCGACGTTCGTTTCAGAATTGCCCGATCCGCGGTCCGTGGTCCGTGGACCGCCGTCTACAAAGACCGGCAATCTGGCCACGACGCGTGAACCGGGCGCGAGGCGTTCGAGCGTCAACGTGCCGCCCAGGCCCTCGACGCGCTCTCGCAGGCCGCGCAGACCGTAGTGACCGCGTTTGGATTCGGCATCAGCGGGCAGACCGACGCCATCATCAGAGACGACGATGCGCACGCTCTGGGGCTCGCGACTGATGCCCACCTCGGCCGAGCGGGCCCGCGCGTGTTTCTCGACGTTGGCCAGCGCCTCTTGGGTCACGCGCCAAACCGTTTCGGCGAGTGCCGGGTTGAGCGCCGACACCGTCGGGTCGACCTGACACTCCACCGTGATACTGGCCCGCTGGCTGACCGACACGGTCAGATCCTGCACGGCCTCGACAAGCTGGCGTTCGCCGAGGCCCGGCGCCCGCAGCCCGTCGAGCGAGCGACGCAGGTCGTCCATGCTCTGGCGCGTCAGGGCCTTGAGCGAGTCGATGTGCTCGGAGCCGCGTTGCGGGTCGACCCGATACAGGCGTTGGATCGCCTCGAGTTGCACGATCATCACCGAAAGCGCATGGCCGAGGTTGTCATGAAGGTCTCGCGCCAGGCGCTCGCGTTCGCGCAGGGTTGCCAGATCGCTCTCGCGCTCACGGGCGATGACAAGCTCGTGGTTCGCGTCCTCGAGTTCGCGGATCAGGCGCGCGCGTTCTTCGCTCGAGCGGATCACCTGCGTGAACCACAGGTACACCGCCACCATCCCGACCCAGCCGAACGTGAATCCCACCACCGCGCTCAGTTCGATATGCTCGAGCGAGCGCCAGCCAAAGGTGGCCAGGATCACGCCGACCACCACGGCGGCCGTGCCCGGGATCGCGGCCTTGGGCGGCAGACATCCCCACATCTGACCGAAGTACATCATCCCCATCCACCACAGATCCGGATCCAACCAACTGACGATGACCCACAGGATCGGCCCGGGGATGAAATAGGCGGCCAGCCAGCCGTTGGGGATCGGCCATGTGTTGAACGCCACAGCCCGCATGTACAGGCCAAGCTGGATAGCGAGCAAGAACGCGATGAGCCACGAAAAGGGCTTGCCTTCCTGGAAGGCGATAACGAACGCCCACACGAACATGAGGGCGGTCACGATGGTCCAGAACCAGCCATACCACTCCGGGCTGGTCGGGTTCAGCCGCGAACGGCTGGGCAAGTTTGATGAAGTAGCCATCCCAGTTCAGTATACCGACTCAGGCAAGGCCCTGACGATCGATCAGACGTGTGGCGGCGACACGCGTGTCGACGACTCGCGTGTCGGCGACCCGGTCGGCCGGGCTGCGCCCCCGGCTGTCGAGCAGGATGCAGAGCGCATAGACCAGCACAAGAACCCACGTCAGGCCGATGCCGGCCCAGGCCAGCGACGACGGTTCGCCCGTTTCGGGGATCGCATAGAACATCACAAGATGGTTCCACTCGAAAGGCAACAACGTCACGGCGGCCCGGCCCAGCGCGCGCCGGAGCCCGATCCGGCTGCCGGTCGCGTCGGTCACGCGCAGGCGCAACAGTCGCTTGCCGGGCGTCGCTCCGGCTGCGGTCGCGTGGAAGCCGGCGAAGTACAGCAGACACGGGATCGTCACGGTGGCGAGCACCCAGCCGTTCAACGCGGCGCCGCCGACCGATTCTCCGGCGGCGGCCTGCGCGGCGAGCGGGTTCCATCCAAGAGCCAGGATCACGCCTTGCGTGACCAGGACGCCCACGAAGAGGATCAGGCAATCGACGAGGTAGGCGCCCAGCCGGCGGGCGACCCTGCCGGCTGGGGCTGAACCGAGTAACCTCATGCGGTGCGCGCCTCCCACTTGAACAACCGGGCTGCCAGGAACAGCGCCACCGCCGTGTAAGCGGCCAGGAGGAGCAGTTGAAGCAGCCAGCCGTCGCTCAGCGTTCCGTCCGCCAGGGCCGACCGGACCAGCTGGGCCATGGCATAGCCGGGCAGCCACGGCCCGACCTGCTGCGCCCAGTCGGGCATCATGCGCAAGGGCATGAACAGGTCGGTGATGAACATCTGGCCGAAGTAGAACAACTGCCCGATCGCGACGGCGGCGCCGGCGCGCGGCGCCACCCCGCTGATCACCTGGCCGAGCGCGATCGCCGTCACCACAGTGACCACGATCATGGGCAGCGCCAGGGCGACGTGCAACAGGTCGAGCTTCACGCCATACACGGCCACGCCCACGAGCATCACGACGATGGCCGTCGCCAGGGCCATGGCGACGTTGGCCACGACGTAGGCTCCGATCAACACATTCGGCGAAATCGGGCTGGCCTGCAGTCGGCGCAGCACGCCCTTGGCGCGCATCTCGGTCATCACACTCGAGCTGCTGATCAGACCGAAGGCCAGCAAGTTCGCGGCAAGCACGCCGGGCATCATCCAGGTCATGAACTGCGCCAGGCCATCGCCACCGAATGCCGCGCCGTTGATGGCCATCAGCAGAACAGGAAACGCGAAGTTCCAAAACAGCAATGTCTTGTCCCGAATATGGATCAGGAACATGGCTTTGGTGAGGGTGAGGAAGCGGTACATGGTGAACTCCAGGTGGATAGCGGACCACAGACGGCGGACCGCAGAACTCAGCATCTCGACGAATGAAGGAACTATTCCTGTTGGGTCGTTCGACATCCGTCTTGGCAAACACCATCTTCGGTAGTCTGCTGTCTGCTGTCCGTTGTCAATTGAGCGATCTCCCCGTCAGCGCCAGAAACGCGTCTTCGAGCGATGGCTGACGCAGAGCGATCTCGGTGATGACCTTGCCGTGCTGCGCCGCGAGTTGATGCAGTGCGAGCAGGGTCGTTTGCGGCGCCGCGGATTGGATCTCGAGATGCTGGCCGGTGTAGCGCGCGCCCGTGACGTCCGCCAGGTCGCGTACCGCGTCGAGCGGCAGATCGATGGTGGCCTTGAGCATCGAGTTCAGGCCAAGGCCGGCGACGATCGAGCTCGGTGACCCGATCGCCATGATCTGGCCGCGGTCGATGATCGCGACGCGGCCGCAGAGCGCCTCGGCTTCTTCCATGCTGTGGGTGGTGATCAGAATGGTACGACCGTCTTCGTGAAGGGCGCGCAACACGTCCCAGACCTCGCGGCGCGCATGCGGGTCGAGCGCGGCGGTTGGCTCGTCGAGCATGACGATCTGGGGATCGTTGGCCAGCGCGATCGCCAGAGCCAGGCGCTGCTGTTGCCCGCCGGACAACTGCCGCGCATACTTGCCGCGCTGTTCGCCGAGGCCGAAGCGCTCAAGCAGGGCATCGATCTGCTCGGGGGTCAGGCGAATGTCGTAGAGCGCGGCGTAGACTTCGAGAAGTTCGGCGACGGTGAGGTCGTCGAGCAGAGCCGTCTTCTGCAGCTGGACGCCCAGCGCGTCTTTGGCCTCTTTCGGCGTGCGGCCGGCCACGCTGAGCCGGCCACCCGAGGGTGCGTGCAGGCCCTGAAGGCACGACAGCAGCGTCGTCTTGCCAGCTCCGTTCGGCCCAAGCAGGCCGAAGATCTCGCCGGGCTGGATCTGAAGCGACACGTCGCGCAGGGCGTCGACGCGCCGTCGCCCCGAGCCATAGCCGGCGCTGACGTTCTGGATGTCGAGGATGGGGGTGGGCATGAGCGTTCTCCTTGAGGATGACGCTCATAGCCTACGATTTCGACGGTCCTTGCTGAAGCCTCGGGGGATAGAAAGCGACTATGTCTAAGGTCATGGTCGTGGCGAGCGGGGATAGGCCGTCCGGACGAGTGACCTATCCCCGCTCGTCAGATCTAGCGAATCATCTGCCGCTCGGCGTTGCCCGAGAAGTTGATGAACACTGTCTTGAGCTCGGTGAAGAAGTTGAGGCCCTCTTCGGACATCTCGCGCGCGCCGACGCCCGTGGCCTTGATGCCGCCAAAGGGCAGCTGCGCCTCACCGCCGACGGTCGGCTCGTTGACGTGCACCATTCCGGTTTCGCTCTCCTCGACGAAGCGCAAGATGCGGTCGATATCCTGCGTGAAGATCGAGGCCGTCAACCCGTATTCGACCCCGTTGGCCGCACGCAAGGCGTTGTCGAGCGTGTCGGCTTCGGCGACGGCCAGCACCGGGCCGAACACTTCTTCTTTGAAGATGCGCATCTCGGGCGTGACGCCGTCGAAGATGGTTGGCGCCACGAAGTAGCCGGCGCTGCCGTCGGCCGAGTCGCCGCCGAAAGCCGCCGGGACCCCACCGCCCGTGACGAGCCGCGCGCCCTCTGTCTTCGCGACGGCGATGTAATCCAGGTCCGTGCGCCACTGGTTCCGGTCGACCGCCGGTCCCATGTCGACGTCGTCGCGCAGGCCGTCGCCGACGCGAATGGCTTCAGCCTTGGCCTTGAGCCGTTCGACCAGAGCGCTCTTGATGCGCGGATGCGCGATCACGCGCGAGGTGGCCGTGCAGCGCTGGCCGGTCGAGCCGAACGCGCCGCCGTGGATGGCCGTGGCGGCCTTGTCGAGGTCGGCATCTTCGAGGACGATCACGGCGTTCTTGCCGCCCATCTCGCACGTCACCTTGACGCCGCGCTGCGCGGCCTTCGCGGCCAGTGCGCCGCCGACCGCGTTCGAGCCCGTGAACGACAGCGCCTTCACCTCGGGCGCGTGCACGATCGCCTCGCCGACCACGCTGCCCGGGCCGACCAGCATGTTGAAGGCGCCGGCCGGAAGCCCGGCCTGCTCATAGATCTCAGCCAGGATCGCGGCGGTGGCCGGGGTCAGTTCGGCCGGCTTGAACACAACGGTGTTGCCGGCCACGAGCGCCGGCGCGCTCTTCCAGACCGGGATCGCCCACGGGAAGTTCCAGGGCGCGATCAACCCCACGACACCCAGTGGCCGTCGGATGGTGTAGGTGAAGGTGTCGCGCACCTCAGACGGCAGGGTCTTGCCGCCCATGCGAAAGCCTTCGCCAGCGTAGTACTCGAGCAGCGAGATGCCCTTCATCACCTCGCCGCGAGCTTCCTTGAAGATCTTGCCCTCTTCGCGGGTCATGGTGCGCGCGATCTCGTCGGCGCGCTCGCGGGCGATGTTGGCGGCGCGCCAGATCACGCGCCCGCGCTCCGGCCCCGGCGTGTTGCTCCACGCCGGGAAAGCGGCCTGCGCCGCGGCGATCGCGGCCTTCACGTCGTTCGCCGTCGCCGCCGGAAACTCGGCGATCACGTCGTCGGGCTTCGCCGGGTTGATGTTGCGCACGATGCGCTGCGACTCGGGCTGGATCCAACGGCCGTTGATGTACGAGCCAGTTTGCATGTCAACCTCTTAGGGATGGAGTAGCGCGATGATAACGCGAATTGAGGACGAAATGCGTTAGCCACGAATTTCACGAGAAGAGTCTGGCCGCGGATTACGCGGATTTCGCAGATGGACATCTCTAATCCGCGAGATCTGCGCAATCCGCGGCTATTCCCGGCCCGATTGAAACTTGCGGCCCTCATCGAACGCACAAACCGCGGTGATACCATAGTCAGTCAGGAGAAGCCATGACCCGTTATCTGATCATCGGGGCGAGCCGCGGGCTGGGCGAGGTGCTGCATCGCACGCTGCCCGTCAGCGGCGACGCGTGCTGGTTGGTGTCGCGCAGCGAGCCGGCGCTGAATCTCGGCGACGGGGTGTCGCGAACGTGGATCCGCGCCGATCTGGCCGAGCGCGAATCGGCCGACGTCATCGCTTCAGCGATCGGCGACGCAGCGCTCGACGTCGTCATCTATAACGCAGGCATCTGGGAGGAGAACGCGTTCTCGGCGGGGTATCGCTTCGAGGACGTCAGCGACGAAGAAGACGCGCGCGTCATGGCCGTCAACCTCACCAGCGCGATCCCGGTGCTCAAGCGCCTGATCCCGGCGCTGCGGCGCGGTGACAGCGCCAAGATCGTGCTGATCGGGTCGGTCAACGGCCTGCCTTACGTCGGCGCGCCCGAAGTGGCCTACAACGCATCGAAGTTCGGCCTCCGCGGCGTCGCGCATGCGCTGCGAGCCGGCCTGCGCAAAGACAGGATTGCTGTGACGATCCTCAATCCTGGCACCTTCGGCGTGCCGCGCTTCGTCGATGGTCAGCTGGTCAACGCCACATCCGGCGACGTCGACGACTGCATCCCGCCGCAGGATCTAGCGACTCTGGTGCGCGCCATCGTCTCGCTCTCGAACGCCACCGTCGTGCGCGAGCTCGACGTCATGGCGATGAGCGATCCGTGGTGAGTCGGTGACCCGGCGAACCGCGCCCCTGGCGCTCGACGAGCGCTCGCTGCAACAGGCTGCGCGCGCGCTGGCCCGCCGCGACCCGGCTCTGCGCGCCGTGTTGCGCACCTACGGCGCTCCGCCGCTGTGGGCGCGTGAGCCGGGCTTTGCCACGCTCGTCCACATGATCCTCGAGCAGCAGGTCTCGTTGGCCTCAGCCCTGGCGGCCTTTATGAACCTCAAGCGCGAGTGTCGGGGCGTCGTCACGCCGCGCAAGGTCCTGCGCTTCGACGACGCCGAGATGAAGCGCATCGGCTTCAGCCGGCAGAAGGCCGGCTACGCGCGTGAATTGGCTCAGGCCATCCTGGATCGGCGATTCGATCCCCATGCGCTCGAGCACCTTGACGATGACGCCGTCCGGCAGCAACTGGTGGCGCTCAAAGGCATCGGCCCGTGGACGGCGGATGTGTATCTGTTGATGGTGCTGCTCAGGCCCGACGCCTGGCCGCACGGCGACGTCGCGCTGGCCGTGGCCGCCCAGGAGGTCTATGGCCTCCCGGCTCGGCCGACCTTCGTAGAGTTGACCGCCCTGGCCGAGAACTGGCGGCCGCATCGTGCCACGGGAGCGCGACTGCTCTGGCACTCATACCTGAGTCGCCGCGGCCGCTCTTGACCCAGCGCGTACGCCGACTCGATCGATGGATGGGCTGATGCCGGAGTCGGATATCGGTGTGCGTATGTCAATTGTTGATCGCAGTCAATGGCTTTCGAGGTCGCAGGCCTCACGCCATTTGGTTGTTGCGCAAGATGGATCGGATTCGCCCCCTTTGGCCGAAGAGACTGCGGTCCGCGGTCCACTGTCTGCGGCCTCCCCTCGACCCCGCTGGCGTGAGGCTGCCTGGGTCCTGCTGCTGACCGTCGTCGCATTGGCGATCCGCTGGCCCTACTGGCGCACCATCCCACGCCCGGGCGATGAGACCAACCAGGCCACGCTGGCCATGCACGTCGCCCGCGGCGAGATCTGGCCGCTCACGGGCACCGACGCCTACACCGGCCCCTACTTCGTGTACTGGATGGCCGCGCTTTACAAACTTGGCGTCACCGATCCGCTGTTGGGGAGGACTTTGCTGTTGATCACGGGGACGCTGCTCGTGGCGGTCGTGTACATGCTGGCGCGCCGCCTGACGGGCAGTTGGATCGCGGCCAGCGTGGCAGCGGCCTTGATCGCCACAAACCCGCATCTGATCGTGCTCAGCAGCCATCTTGGCGCGGCCACTACCATGATGCCCTTCTTCGTCGGCCTGTTCTTGTGGTGGCTGGTCGAGGCGCTCGAGCGCGGCCGCGGCGGTTGGTGGCTGGCGGCGGCCGGGGCGGCAGGGTTGGCTCTGCAGGCCAACCTCGCCGCGGCCATCCCGCTCGCAGGCGCCGGGCTCTGGTTCGCGTCGAGGGCCTGGACGTCGCCGCCGTTGCGCCGCGGCTGGTGGGGCTTGATGATCGGCGCGGGTCTGATCGTGCTCGCATTCTCGATGCCCGTGATCGTCCACAACCTATTCTTTCGAGCGAACACGGTCACGCAACTGCAGGCGCGCGGCTACCTGTGGGAGTCTCAGCCGACGCTCCAGACGTATGTCCTCAATCTGACCCGGCTCGCTCTGCAGATCGGGCGTCAGACGGCTGGCGTGCTTGGCGGTGACGAGACCCTGGCGCCGTTGCTCGGCTTGCCGCTCATCGCCGTGACGTGGGCCCTGCTCGGCCTGATCACGCTGCCACGTCGCGACAAGATCCTCGTCGCGGTGGCGACCCTTCCACATCTGATCGTGCCGTGGTTCAGCGCGCACTTCGGCATCCTTGACCCGGTGCGCTTTACGTCGTACATGACCGTGTTGCTAAGTTGCGGCATGGGCGCGGCGGTGGCCGTCGCCTGCAAGTGGGTCGCGGCTCGCTGGCCTTCGTGGCGTCTGGCGCCGCTGGTCGTGAGCCTGGCGGCAGCGGCTCTCCCGCTGCAGGGCCTGGTTGGGTTCTACGGCTTCCAGGTGGCCGCGCGCGGAGATGGCGGCCAGGTTGAGGCGTATGCCCAGGAGATGGCCGGGGTCGATCCCGGCGCGCGCTTCGACATCGTCTATTCAGACGCGATGCTTGCGGGTTTTGGCGTGCCTTACATCTGGGAGGCGTATGCCACCATGCAGGGGCGCGTCTTCGCTTTCGTGCAACTCGAGGAGGTGGCGCGACGCCTTTACACGCTGCCCGGCCCCGCCCTGATTCTGTGCACCGAGGCCGAGGCGGCGCAGCTCGGCGCCTACGCGACGCTCAACCTCTATCAACCGGCGACGCCTGTCGACCACGAGCGGATGGGCTTCAGGCTCTATCGCGTCGATCCCGGTGGCGTGCGCCGGCCCGACTTCGTTCTGTCGGGCGCGGCCGCCTTGCGGGTCGCTCCTTCGCGGCCGATCGGCGCGCGCGTCGGGGGACTCGAACTGATCGGCGCCGATTTTCCGACAGGCGTCGTCCATGGCGAAACGGTGAAACTCCGCCTGTATTGGCGACGCGTGGAACCGATGAGCGAGGACACCTACA
This sequence comes from Anaerolineales bacterium, assembly GCA_044226485.1. Lineage (GTDB taxonomy): Bacteria > Chloroflexota > Anaerolineae > Anaerolineales > UBA6663 > UBA6663. Next base: position 199,150 of record JBGAGY010000002.1, read on the forward strand.
CGCTGTTCGTCCACGTCATGAAGCCGGATGGCGTGACCCTGGCGACTCAAGTCGATCGCGTCCTGGGTCGGGCGGTCTATCCTGTCACCGCATGGGGCGACGACGAGGTCGTGGTCGATGAGGTGGTCTTGGCGCTTCCGGCAGAAAGCGGGCCGGGCGCGTACCCGGTGCTGGTCGGCGTGTATCGCTATCCCAGTCTGGAGCGGCTGCCTGCCCCTGGCGGTGTCGACGACATGCTTGAGATCGGGCAGTTGATCGAGCGATGATGAAACCCGAAGGTCGTAGGTGAACGGCCGCTCTGCCTTCGTCCTGCGCCATTCGTCGCTTCGCCGCCTTATCCGTCGATTACGGCCTGGCCGACGACACGGAAGCCGACATTGGCGCGGCGCTTGAATGGGTAATCCCAGTTGCGGGTCGCGGCCCGCGCGTGTTTGCGCGGCGAGTCGAACGCGCCGCCGCGGATGACGGCGCCGTCGCCGACGGTCGGGCCGATCGGATCCTGGATGACCTGGTTGTTCGCATAAGTGTCGGCGTCGTACCAGTCCTGACACCACTCCCAGACGTTGCCGATCGTGTCCTGCAGGCCATACGGGCTGTCGCCGGCCGGCGAATAGGCGCCGACAGGCGTCGTGCCGGTGTGCGTATGGTCGACGTTGGCTCGATCGCCGCCCCAGACGTCTCCCCACGGAAACAACTGGGCGTTCGAGCCGCGCGCCGCTTTCTCCCATTCGGCCTCGGTCGGCAGCCGGTACTTCCAACCCGGCCCGCTCAGCCAGTTGCAGAACGCCACGGCGTCGTCCCACGAGACCTGAGTGACCGGATGCAGTTCATGGCCGGCCGGCACCGCAGGGCCGTCGAGGCGCAGAGCTGTGCGAAACCGCGCGAAGGCCTGCCAGGTGATCGGCGCTCTAGAGATGAAGTATTCCGAGAGGCGCACGCGATGTTGAGGCCGCTCGACGGCCTGCGCATGATGATCGCGCGCGGGGTCGCTGCCCATCAGAAACTCGCCCGCCGGCACACGCACGAGCTCCAGCGAAGCGTTGGGCGCCAGCGTGCAGACGAGCAGGTTGCCATGCACGGCCGAGCGAGGATAACGATTGCGCGCGGCGTGACGCGCGCTCTCCTCGTCTTCGCGGCGCTTGCGCTCAGCCTCCTCGGCCGCGCGCCGCTGGCGTTCCATGAACTCCTCGGTCTTGCGCGCCTCGGCCTCCTGGCGCATCCATTCGTCAGCGTCCTTGCGACGGCGCCGCCGGCTGCCCGTTTTGCGATCGCCGTAATACTCGGGGTACTCGGCCGCGCGCGCTTCGTCGTCATCCGGGCGCCAGATCGGCCCCGTCGCGTCTCGGCCGCGCTTCGGTTTGAGGTGGATGGCGTCGTAGGTGGCGCGCTTCTGGGGATCACTCAACGTGGCGTAAGCCTCGTTGATCTTCTTGAGCCTGTCCTCGGCGTACAGGCGCACCGAGTCGTTCGCCTGCCGCAGACGGTCCGGGTGATGCAGATGGACCTGGATGCGGTATGCGGTCTTGATCTCCTCCGCCGTGGCGAACGGCGAGACATCCAACAGTTCGTAAAACTTCACGGGTCTACTGTATCACGGGTCGTGTTTGACTCGCCTTAGTGGGCTGCCGTACGCGGATGACGCTGATAAAGACGGATGGCGCAGATCAGAAACTCATCTGATCTGCGCCATCCGCTACGATCCGCGATATCCGCGTACAAAAAGCCGGTGTCGCTTCAATGCAAAATCTGGCTCAGGAACGCTCGAGTGCGCTCCTCGCGCGGGTTGTTGTAGAACGTCTCGGGGTCGCCTTGCTCGACGATCTTGCCCTTGTCCATGAACACGATCTCGTCGGCGGCGTTGCGCGCGAAACCCATTTCGTGGGTCACGCAGACCATGGTCATGCCCGAGCGCGCCAGGTCCTGCATGACGTCGAGCACTTCCTTGATCATCTCGGGGTCGAGCGCCGAGGTGGGCTCGTCGAAGAGCATGATCTTGGGGTTCATGGCCAGGGCGCGCGCGATGGCCACGCGCTGCTGCTGGCCGCCCGAGAGCTGCGAGGGGTAGGCGCCCGCCTTCTCCGGGATGCCGACCCGTTCCAGTTGCTGGAGCGCGACCTTTTTGTACTCGTCAGCCGGGCGTTTGCGGACGACGCGCTGCGCCAGGCAGATGTTGTCCATCACCGTCAGGTGCGGGAAGAGGTTGAACTGCTGGAAGACCATGCCGACTTCGGCGCGCACCTCATTGATGTGCGCGGCCTTGCCGTCGAGGTGGATCCCGTCGACCACGATGTTGCCGGAGGTCGGAGTCTCGAGGTGGTTGATGCAGCGCAGCACCGTGCTCTTGCCGGAGCCCGACGGGCCGATGATGACCAGCACCTTGCCGCGGCCGACGCGCAGGCTGACATCGTCGACGGCGCGCAGGGCCTTGAACTGTTTGACGAGATGCTCGATGACGATAATGTCGTCGCTCATGGCCTATCTCCGATCCTGCGACAGCCGCCGCTCGAGGTACTGCACACCGCGCGAGAGCGTGATCGTCAGCGTCAGGTAGATCAACGCCAGCAGGCTGTAGGTTTGGAAGAACAAGAACGTGCTCGACGCGTAAAGCTTGGCCAGTTGCGTGATGTCCGACACGCCGAGCACCGACACCAACGACGAGTCTTTGAGCATGGCGATGAAGTCGTTGCCGAGGGCCGGCAGCACGCGGCGGATGGCCTGCGGCAGGATCACGTGTCGCATGGCCTGGAAGTAGTTCATGCCCAGCGCCCGTGCCGCTTCCATCTGGCCGCGTTCGATCGATTGGATGCCGGCACGGAAGATCTCGCTTTCGAAGGCGCCGTAGGCGATGCCGAGGCCCACGATCACGCGGATCTCGTTGGGAAAGTCGCGGGTGGAAAGGCCAAGCGCTCCGGCCACGATCGGCACGACGACAAAGGCGATGTAGAGCAGCAACACGAGGATCGGAACGCCGCGGATGATTTCGACATAGAGCGAGGCGAGGTTGGTCATGATCGCGTTCGACGACACGCGCGCCAGACCTACGAACAGACCGATCGTCACCGCCAGCAAGTACGCCGAGAGGGCCGTCCGAAGCGTGATCCCGATGCCCCGCGAGAGGATCGTCCAGGCTCCGGTGGTGTCGGGTTGGGCCGGATCAAACGGGACATATCCGGCGACGGCGAAAAAGACGCGCGTCATTTGTGCGTCGGTCAGGATGAAGAACAGGGCGACCAGGCCGGCCACCACGACCGCCAGCAGCCACCACGGCAACTTCTCGAGTCGCGCGGAGAGCGGGCTGACGATCGCGCCACTGGCCGGGCTGATCACGACCTCGGGGTTCTTCTGAAAATCCGACACGGCAATCTCCCCTGCAATTCATAAAGAGACGGGCACGCGTCGACGCGTGCCCGTCTCTTTCAGGCAATCAGATCTGGCGACTTGAGGTGTCTTGACCCATTACTCGGTCTTGAACCACTTGTCGTAGATCTTGGTCAGCGTGCCGTCGGCTTCCATGTCGGCGATCACGGCGTTGAAGGGCGCGAGCAGGTCGCTGCCCTTCGGGAAGACGAAGCCGAGCTTCTCATCCGAGAGCGGCTCGCCGACCATCTTGAGCTTGTCGGGATTGGCGCCGATGTAGCCAAGGCCCGCCACGTTGTCCATCATGGTGGCATCGATGTCGCCGTTGATCAGGGCCTGCACGATCAGACCGTACTGGTCGTAGGAAACGACTTTGTCCTCGCCGAACGTCTCGACGGCCAGGTCGAAGTTAGTCGTTCCGGGCTGGGCACCGACCTTGAAATCGGCGACGTTCTTGAGCGACTCGGCATCGGTGAAGCGGCTCTCGTCAGCGCGCACCAGCAGCATCTGCTTGAGCTGGATGAACGGCGTCGAGAAGTCGATGTGCTGAGCACGCTCTTCGGTGATCGTGATGCCGTCGGCGGCGACGTCGAACTCGGGCTGGCCCGTGCCGCCCATGACGGCCACGATGGCGTCCCAGCTGGTGGTCACGAACTCGGTCTTGCAGTTCAGGCGCTTGCAGGCTTCATTGAAGAAGTCGTAGTCGTAGCCGACGCCCTGGCCGGTCGACTCGTCGATGAAGTTGAACGGGTTGTAGGCGTTCTCGACGGCGATCTTGATCGTCTTGCCGCCCAGATCGGGCAGGCCGCTGGCCGGAGCCTCGGTGGCTTCGGGCGCCGCGGTCGGCTCAGCCGGCGCGGATGTGGGGGTGGCGGCCGGCGCACACGCGGCGATCGCTAATGTGACGGCCATCACCCCGCCCAAAATGCGGAAGTTTTTCATCGGGCCTCTCTCCTTGTGTGTGATCGGCGCAGTTCGTTGCGCCATCTGGCGTGCGGGTATTGTACAGACGGACCGAGGATTTTCAAGATACGCTTTGGCCGGAAAGAAGCTGCGTCAACTGTGAGGTGTGCTCAAGAAGCGCATCCGCCCCGGCCCGCTCCAGCGACAACCGCCCCCCGAATCCGCACAAAACACCGACACTTTGCGCCCCAGCGCGCCTCGCGCACTGAATATCGACAGAGGTGTCCCCGATCATCAGGCAGGATTCGACCGGCACACCGAGCTTTTCCGCGCACCATAGAACCGGGTGCGGATGCGGCTTGGTGTACAGCGCGCTTTGCGCATGAGCGATGACCGTGAAGTGCTCTTCGAGTTGATACTGCCGCAGGAAGTTCAGCGTGGCCCGCTCTGAGCGGGCTGAAACGATGCCCAGCGGGAACCGCTCGCGCACATGCGTCAGCATCTCGACCACGCCCTCCATCAGTGTGAAGTGGCCAGGCCCGCTGCGGAAGATGCGGTCCGAGGTCCAGTTCGCGGCCACGATCAGCGGCTGATCGATGTGCAGCAAATCGGGGATGCCGATCAAGGTGTTGACCGGCGCGATCGCCGTGGTCAACGCCCAGCGCAAAAAGGGCCGGGCGTCCCGCTTGGGGAAAAAGCGACGGAGCCATCCGACTCGCGTGTCGAAGCTCGAGATCATCTGGTCGTCTGTGTCGGCCAGAGTCCCGTCGACGTCGAACAGCAGAGCGCGGATGCGCGTCAGGTCAAGCGGCATTGGCTGATTGTACCCAGCAATAGGCGTTAGAGGCGTCAGGCGTCGGGCCTCAGGCGTCAGTGACTCTGCCGCGCTAACGCCGGTAGGTGCACTGACGCCTGAGGCCCGACGCCTGACGCCTCCAAGAGTGAGATAATCCGCCCATGTCGCTCCAGGCCGAGCTCGATCACCTCGTGGTTGCCGCCGATACCCTTGAACAGGGCGCCGATTTCGTCGAACGTATCCTCGGCGTTCGACCCCAGCCTGGCGGGCAGCACAAGCCAATGGGCACCCACAACCTGGTGTTGAGCCTGGGGGAGCGGCGATACCTTGAAGTGATCGCTATCGATCCTGATCTGCCCAAGCCGGAACGCCCGCGCTGGTTTGGCCTCGACGGCAGCAATCTCCGACAGCGCCTGCTGGCCCGGCCGCGCCTGATCCATTGGGTCGCCCGAACACCCGATCTTGATAAGGCCGTCGCGGCGGCCCCGCTCGGCGAGATCGTGTCGCTGAGCCGCGGCGAATTCCGCTGGCGCATCACGGTCCCCGACGACGGCAGCCTGCCTGGCGAAGGCCTCGTGCCGACGCTCATCCAGTGGGAGTCGGGCGTCCATCCCGCAGACCGCCTGCCCGATCTGGGCTGTCGGCTGCGCGGCCTCTATGCCGTCCATCCGCAACCCGAAGCGATTCGCCAGGCGCTTTCCACGCTCGGCCTCGGCGACGCCCTCACCGTCACGGCCGGGCCTGTCTCGACCCTGCGAGCCGAGATCGCGGCGCCGGATGGAATCCACTTCCTGGGGGATTGATCCGCTGACGAACGACGAAGGACGAATGATGAAGGTTGTGTCAGACAACCCTCATCATTCGTCCTTCGTCGTTCGTCAGCAGGGCCGACGTCAGGCCGAGTGGAACTCGCCTTCGACGACGTCACCTTCATCTCTGCGGCCGGTCGGGCCCGCGCTGCCGCCGTTCGCGGCGCTCTGCTGTCCGCTCTGGTAGAGCTGCTGGCTCAGCGCGTACGTGGCCTGCTGGACCTGCTCGGTCAGCGTCTTGATCTGGCTCACGTCATCGCCCTTGAGGGCTTCGCGCAGCTCGGTGACGGCCTTCTCGATCGTCGCCTTGTCGTTCGCAGGCACCTTGTCGCCAAGGTCCTTGAGCGACTTCTCTGCAGCATAGGCCAGGCCCTCGCCCTGGTTGCGGGCTTCGATCAGCTCGCGCACCTTGCGGTCGGCGGCCTCATTCTGGCGCGCCTCGTTGACCATGCGCTCGACGTCGTTCTTGTTCAGGTTCGTCGACGCCGTGATCTTGACGGTCTGCTCCTTGCCGGTCGCCTTGTCCTTGGCGCTCACGTTCAGGATGCCGTTCGCGTCGATGTCGAACGTGACCTCGACCTGCGGCACGCCGCGCGGCGCGGTCGGGATGCCGTCGAGGCGGAAGTGCCCAAGGGTCATGTTGTCGTTCGCCATCGGGCGCTCGCCCTGCAGGATGTGGATGTCCACCGCCGTCTGATTGTCGTCAGCCGTCGAGAACACCTGGCTCTTGCGCGCCGGGATCGTGGTGTTGCGCTCGATCAGGGGCGTCATCACGCCGCCCAGCGTCTCGAGGCCCAGCGACAGCGGGGTCACGTCGAGGAGCAGCACGTCCTTGACGTCGCCCGCCAGCACGCCGCCCTGGATCGCGGCACCCACCGCCACGACTTCATCCGGGTTGACGCTCTTGTTCGGCTCCTTGCCGTTGGTCAGTGAGCGGACCAACTCCTGGACCATCGGCATGCGCGTCGAGCCTCCCACCAGCACGACCTCGTCGATCTTGCTTGCGGCCACGGCGCCGTCCTTCAACACGGCCTCGAACGGGCCGCGCAGCCGCGCAACAAGGTCGGTGGTCAGTTGTTCAAACTTGGCGCGGGAGAGTTTCAGGTTCAGGTGCTTGGGCCCGCTGGCATCGGCCGTGATGAACGGCAGGTTGATCTCAGTCTCGCTCAACGTCGAGAGCTCGATCTTGGCCTTCTCGGCCGCCTCGCGCAGGCGCTGCAAGGCCTGGCGATCGGTGCGCAGGTCGATGCCCTGTTCCTTCTTGAACTCGTCGGAGGCCCAGTTGAGCACTCGCTCATCCCAGTTGTCGCCGCCGAGGTGCGTGTCGCCGTTGGTGGCCTTCACCTCGACCACGCCTTCGCCGACTTCGAGCAGCGAGACGTCGAACGTGCCGCCGCCCAGGTCGAAGACCAGGATCGTTTCGTTGGATTTCTTGTCAAGGCCGTAGGCCAGCGCCGCCGCGGTGGGCTCGTTGATGATGCGCTTGACCTCGAGCCCGGCGATGCGACCGGCGTCCTTGGTCGCCTGGCGCTGCGCATCGTTGAAGTACGCGGGCACCGTGATGACGGCCTCGGTCACCGGCTCGCCCAGGTACGCCTCGGCGTCGGCCTTCAGCTTGGCCAGGATCATGGCCGAGATCTCCTGAGCCGAGTAGGTCTTGTTGTTGACCGAGAGCTTGACCTGCGCTTCGCCGCGCGGGCCTTCGACGATCGCATACGGCACAAGCTTGCGCTCGGTCGCTGTCTCGTCGAAGCGCCGGCCGATGAAACGCTTGATCGAGAAGATCGTGTTTTCGGAGTTGATGACGGCCTGACGCTTCGCGGTCTGGCCGACGAGGCGCTCATTGTTTTTGGTGAACGCCACCACGGACGGGGCCAGGCGCGAACCCTCGGCCGTGCTGATCACGGTTGGGCTTCCGCCTTCCATCACCGCCACGACCGAGTTCGTCGTCCCCAGGTCGATACCGACGATTTTGCTCATGTGAATACCCTCCCAATTGCGCGTGTGCGCGTAGTCGCGGAAATCAGTCTCCGCCCGCAGGCAGAGCAATACCTCGATTCTAGGGAGGGGCCGTCAGAGATCTGTTAGCGCGGTGTTGGAGCGAGATCAGAGGGCAGGGCGAATCAAGAGAACTCAGGCGTCTTGGGCTGGATCCAGATAGATGAACGTGATTCCATCCATGACCTGGATGTAGGCCGGCTGAAAGTCGAGCCCGGTGTAGTCAGGGCCAGAGAGGGTCAGTGAGTCGGATCTCGGATCGAAGAGACGCAGGGCGTTGACGGCGTTGTGGGTGGCGGCCTGCGCGGCGTCGTTGTGGGGGCGACGTCCGATGGGGTTGACGACCTTCATCTCGACCCAGGGCTGGCTCGCCACGCGCTGAGCCTGCGCGAAGCCGAGGCGTTGCATGAATTCGAGGGTCGCCCGCAGCGATGCTCGCCCGATGCCCACATCGCCGCTCACGATGGGGCCACCGGTCTCGGCCGGCACGTTCACGCGCAGGCGGCCGTTCGAACGAGTCACGGGCCGTTCTGCCAGCCGCGCGGGCAGGCCGAGATGCTCGCTGTTGTAGGCCACGACCAGGGGTGTGCTGTTCCAGAGCCCGTGGCAGAACAGTCGGATCTCCGGCCTGATCATGGCTTCAGCCGGCGCGAGACGCCCGGCCTTCACGGGGGCGGCGGCCTGGCGCGTGACCAGGAACGACACCTGAACTTCGTGGTGCGGGCCCAGGCTTGCCTCAGTGAAGTCGATCGCCCAGACGCCCATGAGGACGCGGCCATCGGTGTCGCAAAGGGGCGTAACCGTTTCGTTGGCCAATAACCGGCGCACCACGCTCGCGTCAGCGGTCCCGCCGACGAACACGCCATAGCCGTCGTAGATCAGGTACGGCGTCGGCGCCGCTCCGCACGACAGGATCGTTTCGCCGTTCAAGGGATGGCGTTCAATCAGGGGAAGATACGTGCGTTTGGCCATGCAGGCCCGATCATACAGCAGACAAATGACGAACGCCGCAGGTTGTCTCACACAACCTGCGGCGTTCGTTCGTTGCTGTTCGTCTGGGTCAGACGCCTGCCGTCGTCAATCGTGCAGATACGCCTCGAGATCACGCACCTGGGTCATCGAGCGCAGATGGTTCATCGCGCGCTGGCTGATCTGGCGGACGCCTTCAGGGCTCATGCGCCACTCGTGGGCGATCATGCGCAGCGGTTTGGTCTCGCCGCCGCCCAGGCCGAAGCGCAGGCGCAGGATCTCGGCCTCGCGCTGCTCGAGCCGGCCAAGGGCCTCCTCGAGGATGCGCTGCAGGCCTTCATTGATCACCACAGCTTCAGGGTCCTCGGCGGTAACGTCCGAAACCCTCTCGATGACGCTGCGCTCATCCGGGTCGTCCGGCGGAGCATCGAGCGAGATCGTGGGCTGGCCGTCGCGCAGCAGCTCGGTCGCGGCCTGGACGGTCACGCCGGCGCGGCGGGCAACTTCGGCCAGCGGCGGTTCGTCGCCCATTTGCTGGGCCAGTTCGGCCGAGATGCGGCGCAGTTGCCCGACCTTCCACCCGCGGTTGACAGGCAGACGGACGGTGCGGCCGGTGTTGGCGATCGCGCGGCCGATGGCCTGGCGGATCCACCACACCGCGAGCGTTCCGAAGCGCGTGCCGCGCTTGGGGTCGTAACGCTCGGCGGCCTTGATCAAGCCTGTGACGCCTTCCTGGATCAGATCGTCATAATCCAGGTCGGAATGCCGGAACCTTCCGGCGACGCTCATGACCAGCGGCAGGTTATGGAGCACGAGGGCTTCGCGGGCCATCTCAGCGTCGGTCAGCTTGAGTTGGAGCGCACGCCGTTCGGCCTGGGTCAATCCCTTGCGCGCAAGCTTCTTTTGAGCGAGCTTTCCGGCTGAGATTTTGCGCGCAAAACGAATTTCCTGCTCATGAGTGAGCAGTGGCAATGGTGGCCGACCACCCAAAATGTTGGTCAGCGGGTTGCTTGATAGGACCATGTGTGTCTCCTTCGAAGGGGCCTATATCGCCCGCCCTTATCGATAATTGAAACCGACATACTCCTTTTTATCTATCAGAATGCGCTGACTTAATTGAAAGCGGAAGCCTGAAGTATAATTCCCAGATATTGGTCGGACATAAACGGAAGATCGTGTTATTTGTTTTGAGACCCCCGTTGGGGCCTATATTTAAGCTTACACCAATATTACACCATAAATATCAACATTATCTTAATAACGTAGGTTGTCATAACTTGTGACACCAAAGGAGTCGGTATGCACCTACGTCACCTCCGCGCGTTCGTGGCCGTCTCTGACGTGTTGAGCTTCTCGAGAGCTGCAGACGAGCTCGACATCGCTCAACCGGCGGTCAGCCAGCAAATCCGGGCGCTCGAAGACGAACTAGGTGTGCTCGTCTTTGACCGCATCGGCAAGCGCGTCAGCCTCACCGATGCAGGGCGGGTCTTGCTGCCCTATGCCCGTCAGATCCTCAGCCTGGTCGAGACCGCCGAGAACGATGTGCGCGAACAGGGCGAGCTCAAGCGTGGCCGAGCCAGTCTGGGCGCCCCGCCCACGGTCAGCACCCACGTGCTGCCTGCCCGCCTTACCCAGTTCAAGCAGCAGCATCCGGGCCTCGAGGTGATGCTGCGCGAGGCGGGCACCGAAACGCTCTTGAGACAGATCGAGGAAGGCAAACTCGACCTGGCCATCGTCGCCACAGATGTGCTTCCGGCGACGGTCGAGAGCGTGCCGTTCCTTGAGGAGCGCTACGTCCTTGCCGTCAGTGCCCAGCATCCCTTCCTGGGGCGACGCCAGTCGGTGCGACTGGTCGACCTGGGCAATGAGCCTTTCATCCTTTTCCCGGAAGGCTATAAACTGCGCGAGGTGACTCTGTCGGCCTGCGCGGTGGCGGGCTTCGAGCCCAAGGTGGCGCTCGACGGCGGGGCGATGCAAAGCGCGCTCGAGTTCGTCGGCGCGGGCCTGGGCGTGGCACTGGTGCCGGAGCTTGCCCTGACCGACACGCATGGCATCAAGCCGCTCAAGATCGCGGATCAGGATCTGCGTCGCCAGCTCGGCCTGACCTGGCTGAAGGCACGTTCATTGAGCCCCGCCGCGAGGGCCCTGCGCGCTTTCCTGACGCCGGCGAGTTGAGGCGTTTCGCCGTCGGATCATGCCGAAACGTTCCAAGAGATCCGAGCCGCGTTCCACGCTCTTCCTCGCCAGCCTGCTATTACAAGGGTGCGCGTTCTCGACGCCGCTCCCGTCAGCGACCCCATCGCAGGCGTCGCCGATCGTGACGTCGTCGACGGCCAGCGCTACGGTTCCGTTGGCGAGCCAGACGCTCACGCTAACGCCACAGCCCAGCACGGTGACCGCCACGTCGGGTCACTCCGTTTCGGCCGGGTTGAACGGCGATGCCACCGCCTCGCCAACCGTGAGCCTGCTTTTCACGGGCGACATCAACCCCAGCCGGTGTCCGGCGCAGGCGGCGCTCGAGGCCGACGACTTCACAGTGCCCTACGTCGACGTGGCCGGCGTGCTTCGAGCCGCCGACCTCACCATCGGCAGCCTGGACGGCGCGCTGTCGGATCGAACGGCGCCCGCCCCCTGCGCGACCGAGGCCGAATACAACCTCGTCGGTCCCACGCGCACTGTCGAGGGCCTGACCTTCGCGGGCTTCGACGTGATCACGTTGGCGACCAACCACGCCCAGGATTGTGGACGCCTCGGCTTTGTCTGCGATGGGCTCACGCTGATCGACAGTCTCAGGGCTTTGCGCGAAGCCGGGATCGAGCCGGTGGGCGCCGGTGAGGATCTGGCCGCTGCCCGCAGGGCCGTCGTCGTCGAACGAAAGGGGCTGCGCCTGGCCTTCCTGGCCGTGTCAGCCGTGGGCGACTTTGCGTGGGCGAGCGACACTGCACCTGGAACGGCGCCACTCTCCGACGACCATCTGCAACAACTGCTGCGCGACATCGCGGACGCGCGCGACTCGGCGGACGTCGTCGTCGTCCTCGTCCACTGGGGCGTCGAATACGACCCAACGCCGTCAGCGGATCAACGACGCTGGGCTCGCCGCATGATCGACGCGGGCGCCGATCTCGTCGTCGGCAACCATCCGCACGTCGCACAACCCGTCGAAGCGCTCGATGGCGGTCTTGCCGCTTATGCGCTCGGCAATTTCGTTTTCGATCAAGATCCCGATCTCACGCGTCACAGCCTGGTGCTCGAAACGACCTTCAACTCGGACGGCCTGCAAAGCTGGCGTACCTTGCCGGTCGAGATCGTGGACCTGTATCGGCCGCAGTGGCGGTGACGGTGTAGACGAAGGCTCTCGCTCAGCGACCTGCTCGGGATTAATACCTACCTGGCCGACGTGGCGCCGCGGCTACAATGTCAACCGTGGAGGCGGGACACTTCGGGCGTTACGAAATCCGGGGGGAGATCGGGCGAGGCGGGATGGCCACGGTCTATCGCGCCTTCGATCCGGCCTTCAAGCGCGACGTCGCGATCAAGGTGCTGCCGCGCGAGCTGCTTCACGACCCGACCTTCCGCGCGCGCTTCGAGCGCGAGGCGCAGACCATCGCCGCGCTCGAGCATGTCGCCATCGTGCCCGTCCATGACGTCGGCGAGAGTGACGGTCAGCCCTTCATCGTCATGCGGTTGATGACGGGCGGGTCGCTGGCCGACAGGCTTGCCGCCGGGCCGCTTTCCCTGACCGAGGTCTCGCGCATCCTGACCCGGCTCGCGCCGGCCCTCGATCGCGCGCATGCCTCGGGCGTGGTACACCGCGACCTGAAGCCGGGCAACATCCTCTTCGACGCCGACAACGAACCCTACATCGCCGACTTCGGCATCGCGCGCCTGGCGGACGACGCGTCCTCGTTGACGGCGACGGGCGTCTTCGGCACGCCCGCGTACATGAGCCCCGAGCAGGCTCGCGGTGAACGCCTCATCGATGGGCGCTCGGATGTGTACGCGCTGGGCGCCATGGTGTACCAGATGCTGAGCGGTCGGCTGCCGTACGAAGCTGCCACGCCGATCGGCATGGCGCTGCGCCACGTGACCGAACCGGCTCCGCGACTCAGCGCCGTGCGGCCGGATCTCCCGGCGGGCTGCGACACCGTCATCCTGTGCGCGATGGCCAAGGATCCTAACGAGCGACTTCCCACCGCCGCGCACCTGCGGCTGGCGGTTGATGCTGTCGCGACGGGCGCGCCGCTGCCCGAGTGGCTTGTCGCGCCGATCACGCCGCCGACGCCCTACGCCGTGCCGGCCGGCACCGGCATACTGCCACCCGCCACGGCGCTGGCGACCCTGTCGCCAACCTCTCTTTCACCGGCAGCGGACGCGGCGGTTGCGCGGCCCGCCGCGCAAAAGATCGTGCAACTCTGGCGACGAAGTCCGCCGGGCGCTCGAGTGGCTGCTGGCGTGATCGCCGTCGCGCTGTTGATCGGCCTTGGCGCGCTGCTGGCGACCCTCTTCACGTCTCGTCCTGCTCCGACGCCGACGGCCGTGGCGAACACGACGGTCGCCGCGAACGACACCCCGGCCGGCACCGCTCCGGCGCCGACGCTCGACACGGCGGCGGTCAACGCGACGGTCACGGCCGTGCTGCAGGCCATCGACACGGAGCGTTACGACTCGGTCTCGCGCCTCACGCTGGCCGCGGGCGTCGAACCCGCAGTGGACATGATGATGGTGGCGCGCGCGACCTCGAATGATCAGCGGACGCGCCATCTTCGGCTGCTCGCCCTCGACGCCGCCAGCGCGCAGTTGCGCTGGGCCGTCGGCGATCTCACCCGCGCAGGCGGAGACTCGCCGCTCTTGAACACGCCCACTCACAGCATCATCATGGACGACACAGTGCTGCGTGCCTTCGCGCGTGCCGACGGCGCTGAGGCGTGGACGCTGCCGCTGAAAGCCGGCCTCGCGAGCTGCAACCTGCGCGCCTGTTTGCAGTTGGCCGGCGACCTCGCGGTCATCGTCACGGCGGACAACGTCATGACCGGCGTCGATACAGCGACGGGGATCCCGCGTTGGAGCCTGACGTTGCAGAAGACGCCCCTGGGCTTCTTCGACCTCGGCCCGATCATCGCCGTGTACGACGAACTCCAGGCCGGCGTCGGCGCGGCGCGCATGATCGACCCCGACACCGGCGAGGCGCGCGACTTCACGCCGCAGTGCAAGGAAAGCGGCGCGCCGGTGGGCGTGCAACCGCGAACCCAGTTCGTGCGCCTCTCGAACGATGTCTTCTACGTCTTCCTCGGGCGCAAGGCTTTGTGTGTCCAGAGTTACGACATCGCGAACCTGTCGTCGAACTGGTCGACCACGATCGATGACGAAGCCGGCGACGGCTTCAACTATCGTGGGCAGGTGGGCGCTGGAGCGCTGTTCCTGCCCAGCACGACCGGCGGCGGCATCCTCCGCCTAGACGCCGAGACCGGGCAGCTCACACGTCTGGTGCCGACACCGGATCGGCTGCTGCTGCCGCTGCTCACGCGAGAAGGCCAGGTGATCGCTCGTGAGACGGGTGCTAAGGCTTCCTCCGCTGAAGCGCTCCTCAGCCTGGATGCGGCCACCGGCGCCGTGACCTGGCGCTACGAGTTTGGCGCGCGATTACCGCTTGAGTCGACCTATGCGCGCACGGGAGTGCTGCAGAAAGGTGAAGCCGTCTGGGCCTGGCGCAGCGACACGGCCGGGCCGATGGTGTTCACGGTGAGCGCCGGGGCCGATGGCCAGCTGACGTTGCAGCTGGAACAGCTTGATTGGGCGACGGGCGCGTCGACGCCGTTGCAGAGCGTCGAGATCACGCCACCGGGGGGCGATCCGCTCGTGCCGCGCCTGGCCGGCTGGCGCGATCGCGTGGCCTGGTGGCTGTTCGACAACGAGTTCCTGCTGCGGCATCTTGTCGACCAGGGCCGCGTCGAGGATATCTGGCCGCCGAAACCGTGAGGCTGTCGAGACCGCAGAACCGGCGCGCGGTTCTGCCTCCGGACGACTGACAAAGGTCGGATGATCATTCGACTCTTTCGGCTGACGGTTCCGCGGTCCGCGGTCTGCCGTCTGCCGTCTGCTGTCGACATCACTCAACAAAAAGGTACTGCCGCCATGCCACTCCGCATCCGCACCCTGACCGCCTTCTTGAGCCCTGAGGATCCCGTGCAGCTCGATCGGGTGCGCGGAGCGGCGCAGGCATTGAGTGAGCTTCGGCACACGCTGGTCGACGCCGGCATCGAGGTCCAAACGTTGCGCCTGGCGACTCCGCCGGTAGCCACCTGGTTCAACGGAGGCGCTGCCGCGCTGCCGGCATTGGCTCAACGCCTCGAGGATGCCTGCTTCGTGGCGGGCTTCGGCTATGCCAGCCTCGGCCCGTGGCGACCGGGCGACGACCCGACGCTGGCCGCCGCGATCCCGGATGCCCTCGGCGCGACAAGCACGATCTTCGCCACGCTGCGCCTGACGCCCGACGCCCACCGCATCGATCGTGAGGCGCTCTTGCTCGGCGCTGAGGCCATCGTCCGTTGTTCGACCCTCACGCCGGATGGCTTCGGCAACCTGCGCTTCGCGGCGCTCGCACGAGTGCCGGCCTATGTGCCCTTCCTGCCCGCGGCCTATGCGCCGGCGCCCGATGGCCTCGACGGGCATGCGCTCGACTGGCGCTCTGGCGCGTTTGGCCTGGCTATCGGGGTCGAGGCGGCGCCGCTGGCCGTGATGGCCACCGCCAACGCCGGCACGCTCGAGCAGGCCCGTCAGGCCTTGATCGAGTCCGTCCAGAATGAAGCCGGGCGGCTGGATCGTCTGGTACGCGCCTGGGGCAAAAAGCGCCGCGCGCATTTCTTCGGCTTTGACTTCGCCCTGGCGCAGTATCCGACAGCCGATCGTTCAGTCGGCACGGCGCTCGAGTTCCTCAGTGGCGCGCCGGTCGGCCGGGCCGGGAGCCTGGCGGCGGCGGCGTTGCTGACCGAGGCGCTCGATCGAGCGGCCTTTGTGCGCAGCGGCTACAACGGCCTGTTCCTGCCGGTGCTCGAGGACTCGGTCCTCGCGAAGCGCGCCAGCGACGGCAGCCTGCGTCTCAACGATCTGTTGCTGTACTCGGCGGTCTGCGGCACCGGCCTCGACACCGTACCGCTCCCCGGCGACACCACGCCCACCCAGATCGCGGCGATCCTCGCGGATGTTGCGGCCCTGGCCGTCCGGCTCGACAAACCGCTCAGCGCCCGCCTCATGCCGATCCCGGGCAAAGCCGCCGGCGATGCGGTGAGTTTCGACTTCGAATACTTCGCGCCCAGCCGTGTCCTATCGGCGGACTCCGCGGGCTTTGGCGGCCTCCTGGCCACCGAGGCGCGCTGGGGACTGGCCTCGAGGAACGGCGGGAACGGGGGAGCGCGAGAGCGGGCGTCATAGGGCGAGGAGCGAGGGGCGAAGAGCGAGGAGCGAGGGGCGAGGGGCGAAGAGCGAGGGGCGAAGAGCGAGGGGCGAGGGGCGAACGCTGCCGCGCGGTAACACTCGCCCCTCGCTCCTCGCCCCTCGCTCCTCGCCTCCCTCTTCCCTCCTCCCTGGAACCGCCGTATAATGCCGGCACAGGCGACGACGGAGGAAAGTACGCCGGCGAAACCGATCAGGGAGAGTGGGCCTGGACTGTGAGCCCGCTCCGGAAGAAGTCGACGGAAGTTCCCTCCCGAGCCAGGACGGCGAACCCACTGACCAAGGGTCAGTGACACTAACTGTCCTCGCCCGCCAGGCGTTATCGTGGCAGCCGGTGATGGCCGGCGAGAAGTGGGCGGCGCATGCGCCGTCAAATTGGGTGGCACCGCGTGGATCTCTGATCCCCGTCCCAATGTGGATGGGGATTTTTTGTTTCAGGCGATGCCGGGAGAAGGTGGCGATGCTCGATCAACTCAACACGCTCGAACGCGAAGGCCTGGCGCAGCTCGCGGTGGCCAATGATCGCGAGGCCCTCGAAAACTGGCGCATCAAGCACCTGGGCCGCAACGCGCCACTCGCCGAACTGATGTCGGGCCTGGGCGCGCTGCCCGCATCGGAGAAGCCCGCAGCCGGAAAGCGCGCCAACGAAGTCAAGCGCGCGCTCGAGGCCGCTTTCGCCGAACGGTCTGAGGCCATGCGCCAGTCGGAGCTCGCCCAGGCCGCCGAACGCGACGCCGTCGATGTGACCCTGCCCGGCCGACCGTCGCCGTCGGGGCGCCTGCACCCGAACACCGTCGCGCTGCGGCGCCTGTACTCGGTCTTCGGCGACATGGGCTTCCAGATCTATCGCTCGGGCGACGTCGAGACCGACGCCAACAACTTCGAGTTGCTCAACTTCCCGAAGGACCATCCCGCGCGCGACATGCAGGACACGTTCTACACGAGCGAGCCCAACGTCGTGCTGCGCACGCACACGTCGCCGGGCCAGATCCACGCGATGCGTGCCAGCGCGCCGAACCCGGTGCGCGCGATCCTGCCGGGCATCTGCTACCGCTACGAGCAGATCACGTCGCGCTCCGAGATCCAATTCCTGCAGATCGAGGGCATCGTGGTCGGCCCCGGCATCCGCATGAGCGACCTGAAGGGCACGCTGACCGACATGGCCCGGCGCGTCTTCGGCGCCGATGTGCGCACGCGCTTCCGCGCCGACTACTTCCCGTTCACGGAGCCGTCGGCCGAGATGGACGTGGAGTGTTTCGTCTGCGTCGGCAAGGGCTGCGCGGTGTGCAAGCACAGCGGCTGGCTCGAGATCCTGGGCTGCGGCATGGTCCACCCGACCGTGCTGCGCAACGGCGGCTACGACCCTGACAAGGTCTCGGGCTTCGCCTTCGGCATGGGGCCGCAGCGGGTGCTGATGCTGTCGCATCGCATCACCGACATCCGCTACTTCATGCAGAATGACTTGAGGTTCCTGGAGCAGTTCTAGGTCAATGTCCCTGACGCGCAGCATCGTCTGGCTGTATGCCGCCTGCGCCGGTCTTGTGTTCGCGTATGGGTCCGGCATCGACGCCGCGTTGACCCAGGCCTACGGTCCGAACCCGATCCGGCACGTCGCGGCCTCGCCCTGGGTCTGGGGCGCGGGGCCGCAGACAGGCAGCGTCGGTTGGGCGCCGCTGGCGCTCGGGATGTTGGGCGCCGGCCTGGGTTGGCTCGGGGCGCGCCGGGGCTGGTGGTCTCGCTGCAGCGAGTGGTTGGGGCGTCCGTCAGCCGCCGCCGCTGTCGGGATCGTCGTGGCGGCCATGGCCGTGTTCTGGTTCTGGCGCGTCGAAGCGAGCCGCGGCGACGCTTTCAAGTACCTGATCATGCTGCGCGACGAGCGCTGGTTCGTGACCAGCCAGCCGCTCAGCACAGCGGCGTTTTCGTTGAGTGACGGCGCCCTGGCGCCAGCGGGCTGGCCGCCCGCGGCGGCCGCGGCGGTTGTGTCGGTGCTGGCCGGCGGCCTGTGGGTCGCCGCCGTGCTGAGGCTGCTGCGCTCGACCGCGCCGCCGGCCGCGGCCCTGCTGGTGGCAGGCGCCGTGCTGGCTGGGGCAACGCTGGTCTTCTTTGGCTACGTGGAGACCATGGCCCTGCCGCTGGCGCTGGCGACCTGGTACATGGTGGCCGCCGAGGCCGCCCTGGCTGGCCGGCGCGCCTGGCCGGCGGCGATCTTGTTCGGATTGGCGGTGGCCGCGCACGGGCAGTTGCTGCTGCTCGGGCCGTCGCTGCTGGTGGTGGCAGCTGCCGTTTTTCGACGCGCAGGGCCGCTGCGCGGGATCGGCGTCCTGGCCCTGGCGGCCGCGCCTGTCGTGCTCATGGCGGCAGTCGTCCTGCTGAATCAGGATCGCGTCTACGACACGCTCGTGGGCGACATCCTCGGCGGCGGTGACCGGCGCATGTTCGTGCCGTGGGACGCGTCGAGCGTGTTGACCGAGCGATACACGATGCTATCGGGCTGGCACCTGTGGGAGATCGCCAACCTCCTCCTGCGCGCCGGCCCCTGGCTTCCGCTGTTGACCATCGGCGGCCTGGCAGGCTGGTGGCGGCTCCGTCGCCAGGCGCTGGCCGGCTTCTGGGCCTTGATCGTGATGGGTAGCCTGGCGTTCGTCGTGTTGTGGAACGCCGACTTCGGTATGGATGTCGACTGGGATCTGTACGCGCCGCCGATCATGTTGGCATTGCTGGTGGCGGCGCGGCTCTGGCCGACGACCTTGAGCCTTCGACCCGTCGACCTGGGCGTCGTCGCGGGCCTGGGCCTGGGCGCGACAGTGGTCGGGCTGATGACGTTTGCACCGGCCGCGGCCTGGGATCCATGGAATGTCGATGCCCTGCTGACCGGCCGGCCGATGTACGGGCGCTTCGGTGACGTCGCCGAGTTGGTGGAGGTGAGCGTCGCGGGTTTCGAAGCGCGGGCCGGCGAGACCTGGCGCGTGACGACGACCTGGCGGCTGCGTCGACCGACGACCGTGCAGTACACGTCGGCCGTGCACGTGATCGGGGTCGGCGCGGAAGGGCTTCGGCTCGTCGCCCAGCATGACGGCAGGCCGGTGGCGCCAATCGACTGGCCCAACCCGCGGTTCACCGACGAGTGGATCGTCGGCGAACTGGTGCCAGACGCTCACGCCGTGCCGATCCCGCCTGACACGGCGCCGGGCCAGTACGAAGTCTGGGCGGTCCTGTATGACCTGACGACCGGCCAGCGTCTAGCGGCCGGCGAGAACGATCACGTCGTCATCGGAACATTGCAGGTGACGCCGCCCTGAGGGGGTCGACCGCGGACCGCAGAACATGCGGCCTTCCGTTGGCGCCCCCGCCCGAACGTCTGCCGTCTGCGGTCCGCCGTCTGCGGTCAGAACAAGAGTTTGGAGGATGGATATGCGAGTACCGATCAGTTGGTTGAAAGACTACGTCGACATCGACCTGACGCCCGAAGAACTGGCGTACACGTTGACGTTCGGCGGGCTCGAGGTCGAGGAGATCGAATACGTCGGCAAGCCGATGCCGCAACGCGCGGCCGGTGAAAAGCAGGAGTTCAAGACCCAGGGCATCGGCTGGGCGCCCGACAAGATCGTGGTCGCCCAGATCCTTGAAGTCGGTTCGCACCCCAACGCCGATCGCCTGACCCTGTTGCGTCTGGACGACGGCTCGGGCGTCGAGCAAACCGTGCTCACGGGCGCGCCGAACATCTTCCATCTCAAGGGGTCGGGGCCGCTGCCGAAGCCGATCAAGGTCGCGTACGCCCGCGAAGGCGCCGTGCTCTATGACGGACACAAGCCCGGCTGGGAGTTGATGACGCTCAAACGCGCCAAGATCCGCGGCGTCGAGTCGTACTCGATGGTCTGCTCCGACAAGGAACTCGGCATCTCCGACGAGCATGACGGCATCATCATCCTGCCCGACGACGCGCCCGTCGGCGTGCCGCTGGCCGACTACATCGGCGACGTGGTCTTGACCGTCAAGACCAACCCGAACATGGCGCGCAACACGAACATCTACGGCATCGCGCGCGAAGTCGCGGCGCTGACCGGCAAGCCGCTGCGCCCGCTGCCGCTCAAGCCGCTGCCCACGACTCTGCCCGGCGATGCGCCAGGCGCGTTCGTCAACATCGAGATCACGAACCCGGATCTCAACCCGCGCTTCGTCGCCGGCCTGATCACGGGCGTCACCATCAAGCCGAGCCCGTACGAGGTGCAGCGCCGCCTGCGCCTGGCCGGCGTCCGCGCGATCAGCAACATCGTCGATGCCACGAACTACGTCATGCTCGAGGTCGGCCAGCCGCTGCACTCGTTCGATTACGGGGCGCTCAAGCGGAGGAGCGATGAGCGAGGGGCGCAGGGCGAGGTCAAGATCATCACGCGGCTGCCGAAGCCGGGGGAGACGTTGAAGACCCTGGACGGTCAGGAGCGCAAGCTTGATCCGTTCACGATCCTGGTGACTGATCCGACAGGCCCGCTGGCTCTGGGCGGTGTGATGGGCGGCGCCGAGACCGAGGTCGGTGACTCGACCGTCGACATCCTGCTCGAGGGCGCGGCCTGGGAGTTCATCAACATCCGCAAGACCTTGCAGGCTCAGAAGCTTTCGTCGGAGGCGGGCTATCGCTTCTCGCGCGGCGTCCATCCCGCGATGACGATGCGCGGCGTGCTGCGCGGCCTGGAGTTGATGCAAGCCTGGGGCGGCGGAACGATCGCGCCCGAACTCGTCGACACGTATCCCAAGCCGACCGTCCCGACCACAGTGACCATCACGCCGGCCGAGGTCGAACGCCTGCTCGGCGTCGCCATCCCGGCCGACGAGATCGTGAGGATCTTGAGGAGCCTTGAGTTCGAAGTTGTCGAAGAGCGAGAAGCGAAGGGCGAGGAGCGAACGCTACCGCGCGATGACGATCGCCTCTCGCCTCTCGCTTCTCGCTCTTCGCGCATCACCGCCACCACGCCCGATCACCGGCTCGACATCGGCGAGGGCGCGATCGGGCGGGCGGATCTGATCGAGGAGATCGCGCGCGTGTACGGGTACGAGCGGATCCCCGAGACCACGCTCGCGGATCCGCTGCCGACGCAGCGCCGCAATGTGGCGCTCGAGCACGAGGAACTGGCGCGCGACGTGCTGGCGGCCGCCGACCTGATGGAAGTGCAGACCTACAGCCTGACTCACCCCGAACGCGAAGCCCGCTCGCGCGACCCGCAGGCCAAGGGCCGTTACGTGACGCTGCTCAACCCGATCACGCCCGAGCGCGTGGCGATGCGGCGCACGCTCCTGGCAGGTCTGCTCGACATTGCGGCGCACAACCTGCGGCTGCGCGAGCGCGTGGCCCTTTACGAGATCGGCAAGGTTTATCACCCGCGTGAAGGCGCCGTGGTTCCGGATGAGCCGATGAAGGTCGCGATCGTGTTGGCCGGCGCGCGCTCCGAGCACGACTGGTCGGCGGGCGCTGACGAATCGGCCGGTGTTGACTTCTTCGACGTCAAGGGCGTCGTGCAACAACTGCTGAACCGGCTGCATGTCACCGGCGTCCGCTACCTGCCGTCCACGCATCCCACGTTCATGCCAGGCCGGACGGCCGAACTGAAAATCGGCGACGTCACCTATGGCTGGCTGGGTGAGCTCTACCCGGAAGTGCGCGCGGCCTTCGATCTGCCGGATGTGCCTGTGGTGGCGGCCGAGCTCGATCTGGCCGCGCTGCTTGGGCGCGTCGATGAGCGCTTCACGCTCGTGCCGATCCCCGAGTATCCGCCGGTCAAGGAAGACCTGGCCGTGCTGCTCGATGACGAGGTGCCTGCCGATAGGGTCGAGGCCCTGATCAAGCAGACCGGCGGCGCAACCCTGGCCGAGGTGAAGCTCTTCGACGTCTATCGCGGCGACAAGCTCGGCGCGAACAAGAAGAGCCTGGCCTTCAGCCTGACCTATCAGGCGCCGGACCGGACGCTCTCGGGCGCCGAGGTCGCCAAGCTGCGCGACAAGATCGTCAAGCGCCTCGAACGCGAGGTTGGCGCCACGCTGAGGGCATGAACGGCGACTGACTGACGATGAGAGCCGGCGGAAGCCGGCTCTTTCTATTTCCGGGGCCGCCAGGTGGGTTGGAAGGGGCGTGTGCCTGAAGGATCTGCAGGCCATACAGCCCATCCGGTTACGTGACGGACAAAAACGCCTGTCCTTGACAAACCTGTTGATTAGGAAGACACTCTGACCAAATACGGAGATTTGGTCAGAGTGTCCAAACCTAAAGACCCCTCGGTTCAGTCGACCCGCGTCCTCGAGGCGGCATCGTCGCTCATCGTCCACTATGGCTTCGACAAAACGACGATGGAGGACATCGCGCGCAAAGTGGGCATGTCGAAGAGCGCGCTGTATTTGATCTGGTCGAGCAAGGAGCAGCTGCTCTCCGCGTTGCTCGCCTTCGAGATGAAGCGCCTGCTGGCGGACTTCTCCAGTCGTCTGGAGCAGGATCCAGACGGCGGGCAGATCGCCAACCTCGTTCGTCACTCGCTGTTGGCCTTGAAAAACAATCCATTGATGGCAGCGCTGTATACGCGCGACAACCGCATCCTGGGTGATTTCGTCAGCCATCAAGACGTCTCACGTTACACGAGCCGGCTCATGCTCGGTGTCACGTCAACGGCTCAGATGCAGGCAGCGGGTCTGCTGCAGAGCGGCATTCGGCCCGAGGTGATGGCCTACATCTTCAGCATCCTGGCGATGGGCTTCATTCACATCCAGACGATCGTGCCAACCGCGGAAGCGCCGCCCCTGGAGGAAGTCGCCGACGCCATCAGCCATCTGATGCAGCGCGGCTACGCGGGATCGTCCGAGAACAGTGCTGCCGGCAAAGAGGCGATCACCGGACTTGTGGATTACGCCATCGGGCAGTATGACGAAGAACTGGCGAAGGCCAAGCGATAACATGAACGCCGATCACCCTCAACAAACCGTGCCGATCGAATCGAAGTGGATCACGGTCGACGGCCTGCGCATTCACTATCTGGCTGCCGGAGAGGCCGGCTCGCCGGTCGTGCTGCTGCATGGGGCTGGCATCGATTCAGCGCCGCTGTCGTGGAAGGAAACCATCGGGCCCCTGGCTCAGGCACACCGTGTGTTCGCGCCGGACCTGCCCGGTTACGGTCAGAGCGACAGGCCCGACGTTCTCTACAACGCCGAGTTTTACATCAACTTCCTGGCGCACTTGCTCGATGCCTGGCAACTGCCGAAGGTCTCGCTCGTCGGCCTGTCGATGGGCGGCGCGATCGTCCTGGGGTTCACGCTCGCGCATCCTGAGCGCGTCGATCGGCTTGTGCCTGTGGATCCTTACGGCATCATGCCGAAGGTGGCCTGGCACCGCACTTCCTATCTCTACGTTCATTCGCCGCTCAACGAGTTGTCGTACTGGTTCTTCGCCAAGAGCCGGAGCATGGTCCGCTGGTCGCTGCAGTCAAGCCTGATCTCCAGCCCCGAACGCCTGACCGACGCGCTCGTCGACGAGGTGTACCAGGCCTCCAGACATCCTCAAGCGGGCAAAGCCTTCTCGTCGTTCCAGCGTCACGACCTGACCTGGGATGGGCTTCGCACTAACTATCTCGATCGGCTTGCCGAGATCAAGGCGCCGACCCTCTTCATCCATGGCGAGAAAGATCCGGGCGTGCCGCTCGCATACGCCAGACAGGCGCACGAGCGCGTCAATGGCTCGGGCCTGCACATCATGCAGGGCTGCCTGCACTGGCCGATGCGCGATCGGCCTGAGGAGTTCAACCGGGTGTTGGGGGAGTTCTTGCGAGAAGCGTAAGAGCGACGAATGACGAATGACGAAGGTTGAATGGCCGTTCAACCTTCGTCGTCTTTATCAGACGCTCACTGTGCCGAAGCCCGCTTGTCTGAGTCGTGTCGAGGGCAAGGCTCCATCAATCTTGTCATCCCGGACGAACCAGACACCTTCATCTCCGCGCGTGTCGTGTGTCAACCAAAGTGCCCGGCCTCGTGCGTGTTGCGTGCCAACCAGACCACCTGGCCTTGCGCTCTACGTGTCATCCAATGGGTTCGCCTCCTTGCGCGTGGCGTGTCATCCAGAGCGCCTGGCCTCGCGCGTGTTGCGTGCCAACCAGACCGCCTGGCACTGCGCTTTACGTGTCATCCAACGCGCTCGCCTCCCGCCGCGTAGCGTGTCATCCAGAGCGCCTAGTCGCCCTGGCCATCAGACGCGCCGAATGAGCGCGAAGGATCTCCTCCGAGGACTCACATGGCCCTGGCGACAAACCCTCCTCGGACAAACGAGTCCGACAGGAGATCCTTCGCGCTCATTACGGTTGGATCTGTACCGCCAGGGTTAGGCGCTCTGGATGACACGCTACGCGGCGGGACAGGCGGCGCACAGGACGCGCAACGCGCGGCGGGGCAGGCAGCCCACCATGCACGCCACGCGCGGTAGAACAGCCAGCCCACAGCACACGCAACGTGTGGCGGGACGCGCGCCGCGCGAGAGCGGTGTTGTGGATGACACACTGCGCGCGGGCAGATTAGAAGACACCGGCAGCCGCGAGACGGCGCGGCCAGCGCTCAGCCTCGCGAAATGACGGCTCGAGCTAAACGCATGGATGACGAAGGTTGAATGACCATTCAACCTTCGTCCCTCGTCTTTCGTCGTCAAGCCGGCTCGAACCTGGCCTGGAAGAACCTCAGATACTGCGGCTCGTAGACCATGCGCAGGCCGTGGGTCGAGGCGCGTTTGTCATAGACAGCTTTGACCGACTCGGCGACGACGTCCATGTGGGCCTGGGTGTAGACGCGGCGCGGGATCGTGAGGCGCGTCAGTTCGAGCTTGGGGTAGCGGTGATCGCCGGTGGCCGGGTCGCGGCCGGCGCTGACGATGCCTCGCTCCATGGCGCGCACGCCGCTGTCGAGGTAGAGCTCGGCCGCCAGCGTCTGGCCCGGGAAGTCGCTCTGCGCCAGATGCGGGTAGAAGCGCCGCGCGTCGAGGAAGATCGCATGCCCGCCGATCGGGCGCACGATCGGGATCGACCACTGCTCGAGCAGTTCGCCGAGGTAGCGCACCTGGCCGATGCGGGCGCGGATGTGATCGTCCGACATCGACTCCTCGATGCCGATCGCCAGCGCCTCCATGTCGCGGCCGGCCATGCCGCCGTAGGTGTGCAGGCCTTCGTAAACGACGACCAGATTGCGCGCCGCCTCGAACACGTCCTCATGGTTGAGCGCCAGCCAGCCGCCGATGTTGACCAGGTTGTCCTTCTTGGCGCTCATCCAGGCGCCGTCGGTGTAGGCGCAGAACTCCTTGCAGATCTCGCCCACCGATTTGTCAGCGTAGCCCTCCTCGCGTTCTTGAATGAAGTAGGCGTTCTCGACGAGGCGCGTCGCGTCGAGGTAGATGCGGATGCTGTGTCTGTCGCAGAGCTCCCGGAGCGCGCGCACGTTGGCCATGCTCACGGGCTGGCCGCCCGCCATGTTGACGGTGGCCGCCAGGCTGACGTACGCGATCCCATCGGCGCCGACCTTGTCGATCAGGGCCTGTAGCTTGTCGAGATCGACGTTGCCCTTGAAGGGATGCAGATCCTGCGAGTCGTGAGCGGCGTCGATGATGACGTCGCTGAAGATGCCGCCGGCCAACTCCTGATGCAGGCGCGTGGTCGTGAAGTACATGTTGCCCGGCACGTACTGGCCGCGTTTGATCGCCACCTGGCTGATCAGGTTCTCGGCGCCGCGGCCCTGATGCGTGGGAACCACGTAGCGATAGCCGTAGTGCGTTTGGACGGCGGCTTCGAGGTGATAGAAGTTGCGGCTGCCCGCGTAGGCTTCGTCGCCGAGCATGATGCCCGCCCATTGCCGGTCGCTCATCGCGCTTGTGCCGCTGTCGGTGAGCAGGTCGATGTAGACCTCGTCGGAGCGGAGGAGGAAGGTGTTGTAGCCGGCCTCGGTCATCGCGCGGCGACGCTCCTCGGCCGTGGTCATCTTGATCGGCTCGACCATCTTGATCTTCCAGGGCTCGGCCCAGGAGCGGCGCCCGTGCTGTTGGCCCATCGTCTGCAAGTTGGTCATCGCGATCCTCCTCGTTGAATCACTCAATCGGTATGGCCGTGGTGTGCTTCACTTCGCTCAGCACCACGCTCGTCTGTAGCCGGCCGACGCCTGGGATGGTCGACAGCTTCTCCACGAGCAAACGCTCGAGGCTCGGGCGGTCGGGCGCCAACACTTTGAGCAGAAAGTCGTACTCGCCGGTCAGGTGATGGCACTCGAGCACCTCGGGCAGGCGTTGCGCGGTTTCGCGGAACGTGCCAAGCCGATCGCGGTGGTGGGCTTGCATGGCGACGTGCACGAAGCACATCAGATCCTGCCCGAGCAACTCACGATCGAGCAGGGCGACCACGCGCCTGACGAAGCCCTGCCGCTCCAGCCGCTTGACGCGCTGGTGGATGGCCGGCCCCGAAAGGTTCAGCCGCCGCGCCAGCTCTGCATGTGTGATCCGCGCGTCGCTCTGCAGCTCCGACAGAATGGCGACGTCCAACTCATCGAGGCCATGCCGCGCCCGCTTCACCGTCTGAGCCATGTGCTCCTCCATCATAGAGATCGAATGAGGGAACGCTGATTGTCGAAAGAATCGTAATCGATTGTGGGGCAGTTGCTTCGAAAGAAAAGGAGCAGGCGGACGGAGAGGGCGCCAGACGTGGCAGATGACGCCGAAAAGAAACCCGAGCGCCATCCGCGGCCAGATTCCTGAGCCGATCAATCGGTCGTAGCCGGCGCCTCGGCGGCCGCGGCGGGCGTCGCGTGCACGGCGTCGGGCAGCCGCGACTCAACCTCGCGGACCACCGGGAAGGCGAAGGCGATGGATCCCATCAAAGCGGTCAGCCCGGCGACGAGGACGAACATGAGGGCCATGCCGGATCCGGGTCCGCTGCCGACGAGCGGGCTGAAGACGGGCGCGAGCGCGCCGCCCGCGCGCATGCCGGGCTCGAGCACCTGATCGGCCAGCACGCCGGCGATGAGCGGCGAGATGGGGTTGGAGAACCACGCGATCAGGCGGCGGGCCGAGAAGACCCGGCCCTGCACGTCGGGCTCGACCTTTGATTGCCAGATGGCCTGATTGGAGGCGTTCATGATGGGGCTGACGCCGAACATGATCGCAGCCCCGATGATCCAGCCAGGCACGCTCGAGCTGAGGCCGAAGATCAACACGCCGACAGCCACCACCATCCAGCCGGAGAGGACGCCGTACACGCGCCGTTTGAATCCGCCCCAGGCCGACATCAGCACGGCGCCGGCCACGCTGCCGATTGCGCCGACGCTCAACACGAGGCCCAGGGTGAGTTCGTTGTTGCTGGTCTTCGCCAGAACGAGCGGCTGGGTCAATGTGTTGGTCACGCCGAGGAACAGGTTGCCGAAGAAGAATATGAGCTGCAGACCGAGCAGGCCCGGTCTGGCGAAGATGTAGCGGAAGCCGAAGGCCGCTTCTTTCAGGATCGAGCCGCTCGCCTGCGCGCCGACCGAGCTGGTCTGCGGCTTGGGGACGACGACCACGATCAAGACAAGCACGGCCACCACGAAGGTAACCACGTCAAGGCCGAGGATGCCGGTGAGGCCGATGATCGGCAACAGAGCGCCGGCCATCAGCGGCGCGAGCACGGCCGGGCCGGCCTCGATCAGCGACATCATGCCGTTGGCGCGGCCCAACTGTTCCTTGGGGACCATCAGGCTGATCGCGGCCGAATATGCCGGCCATTGGAAGGCGTTGCCAAGGCCTTGCAGCAACGCGGCAGCATAGAGGTGCCAGATCTCGAGCATGCCGGCCGCCTGCAGGCCCAGCAGCGCCAGGGTGGCCACACCCGCGCTCAGGTCGCTCAGCGCCATCATCCATTTGCGATCATAGCGATCGACCATGGCGCCGGCGATCGGGCTGATGATCAGGAACGGCGTGATGAAGAAGACCTGAGCCAGACCGAGGGCTGTGGCGCTGTTCGTCTTTTCGTAGATCCAGATGCTCAGGGCGAAGCCGCTCATCTGGGTCGTCAGCACCGACACCAGTTGACCCAGCCACACGAGCGTGAAGGCCGGAAACCCGACGAAACGCCTCATCGGTTCTCCTCTGAGTCGGAGACGAGGGCCAGAAGCACAGCGTTCGAATAATCCTGCATGCGTGCGTGAAGGGCCGCCCACTGGCCCGCACCGCGCTGTCCCATCGAACGATAGTAGTCGATCATGCTCTGGTAGAGGGATCCGTTGAACATCAAGAACACGCGGACCCGTTCGGCAAGTGCGAGATGCGACCGCACGCCGAGACGATTGTACAGTCGGCCGAGCTCGGCAGCTTCTTCGAGTGCCTCATCGTCCTCCTCGCTCAGATATTGCACGAGCGATTTGAGCAGCCGACGGCCGGCGTCGCGAAACTGCGCGCGTCTGGCTTCGTCGAGCGACTGATACCAGGGCTGATCGCGCAGTCGTCCCTCGGCCATCTGCATGCGAGCCCGCCCCAAAGCGTTCTCGGCGATGGCCTGGCCTGAATGAGCAGCCTCGGGTCGAGCCTCGCGTCGCGCTGTCACGAATGTGTCGATGTCGGCGCGACGGAAACGACGATGCCCGCCGGCGGTGCGTGCCGATGAGACCTCGCCTTGGTCGGCCCATAATCGCAGGGTCGACGGATGTACACCCAGAAGGGTCGCGGCCGCGCTGAGCGTCAGCCAATCTTTGTTTGACATGAGATCGGGAGTTCCATCACGGTCGGGGGTGTCGGCAACGACCGCATTTCCTCGTGGATTTGGGAACAAGTGTAGTGGATTTCATAGGCGGGGTCTAGACAAATAACGCTTTGAGACGGGCACATCTATAACAAAGACATGTTGTTTCGGTCGCTCGACCTATCACCGCACAGCACCTAGGAAGCCCGGGAGCTGACGTCTGGCAGCTTCGAGACCAGGACATCGGTGAGCGCGGCCGCCGCAGCCGAGACCGGCCGGTTACGTCGGCGCAGCAACGTGATCTCCCAGGCCGGCAGGCGTGGGACGTCGTCGCCCAGGTCAAGCGCCACGAGCTCGCCGACGCCCAACTCACGACGGGCGGCCAGGGCGGGCAACAGGCTGATGCGCGTGCCGGCGGTCAACATACCCTTGACGAGTTCGACGGGGCTCAGTTCCTGAATCGGGCCGGCTTCGACGATGCCGGTTCGAACTTCTTCGATGAACCGCGCTGATGCCGGCCCCCAGAACGACGTGATCCAGCCCTGTCGCGCCAGATCTGCCCGCGACCAGACGTGGCCGGCCTGCGGATGCGCTCGGCCTGCCACAAGGATGAGCGGGCTGCTGAACGACGCGATGCTCTCGAGTCCCGGATGCGTGTTGGGCCCCGAGATGAGCGCGAGATCGACAAGGCCGTCGAGGAGCAGGCCGGGCGAATCCCAGGAGTGCGCGGATCGCACCCGCACCTCGACCTGCGGGCGGGCGCGCTGGAATTCGGCGATGGCCGGGCCCAGCAGATACGCGCCCGAGGTGACGGTGGCGGCGATGCTGACGCCGCCAACGCCGGCGTCAGCGGCCTGGCGGACGGCATCGCGGCCCTGGCTGAGCACGTCGAGCGCGCGCTCGGCGTATGGACGGAAGGCTTCACCGGCCGGCGTGGGAGAGACGCCGCGCCCCTGTCGTTCGAAGAGCGGCGTGCCGAGCTCGACCTCGAGCGCCTTGAGACGCTCCGACACGGTCGCCGGGCTCAGGTCGAGCTCGGTTGCGGCGCGGTTCAACACGCGCAGCCGTGTGATGACGAGAAAGAGCCTCAGCTGTTCGACGTCCACGACGGCACCTCAGGCCTCCGGCACGATCACGGCCTTTGTGAAGCTGCGTGGCTTGTCGGCGAGGTGGCCAAACGCCTCATCGATCTGATCGAGCTTGAATCGATGCGACACGAGCGGCTCGAGCGAGAACTTGCCTGAGGCGACGAGGTCGAGCGCAATGCGCAGACATTCGACCTTGTCGGCCTGACGGCGCATGTGCGAGTTGACGACGTCGATGGCCTTCCAGCCCCACATCTCGGCGTCGACTTCGCGCAAGCCGCCCTGGTGCCAGCCCATCACCGAGAGCGTGCCGTGGGCGCGCACCATCCGGCTTGCGAGGGTCAGACCGTCCTGCGTGCCTGAGCCTTCCACGACGACGTCGCAGCCTTTTGGGCTTTCCCACTCGCTGAACTTCGTCACGAGCAACGCAGACGGCACCTCATCGGGCGCGTAGGCAACGTCGGCGCCGAGTTTCAGCGCCCGCTCGCGCGCTTCAGGGCGCGGATCGATGGCGATCAGTTCGCGCGGGCCGCGCAGCTTCGTGAGCATCAGCAGGCCGAGGCCCATGAAGCCCACGCCGACCAGCGCCACGCGATCGCCGACCTGGATGCGCGAACGCAACAGCGCGTTGACCAGGCAGGCCATCGGCTCGCCCAGCGCCAGCTCGAACGGGACGCCTTCCGGGATCCGCGCCAGCTGCCATTCGTCCGCCAGGGCCAGGTTGCTGTAGGCCGGGGCGAAGAAGCCTGTGACACGATCCCCGGGCTTCACACTGCTCACGCCGGATCCAACCGCGCGGACGACGCCGGACGGCTCGTGACCCAGGCGCGAGGGCAGGCCCCAGCCGCCATCCTGCCAGGGATGCAGCTCCGAGGCGCAGACCCCACAGGCCTTGACCTCGACCAGAATCTGGCCGGGCGTCGGTTCAGGGTCCGGCAGTTCAATGACTTCCGAGCGTTGCGGTGCGATCAACTGGCTGATGAGCATGTTCCCTCCGCTGCCGCGGCCATCGCCGCAGCCATGGCGACACTCAGCGCGCGCGGCGAGCCGTCACGATGAAAACCGGCAGATGCGCGACCGTTGCGGGCGCGAGGCTCTGTAAACGAACGCGCTCCGCGTCGCTCAGCGGAAGCTCGCGCAGGAACTCGAGGCGATCCGCCTCAGGCGCCGCCAACGTGTCGAGCAACGCGACCTCGACATTCAGGCCGCAGCCCGCGAGCCGTTCGGGCAGCATCCGGCCGACGAGCGGTTCGGCTCCGGCGCGACGCAGCGCCGCGAGCCACAGATCGCGGCTGATCGACTCCGCCGGCCATTCGATCAGACCTTCATAATCGGGCTCGAGCGCCACAAGGACGCCGTCGTTCGTCAACACGCGCGCGATCTCGGCGACCGCGTGGGCGGGCATCCACAACAGACTGAATTGCGAGAACACCAGGTCGAAGCTGTGTCGCGCAAAGGGTAATCGTTCCGCCGTTCCTTGTATACGTGCTCCGAGCGCCTGGGAGACGGCCGCGCGGTCCACATCGAACGCCACGACTCGGCCACCGGCTCGCCGCACAAGTTCCTCGGTGACGGCGCCGTAGCCGCAACCGAGATCCAGCACACTCCGTCGCCGCCCGACGTCGATCTGCCTCAGCGCCCGCGCCCTCGCCGGCGCAAGCCACGACGCCTGAAGCTCCAGGAGATGCGGGTTCGGAAGCATGGCTGATGCGCGATGGGTGATGGGCGGCTGGATTCCAGTCGCCCATCACCCATCGCACATTCCTTTACCTTCCGCCGCCGGCGCAGGCGCAGGCACAGGCGCAGCCGGCACAGGCGCAGGCGCAGCTGCTGCCCCCGCCGCTGCGTCCACCGCCGCCGCCCTTGCCGCTTTCGGCGGCAGCCTTGCCGATGGCATCGAAGATGTCGCCGGTGACCTTGTCGAAGCCGCTCAGGTCGGTGAAGCCACCGCCGCGCGTCGGCACCGAGAGCGAGCCGGGCAGGATGGTGCCGGCCAGACCGCCCATCGTGTTCTCGGCCCAGCCCGCGAAGCCGCCCGCCACATCGCCGAAGTTGGTGCCGCCCCCGCCGCTGCTCGAGGGTCGTGAACCGCCGATGCCTCCGCCACCGCCGGACGTGGTCGTCGTCAGCGGCGTGCCGCCCGTGAACCACGGCCGCGTCCACATCGGCCGATACGTCCAGCCAGGGCGATTGAAGACTGTCGGGTAGTTCTTGTCGAGCAGGATCCACTCGAGGTCGGTGTCGACCTGCTTCTCGCGCACCTTGACGTCGCCGATGGCGGCCGCTTCGGTGAGCGCGCGGCGGATGATGCCCTTGTAGTAGGCCTGAGTGTCGGAGAGATCGAAGCCCGCCATGCGTTTGACGGCGCCGTCGATCAACTCCTTGATAGCGCCCGAGAAGTCCGCCTTCTCGACGAGCATGCCCTGCTCGCCTGCGCCGGCTTGAAGGGCGCTGAGGAAGGCATGCTCGTAGTCGTGCAGCACGATGCCTTTCTTCTGAGCGGCCTCGAGCCGTGACTTCTTCAACCCCGCGAAATCGGGATCGACCTTGACGCTCAACTTGTCGCCCGGCACCTGCGTGAGCACGCCCTTGCGCAGCAGGCCGAAGATCACGAGCGTCACGATCTTGCCGAGCGGTTCCTCGAGGATGACGGCCGCCTCTGGCGCCGTCAGGCCGCGCTTGATGCCGCCGCCCTCGACCTGCGCGACCGGCGGCAGGTATTGCTTCTTGCGCCGTGCCAGCGAGACCTCGACGAAGATCACTGCCGCGATCGCCACGGGCAGGGTCAGCAGCGCCGTGAACGGGATCAAGAAGGCGCCGCAGCCGACGGCCGCGGCGAGGCCGACAAACACGACGATGCCGGTGCCGCCCGAGAATCTGAAGAAGGCAAGCGCCATCAGGGCGAGCGACGCGGCTGTCACGAAGAAGACCACACCCGGGTTCTGCTCGAGCCACAGGTTGGCCAGGTCGAGCACGTTCTGTTGGATCACGTTCGTCAGGCCGCGATCCGGGAACGACACGCCGACGCGATAAGCGCCCGTCGCGCTCCAGTCGTCCTTGGTGAAGATCGCCACGGCGCGTTCTTGAAACAGGGCCTTGTTGCTGAACGCCACGTTCTGCTGCAGCACTTCGTCGGGCGTGATGCCGGGAAGCATATAGATCGCGATGTTGAGCGTCCCGCCCGAGCTCACGAGGTTCGAGTCGAACCAGGTCGGCGTGATCTGCATCGAGGCGTAGCCCTGGCGAGTCACATCCTGATACACGAGTTCCGCGACGTCGAACTCGACGTGCAGCGTGCCCGTCGCGAACGACTCGATCGGATTGCTGACGCCGATGGCGATGCCCGGGTTCACGTACGGCGACGTGTCGACGCTGGAAGCCGGCACGCCGTCGAGCGAGGCTTTGACGCTGCTCAACTGGTAATTGCTGTTCGGGGTGCCGATGTCGAACACGTCGAGCGACGAGCCGTAGCCGTTCTCGAACGTGATGTCGTAGATGATGTGCGCTGACCCGTCGGGCTGCAGGTAGACCTGCATGCGCGTGTCAGGCACCGAGAAGACGTAGTCCTGCGCCTGCGCCGGCCGCAAACCAAGCGCGAGCCCCACCGTGAGCAGGGTGAGGACCGTCAGGAGATGTCGAAGGATGGAAGTGTTCTTCATAGACATGACTCGTGGAGCCTGGCGCTCAGGCGTCGGCCCAGCCGGTCGGATCCTTAGGGCAGTCGGCCGCGCAGAGCGCGAGCCCCGGGCAGGTGTCGCAGTGCGTCGGCGAGTGGAGCCTTGCGCGATATCCGACCAGGGCCGGGCTGCTCCAGATCACATCCCAGGGATCGGTCAGCAGATTCCCTGCGACGACGTTGGCGCCGCGCGGCGCGATGACACGACCGTCGAGCTCGACCCGCAGCGCCAGATCGCCCGAGGAGCGCGGTCCGCGGCGGGCGGCGTTCTGCACGGCCACCAGGCCGGCCTCACCCTCGGCCGCCACGATGCGCACGGTCGGGTACCACACGTACTGGACGTTGTGGTCATGTGAGGCGGCCTCGACGCGGGCGGCGGCCTGTGGAAGGGCGTTCGCGCCCAGCGCGGGCACCGTCGTCTCGGTCGGCTCGGCCAGCGCCCAGAAGCCGGCGTTGCGCACCGACTGGGCGTTGAGCGCCATCAGCGTGTCTTCAAGCTCGCGCAGGGTGGCATCAACCAGGACGACCTCGGCCACCGGTGTGATCTCCTTGGAGCGCACTCGGCGGATGACATCCTCGGCCGCAACGTGATCGCCGACTCCGAAGATCGTGTCGTGGATGTCGCGCCGGTGCGCGGCGTAGTACACGCTGACGTGATCGATGCCGGCCGTCGCCAGGTCGTTGAGCAGGTTTCCGGCGCCGAGCTCCAGGCCGCGGCCGCGCACGCCCGTGATCAGGCCGGTGTCGCCGGCTCGTTCGACGGCGCGCACGACATGATCGGCGCGCATGCCGGCTTCCATCGAGAAGACGACATGCGGGATGCCGACTTCCCACAGCCTTTCGATGAGGGGCCGGATCTGGTCCGGCGTGCCTGCCGGCAGGTCGGCCGTGAGCGGCGCGATCAACTCGGAAGGATCCGGCGTGGCGGCGACGTCGTCGAGGTTGAAGGATGGCGCCGCGGCCGGGTCGAGCAGTTGGGTGATCAGGCCGTGCACGCGGGCGATGTCTTGCTCGAGCGTGTGAGCGTCGACGCCCCCGTAGATATCCTGCATGCGCGCCAGCACGACGTTGTCGGGCTCGCCCGTGAACAGCCCGTGGGCGATGAGCACGCCGCTCTGAGTCAGCCGCGCTGCCACGGCAGCGTTGGCCAGCAGCAGGCCGCTGCCGTCGCGCTCGACGCGCAGGTGGAAGCGCGCGTACTTGCCATGCGCCTCGCGCCTGAAGTGGTACATGCCCGGCTCGATCGTCGGCGCTTCTCTGCGCCGCACGTTGAGCAGTCTCTGCAAGAAATTCGGCCTAGCGCTCATACCCTTCCCCCAATCATTTTCTGCCGCAGATTTCGCGGATTGCACAGATTTGTCTGGAAATCAGCGTAATCGGCGTAATCCGCGGCAAAGAGTATCTGCCAATCCATCAGGCCTTGTCGTACTCGGCGAAGAGCGAGTCGACCGTGATCAGGCCGGCGCGCGTGTCGCGACGAGTGAGCGAGGCGTTGGGCTTGAAGCCCGAGCCGATCGCGTCTGAGTGGCAGGCACCGGCGCAGCCGCCGCCGGCCGTCGCTGTGTGGATGCCATCGCGCGCCTCGCGCTCGATCCGACAGCCGCCGCCGCACAACGGCAGGTCCGGGCACTCCCAGCACTTCTCGGGCAGGCCGGCCAGCCGCGGGTTCTCCTCGCGGTCGCGGAAGCTGCGGAACAGGTTCGAATCCCAGATCGACTCCCACGGGTCGTTCAACACGTTGCCAGCCGCCACATAGAACGACTGGCACGGCAGCACGTCGCCGTTGGGCTCGATGCACAGCGAGTACTCGCCGGCGTTGCAGCGCTTGGCCCCGATCTCCAGTTCGACCGGCGAGAGCCGGCAGTACTCGGTCGGCGTGTACCACAGGAAGCGCATGCCGAGCTCCGCCGCGTGATCGCGGACACGGATCAGCAGCGGCGCCATCTCAGCTTCGGGGATCGCGTCGGGGCTGGCCCCAGTGTCGCCGTAGCCGCCGCCCGAGTAGATCATGCCGTTCATGGCGAAGGTGCGGATGCCGATGCTGTAGAGGAAGTCGATGATCTCCTCGACATGATCGCGGTTGCGCTGCATCAGCGTCGTGTTTGTGATCGCGTGGACGCCGACCGACATCGCGTTTTCGATGCCGCGGATGGTCTGCTTCCAGGCCGTCGCGCCGTTGATGGCATCGTGAAGCTCGGCCCGGCTCGAGGCCACGGTGACCTGGATGTGGTTGAGCCCCGAGTCCGCCAGGGTCTGCATGAACGGCAGGTGCGCGATGCGCCGTCCGTTGGTGTTGAGCCCGCAGATGTGGCCGAGGCCGTCGGCGTACGAGATCAACTCGGGCAGGTCGGGGTGCAGCGTGGCCTCGCCGCCGGTGAAGATCAGGTGCGGAACGCCGACCTTATGGAGCACATCGATCACGCGCTTCCATTCAGGGGCCGTAAGCGAGGCCATGTCGAGCCGGTCGGGCTCGTTGTAGCAGTGCGAGCAGTGGTTGTTGCAGCCGTACGTGATCGCCAGGTCTGCCTTGAAGGGCGCGTGCACGGTCGTGCTGAACAGCGCGGTCTGCGCGAGCACGGCCGGGCCGGGCAGCAGCTCGGCGCCTGAGGCGCGCGGCAGGACGGCGCAGGTCGGGCAGCCGCTTCCCGGGTTGCTGAAGCGTTCGACCATGGTGTAGATCTGGTCGACCTCGATCGGCATGCGCGCGCCGAAGCGTGAGGCGAGGGCCCCAGAGGCGCGTTCACGCGGCAGGCCGTTGAGCGCCAGCCAGGCGATGTAGGTCGCGCTCGGGTTGAGGTGGACGACGTCTGTGACGTCGACGAAGAGCAGGCCGTGGCCGTCGGCCTCGACGCGCAGGTGCAGGCGCACCGTGCCCCCCGACGGCGTCAGCTTGAAGGTGTGCAGGCCCTGCGGTGGCAGTTGCGGCGGCGCCACATGGCCCCAGAAGCCGCCCAGGTCGGCCTTGAGGCCGTTGACGAGTCGATCGACGAACATGGGCACCTCGTGGGCGAGGGGCGCAGAGCGAAGGGCGAAGAGCGAACGCTACTGTGCGGTGGCGTTCGCTCTTCGCTCCTCGCCCTGCGCTCTTCGCGAATGACGCTCCTCAATACTTCGCTTTTTCTTCGATCTGATACGTCGTTCCGCAGTTCGGGCAGGTCACCATGATGGCGCCTTCCTTAACCGAAATCGCGTCCTTGGCCAATGGCGCACCGCACGCCTGGCAGGTCAGACGTTCGAGGTTGACGTCGCCGCTCAGGTCGATCTTCTGTACGACGGTCTGCTGAACTTGTTGCACCTGGGGACGGATCAGCATGAGGTAAACGATGGCGCCGGCGGCCGCCAGGAGGACCACACCGATGATCAGGCGAAACACCTCGCCTTGTGAACCGATCAGGAAGACCAGGCCGAGCAGGCCAACGCCCGCCGCCAGCACGGAAGCCACGATCCGCATAGCGCCCTCCAGAAGGCTGTCGCTCAAGGTCGGGCTGCGCGGCGCAGCCCCGGAACGAACGACGCCAGGGTCGATTGTACTCGCTTGGCGACGCCGTATTTTCCGTCAAGCTCCCTCGGATCAAGGAGTTATATCCTTCCCTGCCCGCATTGGCCGTTATAATCAACGTGTTCATCTAGTCAGACTTTCAACAATCTCATACATGCCATGTCGGCGGGGTCACACAGCTGCCCCACCCAAATAAGCGCGCACACTCGGAAGTGCGCGCCCCGTCTGGGAGGATGCCATGGACATCATCACGATCGTGCTCTTGGTGTTGGTCGGAGCCATTATCGGCTGGGCGTTGGAATGGTTTTTGTTGGACATCCCTACTCGGGCATTGATCACCCGCCGGTTTGAAGAAGATCTCACAGCCTCGCGCAACGAAACTGAAAAGCTGCGCGTGGAACTGCGAGACTCGCGCGACAGATCGGCCCAGTTGGAGCGCGAAGTCGGCGACGTGCGCGCCGTGCTGAAAGCCGAAGCCGACGTCCGAGCGACGGCCGAGTCCAAGCTGCTCGCCAGCGACAAGAAGTCCGTCGACCTGACGGCCGAACTCGCGCGCACGCGATCTGAACTGCAGACCGCTACAACGCGCGCGGCTATCATCCCCACCCTTGAGCAATCGATGAGTGAGTGGGAGCTGAAGCATCGCGCCGAAGCCGAGGCGCGCGCAGCGGCTGACGAGAAGGGCCTGACCCTCTCGGCGGAACTCGAAGCCGTGCGTGCCGAACTCGAGCAGGCCACGCAACGGGCCGCACTCGTGCCGAATCTGCAGGCGAGCGCGCTCGATTGGGAAGTCCGCTACCGCCAGGAACTGGCGAACCGCGAACAGGCTGAGGCGAAGACCGGCGAGGTGCATCTGTTGCTGGATCGGTCGCGCGCCAAGATCGGCGATTGGGAGACCCGCTACAAGGCTGAAGCCAACGCCCGCGCGGGCGCCGAGGCTCGCGCCGGAAGCCTGAGCCTTGAACTCGACCAGCTGCGCGGCCAGATCGACGCGTTGCTCAAGCAGCAGCAAGACGCCTTCTCGGCCGCCGATCAGCAGGCCGGCGGGCTGAGCACCGAGATCGACAAGCTGCGCGCGCAACTCGAGGCGCAGCTCTCGCAATTCGAGGCCGAAACCGCGGCCCGGCGTCAGGCCGAGGCCCGCGCCGAGACGCTCGGCGTCGAGCTCGAGACGACCCGCGGCGAGCTGACGACCGTCCACGAGCGCGTCGCCGTCATCCCGACGCTTCAGGCCAGCGCCACCGACTGGGAGTCGAAGTTCAAGGCCGAAGTCGCGAATCGCACGCGCTATCAGCAGGAGATCCAGAACTACGAGACTGAACTGGCTCAACGCGGCGATCGCCTGAACGCCCTCGACGCCCAGCATCGTCAGACGCTCAGCGCCCAGGCGGCCGCCGAACAACGGTCGGCCGAGCTGGCCATTCAACTCGAAGACCAGCGGAGTCGGTTGAATGAAGGCCAGGCCAGCGCCGAGGCGATCCAGAAAGCCCGTGTCGAGCTCGAAAAGGAGCGCGATGCCCTGCGCACGCAGATCGGCGCGTTGGAGGAGAAGGTGTCGAGCGAGGCCACAGCCCGCGCTTCAATCGAGCAGCGTCTGACGGCGCTCGAGCAGGAACGCGACGGGTTGCGCTCGCAGATCGAGGCTTCCGAGAGCCGGCTGTCGAGCGAGGCGACGGCGCGGACCGCGGCCGTTCAGCAGGCTGACAGCCTGCGCTCTGAACTCGACAAGCTGCGCCTCGAGATCGGCGGCCTGCACAACCGCGTCACCATGATCCCGACCCTCGAGAACAACGTCTCTTCCTGGGAGCAGCGCTATCAGAGCGAGGTTCAGCTGCGCACCCAGCTCGACGGGGCCGTGCGTGAGCGCGAAACCGAGATCGTGGCGTTGCGCGAGAAGATCGCGACGCTCGAGGCCGAGCATTCGACCCGCGCCGCGGCGCTGCAGAGCCAGCTCGAGTTGTTCGGCACCCAGACGCGCGTCGACAACCTTGAGGACATCAACGGCATTGGCAAGGTCTTTGCGCGAAAACTCAACGCCGCCGGCGTGATGACCTTCGATGACCTCGCGCGGATGCCCGTCGAACGGATCCGCGAGATCATCCAGCCGAAAGCCTGGCAGAAGATTGAGCCGGAAGCCTGGGTGGTCGAGGCCGCGACGCTCTCGGGCGGCGCGATCCGGGCGCCCATCGCGCCGGTGCGCATCGACGATCTTGAGGCCATCAACGGCATCGGCGCGGTCTTCGCGGCCAAGCTCAACGCCGCTGGCATCGTGAATTTCGAGCAACTGGCGGCGACGTCGCCGGAGCGCATCCACGACATCATCAATCCTGAAGAGTGGCAGAAGATCGAGCCTGAAGCCTGGGTCTCCGAAGCCGCCGAGTTCGCCCGTCGTGGGCAGTAAGGCGGTTCGACATGGCTGACCAACGTCGCACGAAGCGAGCCACCGGCGCAAGCGGCGGTGGGCGTCTGACCAAGGAAGAATGGCGTCGCTTTGACATCAGCAAGGCCTGGATCTGGATCGCCCTGATCGTCCTGGCCATCATCCTGCTGCTTCTGCGTGGCTGCAACCCGCAGGTCGCCGGCACCGTCTCGACGCCCACGGCCGCGGCGGTCGCCACCGAGATCAAGCCGACCGAGGTCGCCGCCGCCACTGCGACGACCGCAGCGCCCACGAACACGCCAGTGCCGCCGGAGCCGACCCTCACGGCGGCGCCCGTCGTGCCGCCCGCGGTTGATCCGCAAGACGGCGTGATCCCAGCCGGCACTGTCACGTTCTCGGGGACGGCTGCGCCGGGCGCTGAGGTGGACGTGCAGATCGACGGCGTCTCGGTCGGCAAGGCGAAGGCTGACGCCCAGGGCCGCTGGGTGCTCGACGTCGAGCTCAAGGCCGGCGATCACGAGGTTGTAGTGGTCGGGCCGGATGGCTCCGCGAGCAAGCCCGCAAGCTTCCAGATTGGGTCGGGCGCCGGGCCGGATCCGGTCACGGTGAGCGAGCCGGCTGCCGGGGCCTCGGTCGCGTCAGGGCCGGTAACCCTCTCGGGCACGGCTGGCCCCTCGGCGGATCTTGTCGTGCGGGTGGATGGCAAGGAAGTCGGGCGCATTCAGGCGGACGCTCAGGGCGCATGGACGACCGACATCGATCTGCCCGAAGGCGCTCACAGCATCGTCGTCGCGCCAGTGGCGACTGACGGCACAGTGTTCAATGAAGCGGCCAGCGCGCCCCTCGACGTGACAGCCGAGGCTCAGGGCGTCGCGCCGACGTTCACCGAACCCGAATCGCCCAACAGCCTCGCTGTCGGTCCCGTGATCTTCCGGGGCACTGCCGCTCCCGGTTCGACGATCACGTTGAGCCTCGACGGCAAAGACGTGCGCACCGTCACGGCCGAGGACGACGGCTCCTGGTCGGCCCAGGTCGATGTGCCGGCCGGGGATCACGAAGTAGTGGCGCATTCCCTCCAGCCCGATGGTCTCGCGGCCACGTCCGAGGCCTTCGCGATCTCGGCGGCTGCCGCCAAGCCGGCGATCACGTCACCGCTGGCGGGCACCGTCACGTCGGGCAACGTCGTGTTGCGCGGCACGGCCTCGCCGGGGCAGGATGTCGAGATCGTGGTGGATGGCAAGGTCGTCGGCACGACGACCAGCGACGCGCGCGGCAACTGGTTCCTGTCGACGCCGCTGACGGCCGGGGCGCGCAGCGTGGTCGCGCGCTATGCGGGCTCGACAGCCGCCGGCGATTCGTCAGACGCCGTCGCTTACACCGTGCAGCAACGTCGGGCGGGCGGGCAGTGCCGCAACACCACGCCCATCCCGGCCGAGGTCTCGCGCTACACTGTCGAGGTTAACGACACCCTGTATTGCATCTCGCAGCGCTCGGGCCTATCGATCGCGGCGATCAAGCGCGACAACTCGTTCATCACCGACGAAAACCTGATCCTGCCCGGCCAGGTCTTGACGCTGCGCGAACATACGCCGCCGACGGCGAAATAAGAAATCGGGAGTGCCCCGATGTCCCCCGATCTCGTCGCCGCGCGACGAGATCGGGGGACATCGGGGCACTCCCGATTTCTTCCCTCTTATCTCCTGTAGAATCCCGGCATGTCCACCCCCTCCGATCAAGTCCAGGACGTTCTGCGCGACGCGTTGGCGCTCATCTCGAGCGGCAAGAAGATCGAAGCCATCAAGTTGCTCCGCGAGCGGTTCGGTCTGGGGCTCAAGGAAGCCAAGGATATGGCCGACGGGCTCGAGAAGGGCCGGTCCACCGAGTTTTCGGTGACCTTTCAGCCGAAGGCTCCGCTCTCGATCGATCGCGAAAGCGAAGTTCGGCGCCTGCTGGCAGCCGGCAACAAGATCGAGGCGATCAAGCTCATCCGCCAGATGACGGGGCTCGGCCTGAAAGAGGCCAAGGATGCGGCCGAGGCGATGGAGGCCGGGCGCCCGTTCACGCTGCCCCAACCCTCGGCTGCAGCGATCTCGCCCGCCGTGAGGCCGGCGGTGCCGCTGGCGCAGGCCGACGCCTGGACCGAGATCGATCAGTTGTTGCGTTCGGGCAACAAAATCGGGGCCATCAAACGCCACCGCGAGGCATTCGGAACCGGCCTGGCTGAGGCCAAACAGGCCGTCGAAATGCGCGCGGCGGGTTCGGCTTTCCCCCAAACTCCTCGCCCGCCACAGACCGATGAGCCGGAGACCCTGGCACAGCGATTGGGCATCCCGGGCGTCGTTGTCGGATTGATCGGCGTGCTGATCTTGCTGACGATGTGCGCGCTGCTGTCGTATGCGGTCTGGACCGCCCTGTAGCCCGGCAGTGACGCTGCAGGGAAGCCGGCGCGCTCCAATTTCGCTTCGCGTCATCTGCGACATTCGCGGCTGGGCTCAGGCCCTGCAAACCTGACGGGCCTGGCGCGAGGTGCGTCGAGGAGGGATGATGTCACGGTCTTGTTGGATCGGCCTGGCGAGTCTCACGATCGCGCTCATCATCTTGGGTCTCTGGCTTCAACCGGTCCTCTCCGCCAGGGCCGCTCCAGCCATCGCGTTACCCCAACCAGAGACTGCAGCGGATGCGACGTCGTCGCGTCTGGTGGCGTACGCGGACCTTGACTACGTCGGCGCTTTTCGGGTGCCCGAGGGCGATCGGGTCGGCTGCAACTACGGCAACGGCGAGCACTGCTTTACATACGGCGGTCTCTTTGGCATCGGCCCGAGCGGCGATACGCTGTACCTGCGCGGCCATGCCTGGGCCGGCGGGGTCGGCGAAGTGAGCGTCCCGGCGTCGCTGACGCTGAGTTCCACGGCTGTTGTTTTGCAGGACATCCATGACGTGGCCGACGGCGTCGAGGTCGACCCCGGTGAGGTTAACGGCCAGGGCCCGTTCGCGGGCCTGGTCTACAGCGGCCGTCTGATCGTCTCGGGTTCGACCTACTACGACGCCGACGGAACGCAGACGCTCACGCATGGCGTCTCCAGCCTGGATCTCTCGCTGCCCAACGACTTCGACGGCTGGTACCGCTTCAGCCCGACGCTGGGCGCCAACCCGCGTTCGATCGGCGGCTACATGACGCTCATTCCGCTCGAATGGCAGACCCTGCTCGGCGGCATGGCCCTCACCGGGAATTGTTGCCTTTCGATCATCAGCAACAGCTCCGCCGGGCCGTCGGCCACCGTGTTCGATCCGGGCTCGGTCGGCGTGACCGATCCGCTCACCGGCACCACGGTGTTGTATCACCCGCTGGCTCATCCGCTCGAGCCCGAAACCACACAGAACGAATACTTCAATCTGGCGACCCAGATCGAGGGCGTCGCGTTCCCACCGGGCACGCGCAGTGTCCTGTTCGTCGGCCGACAGGGCACCGGCCCCTACTGCTACGGCGACGGCGCGCCCTGCGGCGATGTCTGCGACGGATCGAAGGGCACGCATGCCTATCCGTACCGGCATCAGATCTGGGCCTATGACGCAAATGATCTGCTGGCTGTCCGCACGGGTGCGAAAACGCCCTGGGTGACCCGACCGTACGCGATCTGGACGTTGACGGACATGGACTCGTCAGGCTGCGCCGATATCTCTGGAGCGGCCTATGACCCGGCCTCTGGTCGGTTGTTCATCGCCGCCGGCTACGGTGACGAGCCGATCATCCACGTCTACTCGATCGCGGACACCGCGACGCCGCTGGACTATCGCCTGTCGTTGCCGTCGCTGGCGCGCTGAACGGCTTAAACCCGCCAGGGCCGCGCGCTGGCGGCCCTGGCGAAGTAGGTAACAGTTGGGGTTCAGTTCGCGGACGTGATCGTCAGGTAGACCATCGTCTGGTTCAGGAGTTGATACGCCACCTCGCCGAACGTGATCGGCCCGGTGAAGTGACCGGTCTGCTTGCCCTCGAGCTTGGAGAACAGGTAGTTGAGGATGCAGTTACACGAGAACGTCACGACGCCGTGGTCGGCTGTGGCGAGCGCCTGATTGAAGTCGGCGACGTAATCGATGACGGGCCGCGCCTGTCGATAGGTCACGCCCGAAAAGACCGGGGCGTAGAAGTTGACGCGGCCGCTGGCCTCATCCACTCCCTGGAAGCTGATGTTGATCATCGCGCCCGCATAGTCGGCCACTAACGGCAGCTGCAGGTTGATCCCGCGTTCCTTGATGTAAGCCGCGAAGTTGCGCCGCTCGCCATTGACCAGCACGTCGCCGGCGCTGAAGCCCGTCTCCGGGAATTCGAGGACATCGCCCGGGCCCTGGCCGAACAGGTTGATGATGCCGATCTCCGCCACCTGGTGCTCAGGCAACTGAACATGCATCACGACGGCTGCGTTTTCCAGGCAGGCGCCGGTTCGTCCGTCGAACACCTTCGGCGTGACCTTTCCGAGATCCGCCAGGTTGACACCCGAGACCCAGCCGATCAGCGGCCGCATGGCGAAGCCGTCATATTCGGGTGCATGAACCGCGAACTCAAGGTGCGCGGGGCTCGACGCTGGCAGGATCACAACGCCGAAGCCGTTGTCGGGGATGTCTTGATAGAGGCTCGCGAGGTTGGCGGGATCGTAGGTCTTGATCTCGGCGCCGGCAATCTCAGCGGGCAGTTCGGT
Organism: Anaerolineales bacterium; assembly: GCA_044226485.1. Classification (GTDB taxonomy): domain Bacteria; phylum Chloroflexota; class Anaerolineae; order Anaerolineales; family UBA6663; genus UBA6663. The sequence goes on from JBGAGY010000002.1 coordinate 243,469, forward strand.
CACGAATACGCCTTCCTGCGAGAAGGTGCCGCCGCTGGCCGCCATGAAGTACGGGATCGTGCCGCCGATCCATGCCCCGGTCGGCAACTGGGCCAGCAGATGTTCGTCACCAGCCACCAGTAGCCTGCGGCCGCCGGCGATCAGGGTCTTGGCATCTTCGAGTGAGAGCAGGGCCTGGGTGGAGAGTGTTGCGTCGGTCATGATCGGCTCCCGAAGAGCGCCGCGACGTCTTTCTGGACGGACGGCAGGGTCAGGTTTTTCTCGAGCAACTCACGGAACTGTTGAACGGCCTGGCGCACGGCATCGTCCGAGGATGTGGCTTTGAGGGCAACCTCGGTGCGGCCCAGGAAGATCTTCAGTGCCAGGAAGTTGAGGGCAGGTCGCGACGTGCCGTCAAGCAGGTACGATCGCCAACGTGGATCGGACGGGGCAGGTAATGTCATAGTGAACCCCCAGTGCAAAAAACGTTTGCGCATAGTATGGAGAGTTCGACTCCGATTTCCATAAGTTTGCAGTGAATCCCCTCGGAGGCCGTTCGAATTTACGCCGCTTACAGTTGACGGCGCCGCGATCGATGGCTTTGCCAACAGAGTTTCGGAGGTTGCGGGCGCTTCGCCGCGCAGACACTCGCGCCATACCGCTTGTTTGGTCGACTCTTATACGGTGGCCGCTGCACCTCCGGATTGGGCCTTACGCGCCGGATCGCTATTCGAAAATTCCGAATGCTGGCTTCGCGCTTTCGGGATTGTTGATGGTATTCCTGGTCGTTATAATCCCGATCACGATATCAAGCCGAAACGGCCCGCACGTTTCGCCCGTCAAGGAGTTCGCATGGCTTCCCGTCTGAACGACCCGTTTGGTGCACGTTCCACCCTGGGCGAGCACGTCATCTACCGGCTCGATCGCCTGGCCCAGACCGGCGTCGCGCCCGCGCTCGACCGCCTGCCGTTCTCGATCCGCATCCTGCTCGAGTCGGTGCTGCGCAACTGCGATGGTTACCTCGTCAGCGAAGACGACGTGCGCCGCCTTGCGTCGTGGAGCGCCGCAGCGCCCGAGCCAGTCGAACTGCCGTTCCTGCCGGGCCGGGTCGTCATGCAAGACTTCACCGGCGTGCCCTGCGTGGTGGATCTGGCCGCCATGCGTGACGCCGTCCAGCGCCTCGGCGGCGACCCGCGCAAGATCAACCCTCTCGTGCCGGTGGACCTGGTCATCGACCACTCGGTGCAGGTCGACTACTTCGGCAGCGAACTGGCCCTGCTGCGCAATGCCCAGCTCGAGTTCGAACGCAACGGCGAGCGCTATGAGTTCCTGCGCTGGGGGGCCCAGGCCTTCAACAATCTGCGTGTCGTCCCGCCGGCCACCGGCATCGTCCACCAGGTTAACCTCGAGTTCCTGGCGCAAGGCGTGCTGACTCGTCAGCAGGGCGAGGATCGTCTCCTCTACCCCGACACCCTCGTCGGCACCGACTCGCACACGACCATGATCAACGGCCTTGGCGTGTTGGGCTGGGGCGTCGGCGGCATCGAGGCCGAGGCTGTCATGCTCGGCCAGCCGCTCTATATGGTGATGCCGCAGGTCATCGGCTTCAAGATCAAGGGCGCGCTGCGCGAAGGTGTCACCGCCACGGACCTGGTGCTCACGGTCACTCAGATGCTCCGGAAGAAGGGCGTGGTCGACAAGTTCGTCGAGTTCTATGGCCCCGGCCTCTCGTCGATGTCATTGGCCGATCGCGCCACCATCGGCAACATGGCGCCCGAGTACGGCGCCACATGCGGCTTCTTCCCGACCGACGCGGAGACCCTGCGCTACTTGCGCGTCACCGGTCGCGCGGCCAGCGCCGATTTGCTCGAGCGCTATTCCAAGGAGCAGGGTCTGTTCCGCACCGACGATCAACCCGATCCGATCTTCACTGACACCCTCGAACTCGATCTGAGCACCGTCGAGCCGAGCCTGGCCGGGCCAAAGCGCCCGCAGGACCGAGTCGCCATGCACGATCTCAAGAAGGTCTTCACCACGGCGCTCACCGCTCCGGTGAAAGATCGCGGCTTCGGCCTGGCCGAGGGCGATCTGGGCAAAACGGTTCAGGTCGAGGCAACGAATGGCAAGCCCCTGAGCCCGGCCGCGGTCGCCGGTCCGCAGTCTGCCGTCCTCTCGCATGGCTCGGTCGTGATCGCGGCGATCACATCGTGCACGAACACCAGCAACCCGAGCGTCATGCTCGGCGCCGGCCTGGTCGCCAAGAAGGCCGTCGAGAAGGGCCTGAGCGTCAAGCCGTACGTGAAGACCAGCCTGGCTCCAGGCTCGAAGGTTGTCACCGAGTACCTCAAAAAGTCGGGCACGCTGCCGTACCTCGAGCAGCTTGGCTTCGACGTCGCCGCGTACGGCTGCACGACCTGCATCGGCAACAGCGGCCCGCTCCCCGAGTCGGTGGCCAAAGCCATCAACGAGGGCAGCCTGGTGACCAGCGCCGTCATCTCGGGCAACCGCAACTTCGAGGGCCGCGTCCATCCGCAGGTCAAGGCCAATTTCCTGGCCTCGCCGCCGCTGGTGGTCGCCTATGCGCTCGCCGGCCGGGTCGACATCGATCTCGAGCACGAGCCGATCGGCAAGGACCCCGACGGCGCGCCGGTTTTCCTGGCCGACATCTGGCCGACCCAGAAGGAAGTCAACGACGCGGTCGCCGGCTCGATCGATGCCGCGATGTTCGAGTCGTCGTACGGCAACGTCTTCGACGGCAACGCCGAGTGGAACGCGATCCCGTTCGCGGCCGGCGATAGCTATGCCTGGAACGACTCGTCGACGTACATCCAGAACCCGCCGTTCTTCCAGGATCTATCGCTCGATCTCAAGCCGCTGAGCGAGATCCGCGGCGCGCGCGTCCTCGGCCTGTTCGGCGACAGCATCACGACCGACCACATCTCGCCGGCCGGCAACATCGCCAAGGACTCGCCCGCCGGGCGCTACCTGATCGATCATGGCGTGCAGCCCAAGGACTTCAACCAGTACGGCACGCGCCGCGGCAACGACCGCGTGATGACGCGCGGCACCTTCGCCAACATCCGCCTCAAGAATGTCATGCTCGGTGGGGAAGAAGGCGGCAACACCCTGTACCTCGGGCCGTCCTCGGCCTCTGTCGCCAGCGCGACGTCGTCCGAGCCCGCCAAGATGTCGATCTACGACGCGGCTGAGGCCTACAGGGCCGCGGGCGTGCCGCTGATCGTGATCGCGGGCAAGGAATACGGCACCGGGTCGTCGCGTGACTGGGCTGCCAAGGGCACGCTGCTCCTGGGCGTCAAAGCCGTCATCGCCGAGAGCTTCGAACGCATCCACCGCAGCAACCTGGTCGGCATGGGCGTCCTGCCGCTGGTCTTCCAGCCGGGCGAGAACGCCGAGAGCCTCGGCCTGACCGGCCGCGAAACCTTCGACATCCTTGGCATCGACGGCGACCTCAAGCCGCGCCAGAAGTTGACGGTCCGCGCGACGCGCGAAGACGGCTCGGTCCTCGAGTTCCAGGCCATCGCTCGCCTAGACACGCCCGTCGACGTCGACTACTACAAGAACGGCGGCATCCTGCCGGCGGTGTTGAGGAACCTGGTCAAGTAGGCGGTTGGCGCAGAAAACGTCAGGCGTCAGATGAAGCAAGACACAGGGGTCTTCCGCTCTGGAAGACCCCTGTGTTTGTTTACCGCGAGCGCCCCGGATGGTGTGGCACCGATTCCCCTTGACAAGGCGACGAGACAAATCGACACTCAGCCCCTGACGCCTGACGCCTGACGCCTGACGCCCCATCATGCCGATTCCACTCAACGTCGTCCTTCTCGGTGCGCCATCGACCGGCAAGACCACGCTCGCCGAGCGCCTGGCCGCCAAACACGACACCGTCTGGATGCCCGAGTACGGTCGCGAGTATTGGGAGACCCATCAGGTCGATCGCCGCCTGACCCTCGAGCAGTTGGTCGAGATCGCCGAGGGCCACCTCGAGCGGGAAGATAGACTGCTCGAGCGTGCCACGCGTTTCTTGTTCACTGATACGAATGCGCTGACGACCCGGCTCTTCTCGCTCTACTATCATGGCGCGGTCCATCCACGCCTCGACGAGCTTGCTCGCCTGGCCGAGCGCCGCTACGATGTCGTGCTGGTGTGCGATATCGACATCCCCTACGACGACACCTGGGATCGCTCAGGCGACGTGCAGCGCCAGGACTTTCAGGCCCAGGTGGTTGCCGACCTGAACGCTCGTGGGCTTTCGTTCCAGATGATTCGCGGCGACCTCGAAACGCGCGTGCGCCAGGTACAGGCTCTCCTGCCCGACGGCTCGCCTCGGCGAGTCATGCAGCAGCCGGACTGACCGCTCGCAACACCTCCATGCCTGACCTCTTCAGCGTTCACACCATCGCGTTCGACGTCTTCGGTTATCCGCTCAGCTATCTGGAGCTCGTCGGCACCGTGTTCAATGTCTGGTCGGTCTGGCTGGTGACCCGCCGGCGCATCGAGACGTGGCCGGTGGGCATCGTCGGCATCGTGCTGTTTTTGTTGCTCTTCTATCAGATCCGGCTCTATGCCGACGTGTTCGAGCAGTTGTACTTCCTGGTGGCAAGCTTCGTCGGTTGGTGGCGCTGGCGGCGCGAGCCGCCCGAGACGCAGACCGAAACCGGCGCGACGTACAGCGGCCGCCGCGCGTTGATCGGCTGGGTCGTGGTGACGGCGATCGGCGGTCTGCTGCTCGGCGCTTTCACGTCGCGCGCGCACCTGCTGCTGCCCGGTGTCTTCCAGGCGCCGGCGGCCTATCCGTATCTCGACGCGGTCACGACGGCCATGAGTTTCACGGCCACGTGGCTGATGGCCCAGAAGCGCACCGAGCACTGGCTTTACTGGATCGTGGTCGACGTGATTGGCATCGGCCTGTACTTCGTTCAGGGCGCGGTCTTCGTGGCCGGGTTGTACGTGGTCTTCCTCATCCTGGCGACACGCGGCTGGCTGGCGTGGCGGGCGTTGCGACCCGAAGCCATCGGCGCGTGACTCACTCGCCCGCCTGCGCCGCCATCAACAGGAACGGCGGGCGATGCACCTCGACGGCCCACTCCGGGTTTTCGGCGATCTGCTCTGGCGTCGGACCCCATTCCACGAGGCGAACCAATCGAAAGCCATGAGCGATCAGGCCGTCAAGGTACGTTCCGATGGTGCGATGGTGTTTCTCGACACCCTCGACCAGCCAGTTCGTCGTGCGCAGGCCTTCGTTCAGGTAGTCGTTCAACGCCCAGGCTGTTGCTCCGCCCGGCAGTGTCTGCCAGCCGGGGGCGCTGGGCGCCGTGTAGATCGGATGCTCGACCGAGAAGACGAACCAACCGCCCGCGCTCGACACGCGCCGCACGGCCCGACAGACGTCCGCGAAATCCGGCAGATAGTGAAGCGCCAGCGAGCTGTAAACCACGTCGAAGGCGGCGTCTCGAAAGGGCGGGGCGCCGATCTCGGCCCTCAGGTAATGAACAGCAGGCTCGGTCGTGCGAGAGCCAGCCTCGGCGAGCATCCGGGCTGATAGGTCGAGGCCGAATACACGGGCGTTCTCCTCAGCCGCCCAGCGCGCGAAGGCGCCGAACCCGCAGCCCAGGTCCAGAACGCGCTTGCCGTCCAACGCGGGAAGCATGCCGCGAAGCGTCGGCCACTCGGGCGCGCCGTCCAGGCCTTCTTTCGAGCGCCGGAAGCCGCTGTAGGCTTTGAAGAACTCGGGGTCGTCGTAGATGTTTTGCGGCATCTCGGTGAGAGGCGGCCTGGCTCGATCAGCGTAAGGACAGGTCCCAGTGCTCGCCGATCAGGTCGTGGCCGAAGCTGTGATGAGGCTCCGAGTCTTTCAGGCGGAACCCGCGCGTTTCATAGAGGTGTCGCGCCGCAGTGAGGACGCTGTTGGTCCACAGCGTCAGTGTGGATGCGCCGCTGGCGCGCGCGAAAGCCACGCACTCATCGACGAGGCGGCCGCCGAGCCCAAGCCCGCGGGCTTCGGGCTCGACCAGCAGGAGCCGCAGCTTCGACGTGGACTCGTCGGCTTTGACCACGAAGACGCAGCCGACCCGCCGGCCGTTCATCTCGGCGATCCAACAGCGCTCACGAGTGGGGTCGAAGTGGGTGACGAAGTTGGCGCAGATCTGGGCGACGAGGGCCTCAAAGGTCGTGTCCCATCCGTATTCCTCGGCGTAGAGGGCGCCGTGTCGCTCGATGACCCAGCCCATATCGCCGGGCTCGTGAGCGCGCAGCAGAAACGGCACCTCGGTCGGCGTGGCGCCGCTGAGCAGTTCCTCGACGGTTCGCATCGCGGCCAGCAGCCTGCCCTGATCCGAGTCGGACAGCCGCTCGAGCACGTCGGCCACCTCGTCGCTCGAGCGCTTATCGAGGGTGGCGAACAGGCGCCTGCCCTTGCCCGTCAGTCGGATCAGGCGTTGTCGGCCGTCGCCGTCGGCACGCGTCTTCTCGAGCAGGCCGTCCGCCTCCAGTTTCGAAACCGTCCGACTCAGATAGCCGAGGTCCAGCCCGAGTTCCTGCGCCAACAACGTGACGCCGATGCTTTCGTGCTGGGCGATCTCGTAGATCAGACGCGCTTCAGGCAGGGAGTAGCGGCTGTGTAAAAGCCCCTCGCGCAGCGCGCCGACATGGCGCGTGATGAAGCGGTTGAAACGACGCACGGCAGCGACGCTGTCGCTTGAGGCCGATGGAGAACTCACGGCGCAAGGTTACGGTATATACTTGCTTTTGTCAACTATATGTTGCTCGGCCCAGGCCGTTCACGAATTCAGGACGGGCGAGGTGGTTGCGCGCTGGCCGTCCGAGCCAACTAGATGCCCATCTCGGTCTTGCGATAGGCTGCGAAAGTGCCGGACCGAACGGCCCGCGTGATCTCGCGCGCCACAGTGCGCCGGTCGGTCTCAAGGCGGGCCCTGAAGGCTTTGCTGGCGGGCGTGGCGCCGTCGTATTGCAGACCCCACAACGTCATCTCGACAAGGACCGGCAGCAGGTCGCTCCCTTTGGTCGTCACCGAGTAGATGAACTGGTTGCGGAGCTCTTCATCGCGCCGTTTTTCGATCAGGCCCTCGGCCTCGAGCCGGCTCAGGCGATCGGCGAGGATGTTGGTCGCGACGTGTTCCTGCGGAGCGAAGTCGCTGAAGCGCTTTCGTCCGTAGAACATGATGTCGCGGAGGACAAGGAGCGTCCATTTGTCGCCGAAGAGGTCGAGCCCGAAGCTGATCGGGCAATCCGAACGACGGGTCTTGTTGCCGGTGTGTCTTGCCATGTGGATCTACCTGGTTGCAGGATAACACACTTGCAATTTGCAAGCAACATATGCTATGCTCGAACGATACCCTTGAGCAACCGGAGGCTGATGTGTCGACCAAAGCATTCCTTCTCACTTATTTCGAGGCCATTCACAAGGGCGGATGGGAAGACCTGGTGGCCGAGGATTTCGTGTTCGTGAATTCCAACCTCGATCGCGTTGGTCACGGCAAAGCCGCCTACCTCGATGGGGCCGGCCGCTTCTTCAGAAGCACCACGGCGGTGGAGATCCGCAGCCAGTTGATCGAGGGCGATCGCGCCGCTGTCCTGGCGCGATACACCGTCCGATCGCCGCGCGGGCATGTCGGGGTCTGTGATGTGGCCGAGTTCCTCACGACCAACGGCGAAGAACTGACGTCCTCGGCGATCTTCTTCGACACCAAAGCCCTGGCCGACTTCATGGCTCAGCCCTGAGATGCCCGAGCTTCAAGATTTGACCGACCGTGTCCGTCGCGCCCTGGCGCATCTGCCGGACGTGACTGAGAAGCGCATGTTCGGCGGCATCGCCTTCATGGTGAACGGCAAGATGTGCCTCACAGCCGGCGACCATGCCGATCACCAGATGATGGTTCGGATCGATCCGACCGCGATGCAGCGGGCGCTGGCGAAGAAGGGCGCGAGTCCGGCGAAGATGCGCGGTCGCGCGATCAGGGGCTACGTCTTCCTTGTGGAGGAGGCCGTCAAGACAAAGCGAGATCTTGACGGTTGGGTGCGCCTCGCCCTCGATTACAACGTGGTGATCGCCCCTCGAGATCGGGCCACTCGCCCGACAACGCGGCGCGTTCAGCGTCGGTGAGATCGAGCGCGGCGATTCCGAGCACGATGACGGCCGCTCAGGTGTGCAGCTCGAAGTGCTGGACGGTGGGCTCGAACTCGAGCAGGAACGCTTCGTCCTCGGGATAGTAGCGGGCGACTTCGATGTCGGCTCCTGCGAAGGCCGTGATCGAGTCGCGCGAGTCCCAATACGTGAGCGTGTAGAAGTGGCAGACGTCGCCTTCGATGCGTTGCAGCACCCAGGCGCCCTGGTTGCCGGGCGTGGCCCTGTAGTCGGGAAGGCCTGTGCGTCGCAAATAGGCCAGATACGCCTCAGCGTCTTCGCGGCGGGTACGGCCGTGCCAGAGTCTCGCGATCATGTTGCCTCCCGGACCGGCAGCGGCCGGCCACGTCACTCTATCGCTTGGAAGCCAATCGGACGAAGGTATTGAGGTTGCGAGCCGTGCCGGGCGCCTTGATCAAGCGCTCGAACTGGGCGCCCGAGAACTTTGTCGAATCATGGCCGCCCCGTCGCAGCCAGTAGAACTCGCGTCCATGGAAGTGAAAGGCATCGACGTCGCTTTGAAGCGCGAGGACCCGTTTCTGGGCTTCAGCGTCCGGCGCTGACTTGAGCAGCGTCGCGTACAACGAGTGCTCCTTGGCGGCCGGTTGAGCGCCAAACGGCTGGCAGGCCGCGATGGCCGCGACCTCGGCCGGCGTGCGGATGAACGTGGCGACCTCGTAGCCTAATCGGGCTTTGAGGCCCGCTTCGATCTCACGCTCGAGGGTTGAAGCCTTCTTAGGGGAGTCGAAGAGCACGTTGCCGCTGGCGATGAAAGTCTCGACGTTGGCATAGCCAAGGGCTTCGAAATGGCGGCGCAGATCGGCCATCGTCACAGTATGGCCGCCGACGTTGATGGCACGAAGGAAGGCGATGTAGCGGGGCATAAGTTGCTTTCAGTTATAGCGGAAAGACACCGGGAGTGCGAACGGCGAGTCTCAAGGACCGAGGCGCGTCAACCGCACTCCCGGTGTCTTGCTGCAAGCTAACCCGATGCATCGATCCGCCGGCCCGCGAAACACGGTATCTTCATGGCATGGCATCTCGGTATGACACCATCGTGATCGGGGCTGGCATCGGTGGGCTGAGCGCCGCGCTTCGGCTGGCGCGCGCCGGGCAACAAGTGTTGGTGCTCGAACAGAACCCGGCTGTCGGCGGCAAGATGAGCGAACTGCGTGACGGCGGTTACCGCTGGGACCTTGGCCCTTCGGTGATCACCATGCGGCCGGTCCTCGAGGATCTTTTCGCTGCAGCAGGTCGTCGCCTCGAAGACGAACTCGATCTGGTGCCGGTCGAACCGTTGACGCGCTACGTTTGGCCCGACGGTTCCACCCTGGACGCCACCCGTGATCTCAGCCGAATGGCTGCCCAGGTCGAGCGGCTCGACCCTCGCGACGTCGAAGGCTATCTCAAATTCTTGGCGTATGCCGCGCGATTGCATCGAGTCACGGGGCCCGGCTTCATCTATGGCGATCCGGTCTCGCCGGCCACCCTGCTGGGCGTGCCGCCCCGCGACTGGTTGGCCGTCGACGGCTGGCGCACGATGGATCAGGCGATTCGTAGTTTCGTGAAAGCGCCGAGGCTGCGCCAGTTGCTTGGCCGTTTCGCCACATATGTCGGCGCCAGCCCCTATCAGGCGCCGGCGACGCTTAACGTGATCGCTCACGTCGAGATGACCGGCGGCGTCTGGTATCCGCGCGGCGGCATCTATTCGATCGCCCGGGCGCTCGAACGCCTGGCGAGAGAATCGGGCGTCGAGATCCGCACGGATGTGCCGGTCGAATGCATCGACGTTTCAAATGGCCGCGCGGTGGGCGTTCACGCTGCGGGGGTTGCTCACCAGACGCGGGCTGTGCTGGCCAACGTCGACGTCGCTACGGTCTATGAGCGGTTGCTGCCGGCGGCACTGCGTCGCTCGGCACGCTTCGAGCCATCGGTCTCGGGATTCGTGCTGCTCCTGGGCCTGCGTGGCCGCACGCCAGGCCTTGTGCATCACAACCTGTTCTTCAATGATGATTACAGGGCTGAGTTCGACGATCTGTTCAAACGAGGTCGGCCGCCGCAGGATCCGACGATCTATATGACGATCACAAGCCGCACCGATCCCGATGATGCACCGCTTGGTGGCGAGAACTGGTTCGTGCTGGTCAACGCGCCGCCGCTCGGCCCCGCCTGGAACTGGGATGACCGGGCGCGAGCCTATCGCGATCACGTCCTCTCCACGTTGGCCGATCGCGGCTTTGACGTGCGGGATCGGATCGAAGTCGAGCACTGTCTGACACCCGTCGATCTCGAACGGCGAACCGGCGCGCGGCGCGGCGCTCTCTATGGCATGTCGTCGAACAGCATGTGGTCGGCGTTCCGGCGTCCACCCAACCGCTCACGCGATATCAAGGGGCTGTATTTCGCGGGCGGCACCGCGCATCCGGGCGGTGGCGTGCCGATGGTGATGCTGAGCGGGGCAGCGGCCGCACGCTGCATACTGCGCGACGTCGGACCTCGCTAGAAAGTCGAACGCATTTGCCTGATCTCGCCCAGGTGATAAGCGAGATGCGTGATCATGATGAGGCTGCCGGCGACGTCGTCGTCGCTCATCGTCTCGCGGGTTTCGAGGCGCTGCACAACGGCGTGATAGCTCGAGCGCAATCTTTCGCGCAGCGTCGTCCAGGCGGCTTCATCGACCTCATGGATGGCCCAACTCTCGGACCAATTCGGTTGATTGCGCTCGCCATCGATCATGCGGACGACGTTCTCGAGAAACCAGGCCATGTGCCCGCAGTGCGCGGCAAGGGTTGCGTTGCCGGGCTTGAGCGCGCGCGATGCCGTCTGCGCGTCGATGTCCGCGAGCACGGCCAGATAGCCTGACGAGCCGTTATCCAGGATCAGGCCGTGTTCAAGCGGCGAAACGCCAAAGATCTCGGCCATGAGCATTAGAAGCGTGCGGCGATAGCTGTCCATGGGTCCTCTGGCTTGTGAGCGAACCAAAGCGACGAACGCGGCGGACGAACGCGGCGAATGATAACCGATCGAAAGGGGAGTCAGGCCGCGGGTTTGAGCCGCGCCTGGATGATGTCGCCGACGACTTTGAGGCCGATGTCGCTGGCGGGGTCCGCCCAGTTCAATTCATTGGCGCCCACGACGACCAGGGGGGCGAGCGAGAAGCGCGCCGCCCAATCGTCGTAGAGGCGATTGAGCTGCTCGATGTAGCGCACTGAAATGTCACGCTCGTAGTCGCGCCCGCGACGAACGACGCGGTTGAGCAGAGTCTCCACCGAAGCGCGTAGATAGACGACAAGGTCCGGCGGACGGATGATCTCGGACATGGTGCGATAGAGGCTGTAGTACGTGTCCCAATCGCGGCCGGTCAACTGACCGCGCTCGTGCAGATTGCGAGCAAAGATCTCGGCGTCTTCGTACACACTGCGATCCTGCATGGTGGGGTGGCCTGTGGCGCAGATCCGATTGTGTTGCTCGAGGCGCTTGCTGAGGAAGAACACCTGCGACTGGAACGCCCAGCGGGGCATGTCGCTGTAGAAGTCTGCGAGGTACGGGTTCGCGTCGTTGGGCTCGAACGCCGCCTGCCAGTCCCATAGCTGGGTGAGGCGGACGACCAGCGTCGACTTGCCGACGCCGATATTGCCAGCGACGACGACAAAAGGAGAGTTGGGAAGCGTCATGGCGGTAGTGGGTGTCTGCAGAGTGCAGCCGAACAATAGCATAGTTCCGCAGCGAACGACCTCGATACCCGACATGCCCGAATATCTCCGGATGAACGCCCTCAGGTCGTCGCATCCGACGATACCGAGCCTGAGATATACATAAAGACAAATCAAAGCAATGTTCACGAAAATCAAAATTCAATATTGACTTTCTGAAGGCATGGCGTAATATAACGAAGCAACCAGCAACATGTTCTCAGATCCGAGGCGGAGGTACCTTATGCATCCAGTTCCGAGCCGTTGTCCGGTCTGTCAGGAGGCGATGACGGTTACCCGCTTACATTGCCCGAATTGCGGGACGGGCGTCGACGGCCGCTTTTCGCTTGGTGCGTTCGACCGTCTCTCGGCCGAGCAGCTGGCCTTCGCCGCCGCCTTCATCAAGAACGAGGGCAAGCTCAATCGTCTGGAGCGCGAGTTGGATCTGTCGTACCCGACGCTGCGCTCGCGATTGACGGAGTTGATCGAAGCCATGGGATATGAGGTTGGGCAGGAGGAGCCTGCGGCGCCCACGCCCGTTCCTCCTCCCGAAGATGACCGCCGCCGCATCCTGGGCGAGCTGGCGGCCGGCCGCCTGACGGCCGACGATGCGATCAAGGCGCTGCGCGGCGGCGCTTCCAACAGTTGACGAGCACCCGGTAGGAGGTTCATTATGAGAGACCAGCAGTCTGCTTCCGTTGGCGCCAACGCCGTCGTCCACATCAAGGTGCAAGGCGATCTTCGCCTTCAGGGTCACGATGCGGCCGAGGTCGTCGGCCGTAGTGACGAGCCGTTCATGATAGTGCCTGAATCCGACCAGAACGTGCAGGTCGAAGCCGAGGGCGACCTCCAACTGTTCGTCCCGATCAATGCTCGCGTTGAACTGGGGTCGATCGGCGGAGATGCCCGCGTGCGCGGCCTCACGACGCCCGTGACGGTGGGCAACGTCGGCGGCGATCTGTCGGTCAAACACCTGGTCGCCGTGACGGTGGGCAATGTCGGCGGCGACGTGCATGCCAAGGACGTCTCGGGCGTTTGCACGATCGCCAATGCCGGCGGCGATATCGTCTTGAGCCTGAATTTCCAGGCCGGCAACGAGTATGCCTTCCACGCCGGCGGCGATATCGTCTGCAACGTCGCCGAAGGTTCGTCAGCGACGGTGGCGGCGATGTGCGGTGGAGACCTGACTGCGCGGGCGCGCGGCGCGCGCGTGATCAATCAGGCCGGCCACTCCGTCGCAAACGTCGTCATCGGAGACGGAGCGGCGGCGGTGCGGATGCAATGCGGCGGAGACATCGTCCTGCGCGATTACGACGATGTCGGACCGGATGTCGAGTCGCTCGGCAGTTCAATCGAAGCGCTCGTCGCCCGACAACTGAGCGGAAGCGCCGAGCAGATCACGGCGGCGCTCGAGCGCAGCGGCATCCACATCCAGCGCGCCATGGAGCAGGCTCAGCGCAAGGTCGAAGAGGCCGAACGGCGGTTCGACTCGGCCGGGCGGCGCTCGCGACGCTGGGGCGTTGTGGTGCCTCCTCAGCCCGGGCGAGCGCCCGAGCCTCCGACTCCACCGGTGCCACCCGTGGCCCACGAGCCCGTTGGCAACGACGAGCGAATGGCGATCCTGAGGCTTGTCGAAAGCGGCAAGATCTCGGCCGCCGAGGCGGCCCAATTGCTGTCCGCCCTCGAAGGGAAGTGAGCGATCATGATGCGCGGCTTTTCCATCTTTCTGGATGACACGGCACCGGCTGAGGCGTCGGCTCGCGGAGTCAAACCGAAGCAGGAGAAGGCGTCCACGCCGCGCGAACGAGAGCGGCTCGCCATCCTGCGGCGATTGCAGGCCGGATCAATCGATGCAAACACCGCTGCCGATCTGCTCGATCAGGTCGAAAGGACTTATGCCGCATGAGGGGGAATGTCCTCGTTGAGGAATTGACCAAAACCTACGTCACGCGCCAGCGCCGGGGTCTCTTCAAGTCCGAAACGAAAGAGGTCCCGGCGCTGAAAGGCGTCTCGCTCGAGATCAAGCCTGGTGAGCTGTTCGGCCTGCTCGGCCCGAACGGCGCCGGCAAGACGACGTTGATCAAGTGCCTGACGACGCTGTTGTTGCCGACGACCGGCAAGGCCATGGTCAACGGCTTCGAGCTGACCAAGGAAGACAACGCGATCCGCGCTACCACTGGCTGCATGTTGATGGGCGAACGCGGCTTGTATTGGAAGCTCACGGCGCGCGAGAACCTCGTCTTCTTTGGCGCGCTGTATCAACTCAGCCCGACCGACCGGCGCAAACGCGCCGACGATCTGATCGAGCAACTCGACCTGGGTGAGATCGCCGATCGTGCGCTCGAGAGCTACTCCTCAGGCCAACGCATGAAGGTGGCCTTCGCCAAGGCGCTGATCAACGACGCGCCGCTCCTGATCCTCGACGAGCCCACCAACACGCTCGACGTGCCATCGGCTCGAGAGCTGCGCGCCGTCGTGCGTCAGCTCAACGACCAGGGCAAGACCGTGATCTACACCACGCACATCATGTCCGAGGCCGAGACGCTCTGCGACAGGGTCGCGATCGTGGATCATGGCCAGGTGCTGGCGATGGGCACGGTGCCCGAGCTCAAGGCCTCGCTCGAACGCGAGGCGGTTTTGCGAATCGAAGGCGTGATCTCGTCGCGCGCCAGCCAGGCGGTGGCCGCGCTCGGCGGGGTCACGCGCACCGCAGTGCAGGCCGTCAACGGCCACACAGAACTGACTGTGATGTCGGCCAACGCCACGTCGTTGCTCCCGCGCCTGATCGAGACGCTGACCGAGCACCAGGCTGTGATCCAGAAGATCGCGCCAGAAGAGATCACGCTCGAAGACGTGTTCATCGCGCGTACCGGCCGTACGCTTGCCGAAGACACGCGCGCGGTTCGAAAAGACTGAGCAAGAAGATCCCGATGAGTTACCCAGCCTGGCTTGAAGCGATCCTGAGTTGCCCGCAGACGTTGGAACCGCTGACGCGTTCTGCCGCCGGTTATCGACGCGGAGACGGCAAGACGTACCGCGTGATCGACGGAATACTGTCCATCGTCTATCCCGCCGAGCTCTCAGGGCAGGATGCGGAGTTCAACCAGTTCTACGACCGCCTGGCGCCGCTCTACGACCTCAACGAGCGAGTGTTCGGCCGGCTGATCGCGGGCATCGATATGGCGGCCGGGCGGCGCGAGATCGTCTCCCGTCTGCCGTTGCATCGCGGATGTCGCCTGCTCGAAGTGTCGCCGGGCCCCGGCGTCTTCCAGCAGCACTTGCGAGACGCGATCGGCCCGGAAGCGGAATTCGTCTCGCTGGATCTGTCGCTGGCGATGTTGCGCCAGTGTCAGCATCGCAACGGGCGCCTTGGTGTCCAGTTGATTCATGCAAATGGTCAGCATCTGCCCTTTGCCGATGCGAGCTTCGACGCCGTGTTCCACTTCGGCGGTGTCAATCTGTTCAATGACCCCGATCGGGCGTTGGCTGAGTTCGCGCGGGTCACCCGGCCGGGCGGGCTGGTCAGCTGGGGCGACGAGGGTTTCGCGTTGGGCTATCCCGACGGGATTCGGAAGAGGATGATGAGCAAGATCAATCCGGGCTTCACGAAGCCGAGGCCTGCCCTGCCGGTCGACGTGGAGGCGGCTCAGGTCCATGAGGTCTACGGCGGCCTGGGCTATCTCGTGGTGGCCCGGAGAACCCCGGCGCAAGAGAGACTGGAGGCTGTGCGATGACGGCCCCGGCGGCTCCGCAAGCCGGCCGGCCGACGGCCCGGCAGACGTTATCGGCGGCGCTTGCCGAAACGCAGCTGCGTCTGATCAACATCACGCGCTACCCGGGCCAGCTGGCGATGGAGGCCGTGATCCCGATCGTGTTCGCGGCGATGCCCATGTTCCTGGGGCGGGCCGCCGGCGGCGATCAGGCCGCCGCGAACTTCCAGGCCAACACCGGCACGTCGAACTACGTGGCCTACATGCTGATCGGCAGCGCGATCTTCACGATCGTGTCGGGCGCGTTCTGGCATGTCGCCTACTGGCTGCGCTTTGAGCAGGAAACCGGCACGCTCGAGGCCGTCTATCTGACGCCCACCTCGACGATCACGCTCGTGAGCGGGGTCGCGCTCTACAGCCTGATCCGTGGCCTGGTGACGGCCTTGATCGCCTACGTGCTCGGCTGCCTGATCTTTCAGGTCAATCCGATTTCCGGCAATATGGGTCTGGCCCTGCTCTTCGTCATCTTCGGCTCAGTGCCCCTGTACGGCATGACGCTGGTCTTCGGCGCCGTCGTGCTCAAGGTCAAAGAGTCCAGCGCGATCGTGAACCTGATGCAGTGGGTCGTCAGCTTCCTCATGGGCATGTACTTCCCCGTGGCGACGCTGCCGCCGCTGCTCCGCGCCGTGGCGTATCTCTTCCCGCCGACCTGGATGACCAACGGCGTGCGCTCGGCCCTTCTTGGCATGGGCTACTTCTTCGGCACCTGGTACCTCGATCTGGCCGTGTTGTGGGTCTTCATGCTCTTCGCGCCGCTGTTCGGCTTCTGGGTATTCAACCGCACGGAGCGCAGCGTCCAACGCAATGAGGGAGTGGGGCAGTTCTGATGACCGCGCAAAAACGTCTCACAGGCCCTTCGGCCTTCTTCAGTGTCTTGAGCGCGATGGCGGGGAAAGAACTGACCATCATGCTGAGGTACCCGGTCGAGTTCGCGGCGTCGTTCGGTCAGGTGTTTCTGATCGTGGCGTCGGTCACGCTGGCCGGCCTGATGTTCACGCCGCGCAACGGCACAAACAACGACTCGTCGACGGCGGGCGTGGTCGTCTACGGCTTCTTCATCTTCATGTTTCTGTCGGATACGCTCTGGACCATCGGCTACAATGTGCGCCGCGACCAAAAGCAGGGCACGCTCGAGCAGTTGTATTTGAGCCCCGCGTCGAAGTTCGCTAACCTGCTCTCGCGCATCGCCGTCTCGCTGGTGTGGACCGGGTTGCTGTGCATCATGTCGGCCGGGTTGATGAGCCTGCTGATCGGCGAACTGCCGGTCTATAACGTGCCTCTCGCATTGCTCGTGCTTGTGTTGACGCTCTCGGGGACGTTCGGCTTTGGCTTCGCGTTCGCGGCCCTGACATTGCGGATCAAGGAGTCGGCTCAGACGCTGATCAACGTGATCCAGTTCACCTTCATGGTCGTCTGCGCGCCGTTCTTCACGTTCAAGGTGCTGCCCGACTGGCTTGTCACGATCACGCGCTTCATCCCGCTGTCGCACGGCGTCGATGCGTTTCGCTCGTTGATGATGGGGCTGCCGCCGGGCTATCCCGAGCTGGCGCCCATCAACGTCGAAATCGCCGTCGTAGCGGTGTTCGGTTTGGTGATGCCGGCGATCGGCTATTGGCTGTATCGACACGAAGAGAATGTCGCCCGGCGCGCCGGGTCGCTATCGGAGTATTGAGCCCATGACGACTGCCGAGGAACGGCTGACCGTCCTCAAGATGCTTGAGGCCGGGACCATTTCTACAGACGAGGCCCGCCAGTTGCTGGCAGCGCTCGCCGGAAACCGCGGCTCCCGAACGGCACCCGATCGCGAGATGCGCTCGCTGCGCATGCGCTTCCGTGACGCCGCCACGGGGCGGGAGAAGCATCTTGTGACGGTGCCCCTGCCTGTTCTTGACAAAGTCATGCAATGGGGCGGAGGGGTTGTCGTTCAGATTCCGAACGAACAACTTCAGAGCGTCCTTGCCGCAGTGAGAATGGGGCAGGCCGGCAAGGTCGTGGATTTCTTCGACGAAGAGTCGGGCGACCGCATCGAGATCTTCATCGAATAGCTCAACGAAAACGAAAGAGGCCGGCGAATGTTCGCCGGCCTCTTTCGTTCACCGAAGATGTACCGTTACTTGATTGTCACCGTCAGGGTGAAGGTCGTCGTATCCACGCCGGGAACCACGTTGATGATGTAGTCCTGATCGGCGGGCAGGGTGCCCGACCAGCTGCTCACGCCAGCGCCACCGGCGCGAACCAGCGGCTGGCCGTCGGTCAGGCCGTAGATCGTCAGGGCCATCGCGTCCTTCGACGTGATCGTCACCGACATGGTCTGGTTCTTGGCCGCGCGCAGGATGTACGTGTTCGTGCGCCGTGTGGCGATCGAACCGTCGACGCTGCCGCTCGTGGCGCCGCGCGCGAACGAGATGCGTCGCGGGATGGTGACGTTCATCGAGAACGTCGCGGCGTTGTTGTTGGCCGAGACCTTGATGACGTAGTCCTGATTGGCGGGCAGAGTGCCGGTCCAATTGGCGCCGTCGGCGCTGCGCGACAGCACGGTGGGCTCGCCCTTGCCCGAGCCGACGACCTGCACGCCCACGCCGTTGGTCGACGACGAGACGTTGATCATCAGCGTCTGGCCCTTCATCGCGCGGATGACGTACTGCTTGGTCTCATTGGCCGCGATCGTGCTCGAGACCACGGCGTTGGTGGCGCCGCGCGCAAATGAGATTCGGGTCGGTGAGTTGTCGGCGGCCAGGGCGGCCGGGGCGCCGTTGAACGCGAGTGGAAGTGCGACGGCGGCGGCCAGCGCCCAATGTGCGGCGCGTGTCAGAAGAGTCCGAAACATACTTTCTCCTTTTGACGGCTCTCTGAAGCCGTCTGTGTGTAACAACTGTCAGACGACGTAACGCCCGAGGCGGTTCCAACGACGGGTTGGTTCGGTTGGTCCTTCACTTTTTTCACCCCTCACCGAATACGCTGCGGGCAGCCGTTCGAACGGATCTGCGGAATCCGCGCGCTTGCTTCGTGGTATCCTCGCCAGAGCGTTGGTACCAGGTATGAAAAGCCCTCTGTCTCGCTACCTCAAAATCCACATTGCGCTGCCCCAGCAACACGGAGCGTGGGTCATGTGGGCCGGCCCTCTGGTGTTCGGAATGGCCGTCGCCAGAGCCTTCCCGCCCGTTCTGATCTGGCTTTTGCTGGCGTCGCTCGGCGCCTTTTTGGCGTTGCAACCCCTGACGCTCCTGGTGAAGGTCTGGGCTGGTCGAAGGCCGCGCGATGAAGGTGGTCCGGCCCTGCTATGGCTCGGCCTGTACGGCGCTCTCACAATGGCCGGCGTGGTAGGCCTGATCCAGCAAGGCCAGGCCTGGACGCTGGCCCTTGGCATCCTGGCGGCACCCGTGCTCTTCTGGCAGATGTCGCTTGTGCGGCGACGCGAGGAGCGCGGCCAGATGGGAGTCGAACTGGTCGGGGCCGGCGTGCTGGCATTGAATGCTCTGGCCGGCTATGGTGTGGCGTCGGGTGTCGGCGTCGATCTGCGTGGGCTTGTGTTGTTCGTGTTGAGTTGGCTGCAGTCGGCGACGGGGATTGTCTACATCTACCTGTGCCTCGAATACCGCCGCATGAAGGCGTCGCCGCCGCGCGATGAGCGTCTGCGCCTGGCCGGGCGGGCTCTGCTCTACGCCGGGGCCGACGTCGTCATCGTGCTCCTGCTTGGCGTGCTGGGCCTCGCGCCGCTCGGCGCGGTCGTCGCCTATGTGTTCCTCGCCGGTGAAGTCGCTTACGGGGGCGTGTGGAAGCCGCCCCTAAACGCGCGGCCGGCCGCCATCGGAATCCGTCAGACGGTCGTCACCGTGATTTTCTTCGTCTTGTTGCTGCTCGCCTATCTGCTCTGACCCTTCCATTCGCCTGACAACCTTCGGACAATCCCGGACGTCTTGCCGCTTGGGCTTGCCATCCGCCAGACACGGGTCGAAGATGGATCTGTTTGCGGGGGGAAGTCCATGCTCATCAAGAACCTCTGGCGTCGACGGACACGCACCTTATTGACTGCCCTCGGTGTGGCGATCGGTGTGGCCGCCATCGTGACGCTCTCAGCGTTTAGCGAAGGATTGGCCGACGGCTTTCAGGGGATGATGACCGTCAGCGAGGCCGACCTCACCGTTGGACAAAAGGACGCGATGATGTTGCTGTACAGCTCGGTCGATGCCGATATCGGCGCCGAGCTCGAGCAGATCCATGGCGTGAAGGCCGTCGCCGGGACCGTCATCGGCTTCGTTCAGATGACCGACTCGCCGTACTTCGTTCTGATGGGCGAGGACCCACGCGGCTTCGGCGTCAAGCGTTACAGGCTCATCGCCGGCGGGCCGTTCACCGGCCGCTATCAGATGTGGCTCGGCCACATCGCCGCCCGCAACTTCGGCAAGTCCGTCGGCGACACCTTCCACGTGGCTGGCTCGCGCTACCGGATCGTCGGCATTTATGAAACTGGCGTCAGCCTCGAGGACGGCGGCGGCGTCATCAGCCTGCGCGACGCCCAAAGCGCGTTCGATAAACGCGACAAGGTCACGTACTACTCGCTTCAGATCGACGACGTCTCGGACATCCCGGCCGTGCGCGCCGCCATCGAGGAACGCTGGAGCGACCTGGCCGTGACTCGCAGTGGCGAGGCGACGCGTTCCGATGAGTTCCTCGACCTGTACCGCTCGATGGGCCTCTTCATCGGCCTGTTCACGGCCATCGTGGGCGGGTTGGGGATGATGAACACCACCCTGATGAGCGTGCTCGAGCGGACGCGCGAGATCGGCGTCTTGCGCGCGCTCGGCTGGAGCCGCTGGCGGGTTGTCCGCATGATCCTCGGTGAATCGTTGCTGCTGGCCGGTCTGGGTGGCATGCTGGGGCTCGGGCTCGGGCTTGGCCTGATGAGACTGCTGCAAACGATCCCGGCCGTCGAGCCGATGCTGTCGGGCCGGGCCACGCCCGAAATACTGGGACAGGCGTTCGCCCTGGCGTTGGTCCTGGGCATGATCGGCAGCGTCTACCCCGCCTGGCGGGCGGCGCAGCTGGCTCCCATCGAAGCGATGCGCTATGAGGGCGGCGTCGGGTCGACCATGAGCCCATGGGCAAGCTGGTGGAGCCGGCGAGCCATCACGCGCGGACCCCTGCGGGCCTTGCTGCGCCGACCCGGACGTACGGCCCTGACCGTGGCGGGGATCGGGCTGGGCATCGGCTTCATCGTCTCGATGATGAGCCTCGTCGATGGCATGCTGTCCAGCTTCAGCCTGCTGACAGGTGCCGGGCAGGCGGATCTGATTGCCGAGCAGGCAGGGGCCTCGGATCTCTCGCTATCCGAGATCGACGAGAGGGTCGCGATACGGTTGCGCAGCCGGCCTGAAGTCAAGGGAGTGTCGCGGGTGCTGCTGACCTTCCCGGCGGTCGGCGACATGCCCTTCTTCTTTATCTTCGGGCTGGATCCACAGGAGTCATACGTCCAGCACTACCGGTTTCAGGAAGGCCGGGGGCCGCTTCGTTCGGGCGAGATCGCGCTCGGCCGTTTCGGAGCCGAGAACCTCGAAAAGGGCCTGGGCGACACGCTGCGCCTGACCGGCACAACCTACACGATCGTCGGGATCTACGAGAACGGCTCGACCTTCGAGGATGCCGGTGGGCTTCTCCTTCTCAAGGACGCGCAACGCCTCGGCAACAAGCCGCGCAAAGTCAGTCTGCTGGCGATCCAGCTTGAGGAAGCAGCGCGCGGCCAGGACGTGGCGCCGCAACTGCGGGCGGCTTTTCCCGAGCTTTCGATCGAGCGGGCTGAAGGCTTCATCGAACGCACGCAGGACATCCAGACGACGCGTCTGATCTTCAACACCATCATCGGCGTGACGATGCTGGTGGGGGGCGTGGTGATGACGAACGCGATGCTGATGAGCGTCTTCGAGCGCACCCAGGAGATCGGTGTGTTGCGAGCGCTGGGCTGGCGCCGTCGACGCGTGATCGGCATGGTGCTGGCCGAATCGATTGCGCTGGCCGTGGTCAGCTCGGCGGCCGGGATCCTGATCGGCATTGGGCTCAACGGCACGATCGCATTCTTCCCGGAATACGCACAGCTGATCAAACCCCTGTACTCGCAGATGATGTTCGCGCAGGTGCTTGGGCTTGCGGGCCTGCTGGGCAGCGCGGGCGGGCTGTACCCTGCCTGGCGTGCCGCCGGCCTGCAGCCGATTGAGGCCCTGCGGTATGAGTAGATGTGGAGACGTGAGGTGAC
This sequence comes from Anaerolineales bacterium, assembly GCA_044226485.1. GTDB lineage: Bacteria > Chloroflexota > Anaerolineae > Anaerolineales > UBA6663 > UBA6663. Next base: position 265,315 of record JBGAGY010000002.1, read on the forward strand.
GATGAGCACTCAACCCGTTGTCGAGACCCGCGACCTGATCAAGATCTATGGCGATGCGGAAGGCGTTCGCGCGCTGGACGGCGTCACCCTGAGCATCCCCCGGGGCCAGTTCGTCGCTCTGATCGGACCGAGCGGCGCCGGGAAGAGCACGTTGCTGCATATGCTGGGCGCGCTCGACCGGCCGAGCCAGGGGGAGATCATCATCGACGGGCAGCCGCTCAGCCGTGTAAGGGATCTGGATCGGTTCCGCAGCCGCACGATCGGATTTGTGTTTCAGATGCACAACCTGATCCCCACGTTGACCGCGCTCGAGAACATCGAGGTGCCGATGGCTGAGACGGGTCTATCGGGCCGCCGTAAGCGTGAGCGCGCCCGCGAGTTGCTCAAGACGGTCGGCCTGGCGGCACGCGGCGACCACCTGCCCAACATGATGTCCGGCGGCGAACGCCAGCGCGTGGCGATCGCGCGCTCGCTGGCCAATCAGCCCGCCATTCTCCTGGCCGACGAGCCCACGGGCAACCTCGACACCAAGACCACCGACGAGATCATGGATCTGCTCGCCGCGCTCAATCGCGAACAGGGCATGACCCTGATCCTTGTCACGCACAACCCCCAGGTGGCCGGCGTGGCCGAGCGCGTGCTGACGCTGCGGGACGGCAAGATCGAATCCGATATCGCGTTCAGCAGCCCGTACGAAAAGGACTTGATCGACCTCAAGCACTCGCAGCTGGGCCGGGCCATCATCGAAGGACGCGACGATCTGCCGCCCGGGCTGGGCGCATCGGCTGAGTCGCTGCGAACCTTGCTTCAGCAGGTGTGACCGGCGCGACGCCATCCGGTGGGTCCGAGCGGGCCGTTCTCGCTGCTTCTTACTGACCCGCCGACAAAATGCGTAGGCGGCGTCGACTGAATAGCGGAACGCTGGAGCTTGTCAGGCGCGTGAGCGCCCGACATACTGGGGCCATGATCCGACGAACCTTGCGGGAGATGCTTCGTTTATTGGCGGCACTGAGCCTCTATGCGCTCGGGGTGGGCGTGGCGGCGCCGGCCAGGGCGGCCGGGCCCTGTTTGGCGCTGCCGGCACGCGCGGGCACGGTGGTCAACGTGGCGAACACAGCTCAGTTGCAGAACGCTGTGGCGAACGTGACGTCGGACACCACCATCCTGATCGCTGACGGCGTCTACGACCTGACCAACACCCTGAACATCCGCGGCGCCGACCGTGTGACGTTGCGCGGCGCCAGCGGCAACCGCGACGCCGTCGTCCTGCGTGGGCGTGGGATGAGCAACGCAGCCTACGGCAACGTCCCGCACGTGATCGCCATCTACGACGCCGACGACGTGGCCATCGCCGACCTGACGCTGCGCGACGCCTACTATCACCTGGTGCAGGTGCACGGCGAAGAGGGGCCGCAACGCCCGGTCTTCCACAACCTGCACCTGATCGACGCAGGCGAGCAGTTCCTCAAGGGCTCGACCGGTGGCGCGCCCGGACCGTACAGCGACGGTGGGATCGTCGAGTGCTCGACCTTCGAATATACCGACCGCGCGCGGAGCGATTACACAAACGGCGTCGATGTGCTCGCCGGAGCCGGCTGGATCATTCGCGACAATGTTTTCAAGAACATCCGCGCGCCGCAGGGGCAGTTGGCCGGTCCGGCGGTGCTGATGTGGCGGAACTCGCGCGACACGCTCGTCGAGCGTAACCTGTTCATCGAGTGCGACCGCGCGATCGCGCTGGGTTTGAGCGCTCCGGATGCCAACGCCCGCGACGGCGAAACGACCTACGACCATCAGGGCGGGATCATCCGCAACAACATCATCTATCGCACTGGCGCTGGCGATGTCGGCATCACGGTCAACTACGCCGCGAACTACAAGATCGCTCACAACACGATCGTGCTCAACGGCACGTTCCCGTGGACGATCGAGTATCGCTTCTCGGTCTCGAGCGGATACCTCTCCTACAACCTGACCGACGGCCCGATCGTGGGCCGCGATGGCGCCAAGGGCACGCTGCTGGGGAACCTGACCGGGGCGCAGACCTCATGGTTCGTCGACCGTACCCACGGCGATCTCCACCTGGCGTCGAACTCGCCGGCCATCGGTCAGGCCGTGGTGTTGGCCGACGTGACGAGCGACTTCGATGGCGACGCGCGACCGATCGGCGCGGCTCCCGATGTGGGCGCCGACGAATACGGGGTGCCCGCTCCGACGGCCGTGACCAACCTGCGCGTGACGACAGCGACTGCCGCGGGCGGGACCTTGACGGCCACGCTGACCTGGACCCCGCCGACCGGCGCGACAGCGATCCTGATCAAGAGCTCCAGCGCGCCCCTGAGCGAAGCCAATTGGGGATCGGGAAGCCTGCCGTTCGTCGAGGCGTCCGGAGGGACGACCAGCCTCACCGTGAACGTGCCGTATGGCGGTGGCACGGCTTTCTTCGCTCTGAAGTCCCGCAACGCTGACGGGCTCTGGTCTGCGGTGTCAAACAACGCCGTCTGGCCGCGGCTCGATCTGTTCCTGCCGGCGATCCGCCGGTGACGAACCTCGCAAGTCGTCGTTCCTCCCTTTATCGACGATCGAGACAGGCGTAGACGGCCCGGCACAGATCCATGGCGCGTGGATCCGGCCCGATGACCATACGGTTCATGACATAGCCCATGGCCAGCCGATGCGCCGGGTCCGCGAAGCCGAGCGAGCCGCCCATGCCGGGGTGCCCGAACGCGGTCTGCGGTCGCGGGTCGCCCAGCGCGGGCTCGGGGAGCATGAAGCCAAGGGTTCGCCGCATCTCGGTGGTCGTGACCACGTCTTTCATGCGGATCTGTTCGGTTCCGGCGAGTCTGGCGGCGGCTTCCGACAGGACACGCACGCCGCGGGAGGCCCCACCCAGCGCAAGCGGCGCGTAGATCTGTGCGAGGCCTCTGGCGCTGGCGTGTCCATTCGAAGACGGGATCTCGGCTTCGCGCCAGCGTGTCGTGTTGACGGCGTTGAAGGGGCGCGGCGGATTCGTGAACGCAGCGCGCTTCGGCCCTCCCCCCGTTGTGAACATCACGTTGAACAGTAACCGGCCCAGCCTTGATGGCTGCAACGTCTCGGCGATGCGCTCCTGTTGCGAAGCGTCGACGCCGATCGCGACGTCGGCCCCAAGCGGGCCGGCGACCTCATCGCGCAAATACCGGCCGATCGACACGCCGCTGACACGCCGCACGATCTCGCCGTTGAGCCAGCCGAACGTTGCGGCGTGGTACCCGCACCGTGTTCCGGGTTCCCACCAGAGTCCGGAGCGCTCGAGGGCAGCTGTCATCGCAGACCAGTTATAGAGCGCGTCGTCGGGCACCTTGTCGGTCGGAGCGGGAAGGCCGGCTGTGTGAGTGAGCACATGCCTGACGAGCACGGCCCCCTTGCCGTTTTGCGCGAACTCCGGCCAGTAGCGCGCCACCGGCGCATCGAAATCGATCAGGCCTTGAGCGGCCAGCTTATGCATGGCCAGCGCGACCCAGCCCTTCGTAGTCGACCACACGTTGACCAGGCTGTCGGCATCCCAGGCGCGGGTCTGAGCCTGATCGGCGCTGCCGCCCCACAGATCGACGACGGGTTCTCCGTCGACAGTGATGTGAAGGGCCGCGCCGCATTCATTGTGCCGGCGGAAGTTGGCCTCGAACGCACTGCGCACCGGCTCGAAACCGGCAGAGACATGGCCCTGGATAGGGAATCGATCGATTGGGGTCGTCATGAGTGGCTAAAGCGGGAGCGAAAAAGTAAACGTCGTGCCGGAGCCCGGCGTGCTGACAGCATTGATGGTACCACCATGCGACTCGACGAGGCTCTTCACGATGGCGAGCCCCAGCCCGCTGCCGCGGGATTCATCCGTCTTGTAGAACCGGTCGAAGATGTGTGCCAGCCGATCGGGCGCGATGCCTTCGCCCGTGTCTCGCACGACGACGGTCAGTTGCTCTGGCGAGCTCGCCTCGATGGCCACAGTGATCTGCCCGCCTGTGGGTGTGTAGCGCAACGCGTTGGCAATGAGGTTGGTCAGGACTTCGCGAATGCGCAGGGGATCGAGATCCGCCAGAGGAAGATCAGCCGGGGCCTCGACTGTGAGCGCGACACCAGCCGCGTTCGCGCGCATCTGAAAGGCCGCGATTGCTTCGCTGGCCAGCACACCGAGATCGACGGGCTCGCGCATGAGGCGCAGCGCGCCGGCCTCGGCCAGGGCCAGCGTGCGCAGATCGTCGATCAGCCGACCCATGACGCGCGTCTCGTCGAGGATCGCATTCAGGTGCGCGGGGTCCGCCGGATGCACGCCATCCAGCACAGCCTCGACCTCGCCTTGAATGACCGTCAGCGGGGTGCGCAGTTCGTGGGTCACGTCAGCCAACAGGCGGCGTCGCTGTTGGTCGTTGCTCTCCAGTTGCGAAGACATGGCGTTGAATGTGTGAGCGAGCGCTCGCGTGTCGCGCGAGCCGGTCTCGCGGACGCGCACCGAGTAGTCCCCCTGAGCGACGCGCTCGGCGGCGCGCATCACCTCGTCGACAGGACGCGCCGTTCGCAAAAGATGCCGCGAGACGGTCACGAACCCGAACACGAAGAGCGAGAGGACGAATACCCCCAGCAGCACACGGGGCACGATCCAGCTGGATGGCATCGTCCGCCACATCATCCACGGCGGATCCATCGTGGGCGCGTGGCCGCCGGCGAGCCACGACTGACCGACCCAGGCCACGATCACGCCGAAGGCGAAGACGAGGGCGAAGAGGATCAGAAAGAGCACAGCGACCCGCCACATCCAGCGACGCGGGTTCCAGTGGGCGGGCGGCCAGGGCTCGTTGGCCGGCCACCACGGCGGACGGTTGCGCGGACCAAAACGTCGGCGTTCGTGGTTGGGCGTGCCGGGCGGCGTGTTGATGGGGCCGGACGAGGAGGACGTCATGACGGTCAGTCCTCGTCCGCCAGCTTGTAGCCGACGCCGTAGACCGTCTGGATGTAGCGCGGGCGGCGCGCGTCGGGCTCGAGCTTGCGGCGGATGTTCTTGATGTGGCTATCGATGGCGCGCTCGTACGACTCGAAGGCGACGCCCTGCACGGCGTCGAGCAGTTGCGCGCGCGTGAACACGCGGCCCGGCTGAGCGGCCAGGGCTGACAGGAGTTGGAACTCCGTCGCCGTCAGTTCGACGAGATCGCCGCCGCGGGTCACGCGCAATCGATCGGGGTCGAGCTCGAGGTCGCCGACGCGCGTGGGGCCCTTGGTGGCCGGCTGTTCGACGCGGCGCAGCACCGCGCGAACACGCGCCACGAGCTCCTTAGGGCTGAAGGGTTTGACGATGTAGTCGTCGGCGCCGATCTCGAGGCCGACCAGCTTGTCGCTTTCGTCGCCGCGAGCCGTCAGCATGATGATCGGCGTGTCGGCGGCCCGACGCACCTCGCGCGCGACGTCGAGGCCGTCGAGCCCGGGCAGCCCAAGATCGAGGACGACAAGGTCAGGTTTCTCGGCCTGCCAGGCTGCCAGCGCTGACGGGCCGTCTCCGGCCAGCCTCACAGAGAAGCCGGCGTGCTCCAGGTAGTCGCGCGCGATCTGGGCGATCTTCAGTTCGTCGTCGACCACGAGGATGCGCTTCATAGGAGTGATGATACTCAAAGTGACGGCGGACCGCAGACAACGGACCGCAGATCCGCTGGACCCAGTTGACATCCGGTCCCTAGATCTGCGGTCCGCTGTCAATCGTTAGCTCGCCGGTGGCGCGGGCGGCGGCGTCTGCTCGCCGTGCGCTTCACGGTGCCAGGCGTCGAAGCGCTCGCGGGCGCGCCCTTCGAAGGCTGCCGGGCCGTGACCGCCCCAAGGGCGCGGGCCCCAGCCGAAGAACAGCCGGCGGAAGAGGCCGATGACCAGGAAGATCGCGCCGATGAAGAACACGAAGCGCAGGATACCGAAGATCAGGCCGAACGGCCCGAAGCCCCAGCCGCCCATCATCCATGGGCCGCCGCCGCGCATCCCCATGCCTGGCATCCCCTGGAAGCCTGGATTCATCATCTGGGGCACATTGCCGACGACCCAGCCGCCGCCATAATGTGCGCCGGCCCAGAATGCGGCGGCTCCAATTACACCCAGGAGGATCAGAGCCCCCAGCACCATCCCAATTCGTGCCAATACCGTTCGATTCATGGTTTCTCCCGGTCCGTCAGGGAAAGACCTGAAGGACGCTGTGTCTGAGGCTGAGTGTGTTCCGAAAATGTGTGCGAACTTTGTATACTGATGTGAGGTCTGATGTAGAACCGCGCCTTTTCTCTAGAACAGGAGAGCCACTGCACGATGTCTGCTCAACCCCTGCCCGTCTCTACCCGTGGCTCAAATCCTGCCAGCCGCATCGCCCTCGGCCTGGTCCTGCTGTTCCCGGCGGCCCTGATGTGCGCGTTGACGCAACTCTGGCCGACGCTGGGGACGATCAGCATGAGTCTCCAAAAAGTCGAGTTGCTTCGCAACGGCCAATCGACCTGGGTCGGCGGCGACAACTATGCCGTGCTGTTCGAGCAAGGACGGATCGCTCAGGCGTTCGGGTTCACGCTGCTCCTGGTGGTGTCGCGCGTGATCGCCGTGGCGGTCGTGCCACCGGTGCTCGGCTGGGCGATTTCGAAACTTCGCGGCGGCCCAGGCGCGCTGCTGCGCGGGCTCGCCACATCGCCGGCGCTGTTCTATCTGCCGGGTGCCTTCGGCCTTGCCTGGCTCGGCGCTTTGCAGAGTCTGCGAACGTCTGGAGCCGGGTGGGCAGCCTGGCTGGTCGATCCGGCCAGCGCTCCTTTGTTCGTCGCCTTCATCGATGGTGTGGCGGCGCTGGCCTTCGGCATCAGTCTCTGCGCTGTCGTGTTCGGCGCTGCTGCGCGCAGCAGCCGGCCGCTGAAGTGGATGGTGATCGCCTGGCTGGGAGTGGTGGTGGCGGCAGTCGCCCTCGCTCTGCAGGTGATGGATCTGCCGCTGACGCTCACCAACGGCGGACCGGCGGGAGCCACGACTACGCCGATGGTGCTGGCCTACAAGTACTTCGCCCAGTTCTTTCAACTTGGCCCTGGAGCGGCCGCGGCCACTCTCGTCCTTGTGCCGACGCTGTTGCTGGGTCTGATCACAGGCCTCGTGATAGCCCTGGCCCGGCCGCGCATTGAAGCTGTTGAGGATTCAGCGGAAGCGGCATCTTCTTCGGGGCCGGCCATGATCGTTTCGATCCTGGGCGGTTTGATCTTGCTGGCGGTCGTCGCGATGCTGGCATGGATCTATCTGACGCCGTTACTCGGCGGATCAGAGACACGGACTGCTGAGCCGCGCACGTTGGCCGTCTGGTCCGACTCGCTGCTCTCGCCGTTCGCGGGCGTCGCGGTGCATCTGGCGCTGGCGCTGCTGGGCGGTTATGCGATCGGCGGACTGAAGCCGTTGGGGCGGCAAAGCCTGTGGTTGTTGGTGCCGTTTGCACCGTGGCTGTTCGTCGCGCCGACCCTGCACGTCTTCGACTGGTTCCCGAAATATCAGGCGATGGGTTTACTCGGCACCTGGGTGGCGATGATCCCACCGGGCTTCAACGTGGCCGCGTTGATGATCCTTGCCGTGACGTTCTTCGGCGTGCCTGAGCCCGCGAGCGCGCGGGCGCGTGGCTTGCCCTTGATGATCGCGCTGGCGATCGGGGCGCTGAGTTGGCAGGCCGCGATCTACAACTACGCCTGGCAGGCCCTGCTGGGAGGTCCGAGGGCGTCGACCTGGCTGATGCTGGCGGTGCAATCGCTGCAAAGCCGGGCGAGCATGGGGGCGGACATCTGGGGGCCGGTGCTGGCGCCGGCCGTCGTGATCGGCCTATTCCTGGTCGCCTGGGCTGTTGTGTTCGGCCATCGCTTGCGTCTCAACGATGCGTGACGGTTTTGGCGATCGACCTGTTTGAACTACACGGCTTCATTGCGGTTCGCGGTTGCTTCAACCACATGAGCCGATATTGAGGATCATCGCTGACTTGGCGCCGGCGAGCCCGGTACAATCAGGGGCAACCCACGAACCCAAGCGGAGTATCCATGACCCATCCACGCCTTGCCGAAGCTCAATCGATTCGCCCCTTCATCGTCGACCTGCGTCGACGCATCCACCGCCAGCCCGAGTTGGGCTTCGACGTGCACAAAACCGCCGCGCTGGTGGCCAGCACGTTGAGGGATCTGGGCGTCGAGGCTCAGACCGGCGTCGGCAAAACGGGCGTGGTGGGCTACATCGGCGACGGCGACGGCCCTGTCGTCGGCATCCGCGCCGACATGGACGCGCTGCCGATCCTGGAGGACACCGGGCTCGACTTCTCTTCTGAAGTTCCCGGAAAGATGCACGCCTGCGGCCATGACGCGCACACTGCCATGCTGCTCGGCGCTGCCAAGCTTCTCTCTTCCCAGCCGATCCGCGGTCAGATCCGGCTCTTCTTCCAGCCCTCCGAGGAGATCGCTGATGCTGAAGGCATCAGCGGCGCGCCGCGCATGATCGAGGACGGCGCGCTCAAGGGCGTCGATCGCGTGATCGCCCTGCATGTCGACGGCGAGAACTACGTCGGCACGATCGAGGTCGGCGCCGGCAAGGTCTCGGCGGCGGTCGACACGTTCTACGGCACCGTCATCGGCACCGGCGGCCACGGCGCCCGGCCTCAGGTTTCGATCGACCCGATCTGGTTGTCGACTCAGGTGTTGAGCGCGTTGTTCGCCGTGCCGTCGCGACGGATCGACCCGTTCGAGCCCAACGTGTTGTCGATCGGCGTGGTGCGCGGCGGCGAGGCCTCCAACGTCATCCCGCGCTCGGTGTACATCGAGGGCACGCTGCGCAGCATGGATTCCGCAGTGCGTGAGCAGTTGCTGACCGAGGTCGAGCGCTGCTTCGGCCTGGCCAAGGCGCTGGGCGGCGACTACACGCTCAAGATCGAACGCGGCTACCCATCGATGCACAACAACGGCGATGTGGCGGCCATGATTCAGCAAACGAGCCGCGACCTGCTTGGCGAAGAGAGCCTCGTCACGTCGACGCCGACGATGGGCGCCGAGGACTTCAGCTATATGACCGAACTGGCTCCTGGCGCGATGTTCATGCTCGGCATCCGCAAGCCGGGTGGCGACGCCAAGCGCGTTCACACGCCCGATTTCGTGATCGACGAGGACGCGCTCCCGATCGGTTCGGCGATGCTGGCCGAGACGGCGCTGCGCTTGCTCGAGGAGGCCCGCGGGGGGAAGTGACGGCAGATCGCTGACCGCGAACTGACGAAAGACGAAGGACGAAGGTTGTGTGAGACAACCTTCGTCCTTCTTTGTTGTGTCAGACGCCGCGATCGACCCGATAGTGATCGACTGAGAACGCGTAGAGCACTTTCGTCAGGAACAGCACAGCGATGATCAGGGACGGCGTTGTGAAGCCGCCGAAACCGATCACGAGTGTGAGGCCGAGCACCCAGAGCACGGCTGCCACAAACGTCTGACGCGAGCGGCCGTGCAGCCCGTTCACGATCGCGGCACCCGCGATCGTATAGGCCCAGGCCAGGATGGCCGGCAAAAGATCCACAGATAACAGCCACGCGATCATCGGCAAATGGACGTGGATGGCGATGAAGATCCAGCGATGACCGGGGCGTTGGGAGTAGTAGTCGTTTGTGCCGCGCGTGAAGTTGGCGACGCTGCCCGCCGCCACATCGAAACACAGCAGAAACGCCAGCAGACTCCGCCACCACGGCAGCCCTGACGTCCATGTTGGAAAGGCGAGGAAGAGGGCGCTGGCCACTGCCAGCCCGACCCCCAACACGGCGACGATCTCACCTGGAGATTGGCGCTCACCGAAGACGTCATGCAGGACAGCCGGCACTCGAATGGTCATGGTTGGAATTTGCCTGCAAGGGGATGCGCAGAACAGACGAACGACGGATGACGAAATCGAATGGCCACTCAAACTTCGTCATCCGTCGTGCGTCCTGCATTACGCTGCGGCCGTCACCGCCTCGCCGCGTTTGACGCCGAGCATCAGCACCAGCGCGACGGCCAGGAAGATCGGGGCGACGATCATGATCAGGTTGTAGTTGTTGCCGGTCAACTGGATGATCCAGCCGTTGACGTTCGGCCCCACGATGTTAGAAAGCGTCGAGAAGAGGTAGTACAGACCGGTGAAGGTGCCGATGCGGGCCGGCGTCGTCAGGTCCACCACCATCGGCAGGGAGTTGATGTTGATCAACGCCCAGCCGGCGCCACCGGCCATCAGCATCAGGCCGACCACGGGCACCACGCCGAGCACAGGCAGCGTGAAGAGCGGCGTCGTCAGCGTTGCGGCCGACAGGAAGAACGTGCCCAGCATCATGGAGCCAAGGATCGCGATGCCGAGCACGATGGTCACGCGCCGCCCGATGCTCGCGCCGATGTAGCCGGCCGGCAGGGCGAAGAGCACGAAGATCAACGATTGTTGTCCGGCGAGACGCACGGCGTCGGCTGCTTCGATACCCAGATGTCTGGTTGCGTAAAGCGTGAAGAACGCCTCGATGGCGGAATAGCCCAGGAACCAGAAGAAGATCGCGAGCAGGATGCGCAGGCCGCTCCGGTCCGGGTTGTCGAGCACCTCGCGCAGGCTGGCCAGCATCCCGGGGCCGCGCTCGACATCGGCGACCTCCTTGGGCTCACGAATGAACGCGAACACCAGCAGCGAGGCCACGATCACGAGCACCGACCCGAGCCAGAACGGGTAAGCCGGGTTCAGCCGATAGAGCTGCGAGCCACCCAGCGTGGCGATGATGGCGCCGAGGCCGCCCATCAGGTTGATGATGCCGTTGGCCTGCGATCGCAGCGGCGACGGCGTGATGTCGGGCATGAGCGCCACAACCGGCGTGCGCCAGAAGGCCATGCTGAGCAGGAGCGTCGACGTGCAAGCGACGAAGAGCGGCAGCACCGACGCCAGCGGGATCAGGCCGAAGGCCAGCGCCCCGATCGGGGCGCCGATCAAGATGAAGGGCATGCGCCGGCCGATAGGCGTGCGCAGCCGGTCTGACCAGGCGCCCACGGGCGGCTGGATGAAGAGCGCCGCCAGATTGTCGAGGGTCATGAAGAAGCCGATGATGCCCGGCTCGAGGCCGAACTTCTCGGCCAGGAAGAGCGGCACAAAAGCGTTGTAGACCGCCCAGATGATGCTGACGCCGAAGAAACCGAAGCCCAATAAGAAGGTCTTGCCGTAATTCAACCGCATACTTGCCCCCCAGCGATGGTGTGAAGGCAAGTATACGCCGTGGTTGTATCGGTCATCGTTGGCTTGCAACAGATTTCCTGCCCGATTTCCAAACAACCCGCGCCCCCGACCCTTCGACTGCGCGCGGACTGCGAGCCGTGGCGCAGCCGGCTTCCCGGCCGCGCTCCGCTCAGGGTGGTGGCGCTGTGGGTGGTGGGCTGTGGTCTGGTTTCACTCAGCCCCGCGCCCCTGACCCTTCGACTGCGCGCGGTCCGCGAGCCGTCGCGCAGCCGGCTTCCCGGCCGCGCTCCGCTCAGGGTGGGGGGCGCTGCTTGGGTGAAAGCAAAAACACAGTGCCCCACCCTGAGCGGAGCGCGGGAAACGCATTGGCGGGAACAGAGCAAGACGTCCGCGCGCAGTCGAAGGGTCGGGGCGCGGGGCCTGGTGCGGCGCGGGCTGAACTCAGCCCTGTCATCCCGTCGTCAGCCACCTCACGCCGCGGCTTTCTGGAAGCGCCACACGGCCAGGCCGAAGAAGCCCGCGGCATAGGCCATCAACACGCCGACCGGCATCCAGGCCGACTCGAGCCCCTGGCCGCGGATGACGATGTTTTGCAGGCCGATCATGGCCCAGGTCGCCGGCAGCAGTTTGCCGATCGTGGCAAAGGCCTGGCCCGCGAACTCCAACGGGAACCAGGTGCCGCCCATGGCGGAGAAAACGAACATGGCCAGCATCGAGAACAGCACAACCTGGTCATCGCTGCGCGCCAGCACTCCGATGAACAGACCCAAGCACGCGACCCACAGGCCCAGCGCCATCGCGATCAACACCGTCGCGCCCGCGTCACGCAGATAGTTGACTCCCAGCAGGCCCTGGCCGAGCGCCACAAGCAACAGGGTTTGCGCCAGGGTGACGGCGAACATCGCCAGCATGTGTCCAGCCACGACCTCCCACGGTCGCATCGACGTCGTCAACAGGCGCTGCAGGGTGCGAGTTTTGCGCTCCTGCACAAGGATCTGGGCCGACGACACCAGGCCCATGATCGCGAATTGCACGAGGATGCCTGGCGAGGCCTGGTTGTAGGGATTGCCTCCGAAGACAGCCTCGGGCTCCGGCGCGACGGCACGCTCGACGACCACGCGCTGTGTCCCGGCCTGCTTCCCCCAGGCCGACCACGCTGTCTCGAACGCCGCCATGGCGTCCGTCTGCGGCATCCTGTCGACGCTCAATTGCGCGATCTCGCGCGCGCTGAGCAACTCCGTCATCGTGATCTGAATGCTGCGATACAGCGCCTGTGTCGAAGGCGAAGCCGGATCCGCCATCAGCGTCAACGGCGCGGCGGGCTCATCCACGCCACCGAAAGCGGAAGGCACCGTGATGATCCCGGCCACTTCCTTGGCCTCCAGGGCGCGCCGCGCAGCGTCAGCATCCATGCGCATCACGTTGACAGTGTTCGACCCGGCCAAGCGTTCATAGAGCCGCCCGGCCCACACCGACTCGGGCGTTTCGGCAACCCAGGCCGCCTTCAAGCGCGGATCCGCTTCAGCGCTGTTTTCGCTGCCGCGAAAGGCCAGGCCCATGAACAGCGTGAACACGATCGGCATCACCACAAGAAACAGCAACGACTTTCGATCGCGCACGATCTGATCGAGGTCCTTGAGAGCAAGAATGAAGAGACGCATGGTTGAACTCCATCGCATCGGCGCCTGGTGTCGGGCGATTGTGACTCGCCAGCCCATCACCAGGCGCTGATGTCTTTATGCGAATCGCCTTTGAATGCGCCAGGCTCCGATCGCGAAGCAGGCGGCGCCGATGGCCAGCAGCACCAGGGTCGGTGCGACAAGCGTGGCCGGCCCTTGACCCGCCAGGGCGAGCTTCCAGGCTTTGATCACCCAGCCTTGAGGCGTGAAGTCGGCCAGTTGCGTGAAGATCTCGGGCAGCGAGCCGGCCCCGGTGAAGAGCCCGCCGAGCATGCCCATCGCGGTCAGGCCGCCGCCGATCACGGGCCCGGCCTGTTTGGACGTCTTCACGAACGCGATCAGCAGCACGCCCAGGCCCGTCGCGCCGGCCACCTGTCCGACCAGAGCCAGCGCCACGCTGGTGGGCTCGCCCCACTCGACACCGAAGACATAGTGCGTGGCGGTCAGGAGCACAAGGCCCTGCACGATCACGGAGACGAACACTGTCACGAACTTCCCGGCCAGGATCGTGGTCTTGCGGGTCGGCGAGGAGAATAGCCGGGCCAGCGTGCCTTCCTCAGCTTCACGCAGCAACGAGATCATGGAAAACGCGCCGGTGAAGAAGGCGAAGAAGACCATCTGTCCGGCGGAGATCTGCGACATGATGATCTGCAACGTATCCTGGTTGGATCCCGTTGCCGCCGGCGCAACCTGCACCAGCGCCGCATCGCTGGTTTGATGCAGCATCGCCCGCTGTGTTTCGGCGTACCAGCTCGAGTACTGCGTCAGCAGGGTCGAGACATCCAGCGCGTTAGGGTCACGCCCCTCGGCGACCCAGCGCGCGTTCACGGTTTCGAGCGCGATCCGCCCGCCCTCGACCCCCTGGAGGAGCGAGTTCACCATGGCCTCGGCGATCTGCGGCCCAACGGTCAGGGTCGGGTCGCTGATCACAGTGACGACGGCTTCACGACCTGCGAGGACGTCTGCCGTGAAACCGGTCGGCACGATCACGGCGACGCCGATCGTCTGTGCGTTCACGGCCGCGCGCGCCGCTGCCTCATCCGCGTAGTCGTTGGCCTTCAACCAACCGGACACGCTCGGGTCGACGAACAGATCGTGCAGGGTCGCGCCCAGCGACTGGTCGAGGGGCACGCCGTCGGGCAGGGTATCCAGGTTAACCACCCCCACCTGAATCGCCTGTGGCGCTGGCTCGGCCCCATTCAGCCCTCCGAACGCGAAATAGATCAGCAGGATCAGCAGCAGCGGCGCACCCACCGTCATGCCGATGGCGAACCCGCTCCGCAGCGTCTGCTTCAGATCCTTCAGTGCGATGTCGATGACTCTCATGGTATCCACCCCCGGGACGACGATTGCCGAAAGGCATCAGGATCTTGCGATCCAGGCGCTCCCACGCAACGACAAGTGCCGCCCTTACGCATCTCGCAATGCCTTTCCCGTGAGCTTGAGGAACACGCTCTCGAGGTTGGGTTCGTTGATATCGACCGACGTGATGCGCGCACCGGCCTGAGTGGCGGCATCAAACAATCGCGGCAACACGACGTTTGAGTCGTCGACAAGGGCCGCGATCCGGCCGTCGGCCGAGTCGATGCGAGCCACTCCATCGATGGCCCGCCAGGCCGGCAGCACACGCTCGGGTTCGGCGTTCACGGTCAGGTCGATCCGCGTCTGTCCACCGACCTGATCGATCAATTCGTCGTGTGTGCCGCAGGCGATGATGCGGCCCTGATCCATAATCGCGATCCGGTCTGACAGTTCGGCGGCTTCTTCCATGTAGTGTGTGGTGTAGAGCACCGTCGCGCCCGCCGCGTTCAGGGCCTTCACGTGGTCGAGGATATGGCGGCGCGACTGCGGGTCGATGCCCACCGTCGGTTCATCCATGATCACGACTGAGGGGTCGTGCAGCAGCGCGGCGCCGATGTTGACCCTGCGCTTCATGCCGCCCGAGAACGTGCCGACGCGATCGCGTTGGCGACCGTTCAGCCCGATCGTCTCGAGAACGGCGTCGATCTTGTGGTTCAGCGCCGCTCCGCGCAGGCCGTACATCTTGCCCCAGAAGGTCAGGTTCTCACGCGCCGTCAGATCTGGATACAGCGCGATCTCCTGCGGCACGACGCCGAGGTGTGCCTTGGCCGCCTGCGAGTCGATCTTGAGCGAATGCCCCATGATCGCTGCCTCTCCCGAGGTTGGCTCGATCAGGCCCGACAGGATCGAGATGGTCGTGCTCTTGCCGGCCCCGTTCGGACCCAGCAGGCTGAACACCTCGCCTTCGCGCGCCGCAAACGTGATCCCGGCGACCGCCTGAACGGCGCCGAACGCTTTGTGAAGATCCCGCACATCGATCGCTGTCACAGTCATTCCTCCCGAAGGCGCGCTCCCATCGCGCACCGTCTCAGGCACGATACAGCCGGCGCGCGGCGGTTCCCAGTGTGCCTTCGGGAAGATGGGACAATGTCCATTCGGACACTGTCCGTTTGCACACTGGCGGACCTTGGCGCTCCGGGCCAAAATGAGCCATGACCTCGTCAAAGGCTTCTTCATCATTCAAGGCCCCCGGTGAGCGGGCTTTCTTCTTGTTCCTGACGCTCGTGCTGGTCGGCACCTACGCGTTTTCGGTGGCCGTCACGCCGGAACTGCGCGACCCGCTGAGGCTGGTCGCGCTCACCCTGGTGCTGCTCGTGCATCTAGGGTTGCACTGGGGCCTTCAATTCGGGAAGGTGAAGCCCGCCCAATTCTGGCCGTACCTGCTGGTGCAGGGTCTCCTGGCTCTGGCGATCTCGTGGCTGTCGCTCAACGTTGCCTTGCTGTTCGGCGCGTTCATGGCCCTCATCGGCGAATCGGTGGGCATGTTCGGCGGCAGTTGGAAGCAGGCCGCCGGCGCTGTGCTGTACTTCGGCGCTCTGTTGATCATCGCTATCGGCCTGACGTACGGCTGGGAGGGGTGGCAGGGTTGGGCGCTTTCGGTCGGCCCGATGGCGCTGTTCGTCATCATCTATGTCTCGCTCTACAGCCGGCAGGCTGAGGCGCGCGAACGAGCCCAGGCGCTCGCCCGCGAATTGGAGTCCGCCAATCGGCAGTTGAGCGAATACGCCAGCCGCGTCGAGGATCTGACCATCGCGGCCGAGCGGCAACGGATCGCGCGAGAATTGCACGACACCCTCTCACAGGGCCTGGCGGGCCTGATCCTCCAACTTGAGGCCGCCGACGCTCACCTCGGCAACCAGCACATCGACAAAGCCCGGGCCATCGTGACCGATGCCATGGCTCAGGCGCGTGTGACTCTGGCTGATGCTCGCAACGCCATCGATGACCTGCGCCAGCCGGCGCCCGACGATCTCGAGCAGGCCCTGTGTCGTGAGGCAACGCGCTTCGAACAGGCCACCGGCATCTCGACGGATTGCCGGGTCGACGCCGGGCTCGATCCATCTGAAACCGTCACTGACGCTGCTCTGCGCATCGTGGCAGAAGCGCTCGCCAACGTGGCCCGACACGCCCAGGCGCACCATGTCGTGTTGACGGCCCGAGCCGAACACGCGTGGCTGGTCCTGTCGATCGAAGACGACGGCATCGGGTTCGATCCGACTGTCGAGCAGACGGGGCACTATGGCCTGATCGGCATCCGCGAGCGGGCCCGCCTGGCCGGAGGCCGCTTCGACGTGCACAGCCATCCGGGCGCCGGCACGACCATGAGCGTCAACCTGCCACTGGGAGCCCACTGACATGCCCCCGATCCGCATCGTCATCGCCGACGATCACCTGATCGTGCGCCAGGGCCTGCGGCTGATCCTCGAGACCGAAGAGGATCTGGCGCTGGTGGGCGAGGCCGCGAACGGCGAGGAAGCCCTGTCCCTTTGCGCCGAGCTCAAACCTGACGTGGTGCTGATGGATCTGCGCATGCCGGGCGTCGATGGGCTGACCGCCATCGAGCGCTTGCATGTTCGGCAACCCGAGATCGCCGTCGTGATTCTGACGACCTACAACGAAGACGCGCTCATGCTGCGCGGTCTTCAGGCTGGCGCGCGTGGCTACCTGTTGAAGGACACAGGCCGGGCGGCTTTGTTCGACACGATTCGCGCGGCCGCGCGGGGCGAGACCTTGCTCGGCCCCGACATCATGGCTCGCGTGCTGGCTCAAGCGACGTCACCTGCCCCGGCGAGAGCCTCTCACGAAGACGTCTCCTTGACCGACCGGGAGCGCGAAGTGCTGGCGGCCGTTGCGCGCGGCGAGCGCAGCAAAGAGATCGCCATGCACCTGGGCATCAGCGAACGCACTGTCAAGGCCCACCTCGCCAGCATCTACGAAAAGCTGGGCGTCGACTCGCGCGCCGGCGCCATCGCAGCCGCCGCCCAGCGTGGCCTGCTGCCGCCTTCATCCCTGACCCCTCCCTGAATCGCGCCAAGACACCGGCAAACAACTGGCTACGCCTGTCGCGTTTCGAGAAGGGGCAGCAGTGGACTCCGACCAAAGACCGACACCTTCTTCGGCGCCAGGGCCGATGTCGAGTCGCATCTGATCCGCCATGATGGCCGGCATGACTGGCCAACCCACAACCTCACACGAGCAGGCTTCGATCGGTCGGGATGCTGTGGTGATCGGCGGCAGCATCGCCGGATTGCTGGCGGCCCATAGCCTTGCCACGCACTTCGAGCGCGTCACCATCCTCGAGCGTGACGCGTTGCCGCAACAGGCGACTCTGCGCGCGGGCACTCCCCAGGCCCGTCACGTCCACACGCTGTTGCCCGATGCTCTTGGCTTGCTCGAGCAGCTCGTGCCCGGCTTCATCGATGAATTGATCGCTGGCGGCGCCTGGCGCGTCGACGCTCTCCATGAGATGTCTGTCTTTAGCGGCGGCACCTGGCATCCACCGACGCCCGCAGCCGCCGACCGCGGCGTCGCTCTGGCGTTCAGCCGGCCGTACGCCGAGGCCATCCTGCGTCGGCGCGTCGCCGCGCTCTCCAATGTCGTGATCCTCACTGGCCTCGAAGTGATGGGCCTGACCACTGACGTCGATCGTTCGGCCGTCGTCGCGGTGCAGGTGCGCCGTCGCGGATCGATGAAGGACGGCCCGGAAGAACTCCCAGCCGATCTCGTCGTCGATGCCAGCGGCCGCGGCTCACAGGCGCCGCGCTGGTTGAGCCGCCTCGGCCTCACACCGCCCGGGGAGAGCTCCTACCCGGCGCGGGTCGGATACGCGACTCGCCTGTATCGCCGGCCATCAGGCTGGAGCGCAGACTGGAAGGTGCTTCACGTCCGGCCGCAACCATCGCTCAACACGCGCGGCGGCCTGATCGTGCCGATCGAGGGCGATCGTTGGCTTGTGACGCTCATCGGCATCGACGGCGACTTTCCGCCCACCGATGTCGAAGGGTTCGAAGCGTTTGCCCGCGCATTGCCCACCTCCCGCCTTCACGATGCGTTGCAGCATGCGGATCCATTGGCGGACCCGGCTGGCTTTCAGGTGAACGGCACGCGCTTTCGCCATTACGCCGATCTCGAACACCCACTCAGCAACTTCGTGGTCTCGGGAGACGCTGTCATGACGCTCAATCCGATCTTTGGCTTCGGCATGATGGCCGCCGCGCTCGGCGCCCGCGTCCTCGATGACTGTTTGCGCGACGTGCGTGCAGGGCGGCTTGATCGACATGGCCTGGCGCATCGCTTTCAGGTCGATCTGGCTGTGGATACGGCCCGCCTGCGCCGGGTCGCGGCCGGCGATGCAGTCGTCGACGCCTCCGCCCAAGGTCGGATGCGGCTTCCGCTCGCGGTCGGATGAATCCGCGACCCCGGTTCGCTACTCTGTAACCGTTCGCGTGCCCTGTCAATTGGTTCATGACTTCGAGGAGGTCGGTTGTGTTTCTCAATGCCCTTTCCACACTCCTGTTGCTGGCTGCGGCCGTGTTGTTCGGCTGGCTGACGACCCGCGCCTGGTTCGCGCGCCACGTCGTGGTCAAGTGGGTCGGCAGCTTCTTGAGCGGCCTGATGTCGCTGACCCTGGCCTTCGTCGGCGCCGTTGCCGTCATCGGCTTGTCCAAGGCCTACATGCCGCGCCAGGTCGCGACGCAAGAGATGACGGTCGCCGGCACGTCCGAACAGGTCGCGCGCGGTGAACACCTGGCCGGCGTGTTCTGCGCCAGTTGCCACTCGCTCACGAACGACCTGCCGCTCACTGGCGGCGTCGACATCGGCAAAGACATCCCGCTGCCCGTCGGCAGTTTCGTCACCGCCAATCTCACGCCAGGTGGCCCGTTGAAGACCTGGACTGACGCTCAGATCTTCAACGCCATCCGCAACGGCATCGACAGCGAAGGCCGCCCGCTCTTCGTCATGTCGAACGCCCGCGGCCGCAACCTGAGCGACGAAGACATCCAGGCCGTGATCGCCTTCCTGCGCAGCCAGCCCGCCGTCGATCACGAGACCCAGCAACCGCTCGATCAGCCGTCGTTCTTGGGCATCCTGATGTTCGGAGCCGGCATGCTGCCGGCCGGCGACCCGCCGACCACGACGCCCATCGTCGCGCCGGCCAAGGCTCCGACGGCCGAATACGGGGCTTACATCCTCCGCTACCAGGACTGCATGCTTTGCCACGGCGAAGACCTGCGCGGCGGCGACCCGAACGGCCTCGGCCCCGTCGGACCCAGCCTGGCGATGGTCAAGGGCTGGACGCTCGAACAGTTCGCCGCCACACTCCGTACCGGCGTCGATCCGAACGGCCACGAACTCGACAACGCCAAGATGCCCTGGCGCAGCGTTGGCCGCATGGACGACGACGAGATCGCTGCGGTCTATGCCTACATCCTTGAGGTTCACAACCGATAGGCCGATCTAAAAAAGGGGCCGGCTCGAAGAAGATCGAGCCGGCCCCGTTTCGTTTGTGCAATTCGAGACGCTGCTGGGTTGTGTTGGGCGTCAGCTTGCTCGCAGGATCGTGACGCCGAGTTCCGCATACGGATCGAGATCGCGCTGCGGCACTTTCGACGATGTGAGGAGCGCGCTGGCTTCGCGCACAGGTATGACGAGATAGGGTGAAACCGTTCCGATCTTTTCGGGCGAGGCCAGCACGTAAGTCTCGACTGCGCTCTGGCTGAGCGCGCGCTTGACGGCTGCTTCCTCGAAATCGCCCGTGGTCAGACCCATCTCGGCATGCACACCCGTCACACCCATGAAGTAGAGGTCCGCGCGAATCTGACGAATCGAGTCGTTCGCCTGAGTGCCGACGCTGACGATCGAATGCTTGAAGAGCCGCCCGCCGATGACGATCACGTCTACTTTCGGATGTGTACTCAGTTCCACGGCGATGCTCGGGCTGTGGGTGACGATCGTGGCTGAGAGGTCGGCAGGGAGATGACGGGCTAGTTGCACCGCCGTCGTTCCCCCATCGACGAGCACGACCTGCCCGGGCTTGATCAGCGACGCGGCCAGCTTGCCGATCGCGATCTTGTCGTCGGACGCGAGTGCCTGCCGCTGCACGAAGTCGCCTTCCGCGGGCGCCACGGGCACGGCCCCACCATGAACTCGGCGCAACAGCCCCTGCGCGGCCAATTCGCGCAGATCGCGCCGGATGGTGTCCTCCGACGTCCCCAGCAAGTCGCTCAACTCCCGTGCGACGACCTGACGGTCGCGTTCAAGCCACTCCAGGATTCGCTGCTTTCGGCTTGAGGTCAGCATGGCGATAGTCTACACGAAAATGCACGAAATGTCTTGACTATGCATGAAAATGACGATATTATTGAGTAAATAAGGAGAAACATGCAAAACCGCGCAAAACCAAAGATGATCCTGATCGCCGGCCCGTACCGTTCGGGCACCGGAGACGATCCGGTCAAGATGGCGGCTAACCTGAGACGGCTCGAATCGGTCTCATATGCCCTCTTTCGCGCCGGTTACGTGCCCATGATCGGCGAATGGGTGGCGTTGCCGATCTGGCGGACGGCCGGAGGCCAGGCCGTCGGGGATTCGCTATACGGCGAGATCCTGCATCCCACCGCCGAGCGACTGTTGCAGCATTGCGACGCCGTCTTGCGGCTCGAAGGAGCCTCAACAGGCGCCGACAACGACGTGCGCGTCGCGCGCGAACGCGGCATCCCCGTGTACCACGCGCTCGAGGATGTGCCGGGCTGTTTGGCCGCAGCCTGAAGCGCTCACTCGGTAGCCGAACCGTCGCTCCGCAGGCCGCGCTGCGAGATCGGGATGACCTGGAAGAAGAGATCGACGGCTTTCGGATCGAAGTGGCTGCCGGCCTGCTCGCGGATGTAGGCGCGCACTCGTTCCTCAGACCAACTGGCCCGGTAGGGCCGATCGGATCTCAGCGCGTCCCATACGTCGGCCACCATGAAGATGCGCGCCGCAAGCGGGATCTGCTCGCCCTTCAGTCCCCGTGGGTAACCCGTGCCGTCCCACTTCTCATGATGACAGTACGGGATGTCTAGCGCGGGTCGCAGGTAATCGATCGATGAGAGCATGTCGTAGGCGTATTGCGGATGCATGCGCATCGTGGCCCACTCCTCATCGGTCAGAGCATCTGCCTTGAGAAGGATCCGATCCGGCACGCCCAACTTCCCGATGTCGTGAAGCAGAGATCCGCGTCTTACATACGCGATCTGCTCGCCGGACATGCCTGCAGCCTGTGCAAGGGTCACCGTCAGTTCGGTGACGCGTTGCGTATGGCCTTCGGTCTCCTTGTCGCGCAGATCCATCGCGCGCGACCAGCCCTCGATCGTGGCATCGTAGGCCAGTCGCAGCTCGGTGTTCGAACGCTGCAGGTCGCTGAAGAGATGCGCGTCGTCGAGCGCGATGGCCGCCTGACCGGCCAGCGTTTCGAGGAAGTCACGCCATTCGATGTCGATCGCGATCGGCGAGCGATGGAATACTTCGAGCACACCCACCAACCGGCCCTTGGCGACCAGGGGAACCCCGGCATACGACACGAATGACTCGACGGCCAGCAACCCCGATCGCACAAAGCCTGTGGCTCCGCTCTCGCGGAGGTTCGGCATCAACACAAGACGCCGCTCGAGCCCGGCCTGCCCGGCGTATCCCTGGCCGAGCCGCAGCCGGCTGTGTTCGATCTCATGGCTTCTAAAGCCGCGCCCCGCGGCGTACTCGAGCGTCTGAAGACCTTCGTTGAACAGCAGGATTGCTGCGGCATCCACGCCCAATTGCGCGATGACCTGATCGAGCAAGACGTCGAGCGTCAATCTGATGTCGAGGTTCGACGTGATCATCACATCGATCGTGCGCAATGCCTTCAGACGCTGTAGTTGCAGTTCAACACGCTCTTGCGTGCGTACCCGCTCGCTGATATCGCGCACGCTGGCAAGCACGCACGACCGACCCTGCAGCACGAACGGCCGCAGGACAACTTCCTCCTGGATTTCGCTGCCGTCTTTGCGGCGGCTCGTGCGCTCGATGGGCAGCCGCGACATGAGAGCCTGCTCGAGCTCGTCGAGCGAGCGTTCCTCAAGGCCGACCGGCGCCAGCTCGCGCGCCGACATTTGCAGGAGTTCGTCCCGGCTGTAGCCATAGCGCTCCACGGCGCCCGGGTTGACATCCAGGATGCGGCCATCGAGGTCGGTGATGACGATGGCGTCGGGTGTAGTCTTGAAGACCGTCTGCAGCCGGTCCTCGCTTTCACGCAAAGCCTGTTCCGAGCGCTGACGCACGCTCAGTTCATGCGTCAGTTGGTCCACCAGCCGAGCATTGAGGATCGCAAGAGCTGCCCGGTCGGCAAGATCCTCTAACAACCGCAGATCTTCAGGCTGGAACGAAGGCTGATCGGCGCTGTAGCGCACCAACACCAATACCCCAATCCGCTTGTCTTGGGCGATCAGCGGCACCGACATCAGGCTGTGCACCGGGAATTGGGCCAGCGCAGGCCTGAGCTCCGGAACGACCTGCTGAGCCAAGGCCTCCGATGTGGTGATCGGCAGGAAGACCGATTGACCGGCGCCGAAGACCTGCGCCCCGATGACTGTCTCGCGCACACGGACGGGTTTGCTCCCCAGCAGGTCCAACGCCACCTGTCGCATGGCTTCATCGCGGTCGTGCACGGCGACAAGGTCGAGGCTCTGCCCGTCGTCCGAGATCAGCCGGATGTGGGCGTTCCCATCCAGGGCACCGGCGACTCGCTTGACGACCTGATCGAGCACGGCGTGGACATCCGTTCCCGCCCCTGCAAAAGCGCGCGAGGCCTCAGCCAGGATACTGAGGCGCTCGGTCTGGGCGCGGATCTTGGCCTCGGTGTGTTTTCGCTCCGTGATGTCTTGAACGATCCCCGTCAGGCGCGAAATCGAGCCGCCCTCGTCGTAGATGGCATCTCCGGGCTGCGCCCAGACGGTGTGCACGCTGCCGTCAGGCCAGACGACGTTGTACTCGATCGACTCCGGCAAACGCTCGGTCAAGACGCGCTCGTTGGCTGCTCGCACGGCTTCGCGATCGTTCGGATGTATTGCCTGCGCGATGACGTTCTCGAGATCCAGCGTCTCGCCGGGTTCGACGCCAAAAATCCGGTGCATCTCATCCGACCACGTCAGTTGATTGGTCCGGGTCTCCCAGCTCCAGTGTCCGACATGAGCGACGGCCTGCGATTGCTTGAGGGCGGTTTCGCTGTTGGCGAGAGCGGCTACTGCCTGGCGCCGATGGGCTTCGCGCTCGAACATGTCGAGCGCGTACGATAGGTCGAGCCCCATCTCGTCGAGCAGCTTGAGCTCTTCCGGGAAGGTGAAGAAGCTGGCGTCCGCGGCATAGAGCGCGAGCAAACCGATCACACGACGGTTTTGCCGCAACGGCACGATGGCGCAGGCCTCATAAGCGATGAGCCCGCTCTCTTTCCAGAGGCGTGTCGCAGTGGCCGCGTCGCGGTCACCATGCGCAATCTGCCCGCTGCACAGGGCGGTGCCGATCAGTCCGTCGCTGTGTGGGGCCAGGTGAGCGTTGATCGCCGACGGCCACTCCAGGGGCTCGCTCGACGCGACGGGCGAAACACTGCCCGAGCTCTCATCGTACAGGCCTATCCAGGCCAGTCGAAAAGCGCCGAACTCGGCGGCCAGCCGACAGGCCGACTCGAAGAGCTCTTGCTGAGATTCGACCCGTACGATCATCTGATTGATCTGACTCAATGTGGCATACAAACGATAGAGTTGCGAGTTGCGGAGCTCGATCTGTTGCCGTTCAGTGACGTCCAGTTGGGTCGCCACACGATAGGCGGGTTTGCCGTGCTCGTCTCGCATGGTGACGAGATCCATCATGACCGTGCGGGGTTCGCCATCCGGCCGGACGATGCGCGCTATGAACTGCGCGCTGCCCTTCTTGTCCGATTCGGCTACGGCCCTGACGGCGATGTCGCGGTCTTCCGGCATATACGTGTCAAGGAATGGCGTCTGGAGCATATCCTCGACCGTCCGACCGCGAACCTCCGCCAGCGCGGCGTTGCAAGCATGCAAGCGCTCGACACCCGGCACACCGATGGCGATCCCATGCGCGCAGTGTTGGAATGCGTCGATCCAGAGTTGTCGCTGGCGCCATTCAGCTGGGGGTTCATTCACATCATCGATCAGGAGGATGGCGCCGCCGGGAGATGTGTCTGAATGTGACCGCTGAGGGATCGCCGACATGCTCAACCAGATCGGCTCAGCCGAAGCGACGCCCCGAACACCCACCATCCGGTTTCGCACAGGTTCGCCCGTGCGCAAAGCCAGCTGCGCGGGGTGTTGATCGGCGGGGACGATGTCGCCCTGTTGATCGACCAGGCCTTCGAAAAGAGCTTTGATGTCGTCGATCGGCCGGTTGAGCTTTTTCAATGCCGCGGCATTGGCAGCAACGACCGAGCCGGCTTTGTCTACCAGGACAACACCTATGGGAAGAGATTCGAACAGAGTCGAGATCAGGTCGAGCACCAACCGGGCATCCGAATCGCTTCCAGTCATGCTCACCTCCGCCTCTGTGGTCCGAGCGCTTGAACAGATGTGCTCCGGCGCGGGCTCCACGGATCGACCGCATCGGCGGGTACGCGGCCTAACCGTTTCGAAATTATAGGGCGGCACCGTGCCAATTAACCAGTTTCGATTGCCAGGTCTAGAGTCAGACGAAAGGAAGACAAAAGAAAACGCCCTCCGGGATGGGAGGGCGTTTCAGGAGACAGGCAGTTTTCAGGCTTGTGCCAGAGCCGGTCGGAACTTGTAGCCGTACACAAGCATGCCGCGCTCGTCACCGTCCTCGCGCAGTTTGCGGGTGACCATCTCGACCCGCTGCCCGATCGAAACCTCGGCGAGCTCGACGTCCGTCAACTGAGCGGTCAGCAACGGCCCTTCATCGAGCTTGATCAAAGCCACCGCGTAGGGCGCATTGGCTTCGAAGCCCTCGGGCGGATCGTGGACGACGGTGTAGGAATAAACTTCGCCTTTGCCCGCGAAGACATAAGGTGTCTTGGCTTCGCCTGCACAAGAGGGGCAGACATCGCGGGGTGGGAAGATCTTGGCATCACAATGCGGGCAGACTTCTCCAACCAAACCGTACCGCTGTTGGCGCAACCGCCAGTGTCGAGAGATTTCCATAACGTTGATAGCCGCCTTTCAATCCAGCAATGCCAGGGTAAGCTAGCACCATAGACCTCTCACGATCTATCAACGGACCCTCAGAGCCTCGACAGAGTGGCGGAATGGGTTCAATAGGCCAGGATCGCTTACTCCCAATTGGCGAATGATCGACCGAGGAGTTGCCCGGCTCCCTTTCAGCGCCCTCCCCAGCCACTGGGGGTGGAGGCAGGGTCGACTCTGCGTTATGTAATCTCTTGGCTAGGCAGCGACCAGGATATGGGAAACGGCGTTCGACCCGATCCCGCCGATGCACTGGGCCATGCCAACCCTGGCGCCGGGCACCTGGTTGGCACCCGCTTCGCCGCGGAGCTGCAGGGTCAATTCGGCGATCTGATACAGGCCGGTGGCTCCGATCGGGTTGCCGCGGGCTTTGAGGCCGCCAAAAGTCTGGATGGGGATCCGTCGGTCGAGCCCGATCTGTTCGTCAACAGCAAGCTGCCAGCCCTTTCCACGTTCGGCGAACCCGGCGGCCTCAAGGCTGAGGGCCGCAAAGATGCTGTAGGCGTCGAACAACTCGAACACGTCGATGTCATTGGGGCCGATGCCTGCCATCTTGTAGGCCCGACCTGAAGCCAGCTGCGCCGCATCGAAGCCGAGCAGGTCGGGCCGGTCATGAAGCGCCAGGGTGTCGGTCGCCTGTGCCGAGGCCGCCACCCGCACGGAGGTCGGTCTGGAGGTGAGCACCACAGCCGCGGCGCCATCGCACTCAGGCGAAACATCCAGCATCGAAATGGGGTCAGCTACGGCGCCGGCGCGGACATAGGCTTCGCGCGTGACGGCGTTGCGGAACATCGCATTCGCGTTGGCACGTGCATTGGCGTGCGCGTTGACGGCGAAGTTCGCGAACACGTCGTGTGACACGCCGTAGGTGTGCAGGTAGCGCTGCATCACCAGGCCGGCCAGCGCCGCGGGCGTCACCCCCTGTGCGCTCTCGAAGTCCGAGTCGCCGGCCGTCGCCGCCGCGCCATTGACACGCGCGCCGATCGTGTCTGTGATCTTCTCGACGCCGACGACCAGGGCCGTCTCGATCTGCCCGGAGGCCACGGCGATGTATGCCTGGCGAAGCGCGGCACCGCCCGAAGCGCCGGCGGCTTCGATCGTCGCCGCTTCAATGCCACGCAGCCCTGCGAAGTCTGCGATCAACACGCCGAGGTGCGCCTGGCCGCTCAACTGGCCTGCCAGAGCGTTGGCTGCAAACAAGGCTTCCGCCGGGGCGCGTCCGCCGAGCACGCGCTCGGTATCCTGGGCTGCCGCTTCCAAAGCGCCAAACGCCAACTCGCGCAGCGATTTCTCCCAGTGTTCGCCCGCCGGCGTCATGCCGATCCCGGCTATGTAGACATCGCTCATAGTGTTCCTCAATCAGGCCGCGAACTGCAGACGAGCGAGGCATCGAGACCCTCTCGCGGCGGTCTGCGTTCCGTTGGCTGTCGTCAATTCAGGGCGCTTTCGCCAGGTTCTCGGCGAGCTTCTTGGCCAGTGCCTCACTGAGCGTGCTGTTCAGGACGGCGAGCTCGATGGCGGCGTCCCGCGTGGCGACCGGGCGGGCGGTCACCTGCACGCTGCCCACATAGCGACCGACGCGGAAATTGACCTCGACCACAGACGATTGGCCGTCAGGGTTTGTCCCGGGATCTGTGATCCCCACCCACCTGCGCGCCCCGTCTCCGATGGAAGGGCCGGGCTTGACCTCGGTATCTTGCGAAAGCCCGATCATCGATGCCAGACCCGTGGCCGCGCCCTGGGCATCCTTGTAAACCGAGATCTGTTGGAAGAGCAAGACGCCGATGACCAGTCCTTCTTCATCCCGCGTGATGCCCTTGACCCAATACGACTGATAACCCAGGACGCGTCCGGCCTTGTCGAGCACGGCGCGAGCATCCGCTGGAAAGTCGCTGTTGAGCGTGAACGAAGGCAGTTGTGTGGTGTTGATCACCCAGCGATCGCCCAGTTTGTCGTCGACCTCGGCCATTTGTGCCGGGCTCAACAGATACGGCCGTGGATCGGTTGGTGCCGGGGCCAGGAACCCCGTGTTTTGAAGCGCCGTCGGCACCGCGTGAGTGCGCATGCGATCGGCCAGAGTGGCCGAATAAGCGAGGGCCTGTGTGGCGTCAGGCACGCCTCTAGTAGTGCCAAGCATCGACACAGACCCGATGACGTTGAACACGCGGAAATCCACACGCACGACGTTTTGCGCGTAGCTGGGGTCAGGGTCAGTGTACTTCCAGACCTGGCTCTCGTCTGCCCCGGCGACCGAGCCGTCGATCAAAGACCAGCCATCCCCGAGAGTTTCGCCTTTGAGTGCCGTGGAGGCGTTAGCGGCGTTGTCGAAGAGCAAGATGCGCACGCCGAGGTCGTTGAGCTCGGGGTTGTCAGCGCCGGCCACAAAGCTTTCCGTGTAAAGGCTCTGCAGGCCGGGGACATTCACCGTCTCCGTGGCGGCCTCGGTGGACTTGAGTTGCCAGGCGTCGAGCACCGATTGTTCGCTAAGCGTCCACTCAGGCCCGGCATCCTCGGGCAACAGCCGGTAGTTCCAAACATCGCCGATGATGAGATCGCGCGAGGGCTGGTTGTAGTTGGTCCAGGCAAACGCGCCGGCGATCAAAACGCCGAGCGCGACAAGGGCAATGACGATTGTGCGTGAGCGAGTCATGGTTCCAGATCATCCGGCCCGGGGACCGGGGCAAGATCAGCAGCGGCATCGCGGCCGCCAATGGGTCAGTTACTTCAGCACCAGTTTGTCGCGCAGACGCGCGTATATGGCGTAGTCGATAGGTGTGCGTCGGGCGATGTAGTCGCGGGTCTTCGGCGCCTTCGACTGGCGCTCGCGCACTTTGTCGGTGACCGTCAGGCCGAAAGCATCGGAGCCCGCGCCAGAGCCAAACGACACGAGCAGGATGCGTTGGCCTGGCTCGGCCACATCGAGCACGGCGCTCAAGCCGATCATCGCGCAGCCGGCATACGTGTTGCCAATTTCGCCGACGAGCAGGCCGGTCTTGATCTGCGCATCGGTGAAGCCGCACATCTTGGCCGCGCGTTGGGGGAACTTGAGGTTCGGCTGGTGCAGCACCACGAAGTCGTAGTCCTTGGGCGAAGCACCGGCCAGCTCCATATACGTCTCTGCCGCGCTTGTGATGTGCTTGAAGTAGGCGGGTTCGCCGGTGAAGCGTTGACCGTGCTCGGGATACTTGGCGTGCTGCCGGCGCCAGAAGTCGGGCGTGTCGGTGACGAAGGAATAGGAGCCTTCGATCACGGCCAGAGACTCCTCGGCCGGCCCGAGCAGATAGGCTGCGCCGCCGGCGCCGGCCGTGTACTCGAGCGCGTCGCCGGGGCGGCCCTGCGCCGTGTCCATGCCGATGGCCAGCGCGTAGTCGGCCATGCCCGAACCGATGAGGCCGATGGCGGCCTGCATCGCCTCGGTGCCGGCCTTGCAGGCGAACTGCCAGTCGGCGGCCAGTGTATGCGGCACGATGCCGAGCGCTTCCGCCACCAACGTCGAGGTCGGCTTGACCGCGTAAGGATGGCTTTCGCTACCGACCCACACGGCGCGGATCCGGGTCGGGTCGATCTCGGCGCGGTTCAAGGCGTTGCGCGAGGCCTCGATCGACATCGTCGCGACGTCTTCATCGGCGCCGGGCACTGCCTTCTCTTTGATCGGCAGTGCGCCGTCACCGCCCGTCCACACCCGCGCGACTTCGCTGGCCGGCAGGCGGAACCGGGGCACATAGGCTCCGTAGCCGACGATGCCGACCGGGCGGCTGGGTTTCATCAGTTGGCGCGATGACTCTTCAGGCATAGGCTTTACGTCAAGCAATTCTGGCGCAACGAGCGCCACTCAAAAAGAAGACGGCGGTGTTGCCGCCGTCTCCACCGAAAGCGAAGTCGATTCTACCACCCGCCGACCATCAGAAGCTGTCAGAAGGCGTCAGGTATCAGGCGCCAGCTGTCCGTGATCGAGCCTCGATCCATAAACTGGCTTGAACGCAGAAGCCAGGTCCTGCCACCTGCTATCCACTGACGCCTGATGCATGACACCTCTTACGGCACAGCCGTTTCGGTCAGGAGGCGCTGGATCTCGGTCCAGTCGGTCGACGAGAAGATGGCGGCGCCGAAGATCAGGAAGAGCAGGAGCGCGCCGCAAAGGATGAGGACAAGCAGGACCAGTGAGACGTAATTCAACGCCAGGCCTGTGACCGCCATCCAGCGCGAGCTCGCTTCGGGGCTACCTGGACCGGTCTGGCCCAGGCCCATGTGGCCCGTGATGATGCCGACGACGGTCGCGATGAATCCGATGAGGCCTGTGCAGAGGCTGCTGCCCGGCAGGATGAATCCGATGGCGCAGCCGCCGAGCCAGCCGATCAGCCACGTTACGCCGCCGGCGATCAGGCTGACGAGCGCCATGGTGTTGGTGCCACCGCCTGACGAGTAACCAGGCGTGGGCGAGGGGCTTGACGGGATATTCATGAGGCCTCCTGAGCCAGAAAGATGAAAGTGCTCGAAAGCAACATCGCCCTCGAGCAATAAGGCCCGGCGTTTACGGCCCGGGCGTCGATGACAACAGACTCGGCAGTTGCGACCAATCCGCTGAGGTGAAGATGGTCACGCCAAAGATCAGGAAGACGCCGATCAACAGGCAGGTCGCCGCGGCGATCAAAGCCAGTGACGCATAGCTCAGGGCCAGACCCATCACGGCCATCCAGCGCGAGTTCGCCTCGAGGCTGCCGGGCTTCGTCTGCGCGAGGCCGCGATGACCGGCGATCACACCGGCGATGGCGGCGATGACACCAATGAAGCCCGCGCAGAGGTTGAGGCCCGGCAGGACCAGGCCGAGGACCCAGCCGCCCAGCCAGCCGACGAGCCAGGTGGTCGCGCCAGCCAGCAGACTGGCGAGGGCCATGTCGTTCGTTCTTCCGCTCATTTGATCCGCGGGTGGCGTGCCGACCGGCATCTGCATGGTTGGGCCTCCTTAGAACGGCACCTTTTCCTGGATGGCTTCGATGACCTTGCGGTGTCCCCACAGCGGCAAGGGCCGATACATCGGCATGCGATCGCTCGACCAGGGCGCGGGGGGCGGCATGGTCAGCGCGCACAACGACAGCAACGTCCGATCGTAATTCACACGCCAGCCGGCGAAGTCGATCCAGGCCTGCTCGCGGTTCGGTTTCATCGGCAGCCCGGCCGCTTCGAGCCGGGCGCAGGCGTCGTCGAACTCAGCGCGGGTAACGCTGATCGGGTCCTGCGGAAAGTGCGGATCGGCCGGGTACGGGATGTGGAATAGATCGCAGATGTGGCGCAGCGTGATGTAGCCGGCCCGGATGCAGAGCGCGGCATTGGCCGTGCGCGGATAGTCCAGCGTCGATAGATACAACGCGGCGCCATCCAGAATGGCCCCGGCCGCGGTCAGCCAGTGATGGTGAGGCTGCGACGATCTGAAGAACGACAACATCGCCAGCGAGGTGTGGGTCTCGTCGGTCTGAGCGAACCAGACCTCCCAGTCGGCGAACAACTCCTGAAGGTGATCCATGCGCCCGAGCGGGAACGCGAGTTCGTACATGTAGACGGCCGACGGCGGCGTCCCGGCCCGGGTCTCGAGCAGGCGCACCAGTGTCTCGCGCTGAGAGAAGGCGCTGTAGATGGTGGGCAGATACGAGATCAGCAACGCGATGATGACGAGCCCCGAACCTGCCTCGAGATACGTCAGAGCGAACGTGAAAGGCGTGGAGGGCGCTTTGAGCCCCAGCGTGAAAAGCGACGAGCCGCTCAAGATGAACGCATCGTACAGGCTGCCGACCCCCGCCGCCCAGAACATCAAGGTGAAGCCCACATCCACAAAACCTACCAGGACGGGCACATAAGCGAGCAGCGAGAGCGGGCCGTACGCGGCCATCACCTGGTCTCTTTCTTCATACGTCGATAGGCGCGCGATAGCGACGTCGAACCAGCGGCGCGTCAGGCGGAAGGTGAAAGCAGCCAGGGGATCCAGGAGCCCGCGTGGAATCACGAAGACGCGCACCGCCGACCGGAAGACGAGCACCACGCAAAGGGCGCCCAGGAGGAAAGCGATGATCCTCAAAACCAGGTCGACAGGCGATGGCACGCCCCGCATTCTAGCGGAAATGCAAAAAGGCTCACAACCGGGCGCCTCCCAGGTAACGCCTCGCTGCGAGCCGGACTCCCTCAGGAGGATGTAGACGGCCCGAGCCCACTCGCCTCGTTGTGCGTCATGTCGCGCCGGATACCGCGCCACACGGCGCCGACGAAGTCACTCCAGCGCGGGCGTGCTTCTTCGGCCGGCAGGTCGCGCACGATCATGCGCCCGTTCGCTCGGCGCAGCTCAGGGTCGGTCAGGATCCAGCGCACGAGCGAGCGTAACGACCAATCCGGGATGCGGCCGCCGTAGATCATCTGTCGAACCGATGCGAGCGTCTGAAAGTACATGGGCATCGTCTCGGTCAGGACAGTGCGATCGTAGCGGCGAAGTGCCTCATCCCACGACAGCCCGCCGCGCTTCCAGGTCAGCACCTCGCTTGCCAGGACGCGAGCTGTGAAGATTGCGTCGTAGATGCCCTGGCCATCGAGCGGGTCTTTTTGATGAAGGGCATCGCCGGCCAGGGCCCACCCAGGTCCGCCCGCCGTGCGGTAGAAATTCCCGACGCGTTTCATGCCGCGCACGGGCGTGGCCATCCGGGCATGCTCGAGGCGTCGCCAGATGGCGGGGATGCGGCGCAGCCGACGGAGGTAGAAAGCCTCAGCGCTCTCGCCCGATTCGGGTTCCATGCGGTCGCTGCGCCCTTCGATGACGACGCCGAGCGAGCCGTCAGCGCTGTCCATCAGCAGAAATCCTGTGCCTGGTTCGCGGCCCACGACGGTGTGGATGACCGGGCCCCGGGCATCGAAGAACTCGGTCCCCTTCCAGTACGCGTAGAGCAGCGACGTCGGATGTTCGTCGTGCTTGAGCCGCTCGGCCGCGCCGGCGCGCCGCGCGACGAGGCTGAAGCGGCCGTCGGCGCCGACCACGAGATCGCTGTGTAGTTCGAGAACGGCGCCGTCAGCCCCGCGGCCCCGCACCCCGACAACACGCTCGCCATCGCGGAGCAGGTCGCTCACAGCAAAGCCGGGCAAGGCCGTGACACCCGGCGACGCGGCTGCGACCTCCCAGAGATGCGCGTCGAAGCGCTCGCGATCGATAGCGTAGCCGTAATCGCGCCCAAAGGCTGCCGGGATCGGCGTGCGATTCACGAAGGCGCCGGGCGCCTCGATGACCCAGGCCTTGATGCGCGGTGTGCCGGCCGCATAGAGTGCCTCAGCGGCGCCGATCTCGTCGAGCATGGCCATCGTGCCCGCGTAGATGGCCGGCGAAGAAGCGGGGTGGGGAGTGGGAAAGGCGTCGCGTTCCAGCAAGGCCACGCGCAAGCCGCCCTGGCCGAGTCGGGCAGCGAGGGTCGAACCGGCGGGGCGCCCGCCCACAACGATCACATCGAAATCCATAGCGATCTTCCTGAACGTCTCACGCGCGCTGGCAGATGTCGCGCCTGATTGTGAAAAGTATCACTGCTCGATCCTGTCGACCAGCCCTTCGACAAAGACTCTCGAACGATTCATCAACCGGGCGAATACCCTAAATCTCGCCGATTTAATTGACTTTTGGGTCATCCCCGGTATAATTTAAGGTAATTGATCGTTCGCATTTGGCGGGCAAGGAGTGTCGACCGGTTTTTCGGACTGGCCAACTTTTACCCGAGTGGAAGCCTACCCTCGGCGCTGCCAAACGCGATGGCCAGCGCCGATTTTCGTGTCGGCCAGATGGATTGCCCGTAGGCGGGCAAGGAGAAGTGTATGCCCAAGAACGACGATAAGATCACCGTGGAGGGCCTCGTCGTTGAGGCCATGCCCAGCACGACGTTCCGTGTGCAGCTCGACAACGGACACGTCGTGCTCGCCTACCTCTCCGGACGATTGCGCAAGAACTACATCCGCATTCTGCTCGGGGATCGCGTCAAGATCGAGCTCTCGCCCTACGACCTGACCCGTGGGCGCATCACGTATCGCTACACGGCATCGCATTCGCAGCAGCCGAACCCGGCCTAATTGAAGCGCCTTGGGCGCTTGACGAAGGACGAAAAACGAAGGACGAAGGTTGTCTCGCACAACCTTCGTCCTTCGTTTTTCGTCCTTCGTCGTCTGTCAGTCGACTGGCTTGCGAGCGATGATGGCCACCCAATCGTCGATGTGCTCTTGAGCCGCGAACTCGAGGCCGGCCGTCTTCAGCGCGGCGATGACCTGATAGGCCTGCGTGTCGAGCACGCCCGACAGCACGATCAGGCCGCCGGGTGCGACCAGCTGCGCCAGCCCCTTCTCGAACAAATCGACAAGGATGTGTGCCAGGATGTTGGCCAGCACCAGCGGCGCCTGCGCCCCGGCCTCGACCAACTCGGCCAGCGAGCCGCGCGCGATGCTGAGGTTGCCGGCCACCTGATTGACCTCGGCGTTCTCGAGGGCCGCGCGGATCGACTCGTCGTCGATGTCGTAGGCCCAGACGTGTTTGGCGCCGAGCTTGGCGGCGGCGATGGCCAGGATGCCTGAGCCGGTGCCAAGGTCGATGACCTCTTGATCCGACTTCAGATGGCGCTCAATGGCCATCAGACAGAGTTGTGTCGTGGGATGCGTGCCGGTGCCGAAGGCCATACCCGGATCGAGTTTCACGACGACATCGCCGGGCCGGGCTTCCTGCTCGAGCCAGGCCGGCACGACGAGCAGGCGTTTGCCGATGCGGATCGGCTTGTAGTTGGCCTTCCAGGACTCGCCCCAGTTGGTCTCGGAGATCTCGCGCCAGGCTGGCGCCGGCAGCGTGCCATCGAGGATGACGTTGAGATGCGAAAGCCCGTCCTCGATACTGCGGCGGTTCTCGTCGGCCTGATCGTCCTGCGGCACGTAGGCGCGCACGATCACGGGGCCGACGGGCACGCCGTGATCGGTCGGCGTCACCTCGAACTTCGTGGCTTCGACCACCACGCCACCATCGGCGTAGCGCGCGAGCACTTCGGAAACGGACTCGGCCGCTTCGGGCGAAACGGTGAGGGAAACTTCAAGAAGCGACATACTTGATTGGGATTCCAAGCGAAGGACGAGGAGCGCAGAGCGAACGCTGCCGCGCGGCAGCGTTCGCTCTGCGCTCCCGCTTTACGATTCCAGAATATCCTGCAGCCGCTCGAGGAGCCCGTGCTCCAACGGCTGGGCTTCGGCCGGGCTGGATTTGCGGAGCTCTTCGTAGAGCTTCTTCTGTTCTTTGGTGAGATCGGCCGGCGTGGCGACGTTGACGATGACGAACAGATCGCCCTTGCCTGAACGTTGCGGGCGCGGCGCGCCCTTGCCGCGCAGTTGGAAGACAGTGCCCGACTGCGTGCCCGCCGGCACCTTGAGCTTCTCAGGGCCGTAAGGCGTGGGCACCAGCACTTCCGCGCCGAGAGTCGCCTGAGCGACGTTGATGCTCACCTCCACGAAGACCTGGTCCTCGCGGCGGCGGAAATACT
The DNA here is from genome assembly GCA_044226485.1 of Anaerolineales bacterium. Taxonomy (GTDB): domain Bacteria; phylum Chloroflexota; class Anaerolineae; order Anaerolineales; family UBA6663; genus UBA6663. Next base: position 300,322 of record JBGAGY010000002.1, read on the forward strand.
TGTGCGGGCTGACCGAGATGACGACGTACAGGTTGCCGACGGGGCCGCCGTTCGCGCCGGGCTCGCCTTCGCCCGACACACGGATCTGCGTGCCGGTGTTGACGCCGGGCGGGATCGGGATGACGCGCTTGACGCTGCGGCGCAGCTGGCCTTTGCCCCGGCACGCTCGGCACGGGCTCTGGATCACTTCGCCGGAGCCGCCGCAGGTGGGGCACGACGAGACGTTGACCATCGAGCCCAGGAAGGTCTGACGCACCTGACGCACTTCGCCGGTGCCCTTGCAGGTGTCGCAGCGTTTGGGCTGCGTGCCGGGCTCGGCGCCGCTGCCCTGGCAGGTGTCGCAGGTCTCGTTGCGCGCGAACTCGATCTCTTGATCGACGCCGTGGATGGCCTGTTCGAAGGTGAGGGTCAGGTCGTAGCGCAGGTCCGCGCCGCGTCGGGGAGCGCGCCGAGAGGACGCGCCGCGGCTCCCGCCGAAGCCGCCGCCGAAGAACGTCTCGAAGATGTCCTCGACGCCAAAGCCGCCTGAGAAGTCGGAGCCGCCCATGCCGCCATTGACCCCGGCGTGGCCGAAACGATCGTAGGCCGCGCGCTTCTGCTCGTCGGAGAGCACGGCGTAGGCCTCGTTGATCTCCTTGAAGCGTTCGTCGGCCCCGGGCTCTTTGTTGACGTCGGGGTGATACTGCTTGGCGAGTTTGCGGAACGCCGACTTCAACTCGTCGCCGTTCGCGCCCTTGCCGACCCCGAGGGTCTCGTAGTAGTCGCGCTTAGCCATATCTTAAAGAGCGAGGAGCGAAGGGCGAGGAGCGAGGGGCGTGCGCTGCTCAATGCGCCGCGCCCCTCGTTCTTCGCTCCTCGCTCTTCGCCTCAAGCTTCCTTGAACTGACCGTCCACGACGTCGTCGCCGGAGGCGCCGCCCGATGGGCCGGAGCCGCCCGCGTCGCCGCCGGGTGTCCCGCCCGGAGCACCGGCCTCAGGGCCGGACTGGTACATGGCCGACCCGATCTTCTGGATCGACTGGTACAGGTCGTTGGTCGCGCTCTGGATCGTGTCGACGTTGCCGCCTTCGAGCGCGCTGCGGACCGACGCGATCTTGCCCTCGACCTCGCTCTTGATCTCGGCCGGCACCTTGTCGCCGCCGTCGCGCAGCGCCTTCTCGGCGGTGAAGATGGCCGAGTCGGCCGCGTTGCGGACCTCGACCTGCGCCTTGCGGGTCTTATCTTCATCGGCGTGGCGCTCGGCATCCTTGACCATCTTGTCGATCTCGTCCTTGTTCAGGCCGGACGAGGCCGTGATGGTGATGTGCTGCGAGCGGCCGGTGGCCTTGTCGGAGGCCGAGACCTTGAGGATGCCGTCGGCGTCGATGTCGAACGTGACCTCGATCTGCGGCACGCCGCGCGGCGCCGGCGGGATGCCGTCGAGGATGAAGTTGCCGAGCAGTTTGTTGTCGGCCGCCATCGGGCGCTCGCCCTGGACGACCTTGATCTCGACCGAGGTCTGCATGTCGGACGCCGTCGAGAAGACCTGCGACTTGCGGGTCGGGATGGTGGTGTTGCGCTCGATCAGGGGTGTGGCCACGCCGCCGAGCGTCTCGATGCTGAGCGTCAGCGGGGTGACGTCGAGCAGGAGGATGTCCTTGACGTCGCCGCGCAGGACGCCGGCCTGGATCGCGGCGCCGATCGCCACCACCTCGTCGGGGTTGACGCTCTTGTTCGGCTCCTTGCTGAAGAGCTTGCGCACAGCCTCCTGCACGGCGGGCATGCGCGTCATGCCGCCGACCAGCACGACCTCGTGCACGTCGCCGGTCTTGAGCTTGGCGTCGTCGAGGGCCTGGACCACTGGCTTGATCGAGCGCTGGATCAGGTCGTCGCAGAGCTGCTCGAGCCTGGCGCGCGAGAGGGTCAGGTTGAGGTGCTTGGGGCCAGTCGCGTCGGCTGTGATGAAGGGCAGATTGAGCTCGGTCTGCATCACGGTCGAGAGCTCGATCTTGGCCTTCTCGGCGGCCTCCTTGAGGCGCTGCAGGGCCTGACGATCGTCGCGCAGGTCGATGCCCTGATCCTTCTTGAACTCGTCGGCCGCCCAGTTGATGATGCGCTGGTCGAAGTCGTCGCCGCCGAGGAAGGTGTCGCCGTTGGTCGAGCGCACTTCGAAGACGCCGTCGCCGACGTCGAGGATCGAGATGTCGAACGTGCCGCCGCCGAGGTCGTAGACCGCGATGGTCTCATCCTTCTTCTTGTCGAGGCCGTAGGCCAACGACGAAGCGGTCGGCTCGTTGATGATGCGCAGCACTTCGAGGCCCGCGATGCGGCCGGCGTCCTTGGTCGCCTGGCGCTGCGAGTCGTTGAAGTAGGCGGGCACCGTGATCACGGCCTGGGTGATCGTCTCACCGAGATAGGCTTCGGCGTCGGCCTTGATCTTCTGCAGGATCATGGCGCTGACTTCCGGCGGTGAATAATCCTTGCCGCCCATCGAGACGCGCACGTCGCCGTTCGGCGCGGCCGAGACCTTGTAGGGCACCAGCTTGATGGCCTTCTGCACTTCAGCGTCCGAGAACTTGCGCCCCATGAAGCGCTTGACCGAGAAGATCGTGTTCTCGGGGTTCATCACGGCCTGGCGCCGGGCCACCTGGCCCACAGTGCGCTCGCCGTTCTTGGGGTTGACCGCCACCACGGACGGGATCAGGCGCGAGCCTTCGCTCGACGGGATGACGGTCGGCTCGCCGCCTTCCATGACGGCCACGACGGAGTTGGTCGTGCCCAGGTCGATGCCGATGATCTTGGACATAGGGTTCCTCTGTATGGGCGAGGCATGCCTCGCTCGTGCGACAAAAACGTCAGGCTGCGACTTTCACCAACGCGGTGCGCAGGACGCGATCCTTGACTTTGTAGCCCGGGCGCAGGACTTCGATGATGTGCCCGGACGGAACGGTGTCGTGCGGTTCCTGCACGACGGCTTCATGGAAGTTCGGGTCGAAGGGCTGGCCCTCGGCCTGGACGGGCGTGACGCCCTCGGCCTCGAGAAAGCCGAGCAGCTTGCGCTGGATGGCGGCGATCCCTTCGGCCCAGACAGCGCCCTCGCCTTCGGTCGGCTTCGCCTTGAGCGCGCGCTCGAGGTCGTCGGAGACCTCGAGGTAGCGGTTCAGGACGCGGGCCAGCAGCGAGTGATACTGATCGAACTGGTCGCGCTCCTGGCGCTTCTTGTAATTGGCGAACTCGGCGCGCGCGCGCTGCCAGCCGTCGAGATATTCGGCGGACTTGGCCTTGGCGTCGCCCAGTTCGACTTGCAGGGATTGCACCACAGCGCCCAGATCCTTGTTTGTCTCCGGGGGCGCTTCGCCGTTAGGCTCCGGAGTTTGAACGGTTTCGTCAGTCATCGTCTACGACGTACTCCTTCTTGTCACATGCGACGGCGGACGGCAGACCGCGTTTGTTGGCGACAGCCGCAGGCGCCGATGTCCGACGGTCTGCGGTCGACGGTCCGCTGTCTGCGGTCTCAGGGTCTGCGCCCCTCGCCGCGATTGAAGTCGCCGCGATCCTGGTCGCTGGCGGGTTGGTCCAGATAAAACTCGGTCATGAGACCGGACATGAGCGACGCGACGTGGCGAACGGTGCTGATCGCGCGGCCGTAGGCCATGCGCTGCGGGCCAAAGACGCCGAGCGCGCCGGTGGCGTAGCCGGGCACGCCGTAGCGCGCCAGCACCATCGAAAACTCTTTAAGCTCCTGCCAGCTGTCCTCGCCGCCGATCACGACCTGGATGCCGCCGATCTCGGGCGACATGGTTTTGTCGAGGAACGTCTCGAGATAGGTTCGCTCCTCGAGGACGCGCAGCGCCTGCTGGGCGGTGTCGGAGTTGGCCATCTCGGGCTCGGCGAGCACATTGGCGACGCCGTCGCGGAAGATGTTCCAGGCCGAGCCCGACTCGGACTTGTGCATGACGTCAGCGGCCAGGCGCATGATCTCCTGGGCCAGGGTGGGCTGCTGGCGAGCCAGCGCCGCCACCTCGTTCGTCGTCCGGTCGCGACAGACCAGGGTGATCTGGGTTGCCGTCTGGCTGAGCCGTTCCTGCGGGACGGGTTCGGCCAGCGTGAGCATCTGCTGCTTGACTTCGCCGCCGTTCAGGACGAGCACCAGCAAGACCAATCGGCCCTGGGTCGCGATGAGCTCCAGGTGCTTGAAGCGCGCCTGCTCCTGGCGGGGTGCCGTGACCAGGCTGGCGCCGCGGCCGTAACGGGCGAGCACCGAAGCCGAGAGGCGCATCCACTCGTCGAGGTCGCCGCTCGACTGATAGAACTGGTGGTTGATCGTCCGCTGGTCCGCGGCCGGGAGTTCCGACTCGCCGATCAGACGCTGGACGAAATACCGATAGCCAGCTTCGGTCGGCTCGCGGCCGCCCGACGTGTGAGGCTGGCGCAGGTAGCCAAGGTCGGTCAACAGCGCCATCTCGTTCCGGATGGTCGCCGAACTGATGTTCAGCCGATACTTTTCGAGCAGGACCTTCGAGCTGACCGCCCGGGCCGTCTCGATATACTCCCGAACCACAAGGCCCAGGATCATTTCCTGTCGATCAGTCAACTCACTCATCTGCTAAAACCTTTAGCACTCTCGCATTGAGAGTGCTAACAACACAGGGAAGATTATACGATTTGAGTTGTTTCGAGTCAATCAGGGAGGGTGAGAACGGGTTGAGGAGGCGGGAAACGGCCAGAATTTAGCCAATCCGACGGCCCAATGGGAACAAATCCGGACCCTGCAGGGTCAGGTCTGTTTTGGGAGCGTCTGTATCCAGTTTTGATGAGCTGTCCAAACCCGCTCCCACAGCCGCTCGACTTCAGGCAGTTGCAGGCCGAAGACGTCTTCAAGGGTGCGCCGATAGTCGACGACGTTATCCAGTGTAGTGGTCGTGCTGCCTCCGGCATGGGTCTTCTGAAGCACCGCGCCCCGGAGGCTGAAGAGTGCATCGGGCCGAAATCGATGGCAGACCGTGATGCGCACGAACCCAGACTCGGGCGACGTCTGTAGATGATGACACTGCGCCGCGAACTGGGTCATGACGGCCGGCTCGAGGGTGAAGTCGAAACCGCCTCCGCCCACACCGTCGCTGACCAGTTCCCAGCGGTCGGCGGCCTGGCGCAGTTCGAAGGGCTTGAGGAAGTTCGCCTGGGCGTAACGATCCGAGACGAGGGGCAAGGGCTCCAGGAACCCGTTGCCGAAGCCAACGTCGGCCAGGTAGGGCTGATCGAGCATCACGCTCATGAGCAGGTGGTTGCCCTCGGCCGAGGCGCCGCCCGAACGACGCCCGACTGTACCGGCCAGGAGCGACACGTCGAAGCCGATCTCGCGCAGCGCCCAGGCGAAGAGACCATTCATCTCGTAGCACCAGCCGCCACGCCGGCGTATGACGATCTTGTCGAAGATGGCGTCGACATCCAGTGTGAGCGTGCGATCGAGGTGGATGTCGAGGTTCTCGTATGGGATCGCGAGCAGGTGGGCGTTGTGAAGCGCAAACAGCGTCTGGCGATCGACTCTCACGGGTGCCGTGTAGCCGATGCGGTTAAGGTAGGCGTCGAGGCGAGACATAGGGGGATGATATCGCGCCGGGAACCCCACCCGCGACGCCGCGGGTGGTGGGAAGCGTCAGAGCGCCGGGGCGTCGCACCCTCCCCTGGAAGGGGAGGGTGGAAGGCTCGATGGTCGGGAAGGTGTAGAGCGGGTCGAGGCGTCACGCTCAAGGTCGAGGCAGCGCTCAAGGTCGAGGCAGCGCTCAAGGCAGGCGCGCCGTTCAGGGAAGAGCGCCAGAGGAGGAGGCCGAGGAGCGAGATCAGGGCTGTGACGGCGACCCAGGGCAGGCGCGCCGTTCAGGGAAGAGCGCCAGAGGAGAAGGAGGCCGAGGAGCAAGATCAGGGCTGTGACGGCGACCCAGGCCAGGCGCGCCGTTCAGGGAAGGCGCCAGAGGAGGAGGCCGAGGAGCGAGATCAGGGCTGTGACGGCGACCCAGATCAGGCGGGCAATCGAGTCGGTGACAAGGTCGCCGAAAAAGCGCAGCTCGACGTTAGCGAACGCGAAACTGGCCAGGCCGCCGAGGGCCAGGGTGAGACCGACGGCGAACAGGACCTGGCCAAGCACGCGGCGAGGATGTGTCATGGAGTGTCTGGCGCGTGTGGACTCGCGCTGCCTTATATCGCCGGGAGGATGGTGGTGGTCATGGCTGCGGAGTCCATGAACATCATCACCGCGAGGTACCAGCCGAGCATCACCATCCAGGGCATCTCAGGGACCTGAAGCGCCGCCGGGTGGATCTCGACGTCGGCCGACATGTGCAAGAGTCCGCCGATCTTGACGAAGCTGATGAGAGGCTCGCCGGCCTCTGTCGTGAATTCGTAGCGAGTGGACCAGAAGTTGGTGTTGGCCAGGAACTTGCGGCCGTCCGGAAACTCAAGCGTGCCGCCACCGCTCCAGGTCGCATTGCGAAAGACCGCGAGGTCCTGATCGGATTGCTCGGCGCGAACCGTGACGCGTGTTTGCCAGAAGCCAACGCGCTTGAAGGTCCAGGCGCCATCGCCGCTCGTCGCCGTGGCAAGCGACCCCCACGAGCTGCGGAAGTTCATGGCCGCAGCCACCGTATCGCCGGACCGCAATTCGTATTCCAGCTTCATGGTATGCGGCTGGATCCACTTAAGCGGCTGTCCGGATAATTCAGCGAGTTTGAGCATGGTGGCCTCCATGATCAGTTCTACGTGAAGGACTCGAGCGCGTTGCGACATGCGAAAAGTATCGCAAAAAGCGGCACGGGCAGCGCCTGCGCTGCCCGTGCCGCGTTTTTGGGCGAAAGTGATGTTCAGGGCGTCGTCACCAGGGGATCACATCGAGGAAGACGAAGGCCAGGGCCGCCGCCACGATGGCCATGGCGAAACCCCAGGTGAGCAGGCCACGGAACACCGGAGCCTTGTCGATCACGGGCGGCAGCGCGGCAAGGCAGAGCGCACCGAGGGTCGAGAGCGGGCTGACGTCGACCATGTGCGAGCCGATGTCGACGGCGATGATGAGCTTCCAGATGCTGCCGCCGCCGAGTTGCGCGATCAGGCCCGGGATGAGCGGCATGAAGGTCGGCAGCACTACGCCAGACGAGCTGCTGAACATCGAGACGATGCCCGTGATCAGCGCCATCATCATGTTGATCGTGCCGGTCGATGACACCGACGCGATGGCGCTTGTCGCCAGGTCCAGGCCGCCCGTAGCTTCAACCAGGCCGATCAGGACGCTGATGCCGCTGACCATGACGATCACGCTCCAGGGCAATGTGCGCAGCGCTTCCTCGGCATGGCCGGCGCCCACGAGGGTGAGGGCCACGCCGACCAGCAACGCGGCGACGGCGGTCGGCACATTGAAGAAGAGGACGAGGACGATCAGCAGACCCATGGCCACGAAGGTGAGCGTGTGCGCGCGGTCCGTCGGCTGCGACACGCCGGCGGGGCCACCCGCCCCGATCTGGCCGATCGAGTCGATCGGGCCGACCGAGTCCACCGGGCCGCCGGCCTCGACGAGGGACTCCGAGCGCGCGCGATAGCCGCGGAAGAGCAGATACGCGGCAATAGCGGAGAGCGACTGAAGCGCGGCGACGGCCACAAACACCGTCCAGCCCGCGCTGGGATCGGTGACGCCGATGTCATGCATGAGCCCGACGTTGATCAGGCCGGTGAGTGCGATCGGCGAGAAGGCGCCGGCGTTGGCGCCCGTGCAGATGACGATCGCCATCAGCAGCGGGTTGATGCCGGCCCTGACGGCGATCGCCATGCCGATCGGCGCGATCATGGCGGTGGCCGCGATGTTGCCCGGGCCGATCGCCGAGAACACGAGCGTGATGGCGAAGAAGATCACGGGCAGCCAGGCGGGCCGTCCCCGAGCGATCGAGAGCGCCGCGCCAGCGAGTCGGTCGAGGGCGCCGTTAAGACGGGCCATCTCGAAAAAGTGCGCGACGGCGATGAGGGTCAGGATCAGTTGCGTCGGCATGAAGGCCGCCACCTTGCCAAGCGTCAGATCCGCAGCATACAGGCCGATGAGGGTGGCAAACGTTACGGAGAGCAGGCCGGCATTGAAACCGGGGCGCCAGGCCGACAGGCCGATCGCCACGATCAACGCCAACAACGCCCAAATCGCGGGAGAGATGTTCATCCGAATCAGTGTAGGCCGCGGCGCCGATGCGAGCCATTGACGTTCGTCATGAGCGAGCCGATGGTGGAGCGAGGAACGAAGCGGGCAAAGTCTGTTGGAATTCGCGGATTAGGGGACGGGGCCAACAAAGCCCAACGAGGCAGGTAGCGCTAGACTTTCACTTGATAGCCATTATCGGGTAGAGTTGAGCCAGGAGACTATCGATGAAAATCGTCACCGACAGCGCGGCTGATCTGACACCGGAAGACATCTCTGAAGGCGGTGTGATCGTGGCGCCGCTGATGATCCAATTCCCGGAGGGCGAAAAGGCGTCGAGCGAACTCACGCCCGACGAGTTCTACAATCGTCTGACGGCCATGCAGCCGCAGATCCCGACCACGGCACAGCCCTCAGGCGGCATGCTCTGGCAGATCTATGAAGACGCGGCCAGTCAGGGCGATGACGTGCTGGCCATCCACATCTCGTCTGGCCTGAGCGGCACGGCTGTCACGGCACAGGGCGCCGCTGAGCGCACCGAGAACGGGCGGGTGACGATCTTCGACAGCCTGACACTTTCAGGCGGCCAGCGCTTTCAGGTGTTGACGGCCGTCAAAGCGATCCAGGCTGGCTGGTCGCTCGAGCGCATCCTCGAACGCCTTGACGCGCTGCGCAAGGCGACGGAGGTCGTGTTCACGCTTGAGACGCTGACGTACCTGCAGCGCGGCGGCCGGATCGGGCGCGTGCAGGCGCTGGCCGGCTCGCTGCTCAACCTCAAGCCTTTGATCCATGTCAACCGCGAAGACGGCAAGTACGACACCGTCGGGCGCGCGCGCGGCATCAAGCGCGCCCTCGAGGATCTTGTGCGGCATCTGACGAACATGTATCCGAAGGAAACTCCGGTCTGGGTTTCAGTGATGCACGGCCAGGCCGAAGCTCAGGCTCAGGCGTTGGCGAAGATGCTCGAGGAAGGCCTGAACGTCGCCAAGATCGAGATCCTGCGTGTGTCGCCGATCCTCGGCGTGCACACCGGCCCGGGCGTCATCGGCGCGACGATCGTGCCGATGGCGTTGGCGGAGATTGACGGGTAGACGACGACTGACGATGGACGACTGACGACGGTTGCAAGGCCTTGCAGCCGTCTGCAGTGTGTGGAGTCAATGATGACCTTCCCGAATTTCACTGATGACGACTTCAAGACCATCGTGCTCGGCGCCACAGGCCCGGTGCTCGTCGATTTCACGGCCGAGTGGTGCGGGCCGTGCCATCGGCTCAAGCCCGAGATCGAGAAGCTGGCCGGCGAACTCGGCGACAAGCTGACGATCGGCGAATTGAATGTCGACCTGAACTCGCGCACCGCCATGGCCTACGGTGTGATGAGCATCCCCACCCTGATCCTCTTCAAGAACGGGCAGGCTGTCGCGCGCGTCAACGGCTTCCAGCCAAAAGACAAGATTAAGGCGCAGCTCGCGGCGCATCTGTAAGGTCTGACGAAGGACGAAAGACGAAGGACGAAGGCTGAACGTCGTTCAACCTTCGTCCTTCGTTTTGTTTCTGGCAGGCGCGGACAGCGATCATCAACAGCGTAAGGCTTCTTCGTCCCGTGTCATCCAGAGCGCCGGGCCTCGCGCGTCGCGTGTCATCCAGAGCGCCCAGCCTTCTGGGTCCGGAACCCTTCGTAATGAGCGCGAAGGATCGCCTCCGAAGGCCCATATGGTCCGGGCGACAGCCAGCGAGTCCGATAGGCGATCCTTCGCGCTCATTACAGACGGCTTCGGACCGAAAGGGTTGGGCGCTCTGGATGACACGCGACGCGCGGGGACGGGCGCTTTGGATAACATGGGCCGAGAGGCTGCGGCGCGGCGACCACCCACCAGTTGGCAGCGCACTGCCGGGCGCCCAGGCGATCACATGCGGCGCGCGAAGCCACGCGCACGAACCTGGAAGGACAACGCGTCCTTCGTCGTTCGTCAGGCTTTGCTTCCGTTGGGCAGAGGAGGGTGCAGCGGGATCTGAAGATAGAAGGTGCTGCCGGGCAGGGCATGCTCGTCGCAGCCTGGGCTCTCGACCCAGATCCGGCCACCGTGAGCGCGGACGACGCCGCGCGCGATCGCCAGGCCGAGGCCCGGGCCCCCGCCTTTGAACGTGGTCTTGCCTGACGAGTGCAGGGCCACCGACCCCACCTGATAGAACTTCTCGAAAATCAAGCGATGATGCTCGGGCGCCAGACCGATCCCTGTGTCGGCGACGATGATCTCGACGCCTGCCTCGCCCGTGTCGAGCGTGACGCCGTGCGTGCGCACCGTGATCACGCCGCCGTCCGGCGTGTACTTCACGGCGTTGAGCAGCACCTGATAGACGGCCTTCTGGAGCAAGGTCTGATCTGCGTGGATGAGCGGCAGGTCGGCTGCGTACTCGGTCGTGAGCGTCAGGTCGCGCTCGCCCAGATCGCGCTTGACGCGATTGACGATGTCGTTGAGCAGGCTGCGGATCGGCACCGGCACCGGCGCGATGCGCAGCCTGTCGCTGTCGATGCGGGTGACGTCGAGCATGGTGTTGACGATCTCGTGCAGGCGCTCAGTGCCTTTGGTCAGGCTGTCGAGGATGCGCACGAGCGCCGGGTTGCCAGACACCGCAGTGTCGGCGCGCAAGACGCTGAGCGAGCCCTTCATCACGGTGATCGGCGTGCGCAGTTCGTGGGCGGCTACCTGGATGAACTCGAGCTTGTTCCGGTCGAGCTGCTGCAGCGTCTGGTTGGTGCGGCGCAGATCGTCGACGGCGGCCTGATCGTTCTCGCGCATCCGCTCGAGCGTGACGCGCATGATCGAAAGCGCCATGTGCGGGCTGCGGCTGAGCAGTTGAACGAAGTCGGCCTTGTCGATCTCGAGGACGCGTGTGGCGCGCGTCGTGCAGGCGCTGGCCGAGCGCGGCCCGTTCTGGATCAGCGCGACTTCGCCGACGAAGCTGCCCTTGCCGACCCGGCGCAGCTCGCGTTCGCCGCCCTTGTCGTCGATGCGCTGCGTGATCGCGCACTCGCCCTCGGCGATGATGTAGAACGTCTCCTCGCAGACGCCCTCGTGACAGAGCATCTGACCGGCCGGGTAGCGTCGGCCGCGGGTGACCGCCGCGATCGTCGACAACTCTTCGGCGGAGAGGTCCGGGAAGGTTTCGCGGAGCGTGGGGAGCGGGTCGAGCTCAGGCATGCCCTTACCCCAATCCCTCGTCCGGGAGCGCGCTCAGCGAGGAAGCGGCCGACGTGTCAGGCGCGCCTCCGAGAGACGGGCTGGGGGCGAGGGCCAGAGGCACAGTGAAGTGGAAGGTGCTGCCGCGGCGCAGTTCCGATTCGAACCAGATGCGGCCGCCCTGGAGCTCGACGAGGTTCTTGACGATGTTCAGGCCCAGGCCGGTGCCCGGCGCCATCTCGCGCGCGAGGCGATCCTCGGCGCGGAAGAATTTCTGGAAGAGCCGGCCCTGATCCTCGGGCGCGATGCCGATGCCGTTGTCCTGCACTGCGATGTGAAGTTCGCCATCGCGGGCCTCGCCGCGCAGGACGATGTGGCCCGACTCGGGCGTGTACTTGTGAGCGTTGCTGAGCAGGTTGTGGAGCACCTGGCTGAAGCGCGTCCCATCCGCCAGGATGCGCGGCAGCTCGGCCGGCAGTTCCACCGTCAGAGACTGTTGCTTCGACTCGAAGAGCGCGCGCGCCGTCGCCAGGGCTTCGTCAATCAACGGGCGCGGGTCGAGCACGACCTTCTCGAGGCGCAGTTTGCCGGCCTCGATGCGAGCCGAGTCGTTCATGTCGGTGACGATGGTCTTCATCCGCTCGATGTTGTTGCGGATGACGTTCAGGAACTGGCGCTGACCGTCGCTGAGCGGGCCGACAGCGTTGCTGAGCAGGATGTCGGTGTAGCCCTTGATCGGCGTCATCGGCGTCTTGAGCTCGTGCGCCACGAACGACATGAGATCGCTCTTGGCCACGTTGGCGGCCGCGACCTGCGCGTACAGCCGCGCGTTGGCGATGGCGATCGAGGCATGGTCGACAAGACGCGTGACGAAGCTGATGTGCTCGTCCGAGAAGGCATCGAGGCCGTGGCTCTCGAGGTTGATCACGCCGACGACGCGCTGCTCGTGCAGGATCGGCAGGGTCAGCTGCGAACGCGTCTCGGAGAGCACACCGCGATAGTCTGGATCCTGGCGGACGTCGCGGACCAGGCTGATGCGGCCGGTGCGGGCGACGCGGCCCATGATGCCGCGATCGATCGGGATCGGCCGGTTCTGCATGCCCTCGACGGTCGTGCCATAGCCGCGCGTGGCCACGATCTGCAGGCCTTCGTCGGTGAGGATGCTGACCGAGCCGGCAGCCGCGCCGGTGCGCTTGAGCGCCCAGTCGATCGTCAGATCCATCACGCGCTGGATGTCGAGCGAGGTGTTCAGCTCGCGATCGATGCGCTGCATGATCGAGAGCTCCTCGACGCGCGAGGCCAGGGCCTGGTCGGTCTGCGTGAACAGCCGGGCGTTCTCGATCGAGATCGCGGCCGGGGCGGCCAGGGCCGCGAGCAGATTCTGGTCGTCTTCGGTGAAGCGCGATCCGTCGCGCTTGTTGAGCAGCTGGATGGCGCCGATCGACTTGTCTTTGAAGCGCAGCGGCACCGTGATCAGGTTGCGGGTGATGAAGCCCGTGGTCTCGTCGGCGCCCTTGAACCAGCGCGAGTCGTGCTGGGCGTCGTTGACGATCACGGCCCGGCCGTGCTCGATGGCCTCGCCGACGAAACCGCGCCCGGGCGGCATGAGCGTGCCGACCAGCTCCTGGCCGACCGGACCGACAGCGACACGGAAGACGTAGGCGCCGCTCTCCTCGTCGATCAGGTACAGGCTGCCGGCCTCTGCCCCGAGCACGTCGACGGCGCTGGCCACGACGCGCTCGAGCAGGCGGTCGAGATCGAGCGTCGACGAGATCGTCAGGCTGATGTCGTTGAGCGTCGCCAGCTGGCGCGCGCGCGTCTCGGCCTCGCGCAGCAGCCGCGCGCGGGTGAGCGCGCCGGCGGCCTGATCGGCCACCGTGCTGAAGATCTTCAGCTGGTCTTCGGTGTAGGCCACGTCGCCGGCGGCGGTCAACAGGCCGAGGATGTCCTGCCCCGAGATGAGCGGCACCGAGGCCCAACACGCATAGCCGCGCGGATCGGGCAGCAGGCCGCGCCGGCGCACCTCGGCTGGATAGTCGTTGAACAGGAGCGGCGCGCCGCTGCGGGCGACCTCGCGCTCGATCACGTGAGCGGCCGGGACGGCGCGGCCCTCGAGCGACGAGTCGCGCTCATCGCCGTCGAGGTAGAAGGCGTAGTTGAGGGTCGCGCGCTTCGGGTCCTGCAGGGCGATGGCGAAGTGCGCGGCGGGCAGGATCTTACTGGTCTGGGCGTAGATCAGTTCGAGCAGGTCATCGTAGGCCAGGGTGAAGCTCAGCGCCTGCGACATCTGGCTGATGACGTTGAGATCGCGGACGCGGCGCTCGAGGTCGTTGACGACCGCGGCGCGTTCGAGGGCGACGCCGGTCTGATCGGCCAGGGTGGCGATCAGGCGAAGTTCCTCGTTGGCGTAGGGCTTGCCGTCGTAGCGCGGGCCGACGGCCACGAAACCGTCGAGCGCGGGGCCGCACTGGACGCGTGCGAGCACCTGTGGGCCGAGGACGCGCAGCCGTGCCTGCTCGGTGCGCAACGTGTCGGGCAGCGCATCGAGGTTATGCAGGACGAACACCGAGTGCGCGGCCGCCAGCGCCTGGCTCAATGCGCCGTTGACGTCGAAGCGCAGATCGGTGGTCGGCCGATTGGTGCCATCGGGTGCCGCGATCAATTGCTGAGTGCCGTTGTCGGGGATGAAGACATGGACGTTTGTCGCGCCAAGCATCGTCTCGAGCGTCACCCGGAGTTCGCGCGCGATCTCACCGGGCACATCCATGTGCGCCAGAGCACGACTGAACGCCTCGGCCGCGGTCTGCTCTTCGATGACCGACACGCCGGTCTGGGGCGAAGCCGTCGGTTCGGGGGCCAGCACGGTCGTGGCCATGCCCAGTTGGTTCTCGGGTGTCAGGCTTACCCGGCTGAGTCCGCGTTTGATGACGCGCAGCGCCGGCTCGAACACGACCGCCATCAGGAAGGCCGTAGCCCCAAGCAGGATCGGATTGTCAGGGGCGACAAGGCCTCGCGTCAGCAGCACAGCGCCGGCGCTCAGCAAGGCATAGCCCAGCACGGCCACCAGGCCGAGCACGAGGTACGCGAGAGCAGTCTGTCGAGACGGCACAATCATCGGTCGCGGCTCATCCTGGGACGATTCTATGCATAAAGCCTATCAAACTGTAAAGTAGGGGCCGGTGCGGGAAAGTTGGCCCGTGAGCCCACCCTTAAGGTTAGAATAGCTCCCACGGCGGGTGGTTGCCATAAAGGGAGCCTTAAGACCAAAGAGCGAGGCGCGAGGGGCGAGGAGCGAAAACCGAAAGGCGCGGCAGCGGCGCATAGAGCAAAACGCGCCCCGCCCTTCGCGCCTCGCTTTTCGCCCTTCGTCTGCCTGTGGTCGATCCAACCATGAACACCATTCGAGTCTTGATCGCCAAGCCTGGCCTTGATGGACACGATCGCGGCGCGAAGGTCATCGCGCGGGCGTTGCGCGACGCCGGCATGGAGGTGATCTACACGGGCCTGCGCCAGACGCCCGAGATGGTCGCCGAGGCAGCCCTACAGGAGGACGTCGACGCCGTCGGGCTGTCGATCCTGTCGGGCGCGCACCTGGCACTGACGCCGCGCATCCTTGAGCTGATGCGAGCCAACGGCCAGGGCGACGTGCCGGTGTTCGTCGGCGGGATCATCCCTGACGACGATGCCGAGACGCTCCGCGGCATGGGAGTGGCCGCCGTCTTCGGTCCCGGCACGCCGATGTCGGCAGTGGTCGAGGCGGTGCGCCAGGCGGCGCAACCGGCGGAGTCCTGAGCGACGACCGATGGACATCGATCGCATCCTGGCCGGCGACCGACGCGCGCTGGCGCGCTGGCTGACCGCCCTCGAGGGTGAACGGCCCGAGGCCCAGGCGATCCTGTCGGCTCTGTATCCACGCACGGGCCGGGCTCACCTGGTCGGTGTGACGGGCGCGCCGGGCTCAGGCAAGAGCACGTTGGTGGCCGCACTCGCGCGGGGGTGGCGGACACGCGGTCAGACTGTGGCGGTGCTGGCGGTCGACCCGTCGAGCCCGTTCAGCGGCGGCGCGATCCTCGGCGACCGTGTGCGCATGCAATCCCTCTCAGGGGATCCTGGCGTCTTCATTCGATCCATGGCCAGCCGCGGCACGCTGGGCGGCCTGGCGGCCACGACCGCCGATCTGGCTCGCGCGCTCGACGCCGCCGGCTTCGACCTGGTCGTCATCGAGACGGTCGGGGCCGGTCAGAGCGAGATCGACGTGGCGCGCGCCGCGCAGACCACGATCGTGATCGAAGCGCCCGGCCTCGGCGACGACGTCCAGGCGATCAAAGCCGGTATCCTCGAGATCGCGGACCTGCTGGTGGTCAACAAGGCCGATCAGCCTGGAGCCGATGCGACGGCCCGAGCGCTGAAGGCCGCGCTCGAGCTCGAACAGGCGGCGCGCGCCGGCCAGACCGCCGACGGCATGAACACCTCCGACGCCGCGCACTGGTCGGTGCCCGTGTTGAACACGATCGCGACGAACGGCCAGGGAATCGACGACGTGATCGAAGCCGTCGCGGCGCATCGGCGCTTCCTTTTAGAGACGCCGCACGGATCCGACCGTGAACGCCAGCGCGTTCGCCGTGAACTCGAATCGAGATTGCGACAGCGGGTGTGGCAGCACTTTACAGTTGACTTCGAGATGAGTGTCCTCGAAGAGTTGGCGGCCAGGGTGTGCGCCCGCGAAATCGATATTGAAAGCGCGGTAAAATCGGCTTTGAAGTCCCGCCGAACCATCGAGAGTGAGAGCAACCCTCCATGATCCTTGGCAAAAAGTCCCGATTGCGACCGATCGAAAAAGATGATCTGCCACGCTACGTGCGCTGGTTGAGCGATCCTGAACTGCGCAGCTACCTCAACGTGTCGCTGCCGATGAGCCAGACGCAGGAAGAGAAGTGGTTCGAGCGCAACCTCCAGGCCGGCAACGAGCAGGCCTGGGCCATCGACGCCCAGCCCAACGACATGGCGATGGGCCCGTGGCAGCACATCGGCTCGTGCGGGTTCCATGAGATCGACTGGCGGACGCGCGCCGGCGAAGTGGGCATCATGATCGGCCTCAAGGAATACTGGGGGCGCGGCTTCGGCACTGACGCGCTGCAGACCCTCGTCGCCTGGGGCTTCTACTCGCTCAATCTCAATCGGGTCACCTTGCGAGTCAACGCCGATAATGTGCGGGCGATTCGCTCGTATGAGAAGGTGGGCTTTTCGCTCGAAGGCCGGCTGCGCCAGGCGACGTTCGCCAACGGCGTCTACGGCGACGAGTTGTTGATGGCGGTGCTGCGGGAGGATTGGGCGCGCGCCGTCTCGGAAGCCGAGACAGAGGCCGCTCAAACCCGCTGACGATCGAGACCGACACAGGCGCCCGCAAGGGCGCCGTTTCACGTGCCGGCCGCCCATGGCGGCGCGTGAGGATGGCATGATCACGCAATGTTTGGGAATATCAAAGTCTTCGCCGGCACTGCATCGCCGGCTCTGGCTCAAGAGATCGCCAGTTACTTGAACGTGCCGCTCAGCGGGCGGGACATCATCAAGTTCCCGAACGAGAACATCTTCGTCAAGCTGCACGCCAGCGTGCGCGGACAGGACTGTTACGTCGTTCAGACGACCTCGGCGCCGACGAGCGACAACCTGCTCGAGTTGCTGATCATGGTGCAGACCCTGAAGCTCGACTCGGCCGGGCGCATCACGGTCGTCGTGCCGTACCTGGCCTACGCGCGCTCCGACAAGAAGGATCAGCCGCGTGTGCCGATCACGGCCCGGCTCGTGGCCGACATGATCACTGTGGCGGGCGCCGACCGCTACATCCTCATGGACCTTCACGCCGGTCAGATCCAGGGCTTCTTCTCGATCCCCGGCGACGTGCTCACCGCCTTCCATATCGTCAGCGACTACTTCGCCGAGATCCGGCCGACACTCAAAGATCCCGTGATCGTCACGGCGGACCTCGGCTTTGCCAAGAAGGGCCGCAACTTCGCGGCGCGCCTGAACTGCACGATGGCCTTCGTCGAGAAACGCCGCACGGGCAACGATGCCAACGCCTTCGCGTTGACGGTCATCGGCGACGTGCAGGATCGCGACGTGATCATCGTCGACGACGAAGTCGACACGGCCGGCTCAGTGTCTCAGGCCGTTGAAATCGTCAAGGCCCACGGCGCGCGAGACGTGTATCTGAGCTTCGTGC
Organism: Anaerolineales bacterium; assembly: GCA_044226485.1. Lineage (GTDB taxonomy): Bacteria > Chloroflexota > Anaerolineae > Anaerolineales > UBA6663 > UBA6663. The sequence goes on from JBGAGY010000002.1 coordinate 317,869, forward strand.
ATGCGGTGCTCTCGCCGCCGGCGATCGAGCGCCTGCGAAAGTTGCAGCTCAAGGAGATCGTCACGACCAACACGATCCCGCTGCCGGCTGAGAAGATGCTGCCGAACCTCCGGGTGCTTTCAGTCGCGCCCCTGCTGGGCGAGGTCATCAAGCGAGCCCACGAGGGCCGCAGCGTCGGCGAGATGTTCAACGAGTGATGGGTGCGCCTGCGGCGCGTGGCGCCTGACAAAGGACGAGAGACGAACGACGAAGGACGACGGTTGACTGGCCAGTCAGCCGTCGTCCTTCGCGTTTTACGGCGATGGGCTTCTCCGCCGCCCCGCGTCGCGTGTCATCCAGAACGCCGACCCAACATGCCCTCAGACGCGCCGAATGAGCGCGAAGGATCTCCTTCGAAGACCCGCATGACCATGGGGACATACCTTCTCGGACAACCGAGTCCGACAGGAGATCCTTCGCGCTCATTCGGCATGCCGTTACTTCACGAAGGGCCAGGCGCTCTGGATGACACGCGACGCGCTAGGTGCCAGGGCGCTGGATGACACGCAACGCGCGGGAGCGGAGGCGCTGGATGACAGGGAGGAAAGGCCAGGCCGTGGCGACACCTGTCGACCCTGACGGCGTGTTATGCATACATTGATATCCGAATGCAAGGCATTAAAGGCGAAGGGCTTGTGTTGCACACAACCCTCGCCCTTCGCCTTTTGTCGTTCGTCAGCGCCTACGGCGTCAGCCGGATCGACGTGATGGCCGAGCCAGGTGTGACGATGCCGGCGTCGAGGATGCGGGCGCCGTTGGCGGTGGCGAAGTCGTACGTGTAGATGTAGGTCAGGCCCGCCAGACGGCGAATGAACACGATCTTGCTACGCGTGATCCAGGCCGCGGCGTTTGTGCCGCCATCGCCCTGCGACTTGCGCAGATCGATCGGGACGACGGACTGCGCGTTGCCCTGCAGGTCGATCAGCGTCAACTTGAGCACGTTGTCCTCGGTCATCCCCACGAGCAGCAACTGGCCGGTCGGGTCGAACGCGATCGGGCTGACAAACGGAGCGCCCGGCGTGAGGTCGACGGGCTGCGAGCCTTCCGTGAGCGACATCAGATTGACATGCGTCAAATGAGTCTGCAGATCGGCGGCGCCGAACGTCAGTTGCGTGCCGTCCGGCGAAAAGGCCATGTCCTGCTCGACGATGTTCGGCGTGTTCGTGAGCTGGCGCGCCTGCCCATCGGCCACCGTCACCAGCCAGAGGTCGCGGCCGGCGCCGTCGGGGGCGGGGCGCGCCACCACCAGGGTCTTGCCATCCGGTGACCAGGCCGGCGCCAGGCCGTCGGTCAACAGGCGCGGGTTCGAGCCGTCGGAGCCGATCAACCACACCTGACTGGCGCCAGCGGCGATGCGCTCGTAGGCCACCGTCAAGCCGTCGGGCGATTGCACAACCTGACCGATCGTTTCGTCGGCGCCCGAGAGATCCGTCGCCGTGCCGTCCTCGGTCACCTTGAAGAGATGGGTCGGCTCCTTCTCGGCGGTGATCAGCAGGTCGCCGCTGGCCGCGTCACGCGCGCCGGCATCGCCGTAGGCGAGCCCGAGCTTGGTATAGACGAACTTCGTCTCGGAGGCGCAATCCCGGCCCTCCAGCACGCACGCCATCGGCACCAGAGCGTGAGTGGCGCGAGCATCGGCGGAGACGATGCCGACGAGCAACCATTTGGCGTTTGTCGTGTCGGCCTGCTGGCCGGGGGCGCAGGCGGTCAAGCAGGCGGCCGAAAGGCCGAGGGCCATCAGGCCGGCGAAGAGACGTAGGCGATTTTTCATCATCATCTCGTGGGTCTGCGGCGTGGATATCGACTGCGTCACACCGCCAGGGCATTATACGAGTAAGCGCGGGCCTAGAAGGTGCGCGGGGCCCGGCCCCGCGCACCTTCTAGGCCCGCGCTTCTTTCACGACACAAGGCTGAGTTCGCGGGCGCGGGCGATGGCCTGGAAGCGGCTCGTGGCGTTGAGCTTGGAGTAGATGTTGCTCAGGTGCGTCTTGACCGTGCTCTCTGAGACGGAGAGTTCACTGGCGATCTCGCGGTTCGAACAGCCGGCGCTGAGCAGCTTGAGGACGTCTTGCTCGCGGGCCGAAATCGTCGCCGAGGTCGTGAGGTTCTCGAGTTCGACCTTCGAGATCTGCGAGTGCAGGCCGCCGGGGTCGAGCAGATGCAGCAGTTCCTTTGTGAAGACGCGCGAGTCGGCGTTGAGTTCCTTGCTGTTCCACAGCAGCCAGAGGAGCGGCACGCAGGCGGCCCCGCCATCCAGGAAGGGGCGGATGAAACGCTCGGGCGCTGCGAGGCGGACGGCCTCGTTCATCACCTGCAAGGCCTGATTCACTTTGTGCTGGCCGAAGAGCGCGAGCGCCAACGGGATGCGCACGACCAGGATCGGTTCGAAGGCGATCCCGTACGGGTGAGCGAGGACGAACTCGTTCAGCAGCGTCTCAGCCTCCCCGTACTGCTCCTTCCTCAGACAGAATTCCGCCTTGACCAGCTTGAGCAGGTTGTTGCCTTCGCTGTCCGCGAGTTCACGGATGATGTGTTCGGCCGATTCGCTGTCGCCGCTGCGCAGGCAGATCAGGGCTTCGTACGTCATGAGGTCGAGATCGGACCAAGTGGCCGAGGGGCGGCGCAAGTGCAGATTGCGGATCGACTGGATCGTGACGTGCGCCTCTGCCCACTGCCCCTGCGCCATCTGCACCTTGGCGCGCAGCACGGCGGTGTCGACGATGCGGTTGCTGCTCGTCGGGTTGGGATCGACCTCGTCGGCCTGATCCAGATACTTCTTCGCCAGGTCGGGCTCGTTCCGCTCCAGATGCAGGTGGCACAGCGCGTTGAGGACGATGCTCGCCGGCCCCGGCAATCTGGGTCGTTGCGCCAGCGCCTGTTCGATGATCTGGCGGCCCAGCCTCTCGGCGCGCCGCAGGTGACCGGCGACGATGGCGCGCATCGCCAGCACACCGCCGGCCATCAGGATGACGAACAGGTTGTGGTGAAGTTGAGCGTCATGCAACAACTCGGCGATCTGATCGTCGAGCGACGTCAGGCCGTAGCTGTACGCGGGCTTGAGCAGGTGGAGTCGATCGAGCAGTTCCCAGCGAGCGTCGTACTTGTTGCCAAGGCGAACCGGAGGAATGAAGGCGTCGCCCTGAGCCCAGGTGCGCCGGATGCGCTGGATCTCGGCCAGCACCTCGCGCTCGTCGCGGGTGAGCGAGGCCGCCGACTTGCTGGCCAGGCTGAGTTCGACGTGCAGGATGAACCGCTCGATCCGGCTGTGAGGCAGGCCGGCGTTCGCCAGGCGCAGGTAGACGAGGAGCAGGTTTTTGTGCTTTTGCACGACGGTTTCGGGCAATTCCTGCAGCCAGCGCAGCAGGCGCGAGTCTTCGCCGTATTGCTCGAGCTCTCGCAGCGCCATTTCCTCCATCAGGGCCGCTGCCTCCTCCCAGGCCTTGATGGCCAGCAGGTGATAGATCGCGTCGGCCGGCGCGTATTGATCTCGATACCACTGAGCGGCGCGCTGATGCAGGCGCGGCAGATCCTCGGGATAGCGCGCCTGGAGCTGGCTGAGCAGCATCTCGGCGAAGAGGTCGTGATAGCGATACCAACCCTGTTGCTCGAGACGCGCGACGAACAGGTTCTCCTCCCACAGATGGGCGAGCATCGCGTCGCCGTCGTTCTGGCCGGTCAGGGCATCGCACAGACTCCCGTTGAGGTGCTTGAGGATGGCGGTCTTCAGCAGAAACTCCTGGACGCGCGGGCTCGAGCGTTGCAGCACGGTCTCCATGAAGTACTCGCGCATGTAGATGTGCGCGCCGCTGAAGGTGTCGATGAAATGCCGGCGATCTTCTTGTTTGGCCAGCGCCACGGCGGTCAGAGTCAGGCCGGCCGCCCAGCCCTCAGTGTGTTTGACGAGCGTCTCGAGGTCGGCGTAGGCGAGGGAAGGATCCTGGGCGTACTGCTGCAGGTAGTGGATGCCCTCGGCCAGCGTGAAACGCAGATCCTGCGCTTCGAGCTCGGTCAGGCGGCCTTGCGAACGGAGATGCGCCAGGGCGAGCGGCGGGCGCGTGTGGCCCGCGATGACCAGCTGCACGTGCGGCGGGAAGAAGGCCAGCCACTGCTGGAGGAAGTCGTGGATCTCCGAGCTGTTGATGTTATGGAAGTCGTCGAGCACGAGGCCCAGGCGCTGCGTGCACGCCAGAGTCTGGGCGATGTCGTTGCTGAGGTGCGCGATGACCTCCTGGATGTTGAAACTGGTCGAGGCGTTCAGGTAGGTCAACAACTCACGGCCGAACTCATAGCCGAGCGTCTGCAACGAACGAACCAGCGAGAACCAGAATCGTTGCGGAACATTGTCGTCGGCGTCGAGCGCGATCCAGGCGATTGGAAAGCCACAGGTCTGCCGCCAGTCGTGGAGGAGCGTGCTCTTGCCGAAGCCGCTCGGCGCGCAGATGATCGTCAGCGGCGTCGTGATCTGGCGCACCAGACGCGGTCGGTTGACCAGAATGTGCGGAGGCACCGGGACATTGAACTTGCCTAGAGGAGTCAGCGCGGGCAACGCTGCAGGCAGCGCCACGCCGGTTTCGGCTGAAAGTCGAGGGCTTTCCTTGAACAGCGCCTTTCCCGAAAGCTCGAGGCAGGCCTTTTCAAGGCGTTCAGGGGTCAACTCCTCGTGTTTTCCCAGATAGATCTTGGAGAGCTTCCCGCCCGTGCGTCGATAGGCATACCAGTAGCCCTGGCGGCGTCGCGACTCACATTGGGCCGTGAACTTGCCGTTTTCGCCTTGGTATGAGAATTTGCCGCCCTGTTCCAGCCAGGTGAACCACTCGGGCGAACCGACGTCGAGGCCGCACGCGTCGGTCTGGAGCCGTCCTTCACGGACGATGCATTTCGACATTCACTACCCCCAAACAGCCCAAAAGTTACCCAACGGCATCATTATACACCGTTGGGTAACTTCCGAGTCGGGCTGTCATCCCAGCACTGGACGCGAGTCTTCGGCGTTTTTTTACGGCTGTTTCAAAGGGTTGTTCCAGCGAAATCGTCCAACCCCCCGATGCCCCGTTTCATGGCCTGGTCTATTCTCAAAAATGGTGATCTTTCCGCGGCACTCGGAGTAACCGGAAATCACCACCTGCATCTCTTCACAAACCTATAGGAGAAGGAGTAGCACAGATGCCCAAGAAAATGCACGTGTTTGCTAGCTTTGTAACCGTGCTCAGTACCGTGCTCGCGGCCTGCGGACCGGCCGTGACTGCGGCCCCCACCGCGGCGGTTGAGCCGACGGTGGCCCCGACCAAGGCGGCTGAGCCGACGGTGGCCCCCACCGAGGCGCCCGCGGTTGAACCGACCGTCGCCCCGACGGAAGCCCCCGCCGTGGTCGAACCCGGTGGCACGCTCCCCCGCAATGAGACCCTGTACTTCAACGGTCAGCAGTGGGGCGCTGTGGCTTGCTGGAACCCCTACTCGTCCAGCTGCAACAACGGCCTCGGCATCGCCCAGGGCGACAACGCCCGCGTCACGATGTTCGAGACGCCCTATCTGTACAACATGCTCGATGGCAAGCAGTATCCGCTGCTGGCCGACGGCGACTACACCTGGAATGCCGATCGCACCGAGCTGACCTTCAAGATCAAGCCCGCTGCGCATTGGAGCGATGGCACGCCGGTGACCGCTGAAGACGTCGCCTACACGTGGGCCGCGCACACCAAGTACGAGACCAACACGTACAACGGCAGCAAGGACTACATCGAGGCCATTGAGGCCGTCGATCCCGCGACCGTTGTGATCAAGGCCAAGCTGGGCGAGGACGGCAAGGCCGTCAACCCGCTGTCGGTTGCCGCGTATGTCAGCAGCAACTACGTGATCCAGAAGGCCTGGACGCAGACGCTGGAAGCCCGCGTCGGCGATGACAAGGCCGCCTTCGCGGCTGATGTGGCCGAAGACGTCGTTTGGTCGGGCCCGTACCACAAGTTCTTTGCGGACGAGACCAAGGTCGTGTTCGTGCGCGATGACAACTACTGGGGTCAGGATGCCAGCATGTGGGGCAAGCTGCCCGCGCCCAAGTACCTGGCGCATGCCATGTACAAGGACAACGCCGCCGGTTTCGCCGCCTTCCAGGCCGGTGAAGTCGATGTAAGCCAGCAGTTCAACGCCAACATCCAGGACCTGTGGCTCAAGGATGGTCTGCCTGTTTCGACCTACCTGCCCGAGGCCCCGTACGGCATCGGCGCCAGCCTTCCGACCGCGTTCTTCAATCTGGGCATTGAGAGCCTCCAGAACGTCGCGATCCGCAAGGCCATCGCCATGGCCGTCGACTACGACACCATCATCGCCAACGCGATGACCAACCAGTCCGCGACCTTCAACCAGGTCCCGCGCTCGGTCATGAACCCGACCGCCGGCGAGCAGGCCATGTACGACCAGGCCGCCGTCAAGGATCTGCAGTGGGCTGGCAAGGACATCGACGGCGCTAACGCTCTGCTCGATGAGGCTGGCATCGTCGACTCCGACGGCGATGGCTGGCGCGATATGGATGGCAAGAAGCTCAGCTACGTCGCGACCTGCCCGAACGGCTGGTCCGACTGGCAGGCCGCGATCGAAGTGGTCGCTGCCGCGGGCAAGGGCATCGGTATCGAGATCACGACCAACTACCCCGAGTGGTCGGTCTACCAGACGATCGTGACCGACTGGGCCTCCCTGCAGGCGACGCCTGGCTACGACATCTTCATGATGTGGAGCGGTGGCGCTGGCCCGACGCAGCCTTGGGGCCGTGTTCGTGGCCTGATCGGCGGCGAGTTCGCTCAGACCGCTGGTAACTGGAACGGCAACTGGGGCGGCTACAAGAACGCCGACGCCGATGCGATCATCCAGGCCATCCCTGGCATGACCGATGCGGCTGACCTCAAGGCTGCCTACACCGAGTTGACCAAGATCTACCTGACGGATGTTCCTTCCTTCACCCTGATGTACCGGCCGCAGTCGTTCCACGCCGTGAACGAGAGCGTCTGGACGAACTTCCCGCATCAGGACGACGGGACGAACCCGCCCGTGCCTCCGATGGACATGACGGACGGTTGGGGCGTTGCGGGTCTGTACAACCTGACCCTGGTCACGCCGTAACCTGAAGCTACTCCCCGATTGCCCTGCCTTGCACGTCGGAGGCAGGGCAATCGGACGAGCGCACTCGTCAGATACCGACACACGAAACGGGGGTGCTCGACGGCGGGGTTTCGACCCCTACGCGGCACCCCTGTTTTGTTTGCTCAAACACACGCCGCCAGCAGGCGCATCGGCCCGGCGCCACTTTCGGAGGAGGAGCGGATTTGAAAGGATATCGGAAATACTTCACCACGAAACTGGTCTGGTTTCTGACCACTTTCGTGTTTGCCTTCCTCCTGAACTTCATCCTGCCGCGCATGATGCCAGGCGACCCGGTCGCCGTCATCACTCAACGAGTGACTCAAGGCATGACGAGTCAATCCGGCGCGCAGGCGGTCTATCAGCAGTACGCCGAGCAGTTTGGCACCAACAAGCCAGTCTGGGAACAGTTCATCAAGTACATCGTGAACGTCTTCCAGGGCGATTTCGGAGTCTCGTTCAGCCAATATCCGCGCCCCGTTTCGCAGGTGCTCGGCGCCTCGATCTGGTGGACGCTCGCGCTGCAGTTCCCGGCGATCATCGTCGGGTGGTTGATCGGCAACTCATTGGGCGCCTTGGCCGCTTACCTCAAGGGCGGCTTCGACAAAGTGCTCATGCCGGTCAGCATCTTCATCAGCAATTTCCCGGCCTTCGGCATGGCCGTCATTATGCTGGTCATCTTCGGCGTCAACCTGAAATGGTTCCCGACGTCGGGTGGCTACGGCTTCGACCTGATCCCCAGCGCAAGTTGGGGCTTCGTCTGGTCCGTGATCGTCCACTACCAGCTGCCGTTCTGGTCGATCGTGTTGATCTCCATCGGCGGGCAGGCCATCGGCATGCGCTCGATGGCGATCTACGAGCTCAACGCCGACTACGTGAAGTATGCCCGCTTCATGGGCATCAAAGACTGGAAGATCATCGGCTACGTGTTCCGCAACGCGATGCTGCCGCAGATCACGGGCCTGGCGCTCTCGATCGGCACGATGGTCGGCGGCGCGCTTGTGGCCGAGATCATCTTCAGCTACCCGGGCCTCGGCTATACGATCCTCAACGGCGTCATGGGGCAGGACTACCCGCTCATCTCCGCCGCAACCCTGATCATCACGGTCATGGTCCTGATCGCCAACTTCGCGATCGAGATCATCTACGGCTTGATCGATCCGCGCGTCAAGGCGGCTCAGGCGGAGTGAGGCAAGGTAGACGCTATGTCAAACACACTCCGACAGATCTTCAAATCCGGCAAATTCGTCACGGGCTTCGCCATCTTCATGGCGATCGTGCTCGGCGCACTCATCTATCCGCTCTTCGTCAAAGACTCGCCGCTCGCGATCATCGGGCAGGGCACGTTCTTCCCCCCGGGCATTTACGTGAACGTGTTCGACAGCATGGGCTCGCAGCGCTACACGCTCGACCTCGGCGCCGCCGATTTCAATCGCATCGCCAGCCGGCTGAACGAAGATGACCGGACGGCGATCAAGACCTGGCTGGTGGCGGCCGGCATCCCCGAAACCGACATCGACACGGCCGACACGAAGAAGCTGCTCACGCAGTGGGAAGACAACTACGACCCGAAGAAGAACATCCCTGGGATGACGAACGCCAAGCGTAACTACTACGTGCGGCTGAACAAGTCGATCGACGGGTTGCTCTCGACGGCTGGCGCGATCATCGCGCAGCCCAACGTCGACTCTGGCGCGCTCGAGCAGACCGGCACCGTCGAGCAGACGGACTTCGTCAACGTCATCCAGGTCGCCAACGTGCGTGTGCTCCCGCTCGGCACCGACAACTTCGGCCGTGACGTGTTGACCGAGCTCGTGGCGGCCACGCGCGTGTCGCTCCTCATCGGCCTGGTGGCCGGCGCCATCGCCACAGCGATCGGCCTGGCGCTCGGGCTGCTGGCCGGCTACCTCGGCGGGCCGGTCGACGACGTGATCATGTTCGTCACGAACCTGTTCACGGTCATCCCCAGCTTCGTGCTCCTGATCCTGATCTCCTATAGCATCGGCCAGGAATCGCGCGGCGCCGTCACGGTGGCCGTGGTGATCGGCTTCACGTCGTGGGTGTGGACGGCCCGCGCGGTGCGCGCTCAGGTGATCTCGCTGCGCAACCGCGACCACGTCAACCTGTCGAAGCTCTCGGGCCACTCGACGGTCCACATCATCTTGAGCGACATCCTTCCGTACATCGCCTCGTACGTGGTGATGGCCCTGATCCTGCAGATCTCGTCGGGCATCCTGGCCGAAGCCGGGCTGTCGATCCTGGGCCTCGGGCCGAAGACGACCGAGACGCCGACGCTGGGCCTGATGATGCACTGGGGCCGCATCTACCAGGCCGACATTCAGGGCCGGTGGTGGGCGTACATGCCTGTGCTCGTCACCATCGCCATGACGGCTTTCTCGATGAACTTGATGAACACTGGGCTTGACCAGGTATTCAACCCGGCGCTGAGGGATTAAGGGATCGACATGGGCAAAGTCATTCTCGAGGTCAAAGACCTGACGACCAAATACGTCACTCGCTTCCGCGAGGACGTGTACGCCGTCGACCATGTCTCGCTCAGGGTCGAAGAGGGCAAGTCGCTGGGCATCGCCGGCGAGTCGGGCTGCGGCAAATCGACGCTGGCCCTGAGCCTGATGGGCTATTACTTCCCGCCCCTCTACTACACGAGCGGCGACATCATCATCGACGGACGCAACATCTCGGGCATGGATCCCGACGATGTGCGCCGACACATTCTGGGCACCGAGATCGCGTACATCCCACAGGCGGCGATGAACGCGCTCAACCCGACCCAGAAGGTGATCAACTTCGTCGAGGACGTCATCCAGGCGCACGATCCGAAGGTCACCAAGAAAGAGATCCACGAACTCGCCAGGGAACGCTTCCAGCTGCTGAACCTGCCGGCCGAGGTGCTCGAGAAGTATCCGGTCGAGCTTTCGGGTGGCATGAAGCAGCGCACCGTAATCGCGGTGTCGGTCATCCTTGGCCCGAAGGTGTTGATCGCCGACGAGCCGTCGTCGGCCCTCGACGTCACCTCGCAGAAGATGGTGATCAAGATGCTCAGGGACCTGATGGAAAAGGGCCTGATCAAGTCCATGATCTTCATCACCCACGAGCTGCCGCTGCTCTACAACGTCACAGACGACATCATGGTCATGTACGCCGGCCAGATCGTCGAGCGCGGCTCGTCGAGTCAGGCGGTCTTCGACCCGCTCCATCCGTACTCGAAGGGCCTGATGGGCTCCATCATCGTGCCTGAGGAGGGCCTCAGGGCGCACAAGCTCACGGCCGTGCCCGGTGTGCCGCCGAACCTGAAGAAGCCGCCGGCGGGTTGCCGTTTCGCCGAGCGCTGCAAGTACGCCAAGCCTGAGTGCCGGGCGATCAGCGTGGGAATGCGCCAGGTCGAGGGCGACCGAATCTATCGGTGCATCTTCACGGAAGCCGAACTGAGGGAGGCGTACAAACATGGCTGACGAAAGGAAACCCTGCCTAACCGGCAAGGGTCTGACCAAGGTCTTCGGCTTCGGCCGCACCAAGACGCTGGCTGTCGATCACGTCGACTTCACGTTCCACGAGGGCGAGATCATCTCGATCGTGGGCGAGTCGGGCAGCGGAAAGACGACGCTCGCCAAGATGCTGCTCGGCCTGATCGGCGAGACCGAGGGCGAGGTCCTCTTCCAGGGCAAGAAGCGCGACATCAGCTCTGGAAAGAAGAAGCAGGAATACTGGAAGAGCATTCAGGCCATCTTCCAGGATCCCTTCTCGTCGTACAACATCTTCAACAAGATCGACGCCGTCCTGCTCGATTGCATCAACATGCGCGGCGGCAAGGGCCTCTCCCAGGCTGAGAAGACCCAGTTGATGGTGGACGCATGTAAGTTCGTCAATCTCAAGTACGAAGAACTGACGAACAAATATCCGTTTGAGCTTTCGGGCGGGCAGATGCAGCGTCTGATGATCGCTCGCATCTTCCTGCTCAAGCCCAAGATCCTGATCGCCGACGAGCCGACCTCGATGATCGATGCCTGCTCGCGCGCCACGATCCTGGACTATTTGATCCAGCTGCGCAACGAGATCGGGATGACCCTGATCTTCATCACACACGACATCGGGCTCGCCTATTACGTCTCCGACACAGTGTTCATCATGGAGCACGGCAAGTTCGTCGAGCGCGGCACGGCCGACGATGTGATCCTGCGACCCAAGGCCGAATACACCAAGCGCCTGATCAACGACGTCCCGAAGATCTACGAGGAATGGGACCTCTCGACGGTCTAGCGCTGATCGGTCACCTCCGGCGCGTCGGATCACCCAGCTGACGTGTCGCTGTTTCGAATCGTGTCGGGCTGTTCGGGCGGTGGGGGGCCGCCCGCATGGCTCAAAAGCTGAAGCGGCAGCGTCGAGCACGAACGATCGGCGCCCAAGTTGTGCCTCGGCCGTTTCAGTTCGAAACGCACAAGACGAACGCCGTCAGGGACGGCTATGCGAGATCCGCGGGCGAGCTTCGCCTTGCGCGGTCTCGTCAAGAGGCGCCGCGACGGGAAGCGGCAGGTTGAAAGTCGTCAATCGACAAGACGCAACCCGATAAAAGCGGGGGAGAACAATGACCACTGAGATCAAATTTATCATCGGCCAAATGACGCTCGAGGAAAAGGCCGCGCTCTGCACGGGCGCAAGCGCGTGGTCGACCACCCCGATCGAACGTCTGGGGGTGCCCGAGATGATCGTGTCGGATGGCCCGCACGGCGTGCGCCGCACGCCCGACATCCACGATATGGGCTCCACCAGCCTGCCGGCGACGTGCTTCCCGACGGCCTCCTGCCTGGCTTCCACCTGGGATCCGGCGCTGATCTACAAGATGGGCGTGGCCCTGGCCGAGGAGGCCATCGCGCTCAACGTCGATGTGCTGCTCGGGCCGGGCGTCAACATGAAGCGCTCGCCCCTGGGCGGCCGCAACTTCGAGTACTTCTCGGAGGATCCTTACCTGGCCGGCGAGCTGGCCGTGGGCCTGATCGACGGCATCCAGTCGAAGGGCGTGGGCACGTCGCTCAAACACTTCGCGGCCAACAACCAGGAGTTCCAGCGCTTCAGCATCAGCGCTGAGGTCGACGAGCGCACCCTGCGCGAGATCTACCTGCCGGCGTTCGAGAAGGCCGTCAAGAAGGCCAGGCCCTGGACTGTGATGTGCGCGTACAACAAGCTCAACGGCACCTTCGCCTCTGAGCATCGCGGCCTGCTGACCGAGATCCTCAAGGAGGAGTGGGGCTTCGAAGGGCTCGTCGTCTCCGACTGGGGCGCGGTGCGCAACCGCGTGGCGGCGCTCAAGGCCGGCCTCGACTGGGAGATGCCTGGCCCGCAGGATCGCCGCGTCAAGGCCGTGGTCGAGGCCGTCCGCTCGGGCGAGCTCGACGAAGCCGTGCTCGACGAGTCGGTCAGGCGCATCCTCGGGATCGTGGTCAAGGCCAAGCAGACGCCCAAGGGCGGCACTTTCGACGTCGACGCTCACCACCAGCTGGCGCGCAAGATCGCGGCCGAGGGTATGGTGCTGCTCAAGAACGACGGGCTGTTGCCCCTCAAGGGCCAGCAGCACATCGCCGTCATCGGCCGCTCGGCCGAGGCCGCTCACTTCCAGGGCGGTGGCAGCTCGCACATCAACCCGACCCGCACCGACGTGCCCTTCAAGGAATTGCAGGCCCGCGCCGACGACGCCGAGTTGACCTACGCCGAAGGCTATCCGTCGGATGACTGCTTCCGCCAGGACCTGATCGATCAGGCCACCGTCATCGCCAAGGCCGCGGACGTGGCGCTGCTCTACATCGCGCTGCCGACCTACAAAGAGTCGGAGGGCTACGATCGCAAGGATCTCGACCTGACGGCCCAACAGGTCGCCTTGATCAAGGCGGTTGCTCGGGTGCAGCCCAAGACCGTGGTCGTGCTCAACAACGGCGCTCCGGTGGCCATGACGGCCTGGCTCGATGATGTGTCCGCCGTGCTCGAAGGCTGGATGATGGGCCAGGCGGGCGGCGCGGCGCTGGCCGACATCCTCTTCGGCAAAGTCAATCCCAGCGGCAAGCTGGCCGAGACCTTCCCGCTCAAGCTCTCCGACACGCCGGCCTTCACCAACTGGCCCGGCGACGCCGGCAAGGTGCACTACGGCGAAGGCCTTTACATCGGTTACCGCTACTACGATGCCAAGGAACTGCCCGTCCTGTTCCCGTTCGGCTTCGGCTTGAGCTACACGACGTTCGCGTACAGCAACCCGCGCCTGTCGGCCGAGACGTTCAAGGACGTCGATGGCCTGACCGTGACCGTGGACGTGACCAACACGGGCGTCGTCGCCGGCAAGGAGACCGTTCAGGTCTACGTCCATGACCGTGCGTCGAGCCTCTCCCGCCCGATCAAGGAGCTGAAGGGCTTCTCTAAAGTCGAGCTGCAGCCCGGCGAGACGAAGTCGGTGTCGATCCACCTCGATTTCCGCGCCTTCGCCTTCTGGCATCCGGAGTACAAGCAGTGGGTGACCGAGGACGGCGAGGTCGAGCTGCTGATCGGCGCTTCGGCGACCGACATCCGTTGCCAGGCCTCAGCGACGATCAAATCGACGCTCGATCTGCCCTGCCTGCTCGACATGGAATCGACCATGCGCGAGTGGATGGCCGACCCGCGCGGCAAGCAGGTGCTCGGCGCGCTCTACGCCCAGGTTGAGGCCCAGACCCGCAAGATGTTCGGCGAGTCGGACCGCTATGGCAACGAAGAGCCGAACGGCCATGCCGAAAACGGCAGCGGCATAGGCATGGACATTATGGACATGATGAACGACATGCCCGTCGTCAGCGTGCTGATGTTCCAGCAGAGCGCGCTCACCATGCCCGCCGAGGAAATCGTCTCCGGTCTCCTTCGCCAGGTGCAGCGGATCAACTGAGCCCGTCACAGCACGTCTCAAGAGGGGCGGGGGCATCGCATGCCTCCGCCCTTTTTCGTTGGATCAGCGATATCGCCGCAGATTACGCGGATTTCGCGGAGGGCAGTCGGAAGACGCCACACCCATGCGGCCGTTCATCACCCTTCCGCGTAATCCGCGTAATCTGCGGCTAATCTTTCCCAAACAGCCCCTGATATAATCAGGGTTCGCAATTTCGACGGCGAGGCCCGGGGCGGGCCACGCACGCACCGGCCCCAGATGGCCTCGCCGCGTCTGTTTTCGTCGACCCCGAAGAGGTGCTGACGGCATGTTCAAGAACTTGATGCGGATCCTGAGCGGTGATCCGAACAAACGCGACATCGAACGCTATAGCGGCGTCGTCGCCAAAATCAACGACATGGAGCAGGACGTCAGGGCCCTTTCTGACGCCGAGCTCCTGGCCAAGACGGCCGATTTCAAGGCCCGGATCGCAGCCGCCCGTGAGGGGATTACAGACGACAAGGAGCTCCGGGCCGCCGAGCAGGACGCGCTCGACGAGATCCTGCCGGAAGCCTTCGCCACGGTCCGCGAGGCCGCCATGCGGACGCTCGGCCAGCGGCATTACGACGTCCAGTTGATCGGCGGCATGATCCTGCATGAGGGTCGGATCGCCGAGATGCGCACGGGCGAGGGCAAGACCCTGGTCTCGACCCTGCCGATCTACCTCAACGCCCTGCTTGGGCGCGGCGTCCACCTCGTGACCCCCAACGACTACCTGGCCCGCCGCGACGCCCGTTGGATGGGTCAGATCTACACAGCGCTCGGCCTGAGCGTCGGCGTCCTGCAGGACGCTCACCGCACCGAGAACGCGTCGAAGGCCTTCATCGTCGACTTCACGATCGAGTCGCCCCAGGAAGATCGACATCACCTGCGCATGGTGCCGCGGCGCGAGACCTACGCCTGCGACATCACCTACGGCACGAACAACGAGTTTGGCTTCGACTACCTGCGCGACAACATGGCGATGGGCCTGGATCAGCGCGTCCAGCGCGAACGGTATTTCGCCATCGTCGACGAAGTCGACAACATCCTGATCGACGAGGCGCGGACGCCGTTGATCATCTCGGGCCCGGCGCAGGATGACCCGCGGATGTATCTGGAAGCCGCCAAGGTCGTGCGCCAGCTGCAGCCCGAGCACTACGAGATCGACGAGCGCGGGCGCGGCATCTCGCTGACGGAGCTGGGCGAGGCGCATCTCGAACGCCTGCTGCGCCAGCCGCTGCGCGACCCCGACCGCCCCGAAGAACTGACCCCGGAACAGGCCCGGCTGCTCGGCCACATCGAGCAGGCCATGCGCGCGGAGTTCATCTACAAGCGCAACAAGGACTACCTGGTTCAGAACGGCCAGATCATCATCGTGGACGAGTTCACCGGCCGCATGATGCCCGGCCGGCGTTGGTCCGACGGCCTGCACCAGGCGGTCGAGGCGAAGGAAGGCGTCAAAGTCCAGCAGGACAACGTCACCTACGCCACGATCACGTTGCAGAACTTCTTCCGGCTCTACGCCAAGCTGGCCGGCATGACCGGCACGGCCCTGACCGAGGCCGAGGAGTTCGAGCGCATCTACAACCTGACCGTGCTCCCGGTGCCGCCGCACCTGGAGTACATGGCCAACGCCACTGGCTCGACCCTGGCCGAGGTGAAGTTCAAGGAAGAGGGCCAGACCTTCACCTACTTCGCCCGCAAGGAGGACGGCGGCAAGACGCCGGTCTTCTGGCGCCGCAAGGACTACCCGGACCTGGTGTTCCGCACCGAGGAGTCGAAGCTGCGCGCGATCGTCGGCGAGGTGATGCGCCGCCATCTGGCCGGGCAGCCGATCCTGATCGGCACGACCTCGGTCGAGATGTCCGAGCATGTGTCGGAGCGGCTGAGGGCCGAGGCGTTGCAGCGGCTGGCGCTCGTGCTGCTGCTGCGCGACGCCTGGTTCCGCAAGAACAAGAAGGAAGAAGACGGCATGCTGGTGCCCGACCTGCAGCCGCTTGACGCGCCACTCGACCGTCTGAACAAGAACGAGCTGGCCACCAAGCTGCGCGAGTACGGGCTCTCGACCAACCCGGCCGGCGAGGAGAACGCGGCAAGGCTTTGCGAAATCCTCGGCAGCACGCCCGATAAAGGCCCTGAGCTGACCCGCATCCTCGGCGCCGGGATCAAGCACAACGTCCTCAACGCCAAGAAGCACGACGAGGAGTCGCTGATCATCGCCGACGCCGGCGCGTATGGCGCCGTGACCATCGCGACCAACATGGCCGGCCGCGGCGTCGACATCAAGCTCGGCGGCGAACTTGCCGAAGACGTGATCACGTCCGTCAACCGGGTGCTCAAGAACAACAACACACCCAACCCTTACGACCTGACCCACGCGCAACGGCGCGAATTGCTGCGCGGCGTCCCCGAGGCCGACTGGGGCGTATACGACAACGAGGTGCGCACCTTCGTCACGATGATGGACGACGTCGAGCGGGTCCGCGCGGTCGGCGGCCTGCACGTGCTCGGCTCCGAGCGGCACGAGTCGCGCCGGATCGACAACCAGTTGCGCGGCCGCGCCGCCCGCCAGGGCGACCCGGGCTCGTCGCAGTTCTACCTCTCGCTCGAAGACGAGTTGATGAAGCGCTTCGGCGGGCAGGGCGTGTCTGACCTGATGCAGCGGCTGCGCATCGACGACAGCGTGCCGATCCAGGCCGGCCTCGTCAACCGCACGATCGAAGGCGCGCAGACGCGGGTCGAGGGCTCGAACTTCGACATCCGCAAGCACCTCATCGAATACGACGACGTGCTCAACGCGCAACGCAACACCATCTATGGCCAGCGCGACAGGATCTTCGTCAAGGACGATCTGAGCGACGATTTCGACGAGATGCTCGTGGCCGAGATCGATCGGCGCGTGAAGCTGCACGGCGACGCTCTCGAGCGCTGGAAGCTCTTCGCCTGGGCTGACGAGACCCAGCCGCCGATCCTGGACGTGGGGCCTGAGGGCGAGCGGCTCTACCCGACCTACGGGCAGAGCATCCTGCTGCGCGACGTGGCCGCCGCGGCCGACAAGCGCCAGGCCCTGATCGATGTCGCCCGCGATGCGCTCAAGGCCGAGCGCGAGCACGTGCTCGAGGCGATCCGCGCCCAGCTCAACGCGGCCGATGATCGGCTGAGCAGCCAGGTGCGCGAACGCAAGATGGCGGCCGAGGAAGCGCTCGAAGGGCTCGAGAACGAAGCGCGCGAGACCGGGCAGCCGCTCGAACCGCGTGCCGTGCTCAAGGCTGTCAGCGAGGTGCTCGGCATTAACGTGCAGCTGCCGGCGGCCGAGACCCGCGATTTCGACTACAACGGCTTCAAGCGCCGGCTCGAAGAGCTCGCGCAGGCGGCCGTCACGGCGCGCAGCCGCGTGGCCCTGATCGCCGCGGTCGAGCGCCGATTGGGCGGGTCGCTCAGCATGGGCGAGTTGCGCTCCGACGAGGATTGGCCGGACGTTCAGGCCAAGATCCAGGAAGCCGCTGAGAAGACTTTCGACGCCAAGGTCGAGCGCGTGATGACCGAGGTCGATCGCGACATCAAGACCAACCTGCCCGCGACGATGACCGAGGCGCAATGGACGCGGGGCCTGCTGGCGATGCAGTTCGGGCGCTCGGTCGGCTTCGACAAGCAGCACCGCAAGGTCGAGATGAACGTGCAGCGTCTGCACTACCCCTATCTGGTCGGTGAGATGACCGCTGATTGGAAGGTGGAAGAGATCCGTGACGAGTTGCTGGCGCATCTGCGCGAGGCCGTCAAGCGGCTCAACAGCCTGTTCGCACGGGCAGAGGCTCAGATCCGCACCCTGGGCGGCACGCCGACCGAGCCGACTGACGCGCTCGGCCGCGAGGTGATGACCAACATCAACCGCAGCCTGATGCTGCAGACGATCGGCAACCTGTGGGTCGAATATCTGACCTCGGTCGAAGCTCTGCGCACGTCGATCGGCCTCGAAGCGTACGCGCAGCGCGACCCGCTCGTGGCTTACAAGTCGAAGGCCACCGACATGTTCCAGGAGTTGCTGGCGAATATCCGCGCCGGCGTGATCTCGCGCGCGATGCAGATGCGGCCGCGCGTGGTGCAGCCAGCTACCGATGGCGCACCGCAGGAGGCCGCCGCGCAGGAAGCGGGTTCGCAGGCCGCGCGGCAACAGGCTCAGGCGCCGCGCCCATCGGTGCTCGATGCGTTGAAGACGCCGGCCCGTCCGCCGTTGCCGCAAATCAACCCGAACGCGGGCAAGTCGACGACGGTTGGCGAAGAGCAAGCGGTCGAGGCTGAGGCCGAAGCGAGTTCCGAAGACAAGAGCGGTGGACGCCGTCGACGTCGCCGCCGCTGAGAGTCGCTTGACGACGTAATCGAACATGATCAGACAAAGGCCGAGCGATGAGCTCGGCCTTTGTCGTTATGCAAGGCCGACGCCAACCGTTACCATCGTAAACCCCGCCTAAATACCACGGAAAAACGGTTGCCCGGCGCTCGCGATGCTTGTACAGTAAGCCTATGACTTTGGCGAATCGGACCGCTCTCGAGCGGCTCCCGAAAATCGATCTTCATCGCCACCTCGAAGGCTCACTGCGTCTGACCACGCTGGCCGAGATCGCGGCGCGCTATCGACTCGACCTCCCGCGTGAGGCGCAGACCCTGCGGCCGCTCGTGCAGATGACGCCA
The DNA here is from genome assembly GCA_044226485.1 of Anaerolineales bacterium. Taxonomy (GTDB): domain Bacteria; phylum Chloroflexota; class Anaerolineae; order Anaerolineales; family UBA6663; genus UBA6663. The sequence continues at coordinate 336,665 of JBGAGY010000002.1, forward strand.
TCGGATCCGCACACTCCGCGCGCCTTCCTTGACAAGTTCAACGTGCTGCGACGGTTTTATCTGTCGCCGGGCATCATCCGTCGACTGGCTTTCGAGGCCGTCGAAGATGCGGCGCGCGACGGCGTACGCTACCTCGAACTTCGCTTCACACCCGCCGCCCTGGCGCGCACTCAGGGCTTCTCATTGCGCGATGTCATGAGTTGGGTGTCGGCTGGCGCTGAAGATGCTCGACGACAGTATCCAGAGATCGAGCTGACGCTGATCGCCAGCGTCAATCGGCATGAACCTGTCGAACTGGCCGAGCAGGTGGTCGCGCTCGCGACGGATCGTCAGCGCGACATCGCGGCCATCGACCTGGCCGGTGACGAAGCCAACTATCCGGCCGAGCCCTTCGCGGGCCTTTTCGCCGAAGCGCGTCGCTCGGGTCTTGGAGTAACCTCCCACGCGGGTGAATGGTCCGGCGCGTCGTCGGTCCGACATGCGATCGAACGCCTGGGCGTGCGACGCATCGGCCATGGCGTACGCGTGATCGAGGATCCGGCCGTGGTGGCGCTGGCGCGCGAGCGCGATGTCGTGTTCGAGGTCAGCCTGACTTCGAACCTCGACACCGGCGTGGCGACGGGGCTCTCGCTGCATCCGCTGCCGCACATGCTGGCAGCCGGCCTGCGCGTGACGCTCAACACCGACGATCCGGGCATTTCGAATTGCACCCTGACCAGTGAACTCAGTCAGGCGCTTTTACTCCCCGGCATCACCGAGGACTCTCTTCACGGCATGGCCCTTGAGGCGGTGCAGGCGGCCTTCCAGCCCGAAGTGGCGCGACACGCCATGGGCCTGCTCGAGCCGGCCTAAACAACCGAAGATCCGAAAAGCAAAGAGCGTGGAGCGACGGATGAATGGACATTCATCCGTCGCTGTTTGACGGCCGCGCGCAGCAGGTCGCGGGCGCCGGCATCGGGCACCGAGTCGATATCGCTGTAGCTCGCACCGTCGAGCTCGAACGACACCAATCCTTCAGGTGAGCCAGCGACGCGCAGGCCGCGCCCGGCCAGCGGGCTGACCGCCGTCAGATCCTGCAACAGGTTGTCGATCTGCTGCGCGATGGTCAGCTCCGGAGCCTCGGGCACTGCGTTCAGCTGCTTGACGACCTTGTACTGCTGGAACGGGTTCATCGAGGGAAGCCGCATGGCCCCGGTCGCCGCGGGCGCCGGCGCCGGTCGCACGACCGAGATGGGCTGAGCCGGGACAGGGCCGGGCTCTCCGCTCACGGTTGGGGCGGGGCCGGCCGGCAGGGCGGCAGCGGCGCGGGTCTGGCCAAGAAAGATCAACAGGTCACGCGTCGAGCCCAACAGGAGTCGTTGGTGTTCGGGCCGCCGGACGTCGCGAGCCGAGGCGTAAACATCCGATCCGATTCCCACCCTCAGCTGTCCGGTGGCCGGGTCGCGCAGCAGCTGCAGCGCATCGAGTGAGTAGGCCGATGATGCCGGCGCGGCGTCGGGTGTCTCCACGACGGTGTGGGAGGCCTCGGGCAGCGATGGGGCGGCCGGGATGTCCTCAGCGGGCTGCGCCGCGGTCATCGGCGCGGCAACGTCGGGTGTCGGCAGTGTCGCGACCGACAGTGCGAGGGCGTCGGCCATGGGCGGCGCCTCGGACGTAGTGGGGCTCAGGGCGGCCAGCTTGCGGTCCGTTTCCCTGCGCCACATCGACCAGCCAATGACGATCAGGGCAAGGCAGAGCACAAAGGCCACGCCCAGGCCGATCAGGATCGGCATCGCATTGTTGACCATCAGATCCGCCATGGTTCGTGCTCCTCATCCTCGCTGCAGCACGCGTCGAGTGCGACGCGCCGCTGCAGCCACCCAATCGACGCCGGGGCCTTTCAGCGGCTGACAGACCGGGCAGAAATGCGTGCTCCGCTGCCCGACGACGATGCGCCGGATCGTGCCTGTGCAGCCGGGGCGCTGGCAGGGCCGATCAGCGCGACCATAGGCCCGCAGAACTTCCTGATACTGGCCGCCGCGATACTGCCAGTCGATGCTGGCGCCGTTGCGGGCCAGGCCGTCCATCAACGCCTGACGCAGGCTCTTCCAGAGACCTCGCACCTCGCGCGGCGTAAGCGTGTCGCTGCGCCGCAGCGGATGCAGACCGGCCAGGTGCAGGGCCTCATCCGCATAGATGTTGCCAACGCCTGCCAGGAACGTCTGATCGAGCAGCAGCGGCTTCAGCGCTCGCTGCCTCGCCTTCAGGCGCTCAGCCAACACGGCCGGCGTGAACGACTCATCGAGCGGCTCCGGACCCAGGTCACCGAGCACCTCGTCTGTCTCGAGCACGACCCAGATCTTGCCGAACTTGCGCGTGTCGCTGAAGCGCAGCTCGGAACCGTCTGCGAAATGGAAGACGGTGTGAGCGTGTTTGTCAGGCGGTGCATCACCGGGCACCACCATCAGGTCGCCGCTCATCCGCAGGTGCACGAGCAGCCGATCCCGCGTCAGGCCGATCACGATGACCTTGCCGCGCCGGCCGACGGACTGAACCTGCTGCCCCCGCAGCCGGTCTTCGATCTCATGCGCCGCCGGCCTCGCGATCTGGCGCGGCCAGCGAACGGTCACGCGCTCGATCACGCGCCCCAAGATCGATGGCCCGCGTCCTGCCGAACCATCCCTCAACTCCCGTGCGACAGTGTCGACTTCAGGCAATTCAGGCATGGCGAGATTATAGGCGCGGGCCTCGCCGATGACTGTTTTATGTCCTCAGTCTATCGGCGCCGGCCGCCAGACGGCCGAAAATCCGCATAAAGGGTTGCAAAAAAAGTGCCGGGGCGAAGGGCGAAGGGCGAAGGGCTATACAAACATCTCTCCCCGCTCCCGGCTCCCCACTAACCGCTCCTCGCTCCTCACTCCTCGCGCTTCGCGCTTCGCTCCTCGCCCCTCGCGCTTCGCCCCTCGATTTTCGCTCTCCCGGGGGTATGCTTGCCTGAACTCCTATGACACGCGACATCACTCTCCTCTTCACCACCCGCATCGTACGGTTGTTCGCTTACGGCTTCCTGTCGGTCGTGTTGGTGTTGTATCTGACGGAAGCTGGCCTGAGTGAGTCGCAGGCCGGGCTGCTCCTGACCTTCACGCTCGCCGGGGATGCGGCTGTCACGCTCTGGTTGACGACCTCGGCCGATCGCTTCGGGCGGCGCCGCACGCTGATCGTCGGCGCGCTGCTGATGGTGTTGGCCGGCGTCGTGTTCCTGCTCACCCGCGACCCGATCGTGCTGGCAGTGGCCGCCATCGTGGGCGTGATCAGCCCGAGCGGCAATGAGATCGGGCCCTTCCTGTCGGTCGAACAGGCCGGCCTGACGCAACTGGTGACCGACAAGGCGCGCACGCAGACCTTCGCCTGGTACAACCTGGTCGGTTCTTTCGCGACGGCGCTCGGCGCGTTGGCCGGCGGCTGGCTTGCCCAGATCCTTCAGTCGCGGGGCTTCTCGGCGCTCGAGTCGTACCGCGCTGTGCTGATCGGCTATGCGGTGGCGGGTGGCGTGATCGGCGCCTGCTTCCTGGCGCTGTCGCCGGCGGTCGAAGCGCCGGCCGCTCAGGCCCCGGCGCGCCGGACGCTCGGCCTACACAAGTCGCGTCAGGTCGTGCTCAAGCTGTCGGCCTTCTTTGCGCTCGACGCGTTTGCCGGCGGCTTCATCGTGCAGAGCTTCATGGCGCTCTGGTTCCACACGCGCTTTGGCGTGGACACGGGCGTGATCGGCAGCATCTTCTTCGGCGCTAACGTGCTGGCCGGGATCTCGGCCCTGCTCGCCGCCGGCATCGCCCGTCGGATCGGCCTGATCAACACCATGGTCTTCACGCACATCCCGTCGAACGTGCTGTTGATGCTTGTGCCGTTGATGCCGAACCTGCCGCTCGCGATCATCGTCCTTCTGGCTCGCTTCAGCATCTCGCAGATGGACGTGCCCACGCGTCAGTCGTACACCATGGCCGTGGTCGATCCCGACGAACGCTCCGCCGCCGCGGGCGTCACCGCCATCGCGCGGTCGGTCGGAGCCTCGCTCTCGCCGTCGCTGGCCGGTTTGATGCTCGGCGTGCCTGCCCTGTTCAGCCTCCCGATATTCCTGTGCGGCGGCCTCAAGATCGTCTACGACCTGGCGCTCTGGCGCGAGTTCCGGCGAGTTAAACCACCTGAGGAACGAGGAGCGTAGGGCGAATAGCGCGGTAGCGTTCGCCCCTCGCCCCTCGTTCTATGCCCTCGTTGTGACCCGCAACGTTCGAAGTAAGGGGTCTTCCGGCCCGACGAGGCGGACGCCGTGGGCGATCTGGGCGCGCAGGAAGGCGACGTGCTCGGCGGCGATGAGTTCGCCGGGCAGCAGCAGCGGGATGCCAGGGGGATACGGCATCACCTGCTCGCCGCAGATGCGACCGATGGCTTCGGCCAACGGCACAGCGGTTGTCGGGGCGCCGAAGGCCTGGCGCGGGGTCAGGGCCATGGTCGGGATGGGCGGCACGTCGATGGTGTCGAGTTCGCGCGTGGCGGAGGCTTCGCGCGGCCTCGCCGCCTGCGCCAACGCGACCAGCAAGGCATCGATCGACTCGTCATCGTCAGCCACCGTGATCGAACACACCACGTGAGCGGGATCCGCGAACTCGACGTCGAGGCGGCTCTGCGCCCGCAAACGGGCCTGGAGCTGGGTGCCGGTCAGGCCGCTGCCGCGTGTGTCGATCACGAGCTTCGAGGGATCGTGGGCCGCGATGCCGTGCTCGGCGTCGATCAACTCAGGGCCGTAGCAGTCGAGGCCGGGGATCGATCGAATCGACTCTCTCGCGCGAGCCGCCAGCGCAATGACGCGGCCCAACAGTCGTCGGCCATCCAGCGCCATCTGGCGGCGGACCACGTCGAGCGAGCCGGTCAGCAGCACGCTCGGCGACGATGATTGCAGCAACGCCAGCGCCTGCGTCAACACGGTTGGGGCAACTCGAACGCCGGTCACGTGCAGCCAGGCCGCCTGGGTGAACGCGCCGAGCGTCTTGTGCGGGCTCTGAACGACGACGTCAGCACCATGTTGAACCGCCGAACGCGGCAGCAGCGGATGGAAGCCGAGGTGCGCGCCGTGCGCCTCGTCGACCAGCAGCGGCAGACTTCGTTCATGCGCGAGGGCGACGAGTCCTGGCACATCGGGCAGGTAGCCGTAGTAGTTGATACCCGTGATGTGTATCGCTGCCGCATCGGGGTGTGCTGACAGGGCCTCGGCCGCGGCGCCCGTGGTCACGGCCAGCGGCAGCCCGGTGCGCGGATGCACGCTGGCCGGCACATAGATCGGGTGAGCACCCGAGAGGATAAGGCCCGCGTACACCGATCGATGCGAGGCGCGTGACACGATCACCTTATCGCCTTCACGCGCCGCAGCGAGCAGCATCGCCTGATTGCCGACTGTGGCCCCGTTGACGAGGAAATGGGTCGTGTCAGCGCCGACAAGTTCGGCCGCCAAAGCCATGGCTTCGGTCAGGGCCGGCCCGGGCGAGTGCAGGTAATCGACCGTCGGGCTGCATTCGTTCAGGTCCGCGCGTGCCCACTCAGGTCCGAGGTATTCGACGAGATCCGGCAGCAGATCCGCCCGAAACTTGTGTCCGGGCATGTGAAACGATAGTGCGGCGAAGGCCTTCTCGGCCAGCAAAGCTTCGAAGAACGGCGCGCGGGTCTGGTCCAGGGTCATGCCTGCATGATAAAGCAGACCGGATGGAAGCCACGAATTTCGCAAGTTGCGCGAAGCCAGCATCGAACACAACCCGCCTTGTCCACGCTTCGGGCTCATTCGGTTCGATTCGCGAGAGTCGTGGCTCAGAACTCAGTCCCGGCTCAATGCGCTCAGCGCCTCCTGACGCGCCCAGGACCAGGACCAGAAGCCATCGGCTTTCCAGGTGGCTTCGAGCGCGACGCGGCGGTCGGCGAGGGTCTGCTGCGCCTCGGCGCGCACGTCCGGATCGGCATGACTGAGCAACGGGATCAGTTCAGGCACGGCGTCGTCCGAGAGCGAGAGCACATAGAGGTAATCGAAGCTGTCGCCGTAGCGACTGTCGGGTTCGTCGGGCGTGACCGTCTTGAGCAGATCGCGCTTGATGTTTTCGCGTGCGATGAGCCCATCGAGGTTGATGACGTCGAGCGTGACGATGAATCCCATCACCGCCACAAGCCCGCCGAGCGCGATCAGGCGTGGTCGATCGAGCAGCACCGTGACGGCATAGGCGACCAGCACGACCGCGAGCCAGATCATGAACACCTGCGTCAGCACGCGCAGTTCCGTGAAGCCGTAAGCCTCTTCATAGAGGCGCATGCGTGTGAACGCCGAGGCCAACAGCACGCCGGTCTGCAGGACGAGCAGGATGGCGAGCAGCTTGAAACCGAGCGACGCGTAAGTGGACTTCAAGGACGTCAATCGTTGCAGGATCAGGCCGAGGGCGAGCACGATCAGGGCGACCGCCACGAGTTCGCCGAAGCCACGGCGTGCGTAGTCGGCGTAGGTGAAGCCGGCTTCCGTGATGTTGGCCTCGCCGCCGAACAGGTAGCGGGCCTGAAAGATTCCGAACGCCAGAAACAACCCGTTGACCGAGAAGAGGATGACGGCCGCCTCGGTGAACCCGAGCACAGACCATGTGTGTGCCTTCCCCGTATCGGCCGGCGCGGCCCGCTGCCGCAACGCCAGTGTGAGAAACCCGAGCGCCGCCCACGCCGCGAGCGCGGCGAAGACGAGGCGGGCAGTCACCAGCCCGAGGTCATCGAGCCCGAGCGCCTTGAGCACGTCGCGGACCGATTGGCCGAACGCCAGGTCTGCCACCGCCAGCAACGCCGTCAACACGAGCACGACCGGGATTGCCAGCAAGAGGCCTCGCGCCAGTGACCAGAGCCATGGGCTGCGGCTCGTGTTTCGCGATTGCCGCGACGCAGCGAGCATGGCCTCGCCTGGTTGTAGCAGGCCGCCCTCCACCAATCCGCCCAACGCCAACGCGAGGTATCCCCCGACGCCTTGCGTGAACAGATCCGGGCGGGTGAAGACCTTCGCCAACAGAACGGTCAGGCCGATCACGGCTGAGACATTGAGGAATTGGATGAAGGGATTAGCGCGCCAGGCGACTGACGCTCCAAAGAAGAGCAGCGGCACCACCAGCCAGATACTGCGCCAGGCCGGCCTGACCCGTTCCGCGGCCGCCAGAGCGAGCAAGGCAACGATGCCCACCGCTGACAGCACGGTCACATTGAGGCCAACGGCACGCCAGATCAAGGCGAAGGAAGCCAGCAGGCCGAGCCCGGTTGCCACAGTGGCCAGCCGCAGCGCGTCGAGCGTGAACGGCGCTGGCGGAACGACGGGACGGGGCGTTGCCTGGCTTTGGGCCGCCTCAGGAGCAGCATCGGTGGAAAGGGTCATGGCGATCGGTCTCCAGGAGAATGACCCATGTTGCCTCACGCCCCACCACGGCGGCAAGCACGCGCGGATGTGGGCTCAGGCACTTGAGTGCGTGGGGGCGAGGAGCGAGGGGCGAGGGGCGAACGCTACCGCGACCCTCGCCCTTCGCCCTTCGCTCCTCGACTAAAATACGCCCCGAGGAAGGGGACCCCACCATGCCCGTGCGCCGAACCGATCCGCTCGCCCATTTCGTTGCCGCCCTGACGCCTTCGGAGCGCAGGCTCTGGCGATCGCTCACCACGCCGACCAAGATCCAGACGTTCCTGGACTCGATCCCTTACACGGGCGAAGAGCGCTATCGCTGCCCGCTGACGTTCCTGCGAGACCGAACGGGACATTGCTTCGACGGGGCGTTGTTCGCGGCGGCGGCGTTGCGCGCGATAGGCTATCCGCCCCTGTGGATCGACCTGATCCCGGGCGACGACGACGATCACATCCTGGCTCTTTTCAAACGCAACGGCTGCTGGGGCGCCGTAGCGAAGTCGAACTTCAGCGGGCTGCGCTATCGCGAGCCCGTGTATCGATCGCTGCGCGAACTGGTGATGAGCTACTTTGAGGATTACTTCAATTTGAAGGGCAAGCGCGCGTTGCGCGGCTACACCCGGCCGCTGAACCTGGCGACGTTCGACTCGATCGACTGGCTATGCTCGGACGAGCGCCTTGACGATATCGGCGTGGCGCTCGGCGAGATCAAGTCTTACAAGCTGCTGACGCAGGCGCAGGTGCGCGCGTTGACGCCCGTCGACGAGCGCTCGTTCAACGCCGCCGCCCTGGGCGCGAACCTGGCCGAGTCGTACATGCCCGCCGATTGATCGCGGGCGCGCTCACGATCCGAGTGGCTCAGTCGCGCACTTCAACGATCAACTCGACCTCGACTGCGTAGTTGTAGGGGATGGTCATGCCGACGGCGCTGCGCGCATGCCGGCCGGCTTCACCAAAGACTTCGAGCAGCAGATCGCTGCAGCCATGGATCACGTCAGGCGTCGCGTCGAAGTCGGGCGCCACGTTGACCATGCCGAGGACCTTGACGACGCGCACCATGTTGTCGAGCGAGCCGGTCAGGCTCTTGACGGCACGCAGGGCCGCGACCGTCGCCAAACGGGCAGCTTTGTAACCGTCCTCGATGGAGAGATCGCGCCCGACCTTGCCTTTGATCTCTTCACCCGCCCAAGAGCTGACGGCCCCGGCTGTGTAGACCAGGTTGCCCGTGCGCACTGCGCGCATAAAACGCCCGCTGTTGAGATCCCCGACGTCGACGCTGTAGCCCAGTTCGGTGAGTTTGGCTTCGTAGGTCATGGCCACATTCTATCGGCAAATCACCGAACATGACCGCGATTGAGGAAGGATCAGAATAAGGTCAGCCGCGGATTTCGCGGATTTCGCAAAACGTTGTGATGATCAACCCTATTGACGTTGACTCAACAATCATCATCTGCGAAATCCGCGAAATCCGCGGCCAAGAAAAGCCGCCGGTGCTACCGCAGCGACAGGCCCATGTGATCCGAGGCCTCAGCGCTGTCGCTGACGTTGAGCGACTCCTGATGCCAGAAGGCGGCGCCGGTCGCGGTCAGGCCGAGGCTGGTTCCATAGATCACGTTTGCGCCTCCGGCATTGTCCGCGGCGTTGATCTGTTCACCCGGCACGCCCACGACGAGATCGGCGAAGCCATTGCCATCGTAGTCGCCGCCGGTGAGCGCGATCCCGAAGTCGTCGGCGACTTCGGCGGTGCTGCCGATGTTGTCCTGGAACCAGCGGTTGTCGTTAGCGCTGCTCAGGCTGCCCGGCCCGCCATAGAGCACGTTCACCTCGCCGACGTTGCTGAGGGCCGTGTCCTCGCCAGGCACGCCGACGGCAAGATCGTCGTAGCCGTCAGCGTTGAAGTCGGAGCTGTGCAGGCTGTAGCCGAAGAGGTCGTTGGCCTCGGCCACGCCGTCGAGATTGTCCTGGCCTTGCAGCCAGAGCTGGTTCTGGGAGGCGGTCAGCCCGGCCGCCGAACCGCGAATCACATGAACGGCCCCAACCGACGCGGTGGCTCCGCTGGCTTCGTTGGGCACGCCGACGGCCAGGTCGTTGCGGCCGTCATGTTCGAAGTCGCCGATGGCAAGCGCGTAACCGAAGTGGTCGCTCGCCTCAGGGACTCCCTGCACGCCCGGCGTGTCCTGCGACCAGAGCTGGTTGTTGGTTGAAGAGAGCCCACTGGCTGAGCCGTACAACACGTTCACGGCCCCCGCGTCCGTCGCGGCCGCCGTGTCGTCTTGTGGGACGCCGATGGCCAGATCGTCGTAGCCGTTGCCATCGAGGTCGCCCGCCGCCAGGACGTAGCCGAAGCGGTCGTCTTCGACGGGTTCGCCCAGGACCTGGTCGGAATCCTGCGTCCAGATCTGGCTGCCGGCCGACGTCAGGCCTTGTGCCGAGCCGTAAAGCACATTGACGGCGCCGGCCGACGCGGCGCTGCCCACCGCCTCGAACGGCGCGCCGATGGCGAGATCGGCGAAGCCGTCGCCGTTGAAGTCCCCGACGATCAAGGTGTAGCCGAAGCCGTCTCCGGCTTCTTCGACTCCGGGCACGTCGGGAGACGCCTGGGTCCAGATGTCGTGGTTGGTCGCGACGAGGCCCGACGGCGACCCGTCGAAGACCCACACGCCGCCGGCTCCGGCGAACGTGCCGACGGTCTTCCCGGGCGCGCCGACGGCGAGGTCGGTGTAGCCGTCGCCGTTGAAGTCGCCGGCGCCGAGGCCGAGCCCGAATTCATCACCGGCATCCGGTACACCCAGGACGTTTGTTGTATCGAGGCTCCAGGCGTCGTTCGCATCGGGATAGAGCCCCGAAGGCGTGCCGTGCATGAGGTGCACCATGCCGGCATTGGTCTGCCCGGCAAGGTCTTCATCGGGCACACCGATGGCGAGATCTTCGTAGCCGTCGCCGTTGAAGTCGACGTTGATCGTTGTCGCGCAACCCGGCGCGATCCCGGCCGCACCCCCAACGCCGCTGACCGCGTTCTGCAGCGAAGGAAAGTACAGGTGGTAAGCGCAGTTGCCGGTCTGAGCCTCTGCCCGCAATGGGGACAAGGCCACCAGCATCACCACAGCCAGACGGGTCAAGCGTGAAAGTCTTCCTGACATGATTCATCCTCCATCGCGGACAGGGCATGCCCTGCCCGCCTCATGACGCTGCGACCACCGCACATCACCGGATGACCTCGCCCATGTAGTCGCTGTACTCGGCCTGGTCTCCCACGCCGGGCGAGTCTTGAGTCCACAGGCTGACCCCGGTCGCGATGAGGCCACCCGGTGATCCCGGGACCACGACAAATCCTCCGGCAGCGATCTGCTCAGCGACGGTGATCCCCGGTATGCCGATCGCAAGCTCGGCCATGCCATCGCCGTCATAGTCGCGGTCAGTGCCGCGCCGAAGCCCAGATCCTGATAACCATCGCCGTTGAAGTCGACGTCGCCCGGTGCCGCACAGCCCGGCGACATGCCGGGCGGGGTGTTGCCGGAGACCGGGCCGTTGAGCACGGTCGGCAGCCGCAGGCGAAAGGCGCAGCGGCCGGCCGCCGGCGACGCAGGCGCGAACGACAGCGGCAGACCCATCGTCGCGTGGAGGGAGGAGCGTGGGAGAGATGGAAATGCGCATGTCATGTCGTGTCGTCGATCGGCAGGTCTGGCGCGTCGTCGCCGCCCGTCTCCGCCCTGAGGAACGCCACAAGGCGATCAAGGCTGGCGAAGTGGAACTCGGCTCCGGTCAGCACAAGACGCACCGTCGCGCGCCATGACGCCGACGGATCGGCGCGCCAGAGCCGCAGGACATAGAGGCGCACGACACCCGGATGGGCCAGCTTGCCGCTTTCACTCATGTTGGATACGCTTGAACGATGACGGAGCTTGGCAGACGCGCGTCCCCAAATCGTCCCCGACGGCGCGTTCACTAATCGATGAGCGACATCGAGCTTCTGCTCCTTGGCCCGTTTCAGGCCACTGTGGACGGCGAACCCGCCCGGTTTCGCTCCGACAAAGTGCGGGCCCTGCTCGCCTATCTCGCGCTGTCACCCGATCAACCTCATCGACGCGAGACGCTGGCGGCGCTGCTCTGGCCCGACATGCCCGACAGCGTCGCGCACAACAACCTGCGCAAGTCCCTCCACCGACTCAAAGAAAGCCTGGGCGATGGCGGCGCCGAGTCGCTGTTGACGATCGATCGTCAATCCGTGCAGTTCAACGACGGCGTCGCGCGTGTCGACGCCACGCTGTTATCGAGGCGCGTCGCGGCCTGCGAGTCGCATGCGCATCGGCATCTGCACACCTGTCAGGAGTGCCTCGATCGCTTGATGGAGGCGCAGGCGCTCTATCGGGGCGAATTGCTGGCCGGCTTCGCGGTTTCCGATTCGATCGGCTTCGAAGAATGGCTGGCCCTTCAACGCGAGAGGCTGCAGCAGCGGGTCTTGTTGGCGCTGTACAACCTTGCCGAGGCGTACTCAGAGCGCGGCGAGTCGGCGTCGGCCGCCCGATTTGCGGCGCGTCAGATCGAGATCGAACCCTGGCGCGAAGAGGCGCATCGACAGTTGATGCGCGCGCTCGCCGCAGACGGTCGACGAAGCGAGGCGCTCGCGCAATTCGATCTCTGTCGGCGCGCGCTGGCCGACGCGTTCGGCGTCGAGCCGGCACCTGAGACGACCTCGCTCTACGAAGCTCTGCAGCGCGAAGCCGGCGCTCAGCCCGAGCCGTCGAGTTCGATGCGCGGCTTCCCGATGACGTTGACGCCACTGATCGGGCGCGCGACGGAGTCGGCCCACATCGTCGAGCGGTTGCTCGATCCAGACTGTCGGTTGCTGACCCTCACCGGGCCCGGCGGCATCGGCAAAACACGCCTGGCGTTGCACACGGCGCAGACACTGGCAAGCCGGTCGCGTTTCGCTGACGGCATCGTCTTCGTGTCGGTCGAATCGATGTCCGCGCTGGCGGAGTTGCAGGCCGCGCTCGCCCAGACGTTCCAGCTTCGATTTCACGAAGACGCGGCGCTCAGTTCCCAACTCGCGGAGCACCTGCGCGACAAACAGGTGCTGCTCGTGCTCGACGGCTTCGAATCGCTTGCCTCTGAAGCGGGGGCGTTAGCGGAGTGGTTGTCGATCGCCTCAAGGCTGAAGCTGCTTGTCACCTCGCGCGAGCGGCTCAACCTGCGCGCGGAATGGCTGCTGTCGATCGAGGGTCTCAGCGTGCCCGCCGCCGATGAGCAGCCCCGGCCGGCGGATCATGGCGCCGTCAGGCTCTTCCTCGAGCTTGCCGGGCGGATCCGGCCGGATTTCGCGCCAGGGCAAGCCGACCTCGACGCCATCCGCCGCGTCTGTCGGGCCGTTGAAGGGCTGCCGCTCGGGATCGAGCTCGCGGCGGCGTGGCTGAGACACACCACTCCGGCCGCCATCGCCGACCTCATCGAGCGCAGCCCCGGTGATCTCGAGACGCCCTTGCGTGACATGCCGGCGCGCCATCTCAGCCTGCGCGCCGTCTTCGAACACTCATGGGAACGGCTCGCCGAGCCAGAACGGCAACGGCTGGCGCGCCTCGCAGTGGTGCGCGGCGCGTTCGACGTCGAAGTCGCTCAGGCCGTCGGCGACGCCAACCGCGCCTGTCTGAGCGCCCTGATCGACAAGTCGCTGCTGCAACACACGCCGGATGGCCGCGTGCGCATGCACGAACAACTGCGTCAGTTCGCGCTTGAGAAGCCCGAGGCCGTTGCGGGTTTCGCCAGTCATGGCGGGTATTTCCTCGCGCGTGTCGCGCAGGTAGGCCCGGCCTTCTTTGGCCCCGATCCGCGGCAGGCAGCGGCCACGCTGGCGGGCGATCTCGACAACGTGCGCCAGGCCTGGCGTTGGGCGTTGGCTCACGATCGGACCGAGATCGTGCGCGAAGCTGTCGAGGGCCTGGCTGCGTATTACCTCTTCGCCGGGCTACTCGGCGAAGGCGAAAGCGCGTTTGAGTTCGACGAAGATCTGGCAGACCGTCATCCGCAGCTTGCCGCCGAGCTTCTGGCCCGCCGCGCCGACTTCGCCAGCCGGGTGGGGCGATTGCCCGAGGCTCAAGCGCACGTCAGACGTGCCGTGGCGCTCGATCCTGCCAACGTGTTTGCCTGCATCATGCGCGGCCGCGTGCTCGAACTGCAGGGTCGTCATGCTGAGGCGCTGGTCACGCTCGAGGAGGCCTGCGCGCTGGCGCTGACCTCGGGAGCCAGTCGACTGACGGCCCTGGCTTTGAATCGCCTGGCCAACGTGCACTGGCGCATGGGGGCCTATCCGGCTGCGATCAAGCGATTCCAGCAGGCTTTGCAGCTCGATCGCGACCTGGGGCACAAGGTCGGCCAGGCCATGCACCTGGGCAATCTCGGGATCGTGCTGCGCGAGCAAAGCGAATACGCGCGCGCCGAGACGTGTCTGCAACAGGCGCTCGACATCGACCAGGCGCTCGGCAACGACCTGGGCACCGCCCGGCACCTCAACAACCTCGGCCTCGTGCGCTGGCAGACGGGTCGGCGCGCCGAAGCACTCGACTGCTATCGACAGGCCCTGGCGATCGCCGAGCGCCTGGGGCATGCCCGCGGCATCGCATCCTGCATCAGCAACATCGGCATCCTCCACCGCGAGCGTGGCGAATATGTTCAGGCGATCCAGGCCTATGAACGCGCTCTGCAGCTGGCGCGTAACGCGGGCGCGCGGGCGAACATCAGCAACAACCTCAAGAACCTGGGCAACACCTATCGCGAGATTGGCGACTACGCTCAGGCGCGGCGCTACTACGATGAAGCCCAGGTGATGGATGTCGAGGACGGCAATACTGAAGGGCTGGCTCGCCTCTGGGGCTATGTCGCGACGCTCAGCGCTGAGACCAGCGACCTGGCTTCCGCGCGCACACTCTTCGAGCGCGGTGTGGGAGCACTGCGTGAACTCGGCGCCCGCTACTATCTGGCCTGGCAGCTCGTCGACCTGGCGGATGTGTGTCTGAGCCTGGGCGACACCCCGGCCGCGCTCTCGTTCGCGCGCGAGGGCGAAGAGGTGGCGCGAGCGGCGGGTCGCGACGATTACGCCGTGCGCGCTCGCGCGATCACGGCCCGAGCCCTGCATGCCGATGGACGGACTGAGGAGGCCTGCGCGCTGCTGGTGCCCCGTCTGTCAGACGCCAGCGAGTTGGAGCGGGCCGTGCTTCATGAAGCGTTGTGGCAGATCAACGGAAAAGAGACACACGCCTCAGCGGCGCTCGAAGCCTACGAAGCGCTGACGACGCAGACACCGAGCGCTCACAATCGCGCGCGTGTCGACGTGCTGCGTCGCGCGCTGGGCCGTTAGGCGGCGGCCGCCATCGCGGCCCACGCGCGCTCCACGTCGGCCGTTGTCGTGCGCCAGTTCGAGAAAGCGGCCCGAACGGCCGGACGGCCGGCGTAAGTGGTGGGCGTCAGGAAGACCTCGCCTCCCGCTCGCACACGAGCCAGGAAGTCCGCCACGCGCTCCGCAGGCGCGTCTCCGGCAAGCGTGAAGCAAACGACGTTCAACCGCACTGGAGCGAGCAACTCAAAGCCCGAAGACTTCTCGAAATGCGCGCCGAGGTCGCGCGCCAGGTCGCAGCAGCGCTCGACGATGTCGCGATAGCCGTCTGCGCCGTAGGCCCGCAGCGTGAACCAGGCCGGCAGGGCGCGCCAGCGCCGTGAGTTTTCGGGCGTGAGGTGCAGGGCGTCGGGGTCGTCGCCGAGCGCGCCGAGATAGGCCGCGCTGTTCTGAAAGACCTGGGCCTGAAGATCGCGATGGCGCGTGAACTGCATGGCGCTGTCATAGGGGACGTTGAGCCACTTGTGGGCGTCGACGCAGAGCGAATCGGCAGCGTCGATCCCGGCCACCAGGTGAGCGTGCTCGGGCGAGCAGGCCGCGAAACCGCCGAAGGCCGCGTCGACGTGCAGCCAGAAGCCGTAGCGTTCACGCAGTGAGACGATGGCCTGCAGGTCATCGAAGTCGCCGGTGTTGACCGTGCCGGCGTTGGCCACGACGATCGCGGGCTGGCCGTCGAGCGCCGCCAGGCGTTGTTCGAGCGCGTTCACGTCGATGCTTTCGCGGCCGGGCAGGGCCGGCACCGGGCGCAGGGCGTCGCGGCCCAGGCCCAGGATGCTCAGGGCCTTGTAGACGGACGAATGCGCGACGGCGCTCAACACCGGCGTGGGCGGCAAGGCGCCGACGCCCCGTGCGGCCACGTCGATGCCGAGTCGAGCGCCGACCCACTGGCGCGCGATCGCGAGGCCGACGAGGTTGCTTTGCGTGGCGCCGGAGACGAAGAGACCGTTATGCGCGTCTGAGAGACCGAACAGGGTCCGCAGCATTGCGATGGCCTCGCGCTCGACCCGGACGGTGGCGGGCTCGGTCTTGCCGGTGGCGTTCTGATCGTAGGCTGCGGCGAGCCAGTCGCCGAGCAAGGCGGCGGGCGTGCTCCCGCCGGTGACGAACCCCCAGTAGCGCGGGCCGGCGCTGCCGGTCAGCCCGGCGGCGAAGCGCTCTCGAAATTCGAGCAGCGCGGCGCGTGCGCCGACGCCGACAGTGTCGATTCCCTGTGGATCATCGAGCTGTGTGGCGCGACCCGCTGGATGCTGCGCCAGGCCAGTCAGGTGGCTGGCCGCCGCGTCGCGGGCGATGGAGAGCAGGTCATCCATGGTGGATAGATCGATCGCCAGTTGTGGATGCATCGATGGTTTCACTCTTGTATCGCAACAGGGCCGATCGATCGGCCGCGCTGGCAGCCTCAGCCCACGCCGTCGAACGCGGTAGCCAGGAAGTCGAGGATGCTGACGATCAGGGCGACAACCGCCACTGTCAGACCCGACACCTGCAGCAGGATGGGCCACAATTGTGTCTTCGCGCGGGTCGCCCAGCGCCACAAGGCCCACGCCGCGCCCACAACGGCCGCCAGGCCGCCGACCGCCATGGCCGCCGACGTCACCGTGGGCACGTCAAGCCCGGCATGGATCCCGAGCGTGTCCACCAGGATGCGCGGCACGTGCACGGCCGGCACCGAGGCAAAGAGGTCGTAGACGCCCTCATAGAACAATCCGCCTGCGATCACCAGGACGCTGACGTAAGCCAGCGGGAGCAGCCAGCGCCGCGCCATATCGAATAGTCGCATACTCGCTCCGAGATGCCCGACACTTTATCATGTGCGTTGGACTTTCGTATGGGGCCCAACGGCCTCGAACAGGCTATAATCAATCTCTGCCTCTGTGGCGCAACCGCTGCACTTGCTTTTCAAGCCGACTGACTAGAATCATTTGGTGTCCGCCGGAGCCATGGCGAGCTTCGGACCACGACGCCTGAGCCAGGTATGTCTTTCGTTCATCTTCACTGTCACTCGGAGTACTCGCTCCTCGACGGCTTCTCGAACATCAAGAAGCTGGTCAAACGCGCCAAGGAGATGGAGATGCCGGCGGTCGCGCTGACCGACCACGGCACCATGCACGGCACGATCGAGTTCTTCAGCGCCGCCACCGAAGCCGGCGTCAAACCGATCATCGGCCTCGAGGCCTACCTCGCGCCGCGGCGCATGCAGGACCGCGACTCCAAGATCGACCTCAAGCCCTTCCACCTGCTGCTGCTCGCCGAGAACCAGACCGGCTACAAGAACCTGCTGAAGATCGCCAGCGCCGCTCAGCTCGAAGGCTTTTACGGCAAGCCGCGCGTCGACCGCGACTACCTTGCCGCGCACAACGAAGGCATCATCGCCACAAGCGGCTGTCTGGCCGCCGACGTGCCGCGCGCGCTTGTCGAGGGCAACGTCGACGAAGCCCGACGCCGCCTCGATTACTACTACGAGGTCTTCGGCCCCGATCGATTCTTCATCGAGCTGCAGGCCCACGACATCCCCGAGCTGACGACGCTCAACCGCCAGTTGCTCGACCTCGCCCCGCGTTACCAGGCGCGCTACGTGGCGACCAACGACGTGCACTACGTCGACGCCAAGGACGCCCGCCTGCAGGACGTGCTCCTGGCGGTGCAGACCGGCTGCACGCTGGCCGACCCGAAGCGCATGCGCATGTCGGACGCGTCGTACTACCTGCGCTCGCCTGACGAGATGCGCCGCCTCTTCGGCGACATCCCCGGCGCGATCGACAACACGCTCCTCATCGCCGAGCGCACGGCGCTTGACCTGAAGACCAAGGGCTACCACCTGCCGAAGTTCCCGGTGCCCGACGGCCATACCGCCGAGAGCTACCTGCGCGAGCTGTGCGAGGCCGGTCTGCGCATGCGCTATGGCTCGCGCGCCGATGCCGAAGAGGTGCGCACGCGCCTGAACTACGAGCTCGACGTGATCGAGAAGATGGGCTTCTCAGCCTACTTCCTGATCGTGTGGGATCTGTGCCGCTACGCCACGCGCGAAGGCATCTGGTACAACGCCCGCGGATCGGCCGCCGGCTCGATGGTGGCCTATGTGCTCGAGATCACGCTGGTCGAGCCCCTGAGCCACGGCCTGATCTTCGAGCGCTTCCTCAACCCGGGCCGCATCTCGATGCCCGATATCGACCTGGACTTCCAGGACGACCTGCGCGGGCGCATGCTCGACTACTGCGTGCGCAAGTACGGCGACGACAAGGTCGCGCAGATCATCACCTACGGCACACTCGGCGCCCGCGCCGCGATCCGCGACGTCGGCCGCGTGATGGACATCCCGCTGCCTGAGGTCGACCGCGTCGCCAAGACCATCCCGAACATCCCCGGCAAGCCTGTGACGCTGGCCCAGGCGCTCGAGGAGATCACGGAGTTCAAGCAGATCTACCAGGAGGCCCGCGGCGAGCAGGCCTACCTACGCGAGTTGATCGACACGGCCAAGGAGATGGAGGGCGTCGTCCGCAACGTCGGCACTCACGCCGCCGGCGTCGTCATCGGCGA
This sequence comes from Anaerolineales bacterium, assembly GCA_044226485.1. Taxonomy (GTDB): domain Bacteria; phylum Chloroflexota; class Anaerolineae; order Anaerolineales; family UBA6663; genus UBA6663. Next base: position 355,024 of record JBGAGY010000002.1, read on the forward strand.
CAAAGCCCTGATCGAGTACCTGCCGCTGCACAGGCCGACCGGCAACGTCGAAGAGACGCCGATCAAGTCTGTGACGCAGTTCGAGATGGGCGTGCTCGAGAAGCTCGGCATGCTCAAGGTCGACTTCCTCGGCCTGGCGACGCTGACGATCATGCAGCGCGCCTGCGCCCTGATCGCCGAGCGGCACGGCAAAGACTACTCGCTCGCCAACATCCCGACCGATCATCCCGCCACCTACGAGTTGATGGGCAAGGGCCAGACGGCGGGAGTGTTCCAGGTGGAAGGCACCGGCATGAAGCGCTACCTCATGCAGATGAAGCCGCAGAACCTGGACAACATCATCGCCATGATCTCGCTGTATCGGCCGGGGCCGCTCGAATTCATCCCCAGCTATATCAAGCGTATGCATGGCGAGGAGCAGGTCGAGTACCAGCACCCGTCGCTCGAGCCGATCTTCAAAGAGACCTACGGCATCCCGGTCTACCAAGAGCAGATCATGCGTGCGGCCGTCGATCTGGCCGGGTACTCGATGTCCGAGTCGGACGATCTGCGCAAGGCGATCGCCAAGAAGAACAAAGAGCAGCTGCAGAAGCACTCGCAGAAGTTCATCGCCGGCGCCGTCGAGCGCGGCATGCCCAAAGACGCGGCCGAGAAGATCTTCGCCGACTGGGAAGAGTTCGCGCGCTACGGCTTCAACAAGAGCCACGCCGCCGACTACGGCGTGATCGCGGCCCAGACCGCCTACCTCAAGGCCGTCTACCCGGCCGAATACATGACGGCCCTGCTCTCGGTGTCGAAGGGCGAAACCGACAAGGTCGCCCAGTACATCGACGACTGCAAGTCGCTCGGCATCCGCGTCCTCCCGCCGGATCTAAACAAAAGCGGTTTGGACTTTACGATCGAAGACGGGGAAAGCGAAGGTGCGAAGAGCGAGGAGCGCGGAGCGAAGCGTTCCAATGGCCGCACTTCGTCCCTGGCTCCGCGATCCTCGTCTTCCGCCATCCGCTTCGGCCTGGCCGCGATCAAGAACGTCGGCGAAGGCGCTGTCGAAATCCTGGTCAAGGCGCGCAAGGCCGGCGGGCCGTTCGCGACGCTCGATGACTTGTGCCAGCGCGTCGATCTGCGCCAGGTCGGCAAGCGCGCGCTCGAGTGCCTGATCAAGGTCGGCGCGCTCGACAGCTTCGGCGACCGCGGCCAGCTGGTCGAGGGGCTCGATCAAATCGTCAACGCCAGCGCCGCGCACTTCAAGGCGGCCGAGTCGGGCCAGATGATGCTCTTCGGCGGAGCAGCCTCGGCTGAGACCGCGGCCTTCGCCCACGTCCAGCTCCCTAAGGCCAAGGTCACGGTGACCAAGCGCGAGACCCTGACCTGGGAGAAAGAGCTGATCGGCCTGTACGTCAGCGATCACCCGCTGCAGACCGTCATCGAGCAGATCGGCCAGATCATCACGCACAGCAGCGTTCAACTCGGCGAAGAGGAGCATGGCAAGCCCGTCGTGATGGTCGGCGTGATCTCGACCCTGCGCGCCCATACCACCAAGAAGGGCGACCCGATGGGGTTCGTCTCGGCCGAGGATCTGACCGGACAGATCGAGCTCGTGATCTTCCCCAAGGTCTGGAAAGAGGTCAGCAAGTGGCTGGCGCTCGAGCAGATCGTGGTCATCTACGGCAAGGCCGACACACAGGGCGGCGGCAATCCCAAGATCCTGGTCGACAATCTCCGGCAGGATTTCAAGATCGCAGCCGGCAGCAAACCGGCAAGCGCGAGCAACGCTCCGAGCCCGGCTCAGGGCATCATGTGGGAGCCCGGCGCGTTCGCGCGGCCGACGCGCGACGAGGAACCGCCCGAGGACTGGGCTCCGCCCACGCCCGATGACGACTGGATGACCGGGGGTGAAGAACCAGCCGCGCCCGTCGTGGCCACGGCACCCGCCCCGGTCGAGCGCGCTGTCGCTTCGCCGCCTCGGCCCGTGGCGACGAACGGCAACGGCCATCGCAACGGAAACGGGCATGGCAACGGACATGGCGCCGCGACGCCTGCTGCTCCATCCGAGCCCATTGTCGAGCCCGCGATCGAGCGGCCCGAGCCGGCGCCGCGCCCCTCGGTCGCCTCGATCCCGGCGCCCGATGTGGCCGGGCGCCGCGTGGTGATCACGCTCACGAACTCGGGCGACAAAGATCGCGACCTGCGTCTGCTCAAACGCGTGCATGGCCTGTTGACGTCGTCGCCGGGACCTGACCGCTTCGAGTTCCAGATCCGCGAGGGCGCCAGACACTATCAACTGCGCTTCCCGAACCACACCACCGGCCTCAGTTCCGAACTGGCCGGCCAGTTGACGAACCTGCTCGGACCCGGCAGCGTCGACATTCAACGATAAAGCAAGATCGAACCGCGAAGACGCAAAGGGCGCGAGGTCTCTTGTGTACGAGACCTCGCGCCCTTCGCGTCTTCGCGGTTCGCGCCCTTCCCTCGCTACTCGTCAAGCGGGCTGCGAACGCCGCGTGGCCCACGATTGAGGACGTGCGTGTAGATCATGGTCGTCTTCACGTCTTTGTGGCCGAGCAGCTCCTGCACGGTGCGGATGTCGTAGCCGTTCTCGAGCAAGTGCGTGGCAAAGGAATGCCGCAGCGTGTGACAGCCGACGCGCTTCTCGATGCCGGCCTTCTGCGCCGCGGACTTGACCGCTCGCTGCAGCAGCGTTTCGTCGTAGTGGTGCCTGCGAAGTTTGCCTGTGCGCGGATCGGGCGCGATGCGCTTGGCCGGGAACAGGTATTGCCAGATCCACTCGCGACCCGCGTTCGGGTGCTTGCGCTCCAGGGCGAAGGGCAGATAGACGTCGCCCAGCCCCAAGGCCAGATCCTGCGCGTGCAAGACCTTGACGTCGCTGAGATGCTCGCGCAGCGGCTCGATCAGACCCGTTGGCAGCATCGTAAGCCGATCCTTCATGCCCTTGCCGTCGCGCACGATGATCTGCCGCTGGGCGAAGTCGATGTCCTTCACGCGTAGCCGCAGGCATTCGAGCAGGCGCAAGCCGCTGCCATACAGGATCTGGGCCATCAGGTGCTGCACACCGTGCAGTTGCTCCATCAGGGCCCGCACCTCTGCTCGCGTCAGCACTGTCGGCAGGCGTTCCGGCGCCTTAGCGCGGATCGGCTGGATCTCGCCTTCAAGATCCTGATACAAGACATGTCGATAGAGAAAGACCAGGGCGTTGAGCGCCTGGTTCTGAGTCGAGGCTGCGACGTTCCCGCTCACGGCGAGGTGTGACAGAAACGCATTGATCTCTGGGACGCCAAGTTCGCTCGGATGACGTTTTCCATTGAACAGGATGAAGCGTCGGGTCCAGTCGCAGTATGAGTCTTCGGTGCGGATCGAATAGTGGCGCGTGCGGGTCGCAGCGCGGACCCGATCGAGCAGGCGGATCGGGGGCGAACTTTCGGCCCCGGGGCCAGGTTCCTCACGTAGAGGCCGCCAGGCGCGATGGGCATTGGCATCAGGCCAGGATAACCCTGTTGAGACGCCCTCCATATTGTCCTCCCGTCAAAAATAACAGAAGTGCGTTTGTGATGGGGGTCTATCTGAGTATAGCACATATGTTCTTTGCGTTGAAAAGCTGTGAGTTTGTTGTCGATCTGAGTTATGCTGGCTCCAGAGTCCTCCATTCGAAGCATATCCGGCCGATCACAGAAGGGGCGTAATCCCTGGTGAGTTTGGAGACGCTGTGAACGTGTTGAACGACGAGTGGGTGCCGGATAAATCTCCTGGAAACGGCGCGAGTGATCGGGCCAGATCTGTCGATGCCGCATGGAGCACGACGGACCCGATGTCGCCCGAACTTGACGCCGTCCTGCGTGAGATCACCGACCCGGGCGCTAGGGTGGATCACCTCAACGACCTTGCCTGGGAGGGCCGCCTCGACGACAGCCAACGTTCGGCGCGCCTGGCCAGGGTGGCGTACGAATGGTCGATGTCAGGCGACTTTGAAGCGACGCCGTATAACCTGGGCATCGCGTCAAGCCTGCGCACTCAGGCCTTTCTTCATAACGACGTCGGCAACTACACAGAAGCGCTGACCGCTTCGCTGAGGAGCCTCGACCTCCTTGGAGACACGGCCAACATCCAGCCAGAGAACGGGCCGATCGTCATCGATGTCCTCGGCAACATCAGCTGGACCCATCGTTGCTACGGCGACTATGCGGTGGCCGCTGAATATGGCATGAAGGCCCTGGGCCTGGCCGAAGAGCGCGGTGATCGATTGCGCCAGGCCAGGTTGTTGAACATCCTCGGCAACATCTATGCCGATTCGAATGACCTCGAGGCCGCGTTGCAGATGGGTGAACGTGCCCTCCGGCTGTACCGAGACCTCGACCTGCGAGATGGCGAGAGCGTCGCGTTGAACAACCTGGCCCTGACGTATCTCGAGTTGGGCCACAGCGAAAAAGCTCTCGACGCCTGTCGCGAGAGCCTGCGCATCGCGCAGGAAGGCGGTTTCGCGTCTGTCCATCTGACCGCCTTGAGCACGCTGGGTGAGCTCTATCTGGGCATCAAGGACTTCGGGCAGGCAGAGGCCTGCCTGAACCTGGCCCTCTCGTTGTCGCGCGAACGCGGGGCTCGCTACGATGAGTTCCTGAACCTTTTGAATCTGGGCAAGGTCGCGCTTGGCCGGCAAGACGCCGCTCGTGCCACCCTCCAATTCGAGGAGGCCCTGGCGCTGGCTCAGAGCTTGAACCATCGTGTCGGGCAATTCCAATGCCACGAATTCCTCGCCGATCTGCACGAGCATGACGGCAGACTCGCAGACGCCCTGAATAGCTACAAGGCCTTTCATACGCTCAAGGAGACCGTCTTCAATGAGAACGCCAACAAGCGTCTCGCCGGTCTGCGCGTCATTCATCAAGTGGAAACGGCGCGACGTGACAGTGAGATCAGCTATCTGCGCACGATCGAATTGAAGAAAGAGATCGAAGAGCGCAAGGCCGCGCAGACAGCCCTTGAGAAACTGGCGAGCCTCGATCCGCTCACCGGGCTGTTGAATCGGCGCCAGATCCATCATCTCGGCGAACTCGAAGTGCAACGATCCGGCTCGAACAGACAGTCGCTCACCGTGATCCTGTTCGATATCGATTTCTTCAAGACCGTCAACGACACCTACGGCCACGCGGTTGGCGATGCCGCGCTCGTGCACATCGCCCAGGTCGTTCGACAGAGTCTGCGCGAGGGCGAGTTGATCGGCCGATACGGCGGCGACGAGTTCGTGATCCTCCTGCCGGGCAGCAACTGCGATAAGGGGCGCCAGATCGCCGAGCGCCTGCGCGCCAACCTCGCCCGTCAGCCGCTCAATCACCCGAAGGGGAAAGTCGCGTTGACGCTGAGCCTGGGTATCGCCGAGTTCGTCGATGGAGCTGTGGCGAGCCTTGACGACCTCCTGGTCCACGCCGATCAGGCGTTGTATGCCGCCAAACTAGCCGGGCGCGATCGGCTTGTGGCGCATTCGGAGCTGGCGCCCAGGCGGCCATGATCGCACCGAGCGAGCCATCGATTCGCCGGGCTTGTTTCGCTCCTGGCCCATCTGTTAACATTGGATCCAGGCCTTGACGCCTATCCTCAAAGGTTTCCACCCAACACGAGCCTGGCGGAAGCGGATCAGTGCCCGCGCGGTCGTTGCCTCGCAGGGCAGCCCAACTGCGCCGGTGGCGTGTCAGACGAGCTGGGGCCCACTGGGGGTGCTTGTTGCCGAGGTTTCAGATCGGCGGGCTTTCACAAGCGAGTGGCTTGCAGAGCACGCGCGAAGATAAGCGCATCGCGCGGCCGACCAGACGGCGGGCATCGCCCGCGACGTAGTGTTCAAGAAGGTGCGCCCGGCGTGGCCGGCTCCGCACTGTTCGGGCCAGATCCGAGAAGATCAAGGAGCCCATGCCTGATGCTGCGTTTTCCTTGCTGGATTACCTCGATACGGCCGTGCCAGACCAGGTCTGCAACTGGCGCGGCTGGCGAATCGCGCCGGTGGCCGGGGGCGCCAACAACCGCGTCTACCGCGTCACGCGGGGCGCCAGCGACTACGCAGTCAAGTACTCGATCCACGATGAACGCAATCGATCGGGCCGAGAGTACGCGGCCCTGACCGCGCTTCAGGAAGCCGGCCTGCACATCGCGCCGCAGCCGATCTGGCTCGATCGCGAAAATCACCGCCTGCCCGTCGTCGTGCAGACCTGGATGGATGGCGAACCGCTCGCCGGGCCGCCCGCCACCGATGCCGATTGGGAAGCGCTCCTCGATCATTACCGCGCCATCCACAGTGTCACGCCTGAAGCGGTGCTCGCCTCTGTGCCTGACGCCGTGTTGAACGCCTCGTGCGCCGAGTCCGGCAAGGCCATCGTCCATCAACACCTCGCTCGCCTGCCCGAAGACGTGCGACCCGACACGTTGCGCTCGGTGCTGGCCCGTTTCGACGCCTGGCAGCCGCCGACCTGGGATCCGCCGGCCCGCACGCTATGCCGCGTGGATCCGAACTGGCGCAACTTCATCCGGCGCCCGGGCGCGTGGGGCTCCGTCGATTGGGAGAACAGCGGTTGGGGTGACCCGGCTTTCGAGATCGCCGATCTGATGACGCACCCCGCCTACGACAGCGTGCCGGTCGCGCGCTGGCGCGAGGTGATCGAAGCCTACGATCGGCGGCGCGCGGACCCGACGTTCGGCCTGCGTGTGCAGACCTACGTCACCATCCTGCGAGTGTGGTGGGTCGTGCGCAGCGCCCGTTATCTATACGAGGTGCCGCGCGGTCTCGACCCGCGCCTGGTGACGCGCTCGTACCAATGGCGCCCGGAGACCGAACGCCACTACGCCCGGCATGTGGCGTTGGCCGAGACGCGTCTGTCGGCGCTGTAGCCGGGCGATCGTCAGTTGCGTTCAGCGTAGACCGAACGTTCGAGCCCCGATACGCGGAGCGCGCGGCCGAGGGGCGAGATGTAACGCTGGGTGAACGCCTCGGGGCCCATCTGCTCCACTTCATTCCAGCCGAACTCCGCCAGGAAGGGCGCCACCTGCTCGGGGCCGAGACCGAACCGCCAGAGACGCTGTTTCACTCTAAAGCCCTGATACAGGTTTTCGGCGCCGTAGCGGTTCGTGCCATCCATGAAATCCTGTCGCACGAACGTGAACACCAACCCGCTCCCGGGTGCGGCCTTCTGCATGAAGCCCAGCGTGGCGCGAACCGCCTCGATCTCGAGATACTGAGTGACGGCCTCCCATACGAAGAAGACACGGCGCTCGGGCTGAAACCCAGCGGCCCGCAGCTCGGCCTCCACAGACTGGCGCTCGAAGTCCACCCTGACCAGGTGCAACGAGTCGGGCACACGGCCCAAAGCCGCTCGCAGGCGAGCCTCCTTCGCCGCGATGTTCTCCGGCAGATCGACCTCGAACACGGGCACGGCGCTGTGCTCGGCCACCCGGGCGCCCATCGTGTCGAGGCCGGCGCCGAGGATCACGACGGCGTCTGTGGCGGGCAGCGCCTGGGCCAGCCGGTCGGCGATGTAGCGCTTGCGACACAGGACGCTGCCGGTGATGCCGGGCGCCGACATCTCGGAGAGCCCGATCAACGACTCGCGGACCGGGCGCCAGCGCGCCAGATTGACGAAGGCGCGCCCGCTCCCGGTCAACATCTGCGCGGCCAGCGGGTCGTCAAGGAGACGCTTCTCCGCGGGCAGATACTGTTCGGTCGCGACGATCACCATGGGGCCAAGAGCGGTTCCGGCAGCCGGGTTTGTCATGAGCTTTTCTTTCGGTTGTTGGGCGGTGATGCCTTAGCGAACACTTCCGCCATCCACGCGAACGTCTGATCGGCTTCGCGGATGCGCTGCGCACGCTCGCGATCGGAGCCAACCAGCGCCAGGCCGGTGCGCGTGATGTCGCGAAAGGCCGCCAGGGACGCGATCTGGCGCTGCACAAGCGTGTCCCAGGCGCCTTCGACGATTCGGTAGTAAGCCGTCCGCCCGCCAGGGCGGCTGAGGCGGCTGACCAGGCCCATGGTCGTCAGCATCTGCAGGTTCGTCGTCAGCGAGGCGCGGCTGGCCCGAATGGCGTTGGCGATCTCCTCGGCCGATTGCTCAGCCGGATCGCAGATCATGAGCCAGCCGACGATCCGCCCGGCAATCGGGGAAACCCCGTCGCGTGCGAGATACATCGAGATGCGTTCGACCCATTCGAGGAGTTGGGTGTTCGTTGGCGATTGACGTGGAGGCATGATGTCTTCTCGTTTCAGTATACACTGAAATGACTGAATTGGAGTCTTTCAGCACAGCTGCAGGGCGCGAGCGGGACGGGTATGATGGTGAGGTGTCTGCTCAAAGCGGGCCGAAGGTCCGCAACTCCGACATCAAGATCCTGTTGCCCGAAGGCTCGAGCCTGTCGGCGCGTGAGGCCGTGGCGGCTCTCGGCCCGCTTGGCTACGTCATCGACGTGTGCGACCCCGATCCGCTGTGTGTGGCGCGCCTGTCGCGGTATGTGCGTCGCTTTCATCGCTGCCCGCCGCTTGGGCGCGATCCGGACGCCTATCTGACGCGGCTGCTGCAGGTGCTCGACGGCAATCGCTACGACGTGTTGCTGCCGGTTCACGAGCAGGCCTATCTCCTGGCGCGAGCGGCAGAAACGCTCCGGCTGCGAACGCGCCTGGCCGTCGCAGCTTTCGAGTCGATCGAACGCCTGCAGAGCAAGCTGGCCTTTCACGAACTCCTGCTCGAACTCGATCTGCCGCAGCCGCCGACCGTCGTCGTGCCGGGTGTCGAGGAATTGGCCGGGTGGTCGGCCTTTCCGCGTTTCATCAAAACCGCTTACGGCACCGCCGGGTCGGGAACCTGGCGAATCGCGAACGCCGCTGACCGCGACCGATTGGTCGCCGTGTTGTCGGGGCGTGCGCCTGAGCCGCTGCTCGTGCAGACGCCGGCGCCCGGTCATCTCGAGGTCGCGCAGGCGGTCTTCGATCGCGGGCGACTGATGGCCCAGCATGTCTATCGACAGACGATCGTCGGAGTGGGAGGTAGCGCGAGCGGGCGGGTCGGCGTAGACCGCCCGGTGGTGCGCGCTCACCTCGAACGGCTCGGCCGATGCCTCAATTGGCATGGGCCACTCATGATCGACTACCTGTTCGATCCCGAGACGGGTCGGTTGGCCTACATCGACCCGAATCCGCGGATGGGCGAGACGATGAACGCCACCTACAGCGGAACGAATCTCGCCCAGTCTCTTGTGCAGGTGTCGCTGGGCCAGACGGTGGTTGAGGCTCCCCAGCCGCGCGCGGGGGTTCGCAGCCACATCCTGCTCGCCACCCTCCTTGGCGTGGCGGAGCGCGGCGGCGGCCGGCGCACGTTGGCCCGGACGGTGGCTGACGCGCTCGCGAACCGCGACGTGTTCGCGTCAAGTCGCGAGGAATGCGCGCTTTGGGGCGCTGACCCGCTCAGTTGCCTGCCGCTGCTGGTCGTGCTGGCTCGATTGTTCGGATCCCCGGCGCGTGCCAGAGACATCGCGGCGAAGGCTGTCGAAGGCTATGCGTTGAGCGCCAGTGCGGCGGAACGGATTCGCGATCCACGATTTGGCCAGGCCGGCTAGGCTCGAGCGCCGAAACGCCGTTGGGCTAAAATCCAGCCACCAATCCACAACCCCCTGGGGAGGCACACAATATGGCGCAGAACACGACAGGCACCCAAAGGCTCAAAGGCGTGGCGCGCGGCCTATTGGTCGGTGGGATCGCTTTGCTCGCGATGCTGGCCTGGCTGGCCCCGACGCCGATCGTCAGCGACACACTGGCTCAGATCTTCGGCACGCCTCAGTATCTGCCGGTCATCATGCTCGAGGCCACGCACACGCCGACCGTGACGCCGACGCCTACCGCCACGTCGACCCCGACGCGCACGCCGACCGTCACGCCGACGCCTTTTCCCAGCGGCATGGCGCGCAACGGCGGCTTTGAGATCGCCGACAACAACACGGGTTCAGGCGTCGCCTTCTGGCAGCCCTGGTGGGCCGAGATCCCAAAGTCCGGCAACAACTTCAACTACGCCTACAAACCGAACAGCTTCAATCGCGAGTGCCTGTCGACGGGCGCCGCCAGCGCGTTCATCTATTCAGGCGACTGCTCGCTCCGCATCCTCAACAACTGGGATCCGTGGTGGGCGGGCGTGAAGGACCAGGTCAGCGTGACGGCTGGCCAGCGTTATCGCCTGACGGGCTTCGGCAGGGTGTGGATATCCAATGACTTCTACCCGGCCCCGTCTGACCCGATCTGGCCGGTGTCGATGAAGATCGGCATCGACCCGAACGGCAACTGCGATCAATACGCGGCCAGCGTGATCTGGTCGGGCAGCATGGCGCCGCACAACACCTGGCAACAGGCGAGCGTCGAGGCCGTGGCCGGATCGAGCGGCAAGCTGTGTCTGTTCTTGAGCACCGATTATCGCGGGAGCAGTCGTCAGTTCATGGCCAGCTTCTGGGATTCGGTAGTCATGTCGGCCGTGCCGTAAGCTGCGGCAGCGGTCTGACCGCCGTTCCAGCGATCTCGACCCGTCAGACGGCCCCGTGCTCGCCGATCAGATGTTGGATGCTTCGCCCTGAAAGCGATCATCCACATGTCTGTGGTCGGCGGGCACGGGGCCGCGCTATTCGGCCTGATCCTCCAAGAGACCCCGCAACCGGGATCACTCTTTGGTGACCCCCAGGTGCCGCTCGATCCGCCGATCGGGCACGAGCCAGATGATCGCCACGACCACATAGAGGGCATGGGCCAGCGTGGCGTTGACGAACGCCAGCGGCATGGCGATCCCGTAGAGCACAAGCGACGTCCATTCCTTACGCGGATTCCCGACAGCGGTCGCCAGGAGCGAGCCTTTGCCCTGAGCCGCGACCAGGGCTCGATACAGCAGGTAATACGCGCCCCCCGCGCAGAACAGCACGAACCCATACAGGGCGGTCGGCCACGCCGCCCCGCTGTTCTTGTCGATCCAGGTGGTGACGAACGGCGTCAGCGACAGCCAGAAGAGCAGGTGCAGGTTCGCCCAGAGGACGCGCCCGTCGATCCGCTCCACGGCCTGGAGCAGATGATGGTGATTGTTCCAGTAGATGCCGACGAACACGAAGCTCAAGACGTAGCTCAGGAAAGTCGGGATCAGCGGCACGAGGTCCTCCAGTGCGGCTCCGTGCGGCGCCCCGAGTTCGAGGACCATGATGGTGATGATGATGGCGATCACGCCGTCGCTGAACGCCTCAAGTCGTCCTTTGCTCATGCCGGCTCCTCGATGATGATCTTGATCACGAAACGAGATGCAGAGCATATCGGGACGCGGTGGGCTCGTCAACGTGGAAGCAGCTACAATCACGGGCGGGGGACAGCGGCATGCCATTCGCTTTGCTCGGCGCAACCGGGACCACGGGGCGGACCACGCTCGAGCACGGCCACACGGTGCATGTGGTCGCTCGCAACCCGGCCAGCCTCGAGGGCCTGGGTGGCGGTGTGCGTGTTTGGAAGGGCGACGTACGCTCAGTCGCCGCCATGGCCGAAGCGTTCACGGGCTGCGCCGCAGTCGTCTCGTGTGTGGGCGTGTCGAGCCCGATAAAAGCTCGCCAGGGCACCGATGTGTACTCGGCGGGCACCCGCTGCATCGTCGATGCGATGCGCGCGGCAAGTGTGTCGCGTCTGATCGTGGTGTCATCGGCCGGCGTGGCTCCGCGCAAGGGAGCGCCGCTGATCTACAAACTCGTGGTCAAGCCGTTCTTCCTCGAGCCGGCTTATCGCGACATGCGCGAGATGGAGGCTTTCCTGCAGACGACCGACTTGGATTGGACGAGCGTGCGACCGCCGCTGCTGACCGGCGGCCCGCTCAGGACAGACTACCGGCTGCAGGCCGATCGGAACTTCGACGACGATCGGCCGCTGCCCAGGGCCAGCCTGGCCCACTTTCTGGTGACTGAGCTCGAATCGCCGCGCTTCAACCGGCGTGTGGTGGCGATTTCGGCTTGAAACATTGGTGCCTGATCACGTTGGAGAACCATGACCATCCTGCGACTCTCTCCCATCACGGCCTTCGTGGCCACTTCTGACCCAGCCAAGGCTCGCGCGTTCTACCGCGACGTCCTCGGCTTCACGTTGATCCGCGAAGAACCCTCGGTGCTGCTGTTCAGCCTGTACGGCGCCATGCTGCGCGTGAACAAGGTCGACGTCGTCACGCCGCAGCCTTTCACGGTGCTGGGCTGGACGGTTGACGACGTTGTGACCGAGATCGTGCCGCTCGTTGAACGCGGCCTCACGTTCGAGCGCTATCCCGACCTTCCTCAGGATGAGAACGGCGTGGCGCGCTTCCCGAACGGCGATAAGGTCGTATGGTTCAAGGATCCTGACGGCAATCTGCTCTCGGTGACACAGCTCGGCTGAGCGATCATGTCGGATCCCGTCATCGTGGAGCCCTACGACCCGGTCTGGCCGGGTCGTTTTCGCGCGATGGCCGAACGGCTGCGCGCCGAACTCGGCGATCTGGCGTTGCGCATCGACCACATCGGCTCGACGTCGGTGCCGGGCCTGGCCGCCAAGCCCGTGATCGACGTCCTCATCTCGGTCGCGCATCTGGATCCGGTGAGTGCGTACGCACCGGGGCTCGAGCGCGCGGGATTCCACTGGCGCGCCAACAACGCCGACCGGCTCCACCGGTACTTCCGTGAGATCCCGGGAATGGCGCGCACGCACGTCCATGTGTATGAAGCCGGGAGCTGGTCGGAGCAGCTCAACCTGCTCTTTCGGGATTTCCTGCGCGCCGATGCTGACGCTCGTCGGCTGTACGCCGAAACGAAGGCCGCGCTGGCGATACGCTTTCGAGACGACCGGCCCGGCTATGTCGACGCCAAGGCCCCGACGGTCTGGGCGCTCTTGCGGCGCGCCCACGAGTGGGCTCAGACCGTCGGCTGGTCGCCCGGTCCATCCGATGCCTGACCTGCCATACAGGAGACCTGCCTCATGACTTCAGCTCAATGGACGGCTGTCGATAGCTACTTTGAGGAGTTGTTCAACGCTCCTGATCCCATACTCGATGCAGCGCTGGCGGACAGCGAACGAGCCGGTCTGCCGCAAATGGCAGTGACATCCAACCAGGGGAAGTTGTTGAACGTGCTGGCGATGGCGACGGGCGCGCGGCGCATGCTCGAGATCGGCACGCTGGGCGGATACAGCACGATCTGGCTGGCCCGCGCCCTTCCGGCGGTCGGTCGGCTGATCACACTTGAACTCGAGCCGCGCCACGCCGAGGTCGCTCGCGGCAATCTCGCCCGCGCCGGTTTGAGCGACGTCGTCGAGGTGCGTGTCGGCCGAGCGCTCGACTCGCTCGAGCGCCTGATCACCGAGAGGGCCGAGCCGTTCGACTTCATCTTCATCGACGCCGACAAGGCCAGCCTCACCGAGTACTTCGACGCAGCGCTCAAGCTCTCACGCCCGGGCACCTTGATCGTGATCGACAATGTGGTCCGCAATGGAGCCGTGGTCGACGCCGAGAGCACCGACGCGAGCGTGCAGGGCGTGCGTCGTTTCGCCGCGCACGCGGCGACCGATCCTCGGGTGATCCTCTCGGCCACGCAGACGGTGGGCGTCAAGGGCTACGACGGTTTCGCGTTGGCGCTCGTCGTGGCGGCGTGAGCGGCATCGTTTGACACACTGGCCCGCCGGGGCGATACTGCCGCTCCTCGGCCACGTTGATAGGGGGATCGTCATGTTCGACCTCGAAGCGCCACCCACGGCAAGTTGGGCTGTTCAGATTCTGACCGTCGACTACCTCATCGAAGGCACCGTCGACGCGTCGCGCGAACGCCTGGCTTTCAATCTCGTCTCCGGCGATGCGCGAGCGATACGGGTCGACCAACCCCAGGTGACCTCGACCGGCAGGCTCGACGTGCCGGCCCGGCCGACTGTGCCGTGGGCGCTTGTGTACGGCAACGAGTTGGTGGCCATCATTCCGCGTGATCAGGCGTCGTTGAATTACGCGCTCAGGGCCAACGACAACTTCAAGATCCCGATCCAGGGCGAAGTCTACGCGGGGCCTTACGTGTTTTCGGGCACGATCATGAGCCCTGATCGCAAGCTCAGGGTTCTGGAGGGCTTCGCGGGTGTCGTGCTGCAAAACGTGACGATCGATTGCCTGGCGTCTGGCACGAGCATGTCGCGGCTGCAGGCGCCGTACGTCATGGTCCTCGGCAACCACAAGCACTTCCTCGTGTCTCACTGAGGCCGGGAGCCGGCCGCCGCGTATGGCCTCAGACGATGTCGGCCGGTTTGGCGTCGATCGTCTGGGCGTCGCGCCGCGGGGCGAGCCACCAGGCCAGCGCAAGAGCCGCCACGCAGGCCACGAGGCTGACCTGGAAGGGCAGCGCCGGGGAATTGGCGTATAGAAAACCGGCGAGCAGGGGCGCGATCGTGAGGACGGTGGCGGGCACCGTCTCGGCGATACCGTAGGCGAGGCCGAGTTCGGAAGGCGCGACCATGCGCCCCAGCTGAGCGGAGCCCATGTTGCGCGCGAGGTTGGCGCCCGCCCGCAGCATGTACGCCGCCGCCAGGATGGCGAAGTCACCCGACCCCAGAAACAGCGTTCCCCACAACACCATGAAGGCCAGCGAGAGCACAAAGCCGCGGCGCGGCACGGTGTGCCCCAATGCCAGGTTGAGGATCAACGCCCCGAGTGAGTTGAACGACCCGAGCAGGCCGACGGCATCGGTGTTCAGGCCGTGCACATCGACGATGAAGTTCGACGCGAACGGCAGGCTGAGGTGGATCGCCACGAGCGCGGCGAAGTAGAGCAGCAGGAATTGCAGGAACGGCTTGTTGCGAAGCAGCGGACCATACCGCGTCCCGCCGACGGTGGGCCTGACCACAGGCTGCGGCGAGAGCGGCACCAGCGCGAGACACGAGATGACGAACAGGCCGCACGCGATGCCGTACACGGAGCGCAGCCCAAAGGCGCTGGCCAGCATGCCGCCGAGCGTCGGTGACACGATGGCGCCGGCCATGAACCCCGCCGAGACCAGCGTCAGGGCGCGCTGCACGCTCTGCTTGCCACGCGCCTCGGAGATGTAGGCATTGAGCGGAGCGATGACGAAACCCGTGCCCATGTAGATCATCAGCCCGATCGTGAACACGGTCAGGTCGGTCGCGAGATACATCAGCCCGGCCCCGACGGCGCCCAGCGCCCAACCGACGATCACGACCGGCCGTCTGCCGAAGTAGTCGGCGATGGTGCCGGCCGGGATCAGCGACAACGCGGCTACCAACGCCGCGATCGACAGGACGGTGCCCGTGGCGACCGGGTCAGCGCCGAGTTGCTTGAGGTACAGAGGCTGGATGTAATAGAAAAGGCCGTCGCCAAGCCCCCAGAAAAACAGGGAGAACGCGATCAGGCGGTTGTCTCGGGTCAGTTGCAGGATGTCACGCATGGAGTCGGTCACGTTCAGCCGACCGTCGAGGAGCTCGTCCGCGCTGGCCGGCATGCAAGTATAGCGGATGAGACTCTTCGTCGGCCCGACAAACAGCGTGCCGAACCTCGCTTACGACAACCGATAGGCCCACCTATCCCTCATGGCCGCTGGTTCACGGCGGCAGCCGGGCCAGGCGCTCGACCGACTTTGTGTCTGCCCTCCTGTCGTGTCGAGGGTTGGCCGTGCCGCATCCCAGCCCGGTGTGCCTTCCGCGCGTAGATGCCCTCGGTCGTCGTGTGATCGCTGCTCACGCAACCATGGCGTGACCCATCGGCTCGTCTCTCGAAGCTGATCGTTTGACACTTCACGCCCCTGTCTGCGTAGAGAACATTCGACAACTCTACGCGCCGATGAAACACGCAAATCGCCTCAGCACAGTCCAGTTTGTGGAAGGAACCGACGGAGGAAACCGGGGCATGCGTTAGACTCATCGGGCTACTTCAATAGGGAATGAACATGAGCACAGCAGCCGAACTTGCAAGCGAGTTTTTGAGTCAGAAGCGCATCGCCGTCGCCGGTGTGTCGCGCTCAACGGATAGCACGGCAAAGGGCATCTGCGAGAAACTGGAGGCCACGGGGCACACCGTGTTTGCCATCAACCCGAACGCGGCCGAGATCGATGGCAGGGTCTGCTATCCCGACGTCGGCTCGATCCCGGGCGGCGTCGACGGAGTCGTCATCGTCACCACGCCGGCCGTCACCGAGCAGATCGTGCAGCAGTGCATCGCGGCGGGCGTCAGGCGCGTATGGATGCATCGCTCGATGGGCAACAGCGTTTCGGAGGCGGCCGTCGCGGCGGGCCGGGCCGCGGGCCTGCAGGTCATCGCCGGCGGTTGCCCGATGATGTACCAGGAGCCTGTCGACTTCGGCCACGCCTGCATCCGCTGGTGGTGCGGCCTGACCGGCAAGATCCAGGTAGCCTGACTGGTCCATGAGCCGCCACAGGCTGATCCTGATCGAAGGCGTGCCCGGTTCGGGCAAGACCACGCTGGCCGGCGACGTCCAACGCCTCCTCGCCACGCGCGGCGTGCCTGTTCGTCTTGTGATCGAGGGCGACCTCAACCATCCGGCCGATTACGAGATGGTCGCCCACTACACGGCCCAAGACTTCGAGGGATTGCTGACTCGCTATCCCGAAGAGCGCGCCGTGCTCGAGACAGGCGTCGAAGTTATCGGAGACGACCGCTTCATCCCGTTTCGGCTGCTCGAACAGCGCGCGTCGCCGCCGCTCTCAGTGGGGCTGCTCGATGAACTGGCCCGACACGACGTTTACGAGACGCCGTTGCCCGCGACCTATTGCAGGCTGGCCATCGATCGCTGGGCGCGCTTCGTCGCGAAGGCACAAGCGGCGCCAGAAGTCGTCATCCTCGAGAGTTGTTTCCTGCAGAACCCGTTGACGGTTCTGCTGGCCAAACACAACGTCGCGCCCGAGGAGGCGGCCGAGCATCTGCGCCGCCTGGCCGAAACCGTCGCGCCTCTCGATCCGTTGCTCATCTACCTCTGGCAGCCCGACACGCGCGCCACGCTCGAGCACGCCGCTCGCGAGCGCCCTGCCGACTGGCTCAACTTCGTCGTCGGCTACGTCACACGTCAGGCCTGGGGTCAGGCGAACGGCGTGCGCGGCTTCGACGGCATGGTCGCGTTCTATGAGATGCGCAAGGCCCTGGAGTTGTACGTCCTGCCGGACCTGGGCATCGACACGCTGGACGTCAACAACACCGACAAGGCCGCCGCGCTCCCGATCGTTGCGGCCCGGCTCAAGGGAGCGAAGCCCTGATGGAAATCCTGCCCGCTAACGTCGAGGACGCCGCCGAGATCCTGTCCTTGCAGAAACTGGCGTACTCAAGCGAGGCCGCGCTCTATGGCGATGAGACCCTGCCGCCGCTGACGCAGACGCTCGAACAGATGCAGGCCGAGTTCGAGCGCCAGATCGTGCTCAAGGCCGTGGTCGACAACGTGATTGCCGGCTCGGTGCGCGCCCATCAGCGCGAGGGCACCTGCTACATCGGCCGCCTGATCGTCCATCCTTCAGCCCAGGGCCGCGGCCTCGGCACGCGTCTCATGACGGCGATCGAAGCGCGCTTCGCTGGAGCGGCCCGCTACGAGTTGTTCACCGGCGACCGCAGCATGCGCAACCTGCGCCTGTACGAGAAACTCGGCTACGTCCGTCAGCGGATCGAGTCGCTCAACGCCACGACCACGCTCGTGTATCTCGAGAAGCAGGGCCAGCCCGGCCCAACTCTCGAGACTGGGCGCCTGATCCTTCGGCCGATGCGCGCCGACGACTTCGCGGCGCTCTGGCGCATCTTCAGCGACCCGCAGGTGATGGCGGCCTTCGCGGCCGAGCCGTTCGACCACGCTCAGATGTCCGATTGGCTCGGGCGCAACCTCGAGCATCAGGCCGAGCACGGCTGGGGTCTGTTCTCTCTCATCGACAAGACGCGGGGCGAGCTGGTCGGAGACTGTGGCCTCGAGGTGATGACTCTGCCTGACGGCGTTGTCGTCGCGGAACTGGGCTACGACCTGCGCAGCGACGTCTGGGGCCGGGGCCTGGCTACCGAGGCCGCCTGCGCCGTGCGCGACTTCGCTTTCGGGCAAGCCGGACAGACCCGTCTCGTCAGCCTCATCCGCGCGGGCAACGACCGCTCGCGCCGCGTGGCCGAGAAGGTCGGCATGACACTTGAGGCCACTGTCGAGCGCTGGGGCGTTCCCTACTGGCGTTATGGGCTTGCACGCTGAACCCGGCCGCATCCGCCTCGCCACGACCAGCGATCTCGGCTTCCTGGTGGCCTCCGACCTGGCGACCGGCAATGCCGAGGACGCGCTCCTTGGCGTTTCGCCGTGGCAGCCGAGTTCAGCCGAGGCCGAAACCCATGCGGCGAAGATCGCGCGCTACCTCAACGACCCTGACAAGGTCGCCTGGGTCGGCATGAGTGGGAAAGAGTCGCCCGCGTCCATGCTCCTGGCACGCTATCGGGACCTCGAGACCGAGCCGCGCGAGCGCCTGGCCGAAAGCTCCATCTTCCTCGAGCTCGACCGAAGCCTGTTCCCGGCCGATGGCCGGTTCTGTGAAGTCTTTCAGTTGTGGGTGGAGCCTGCCTGTCGCCGGCGTGGCTGGGCCATGGCCCTCAAGCGCCATCTCGAAGTCGATGCGCGTCGTCGAGGCGTCGGCGCGATCTACACGCACACCCTCGAGTCGAACGCCGCCGTCGTTGAACTCAACCTCAAACTCGGCTACCATGTGGTCCGCCGCGGCCCGATCTGGGACGCAGCGACGCGGGTCAGCTTCATCAAAACGCTGGCCTGACTCCCGGCAGGAGAGCGACACAGTGGACCTCAAGCGCAAGGCCTTCGTGGCCATGGCGGGCAACATCGGCGCCGGCAAGACGACGGCGGCCAAATTGATCAGCCAGGAATTCGGCTTCGAGCTCTTCGACGAGCCCGTGATCGACAACCGTTTCCTCAAAGACTACTATGCCGACATGCGGCGCTGGTCGTTCACGCTGCAGCTCGAATTCCTGATGCGTCGCGCCGAGCATCATGAGTTGATCCGCACGGTGCCCAAGAGCTGCGTGCAGGATCGGTCGCTCTATGAAGACCCCGAGATCTTCGCCAAGTACCTGCACGGCCTCGGCCACATGGACGACCGCGAGCTCGACCTGTACTTCGAGTACTTCAATCGGCTCAACCGCGACTTGCCGCGGCCCGACCTGATCTTCATGCTCGAGGTGTCCGACGTCTCAATCCTGCTCAATCGCATCAAGGCGCGCGGCCGCAAAGAGGAGTCGGGCATCAGCCTCCAGTTCCTGGCCGGGCTCAACGCCTACTACTCGACGTTCCCGCAGGTCTGTCGCCTGAAGCACGAGATCCCGATCTACCAGATCTCGGTCGCCGACACCGACATCCGCACGCCTGAAGGCAAACACGACTTCCTCAAGCAGGTCGAGGTCGCGTTCAAGGACTGCGGCATTTCGTAGGGCGGGGCGCGAGGCGCGTTTTGTTCTGCGCGCGGCTGCCGCGCCAGATCGCTTCGGTTTCGCTCTTCGCGCCCCGCCCCTCGCTCCTCGAATGCACCTCCGCCCCATCACACACACCGACATCCCCGCGCTGTTCGAAGTGCGCGTGGCGACGCACGAGAACGCCATGACGCTCGAGGAACTTGAGCGGCTGGGCATCACGCCTGAGTCTGTCGCAGGCATGCTTGGGGCGAGCCATGCGGGTTGGCTGTGGGAAGACAAGGGCCGGGTCGTCGGGTTCGCGATGGGCAATCGCACGACCGGTGAGATGTGGGTGATCGCGCTGCTGCCCGAGTACGTCGGCCGCGGGCTCGGGTCGCGCTTGCTGCGTGAGGTCGAGGGCTGGCTGGCGGCGCAGGGCTGGGGCCGCATCTGGCTGACCACCGACCTCGACCCGTCGCTGAAGGCCTACGCCTTCTATCGGCAACACGGCTGGAAAGACGATCGTGTCGAAAACGGGGATCGCTATATGATCAAGGATGTCACGGCCTGATCGTTGACCGCTCGTCCCTGCACCCCGAAAGGAACGACCCATGCCCATCGACGTGGTTATTCAGTCTCGCTCGACGTTCACGGTGTTGGGCCGCTCGACCTGGATCTCGGGGCAGGACACCGCTCAATTTGGGGCCTTCTGGCAAAGCTCGTCGGCTGGCGGGCTGCTGATCGACCTCGAGCGGCTGCGTGAGGGCCAGCTGGGACGTGAGACCCAGAGCGTCATCCTTGGCGTGTCGCGGGTCGAAGCCGACCCCGCCAATCGCGCCTTCCCCTACATGATCGCCATCGAGTCGGATCGCCTGGGCGTTCGCGGCGATCTCGAGAGCTACCAGGTTTCGGCCGCCACCTGGGCGGTCTTTCGCAACCCGGGCCCGATGCCCGATGCCCTCGTCGCTGCCGAGAAGTATGCGTTCACCGAATGGCTTCCCGCTTCGGGCTATCGCCACGCCCTCACACCCGAGCTCGAGGTCTACCTGCCGGAAAACGTCGTCCGCGCCTCCGGCGTGGTCTGTGAGTTCTGGCTGCCTGTCGAAAAGTGACGCGAGCGCGAGACGGGGCGATCGAGGAGCGCGGGATCGAGAGGCGCGAGATCGAGAGAGCGCGCGAACGCGAAATCGCGAGGGATGGCCAGTGGTGCCTGTTGGCCGCGCCAAACCCCTTTGCCCCCACTGTCATCCAGAGCGCCGCACCTCCTTCGCCCTGAGGCGCGCCGAATGAGCGCGAAGGATCGCCCATCCGACTCGTGAGCCATGGAGGCTGTGGGTCCCCCGGCCGATGAGTCCGATGGGCGATCCTTCGCGCTCATTTCAGTTGGTTGTGCTTCGGGAAGGTCAGGCGCTCTGGATGACATGGACGGAGAGGCGAGGCGCAGCCATCGCCCGTCAACGCGGCCATCGCCCGTCAACCCGGCCATCGCCCGCCAACGCGGCTGTCCTTCTGAGCCCATCCACGCTGCCCCGCAAATCACAAAACGCCGAAGGTTGAACGGCCCTCCAACCTTCGGCGTTCGTTCTTCGTCATGGGTCAACGCCGCAGACGCCCTCAGATCTCCGGTTCCGCCACCAACTCCGCCCCGGCCCAGAGCGCCGCGATGTTAACCGGCAGCAGATCGCGGTGCTTGGCGGGCAGGTGCTTGTCGAGCGCCAGCTCGATGTCGCCGAGCTCGAGGACGCCCGTGGCGGCGACGGCAGCGCCGAGCAGGACGATGCCGGCCACCCTGGCGCTGCCGGCCCGCTCAGCCATCTCGGTCGCGTGCGGCGCGATGATGCGGATGTCGGTCCGCGCAGGCGGGCGGTTGGTCAGTGAGGCGTTCACGGCCAGCACCCCGCCAACGCGCACGATCGGCTCGTACTTGTCGAACGACGGCTGGTTGAGCGCGATCACGACAGTGGGGTTGCGCACCAACGGCGCGCCGATGGGCTCGGTGGAGATCACGACAGTGCAGTTGGCCGTGCCGCCGCGCATCTCGGGCCCGTACGACGGGATCCAGGTGACGTGCTTGCCGGCCTCGAGCGCGGCGTAGGCCAAGACCTGGCCGGTCAGGAGCACGCCCTGGCCGCCGAAGCCCGCGATGAGGAATTCGGTGGTGGTGTGCATCATCCGATCACCTTGTAGTCGCCGAGCGGATAGAAGGGCACAAGCCGCTCCTCGACCCAGCTCATGGCCTCGCTCGGGCTCAGGCCCCAATTGGTCGGGCAGGTCGAGAGCAGTTCGACGAAGCTGAAGCCACGCTCCTCGAGCTGGATCTCGAAGGCGCGTTTGATCGCCTTCTTGGCCTGGAGGATGTTCTTCGGATTGTGCAGGCTGCGGCGCACCGAATAGGCCACGCCCGGCAGCGTCGCCAGCAGTTCGGCCATGCGCAGGGGCATGCCCATCGTCTCGACGTCTCGGCCGCACGGTGATGACGACGTGCGCTGGCCGGGCAGGCTGGTCGGCGCCATTTGTCCGCCGGTCATGCCATAGATCGCGTTGTTGATGAAGATCGTCGTCAGGTGCTCGCCCCGCGCCGCGGCATGAAGCGCTTCGGCGATGCCGATCGAGGCCAGGTCGCCGTCGCCCTGGTAGGTGAAGACCACGGCCTCGGGGTGCACGCGCTTGAGGCCGGTGGCCATCGCCGGCGCGCGCCCGTGCGCGGCCTCGGCGAAATCGACGTTGAAGTAGTTGTACGCGAACACAGCGCAGCCGACCGGCGCCACGCCGATCGTGCGCTCCCGAATGCCGAGCTCGTCGATCACCTCGGCGACCAACCGATGCGCGACGCCGTGGGTACATCCCGGGCAGTAGTGGGTATCGGTCTCCGTCAACGCCCCGGGCCGTTCGAAGACCACCTGTAGTTCGGGCGCGTCAGCCGTCAACATACAACCTCCTTTGACGTCTCGACCAGCGTGTGAACCGCCTCCAATACCTCTTCGGGCACCGGCACCACGCCGCCGCAGCGGCCGAAGAACGAAACCGGCACTCGGCCGTCGAAGGCCAGGCGCACGTCCTCGATCATCTGGCCGGTGTTCATCTCCACCACCAGGCATCCCCGCAATTGCGGAGCCAGGGACTTGAGTTCAGCCGTCGGGAAGGGCGCGAGGCTGACCGGCCGCCACACGCCGACCCTGTGTCCCTCGGCCCGCGCCGCGCGCATCGCGCTCTGTGCCACACGCCCGGCTGTGCCGAAGCCGACCAGCAACCACTCGGCGTCTTCGACGCGATCCGCGACCCAGCGGCGTTCGTTGGCCGTGATCTCGTCCCACTTGCGCGCGCTCTGATGCACGAAGGCTTCGCCCTCCTCGGGCGACATGTGCACGCTGGTGAAGACACGGCGTTCGCGGCCTTTGGCGCCCGAGAGGGACCAGGCCTTACTGACCGGCGAGCCGCGCTCGCGCATCGGCGGCAGCTCGGCCGGCTCCATCATCTGGGCCAGGGTGCCGTCGGTCAGGATGACGACGATGGTGCGGTAGCGCTCGGCGAGCTCGAAGGCCGCGTAGGTCAGGTCGATCGCCTCTTGTACCGTGGCCGGCGCCAGCACGATCGGCCGGTAGCCGCCGTGCCCGCCGCCCTTGACCATCTGAAAGTAGTCCTGCTGCGCCGGGGCGATGTTGCCCAGGCCCGGGCCGCCGCGCATGACATCGACCAGCACCATCGGCACGTCGCTGGCGGCGATGTACGACAGGCCCTCGGCCATCAGGCTCACGCCCGGGCTCGACGACGAGGTCATCGCCCGCGCGCCGGCGCAGGCCGCGCCATAGACCATGTGGATCGCGCCGATCTCGCTCTCAGCCTGCAGAAAGACGCGCCCGAGTTCGGGCATGCGTCGGGCCAGATGCTCGAGCAGCTCGGTCTGCGGCGTGATCGGATACCCGAAGTAGGCGTCGAGGCCGGCGCGCAACGCGGCCTCCGCGATCGCGGTGTTGCCCTTGATGAGTTCGACTGGCATGGGGTCAGGCTCCGACCGGCGTCCGGGCGGTGGGGGCATACCGCACCACCGTGATAGCGACGTCGGGACAAATGACGGCGCAGAGCGCGCAGGCCGTGCACCGTCCGAGGGGATCGTTCAACTGGGCAGGGTGGAAGCCCTTGAGGTTCAGGGTCTCGCGGTTGATCCCGAGCAGGTGGTGTTGGCAGGCTGTCGTGCAGAGCTGGCAGCCCTTGCAGCGCTCAGGGTCGATGCGTACCGTTCCATGGCTCATAGGCTTTGTTCCTCCAACCCTGAGCCTAGGTCCGGCCCATATCACCCACAAGTATCATTGTTCACCCATACGGGTGATGAAGGTCAACCTGGTCCAATTTATGGCAATCGTGGCGCTGAGGCCATGACGAAGGGTTTGGCCACGGATTTCGCGGATTTCACGGATCAAATGGGGTGTCCTGAGGGTTATCAAGTCGCTGTCGCCAACAGGACCCGTGACATCCGCGTCATCCGCGGCCAAACGTCCGGGTGGCTCAGGCGCGCGGAGCGACGGCCTCGTACTGCGCGCGGTCGGGGCCCTTCCAGCTGCGGAGCAGATAGAGGCCGTAGAGCATGAGCAACGTCACCTGAACCACATCCAGCGGGATGATGGGGAAGTTCGAGTACTGCAAGAACAGGTCATGCAGGGCATGCAGCACGACCACGAACCAGATCGTGTTCGTGCGCAAGCGGATCGACGCCAGGCCGACCCCGTGCACGAAGGCGCCGACCATCTGCGCCAACACAATAAGGGGATTGCGGTACAACAGGTTGCCGACGTGCATCAAGCCGAACAGCAACGACGAGATCACCACGCTGCGGTTGACGCCGAGCGGCTTGAGCATCCGCAGGACGATGCCGCGCATGAGGCCTTCTTCCATGAAGCCGGTCAACGCGTAGCCGACGACGAGATAGAAGAACGTGCCCCAATCGGTTGTTTTGATCCCCATTATGAACGGAAGGATCAAGACCACGGCGAACGGGAACCAAAGCAGACCGATCGCGCGCCACTCAGCCGGCAGGGTGAAGCCAGCGGCACGCCACCAGCCCAGAACCGTGAGCGCCAGCGCCACCAATACCGAAAGAGCGAGCAGCGCCACGAACTCCGGCTGGAACTGCGGGAACCAGGCGATGGCCGCGAGCCCCAGGGCTGTCGAGACGGTGAGGTAGATCACGAAGGCCGCGCAGGCGGACCATAGCGGTTGCCGCTCGATCAGCGCGCGCCAGGCCGGTTGTGTCGGACGGACGGCAGACGAAGAGTTTTCGATGGATCGAGGATTCATAGTCGGGGTCCCAGGTGGTGCGTGGCATCCATGCGGATGGCAGTTGGTAGAAAAGAGGCGGTTGAACGAGCACTCGACAACTGTGCGACCGAAAGATATCGTATCGATTGTTTGACGAACATATGAATTTCCGATACCGACCCGGGAGGAAGGGATGGCTCAACCGAACCACAAAGAAAAAATCGCTCTGGATCGGCTGGTCTTCTTCAGCGACGCCGTCTTCGCGATCGCGATCACGCTGCTGGCCCTGGAGATCCGCCTGCCGGTGGAGGCCGGATCGCTCTCCAA
This sequence comes from Anaerolineales bacterium, assembly GCA_044226485.1. Lineage (GTDB taxonomy): Bacteria > Chloroflexota > Anaerolineae > Anaerolineales > UBA6663 > UBA6663. Next base: position 380,034 of record JBGAGY010000002.1, read on the forward strand.
TGACGAGCTGTTCCAGGCTCTGCTCGAGGTCGCTCCGAAGATCCTGGGCTTCATCATCAGCTTCCTGGTCATCGGCAGTTACTGGCTCGTTCACCATCGACGCTTCAGCCATCTGACGAGCTTTGACCGGCGCTTTTTGTATTTGAATCTCCTGCTCCTGATGGCCATCGCCTTCGTGCCGTTCCCGACGGCGGTGCTGAGCGAGAGCGGCAACCGCACGGCCACGATCTTCTATGCGCTGGTGATGACGCTCACGGGCCTGCTCTCGGGCGCTCAGTGGTGGTATGCGTCGTCCCACCGGCTGATCGAGGAGCCACCCAGCTCACGTCGGCACACTTTCATGGGCGTCCTGACCACCCCCGCGATCTTTTTGTTGTCGATCGGCATCGCTTACATCGACCCGGGGTTGGCCCGACTGACGTGGATCTTGATCGTGCCGGCGCTGTCTCTGGTTCGTTGAGGGAGTGACAAAAAACGGGCCCGCGGGCCCGTCTCTTCTTCGCTAGAGATAGTTCAACTCTCGCGCCTGGGCGGTGAGCACGTCGCGGAACTCGGGGTCCGCGATCCTGATGAGGGCGCGGGCTCGCTCGGAGATCGACTTGCCGTACAGGTCCGCCGCGCCGTGCTCGGTGACGACGTAGTGCACGTGGTTGCGCGAGGTCGTCACGCCGGCGCCGAGGTTGAGCGTCGGCACGATCTTGCTGACTGACGGTTTGTCGGGCCGGCGCAGCGCGCTGGGCAGAGCGATGATCGGGATCCCGTCGACCGAGCGCGCGGCGCCGTAGATGAAGTCCATCTGGCCGCCGACGCCGCTGTAGAGGCGCGTGCCGATGCTGTCGGCGCAGACCTGACCGGTCAGGTCGACCTCGATGGCCGAGTTGACCGCCACCATGCGCCGGTTCTGCGAAACGATGAAGGGATCGTTGACGTAGTCGGTCGGGTGCAGCTCGATGATGGGGTTGTCGTTGACGAAGTCGTAAAGGCGCTGTGAGCCCATCAAGAAACCCGCCACGATCTTGCCGGGGTGCAGCGACTTGCGCTCGCCAGTGATCACGCCGCGCTCGACGAGATCGATCACGCCGTCCGAGAACAACTCGGTGTGGATGCCCAGATGACGGCGATCGCCCAGGCGGCAGAGCACGGCATCCGGGATCGCGCCGATGCCCAGCTGCAGCGTGGCGCCATCGGGGATCAAGGCGGCCACGTGGTCGGCGATCCGATCGCCTATCGGATCGCCCACGCTGGCCATGCGCACCTCGGGCAGCGGGTAATCGACCGGCACCATCGCGCTCAACTTGCTGACGTGAATGAAGGCGTCGCCGTGCGTGCGCGGCATGCGCGGGTTGATCTCGGCGATGATGTGTCGTGCCGACTCGGCCGCCGGCTTGGTCACCCCGACCTCGGTGCCGAACGAGCAGAAGCCGTGTTCGTCGGGCGGCGAGACCATGATCAGCACAGCATCGAGCGGCAGGCGATCGCAGCGGAAGAGGTTCGGAACCTCAGAGAGCAGGCACGGTGTGAAGTCGGCACGGCCGGCGTTCACAGCGGGTCGCACGTTGTCGCTGATGAAGAGCGTGTTGACCCGCAGGTGCCCGTTCATCTCCGGCGCCGCGTAGTCGGCCTTGCCGATGGTCAGCACCTGCACGATCTCGACGTTCTTCAGGCCTGGCGCGCGCTCGACCAGCGCGGCCAACAGCTTGTGCGGCACCGAGACGTTGCCGCTCAGGAAGACTCGCTCGTGTGAGCCGATCAGGCCCATGGCTTGCTTGGCCGACAGTACCCGATCTCTAGCAAACGCCGGAAAATCCATGGCCTGAGCGTAGGCGCACGGGCGCCTCAGCGTCTAGTGATGAAGATCACGGTGGGGTACCGGAAGACGAATGACGAACGACGAATGACGAAGGTTGCCCGAGACGTTTCAGTGGCTTGTCTGACAGGGATATAGGGGCGTTTGGCCGCGAATCTCGCGAATGGTTGTTCGGAGCCGATTTCAAAATGACTTCAACTCTTCAATTCGCGTCATTCGCGAAATCCGCGGCCAAGAAATCTTCTCATCCAGAAAAGCTCTCGGCCATCGTCCTTCGTCGTTCGTCATTCGTCTTCCCACCCGTGCGGGCGCGCCAGAGCGCGAGGCCGACGGCGCCCATCAGCAGGCTGTACAGCACGCCCTCGGTGCCGGGGGCGAGGATGATGCCGAAGCCCGTGGCGCTTGAGACGAAGCCGCCGGCGACAAGCGGCAGGCTCAATGCATTGGCGACGCCATGCATCAGCCATGTTGGCCAGACCGAGCCGCTCCACAGCCGAATCTCGGCGTAAACGATCGCCTGCAGCGGAAGGAGCACAAGCGCGAGCAGGATCAGGCCCACGGGGCTCAGCGACGTGTGTTGCGCCAGCGCCTGCTGATCGAAGAAGTACAGGTAGTAAGGGATGTGCCAACCGGCCCAGATCACGCCCGTGATCAACCAGGCGAGCGGCGCCGCCACGCGCAGGGCCTCCAGCCTGGGAGTGAGGTAACCGCGCCAGGCGAACTCTTCGAAGACGTTCTTGACGGCCGACCCCGCGAAGGCCGTTCCGACAGCGGCCACCACAACGCCCCCATCCATCGCCGCCGCGTTGAACGTGACGACGCCTGCCGCCAGGGCAGCAGCCAGAGCGACTCCGGCGACGAGAACCGGTACCACTAGCGCCGCCAGGTAGGCGGGCCAGGCGCGTCGATCGCCCAGGCCGAAGCCGGCGTCGCGCCAGCCATCGCCGCCGAGCCAACGCAAAAGCAGGTTGGCCACCAACGGGCTGACGAGCCAGATCAACGTGCCCAGGCCTTCCATCGGGTTCGCGGCGCCCGTCGCGCGGTTGACGACCACGCCGAGAAAGCCGCCGCCGAAGACGACAAGGCTGAAGATGACGATGTTCCGCCACGAGGATGTCATGATGATGCCTCCGCTTGAACTAGGCCCGTGGCGCGACGAGCGTGGATACGTCGGCTGGCGTGTAGTCGCCCGCCTTGAGGCGCCCGATCGCGGACCGCAGCCAGTCCCGCGCCTGGGCAAAGGTTCCCAACGCATACTCGAGCGTCAGCAGGCTCAAAAATGACGCCCGCGACGGCGCATCGGCTGGGACCTGGGCGAGCGACGCGCGATACAACTCGCCGAAGAACGCCACCTGGGCTTCGATGTCGCGCAGATGGTGCTCGAGCACGGGCAGCAACTCAGAGTCCGCGAGCATGCCAGCGAAGAAGACCTGGATCAAAAGCGGCTCGCGGGTCTCCTGAGTGGGCAGGGGCGTGGACAGCCACTGACGGAGCGCCTGGCGACCCTGTTCGGTGATCGAGTAGCGCTTCATATCGAGCCGCTCTTCGCGCGCGATAACTTCCTTCTCGACGAGTCCGTCGGCGTCGAGCTCGGCCAGGGTGCGATAAATCTGGCTCTGGTTGGCGGGCCAGAAATGGCTGACCGATTGATCGAAGGCCTTCTTCAGGTCGTAACCGGTCAGAGGCTTCAGCGAGAGGAAGCCCAGGATGGCGTGTTTCAGAGACAACGTTTCCTCCTAACCCTTACACGGTCAGTATACCACAGAACCTATAGCACTTATACTATATCGTTAGTACCATATAGTATTATGGTGAGGTGAGTGTGGGCGTAGAAAGCCGACCACACCTATACTGCGCGCATGAAATCACCAGTTTTGCCGCCTTTGAGCCACGCCGATGACGACGCCTGACCCACGCCGGCCCTTATCGGTGTCGCCCTGGACGCTCTGGTACAGCGACACTTTTGACCGCGACTCTGAGCCCAGCATCGAGGAAACCGGCGAACGCTTCGTCGACGGCCTGGTCGCGCTGTGGCGTCATGCCCTCGTGGAGGGCATCGATGACGCCGGCAATGCCACCTTCTCGTCCTTCTGGCTGAGCTGGGGCAGCTCCAGTGCCGAACGCGCCGATGCCGCCGTCCAGCCGTTTGGCAACGCCACGCATGCCCGCTTGCGCGAATGGTTGCTGTGCGAGGGCGAGACCCGTGAAGCGGTCTTGCGGCGCCTGGCGCTTTGGCATTACGATCTGCTCAGACATAGCCCACGCTGGCAGGCGAGCGCCGTCGCCGTCGGCGAGGAAGCGCGCCAGCTGCTGGCAGCTGTCGTCGAGATGTCGGACCTCGATACGTTTTTGCTTGAGCCTTAAGTCCGGCGGAGCGAGGAGGAGACGATGTCGGCCTGGTCACAGGATCGCTACATTGAGGCCTATCGTTTCGCCGCCCAGGCCCACCAGGGCCAGATCATGACGGGCAGCCACTTTCCCTACCTCTGGCACATCAGCGTGGTGAGCATGGAGATCATGGCCGCCGTCGCGCGCGAGCCCGAATGCGACGCGGACCTCGCGGTCGTCTGCGCGGTGCTTCACGACGTCGTCGAGGACACGGCCGTCACGATCGACGCGATCCAGGATGGCTTCGGACCTCGCGTTGCTGATGGCGTTCAGGCGCTGACGAAGGACCAGGATCTGCCGCACTCGCTCCGGTTGCGCGACAGCATCGACCGCATCCGCTTGCAGCCGCGCGAGATCTGGATGGTGAAGCTCGCCGACCGGATCACGAACCTCCAGCCGCCGCCGCCTCAATGGAGCCCCGACAAAGTCGCCGCCTATCGCGCCGACGCCGTGTTAATCCACGACGAGCTTGGCGCGGCCAGCCACTTCCTGGCTGAGCGCCTCTTCGCCAAGATCACGGCCTATGCCATGCCGGATCCCGTCTAGCCCGGAAGCCAGACTCACATGAAGATCCCGCGTTATTGGGCGCGCCGTTCGCAGGTGGCGCAAGCACCGAACGGCCAAACGAGGAACATCGCCTGCTGGGGCTGGTCCGACCAGCTGCTCTCCGAGGCGCAGGCGCGGGCTGAGGCCCGGGTCGCGTCGATCGTGCAGAAGGTCCGCGCTGGCCAGCCGCTCGATCGCTATGGCTACGGCGATCAGCGCCCGTTGCGTGAAGAGATCCTTGACGGCATCCGCGATCGGGCGGGCGGCGATGCCGCCCTGATCACGCGCAATCAGTACGGCGCGCAAGTGCTGAACGCGGCGCGGACGCTGTTCTTTGACGTCGATATCCCTGAGAAGGAACTGGGCGGCGGTTTGATCGGCAAGCTCTTCGGCGGCAAACCAAAAGACCCGGCGACTCCCTACCTCGAGCGCATCGAGCAGTGGGCGCGGCGCAATCCGTTTCTGGGCGTGCGCGTCTACCGGACGGCGGCGGGCCTGCGCGGCCTGATTGCCAACGAGCTCTTCGACCCGACGCGCAGCGACACCCTCGAGTTGTTGCAGGCCGTCGGGAGCGATCCGCTCTATGTGCGGCTGTGCCAGGCGCAGGGCTGCTTTCGCGCCCGTCTGACGCCGAAGCCCTGGCGCTGCGACATGGATAATCCGCCTGGCGTCTTCCCGTGGGAAGATGACGCCGCCGAGATGCGCTATCGCAGATGGGTGGCGCTCTACGAACGCACCAGCTCTGCTTATGCCGTCTGCAAGCCAGTCGCGGCGTACGGCCCGCGCGATATCCATCCCGAAGTCGCCGACGTGCTGGCCTACCATGACCGGCTGACCGTGCCGTCGTTCGAGCGACCCTTGGCCTGACCATTCCTATCGTTCGCGAAGCCGCTAGAATATGCGTCTTCAAAGGATACGAGCAGTTCATCATGCAATGCCCAAACTGCGACACACCGCTCAGCGCTCCTGCCATCGCGCCTGAGGAGCCGCCCATCTTTGGCTGCTCCACCTGCCATGGCGTGTGGATCGACTCGAACGCCTATCTGACCTGGGTGACGGGGCGAGAGGTGAAGCCGGCCCCCGAGCTGACGATCGACGAGACACCGGTAGCCGATACGCAAAACCTGAAACTCTGCCCGACCTGCAGGCGTTTCCTGACGCGCTATCACATCCTTCCGGGGGCCCGTTTCTTCGTCGAGCGGTGCGCGCACTGCAACGGCGTCTGGTTCGACGAGGGCGAGTGGGCCAGCGTGCGCTGTCACGGCTTGCAGGATCGGGTCAATCAGTTGTTCACTCAACCCTGGCAGGACAAGATCCGCGCCGTCGAGTCGCGTCACTCGCTCGAGCAGATCTATCGCGAGCGCTTTGGCGAAGAAGACTATCAACGCGTGCGCGAGATCCGCGCCTGGCTTGACAGCCGCCCGCAGAAGGCGATGCTCCTGGCCTTCCTGCAGTCGCGCGATCCATATCAGCAGTAGGCGCTCATCACAAGAAGGAACCGACCGCCGATGGACCCGTTTCAGTTGGCGACGATCCCGGGTGACCTCAACTGGCTGCGAACGCCGGTCGACTACAAGACCGACGCGCACGGGCTGCTGATCCAGGCCGGCGCGTTGACCGACTGGTTCATCGACCCGGCCGGCAAGGTCACGGCCTCGAACGCGCCGGTCGCCCTGTTCACGCCGCCCGCCGGGGACTTCGTGTTGCAAGCCCGCGTCGCCGTCGAGTTCGGCGCGACCTATGACGCCGGCGTGCTCTTCATTTACGGCGACGATGCCCACTGGGCCAAGCTGTGCTTCGAATACTCGCCGCAGAACGAGCCCATGGTCGTGTCGGTGGTCACGCGTGATAGCTCCGACGACTGCAACTCCGTCATGATCGACGGGCGCGAGGTCTATCTACGCGTCAGCCGCAACGGTTCGAGTTGGGCCTTCCACTACTCGCGCGACGGCCAGTTCTGGCGCATGGTGCGCTATTTCAGGGCGCAACCCGCCGAGACGCGCCTCGGTTTCTCGGCCCAGTCACCAACCGGCCAGGCCTGCCAGGCGCGCTTCACCGAGATCGCCTGGCGACAGGGCGGCGTCTCCGATATCCGCAGCGGCGCGTAAAACGGATACTTCGCCGCAGATGGCACGGATTCCGCAACTGGGCTGAAGCCGTTGCTGGCCAGCAACGGCTTCAGCCCAGCTGCGGCTCATGTCTTTCATTTGCTCCGTCTCAGCCTGGACTCAGCCGGGCTCGGTAAAGTGGCGTCGCTGTGGCCCCGACTCTCGCTCCTGCCTCCAACCAACACCGTGATGCCGTCAGGCGGTACTATGACGTCAACACGGCATTCTTTCGCCTGTTCGGTGGAGATCGAGGCACGCAGACCGTCCATCGTTCGGTTTGGGCGGAGGGCATCACGAGCCTCGACGCCGCCCTGAACTACACGAACTCGCTCGTGCTCGATCAGGTGCGCTGCATCGATCGGGCGTCGCCGGCGCTCGGCGACCTCGGGTGCGGCACGGGGGGCACGTTGATGTATCTGGCGCCGCGCCTGACATCCGCTTACAGCGCGGTGGGCATCACGCTCAGCCCGGTGCAGGCGAACCAGGCGCGCCGCAACCTGACCGCCGCGCCAGATGCCATCCTGATCGGCGACTACCACCATCTTCCTCTGGTCGACGCCAGCCTCGACTTCGCGTTCGCGATCGAGTCGTTCATCCACTCCGCGCACCCCGAGCGTTTCTTGGCCGAGGTGAGCCGCGTGCTGCGGCCGGGCGGGCGCCTGTTTGTCTGCGACGACTTCCTCGTCGAGAAACGTCGCCTCGGCGTGCGCGAGGCCGAAGTGCTGGCCGAGTACCGCGAAGGCTGGCTGGCTTCGTCGTTGCTGCCCGCTGGCGAAATGGCAGACCTGGCCTGCCGGGCCGGTCTCCGCCTGATCGAGCGTCGCGACCTCACTCCCTACCTCAAATTGCGCACCCTGCCGGAACGCCTGACGCACTGGCTCCTGGGTTGGCGCCGCAAGCTCGGGCTGCGCGCGTCGATTGTCACGAGCTCGGCGGGCAGCCTGGCCCTGCAACAGTGTCTGGCCACCGGCGCGATCCTCTATCAGACCCTGTTGTTCGAGAAAATCGCCGGCGTCTAGGCGCGACGATCCGGGGCGTTCCGCGATTCGCGCAGGTTCGGCGGGGATGCTCGCCGTGATCGTCATATGCCATCCCTCACTGCCCGACGTTCGAGGCTCCCTGCTATCATCGGCGCATCATGCAAAAACAATCCCTCACTTCAGGCTGGCAAATGCGGCAGGTCGGCACCGAGGACTGGCTTCCCGCCACGGTGCCGGGCGGCGTGCACACCGATCTGCTCGCAGCCGGCCGCATCGCCGACCCCTTCGTCGGCGACAACGAACGCCGCGTGCAGTGGGTGGCCGAAGCCGACTGGCAGTACCTGTGCACGTTCGACGTCACGGCTGAGACGCTCGCGCAGGATTGCGTCGAGCTGGTCGCCGACGGCCTCGACACGCTGGCCGGTGTGACCCTCAACGGCCACGTCGTTGGCACGGCCGAGAACCTCTTCCGACAGTACCGCTGGGATGTGAAAGGCCTGTTGAAGCCCGGCCCAAACACCCTGCAGGTCGACTTCGCTTCGTCGGTGCAGTGCTGCGCCACCAAGCATGCCGAACGCCAGATGCCCGGCGTGCCTCAGGCGCTGCCCGGCGGCCCTTACGTGCGCAAGGCGCCGTGCCACTTCGGCTGGGACTGGGGCCCTCAGTTGCCGCCGATCGGCATCTGGAAGGATATCCGCCTCGAGGCCTACAGCATCCGACTCGACGACGTTCACGTGCGCCAGATCTGGAACGGCCAGGCTGTGACGGTGCAGGTCACTGCGACGGCGGCCGGCAAGCTCGCCAGGCCACTGCAGATCCAACTTGACGTGATCGCGCCCGATGGCGTGGCCGTCATCCATCAAACCGAGTTCCCTGTCGAGGGCAGCGCGCGGGCCGCCGTGCTGATCGCGGCGCCGCAGCGCTGGTGGCCGAACGGCTACGGCGCACAGCCGCTCTACACGGCGCGCGTGACGTTGATGGACGGCACCACGGTGCTCGACGTGCGCGAGATGCGTCTGGGCCTGCGCACGCTCGAGTTGCGCCAGCAGCCCGACCAGTGGGGCAAGTCGTTCGAGTTCGTCGTCAACGGCGTGCGCATCTTCGCCAAGGGCGCCAACTGGATCCCGACCGACTCGTTCCCGACGCGCATCACGGTCGAGCACTACGAGACGCTGCTCAAGGCAGCCGCCGACGTGCACATGAACATGTTGCGGGTCTGGGGCGGCGGTCTGTATGAGGACGATCGCTTCTACGAGCTTTGCGACAGGTTCGGCCTGTTGGTCTGGCAGGACTTCACCTTTGCGTGCAGCATCTATCCGCTGCACGACCCGCTCTTCGTCGAGAACGTGCATCAGGAAGTGATGCAGAACATGCGTCGGCTGCGCCACCATGCCAGCCTGGCGCTGTGGTGCGGCAACAACGAGATGGAGCAGGGCTGGGCCGATTGGGGCTGGGCGGGAAGACGCGACCTCGATGACATGAAGGCCGCTTACGATGAGTTCTTCCATCGCACGCTGAAGGCCTGGGTCGCCGCCGAAGATCCCGATCGCAGCTACTGGCCGAGCTCGCCGTCCTCCGATACGCCCTTCGAGCTCCCGAACGGCCAGTTGCAGGGCGACGCTCACTACTGGGACGTCTGGCACGGGCGCAAGCCGTTCACGGCGTATCGCGATCAGTACCCGCGCTTCATGAGTGAGTTCGGGTTCCAGGCGCTTCCGCCGCTGGCCACGATCAAGACCTACGCCGAGCCCGCCGACTGGAACATGACCTCGTACGTCATGGACCTGCACCAGAAGAACGCCAGCGGCAACAGCCTGATGGTCGGGCAGATGCTCGACACCTTCCAGCTGCCGAAGGATTTCGAGAACCTCGTCTATCTCAGCCTGGCCCTGCAGGCCGAGGGCATCCGCTACGGCGTCGAGCACTGGCGAAGGCACCCGAACCGAGTGGCCGGCATCATTTACTGGCAGCTCAACGACTGCTGGCCCGTGGCGTCGTGGTCGAGCATCGACTACTTCGGGCGCTGGAAGGCCCTGCACTACGCGGCCAAACGATTCTTCGCGCCGCTGATGATGTCGATCGTCGATCAGCCGCCGCTTCAAGGCCTGGCCGTCACCAACGATAGCCTGTACGCCGCCGACGTCGTGCTGCGCTGGCAGCTCGAGACGGTGGCCGGGGACGTGCTGGCGAGCGGTGAAGAAGCCGCGCATGTGCCGGCGCAGTCAGCCGTGTCCGTGAAGACGCTCGACTTCAGCGCCAAGGTCGGCGAAGACAACCGCCGCGACGTCGTCTTCGTGGCCGAGCTCTGGCGCGAGGGCGAGCGCGAGGCCCTGCAGACCGCGACGTTCGTGCCCACCAAACACGTCAGGCTGACCGACCCAGGCCTGAGCGCCGATGTCGAGGTCATCGACGACGAGGTCGAGATCACGATCACGGCCAAGGCCTACGCGCGTCTGGTGGAGATCACGCTCGACGGCGTCGACGTCGTCTTCAGCGACAACTACTTCGACGTGCCAGCGGGCCGCTCGATCAGCGTCATCTGCCCGCTGCCGACGGGCTGGACGACGGCCCAGGTGCTGCAGGCCCTTCGTCTGCGTTCGGTGATCGACACGTACACGCGCTGAAAATCGAGGACGGTTCGACGGTTCAATGAAGACGGGCCGGGAAGAATCCCGCCCGTCTTCGTTTAACGGCGGATCAAGCGTGTTGTCGCTCAACCTTCCGCGCGGCGTTGCGGTGGGCTTGATCGACAACGGTCCAGGCGTGGCACTCACTTCGTCAAAGGAGCGTGTCAGATGGCTTCGATGACCTCATGAAACGCCGGGATCGCCGCGCCACGGGCCGACCGCGCGGGTCCAGCCAGACCTGGGATCACGTCCGAAGCAGGCTCGGTATTGCGGAAGGTTTATTCCGGATCCTGCTTCCAGGACCGGGCGTTTCGGCGCAAACTGTCGAGTTTCTTCCAATGCCCATCAATCGCGGCACGTCCACGTGTCGTGATCGCGACCTGAGTGTTGGGGCGACGATTGACGAAGCTCTTGTCGAGCGTGATCAGTTCGGCTTCTTCGAGTTTGGTGAGGTGACTTGACAGGTTGCCGGCGGTCAGGCTCGTCAATCGTTGCAGGGCAACGAAGTCGGCGCTCTCGACGGCGGCAAGGGCCGTCAGGATCGAGAGTCTGGCCGGTTCGTGGATGAGGCGATCGAGGGCCTCGAGGTCCTCACGCAGCGTGGCCATGCCGGCTCCCTGCTTCAGGCGATAACTGCTCGGTCAGGTACATATGGCTCCAGATGCCTTGCAGGATCGCTAACAAACCGATCAACCAGACGGTGGCGTAGAGCGCATTCGTCAACCCGAAGGGGCGCCACCACTCGATCCCCAGGATCCAACCCTTGCTGAACAAGCTGCTCAAGACCAGCACGCCGATCGTGAGCAGGGGTGAAGGGTAGGCGCGCCAGTTGCCGGCGTTCAACCATCCCATGCGTACATAGTCGGCGCTGAAGGCCGCTGCCACACACAATCCGAGCATGCTGATCGGCCATTTGAAGGTCACGTCGGCCCAGAAGCCCGTCATGGCCACCAGACCGGCGGCCGTCCAGATCAGGTTCTCGCGAAGACGCGTACTCCGACTCGGGCGTACGTGGCCGAAGAGACGGCGGTAGTAGCGCTCGATGACAATGTACAGGATCAGCGTCAGAAGCAGGCCCAGCAGCGGCATGGTGAAATCCGTGGCCGGGCCCTGCCAGGTGCCTGCCCATTGGACTACCAGGATGGCCAGCAGACCCAAGGGGATTTGTTTGAGGCCCTGCAACGTGCCGTAGTTCGTGGTCAGGAAGCGCAAGCGGGCCGGGTTCAACATCGACACCTCCGGTTGTGATCCTCTTCTGGTTTGCACCGCAAACTACTCTGTGATCCTACGACAACCGGGCGATTTGTCAAGAACCTGAGCTTCAAACCAAAACGCGCGCCCGGGTGCATCCAGGGCGCGCGCTCATCGATGGGCTGAACAATCGTCGGGGTCAGCCGCGGTTATCTCGGTCGCGGTCGCGGCGTTCGCGATCGTCTGGGATGAAGACGCTCAGCACAATGCTGACGACGCTGACGACCAGGGCGCCCAGGAAGGCGGGCCAGAAGCCGTCGACGGTGAAGCCCACGCCGAACGTCTGGCCGATCACGCCCGACAGCCAGAACAGCAACGTGTTGATCAGCAGGGTGCCGAGGCCGAGCGTCAGGATCAGCAGCGGGCAGGTGAGCAGCGTGAGCAAGGGCCTGAGCAACGCGTTCACCAGGCCGAAGATGAACGCCAGGGCCACGATCGACGTGATGTCGCGCGGGCCGGCGATGCCGGGGACGCCGCCGAAGACACCGGGAATACCATTGACGGCCACCCAAAGGGCGACGGCGTTGACGGCCAGTCGCAGCAAGAGCTTGAACATTCTGCCTCCTCGAAGAATTGGTGCGCGATCTGCGGCGGCGACGAATCAGGCCCGTAGGGGTCGCCGCGGCGTGTGTTCCACGTTCATTACGCAGCAGGGGCCGGCTGGTTGCGGTCAGCGGGTCAGCGAATGGCGCATCCAGCGCAGCACGCGCGTTCGCGTGAAGCCGTGCTCGACCAGGAGGCCGCCCATGAAAGCGTCGTCGGCAGGGTGTTCGAGGTGGATGGCCCAGGGGCGCGGCCCCAGGCGCCGCAGCCCACGGGTGAGCAGGGCGCGCTCGACCTGGCCGCGCATCGCGGGGTGCACGGCGATGGTCAGTCGATCGCCTTCCGGGAGCCCGGTGTCGATGCGCAGGCTGCCCACGAGTTCGTCGCTGGCGGTGGAAGCCACCCAGCGCTCGCGGTTCTCGCCGTTGATAGCCAGCGCCAGGTTGCGCCAGGCGCCTGAGCGGAAACCGGCAGGCGTCATGGCCTGATCCCACACCAGGCCTTCGGGCCGCGCCAATCGAACCAGATCATAATCGGCCGCCCACTCGCGCGGATCGCGCAGGCGCACGTCGAAACGAGAGACCTCGAACGGCGGCGTCTGCGACAGGCCGGCGCGATACCAGTGGGTGTGCGTGCCGACATGCTGGAAGCCGAGCTTGGCGTACAGGCCCTGCGCCGGCGTGTTGTCGTCGTCGACCTGAAGCAGCGCGAACCGGCCGCCTCGTCTTCTGATGTAGTCGAGCGTGGCCACGGTCAGCGCCTCGGCGATGCCACGGCGACGATACTCAGGGAGCACGGCCACGTTGGCGATGAGCCACGCGCCGGGGTGCTGGCGGGCGGGCTGGGTCTGGACGGTGCCGACCACGCGCCCGTCTTCGATCCACACGCAACCCTGGGTGGGCAGATAGTCGTCGAGTCCGAACCAGAGGAGCAGACGCAGTTGCCAGCCCAGCCGGCTGTGGCGGCGCATCTCGCGGGTGGCCTGGCGCGCGTTCTCATCGCCCATCTCGCGCGCGAAGCTGACCTCGAGCACGTCCGCGATCTGCCCCAGATGGCGGAGTGGGTCGAGTTGTTGAAGGCCCCGTGGCGAGGCAGTGTCGGCGGTGGCTTGGGCGGTCATGGAGCGAGCAACCTGAGCCCCCATTGTACGTAGACTCACCGGACTCCGCGAAACGGGGTTTGGTAAGATAAGAGGCGTCAGGCGTCGGATTTCAAGCGTCGGCTTACGCGACGCGCGAAGGCCAAAGGCGCTTGTGCTGAAGCCTGACACCCGACGCCTGACGCCTTTATTTTCAAGGAGGACTTATGGCCCTAGTTTTTTCCGCCATCGCGGCCGGCGGTCTGGTCGGCGCGGCAAATCAGTACGCGTGTTTGCTGGTCGTGGCCATCGCGGCGCGAGCCGGGCTTGTGACCCTATCGGAGCCGATGGCCTTCATGGGCGATTGGTGGTTCATCGCAGTCGTCGCGGTGCTCTGGCTGATCTCGGTGGCGCCGTCGTTCTCGCAGCATCTGGCGCCCGGCGTCATGCACGCCGTCAACTGGCTGACCCACTTCGTCAACGGTTTCGTCGTGCCGGTGTCGTCGGCCTTGATCGGCCTGGCGGCGGCCGGCGTCATCCTCAACCTCGATCCCAACTTCAAGCACCTGTACGAGACTCTTCAGATCTTTTCGACCAATGGCGGGCTCACCGGTGAGGGCGTGGCGGTCGCAGGCGGCAGCGCCGCTGCGGCTGTGACTCTGACCGCCGTGAAGGGCCTGGCCAAGCCCATGATCAGCACGAGCTCGGGCACGGCCGGAACCCTGTCGGCGCCAGCTTTCACGATTGCCGAGAACATCGCAGCGATCGTGCTGATGGGCCTGGTGTACGGGCTGTCGCAAATCGATCCGCGGCTCTTGATCGGGCTGGCTGTCGTTGTCGGCCTCTTCACGCTGGCGCTCCTGGCTTACGGCCTGTATCAGCTCTACCGCTTGAAGAAGGGCATCGGGCGTCTGATGGCGCTCGCGCAGCGCGATCCGCGAGCCGGCCTGGCTGTGGCGGCTGAGTTTGGCGTGTGGGGCATCGGCTGGATGGCTTACGGCCACTACGGCCGCGCCGTCATCTCACTGTGCGCCTGGGCGCTGTGGCTGGCCGTGTTCGTGGCCGCGCAGACCGGTGTGACGGCCCTGCTGGCCGTGGCGCCGCCGCTGATCCCGCTCGGGATCGTGGTGGCCAACGTCGCGTTGCTGGGCGTGTTCTTCTTCATCGGCACTGCGTCGGCGCGGTCGTTGATGCGCGAAGTCGAGCGCGCCACCATGCTGCCCGCGATGGCGGCGTCGGCCTGAGCCGCGCTTCGTCAAACACCTCGATGGCAGAACGACTGACGTCCGGACAGTTCATGGCCGCGCTACCGGAAACGGTGCGCGGCCATGTCGTTCCAGCCTGGCGCGGCTTCCGCAGCCAGCATCGCGCCTGGCTGTGCCAGCTGTACTTCGCCGACCCGGCGCTTCACTACGAAGTGTGGAACATGGGCGAGCGTCGCGGCAAGCTCGAGCTCGGCCTGCACTTCGAGAGCCGCGACAAAGACCGCAACCACCGGCTGATGCAACAGATGTCGATGGCCATGGTCGCTGTCAAGGCCACCCTCGGCGAGGCGTGGGAATGCGAGACCTGGGATCGGGGCTGGACCAAGGTGTACACCACAGTTCCGTACGAACCTTTTTCGCGCACCTATCTCGACAGCGTCGCGCGCGACCTCGCCCGAGCCATCGAGGTGCTGCAGCCTCTGCTCGAGCGCGCCCGCTAGTCACCAGATCCAGAGCAGACAGACTCCACGAATATGGAGCGAGCCGATGAGCGGTTCGCTCCTTTTCTTTTCGAACGCGTCGTTTGGTTAGGGAGCGACTCAGACAAAGATTTTTTAAGGAATGCGCCTGTTGACTCTCGGATGAACGGGCGTAGAGTCCGGGCATACCGAAAAGCCTCACGAGGCATTCGGCTGATCCAACCAAACGTTGCAGCCGAAACAGGCTGGCGACGCAGACCGGCGGAACCGCCCGACGCGTTCTTCGAAACGCTTGCATCGGGAATTGATGCCCTCACAACCTGCCGGCACCGCTTCGTCGTTCTGTATCGGTTGTCTCGTTGCGCGGCCAGTGCGGGTCAGCAAGTACGTCGTCTCGTGGGGCTTTTCTTCGTCTATCGCTGAGAGCGGCACGGTGCCGCTCTCGTTTTGTGTCGGGCACCCGTGGTAGAGTGCCGGCATGTCGACCTCCCCTGAACCCAATCAGAGCCGAACGACCGATCTGCTCGTCGCGATCGGTTACATCCTCGGCGTGTCGTATCCCCTGCTGGCGCTGTCGACCGGCGTGCGCGCGATCTATCAGGCCTTTGTGCGATCTGACCTCTCAGCGCTTTCGATCGCGCTGTCGGGTCTGGCCTCGCTGATTTATCTGGCGGCCGCCGTTGCGTTCTTCACCAAACGGCGGTGGGCCTGGCGCGTGGGCGTCGCGGCGCTGGCATTCGAAACAATCATGGTCCTGGCGGTCGGCACCTGGAGCTACGTGTCGCCGAACATCATCGCGCACACGGTCTGGGCCCACTTCGGAGCCGACTATGGCTACTTTCCGCTCATTCAGCCGCTGCTCGGCCTGACCTGGCTGATCTGGCCTGAGACGTTGCGTCGATTCGGCTTTTCGGTGGAAGCGAGTGCGGGCCTGGGCGGAGCGCTGCGCGCTGCCGCTCGGGCGCTGTGGGCGGGCTAGGGCGCGATGGTCGCCGCCGGCTCGGGAAGCTCCATCACGTTGAAGAAGATCTCGGCGGCCTGAGGGTCGAAGTGCGTGCCGACGTTGGCGCGGATGTGGCTGGTTACTTCCGGCAAGGGCATCGCCGCGCGGTATGGGCGGTCCGAGGTGAGCGCGTCCCACACGTCCGCGAGGGCGAAGAGCCGGGCCGGTAGCGGGATCTCGTCTCCGCGCAGGCCGCGAGGATACCCACCGCCGTCCCAGCGTTCGTGGTGGCAATAAGGGATGTCGAGCGCGGGGCGCAGGAACTCGATCGGCATCAGCATCTGGTAAGCGTGGATCGGATGCTGCTCCATGATCAGGCGTTCTTCAGGCGTCAGGCGACCGGGCTTCAGCAAGATCGCGTCAGGCACGCCCATCTTGCCGATGTCGTGCAAGAGCGCGCCGCGGCGGACGTTGTCGAGGGCTTCGCCTTCGAAGTTGACGGCGCGGGCAAGACGCACCGTGATGTCCGTGACGCGCTGGCTGTGGCCCTGCGTCTCCTGATCGCGGAGTTCCAGCGCGCGCGCCCAACCGGCGAGGGTGGCGTCATAGGCGTCAAGCAGGTCGCGGTGCAGCATGCGGATCTGCATCTCGGCCAGCCGGCGCTCCGAGATGTCGCGCGCGATCACCTGCACCAACTGGCGCCCATCGATGACCAGTTCGCCGCTCACCAGCTCGGCCGCTGTGTTCAGACCGTCGCTTCTGACGAGCTGGACTTCGATGCGGGCGTTACGGCTCGGGCGCTGGAAGATCTGGGCGATGTGAGCTGAGACGCGCGGGCTGTCTTTGGGGTTCACGAGCAGCGTGAAGGGCCGACCGATGAGGTCGGCGGCGCCCGGAAGCCCGAGCATGCGCGCCAGCGTGTCGTTGGCGTGCTGGATGATCGCGGCGCCATCGAGCACTGCGATGCCGTCGGGCGAGAGCTCGGCCAGTCGGCTGAAGCGCGCGCGCTCGGCCTGCATGGTGCGGTAGCGGTTGAGGCGCGTGATCGTGCGCAGCCGCGCGCGAAGCTCTTCGGGGTCGGGTGGCTTCGTGATGAAGTCGTCGGCGCCGGCCTCGAGCCCGCGCAGGCGATGCTCGCGCTCGCTCAGGCCCGTCATCATCAGGATCGGCACCTCGGCCAGGTCTGGGTCGGCGCGCAGGCGCGCGCATACCGTGAAGCCGTCGAGATCCGGCAGGAGCACATCGAGCAGAATAACGTCGGGGCGAAGTTGAGCGGCGAGGGCGAGGCCTTCCTGCCCATCGGCAGCGAACGCCAGCTGATAGCCCTGTCGGCCCAGGATGCCCTGGACCATCTTGCGGGCGCTCAGCGAGTCGTCGACGATCAGGATCGTGCTGTTGACGGCCATGACGGCCTCATTGTAGAAGTGTTGGCCGACCGGGGTCTGCTTTTTTACAATCACTTAATCGGGTTTGTGGCGAGGCCTGCATAACAAAAAGGAGCGGCCCGAACGGCCGCTCCTTTTACGTCGATTGAAGGCGGGTCAGACGACCCGGCGGGCGGCGATGGGGTCATCGACGATCAGGCCGTCGACACCGAAGGCAGTAAGGAAGCGGTACGTGAGAGGGCTCTCGACGGCGTTCATCCACACGAACACGCCGCGGCCCTCGTTGTGCGCCTGGCGCACCAGACCCGGATTGAGCAAGACCATCTCGGCCGGCGGGCACACGTACTCGGCATCCGCGGGCGGCCAACTCACGTCGAGGGCTCCGACGTCGTACAGAGCACCCAGGCGCGCCATCGGGCTGAGTTGTCGAACCCGGCGCAGGCTGTCCCAGTCGAACGACTGCAACACGGTCCGATCGAGATAGCCGGCGCTCTCGAGCAAGGCGAGCACACGCTCCTCGAGGCCCGGGTACTTCGCTGGCGACTTGAGCTCGACGAGCAACTCGACGTCGGCCTCGCGGGCCAGGTCGATCAGTTCCTGCAGGGTGGGGATGCGCTCGCCGTTGCCGGCGTCGAGCTCGCGTAGCTCGGCCAGCGTGCGGGCGCCGATGTCGCCGTAGCCGTTGGTGGTGCGCTCGAGCGTGTCGTCATGGAAGACGACGACCTGCCCATCGGCAGTGAGTTGCACATCGCATTCGAGCATATCAGCGCCGGCTGCCGCCCCATGGGCGAAGGCCGCCAACGTGTTTTCGGGCGCATAGCGCGCGCCGCCGCGATGGGCGATCACGCGCCGCCGCTCGAGCGTTGGCGTGCGCATGGCATATTGAGTCAGGTAATACGCGGCCGTGCCGGCGGCCGCCAGGCCGAGGAAGGCGGGAAGGCGATTACGTCGCGACATGCGAGGATCATACCGCATTCGCGCCGCGGCGCAGGGAGCCGGGAAGCGAGGATCGACGGCGGCACCGCCCAGCGACGTGTTTTGTCGTCATCGCAGGGGCCACGCTTGCGTGGCCCCTCGTCGATCACAACCGGATCATCTGGCTGCGTTCAGGCCCGACCGACACCAGTGAGACCGGCACGCCGGTAAGCGTGCTGATGCGTTCGATGTAGGCCCTGGCCGCGGCGGGCAGGTCGTCGGGCCGGCGCGCGGCGCTGACGTCTTCGGCCCAGCCGCCGAGGTCTTCGTATTCGGCGGTGAAGGGCGCAAGATCCGCCGGCCCGAACGGCAGTTCGGTATGCCGCCGGCCGTCGACGTCGCGGTAGGCCGTGCACAGGCGGATGCGCTCGAGGCCGCTGAGGACGTCGAGCTTGGTGAGCACCAGTTCGCTCAGGCCGTTGATGCGGATGGCGTAACGCAGCAGCACCAGGTCGAGCCAGCCGCAGCGGCGCGGCCGGCCGGTGGTCGTGCCGTACTCGTCCCACGGGTTGGCGCCCGTTCCGCGCAGCCGTTCGGCTTCGACGC
Organism: Anaerolineales bacterium; assembly: GCA_044226485.1. Taxonomy (GTDB): domain Bacteria; phylum Chloroflexota; class Anaerolineae; order Anaerolineales; family UBA6663; genus UBA6663. The sequence continues at coordinate 398,895 of JBGAGY010000002.1, forward strand.
CGAAAGCCTCGGTCGGAAAGGGGCCCTCGCCGACGCGGGTCTGGAAGACCTTTGTGACGCCGATGATGCGATCGATGTAGCCTGGGCCGACACCGAGCCCGGTGAGCACGCCGCCGGTCGTCGGCGACGAGCTCGTGACGAACGGATAGGTGCCATGGTCGATGTCGAGGAGCGAGCCCTGCGCGCCCTCGGCGATGACCCGCGCGCCGGCCTTGAGGCGGCCATCGAGATACAGCGACGTCTCGGTGATGAACGGCGCCAGTGCCCTGGCATGATCGGCGTACTCGGCCGCGACGGCAGCGGCATCCAGCGGGGCGGCGCCGTACAGGCCGGTCAGGGTCTTGTTGACCTGCGCCACGTGCGCCTCGATTTTGTCGGCCAGCGCCTCGGGCTCGGTGAAGAGCTCGGCGCGCAGGCCGCCGCGCGAGATCTTGGCGGTGTAGGCCGGGCCGATGCCGCGGCCGGTCGTGCCGATCTTGTCGGCGCCGCGCGCAGCCTCCTCGGCCTGATCGAGCGCGACGTGCGCTGGCGTGATCAGGTGAGCGGCGTGCGAGATCTTGAGACGCTCGGGCGTGAGCGTGACGCCGGTCTGTGCCAGCGTCGCGAGTTCCGCGCGCAGGCGGGCCGGGTTGATCACCATGCCGTTGCCGAGCACGTTGACGGTGCGCGGCTGGATCACGCCCGAGGGCAGCAGATGCAGCTTGAACGTCCGCGCGGCAGCGCCTTCGCCCACGGTGACGGTGTGTCCGGCGTTGTCGCCGCCCGAGAACCGCGCCGTGATGTCCGCCTCTTCAGAGAGCAGATCCGTGACGCGGCCCTTGCCCTCATCACCCCATTGAGCGCCGAGGAGAATGGTGAGACCCATGGCAAATTCCTGTTGGTCATGGGCTGAGGGTGATGGGCGATTGAAGACTCAATCGCCAAACACCCACAGCCCATGACCCATGCTAGTACGCTCCGCTGCCGAACAGCACGCGCGGGATCGTGCGGAGCATGATTTGAATATCGAGCGCGAGCGACCAGTTCTCGATGTAGTAGATGTCGAGCAGACACATCTCGTCGAACGTGAGATCGCTGCGGCCTGAAACCTGCCAGAGGCCGGTGATGCCCGGCTTGACCTCGAGACGCTGGCGGTGCCAGGGCTGATAGCGAGCGACTTCGCTGGGCAGACCCGGACGCGGGCCGACCACGCTCATCTCGCCCTTGAGCACGTTGAGAAACTGAGGGATCTCGTCGACGCTGGTCCGGCGCAGCAGCCGACCGAAGCGCGTCTGGCGCGGGTCGTTGCGGATCTTGAAAAGCGGCCCGGTGGCCTCGTTGCGTTCGCGCAGTTGCTCTTGCTCGGCTTCGGCGCCGACGCGCATCGACCGGAACTTGAGGACCGTAAAGAGCTTGCCCTTTTCGCCGACGCGGGTCTGCGAGAACAGGATCGGCCCTGGCGAGTCGAGGCGGATCAGCAGGGCGGCGAGCAGCGTGACGGGCGACGAGACGAGCAGGATGGCCAGGGCCGCCAGGATGTCGAGCGCGCGCTTGGCGATTCGTCCGGGCTGCGACAGGCTCGGCTCCTTGACGCCGATCAGCGGCAAGCCGCCGACTTCTTCGACGTCGAGCTGGTTGAGCGAGAGCTGGAAGAGATCCGGCACGACGCGAGCCCGCACCCCGCGGGCCTCGCACGCGCGGACGACAGCCAGGATCTTGCGCTGGTACATCCACGGCAGGGTGATGATCGCTTCGTCGATGCGCTCGGTGCCGAGCACGTGCTCGGCCTGCTCGAGGCTGCCAAGCAACTTGAAGCGCCCGATCTCGAGCTTGGCGGGATCGTCATCGAGGAAGCCGACGATCTGATAGCCGAGGCTTGGCTCGGCCACCACAGTGCGCATGACCGTCCGCCCGATGTCGCCGGCGCCGACCACGAGCACTCGTGAAACGCCGACGCCGCTCAGACGAAGCTGCGCGCGCACCAGCCGTTGCCCGATCCGCGCGAACCAGAGGATGACGACCGTCAGGAAGATCGCCCACACGATCAGGCCGCGGGAGTAGACCGTCGGGAGCAGAAGGAAGACCGCTGCGAACATGATCACGCCGACGGTCGAGACAGCGTTGATCAGGCGATAGAGGTCGGTGAAGATGCTGCCGCCGCGGCGCTCGGTGTAGGCCCCGTCCACCCAGAGGAAGAACAGACACAACAGCGTGTAAGCGGCCTGCATCGACAGGTAGGCGTTGTACGGGGCCGAAAACTGATCGTCGACGGGCACGAGCAACTCGAGCTCATAGCGTATGTAGTAGCTGAGCGCGAAGGCCACGTTGATCAGCACCACGTCGATCAGGGCGGACAGGAACTGGGCGCGGGTCATGGCAGGACGATGAGCCTTACGGCGCGCGTCAGTCGCGCGGCTCCGGGCTGAGCGCGCGTCGGTAGGCCTGACGCAGGCTGGCTGCGGCGGCCTCCCAGGTGAAGGTATGAGCGTGCGCCGGCCCGGCGGAGCGCGCGCGTTCGGCCTCGGCCGGGGTCAGCGCACGTCTCAGGGCATCGGCCAGCGCGATCGGATCGTCGGGCGCGATGCGCAAAGCGACGTCGCCTCCGGCCTCGGGCAACGACGACACGTCACTCGTGACCGTCGGTCGACCGCAGGCCAAAGCCTCGGCCACCGGCAGCCCGAACCCCTCGAAGCTCGAGGGGTAGGCGAAGGCGGCGGCCGCGTTGTACCAGGACGGCAGGTCCTCGGCCGGAACAAAACCCGGCAGATGCACCACGTCGCCCAAATTGGAATCGCTGATCATGCGCAACAAGGAATGGTACCACCAGCCTCGAGCGCCCGCTAAAACCAGGTGCAAATCCGGCTGATCGCGTCGCAACAACGCGAAGGCCTCGACGAGCGCCGGCAGATTCTTGCGCGGCTCGAGCGTCCCCAGGTAGAGGATGAAACGCTCAGGCAGGCCGAGGCGTTCCCGGAAGGCACGCACCTCCGCCACGGGCAGTGGCCGGAAGCGCGCGTCGACGCCCGGGTACGCCAGGTCGATCCGCGTGACTGGCACGCCCAGCAGTTCGGCCACATCTCTCCGCGTGGCCTCAGAGATCGCCACGACGCGGCGGGCTCGTCGGCAGCTCAGCTGTGTGATCGTGCTCAGGTAGAGCCGCTGCGCAGCCGGGAAGCGATCGGGCAAGCGCCTGAAAGACAGGTCGTACATCGTCACGACGCCCGGCACGCGACTCAGCAGCGGCAGGCTGAAGGCCAGCCCGTGCGTCAGATCGACGGGCCGACCCAGCCGCCGCCAGGCCCGCGTCTGCGCCAGTTGCTCCCAGAGGATGCGGCTCAGCCGGCCCTCGACGGCCACCGGCTCGACCCGCACGTTGGGCAGATCGAGCGCGCCCGGCCTGGCATACGCCGTGAACGAAAACTCCTCAGGCTGCGTGGCCAGCGCCGTGAGTGTGTTCGAAATGTACTGATGAATGCCGGCGCTGCGGTACGTCGCGCGGCCATCCAACAGCAGCGCATTGAGCGCGACGTGCGGCATGGGGGGATTATAGTCAGGTCGTCTAGTCGCCGGCTGGGGGCTGGTCTTCTGGTCGGCTCGTCGAAGGCCCGGCGGCCATCGAGGACTAGCCGACCAGAAGACTACTTGACTACAAGACTATAAAACTCCGCCGTCTGTCGGGCGATGCCTTGCATGCTGTAGACGGTGGCGGCGCGGGAGCGCGCGGCGGAAGAGAGGGTTGCGCGCAGCGATGGTTCGTCGCGGAGGCGGGCCAGACAGCCCGCCAGGGCCTCGACGTCGTCCTCGGGGAAGAGCAGGCCGGATGGCGAGGCCGAGCTCGCTGCAATCAGGTGTTGGGGCTCGCCCGAGTCGCTGACGATAGCTGGGACGCCGCAGCTCATGGCCTCGATGACGACGCGGCCGAACTGTTCCTTCCAGTTGGGCCGGGTGCGCGACGGCAGGACGAGGACGTCGAGCGCGTTGTAGAAGTCGGGCATGGCGGAGGAGGGCCGCGAGGGCTCGAGGCGGACGCGGTCACTCAGCCCATGCGTCGCGATCAGGTGCTCGTAAAGCCGTCGCTCGGGACCGGCGCCGATCAGGCGCAGTTCGACGTTCGATGTCTGCGCGAGCGCCAGGAGCAGCGTGTCGACGCCCTTCTCGGGCACAAAGCGGCCGGCATAGCCGACTTTCAACACTCCGTCAGGGGCGCGACGCTCGGCCGGCGCGTAGATCGCGGGGTCAACGCCGAACTGTGGCACTTGAGCGATCGGGCCTGCAAAGCCTTTGGCGCGCCAGACGGCCTCGGCCTCGGCGTTGCCGACCAGCGCGCCGTCGACGCCGGCCAGCACTGCCGTTTCCATCCACGCAAAAGGCGGCGGATAGCGCCGTACCAGGTTCTGCCACGAGAAGAAGATCGTCTTCGCCCCGACGCGCCTCGCCGCGCGCCAGGCCAACCAGGTGGCGAGGTTGTAGGGCTCTTCGTCGATGTGCACAAGGTCGGGCCGCAGCCGGTTGACCAGACCGCCCAGGAACGGATAGGCGTGCAAATGGAAGTTCCCGTCCAGCACGATCGGGGTGACGTGCAGGGCGTAGCCCGACGTGTGCTCGCGCTCGAGCGGTTGCCCGGCCCAGCTCGGGGGCACGACGACATGCAGGTCGATGCCCTCGGCGGCCAGGAGCTCGAGCTTACGTTGGTACGCGCCGACCACGAGGGCCTTCGAGAGCATGAGCACACGCATGTCAAAAGTATAATGGCTGGCGTACGTTCATGACCCAAAGCAAGCTCGGCCCTCACGCTCAGCGCTCCACGCCCGACCTCCGCCGCTGGTTGGAGGCCGGCGCTCGCCTGGCGCGCCTCACCGGCGACCTGAGCCTCGCGCGCGAGCTCGCCGAGATCCACCCCGATGCGATCCTGATCGGCGCCGCGCCTTCGACCATCGACATCACCCTCGATGCCCGTCATGGCGCACGGCCGGATGTGACGGCCAGGGCTTTCGTCAACGCTCAACGCGAGTTGTACGGGCAGTTCCCGCAGATCACGGCCTGGGAAGGCCCGGCGGCCCCGACCCTGGGCAAGGCCAAAGACGTCGAGGCCCTGCGGCTCATGGCCTGGTATGCGGCCTTCGAAGCTGAACGTGTGAATGAATTGGCCGATCTCGGTTTGCGTGCCGTCGTCGGCAACTTCGCCACCGGCGGCCCCGATCTGCCGCTGTGGTCGGCGTTCTTGCCCGCACTCGACGCAGCCGAACGGAAGGCCGGCTGGCTCGGCCTGCACGAGCACAGCGGTCCGTGGCTGTGGTGGCTCGCCGGGCCGCACCAACCCGCCGACGGCCCTGCGCCGACTCTGCGTGACGAACCGCAACGCCTGGCGGGCTGGACCACGCTCCGCCATCGCCTCGTCGAAGAACGCGTCTTCCGTCCCAACGGCATCGAAGCCCTGCCGATCCTGATCACGTCGCTGCGGCTTGATCGCCTCGACGCGGGCGGCGGTCCGCACACCGGCGCTCCATGGACCCAGCTGGGCGAGTTCTGGCGCGGCCACGATGGCGCCGGTGACCCGATCGCCTATTGGCGAGACGCCGCCGAGCGCGACCCGGCATTGTACGTGGCCGAACAGTTGGCCTGGTACGACTCGGAGATCCAACGCGATCCCGTCGTCGTCGGCGCGGCAGCGGGCATCGTCGGCGCCGACGAACGACACGCCGCCTACGAATTAGCGGAGACGGCGGCCAGCGTCTGGCTGATCGACCACATCCGAGAGACGAAGCCGTTCGGGTCGAGCGGCCTGGCGTCGGCGTCGCCCGCGCCGCGGCTTGTGCCACGCGGCCCTGAGCCGCCGCGCCTGAGCCGTGACAATCTGCTCGACAAGCGCGGTTTCGACGAGGGCTGGGTCGAGGACATCGACCTGACTCAGGAACTCGCCGCGCCGCTTGGTTGGCGCTTGCGGGTTGCCGAGGGCGTCGCGCGGGGTGAGGGCGAGGACGCAACGCTTCCGACCTTCGGTCGCCCCTTCGCGACATTGCTCAACACCACAGACGTGCGACCGGCGGAGCGCGAGCGGCTGTTCGGCGGCGGCCCGTACGTGTGGCGGGTCGCGGCGCGCACGCCTTTCCATGTCGCGCTCGATCAGACCGTGCCCGGCCTGGTGCCGGGCCTCAGCTATCGCGTGACGGTGAGGCTCGTCGCCGATCCGATCGTGCGCGACCAGCCGCGACTTGTCTACGCGCCGGACCTCAACGCGAGCGAGACGCGGCTGAGCGTGATCGAAGGCGCTGACCTCGTCTTTCCGCGCGAGGGAGAGACGATCGGCGCCACGGCCTGGCAAACTGGAGAGTCGTTGCCCTTCGGTCGGGCCGGCTCCCTCACTGTGGTCTTCACGGCGCCCGCCGAAGCGGTGACGCTGCGACTCGAGATCCGCTCGCGCTATGCCCTGCCACTGGCGGCCTGGCACGTTCAGGCTCCGACGCTGACGCCAGACGATCCGGCCCGGCCCGCCTGAATGGACGCCTCACCCCACACAACCGGCGAAACCCGTTCGGCGCGCCCTCCGCTGTGGCACGGGATCGTGTTGCTTGTCGTGTTGGTCATCGGAGTCACCGCGCGTTTCTACAGGCTCGACGTCGCTCCGCCCGGCCTCTACTACGACGAAGCCTATTACGCGCTCGATGCCGTCTCAGTGAGGCATGGAGCGCTTCCTGTTTACTTCGAAGCCAACAACGGCCGCGAGCCGCTCTTCATCTACAGCGTTGCGATCAGCCAGGGCGTGTTGGGCGACACCGCTCTGGCTGTGCGCATCGTCGCAGCGATCTATGGCTCGCTGGCGTTGCTGTCAGGCTATGGCGCCGCGCGAGCGTTGTTCGGATGGCGCGTGGCGTTGTTCGCCACGGCGTTGCAGGCAGGCAGTTTTTGGGCGATCCAATTCAGCCGGATCGGCCTGCGCGCGACGACTGTGCCGTTCGTCTTCGGGCTGCTGCTGCTGACGCTGGCTTACGGTTGGCGCACCCGACGACGCGGACTCATCCTCCTTGGAGGCGCGCTGCTCGGGCTGTGCTTTTACACCTACATCGCCGCCCGCCTGATCCCGCTGGTGTTCATGGCATTGGGCGTCGCGTGGTGGATCTTCAAGCGCAAGACCTTTCCGACTTGGGATTGGATCGCGGCAGTGATCGCCCCAGCCGTGATCGTCGCCGCGCCGATGATGATCTACGCGGCCACGCACCTCGACCTGTACGCCGGCCGCGCCGGCCAGGTCGCGATCCCGATCGACGCCGTCCTTGCCAACGTGCCGCGCGTCGTCGCCATGTTCGTCTGGCACGGTGACGACAACTGGCGCCATAACCTCTCGGGCCGCCCGGTGTTCGATCCGCTCACGGCCGTGGCCTTTGCCGTCGGCCTGGGTTGGCTGGCGTGGCGCCTGTGGAAGACGCGCGATCTGCGCGCCGCGCTCGTCTTGCTCTGGCTCGTCGTCTTCTCGCTGCCCACGATCTTCAGCGACCGCGCGCCTCACTTCCTGCGCGCCATCGGCCTGATGCCCGTCGTCTTCCTGCCGGCGGCGTTGGCGCTCGAGTGGATGGTGAGGGGTTGGAGCGTGGGGATCAATGGACCGCGGACGCCGGACGGCGGACCGCAGCCGATGCCTTCGATGAAAAGCGCCTTCCGCCGTCTGCCGTCTGCGGTCTGCGGTCTGGTCATCGTCATCCACGCGGCTGCGACGTTCCGGGCCGAGCAGGCGTACGCCGTGTCCGAGTCGCCGCGGTATGCTTTTGAGACGGCCGCCGCCGAGATGGGTGAGGCCGCAAACAGTTGTCTGCGGAGCGGCGCGGCCTGGATCGACTCGCGCATGTGGGAACGCTTCCCGTCGGTCCGGTATCTGGCGCCGCAGGTCCGGCCGGTCGACCTGTCGACCCTGCCCGATGACGCGAATGACAGCGTCTGTCTTTTCACGACGTCCGGCGAACCGCCGGCGCCTGTGGTGGCGCACTGGCCGTCGCCGGTGAGGGTGATGGCCGTATCCGGCGGCCTCGATCAGACTGAAGGCACGCCGGCGCCGTACCCGCTCTACAACTTCATCGATATCGCTCAGGCGGGTGCGCTCGACCCTGTCGCGACGTTCATCCATGGCCCGCGTCTGTTGGCGGCCGAGATGACGATGCAGCCGGGCGGGCTGCGCGTGCATTTGATCTGGTCCGCCACCGAGCCGCTCCCCACGGGTTTGCATGAGTTCATCCACTGGCGGGCCGGCGATCAGATGCTGGCCCAGTGGGACGGTCCGTTGGGCGGTGAGTTGCTGCCGGGCGAGGCCTGGCGAGTCGGCGATCAGATGGAGCAGAGCATCACCCTGGCCGGCGCTGCGCCGGCGGACTCGGCGGTCTGGGTGGGCGTGTATGATTTCGAGAGTCGTGGTCGGCTGCTCACCGAGACGGGTGACGATCACGTGACGATCCAGCCCTGAGCGGGATCGAGACAATGGCCGCGGGCCGGCGCCTTTTGGCCCGTGGGCCCATGACTTTGAAAGAGAGGAACCATCGCATGCATGCACCCTATCGTCTGAGGCGACTCATACTGGCCGTCGGTGCGCTGGCGTTGGGCTTGCCGTGGGCGGCCGTGACGCCCGTGGCCCAGGCGGCGCCGCTGCGTCAAGACAATCTGCTCCCGAACCCCGGTTTCGAGTCTGGCACCAGCAGCTGGACGGCCTGGTGGGCCGAGATCCCCAAGCCCAACATCGGCTACGACTATTCGTACAAGCCGAACTCCTTCAACACTGAGAGCCTCGCCGGTGGCGCCGCGCGCGACCTCATCCTCGCCGGCGACAAGTCGTACCGGATCTTCAACAACTGGGACCCGTTCTGGGCGGGCATCCGCCAGACCGTGAACGCGCCGGCCGGCTCGCGCGTGCGCTTCACCATGAACGCGCGGGTCTGGGCGGCCAGCAACTTCTGGCCGGCGCCCTCCGACACCAACATGCCGGCGCGCGTGCGCGTGGGCATCGAGCCCAACGGCGGCACCGATCCGTTCGCGGCGTCGGTGGTGTGGTCCGGCGAGATCGCGCCGCACAACGGCTGGAACGCGGCCTCCGTCGAGTCGACGGTCGGCGCCGGCGGCAGCGTGTCGGTGTTCGTCAGCATCGACTTCCGCGGCAGCTCGCGTCAGTTCATGGGCGCCTTCTTCGATGAAGGATCCCTGGTTGTCGTCGGCGCCGGCACGCCGGTGCCCGGGGCCGGCACGCCCGCCGGCGTCTACGTCGTTCAGGCCGGCGACAGCCTGGCCAAGATCGCGCGCAAATTCAACGTCACCGTTCAGGATCTGCTGAAGCTGAACAACCTGAAGGACCCGAACGCCCTGCAGATCGGCCAACAACTGAAGGTGCCGGGCGCGCCCGCCGTAGCCGCGCCGGGCGGCGGCATCGTGTCATACGTCGTGGTCTCGGGCGACAACCTGTCGCGCCTCGCCAAGCGCTTCAACACGACCGTCGACCGCATCAAGCAACTCAACAACCTCAAGACTGACGTGATCGTCATCGGCCAGACCCTGCTGATCGGGCCTTAGCTCTCTCGATCGCGACCGTCTGATCGCCAGGAACGCGGTGCTTCGGCGCCGCGTTCTTTTTTTGCCGCGGATTCCGCGGATGATGCGGATTGAGAGAGCGATCCACGCTCTCCGTGAAACCCGCGGCAAAATCTCCGGAATCACACTGAACTCGCAGGTCGTCTTTTCCCTGACCGTATGCCTACTGTAGAATGGGGGGCTTGGGGGCGCGTCGGGATTCAGCCGGCGTCGACAGGAGAACGATGATGATGCGAGTGTTCCGGATCGTGGCGGTCGGGCTGCTGGCCCTGGGCCTGTGGCCATCCTCTGTTCAAGTAGCGAGTGCGGCCCCGGCAAGCCAGGGCGTCAACCTCGTCACCAACCCTGGCTTTGAAAGCGGCGCGAGCGGCTGGTCGCCCTGGTGGGCCGAGATCGCCAAACCGGCGGACGGCTCCCTGAATTACGCCGCAAAACCTAACTCCTTCAATGTGGAGATGCTGTCGAGCGGCGCGGCCGCCGGTGTTGTGCTGGCCGGCAACGCGTCGTATCGCGTGTTCAACAACTGGGATCCGTTCTGGGGTGGCGCCAAACAGACGGTCACTGCCCCGGCGGGTTCGCGTGTGCGTTTGACGGCGAGCGCCCGCGCCTGGGCCTCGCAGGATTTCTGGCCGGCGCCTTCGGACACCAACATGCCGGTGCGCACTCAGGTCGGCATCGAACCCGATGGCAACGACAACCCCTTTTCGGGCGCGATGGTCTGGTCGGGCGCGGCGGCCCCGCACAACGCGTGGGCACAGATGACGGTCGAGGCGACCGTCGGCACGAGCGGCAAGGTGCTCGTGGTCGTCAGCGGCGACTTCCGTGGCGCGTCGCGCCAGTTCATGTCGGTGTTCTTCGACGAGGTTTCGCTCGTCGTGCTCGATCAGCCGGCCGCTACGGCCGTGCCGCCCACTGTCGCCCCGGCCGCGACCGTCGCTGCAGGCGCGACCGCCGTGCCCGTCGTGGCGACCGCTCGCCCTGTGGTTCAGTCGGCGACCGCCACGCCGCGCGCGGACGGTCTGATCACGTACGTCGTCAAGGCGGGCGACACGGGCTGGGTGATCGCGGCTCAGGCCGGGTTGACGATCGACCAATTGCGCGCGTTGAACCCGGGCGTGGACATCAACATCCTCTCGGTGGGCACCGAGTTGATCGTCGGCGGCACACGCGCCCAGGCCACCGCCGCGCCCGGCGCGACGGCTGTCGCCACAGGCGAGGCGACCACGGCGGCCGAGAACACGCCTGCCCCGACCGCGACCGTCGCCGGCCCGGCCGAGCCGACCGCCGGCCCAACCACGGCGGCCGAGGGCGCTCAGATCTGCGTCAGTCTCTTCAACGACGCCAACGGCAATCGGCAATTCGAAAGTGCCAGCGGCGAGACGGCGCTCTACGAAGGCCTGCTCACGCTGATCAACGCCGACACCGGCGCGCAGATCACGACGCACCAGATGGCCGCCGGCGAGGATAGCTATTGCTTTGCCGGCCTGGCGGGTGGCAATTACCAGGTGGCCGTCGCCGGGCCGAGCGGCTACAACCCCACGGTCCAGCCCGACGTGATGGTGCCCGTCCCGACGGGCAGCATCGGCGAGTACAGCGTGGCGTTCGGTTTCCAGCGCAGCAGCACGGCCCCCGAGGCCACACCTGTGCCTGCGGGGCAATCAGGCGATCGCTTCCGCACGGCGTTGTTCGGCGCGCTCGGCGTGATGCTGTTGCTCCTGGCGGCCGGCCTGGCCGTCACGTTGTTCATGCGACGACGCTAGCGAAAATCCCGGATGTACGGTGGGCGAGACACCGGATGCGCGAACGACGAGTCGGCGAAGACACCGGATGTCCGAATGGCGAGTCCTGTTCTTGAGACTCGTCGTTCGCACATCCGGTGTCTTAACCGCCTTAGTGCTGGCCGGCGTGGCATGTGCGCCGCTGTTCAGCCAACCGGGCTTTCTTCTGACGCGCGGCGCCGGCGACTCGGCCAACCTCCTCTTTCGAGTCCAGCAACTCCTGGCGGCTTACTCCGGCGGTGACTTCCCGGCGCGCTGGATGCCCGACGGCGCCTACGGTTACGGCCTGCCGTACTTCACCTATTACGCGTCGTTCTCGACGCATGTGGCGGCCTGGTTCAAGCTCGCGGGTTTCTCGTACGTCGTTGCGATCAAGCTGGCCCAGGCCGCGGCCATCGCGCTCGGCGCCTGGGCCATGTATGGGTGGATGCGTTCATTCGGTTCGGCGGTCGCCGGTCGCCTGCAGGCCCGGCCCCTGGCGGCGGCCATCGCCTACACGTTTGCGCCATTCCATCTGGTCAATGTCTATGCGCGCGGCGACTCGCTGGCCGAGTTGTGGGCTCTGGCGCTGGCTCCACTGGCCTTCTGGGCCGTCGAGCGGCTCGGGGAGCGACGCAGTTTCGGCCGCGTGGCGGCTCTCGCGACAACCGTCGCACTGATCGTCACCACGCACAACGTGTCGGCTCTGATGATCCTGCCGTTCATCGGCGTCTATGCGTTGGTGAGGACCGCGGACGATGCCGTTCAAAGACGACCTGTCACGGCCACTCAACCTTCGTCGTTCGTCCTTCGTCTTTCGTCCGCTCTCCGCGATCTGCCGTCCGCCGTCCGCCGTCCACTGCTCGCGCTGGCGTGGGGAGTCGCGCTCTCGGCCTTCTTCTGGCTGCCGGCGTTGGGCGAAACGGGCGCCGTCCAACTCTCTTCGCTGACGAACGGCTACTTCAGCTACACCGGCCACTTCCGCTCGACCGACCTGCTGCAGAGCGACTGGATCTTCAGCTACAGCCAGAACCCCTTCGCGATGGGGCTGACCCAGACCTTTGTGGCCCTGGCCGGCCTGATCGCGTTCGTGTCGCGTCGCGAGAAGGCCGGCTGGCGCGACGGTTTCATGCTCGTCGGCCTGGCGGCCACGACGTTCTTGATCACACCCTGGTCGGAAGTTCTGTACGCTCACATCCCCGGGCTTGCGTATGTGCAGTTCCCGTGGCGGTTTCTGGGTCCGCAATCGTTGTTCCTGGCCGCGCTGACCGGCTGGCTCTGGCCCGCCGACGCCGTGCTCGAGCCGCGCATCGACGGGCGTTCGTTGTCATCGACCGGCTTCATGCTGGTGTTGGCCGTCGCGTTGGCGACAACCGCGCTGATCGGGTTGCGCCTCGAGTTCGTGCCGCTCGCCGATGACGAAGTGACGGCGGCCCGGCTCAACCTGTTCGAGCAGGCCACGTCCATGATCGGCAACACCGCCAACGCCGAATACCTGCCCGTCGCCGTCGTGCCACGGCCATGGACGTCGAGACGCCTGCTCGGCCCTGGTCCTCAACCCGTGGCTCTCGCAGGCGAAGTCAGCGGCCATCAGGTCGGCTTCGGCGCGTCGCAACAGACCTGGTCGCTCACGGCCGCCAGCACCGCGACAGTGGCGTTGCCGACGTACTGGTGGCCGGGGTGGACGGCGCGGGTGGACGGCGCGCTCGTGCCCACCCACGCCGCTGACGGCCTCGGCTTCATCGCCTTCGACATCCCTGCCGGCGCTCACACCATCACGCTGGCGCTGACGGACACGCCCTTGCGAGCGGCCGCTAACGCCGCGAGCGCGCTCGCTCTTCTCGTGCCTCTCGCGGTTGCCGCTGTCTGGCTACGTTGGACGCGCCAGCCGTTGCGAATGCCCGCCGGCGCTCGCCTGTCGTTACTGGTGACAATCGCCATCGCCATCGTTCCGCTCCCCGGTGCGCTCTGGCAGGCCGGCGCGTGGAACACTGGCCCGGGCCGCTGGGATGTGGCGCCCGGGTCACCGGCGGACGCCGCGCCGCTCAATATCGATTCGGTCGTCCTCGCGTTCCCGCATCGCGACGTCGTGCGCTTTGCTGACGGCTCCGGGCTGACCCATGTGGCGATGTCGCCGGAGCGGCCCGGCCCTGGAAGCCTCATCCACCTGGCCCTCGACTGGCAAAGCGCCGCAAGCGTGACAACGACGGTGACCCTCTGGCCGCCGGCGGCGCCCGTCATGCCCGAAGCCGCGCCGGTGGTCGCAGTAGTGGGGCCTCCATCAGGCGGCCCCCAAACGGACTTCGCCATCACGCTGCCTCAGCCGCTGTCACCAGGCGTGTACTGGTGGACCGTGGAACTGACCGGCCCCGACGGCCTGATCCCGTCGGTCACGGCCAGCGGTCGTGAGCGCGGCAGGGTCTTCCTCAGCCCCTTCATCGTCGAGGCCGCGACACCCGCGCCGAAAGACACGCTCGCTGAACTCGGCCCGCTGCGATTGCACGCCGTATCGGCGTCGGTGAGCGAGGGCGGAGTGGATCTCGGCGCTTTGTGGTCGGCGAGTCAGCCTATCGGGCAGGATCTGGCGCTGTCGTATCGACTCATCGATCCCCTGGGCCATCAGATCAGCCAACGCGACGGCCAGCCGGGCGGCGGCTTCCTGCCGACACACGACTGGGCCATCGGCCAGGCTTACACCGAAACCGTGAGTCTGGCCCTGGGCGACGATCCAACGGCGGGGCAGTACAGGCTGGATGTGGTCGCTTATCGGCCGGCCACGCTCGAACCTGTTGGGTCGGGCTCGACGAGGGTGGTGATCGTCCCCACGGTCGAGGGCCTCGACCGCATCACGCGCTGGAAGCTGCTGCCCGGGCTGGGCCTCGAGTCGGTCGATCTGCCGGCGTCGGTCGAGGCCGGAACACCGCTCAGCTTTGTCGCTCGCTGGTTGACCGGCTCAACGGCGATCGCTGCGCGCCCGAACTGGTCGCTCTTCGCCGCAGACGGCGCACGTGTCGCGAGCGCCGACGATGTGCTTCCAGGCGCGAATGCCTGGCCGTCTTCGGCCGCGATCCGCGACGTCGTGACCATCCACCTGCCTCCCGATCTGGCGCCGGGCGATTACGTCCTTCGGGTCCAGGCCGGCTCAGGCTCGGCCACCGACATCGGCGCCGTGTCGGTGACGGCCACCACGCGCGTCTTCGAACTTCCGCCGCTGCAGCGATTGGTTGGCGCGATCTTCGGGGATGAGATCGCCCTGGCGGGCTATGATGCCGCGCCGGGCGGAAAACTGACCCTTGTGTTCCAGACGCTGCGAAAGCCGGGCTCCAACGACAAATACTTCGTCCACATCGTGGACCCGGCCAGCGGCGCGCTCGTCGCGCAGGTCGATGCGGAGCTGGGCGGCGGTACGCACCCGACCGGGGATTGGCTGCCCGGCGAGGTCGTCAGCGAGACTGTGACGATCGACCTGACCGGGGTGGCAGCCGGCGCCTATGACGTGTACGTCGGCCTTTACGACCCTGCCCAGCCCGGAGCGCCGCGGCTGACGGCATTCCTCGATGGCGAGCGCAGCGCCGACGATCGCGTCAGGTTGCCGGATCCACTGCGGGTCCCCTGAGCCTTACAGACTTCCCTCACAACGCGATCAGCATCGCGGCAGCCACGCACAATCCCGCGCCGATCCATTGTTTTCGGGAGAGGCGTTCGCGCAAGAGGATGGCGGTGAGCAGCAGCGTGAACGCGGGATAGAGCGAGGCGAGCACTGCCGCGACGTCGAGGCGCAGGTGTTGTTGCGAGACCATGTAGAGAACGCTGCCGGTCATGTCGAGCACGCCGGAAAGCGGCGCCGTGGGCGCAAGGCGCGGGCTAGGCACCGAGAGTTTCATCCGAACCAGGCTCAGCATCGTGAACGTCAGCATCACGCAGCGGCCGATCAGGAGCGGCAGGAAGACCGCGCCGTTCTCGCGAGCCTGCGGGATCGTGACGAAGTAGAAGCCGAAGCCGCAGCCCGCGACAAGAGTCAGCAGAAGGCCCTCGCGGTCGAAGCCCGCCTTGCCCGCGCTCGAAGCCAGCCAGATGCCGGCGATGGCGAGCACGAAGCCGATGAACTGCGGCGCCTCGGGCAGCCCGCCCCAGATAGCGGTGACGATGACCGGGATCGCGGCGCTCAGCACCCCAGACCCCGGAGCGACCACGGCGGTGTGCCCGCGCGAGAGGCCGGTGTACAAAGCTGCCAGGCCGATCATGCCCAGCAGGCCGGCGGCCCCGGCCCACAGCGCGGCCGTCAGGCTGATCGGCGTGCGCTCGAATCCGAGCACGATGACGAGCAGGATCGCGACGTTGACCAGAGACGACAGCGCCATGACCTGAAGCGGTGCGATGCGCCGGGCCGCCAGGCCACCGCTGAAGTCGCCGCTGCCATACGCCAGCGCCGATCCCAGCCCGAGTGCTAGTCCGAGTGTCGAGAGATCCATGGATCGATTTTAGCCTTGGAAGAGGGAGGTCCAGCCAATTTGCAGGCTCCACCAGTCACAACCCATGGTGCCCAAGAAACCGCGAACGCCGAGGCCCCCGGCCTCGGCGTTTGCGGTCGCTCCTGCGAAAGAGCGGGCTCACCCGAGCGTCCACGTTTCGCCCGCCTTGAGCGGGAAGGCGCGGGCGCCGAGCCTGGCCTCGACGGCCTGGCACCACGCCGGCCCGTCTTGCGCGATCGGCGGCCAGGTGCCGTAGTGCACGGGGATATAGTTCCTGGCTTTCACGAACGCGGCCGCTCGCAGCGCGTCGTCCGGCCCCATCGTGAAGTTGTCGCCGATCGGCAGCACCGCCAGGTCCAGGTTCTCCTCAGCCATGAACTGCATGTCGCTGTACAGGGCAGTGTCGCCGGCGAGGTAGACGCGGTATTTGTCGGTGCGCAGCAGGAAGCCGGCCGGGTTGCCGCCGTAGCTCCCGTCGGGCAGGCCCGATCCATGATGCGCGACGATGAACTTGAGATAGCCGAACGGATGCTTGTAGCCGCCGCCGATGTGCTGGGCGTGGACCTTCTCGACACCCTGTCGCCCGAGCCAGCCCGCGATCTCGACGTTGCAGATCACGAGCACGCCGAGCCGCTTCGCCACCGGCACCAGATCGCCCACGTGGTCGAAGTGGCCGTGTGTCACGAGGATGTAATCTGCCTCGACTTTGTCGGCCGACACATCAACACCCGGATTATTGGTGAAGAACGGGTCGATCAACAATTTCGTGCCGTCGACGTTGAGCGTATAGGTGCCATGGCCGTGGAAGTGAAAGCTGAGTGACATCGGGCGCTCCTCTATTGGGACAACGGACCGCAGACGGCGGACCGCAGTTGGCGTTTGTTATTCGAGACGAAGGTTGAATGGCTATCCAACCTTCGTCCTCCGTCATTCGTCCTTCGTCTGTATCCCAGGCTTCACTCCTCCAAACGCAGCGAAGACGCTGTTCTTGTGGAGGACGTCGACCGATTCGAAGCCGACTTTGCGCAGCAGGTCGATCTGCGTCATCAGCGGGCGAGGGGTGTCTTCTTTATCGATGTAGGCGAAAACCTGATCGCGATAGGCCTCGCCTTTGAGGCCGGTCAGGTACTCGCCGTAACGCTCCCACATCCGCTGTTGGATCGCCGAAGAGCTGTGCGTGATCAGGTCCGAGATCCAGAGCGAGCCGCCCGGCCGGAGCGCATAGAACAATCTCCCGGCGACAGCTTCCCACTCCGCGTCGCTGCGCAGATGGTGCAACACGGCCGCCGCCACGATGATGTCGTAGCGGTGCGGACGCAGGTCGAGTTCGCGGATGTCGCCCTGCAGGGCCGTCACCGAACCCGGCGTGGCGGCGGAGACGCGCTCGAGCGCGCGATCGAGCATCGGCCGACTGAGATCGATCAGGGTGACGTTGAGGCCCGGCAGGGCCTTGAGCATCTTGAGGCTGTAGTTGCCCGCGCCGGCGCCGACGTCGAGCAACTCGTGGGCGTGCGGCGTGACGGCGGCTGCGGCGGCCGTGATCAGATCCAGCACGAGCGGGGCGTCGATCGTGGCCGACTGCCCGGTCTCGAGGTTGCTGAACCGCTCGACGTCTTTGTCGAAACGCGCCCGGATTTCGTCGACGCTGCTTTTCATCGCAGTCCTCCTACGAACCGGATCCCTTCTTCCGCCCCAGCCCGCCGAACAGCATCCGGCCCAGGCTTTCACTGAGGGAAGGCACCATCGCGCGGTTGTCGCGGGTTGGATCCCAATCGCCCGACGACCGCGCGCGCAACCAGGCAGCGCGTTGGCTTTGTCCTTCGGCCAGCAGCGCTAGAAGCGTGGTCTCGTCGTTGGCTTGCAGCGCGGCGCGCAGCCGCGTCAGCTCGCCCGTCATCGTGTCGATCTGGCCGACGAGGGCCTCGCGGTTGGCCAGCCAGTTGACGACGTCGGCGCCGTCGATGGCACGCGTGGCTGTGGCGAAGCCGCGATCAGCCACGCGGCGCAACTCGGCCCAGCCCGGCCGAGTCGCTGCAGCGAGCAACGCGGCTGCCAGCAGTTGCGGCGCGCCCTCGGCGCCCGCCGCTGCCAGGTCGTGCTCGGTTGGATCGAAGAAGTAGGCCTGCGCCTTCGCGGCCTGCGCCAATTGGCCCCCAAGCGCGAGCGCCGTATCCGAGCCGGGCGCTGCCGCCAGCAGCCAGGCGCCGCCGGCGAAATCCTCGGCGGTGGCGCTCTGCCAATCCGGCTCGGTCTCGTCTTGAGCACGGGGGGCGAGCAGCGGGTGCGCGGCGGCGAGGCCACGGCCTGCCGGAAGCGTGAGCGCGAGGAGCGGGCCGAAGACAGGCGTCAGCGCGATCACCGAAGCCTCGGGCGCAAGCTCGGGCGCGAAAGCCGTGATCAATTCGGCCTGGCGCGCCACGGGCCCCGAGACGACGACGGCCTGCGCGCCGTCGACGGCGCCGATCAGGTTCCAGTCGCTGCCTGTGAACGCGCCGCTCCTCTGAGCGGCCCGCGCGGCTTCGGGGTCGTCGGCGTACAGCACACGCTTCGCGTCGCTACGGGCTGTCAGAGCCCTAGCCAGAGCCGCGCTCCAGCGCGTCAGCCCGACGAAAGCAATGCGAGCCGTGCTCATCAGCTGACTCCCGCCATCAGAATCGAGTAGATCAGATTGTGCGGCGCCCCCAACAAGATGCCGAGGATGTCGATGCCCACGAACGACGGCAGGAAGATCAGGGCCAGCAGGATGAACATGCCCCAGCGCTCGAGTTGATCCAACAGCCCGTCCCAGGCGTATGGCGCGATCCCGCGCAACACCTTGAGCCCATCCAGCATGCCGATCGGCAGAAGATTGAAGAGCATCAGATACAGGTTGATGCTCACGAAGACGTTGGCGAAGACGAACAGATTGTTGAACGCGTTGAAATCCAACAGACCCGAGGCTTGCTCGGCCGCCACCACGATCCTCCACACCAACGACCCGATGATCGCCAGGAGAAGATTCATCATCGGCCCGGCGAGCGCGACGATGGCCATGCCCGCGCGCGGGCCGTTGCGGAAGTAACGGGGGTTCGTCATCACCGGCTTGGCCCAACCGAAGAAGCTGACGAACAGCATGATCGAGCCCAGGATGTCGAGGTGGGCCAGCGGGTTGAGCGTCAACCGCCCCTGGCTGCGCGGCGTCGGGTCGCCCAGCCGATCAGCCGTGAACGCATGCGCCAGCTCGTGCAATGGGAATGCAAAGAGCAAGATGACGATCTTCGAGAGCAGTATCAGCGGATTGAAGAGGGCAGATGAGAGCATGAAAGGTTTCCTGAGCCCGAATTATATGCCGCGGGCTTCATCCCAAACGGCGCCGACCAGACTCTATCGATCCCCTAAGCTTGGGCGACTCTGAACCGCCTGGGCTTCTTGCCGCGGAGGGCGGGGATTTTATGGGAAATCGAATGCCCGCCGGAGAATATCCGACGGCTGCCGTTCGTGCCATCCGTGACGAAGGCCCCGCCACGGCTTCATCCAGTTCTATAATCTTTTCATGGAAAAAGGACCGGTCGAGTATCGCCTGGAGGACGTCGTGCGGCTGCGCAAGCCGCACGCCTGCGGAGGCTTCGAGTGGCGCGTGGTTCGTCTGGGCGCCGACATCGGCCTCGAATGCCAGACGTGCAAACGGCGGGTGATGCTCGAGCGCCGTGAACTCGAGAAGCGGACCAAGACCTTCGTGTCTCGCGGCCCTGCTGATACTCCTCTAACACCGCCGGTGGTACGTTAAGCCATGGTCGGCGCAAAGCGGACCGTTCACCTATAATCTCCCGATGCGTCTCACCGAAGAAGAAGCCCGTCGAGCCGCTCAAGAACGCAATCTCTGGCTCGCGACGACCCGCCCGGATGGGCGGCCGCATCTGGTCCCGATCTGGTTCGCCGCGGTGGACGGCGCCTGGTTTGTCTGCGTCAACCCGAACAGCGTCAAGGCCCGGAACTTGCAGGCTGACCCGCGCTGCACGTGGTCGCTCGAAAACGGCGACGACGCCCTCGTCCTCGAGGGCACGGCCCGACCGGTGAAGCCTTCTGAGGCGGTGATCGCCGCCTTCCGCGCCAAGTATGACTGGAATATCGACACCGATCCGGAATACAGTCTGCTCCTCGAGTTGACGCCAATCCGGAAGGTGATGGGAAAGACGATTGCTGATTGACGATTTTCGATCGCTGAATGTGTGAAGATCAGCCACCGAAAACCATCGATCGCGATATCAAAGGATACGACGATGCGATTTGATCGCTTCACTGAGCGAGCCCAAGACGCCGCGACCCGGGCGACCGAGATCCTGCAGCGCTACGGGCATAACCAGATCGACACCGAGCACATCCTGCTCGCCCTGCTCGAACAGCCCGATGGCGTGATCCCGCAGATCCTCGACCGCATGGGCATCGACCAGGAATACATCAAGCGCCGCCTCGACGACGTGCTGCGCGCGTCGCCCAAGGCCGCCATCTACGGCGGCGGCGCCGGCCAGGTGTTCATCACGCCGCGCGTCAAGCGCATCGTGGATCTGGCCAATGAAGAAGCCAACCGGCTGCGCGATGAATTCATCAGCACCGAGCACCTGTTCCTCGCGATCCTGAGCGAGCGCAACACGGCAGTGGCCCGCATCCTGGCCGAGGCCGGCGTGACCAAGGACCGCGTCAACGACGTGATCAAGGACATCCGCGGTGGGCAGCGCGTGACAGACCCGCAGGCCGAAGGCCGCTACCGCACGCTCGAGAAGTACTCGCGCGACCTGACGGCCATGGCCAAGTCCGGCAAGCTCGATCCGGTCATCGGCCGCGACAGCGAGATCCTGCGTGTGATCCAGGTGCTCAGCCGCCGCACCAAGAACAACCCGGTGCTGATCGGTGAAGCCGGCGTGGGCAAGACCGCGATCGTCGAGGGCCTGGCCCAGAAGATCGCGTCGAACGACGTGCCCGAGATCCTGTCGGGCAAGCGCGTGGTCTCGCTCGACCTTGGCGCCATGATTGCGGGCTCACGCTTCCGCGGCGAGTTCGAGGAGCGCCTCAAGGCGGTTGTCGAGGAAGTGCAGCGCGCCGAGGGCGAAGTGATCATGTTCATCGACGAGCTGCACACCGTCGTCGGGGCTGGCGCGGCGCAGGGCGCGATGGACGCGAGCAACATGCTAAAGCCGGCGCTGGCGCGCGGCGAGCTGCAATGCATCGGCGCGACCACGCTCGACGAGTTCCGCAAGCACATCGAGAAGGACGCTGCCCTCGAGCGCCGCTTCGCTCCGGTGTTCGTGGAGGAGCCGTCGCTCGAAGACACGATCAAGATGCTTCACGGCCTGCGCGACCGCTACGAAGCCCACCACAAGGTGCGCTTCTCTGACGCTGCGCTCACGGCGGCTGCCAAGCTCTCGCAGCGCTATCTCACCGACCGCCGCCTGCCCGACAAGGCCATCGACCTGATGGACGAGGCAGCGGCCAAGCTGCGCGTCGCCCTGTACTCGCTGCCCGGCGAACTCAAAGACATGAAGACCAACCTCGATCGGCTGACCGCCGAAGAGGAGCAGGCCGGCCTGTCGCGCGACTACGAGCGCGCGGCTCAGAAGAAGGCCGAGCGCCTGCGGGTCGAGACCGAGTTCAAGGCGAAGCGCGACACCTGGGAGAAGGAGCACCACCTCGACGAGGTGGTCGACGAGAAGGACATCGCGGTCGTCATCGCGCAGTGGACGGGCATCCCGGTCAACCAGATGATGGAGACCGAGGCCGAGAAGCTGCTGCAGATGGAAGCGCGCCTGCACGAGCGCGTCATCGGCCAGGACGAGGCGGTCCACGCGATCGCCGAGGCCATCCGCCGCGCCCGCGCCGGGCTGAAGAGCCCCAAGCGCCCGATCGGCAGCTTCATCTTCCTGGGCTCGTCGGGCGTTGGCAAGACCGAGTTGGCCAAGGCGCTCGCTCAGTTCTTGTTCGACGACGAGGACGCTCTGGTGCGCGTCGACATGAGCGAGTATCGCGAGCAGCACACCGTCAGCCGCCTGTTCGGCGCGCCGCCCGGATACGTGGGTTACGAAGAGGGCGGCCAGCTGACCGAGGCCGTGCGCCGGCGCCCGTACCGCGTGGTGCTCTTCGACGAGATCGAGAAGGCGCACCCCGAGGTCTGGAACGCGCTGCTGCAGATCCTGGACGACGGCCGACTGACCGACGGCCAGGGCCGCATCGTGGACTTCCGCAACACTGTGCTGATCATGACCTCGAACCTGGGCACCGACTTCGTCAAGAAGTCCGGCTCGCTCGGCTTCCTGCGCAAGGGCGATGACGGCTCGGGCGAGGATCCGAACAACGAGCGGATCGAGAAGGCGCTTAAGGCCACGTTCAGGCCCGAGTTCCTCAACCGCATCGACGAGATCATCACGTTCAAGCCGCTCGAGGTGGAAGACGTGGAGCGGATCGTCGACCTGCAGATGCGCGAGATCCAGGAGCGTGTGGCCGAGAGTGGTCTGGCCATCAAGCTGACCGACGCTGCCCGCCGCTGGTTGGCCCGCGAAGGCTTCGACCGATCCTTCGGCGCCCGGCCGCTGCGCCGCGCGCTGCAGAAGTACATCGAAGGCCCGCTGAGCACGCAGATGCTGCGTGGCGAGATCAAGTCCGGCGACACCGTGTTGGTGGACTGGATCGAGGAGACCGGCATCACGCTGCGAAGCGAGGGCGCGACAGCGGTCGTGCTCAAGCAAGACGTGGCCCCATAAGAACCGCAGACCGCTGACCGCGGATTGTGCGCGACCCGAACTCAACAGGCGCCCCGAACCCGGGGCGCCTGTTTTTAAGTACTCGTTCGCACGACACAGTCAGAAGACATTTGCCACGAATTTCACGAATTGAGACGAATTGGCACGAATGGGAGGAAGACATGACAGCTCTGTTATTCCCCGCTTACTTTCGTGCTAATTCGTCAAAATTCGTGAAATTCGTGGCAAGAATCCCGACCTTCCTCTTGACTCTCCCATCGTCGGAGGGTGTACCCTCACAGCACGATGTTCAAGATCCGCGAGTTCGCCCACCTGACAAAGGTGTCGGTGAAGATGCTGCGGCATTACGACGAGATCGGGCTGCTCAAGCCGGCGCGCGTCGACCCGGCCACGGGCTATCGCTATTACAGCGCCGATCAGATGCCGCGTCTCAACCGCATCATCGCGCTCAAGGATCTGGGCCTGTCGCTCGAGCAGACCGCGGCCTTGGTCGACGAGGCGCTCACGCCCGAGGAGCTGCGCGGCGTGCTCAAGCTGCATCGGGCGCTGCTCGAGGGGCGCGCCGCCGAAGTGAGCCGTCAGCTCGCTCAGGTCGACGCGCACCTGGAGCATCTCACCGAGGACAACCGCCTCCCGGAGTTCGACGTGATCGTGCGCCCGGTGCCCGCCCTGCAGGTCGCGACGCTGCGTGCCCGGGTCGTCGATGACGATGCAATCACGGATCTCTTCGAAGAGCTCGAGGCCTTCATCGCCAACCACCAGGCCCGGGCCCAGGCCAGTCCGCTCACCCTCTACTACAGTGATGAGCCCGTCTCAGCGGAGGTCGACCCCGATGAGGAGCCTGCGCTCGAGGGTTTCGACGTCGAGGTGGCCGTGCCCGTCCATCGGCCGCTGCCCGAGACCGACAGGATCCGCACCTGAACATTGCCGGCTGAGCCTTCGATGGCCTGCCTCGTCTATCAGGGCTCATACGATCGTGGGAGCGCAGGCTGGGCCGCGCTCTCAGCCTGGATCGAACGCCACGGCTTGATTCTGACGGGGCCGCTGCGTGAGGTGTACCTGCGTTTTGGGGCTCACGACCCTCAGGCGCTCGGCATCGCGAGCGGCTACATCGCCGCGGACAGCCTCGAATACGTCACCGAGCTGCAGGCTCCAGTCGGTCCACCTCCCACGCCGACCTGACGACAGCGCGCCCGCGTTCTCTCGATCATTCCATTTCAATCGGAGGCCGAACATGATGAAGCTCAAGCTGCTGGGCCCGAGCGGTCTACGCGTCTCTGAGATGTGTCTTGGCACGATGACGTTTGGCGAAGCCTGGGGCTGGGGCGCGGACCGGCCGACGAGCCTGCGCCTGTGCGAGCGCTTCGTGGAGGCCGGCGGCAACTTCTTCGACACCGCCAACAACTACACGAACGGCGAGAGCGAAACCCTGCTCGGCGAGTTCATCGGAGCCGAGCGCGATCGTTACGTCGTCGCCACGAAGTACACGCTGCGCAATCGCGGCGGCGATGCCGCGGACGTCAACCTCGGCGGCAACTCGAGGCGCAGCATGCTGCGTTCGGTCGAGCACAGCCTACGCCGCCTCGGCACCGACTACGTCGACGTCCTCTACCTTCATATGTGGGATGACACGACGCCGGTCGACGAAGTCCTGGCCGGCGCGGCCGACCTCGTGCGGTCGGGCAAGGTCATGTACTTCGCCTTTTCGGATACACCGGCCTGGGTGGTCAGCCACGCGCTGGCTCGGGCCGAGCAGCACGCCTGGCCCAAGCCCGTGGCCCTTCAGTTGCCGTATTCGGTGTTGAGCCGGACGATTGAGCGCGCGGAGCTGCCGATGGCGCGGGCTTTCAACCTGGCGGTGTTGCCATGGGGCGTGCTCAGCGGCGGCGCGCTGACAGGCAAGTATCGACAGCCCGCCGACGGCCCGCGACGCGAGACGGCCGCCAGCGAGGCTGAGTTGACTGCCGGAGACGTCATCGCGGAAATGGCCCGGTCTGCAGGCTGTACGTCGGCCCAGATCTGCCTCGCCTGGGTGCGCCAGCAGCCCGGCCTGATCGTGCCGATCCTGGGCGCGCGCACCGAGGCACAGCTGGCCGACAACCTGGGCGCCTTGGGTCTCTCTCTCGATGCGGATCAGATGGCGCGCCTCGACAGGGTCGCCGACTTCAAGCCGGGCTTCCCCAACGGCTTCCTGCACAGCGACCACGTGCGCGACCTGATCTTCGGCGACACGTGGCAGCGGTTGTCGCCGTGAAGCCGATCACCAGGCCTCGAGCCGCTTTTTGATGGCCCCGACAAACGCATCGGCGCCGGCGCCGTCGAGGACGCGATGATCGAAGGTGTAGCTGAGATACGCGCACGGCCGGATGGCGATGACGTCGGCGCCGTTGACCGTGATGACCTTCACGCGTTTCTCGACGGCGCCGAAGCCGAGGATGCCGCTGCCCGGCTGCGGGATGATCGGTGTCGCCAGCAGGCTGCCCGAGGCGCCGTGGTTGCTGATCGTAAACGTCGCACCCCGCATGTCGGCCGGCTTCAAGGCGCCCGAGCGCGCCCGGTCGGCCAGGTCCTGGATCGCGCGTGCCGCGCCCATCACGTTGAGTTCGTCGGCGTGCTGAATGACGGGCACAAGCAGCCCTTCCGGCACAGCCACGGCGATGCCGATGTTG
Source organism: Anaerolineales bacterium (assembly GCA_044226485.1). Taxonomy (GTDB): domain Bacteria; phylum Chloroflexota; class Anaerolineae; order Anaerolineales; family UBA6663; genus UBA6663. The sequence continues at coordinate 424,064 of JBGAGY010000002.1, forward strand.
ACCTCGCGCTTTCGGATCAGCCCTGGCTTGCCGTCCGCTGACACATGCCAGTGGCTGTTGGCGTCTCGGTGCTCGCGCAACGCGCTCGCCACTGCGCAGACGACGTAGGCCAGATACGTCAGGCGCACGCCGCCTCGTTCGGCCTCGACCTTGTGCGCCGCCCGATGCGCTGACGCCCCACCAAAATCCACCTCCCAGACGGTCGTGACGTGCGGGGCCTCGCGCTGACTGGCCGCCATGTGCTCGGCGATCCGGCCGCGCATGGCGCTCACCGGCTCGACTTCCTCGTGCTCGTCTGCCACGGCTATTGGCTGTGGCAGACTCACCTCCGGCACCTTCGTCCGGCGTTCCAGATACGCCAACACGTCGTGCCGGGTCACGCGCCCGCCCTGTCCAGTGCCCGGGATGACGTTGATGTCAAGGCCATGCTCCGTGATCAGCCGGCTCACTACCGGACTCACCGGGCCTGAATATGGGCTGGACGATGGGCGGGTTGTGAATGGCGATTGACGATTGCTGATGTCTGATGACTGCTGGGCGTTTGCTGTTGGCTGAGCGCTGATTGATGACCGCTCTTCGCTGCCTTCTGACGCCTGACGCCCGACGCCTGCCGCCTCCTCAATCACCGCCAACATGGCCCCGGTCGGCACGCGGTCGCCGACGGCCGGGCCGATCTCAATCACGGTGCCATCCGATTCCGCGCAGATCTCGGTCGCGATCTTGTCGGTCTCGACTTCGACCAGGGTTTCGCCGCGCCGGATCGGCTCGCCGATGTTCTTCATCCAGCGCAGCACCGTCACGTCTTTCACGCCGGCGCCGAGGGAAGGGAGGATCACGGGAGTCGTCATGGTTGTCCTTTGGACGACCGCGGTCGGCGGACAGCAGACCGCAGCGGGCGTCAGAGGTTGAGGTGCCTTACTTCCGTCCGCGGTCCGTCGTCCGCGGTCTCTTCACATCCTCAGCATCTCCACCATCGCCGCTTCGACCCTGGCGGCATCGGGGACGACGCCGGGCATCTGGGCTGAGTCGAAGGGCACAGGCACGCGCGGCGCGGCGACCCGGCGGATCGGGGCGTCGAGGTCGAAGAAGGCTTTGTCAGCCACCAGGGCCGCGATCTCGGCCCCAAAGCCCGCGAACTCGGCGTCCTCATGGACGATCAGGCACTTGCCGGTGCGTCGAACCGAGTCGAGGATCGCTTCGACGTCGAGCGGCACGAGCGTGCGCAGATCGAGCAGGTCGATGGCGCCTTCAAGCGTCGGGGAGTCGGCGGCGCGGTCGCACAACTCGACCATGGCGCCCCAGGCGATCACGGTGAGGCGGTCGCCCGAGCGGACTCGGCGTGCGACGCCGAAGGGCACGATGTAGTCGTCACCGGGATACGGCCCGCGCGACCAGGCCGAGTCGTAGCAGAAGCGATGCTCGAAGAAGATCGTCGGGTCGTTTGCGCGCAGGGCGCCACGCAGCAGGCCGACCGCGTCCGCCACTGTCGAGGGCACCGCCACGCGCCAGCCGGTCATGTGCGCGAAGGTGGCCTCGCTGGTGACGCTGTGCCACGGGTCGCCGACCTTGCGATAGCCGCCGCTGGTGCGCACCACCATCGGCGCGGCGAAGCGGTTGGCCGAGCGCCAGCGCAGCGCGCCGACGTTGTTGAGCGACTCATAGCATGCGTCCATGTACTTGCGGTACTGGATCTCGGGCGCTGGCATGAGGCCCGCCAGCGCCAGCCCGACCGCGCGGCCGATGATGGCCTCTTCGTTGAGGCTCGTGTCGAACACGCGCGCCTCGCCGTGGTCGGCGAGCAGGCCCGAGGTCGCCGAGTGCACGCCGCCCTTGAGCGCCACGTCCTCGCCGAAGACCAGCAGCCGTGGGTCGACGTGCAGTTCGACGTCGAGCGTGCGCCGGATCGCCTCGGCCATGGTCAGGCGGCGCGGCTCCGAGTCGTCGGGCGTCGTCGTGCCGGCGGGGAGCTCGACCCCTTCCGGAAGGAGGCCGCCGTGGAGCTGGGGCGCGCCCGGCTCGGAGAACGCGTAGCGCACGGCCTGCTCGGGCGTCCCCTCCGGGCGGGCCAGGGCTTCGGCGTATGCCTCGCGGACCTCATCCCCGACCTCCTGGGTCAGCGCGTCCCACTCGTTCTGACTCATCACATGCTCGACGCAGAAGCGCTCGAGCTTCGGTAGCGGATCGCGCAGCCGTTCGGCCGCCTTCTCCTCGTCGCTCTTGTAGGCCGCGTTGTCGACGCCGCTGTGCGCGCAGAGGCGCGGCATCGACAGGTGGACCAGCGCCGGCCCGCCTCCGCCGCGAACCTGCATCAGCGCGGCGTGAAGCAGCGGCGCCAGGGTCTCGGGCTCAGTGCCGTCGCCGTCGTAGATCGATAGGTTTTTGAAGCTCGAAAGGTTTTCGGCGATGTTCGCGCCGGGCGTCTGTCGCCAGCCGCGGGTCGAGATGGCGTAGCCGTTGTCCTCGATCACGATCAGGGTTGGCAGGCGCAGCGTGGTGACGACGTTGAGCATCGCCCAGAAGCCCGAGGAAGCCACCGACCCGTCGCCGCCGTAGACGACCGAGATGCTATCGGCCTTGTCGCGCTCGCCGAGTTGCTCGACGCGATAGCGGATCGCCTGCGCCCACCCGGCGGCGACGCAGTACTGTGCGCCGATGTCCGCCGCGTTCGGCGGGACGATGGCGCGGCGGCGCTTGGGCAGGTTGTAAACCGCTGAGAGGTCGCGGCCGTCGGTCGGGCTGCCCGGCTTGCCGAGTGTGGCCAGCAGCGCCTCGACCGGTGTCAGCCCGCTGCCCAAAAGAAAAGGCCGGCAACGGTAGTACACGTGGCCGGCATCAAAGGGTCGATCGAGCCATTGGCTAAGGAGGGTCTGACCGAGTTCGTGGCCTCCCGCCGAGAACTGGTACTTGGCCTGCCCGAGCGGCAGCATCGTGTCAAGTTCGAAAGCATCGAGCGCACGGCTGAGAAGTGCGAGTCGAGCGACAGCGCGCCAATCGACGTCCGTCAAGGAGTCGAACGTGTCGGAGGAAACGTGGGTGGGCGAGTCGGGGATAGCCAGCATCTCACCTCCTGGTCAGATGATCGGCGTGCTGCCGTTCGTCTTGACGTCGTGCGTGACGATTTCGGTGTGCGTGCGCGCCACCGCCGGAATGTGGATGAGCTTCTCGCTCCAGAAACGATCGAAGTCGCGGTGGTTGCGGACCAGCACTTTGAGGACGCAGTCGAACTCGCCGGTCACTTTGTAGCACTCGAGGACTTCAGGCATCTGGCGCACCTCATCCAGGAAGCGGGCCACTTCATCCTGCTGATGCAAACGAAAACTGATCCGAACGAAACACAACAGATCGAAGCCCAGCTTCTCGGGATCGACCACGGCGCGATAGCCGCGAATGAAGCCGCTGTGCTCGAGATGTCGCACCCGCGTGTGCGTGGCGGCCACCGAGAGCTTCACCCGCCGCGCCAGCTCCGAAGCGCTCAGTCGGCCATCCTCCTGCAGCTCGCGCAGGATGGCTTTGTCGATCTCATCCAGCGGCTTCGTGCGTGATGTATTTAACATTCTGAGCTGTACTTTTCAAGAGTTTATTGGTCCTATTCCCAAAAACGAGAAGTCTTTCGGCTGAGATCGATTTCAGCGAGGTCTCGGCAAGAACAAAGATGTCAGCCGCGGATTGCGCGGATGACGCAGATCGATCAGAGAATCTCTTTCTTGATCCGCGTCATCTGTGCAATCTGCGGCCAAACACTCCCGCTACGCCATATCTCCCCACGGCATGTTGACCTCACCCTCCGGCACACCTTCGAGCAACGAGAACTGCCCGTCGCGGATGAGTGCGCCGAGCTCGACCAGGCGGGCGTGCTGGCCGGCAGTGCGTCGCCCGCCGTTGAGGCGGCGCCACTGCTCTTCGCAGAAAGTCTCGGCCGCGAGCTGAACGGCCTTGTCGTCGCTGCGGCGCGCATGCAGAGCGGTGACCAGCATGGCCAGATACTGGTGGACATCGGAGACCAGGTCGGCCACGACGCCCTGGCGGTTGACCAACTGCTCGCGGTGCTGGCGCATGGCCGAGTCGATGGCGTCGCCCATGTGCTGCAAGCCGTGGATGCCGCGCAGGGCCCATTTCGTCAGCGCGCGCGGCATATCTGGAAGCGGCTCGTGGCCGCGCGAGTTCACAGCCCGGTTGACCATCCAGCGCCCATAGGCCATGGCAGGTTCGCGCACTTTGAAGACGTGTTGGGGGTTGAGCGGGTTGAAGTCGCGGATGCCGGCCGCCTGCATGCCCTTGAAGATCGGCATCATGTAGGTGCTGCTGTGCTGCTTGGTCAGTGCCGCGAAGTAGGCCAGCAGCAGCATGCTGTTGTGGCCCTCGTAGATCTCGGCGGCTTTGGCTTCGGTGACGTCGCGCGAGTACGGATGCTCGACGTCGAGCGCACGGCCGCCCCAGAAGAGCGGGTAGATGCGATCGACGGCCTCGGCCGTCAGCCGGCTGACGGTGATCTTGGCTGCGCTGCACTCGAGCTCGCCGCGATAGCCGCCTTCGAGCAACCAGGCCGTCCAGTTCCGCAGCGCGTCGGCGCAGACGATCAGGCCGGCCATGCGCGCGTAATCTTCGAGCGGCATGTCGCGCGTGTCGATGGCGCGGCCCATGCTCATCCGCGTGCGGCCCCACAGACGCATATGCGCCAGCATGCGGCGCAGCCGACCGGCAGCGACAGCAGCGACGCTGACCCGACCGCGGTTGAGCAGGTGATAGGCGATCGTCAGTCCGTTCGGCACGGTCCGCGGGCGGATCCAGTTCGCCAGCGGCACACGCAGGTTCTTGAAGTTGACGCCGACGTTGTGGAGCTGCTGCAGCGCCGAGAGCTTGTAGCGTGTCAGCCAGAACTGTTCGCTCTCATGCTCCGGCAGATCGACGAGCACGACCTGCGGCGAGGGCTTGAGATCGGGCCCGGAGAGCATGCACACCAGGCACATCACGCCGCCGAAGTAGACGTTGGTGATGAACCACTTCTGGCCGGTCAGCACGATCGAATCGCCGTCGATGACGCCCGACACCTGCATGTTCTTGAGGTCCGATCCGCCCTGGCTTTCGGTCAAGGCGAAGCAGCTCTGCGGCCAGCCCGTGGCCAACGAGCGCAGGCGTTCCCTCTGTTGCGGGCTGCCGAACACTAAGAGCGGGCCGACAGCGCCGATGCCTTCGTGGATGCTGTTCTGCATGGCGACGCTCGGCGCGAGCACGGCCATACGAGTCTCCTCGAGTGCGAACGCTGGAAAGTCGAGGCCGAGCCCGCCGTAGGCCTCGGGCACCAGCGCGCCGTAGTAGCCAAGCGCGCCCATCTCACGGGTGACGTCGGGCGCGAGCTTGCCGATCCAATCGCCGTCTCGGTTGAGCAGGGTGCCTGAAGCCAGGCGACTTCGGACGAGGTCGAGCGCGCCGTCCATGGCCTCGGCGACGCGACCGCTGAGCGGCGTGGGGAGCGCGGCGTCGAACAGGTCAACCGGACATTGATTCGACCAGACCGCGCGATGGACAGGGCTGTTCTCGGTCTGATACTGAGGCGCGAACAAGGCGTTGGCCGCGTCGTCGGCGCCGGCGACTTCGCCAAGCGCCTGGGCCTCGGCAGCGCTGACGCCTGCCGAGAGCGCGACCTGGGTGACGATGTCCTGGCTGGCAGTGCTCATGGGGCCTCCTGGAGGGTCAGGCGTCGGGCGTCAGGTGTCAGTGCACGCTTCGACATCTACACTTAACGTGAACGTCAAGTTTTAGATACAATGACTCTATCAAAAACCACCATCTTTGCCTTGTTGGTTGGTGCCGTGACGACTTGACCGCCGAAAAGCAGGCGAAAGCGAGGCCGCTTCACGGATTGGGGTGTACCCAAATCGGTGGAGCATCCCGATTTTCGCTATCATGTTGCGACCTGGCGACGACGTCACCCATTCGACCATGAGGGAAAGCCACAATGGGGCCATTGAGCGAGATCAGTAATCGTGAACGGGAGGTCGTTGATCTCCTGCTGGAAGGCAAGAGCAACAAGCAGATAGCCGCTGCTCTTCGGATTACTGAGCGAACCGTCGAATTTCATCTACATAACATCTACAACAAGCTTCAGGTACGCTCTCGGATGGAGCTGGTGCTCAAGCTACGGTCTTCCACAGTTGCTGCCGGGCAGGAAGATGCTGAAAATCGAGACCGTCCCCAATCAAGACCTTGGGTGACGTCTTTGAGGGAGACCCTCTCTCTCATCAGCCTCGAACTGAAAGGGATCAACATAATGACGGAAACCGCCCGACCTGACGAAAGCATGATGCCATTCGCTGAAGCGATCCGCGTGTGTCTGACCAAGTACGCCGAGTTCACTGGCCGGGCGACGCGGGCCGAGTTCTGGTGGTTCACGTTGTTCGTCGTCCTGGTGACGGGAGCACTGACGTATCTGAGCGAAAGCCTCGGCGCCGTGGGCCTGATCGCGCTCCTTCTGCCCTTTCTGGCAGCCGGGACGCGTCGCCTCCGCGACAGCGGCCAGAATGTATGGTGGGAACTGTTCATCCTGGTGCCCGTAGCTGGAATCATCGTGTTGGGATTCATGTGGGCCATGCCGCCCGCCCGCACGCTTTCCGAGGAGAAACGCCCGGCGTGACACAGTCCTCACCCCACATGTCTCAGACCGACGAGGCCACCCTCAGCATTGGCGATCTGGCCCGCGAGCTGGGCGTGACCACGCGCACGATCCGCTTCTATGAAGAACGCGGCCTGCTTCAGCCGGCGCGCAGTTCGGGCCGGCACCGCATGTACACACGGCGTGACCGTGGCCACCTCAAGCTGATCCTCCAGCATCGCGAGGCGGGGTTCACGCTCGAGGAGATGAAGGAACTGCTGGAGCTCTACGACGATCAGCCCGGCCCCGAGGGCACGCGTCGTCAGCTGGAGCGCTTCCGCGACATCACGGCCAAGCGCCTCGCGGTCGTCGACGAGCGGATTGCCACGCTCCAGGCACTGCGCCGACGCCTGAACGAGCGCCTGGCCTACGCCGATCGGTCGCTCAAGAAATCCGGCTGAAGCAGTGAGGGAAAGAAGTCGCCGCGGATTGCGCGGATTTCGCTGATTGGGGAAGTCAGATTCCGATAATCAGCGAAATCCGCGCAATCCGCGGCAAAACTCTCCCAGTGAGGTGCGAGACATGACGGTCCCGATCCAATCCCGTTATCCCGATGCGTACAACCAGTGCTACGGCTGCGGCTCGCTCAACCCGGCGGGCCTGCACATCGAAAGCGTCTGGGAAGGGGACGTCTGCTTCTGCCGCTTCACGCCCGGGCCGCAGCACATGGCGGTGCCGGGTTTTGTCTATGGTGGGCTGCTGGCGTCATTGATCGATTGCCACTCGATCGCGACGGCATCGACGGCCGGTGGTGGCGCATACGACGGACCGGTGGAACGCTTCGTGACGGCCTCCCTCAAGGTCGACTACCTGCGCCCGACACCGCTCGGCCCGGAACTGACTCTGCGGGCGACGATCGCGGCGCTCGGTCCGCGAAAGGTGCAGGTCCTGAGCGAACTCCTGGCTGAGGAGACCGTCCGGGTGCGCGGCGACGTGCTGGCGGTGCGGATGCCCGACACGATGGCCGGAGCGGTGACCCCGTGACGTCATCGCCGATCCGCGTGCTGTTGGCCAAGGTTGGCCTCGACGGTCACGACCGCGGCGTCAAGGTCGTCGCGCGCATCTTGAGGGACGCTGGCATGGAGGTCGTCTACACCGGGCTGCATCGCACACCGCTCGAGGTGGTCGAGGCCGCGTTGCAGGAGGACGTCGACCTGCTCGGAGTCAGTCTGCTGAGCGGCGCGCACATGACGATCGTGCCGAAGTTGCTCGGCCTGCTCCGTGAGCGCGGCGCCGACGACATCGTCGTCGTGGTCGGCGGCGTGATCCCGGACAACGACGCACAGGCGTTGCGAGACATGGGCGTCGCCGCGGTCTTTCTGCAGGACACGCCGCCCGACGCGATCGTGGCCGCCGTCGAGACGGCCGTCGCGGCCCGCCGGGCCTGATAGGCATCAGTGGCCTGGCCTTCACCTGGAGGGTTCATGAACGAGTCGCCTTCGATCAGCGCAGAGCCGCGCGCCGCCGAATGGGGCCGACAACTCAAGCTCTGGGAGGATGACGAACTCACGGCGACTCTCGCTCGCAACCCCGAGCGTCGCGTCTTCGCGACTGAGTCGGGCATCCCGCTCAAGCGCGTCTACACGCCACTCGACGCGCCGTCGCCAAGCGAACTCGAGTTGCCCGGGCGCTATCCGTTCACGCGCGGGCCGTACGCCACCATGCACCGCGGCCGGTTGTGGACCATGCGCATGTTCGCGGGTTTCGGCACCGCCGAAGATACCAACAAGCGTTTCAAGACCCTCGTCGCGCACGGCCAGACCGGGTTGAGCACGGCGTTCGACATGCCGACGCTCATGGGCTACGACTCGGATCATCCGATGGCCGAGGGCGAGGTCGGCGTCGAAGGCGTGGCCATCGACACGCTGGCCGATATGGAGGTGCTCTTCGACGGCCTCGACCTCGAGCGCTTGAGCGTGTCGATGACGATCAACCCCACGGCTCCGATCGTCTACGCCATGTACGTCGCGCTCTGCAAGAAGCGCGGCTATGACCTCAACAGAGTCAGCGGCACCATCCAGGCCGACATCCTCAAGGAGTATCAGGCCCAGAAGGAATGGATCTATCCGATACGCCCGAGCGTGCGCTTGGTGCGCGACACCCTCATGTGGTCGACGCGTGAGACACCGCGTTTCAACCCGATCAGCCTGAGCGGCTATCACATCAGTGAAGCCGGCGCGAACGCCGTGCAGGAGGCCGCCTTCGTGCTGGCCAACACGCTGACCTACATCGACGAGGTCGTGCGCGCGGGCATGCCTGTCGATGACTTCGCGCCGCGGCTGTCGTTCTTCTTTACCGCGCAGGCGGATTTCTTCGAGGAAATCGCCAAGTATCGGGCCGTCCGTCGTCTGTACGCCCGGTTGCTGCGCGAGCGCTTTGGCGCGCGCCACCCCGAGTCGATGCGCCTGCGCTTTCACGCTCAGACTGCCGCGATCACGCTGACGCGCGCCCAGCCGTATCTCAACCTGGTGCGCACCGGCTATCAGGCGCTCGCCGCGGTGCTGGGCGGCGCTCAGAGCCTGCACACCAACAGCTTCGACGAGTCGTACGGGATCCCGACCGAGGAGGCCGCGCGGCTCGCGCTGCGCACGCAACAGATCCTGGCCGAGGAGACCAACGTCGACGCGGTGGCGGACCCGCTCGGCGGGTCGTACTACGTCGAGTGGCTCACCGACGAGGTCGAGCGCCGCATCAGGGCGTTGCTCGATGAGATCGACGCGCGCGGCGGCATGATCGCGGCGACCGAGAGCGGCTGGGTACAAAGCCAGATCGCTGACACGGCCTATGTGGTCATGCAGCGCAAGGCGCGCGGCGAGAAGATCAGCGTCGGCGTCAACAAGTACGTCGAAGAGGGCCCGGGCCCCACGTTTGGCGTGCACGCGCCCGATCCGGCGGTGGCGACGCGCCAGCTCGAGCGGCTCGCGGCCGTCAAAGCCGGGCGCGATGCGGTGCGGGTGCAGAGCCTGCTCGCCCAACTGCGCGACGCTGCCATGACCGACAACAATCTCCTGCCCCTCACGCTCGAGCTCGTGTCAGCCTACGCCACGCTCGGCGAGATCGTCTCGACGCTCAAATCGGTCTGGGGCGAATACCGCGAGTAACGGTCGACTCCACCAAACAAAACGCGGCAGGGCCATACAGCCCTGCCGCGTTTTTGTTTCGATGACCGGCGCGTTCAGCGACGCTTTGGCGTGTTCCGACGCGCGGGCCGATTGCTCGTCTGACCCTTCGGCCCTTTCTTGGACCGGGGCTGTTGGTTGACTTGCGGGCTCTTTGCGCCAACCGGGTTCTCGGCCGAACTATGGGCGGTCTGGTTGCGGCGGTTCGTGTTCGATCGTTTGGCGTTTGACCCGCCCTGGTTGGCCCGTGGGCCATGGCCGGCTTTGCTGGCGTTGGGCTGGCCGCTCGCCTGGTTGGGATTGGCCCGGTTGTTCGCGCCCTGGCTCGCGTTTCGATTGGGACTGCTGGGGCTGCTATTGGGGCGGCTATTGGAGCGGTTATTGGTGCCGCTCTGTGAGCTGCTGCTCGGGCTGTTGGCGGGACGACGGTTGGAGCCCGTATTGGAGCTGCTGTTGGGACGGCCCTTGTGGCCGCCTGTCTGCCCGCGTTGACTCGTCCGCTCGCCCTGGTCCCAGCGAGGCTGTGCGTCGTTCAGGCCGGTGCGATGCGCCTCGACGACGCTGCGGCCGCCGACCTGAAAGAGGCTCGGCAGCACCACGGGCCGCGACTGGGTCTCGCGGTAGAAGAAGTTTTGCAGAGTCGTCTCGACGGCTTCCCGGCGGATGGCTTCGCCGCGGCCGTGCTGACGCTTGAGTTCGTTGCGCGCGGCAGCGAGCAGATCGCTGGCGCCCGCCGCCGGCAGGAAGCCACGGCTGATGAGCTCGGGCTCGCCGGCCAGGAGATCGCGGCTGTCGACCGGGATCATGGCGACGATGAAGCCGTCTTGCGAGAGCCGCTGTCGATCGCGCATCTCGGGCTCGCCGACCACGCCGATCAAGCGGCCGTCGACCAGCACATCGTTGGCCGGCACCGGCGACTCGCGCCAGGCACGCTTGCCGTCGGTGGCCAGCACGGCGCCGTTCTCGAGAATGAAGACCTGGTCGGGGCGCATGCCGTTGGCCTCTGCCAGTCGGGCGTGGAGGTGCAGGTGGCGGATCTCGCCGTGGACCGGGATCAGGAACTTCGGTCGCGCGGCCTTGAGCATGGCCAGCAACTCGTCGCGGCTGCCGTGGCCCGAGACGTGGACGTTGGCGAGCTTGCCGTAGATCACGTTGGCGCCGCGTTCGAAGAGCCTGTCGAGCATGCGGCTGACGTCGCCCTCGTTGCCCGGGATCGTGCCGCCCGAGACGATGATCGTGTCGCCGTGCCGCACTTGCACCTGGCGGTGCTGGCCGATGGCCATGCGGTTAAGGGCTGAGCCGGGCTCACCCTGCGAGCCGGTCGACAGGATCAGCAGGCGTTCGTCGGGGATGCGAGCGTCGGCGGGCACGATCAGGTCGTCGGGCACCTTGATGTAGCCCTGCTGTCGCGCAAGGTCGACGTTCTGCTCGAGGCTGCGGCCGGTCAGCGCGACCTTGCGGCCGTGCTTGAGCGCCAGCGCCATGACTTCGCGCAGGCGGGCCAACAGCGAGCCGAACGTGGCGATGATGATCCGTCCGTGAGTGGCTTCGCTGAACAAACGATCGAGCTCGTCGGCGACGAGTTGCTCGGTGGGCGTCCGGCCCGGCCGATCGGCGTTGGTGCTGTCGCCGAGCAGGGCGAGCACGCCATGCGGCGTCAGCGCGCGCAGGCGCTTGAGATCAGTGGTGCGGCCGCCGGTCGGCGTCTCATCGAGCTTGTAGTCGCCGGTGTGCACGACGGCGCCAACCGGCGTGTCGATGACAAGGCCGACCGAGCCCGGGATCGAGTGCGCCACAGGGAACGGGTTGACCTTGAAGGCGCCTAGCGAGAACCGCTCGTTGTCTTGCAGGATTTGGAGACGGGCATGGCTCGACACGCCGGCCTCTTCGAGCTGGCGTTTGACCATCCCGATGGTCAGGGATGTGCCGTAGACCGTGGTCGATACCTGGCGCAGCAAGAACGACAGGCCGCCGATGTGATCGAGGTGGCCGTGCGTCAGGACGATGCCGCGCAGGCGATCACGGTGCTCGACGACGTAGTCGAACTGCGGCAGCACGAGATCGATGCCGTACATGTCGTCGTCGGGGAACTTCACCCCGCAGTCGACGATGAGCATATCGCGGCCGTATTCAAGAACTGTCATGTTCTTGCCGATTTCCCCCAGGCCGCTGAGGGGAATGATTTTCAAAGTGTGATGCATCAGACTCTTTCTGGTTTCGAAACTGCCGGGCGAGGGCTTAGTGAGGAACGTCGATTATCGATGTCGATCAGCACGCCGAAGTCGGCGGCAGTTCAAGTCGTGAATATGTGTGCTGGTCCAATATGCCTGCGGGGCGGCAGCACAAAGCGCCACCGGGGCCGATCTTTCTCCGTTGAGGTTTGAAGCTGCTGGTCCGGGCGACGAAGTTGGAGGTCGCCATAAAGTCATGCAGAGGTCAAACGCCTTGCGGGTACGAACAGCAGGAATTGTACCATAAAGTGGAGTGGATTAGAGAAAATTCAAATAAAGACGAATGACGAAGGGTGAAGGACGAAAGCTGAATGGCCATTCAACCTCCGTCGTTCGTCCTTCGTCATTCGTCACCAGGTCGGGGTGGTCAGACTTGAACTGACGACCCCCGCGTCCCAAACGCGGTGCGCTGCCATCTGCGCTACACCCCGAACGAAGTTGATTTTACCTCACGCAGGAAATATGGCGGGGTAGCCAGGAAGATGTGCTGGCGCTACGCCCGGCACCCGGCCCGATTTCGAGTTTCTTTTCGCAAGGCAAACCGTTGCATACCGAACCTTCCATAATCAGGCGTGCTATAGTAACCGCATGGCGAAACCGCTGGAACGCATTCTGGTGGCGGAGGGGGATCCGGCCGCGCTGGAGGCCATCACCGACCAGGTGCTCGGGCCCATGGGATACACCCTGTTCACGGCGCGCAACGGCCATGAAGCCCTCGAACTGGCGCTCGAACATCAGCCGCACATCGTCTTCGCCGGCCTCGACCTGCCGGGCGTCACCGGGTACGACCTGCTGGCCGGGATGCGCAGCCGCGGTGTCATGCCGTATTCAATCGTGCTCGCCCCAAAGGGCGCAGCCGAGTCCCAGCTCCTGCGAGCCTTCCGGCTCGGAGCCCGCGACTATCTCATCCGCCCGGTGCGCGAGGCGGAGCTCGTCAACACGCTCGACCGTGCGCTCGAGGAGCTGAACCTCAAGCGCGATCGCGATCAACTCAGCCAGCGTCTGACCACCACCAATCAACAACTTGAAAAGCGTGTCCGCGAGCTGACCGTGCTCTCGAGCCTGGGCAAGGCCGTCACGTCGCTGACCGACCTCGCTCAGCTTTTCACGCGGCTGATGGACGGCGCCGTGCTGGCCTGCGAGGCCGATCTCGGCTGGTTGATGCTCATGGAAGAGCCGACGAGCGAGGGCGCGCAGCCGACGCTCGTGGCGCGCGCTGCTAAGAACATGCCAGCGATGACGGGCCTCAAGCTCGGCAGCCCATGGGACGACGGCGTGTCTACGCTGCTCATGCAATCGGGCGAGGCGCTGTCGCTTGCCGGCGAACCGCTGGCTCGCCTGCGCGCCGGCCAGGCTGCCCGCGCCGTCGCGGCGGCCCCGATCCGTGCCAAGGATCAGGTGCTGGGCGTGCTCGTGGTCGGTCGGCGGGTCGACCATGGCTTCACCGAGCGTGAACTCGCGTTGTTGTCGTCGGTGTCCGACTACGCGTCGATCGCGCTTGTCAATGCGCGCTTGTTCCGCGGGCTCGAGGCGCGCGCTTCGCGTCTGCAGCGTTCGTACACCGATCTGGCGACGGGCAGCCTCACGCTTTCAGTCGGACGAGAGTTGACCATTCAACTGGCGGGCGCGCGCTCGGCGCTCGAGCCGCTGCTCAGCGGCGCGAAGGGCGCGCTGGGCCAACGACAGATTGAAAGCGGCAAGCAGGCGCTTGAGCACGTCGACGCCGCTCGGCGTCTGGCCGACGACTTAACCACGTTGGGCGAGGCGCCGCAGCGACCCGCCAACCCGCGTCCGATCGATCTCTCGGCTCTCGCGCAGCAATCGATCGCGCGTCTGGAGCCTGAAGCGCGCCGACTGGGCGTCGTCCTCCACGCCGATCTTCCGCCCTTCGTCTTGAAGGCCGCCGGCGACGCGACGCAGATCTCGCGCGTCATCGACCGACTGATCGAGCGCGCCGTGAAGGTGTCGCCGCACAACGCCCAGGTGTGGGTGCGAGTGCGCAACAACAACGACGGCATGCTGCGTTTGAGCGTTCAAGATGTGGGTGGGTCGTTCTCGGCCGAACAGGTGGCTGGTTCCCTCCGCGGCGCGCCCGGCCAGGTTTCGGTGCGCGATCCGGGCGCGCTTTCGCTGGCTGTGGTGCGCCAGATCGTCGAGGCGCACGGCGGCAAGATCTGGGCCGAGTCTGACCCGGCCCTCGGCGCGACCGTGCACGTCGGGCTCGTGAAGTTGTAACGAGAAATCGGCAGCGGATTTGCGGAAACGGTTCGGATTTCGTCGACGACTTGGCCGGTTCATTCCGCGGCAACCGCGCAATTCGCGTTTAGAATTGATGATCACCCCCGCTCGAGGGGTATTTTTCTGGCAGAATAGGGATCATGACCGCGGCCAAAACGGTGTTGGTGGTCGATGACGCAGCCGAGATCCGCGACCTGTTGGCGGACCTGATCCTCCGACCGTCGGGCTACAACGTCCTGACGGCGGCATCAGGCACGCAAGGCCTCGAACTCGCGCGCACTCAATCGCCGGATGTTGTCATCAGCGACATCAAGATGCCGGACTTCACCGGCATCGAGCTCACTCAACTTCTCAAGCGCGAGAAGCCGTCGTTGCCCGTGATCCTGATCACGGCCGAAGGCTCCGAAGAAGTGGCGCGCCAGGCGCTGCGCGTCGGCGCCGACGACTACTTCCCAAAGCCGTTCGATCCCGATGAGATGCTCGAGACTCTCGAGCGGCTCACGCGCGAGCCGCTGCGGCCGTCTCCGGCGCTGATGGCCGAACGTGAGGCGCTCTCGCGCCGCGTGGCCGAACTCGAGACGTTGATCAGCCTCGGCCAGGTCGTGGCGCAGCTCGATCTCGACAGGGTGTTGACCCGCGTGGTCGAAGCGGCCGTGAGCCTGATCGGCGCCGAGGAGAGCACGCTGCTGTTGCTCGATCCCGCCAGCGGCGAGTTGACGGTGCGCGCCGCCAAGAACCTCGACGAGCGCACGGCCCGCACGCTGCGGCTCCGGTCGGAGGATTCCTTGGCCGGCCAGGTCGTGCGCACCGGCGAGCCCGTGATCGTCGACGAGAACACGCCCACAAAGATCGTCACGGCTTATTTGGTGAAGAGCCTGGTCTACGTGCCGCTGCGCGTGCGCGGCCGCGTGATCGGCGTGCTCGGCGTCGACAATCGCTTCAAGCGCGCCACCTTCGATGCCCACAACCAGCGCCTCTTGCAGGCCCTGGCCGATGAAGCCGCCATCGCGATCGAGAACGCCAGGCTTTACACGGCCGTCGAGCATGAACGGACGCAGCTCTACACGATCCTGAACGAAACCGAAGACGGCGTGATCGTCATCGATCACGACAACCGCCTGATCCTGGTCAACCACACGGCGCGCACGGCTTTCAAGGTCGGCGACGGCGAGGTGGTCGGCCTGCCTATCTTCGACGTCATCAAGGACGACGATCTGCGCGACCTGTTGGAGCGCCCGAAGCGGCAGAGCGACATCCGCCTGAAAGACGGGCGGACGTTCAACGCGCATGTCACGCCGATCACGAACATCGGCCGGGCCGTGATGCTGATCGACATCACGCATCTCAAGGAGCTCGACCGCATCAAGGCGGACTTCGTCACCACGGTGTCGCACGACCTGCGCTCGCCGCTGACGGCCGTCCTCGGCTACGTCAACCTCCTCGACCGGGTCGGGCCGCTCAACGAACAGCAGACCGACTTCATCCAGCAGATCCGCATCAGCGTCAAGCAGATGAACACCTTGATCTCGGA
Source organism: Anaerolineales bacterium (assembly GCA_044226485.1). Taxonomy (GTDB): domain Bacteria; phylum Chloroflexota; class Anaerolineae; order Anaerolineales; family UBA6663; genus UBA6663. The sequence continues at coordinate 439,832 of JBGAGY010000002.1, forward strand.
TCTGCTCGACCTGGGCAAGATCGAGGCGGGCTTCGATACGCAAAAGGAGCCGGTCGACACGACGCGACTCATCGAGCGCGTGATCGTCGATTTGCGTCCGCAGGCCGAGGCCAAGCACCAGACGCTGTCGCACCAGCTTGGCGCTTCGCTGCCCTCGCTGTTCGGCAATCCGTTGCGGCTGCGCCAGATGCTCTCGAACCTTGTCGAGAACGCCATCAAATACACGCCCGACGAAGGCCGGATCCAGGTCGACACCTATGCCGAGGGCGACTTCGTCGTCGTCTCGGTGGCTGACACGGGCATCGGCATCCCGCCCGCTGACCTGCCATACGTGTTCGATAAGTTCTTCCGCTCCGACAACGCCAGCCTGAGCCAGGAGGGCACCGGCCTTGGCCTCTCGATCGTCAAGTCGATCGTCGAGAACCATGGCGGGCGCGTCTGGGTGAACTCACAGCCCGGCAAGGGCACGACCTTCACGGTCATGCTCCCCGAGCACTCTACGCGGCTGGCCACGCGCGAAGCCCGTTCCTGAGGGGCGAAGAGGGCGCAGTGCGGTAGCGACGTTCCCTCTCCCCCTCTCCGCCGTCCGCATCAAGCGCCCGCTATAATCGCAACCGATGGATGCACTGAAAGAAAACGCCCGAGCCGTTCTGGGGTTCGAGCTGACGGCCGCGCAGTGTGCGGCGTTTCAGATCTACTCGCAGGAACTGGCCGATTGGAACGAGCGCTTCAACCTGACGGCCATCAAAGAGCCGCTCGACGTCCAGATCAAACACTTCCTCGACTCGCTGACGGTGCTCAAGGCCCTGCCGGCCGGGGTGTTGCGCGTGATCGACGTCGGCACCGGGGCCGGCTTCCCGGGGCTGCCGCTCAAGATCATCAGGCCGGAGATCCGGCTGACGCTTGTCGAAGCCACCGGCAAGAAGGCGCGCTTCTGCGAGCATGTGGCGAATCGCCTGGGGCTCGAGGGCGTGCGCGTGGTGCATGCCCGCGCCGAGGAAGTCGGTCAGCGGACCGAGCATCGTGAGCATTACGACTGGGCCGTGGCCCGGGCCGTCGCCGAGATGTCGGTGCTGGCTGAGTACCTGTTGCCGCTTGTGGTCCGCGGCGGAGGTTTCATCGCTCAGAAGAGCAAAGACGCGCCGGCCGAGGCGCACGCCGCCGAGGGCGCGCTGCGCAAGCTCGGTGGCAACCTGGAGCGCCTGATCGAGATCGAGTTGCCCGGTGTCGTCGATCCGCGCTATCTCGTTTTGGTGCGCAAGACAGCCGCGACGCCGCGCACCTACCCGCGCCGTCCCGGGCTGCCGTCGAAACAACCTATTCATTGATGTGAGGGCTATTGGTCCTTCAATAGCCCATCGCCAATCAGCAAGCGCCAATGACTTACGACCTGCTCGCCCGTTACTACGATCTCGAAAACGCGGAGTTCGATATCGATCTCGATTTCTGGCTGGGCCTCGCCGACGAGGCGGATGGGTCCGTGCTGGAGTTGGGGTGCGGCACGGGGCGGGTGTTGCTGCCGCTGGCGCATGCGGGCTATGCCGTGACAGGCGTCGACAACGCGCCGGCCATGCTCGAGCGCCTGCAGGCCCGGCTGCGGTCGGCCGCGCTCGATCCGGCGCCGGTTGTGCTTCAGGCCGACCTCGGCGATTTCACGACCGAGACGCGCTTCGCGCTGGCGATCGCGCCGTTCAATACGTTCATGCACCTGCTGACCGTCGAAGATCAGTTGCGTGTGTTGAGCCACGTTCGCGGCGTGCTGCAACCAGGCGCCGTGCTGGCGCTCGATGTCGTCAACGCGCCGGCGGCCTACGCGACAGTGGAAGGCGGCCTGCACCTCGAACGCACCTTCGCGTTCGGCGATCGCACGGTGCAGCAGTTCTCGACGCTGACGGTCGATCGCGCCGCGCAGCGCGCCGAGATCCTTTACATTTACGATGCGACCGGCAGCGATGGTGTAGTCAAGCGGCTGAACGTGCCGATCACCTTGCGCTATGTGTTTCCGGGCGAGATGCGATTGCTGCTCGAACGCACGGGCTTTGTGCTCAAGCATCTCTACGGGGATTACGATGGAAGCGCCTTTGAGGATGACTCACCGCGGATGCTTGTGGTAGCTGAGGCGGTTTGACGCTGTCGATATCGTTTTGTGGCGTTCCAAAAGAGACGGCGAGGATCCATCGGCCCGACAGGGTGGTCGGATCATGTCGCCGGTCATAGTGATGAAGGTGAAAACATGCGAATGAAATCAGCACTGCTGATCCTGACTCTCTTAATCGCAGCCTGCAACAATACACCGGCGACGCCCACCAGCGTCCCGAGCGCCACGCCGCTGCCCGAGACGGCCACCGCCACACCGATCCCGCCGACAGCGACGACCGAACCGAGTCTGACGCCATCGCCGACGGCCACCCAACAGCCGACGCAAACACTCACGTCGACACCAGCGGATACAGACACGCCTACACCGAGCGCCACGGCGCCGCGGCCGACAGCTGTGCCAGCCACGGCTGTGCCCACCGCGACGAACACTCAGGCCCGCGTCGAGGCGCCGGTCTTCCCGAGCACCGGCATTGGCGCCTGGGATCCAGCCGACTTCCGGAAGGAAATCGGCGAGCTGTACAACAACACCCAGAACTTCAGCACAAGCCTTCGGGTCGTGCTCGACGGTTTGAAAGAAAGCCGCTGCTATACGCTCATTGCGTACACGGATGAACTCCTCTACGGGCAACGGGGTTATTCCGATGTGCCAGACGCGTGGTATTCGGCCTACTACGAATACCGCGTCATGGTCACCAACGCTTTTGTGGGCCTGTCGCCCGTCGGCGTCGAATGCCGAAAGGGCCCAATGGATGGGTCCTACAATGCCGGTCAGGCAGCCCTATCTATCCCCGTGCTCGATAACATTCTGGCCCGGGTGCCTCAGATCCTCAACGAAACGGCCGGGCTTCCCTGACGGCGGCGGTGCCCCGAATCAAACGAAGCGGCGGTTGCCTTTCACTGTGCTTGACGCAACCGGCGCTCGTCTTTAAGGAACGAGCGTGAGCGGTGGGGTCGGCAGGATCGGCGAATTGATGGCGCGCAAATAGAAGATCACGATCGTGGCGACCGCGAACAACACAGGGCCTGCGATAACGATGATGGCGAGTTGAATCTTGTCGCGGCGTGAGAGGTTGGACATGGTGGAACGGGCTCGCGCTCAGGCCTGACCGGCCAGTTCGCGCTCGAGTTGTTCGAAGAACGTCGCCAGGAAAGCGCTCCGTTGTTGGGCCATGCCTCGCCCGGTTGGCGTTGTCAGGCGGGCCGGGATGCGCGACAGCTTGATGATGAACTCATGCTGCGGCGTGTGCGCCTCGCCGGCATCGAGCTGGCCGGTGGCGCGAAAGCTGTCCGACACGGTGCCGGCCAGCGGGTTGTCGTGACGGGCAGCGTAACCGCCCGCCCGCAGCGCCCCGATGGCGCCGATCGCGTCGAGCTTGTCGGCATCGAAGAGCGAGCGGGCTTCGGGCGTCGCCGGAGCCTCGTCGCCGCGGAAGCGATGTGCGCGGATGCAGTGTTGCACGGCCGCGATGCGTTCCGGCGACCAGCCCTCGGCCGCGAGGACGTCGGCGGCGAAGTCGGCGGCCCACAGATGATGGCGCGCCCGCGCCTCGGGCGTCGGCGGCGCCGGCACATCGTGGAGCAAAGCCGCCGCGCGCACGATCTCGACGTCGGCGCCTTCAAGACTTGCGATGTGCTCGGCCAGCCGCGTCACCCGCTCGACATGCGACCAATCGTGGACGGGGTCCGCCCCGGCATACCAGCCTCGAGCCTGCTCGAACGTCGGCATGCGTTACTTGCTTTCCTCGGGCTTCGAGCCGATCTCGACGAGCTGGATCTGCGCCTGGTAGCGCTTGCCCTCGATCTCGATCTTGCCATTGGCATAGAAGCCGCGCGAGCCGGTCTTGAAGACCTTCTCAGGCAGGCTCAGGGTGCCGATGACTTTCCCGTCACTGGTTTTGATTTCGGCGAGGATGGACATGGGGGGTGCCTTTCATTCTTGGAAGACGGCAGACCGCAGACCGCGGACCGCTGTTCGTTGAGTTTATCTGGGCCTGAAGGTTTGCGGTCTGCCGTCTGCGGTCCGCCGTCTCTTAAGGTCCCGTGATCACCACCACCGCCACGGCAAAGCCCTGGCTATGGCTGAGGCTGACGGCGATTTCGTGGCCGCCGAGTGTGTTGAAGCGATCGAGGGCGGCGCCGTGTAGAACCAGGGTCGGCGCGCGCTGCTCGTCGTTGACGACTTCGATCTCGCTCCAGGCGATCTCGCCCAGGCCGGTGCCGAGCGCCTTGGCAGCAGCCTCCTTGGCCGCAAACCTGGCCGCGAACGACGGCATGCGCGAGCCTGCGGTGGCGCGTTCGGCCGGCGTGAAGATGCGCGCCAGGAAGCGTTCGCCGTGGCGCGTGATCGCCTCTTCGACGCGAGAGACTTCGATCAGGTCGATGCCGGTACGCAACATACGAGGAGCGAGGGCGAGGAGCGAAGGGCGTGTCAGCGTGATCGGCCTTCGCTCCTCGCCCCTCGAGACTAAGGTCCAGCCGTCGCCAGGACGTAGTCCTCGGCGCTCAAGAACATGCGCGACACCGTCATGACGTCGTCGCGGGTGATGGCGTTGAACATCGCAGGGAAGCGCAACAGATAGTCGAGGCCGAGGTCGAACAGCTCCATCGAGCTGATCGTGCTGGCCACGCCTTCGTTGGTTTCGAGGCCGAGCGGCAGGCGCCCGATGAACTGCGCCTTGTTGTCAGAGATCTCATCGGGCGTCACTTTGCGTTTCAAGAAGCGCGCGATCTCGCGCTGCATCAGGCCGACCGCCTTCTCGACGTTGTCCGGATTGACGCCGGCATAGGCGTACCACGGGCCCGGGCCGAAGCCGCCGCTCATATTGCTGGCGGCGTAGTAGGCCAGGCCGTTCTTCTCGCGCACTTCGTGGCCGATGCGGCCGCCCATACCGAAGACACCCAGGATGTTGTTGGCCAGTCGTCCGGCCAGGAAGAGTGGATGGCTGCGCGTCGGGCCCGGCACGCCGAGGACGACGTCGGCCTGGGCCTTGCCAGGCATGGTCACGTGTTGGCGGCGGACGCCCTTGATGGGAGCCAGATCCGGCAGCGACGGCTCGGCTGGCTGCGCCGGGTTGGTCCAATCGCCGAAGTGTTTGTCGACAAGCTCGACGGCCTTCTCGGCCGGCACCGCTCCGACGACGACCACCACCATGCCCTTGGGGCCGTAGTAGCGTTTATGAAAGTCGATCAGCTGCTGGCGAGTCAGCGCCTTGACGGTCTCAGGGTAGCCCTCTTCGACGATGCTGTAGGGGTGACTCGGGTAGGCCAGTTCGTAGAAGGCCTCGAGGGCGCGATCGCGCGTGTCGTTGGCCGTGATCTGCAGCCGTGTCAGGATCTCGCCGCGCAGCCGTTCGATTTCGTGCTCGGGAAAGACCGGCCGGCGCAGCGCGTCGGAGGCCAGGCCGAGCATCAGGTCGAGGTCCTCAGCCAGGCTCTTGGCGTAGAAGCCCGAGGTGTGAGTGCCCGATGACAGGCTGAGGCTGGCGCCGACTGACTCGATCTGCTCGTAGATCTCGCTGAAGGCCAGGCGCTCGGTGCCGCGCATCAGGGCCGTGCCGGTGAAGTCGGCCAGGCCGGCGACGTCGCGGCCGTGCCAGAGCGCGCCGGTGCGCAGGTCGGCATCGACGACGACCGACGGGCTGCTGAAGTTCTCGCGCGCGAGGACGACAATGCCGTTGGGCAGCTCACGCCGCGTGATCGATTCGGGGCCGGGAAATGAGGGGGCGATTTTCTTGGCCATTTAAGCCTCATCGCTCCTGCTCGGGGTCTGAGCCGTCGCGGGCACATACACGCCGACGACGCGGTTGCCCGGCGTCAGATAGCGTTGGGCGACGCGCTGGATGTCGGCCACCGTCACGGCGCTGAGCCGCGGCAGATAGTTGTCGAACCAGCGGTAGTCGCCCAGGATCTCGGTGAAGCCGAGCCAGAAGCCCTGGTTGGTGACCGACTCGGCGCTGTAGGCGAACATGGCCTTGGCCTGCTTGATCGCTTTTTCGAGCTCGGCCTGGCTGACCGGCTCGTTGCGCACACGGTCGATCTCGACGTCGATCGCGCGTTCGACAGCCGCCGGCTCGCGCCCGGCCCGCACTGTCGCGTAAAGCGTGTAGAGGAACGGATCCACCGTCGGCGACAGCCCGCCGCCGATGTTGGCGGCCAGCCCGGTCTGCACGATGGCGCGATACAGCCGCGACGAGCGATTGCTGGTGCCGCCGCCGCCGAACATGTTGAACGATGAGGCGCCGGCCAGGATGCTGTCGAGGACGGCCATCGGGTAGAAGTCGGGATCGTTGGCCGAGGGCGCATGGTACGCGATCTGGATGTACGCCGTCTCGCCTTCGCCGGTCAGTTGCACACGCCGCTCGCCGCGCTGCTCGGGCTCGGGCCGGGTGAGCGGCTTCGGCAGCGTCACAGGCTTGTGCTTGCCGAAGAGGGTCTCGATCTGCGCGAGCATCTCGCGCGCGTCGAAGTCGCCCACGGCCACGGCGATGGCGTTGTTCGGGGCGTAGTAGCTCTGGTAGTGCCCGAACAGGTCCTCGCGCGTCATGCTGTGCAGGTCGGCCATGTCGCCGATGACTTCGTGGTGGTACGGATGCACGCGGAAGGCCGCGGACTGCACCTCTTCGCCCAGCCTGAACGACGGCTCGTTCTCGTTCATCTGCCGCTCGGCGATGATGACCGTGCGTTCCGATTCGACTTCCTTGGGCGGGAAGAGCGCCCGGCGCATGCGGTCGGCCTCGAGCCGAAGCGCGAAGTCGATCTTTTCGGCGGGCATGGTCTCGAAGTACGCGGTCCAGTCGATCCAGGTCATGGCGTTGCGGAAACCGCCGTCGCGCGCGATCATGCGATCGCCGACGCTGGCCGGGAACGCGCGAGTGCCTTTGAACATCATGTGTTCGACCCAGTGGCTGATGCCGGTCACGCCGGGGCGCTCGAAGCGCGAGCCGACGCGGTACCACACCCACCAGGAGATGACGGGTGCGATACGCACTTCCTTGAGCACCACGGTCAAACCGTTCTTCAAACGGGTTTTGAGAACCTTGGGCTGCTTCATGCGGAAATTATAGTCTATTGACTTCGATCAGACGGAGAATGCAACGCAAAACGCCGGGCATTGCCCGGCGTTTTGCGTTGCATTCTCCGTCTGATCTTATTTGCCGTTGTAGCCGCGGCCCATGCCCCGGTAGTTGAACCCGGCGTTGTACATGACCTTCGGGTCGTAGAGGTTGCGGCCGTCGACCATGATCGCCGACTTCATCAGCGACTTGAGCCGGCTCAGATCGAGCTGTTTGAACTCATTCCATTCGGTCACGAGCACCAGCGCGTCGGCGCCCGTCGCGACTTCATAGGCGTCGCTGCACATCGCCACGCCGGCCGCATAGTGCCCGGCGTGCTCCATGGCCACCGGGTCGTAGGCCTTGACGATGCCGCCCTCGCTCAGGATCGCGCGCGCGATCTCGACCGACGGCGCCTCGCGCATGTCGTCGGTGTTGGGCTTGAACGCCAGGCCGAGCAGGCCGACCGTCTTGCCCTTGAGCGAGCCACCCAGCATCTCGCGCAGCTTGAGCAGAATCTGGCGGCGCTGATACTTGTTGATCTCCATCACGGCCTGGAGCAACTGCGGGTGCTTGCCCTGCACCGTGGCCATGTAGGCCAGGGCCTTGACGTCCTTGGGGAAGCACGAGCCGCCATAGCCCAGGCCCGCGTCGAGGAAGCCGCGGCCGATGCGCGGGTCGTAGCCCATGCCGGCGGCCACTTCCTTGACGTCGGCGCCGAGGGCCTCGCAGATGTTGGCGATCTCGTTGATGAACGAGATCTTCGTCGCCAGGAACGCGTTCGAGGCATACTTGATCATCTCGGCCGTGCGCAGGTCGGTCACCACGATCGGAGCGCGCAGCGAGAGGTGCAGGTCAGCGACTTTGTGGGCCGCTTCCTTGTCGAGCGAGCCGAGGACGATGCGCGCCGGGTTCATGAAGTCGACGATGGCCGAGCCCTCGCGCAGGAACTCAGGGCACGACACCACGCTGAACTGGACAGGGTTGACCTGGCTTGAGGTGACGATATCGGATACCCAGTCGCCCGTGCCCACCGGCACCGTCGACTTGTTGACGATGATGATGGGCTCCTTCATGTGTTTGGCGATCTGCTCGGCCGCCGAGCGCACGTATTTGAGGTCGGCCTCGCCGTCGACGCCCTCGGGCGTGCCCACGGCGATGAACGCGATCTCGGCGCCTTCGAGCGCCTCGTTGTAGTCCGTCGTAAAACTCAAGCGGCCCGCCGAGACGTTGCGCTTGACCATCTCCTCGAGGCCCGGTTCGTAGATCGGCAGAATGCCTTTGCGCAGATTGGCGATGCGCTCTTCATTGATATCCAGCGCCATGACCTGGTTGCCCAGATCCGAAAAGCAGGTCCCCGTGACGAGGCCGACGTAACCGACGCCGATGACGCAAATCTTCCGCATGTTTCTTCTCCGTGGCTGCCGCGTGGCAGAGTGTCAGCACAATTAAGAGGCGTTCGTGCCGCGATCCGTTGGAATAGACGCTTCGCCGACGTTTGAAGCGATGTCGGGCTTGATTCTGGACCGATTCAGAAATTATGCCATAGCGCTTGGGTAGGGGGAGTCAACCACTGGGCTTACCCAAAGCCGCGCTCCCAGAGATCATCTTCGTCGAGGCCGAAGAAGTGGCCGAGTTCATGGACGAGCGTGACCCAGATCTCGTCTCGGAGTTCGTCGATGTCGGCGCACATCTCCACGAGCGGCCTGTAGAACAGCGTGATGCGATCCGGCAGCATGCCGACGTCGCCGTCCGCGCCGCGCTCGACGAGGGGCACGCCTTCGTACAGGCCGAGGAGGTCGCTCTCGCCATCTGGCGCGTCGGGATCCTGCTCAGGCTCAGCGCTTAGCGCCGTGTGAACGATCACACCCGCGGCCAAGGCCGCCAGATCCGGGGCAAGCCGCCGTAGCACCTCGGCCCAGGCCTCGTCGACCATTCGATCGAATTGAGATCGAGAAACCGTCATGGGTCAATTGTACAGACCCTATGCCACGAGGCGGAGATGTCAAGCGCGATTATCGCGATCCCATCCTCGTCGTGGTCGGGCTGCTGGGTGTGCGCGCTTCGTGGCGCAGGCCATATCGGCGGTGGGCCCGACAGTCGATTATCAGCCTCTTCCTCGGTGTCCGCAGCGGTCAACGTGGTTGGCCCAAACGCAGATGCCCAAGATCAGCAGATCATCGTCGGGCTGGAGTCCGTTTGGAACCGCCTCGTCTGTCTCGAGGCAACCGTCAACGCAAAACGTGATCTGACCCGTCAGATCCCGGCCATCCTCCCTATAATGGAGCGATGGGTTACACCACGTTTCGACGCTTTCGGCAACGTCGGCGCCGCGCCAATCAGATCGGCTGCGGCCTGATGAGCCTTGTATTGCTCGCGGCTGTGGCGTTGATCGGCTGGATCGTGTGGACCATGCCGGCCGTTCAGGATCGACTGGTGCCGCGTCTGGCAAGCCTCGAAGAGAGCTGGCGCGACCTGGTCTACGGACCGCAGCCGGCAGCGCTGCCCACGGTCGCCGTCTCGCTCGCCGCCCCGCCGACCTTCGCGCCTCAGGTGACCGCGACGTCGGTGGCAGCACAGGCGACCGACGCCGTCACAAGCCCCACGCCGGCCGCGACATCGCTGCCGACGGCGACACCCACTTCGACGCCGACCCTGGCGCCGATCCCGGCCTCAGTGACGCTTTTGGGAGCGCGCTACGAACCTCAGCTGTTCAACAACTGCGGGCCAGCCACGTTGACCGCCGCTCTCGTCTACTGGGGCTGGCGCGGCGCCGAGGATGATTCGCTCAAGTGGTACGGCAACGGCGTCGACGTGCGGTGGCAGCGCGACATCGCCGCCATCGTCAAGCCCGGAACCAAGGACAGGAACGTCTCGCCTGACGAGTTGATGGCCTTTGCGACGGAGCGCGCCGGGCTCGGCGCCCTTCTGCGGTTCGGCGGCACCCTCGATCGCCTCAAGCGACTGATCGCGGCCGGATATCCGGTCATCATCGAACGCGGCTTCCCCGAAGAGGAACACGGCCAGAAGGGCAAAGGCTGGGAGGGTCACTACGGCCTGCTCACCGGCTATGACGATGCCCTCGACGAGTTCATCACGCAGGACTCGTACATCGGCCCGAATCACCGCCGCGCGTACGACCTGATCGAGCGCGACTGGCGCGCGTTCGGTGATCTGTACATCGTGATCTATCCGCCGGGCCGTGAGTCCGAGGTGCTCGCCCTGCTCGGCTCCGACGCCGACGCCGAAACCAACCTCGCGAACGCGCTGGTGATGGCCCAGGACGACGCCCAGGACCTGACCGACCGCGAACAACTGGCCCTCGCCTGGCACAACATCGGTGTGTTGCTGTTTCGACAGGGCCGCTCTGACGACTCGGTCGTCGCATTCGATCAGGCGCGCAGCTACGACACGCTGCCTCGACGGCTGCTCTGGTATCGCCACGACATGTACGCGGCCTACTTCGCGGCCGGGCGCTACCAGGACGTGATCGATCTCGCGGATCTGATGCTTCAAACGCCGGGCCTCGAAGAGAGTTACTACTGGCGCGCTCGCGCTCGTGACGCGCTTGGCGATCACGCTGACGCAGTGGACGATCTGCGCAGCGCGCTGGGCGAACACCCGCGCTGGACGCCGGCGCTCGACCAGCTCGATGCCTGGGGCGCCACGCCCTGAGCGGCTATCGATGAGGCAACGTCATGACCAATCGCTGGCCTTTTCTCTCGAACCTGGCGCTGCTGTCTATCGCGACTCTGGCCTGCGCCACCTTGATCCCGCTCGTGCCCGATCTCGAGTGGGATCCGTCGCCCGATCGCTTGGTTGTGTCGTATGACTGCTTCGCCGGGCTCGTGCCGATGGAGTACATCAACAACGCCATGCCGATCTTCAGAGTGTGGGGCGACGGCCGCGCCATCTGGGTGGAAGATCAAATGGGCGGGGGACGCAAGGTGCTCACCGCCACCTTCACGCCCGACGAAGTCCGCGCGCTCCTCAACGAGATGGCGACGCGCCACTTCTTCTCGATGGCCGATACCTACGAACCCAGCTATGAGATCCTGGATGGCGGCGCCTGTCAGATGCAGGTCCACCTGCTCAGCCTGACCAAGTCGGTTTCGGAATTGACCGGCAGCCAGCCGCCTGACGACCTGCGCACGCTCGAAGGCTGGCTGTCGAGCGGCGCTGGTCATGCCGGGGATCCCTATGTGCCTGAGCGGGGTTACATCATCGCGACTCCGTTGCAGGATCCCGTCTCGGCCGCCACGCGCGTCTGGCCTGACGACGGCATCGGCGGCGTCAGCCTCGAAGACGCCCAGGGCGGGCTGCTCGTGGAGGGCGAAGCGCTGCGCGCCGCCTGGGACATCGTCAACGCCGACATCTACGCCACCGTCGCGTCCGGCCAATCGACGTATCGGATCGCCGTCCAGGTCGAGGGCATCACGAGCCAGTGGCCCGACAACCCCTGACCAGCGTACGGGATCGTTTCTTGGTTCAGCGACGTCCAGCCCTCCATGCGTCCCCACCTCCTGCTCCTCACAGCCCTTTGCGGCGCGACTCTGGCCTGCGCGACGCTGACCCCGAAGCCCGCCATCGAGTGGGAGACCGCCGGCGATCAGGTCGTGCTCGAATACAACTGCTTCGGCGGGCTCGTGCCGATCGGCTACAACGACAACGCCATCGCGCCCGTTCGGCTCTGGGGCGACGGCCGATTGGTCTGGCTCGAATACTCGGGCTCTGGGCGGCGAGTGCTCGAAGCCCGGCTCACCCCAGACGAGATGCGCGCGCTGCTCACGCGCGTCGCCGACGCCGGTTTCTTCGGCTGGCCCGATGAGTACACTTCAAACTCGGTGATCTACGACGGCGTCGACTGCAGCCTCGAGGTCGCCCTGAAGGCGCAGCAGAAAGGCATCTGGGTGCGCGCCGGCGCTGAGCCACCGGCGGCCTTCGGCGATCTGGTCAATTGGCTGGTCGCAGGGGCCGGCGCATCGGGTCACGACGTCGTGCCAGAGCGCGGTTGGCTGTCAGCGATCCCGACGGGGAGCAACGTCGACGCCGTGCCCAACTATGTCTGGCCCGCCGACGGCCTGGGCGGAGTCAGGTTGGCCGATGCGACCCAGCCCGTGCCGGTCGAGGGCGAGGCGCTGACCACAGCCTGGGATATCGTCAACGCGAACCGCTATGCCATGGTCGAGAGCGACGGCATGTTGTACACGCTCGTTGTTCAGGTCGAACGCGTGACGGATCGCTGGCCCGGCTCTCAATAGTGTTGTTCTCTGGAGTCCCTATGGGTTGGACAAGCGACATGGGTCGCGCGCTCAGGCTGTATTCTGCGATCGGCGTGCTGGCGCTGGCTTCACTCGCCTGCGCCACGCTGTCGCCGGCTCCGGTGCCGGATCTGGTTTGGGATCCGTCCGCCGACGTCGAAGTCGTGTACTACGACTGCGGCGGTGGAATGGAGCCAGACAACAGTTACGCCAACGCAATCACGCCCCTGCGCATCTGGGGCGATGGCCGCGCGCTGTGGACGGGCTCTTCCGATCCGGGCGCGCGCCGCGTGCTAACGACGCAGTTCTCATCCGATGAACTGAAGGCCGTCCTTCAGCACATCGCGGATGCCGGCTTCTTTGGATGGCGCGGCTCGTATGCGCCCGCCGAGCCGGTCATGGACGCCGGCAGCTGTGCGCTCACCGTCTCACTCGTTGGGTCGACCAAGACAGTGGTGGTTGACGACTTCGGCGATCCGCCGGCCGGGTATCGCGATCTGGTCAGCTGGCTGGTCGGCGGCGCCGGGGCCACAGGCGTCGACTACGTGCCGGAACGCGGCTATCTGTTGGCCTCGCTGCTTCTCGACTATGCTGGCCCCGCGGATGCCAGCTGGCCGGCCGAAGGCATCGACGGCGTGCGGCTGAGTGACGCGCAGAGCGGCTTGCTCGTCTCGGGCCAGGCGCTCGAGACCGCCTGGTCGATCGTGAATTCCGGCCCGTACGTCATTGTCGAAAGCGATGGCGCGCACTATCTAATCGCTGTCCAGGTCGAAGGCATCACCGATCGATGGGATCTGCAGCCCTGAGGCTTCATGCGCAAAAACATCATTCTGGTCATTCTCGCGGTCATCGTCCTGGTCGTGTTCGGCCTCCCGTTCGCGATCCCGCTCGACAACAGCGGGTTGCTGCCGGCGAGCGAACTGGCCGACCCTGATGGCCGCTTCGTCGAGGTGGCCGGTCTCCAGACCTACGTCCTCGAGCGAGGCCCAGCCGACGGGCCGCCCGTGGTGCTCGTGCACGGCCTGGCCGGCTCGACCTCTAGCTGGCGCTACAACTACGAGGCTTTAACAACGGCCGGTTATCACGTCGTCGCCTATGATCGGCCGGGCGCCGGCCTGACCGAGCCGCGGGCCGATTTCGATTACAGCGTCGCCAACCAGGCTGTCTTCCTGGCGGCGCTGCTGGATCGCCTCGACATCGCCCAGGCGCGGTTCGTGGCGCACAGCGCCGGCGCCAGCGTACTGGCGGAATTCGCGCTGCGCTATCCGGAGCGCATCGAGCGCCAGGTGATCGTCGACGGCGCCATCCTCTCAGGTGCGCCTCCGGTCGATGTCGGGCCTCTTGTGGCTTTCGCGCCCTTCAACCGCTGGGGGCGTCTCGCTCTGCGGACCTTCTTCACGCAGGCCAACCTCGCGTCGGCCGTCCGTGGTCTTCAGCGCGACGCCAGCTTTTGGACAGCGGCTGACGATGAAGCCTATGGGCGCGCGGTGCGCCTTCAGGATTGGGACGTGGGCTTCATCGGCCTCGTCCGCGATCGCGGCAAGACGCCCCAGCCAACTGACGACCAGCTTCGTTCGATCACGGCCAAGACGCTCCTGCTCTGGGGCGAAGCCGACACGGCTACGCCCATCGATCAGGGCCGTCGCCTTGCTGAGCTCCTCCCGAACACGCGGCTCGTCGTCTACCCCAACGTCGGCCACCAACCTTTCGAAGAAGCGGCTGATCAGTTCAACCAGGATGTCGTTGCGTTCCTGGGAGAGTGATCGCGGATCCGCGACCACAGAGAATGATGAAGGACGAAGTCGCGCCCCATCGGTGCCGCTGACTCATTGACAAACCCTCTCAGGTATGGGATATCGTCTCCATTCTCTAGCTCTGTGGAGACCCGAGATGCCCCTGAACCCGCAACGCACCGTCGAAGAACTCAAAGAACTACGCGCGCTGACCGGCGACGAGAACGGCGCTCAGCGTGTGGCCTGGACCGAAACCTGGAAGCGCGGTCGCGCCTGGCTGCGCAGCAAGCTCGACGAGTTGCCGGTCGAGGTCCACAACGACGCGGCCGGGAATACCTGGGCGACGCTGCGAGGCGCTTCGGAGAAGGCGCTGCTGATCGGCGGGCATATGGATTCGGTGCCGAACGGCGGCTGGCTCGACGGTTGCCTCAACGTGCTGGCCGGGCTCGAGGTGCTGCGGCGCATCGCCGCCGAAGGCACTCCGCCCGTGACAGTGCGGCTTGTCGACTGGGCCGATGAAGAGGGCGCGCGTTTCGGGCGCAGCCTGTTCGGGTCGAGTGCGTGTTCGGGTTTCTTCGATCCGGATCAATTGCGACAACTGAAGGACCGGGACGGTGTGTCGCTGCCCGAGGCGGTGGGCGCGTTTGGCGTCGACCTTGACAAGGCCCGTGACGCCGGCGCTGAACTCAAGAACGCTGCAGCCTACCTCGAACTGCACATCGAACAGGGCCCCGTGCTCGAGGACCTTGATCTTCCACTTGGGGTGGTGCTGGGTACCTATGGCGTCGAACGCCATCGTTTCAAATTCACGGGCCAGGCCGCGCACGCCGGGTCGACACCGATGCACAAGCGTCGCGATGCCCTGGCAGCGGCCGCCAGGCTGGCGCTCGAGATCCGGCCGATCGCGACCCGCCACGGCGGTGTCTGCACCATGGGCAGCGTCACCACGCGCCCGGGCATCGTCACGGCTGTCGTGGGCGAGTGCGAGGCCCTGCTCGATCAGCGTCATATGGACGCCGATGCCCTCGCGCGGATGTGGTCCGAAGCTCAAGAAGCCGCGACGCGCTTCGCGGCCGAAGAAAAGACCGACGCCGCCTGGGAGAAGATCTGGTCGATCGAACCGATCCCGTTCCATCCGCAATTGATCGAGTTTTGCGACGCCGCGATCCGCGAGACGGTCGGTAGCGTGCATCGTCTGCCCAGCGGGCCGCTCCACGATGCCGCCGAGGTCGCGCGCACCGGCGTGCCGACCATCATGATGTTCGTGCAGAGCCTGCGTGGCATCTCGCATAACAAGATCGAAGACACCAAGGAAGAACATCTGCGCCAGTCCGTGGCCGCTTTCGATCGATTGGCCAGCAAGGCCATGACCTGGATCCAGAGCATCTGACGATTGGCGCATCCGATCCATCGACGGGTGTTCGGGCCAGGCGCCTGAACACCCGTTTTGTTTGTTGGGCGATGTAGGAACCAGGCTGCCGGTGACGGAGTCTTAAGCTATGCTCTTTCGCAGACAAGGCAGGATCCTATGAATGCAATGCCGAAGCGCCCATCCCGCAGCCGTTTGCTCGCCACGTGGCTCGCAGTAGCAACCGTGTTGAGCGCGTGCTTCCCAGCGCCTGACGCGACCCCGACCGTGGCGCCCACGGGCGTCGTGTCACCCACCGACGTCCAGCCGCCGCTCGAGAAGCCGCTCGACATCACACTGACCGGCTCCGCTCCCAGCGACATGGTCGACACCGACTGGCGATTGGTCGCGATCCCGGGCGTCGATCTGCCCGTGAACAACCCGGCCACCCTCGAGATCCAGGCCGAGCGGATCGGCGGGTACTCGGGCTGCAACTGGTACGGCGGCGCCTACGTGGCATCGACTGACGGCTTTGCCTGGGCGCAGCCTGTGATGACCCTGCGGCTGTGCGACCAGGCGTTGATGACTCTCGAGCAGGCCTTCCATGATCGTCTGACGACGGCGCTGACCTGGCATCGCGAAGGCGACAGATTGGAATTGCGAGACTCGGCCGGCTCGGCACAAATGCTCTTCGAGCGTCGTGTGCCGGCGGCCGTCTCGGCCAACGACCTCATCGGCCGCTGGGAGTGGGTGGGCGACACAGCAGCGCCGACGCGACCCTGGATCGCGTTCGACGGCGCGCGCTTCGTCGGCCACACCGGCTGCCGCGATTTCACAGGCGACTACACGACCGAGCGAGATCGCCTCCATTTCAACTCTCAGAGCATGCCGCAAACCGAATGCTCGGCGGCAGGGGCGACACTCGAGGGAGAGCAGCCCGTCATCAATGCGCTGGACTCGGTCGCTTACTTCAGGCTCGAGTCCGGCGACTTGATCCTCGAAACCACAACCCGTGTCGTGTCTCGGTGGGCGCGCGTCGATCCGAGCGCCGGGACGCCGACGCCCGACACCGGTGTCCAGACGGTGCGCCTGACCGGTGTCACGCCGGCGGACTTTGTCGGCACGAGCTGGGTCCTGACGGCCCTACCCGGCGGGCCCGATCTTGGCACGGCCTCTGTGACGCTGACGATCGGGGCGACCTCGCTCGGTGGAAATTCGGGCTGCAACAACTACGGCGGCGACTACGCGGCTTCGGGAGCCGATCTCGTCATTCAGCCGTTGGCCTCGACCCTGATGCTGTGCGCCGAGCCTGTGGGTTCGATCGAGGCGACCTACCTGGCGACGTTCAAGGCGGCTCGCGAGTGGCGGTTGACCAATGCCGCACTGGAGTTCCGCGACGGGGCCGATGCCTTGCTGGCGTCGTTCACGACGAGCTCCGGCACGGCGCCTACGCCCGTGCCGGGCGTTACGGCCGCGCCGCCCGTGGCGACCAGCACGCAACCGATTGTCACCCTCACGCCAACGGCCATCGTCACGCCGACCATCTCGAGCTTCACGGTCTCGCCGACGACGGCCGAGCGCGGGCAGACGTTGACGCTGACCTGGGTGTCGAGCGACGGCATCACGGCGACGCTGCAGCATCGCGATCCCAACAACTGGTGGGGCACTCAGATCGCCGGGGACTTCCCGGTCAGCGGCCAGGCCGTGATCAGCGACACGACGAAGGACGAGGGGGTGACGGCGTTCATCCTCACGGTGTACGGCCAGGGCGGCGGCTGGGCGCAGCAGGAAGTCAAGGTGACGTTCCCGTGCCTCGAGACGTTCTTCTTCACGAGTCGCGATCTGGGAGCCTGCCCGTTCGGGCCGGCCCGGCCGTTGTCGATGGTGCAGCAGAACTTCGAGCACGGCATCATGGTCTGGTTCCCGCACCAGACCGGCGGCACGATCCTGGTGCTTTACGACGGCGGCAAGATCGGCACCTTCACAGACACGTGGACGGAGGGGCAGCCGGAGAGCGATCCCACTATCGTGCCGCCGGCGGATCTCTTCGCGCCGAGGCGCGGCTTCGGCAAGGTCTGGCGCGAGCAGCCCGGTGTCCGCGACGCGTTGGGCTGGGCCTTCTTCCCCGAGACGCCAGTGTCGAGCCAGACGCAGGCGCGCTCGACCGGCGGCGACTGGAAGGCCATCGACTACTACTTCAGGCTGGTCGACAACCGCATCGTGCACATCACCGGCCGGACGATGCCGGGCGGCTGGGAGATCGTCGAGCCCTGAACGCCCAGCGCCAAAACAAAAACGCCACCCCAGGGGTGGCGTTTTTGTTTCTGAGCCTTGACGAACGTGCCCAGCAGGCGCGGGCAGCGGTCGGCCGAGGCCTTCTTGAGGTCGATGTAGCGGCCCTTGACGTCGGCGCCGAGCAGGTCGGTCGTCCACTCCGCCTTCTCGAAGTTCGAGATGGCGTCGTAGATGTTGTCGGGCAGATAGCGGGCCGCCTGGCGCAGGTTCCTGTCGCGGCTGATGCTGCCCTGCAGGCCGGTCTTGAAGACCGAGAGCATGACCATGTACGGGTTGGCATCCGGCCCGACCGAGCGGACCTCGACGCGCATGCTGCGCTCGTTGCCGATCGGGATGCGGACCATCGAGCCGCGGTCGGTCGGCGAGGCCTTGATCTGGTTCGGGGCCTCGAAGTGCGGGTCGAGGCGGCGATACGCGTTGACGCTGGCGTTGAGCATCAGGCAGATGTCGTTGCCGTGCGTCAGGATGCGGTCGACGAAGCTCCAGCCGAACTTGCTCAGGCTCTCGACGCCCTTCGCATCCCACATCAGGTTCTTGCCGTTCTTGCTCACCGAGACGTTGGTGTGCATGCCGTTGCCGTTGATGCCGACGACGGGCTTGGGCAGGAAGCTGGCGGTCATGCCGAGCTTGGTGGCGACCTGGCGGCAGATCAGCTTATAGAGCTGGATGTTGTCGGCCGCCGAGACGGCGTCGCTGTAGCTGTAGTTGATCTCGAACTGCGACGGCGAGACTTCCGGGTGGTCCTTCTCGTTCTGGAAGCCCATCGCGCGCTGGACCTCAGCGGTCGTGTCGATGAACGTGCGCAGCGCGTCGCCGGGCAGCGAGTGATAGTAGCCGCCGGTGTTGACGAAGTCGAACTTGGCAGTCTCGTGGTAACGGCGCTCGGCGTCGACGCCCTTGAACAGGAAGCCCTCGATCTCGTTGGCGGCGTTGAGCGTGTAGCCGTCGCTGTCGTAGACCTGCTGGGCGAAGCTCTTGAGCACGCCGCGCATGTCGGCCGAGTACGGCGAGCCGTCCTTGTCGATGACCTGGCCGAAGACGAGCACCTTGCCCGGGCCGAAGATGTCAGCCGGCGCCCAGTAGAACGACGCCCAGTCGAGGTAAAGGCGCAGGTCGCTCTCGCGCTGGGCCGTGAAGCCGCGGATCGACGAGCCGTCGAAGGTCAGGTTGTCGTGCGACTTGAGCAGGAACTTCTTGTCGTAATCGAGCATGTGCAGCCGGCCTTCGAGGTCGCTGAACAGCACGGTGACAGCCTTGATCCGCTTCTCGTCGGTCAGATAGCGCAGTCGCTCTTCGGCGATTTGATCAGGCGACACACGGGACGTGCGCTGAGCCTTCGCCGCGAGGTTGAGCTCCTCCAACTCATCGTAAGGAAGCTCAAGGAAGGTTCGGAGTGAATCGGACATAGCTCTCCTCGATCCTTAAAGAAAAAAGACGCGAATAGCCCCGGGCAAATAGGGGCCATCACGTCCGGGTGATGTGGCTGTTGCCGACGCTCATTATAGAGAGCCGCAAGGCGTCGTCAAGGTTATACGGCGGGTCAGGGTGCACAAAAAAGATGCCCCCCAGTCTGGTGACTCAACGGAAGGGGCTGGGCAACCAATGTATGGGGATATTGGGTGGTAAACTGGCCGGGCGTCATGCACATCCAGCAGCTGTCGTTGACCAATTTCCGTCTGTACGCGCGCCTCGAAGTGGATTTGCCGGCCGGGGCCCTGATCCTCGTGGGTTCGAACGCCCAGGGCAAGACCGCCCTGCTCGAGGCCCTCTACTTTCTGGCGACCGGCCAATCGCATCATGCGGCGTCGGAGCGGCAACTGATCAACTTCCTCGCCCTGCAGGAGCCTCAACCGTTCGCGCGTGTCGTGGCCGAAGCGCGCTCGGCGCGCGAGCGCGTCAGGGTCGAACTCCGCGTCATCGCCGAGATGGGTGGCGAGGGTCGGCTGCGCAAAGAAGTGCTGCTCAACGGCGCCAAGAAGCGTCTGGCGGATCTGGCTGGGCGGATCACGGCCGTCATGTTCCTGCCGCAGGACATGGCCATCGTCGAAGGGTCACCCAGCGAGCGACGCCATTACCTCGACGTCGCCTTGTGCCAGGTCGACTCGATCTATCAGCACAACCTCAGCGAATATGGCAAGGTGTTGTCGCAGCGCAACGCCCTTCTCAAACAGATCCAGGAGAGCGGAGTTTCACCGGATCTGCTCGACTTCTGGGACGGAAAGCTGTGCGAGTTGGCCGGCCAGCTTCAGGCGGCGCGCACGCACGCCGTCGCCGAACTCGAGGCGCTCGCGTCTCCGATCCATCGCGAACTGACGGCCGGCAAAGAGGGGCTGCGGCTCGCCTATCACCCATCGTTCGATCCGAGCGCGGCAGCCGCGCCAGAAGGTCAGCTCGGCCTGCCCCTCAGCACGCCGGTGCACACGCTCGGGCTGAGCGCGGCCGACATCGAGACGCTGTTGTGCGAGCGCCTGAAAGCGTCTCGGAGCGACGAGATCGCGCGCGGGCAGACTCTTTATGGCCCGCACCGCGACGAGCTCCGTTTCGTGGCGAACGGCCTCGACGTCGGCGTGTACGGCTCGCGTGGCCAGGTGCGCACGGCCGTGCTCGCGCTCAAACTGGCCGAGACCGAGTGGATGCGTCAGCGCACCGGCGAGTGGCCGATCCTGCTGCTCGACGAAGTGCTTTCGGAGCTCGACGCGCAGCGCCGTAGCGATCTGCTGCGCCGCTTGAGCGCGGCCGATCAGTTCGTCATCACCACGACCGACCTGGCGCCCTTCCCGCCGGAGTTCCTGGGGCGGGCCACGGTCTGGCGTGTTCGGTCGGGCAGCGTGTCGCCCGAGTGAGGTGTTCGATGCCGGCCTATCTCATCGCTGAAGTCGATGTGCACGATCCTGCGGCTTACGAGGCCTATAAAGCCAAGGCAGCCGCGGCTGTGGCTCAATACGGCGGCGTCTACATCGCCCGCGGCGGCGAGGCCGAATTGCTCGAGGGTTGGCCCGCGCCGCGCCGCGTCGTCATCATCCGCTTCCCCGATCGGGCCACGGTCAAGGCCTGGCACGCCAGCCCGGAATACTCAGAGGCTCGCGCGATCCGCGAACGCGCGGCGACAAGTCGTTTTCAGGTGGTCGACGGGCTCGAGCTTCCCTGACGGCGGATCGCGACCCGACGAACGACGAAGGACGAATGACGAAGGTTGTCTCACACAACCTTCGTCATTCGTCCTTCGTCGTTCGTCCGATTATCTTCGCCTGTCTAGTTCTTCGGCCGTTCGCCCAGCGTGACGGTGAGGTCTGTGCGTTCGTTGCCGCGGAGCACGGTGAGGGTCACGGTGTCGCCCGGGCGCTTGTTGTAGTTGATATAGGCGATCAGGTCCTCGAAGATGTTGACCGATTGCCCATCGATAGCGATGATAAGATCCCCGTCGCCGCGGAAGCGCGTGTCATTCTCGGTGGCGCTGTCGCCGCGCAGGCCTGCGTTGTCTGACGGGCCGCCGGGCACGACGCTGACGACGTACACGCCCTCGGCCTGCGCCAGGCCGAGTTCCTCGGCAGCCTGAAGCGAGATCTCAGGGCCGGCGCTCATGCCGAAGTACGGGTAGGTGAACGAGCCATCGCTGATCAGCACGGGCACGATCTGGCGCACCGCGTTCGACGGCACCGCGTAGCCGACGCCCGAGCCCATGCCGGTCTCCGACGCGATGGCGCGGTTGATGCCGATGACCTCGCCGCTCATGTTGAGCAGCGGGCCGCCCGAGTTGCCGGGGTTGATCGGCGCGTCGGTCTGGATGATGTCCGGCGACGTGAAGCGCGAGCCGGATGCTCCGGAGCGGTTGTCGCTCAGCGAACGGCCTTTGCCCGACACGATGCCGAGCGTCATCGAGCCCGACTCGCCGAACGGGTTGCCGATCGCGATCGCGCGCTGGCCGACCTGCACGGCGTTGCTGTCGGCCAGGGGCAGTGGCGTGACGCCGTCGGGCACCTGCTCGACCTTGATCACGGCCAGGTCGGCATCGGTGTCGACGCCGACGACCTTGGCTTCGGTCTTCAGGCCGCTCGGGAAGTCGACCTCGATGAATTGAGCGCCCTCGACGACGTGCTGGTTCGTGACGATGTGGCCCTCGGCGTCATAGAGGAAGCCCGAGCCCTGTGCGCCTTCAGCGCCGAAGCTGACCTGGATGGACACGACCGACGGATTGACCCGCGTGTAAAGGTCGATCAGGGCCTGCTCTTCGCTGCTGGTCAGGATGTTTGTCGTGACGTTCGCCGGCGGAGCCGTGACGTTCGCCGTGTTGGTCACGGGCGCTGCTACGGCCGGCGCCGCTGTCGGAACGCCTCGGGGCGCCGTCGGGTTGGCGGGAAACGAGCAGGCCAGGGCCGCGGCCGCCAGCGCTGTCGTTGGAATCAGAAGCCTTGCTTTCATGTTCGTTGTACCTCTCGCTCGCAAACTGTCTACCTGAACCATACCTATCGCGAGTAAGCCGACGCTGAGAGCGACCTTAGGCGAAGACAAATGTTGGCCTAAGGACGCTGGCTCATGCCTGGCCGGCGCGCCGCAGTTGAGCGAGTTCTCGAATCAATTCGCGCTCTTTGTCGCTGAGGTGGGTGGGCATGCGGACGCTGACGCGAGCGAGCAGGTCGCCATGCGTGTCAGGCGCGCGCAGCTTGGGCATGCCGCGCCCCGACAGGCGGAACGTCTTGCCGTTCTGGGTTTCCGGCGGGACGGTCAGCACCACGTCGCCCGAGAGCGTGGGCACGCGGGCTTCGCCTCCGAGCAGTGCCGTGTACAGGTCGACCGGCACCTCGACGCGAAGATCGTCGCCGTCGCGCGTGAAGCGCTCGTCGGGCTGCACTGAGATGACGAGGTAAAGGTCGCCGGGCGTCTGCCCTGGGCCGCCCTCGCCCTTGATGCGCACCTTGGTGCCCGTGCGGGCGCCGCGCGGGATCTTGCCGGTCAGCCGGCGCCCGCTCTTGGTCAGTGTGCGGATCGCGCCCGCGTAGGCTTCGGCCAGCGTAATTTCGATCGGCTGCTCCATGTCTTCGCCACGCCCCAGGCCCTGACCGCCGAAGCCGGCGCCGCCAAAGCCACGTGCGCCGCCGAAGAGCATGTTGAAGAAGTCGGAGAATCCACCCCCGCCGCCAAACATCTCGTTCAGATCTTGATATTCGACGCGTTGTCCACCCTGGCCACCGGCGTACTGCGACCATTGGCCCCAATCGAAGCCGCCGCCCGGCCGACCTGAACGCTCCCACTGGTTGTAGCTGGAGCCCAATTGGTCGTAGCGCTGGCGCTTCTGAGCATCGCCGAGGACTTCATAGGCCTCGTTGATGTCCTTGAATCGATCTTCGGCGGCCTTATCGCCCGGGTTCTTGTCGGGGTGATACTTCTGAGCCAGCTTACGGAAGGCGCTCTTGATCTCCTTCTCGTCAGCGGTCTTGCTCACCCCAAGCACCTTGTAGTAATCCTTGTAATCCATAGCGTTTCACCGCCTCAAACGAAAAGCGTAGCACATCTATTGTAGATGCAATGTTAACGTGCCCAGCCTGACGCCGATCGATCGGCCTTGCGCTGCGGCAATCGTCTCGGAGATCAAATCGAAGCGCAGACCGTTCGCGCTCCTGTCACCCCGTGTGGAAAATGTGAACAACCCTTTCGAAGGGTTCGTTTGTTTGGATAAAGTATCCCTCGCCAGTCTATAATCGCACAATGGTGCTCGACGTGGCCTTCATGGCGGTGCCGCTGGCCGAGATGCCGACATTGGCTCAGGCCGCAGAGGCCGCCGGTTTCGCGGGAGCATGGACGAGCGAGACCCAGCACGACCCCTTCTTGCCCCTGACCTTGATCGCTGAACATACGAGCCGCCTCGAACTCGGCACAGCGGTGGCGATCGCATTCGCGCGGAGCCCGATGACGCTGGCCCAGACCGCCTGGGACCTTGCGGCGCAGTCGGGCGGCCGCTTCAGACTCGGGTTGGGCACTCAGATCAAAGCCCACATCGAGCGCCGGTTCGGCATGCCCTGGCCCGAGTCGCCGGTGGCGCAGTTGCGCGAGCTCGTGTTGGCTATCCGCGCGATCTGGAGTGCCTGGCAGACCGGCGAGCGCCTCAACTTCAGAGGCCAGCACTACAAGCTCACCCTCATGACCCCGTTCTTCAACCCGGGGTCGATCCCGCATCCCGACATCCCCATCTATCTTTCGGGCGTCAACATCGGGCTGGCTCGGCTCGCGGGCGAGGTGGCGGACGGGTTTCATGTGCATCCTTTTCACACAGCCGGGTATTTGCGAGATGTGGTCCGCGTGGCATTGGCTGAGGGTCGAGGCGGCAAGGCGTTGCCCACGATCTCGGCCACCGCTTTCGTGATCACCAATGACGCGGAGCGCGAGTCGGTTCGTGAGCAGATTGCGTTCTATGCCTCGACACCGTCATATCGCCCTGTGCTCGAGCATCACGGTTGGGGCGCCGTCGGTGAGCGCCTCTCAGCGCTCGCGGCCCGCGGCCGCTGGGGCGAGATGGGAGCCCTGATCGACGCCGAGATGCTCGATACCTTTGCCGTCGCCGGTCCGCTTGAAACACTTGGCGCGCGCCTGCGCGAGCGATATACCGGCTTGCTCGATCGTGTCACGCTGTACAAGCCCTTCAGGCTCGAAGACGTTTCGGCCTGGAAACAACTCAAGACAATGGTGACCGAGTGACGGGGCCGTTGGACGATTAAGCGCTGCCGCGCGAGCGTCCTGCATCCCTCGTTCCCCGACCATCCGCTCATTCAACTCCTCATGCGACGTCTTACCGTTTGGACCAAGCTCGCGTTCGGGGCCGGCGATCTCGGCCCGGCCGTGTTGACGGCCATCAACGGCTTCTTCCTTCTGGAATTCCTGGTGAACGTCGCCGGGCTGCGGCCTGGGCCGGCGGGCACGATCTTCCTCATCACCAAGATCTGGGACGCCATCAACGACCCGATCATGGGCTGGCTGACGGATCGCACCGTCAGCCGGTGGGGGCGCCGTCGACCGTGGCTGCTCTTCGGCGCCGTGCCCTTCGGGATCGCGTTCTGGCTTCACTGGATCGTGCCGCCGCTCGATACCGCCGGGCTCTTCTGGTACTACCTGGTCGTGGCGCTGTTGCTAGACACGGCTCTCACTGTCGTTGGCGTTCCCTACACGGCGTTGACGCCCGAGCTGACCGCAGACTACGACGAGCGCACGAGCCTCAACACCTACCGTTTCGGCTTTTCGATCCTGGGCGGCGTGTTAGCGGCGTTCTTCCACAACCTGATCGTGGCGGCCTTCGCGCCGAATCGCGCCCTCGGCGCGGCGGTCAGCGTCGGCATCTGGGCGACGCTGGGCGCGCTCGGCCTGTTGTGGACGTTCCTCGGCACGCGCGGTTACGCCGAGCAGCCGGCCGCGCAGGCCGCGGACGACGTCAGCTTCTTTGACGGGTTGCGCCAGGCCTTCGCCAATCGGGCCTTCATGCTCGTCACGCTGACCTACCTGAGCGCGTGGCTCACGATCCAGTTGGTGCAGGGCAACCTCTTCATCTTTGCTCGCGACTGGCTCGGCATGCCCGACGCCGACTTCGGCTTTGTGCTTTTGGCGTTGCAGTTCACGGCATTCCTGGCGCTGTTGGTGTGGGCGCGCATCAGCGAACGTATCGGCAAGCGCAAGGTGTATCTCATCGGCGCGACGATCTTCGCTGTGACGCTCATCGGGCTCTCGCTGCTTCCGCGTGGCGCGACGACCGCCCTGTATGTGCTCGCCATCTTCGGCGGCATCGGCGTGGCGGTCGGCTACCTCGTGCCCTGGAGCATGTTGCCCGACGTCATCGATCAAGATGAACTCCAGCACGGCAAGCGTCGCGAGGGTCTCTTCTACGCGTTCTTTGTCTTCCTGCAAAAGATCGGGCTCTCGCTCGGCCTCTTTGCTTCAGGCTGGCTGCTCGACCTGGCGGGCTACCTGCGGGTGACGCCCGGTGAGGCGGTGCCGGCGCAACCCGAAAGCGTGCTGCTCGTCCTGCGCATTCTCGTCGGGCCGGCGGGGGCCGTGATCCTGCTCCTCAGCCTCTGGGCGGTCTACCGCTATCCCATCACGCGAGAGAAGCACACTGAGATCCGCGCGGCGCTTGAGGCGCGACGAGCGAAGGGTGACGAGTGAACGACATAGCGCGGTAGCGTCGCTCCTCGCCTTACGCTCCCGTGCTCCTTCGCTCTATCGTCTTATAATCCCTCTCTATGTCTTCCATCATCGTTGATGCACACCAGGATCTGGCCTGGAACGCTTCTGCGTTTGGGCGCAACTACCTCCAGAGCGCCCACGCGCGGCGCGCGCATGAAGCCGCCACGAACAGCCTGGGGTTCCGGCTGAACGGGCAATCCATGCTCGGCCTGCCCGACTACTTGCGCGGCCGCGTGGCCGTGATCTTCGGCACGTTGTTCGTCTCACCCAAACGCAAGCAGTCTGGCGAGTGGGAAGAGAACATCTGTTATCGAAACGCTGAAGAAGCCCACCGACTCTACAGCCAACAACTCGACTACTATCGTCGGCTCGCCGATGACCAGCCTCGATTTCGTTTGATCGGAGATCGCAGCGACCTGGAGGCCGTGCTCGCGAGTTGGGAGGGACCGGACGCGGCGCCCGATCCGGACCCGAACGCGCCGCCGCCCCTGCCCGGGCCGGCCAATGCCCAGGTGGGCCTTGTGCCGTTGATGGAAGGCGCCGACGGCATTCGTGAGCCACGCGAGGCCGAGGCGTGGATGGAGCGCGGATTGCGCATCGTCGGGCTGGCGTGGACGGGCACGCGCTACGCCGGCGGCACTCGCGAGCCAGGGCCGCTGACGCCAGAAGGCCGACGGCTTGTGAGGACCCTGGCCGACCTGGGCCTCATGCTCGACCTGGCTCACAGCTCCGACGAGTCGTTCCTCGAGGCGCTCGATCTGTCGGAGGGCGTGGTGATGTGCACGCACGCCAACCCACGGGCATTGCTGCATAACCCGGCCGTGCCAGAGCGACATCTCAGCGACGACATGATCCGCCGGCTCGCCGAGCGCGGCGGCGTGATCGGCGTCGTGCCGTACAATCGCTTCCTCAAGGCCGACTGGAGAGATGGCGACAACCGCGCCGACGTGCCGCTTTCGCGCCTGATCGACGCGATCGATTACATCTGTCAGCTCACCGGAAGCGCCGCCCACGTCGGCATCGGCACCGACTTCGACGGCGGCTTCGGCGCTGAAACGACACCGCTCGGCTTCGACACGATCGCCGACCTGTCCAAGATCGGCGTGGGCTTGCGAGAGCGCGGTTTCTCGCAGGCCGACGTCGAGGGCGTGCTGGCAGACAACTGGTTGTCTGTGTTGAGGCGGGGCCTCCCGTAGGTGCGAAATGGGACAACCTGATCCGAATCATCGTCCGGGCTGGCTGGCGCGCGGTGGCATCACGCTCGTGGCCTTCAGCTTCCTGCTCTTCCTGTTGGGGTTGTGGCCCGAGCTGTTCGGCATGGATCTCACGCCCGATATCGGCGTGCTACAGATCTTCGTCTTCCTGCTCGGGTTGACGGGGATGACGGCCGGCGCCTACATCTATTTCTATGCCACGCGCCACCGCGCGTTGCCGCGTAAGCTGCGTGAAGACATCGGCGTGCGACTGATGGCGACCGGGCTCGTCATCGCGGCCACCAACGGCCTGGCCGACATCATCGGCATCGGCTCGAACTTCGGCGAGCAACGACCGCTGTTCGGCCCTGTGCAGGCGTGGGGCGTGTCGCTCGGCGTCGTGGTGATCGTGGTCGGCGTGGCGCTGTATTCACAGCGGCCGAAGTGACGGCATGCTCAAGCGCCTGCCGCCCGGCGTGACGCGCTTCGGCCCAGCCGCGTTGATCATGCTCGCGATCTTCGCGTTTTCATCGACGCCAAGCACGAGCCTGCCGAACTACGGCGCCTGGGATTGGGTGGCCAAGAAGGGCGCGCATGCTCTCGGCTACGCGTTGCTCGGCAGCGCCTACGCTCACGCGCTTCAACCGAACCGGCGGCCAAGCCTCGGGCAAAGCCTGGCGGCTGTCGCGCTGGCGGCCCTTTATGCCTCGAGCGACGAGTGGCACCAGTCATTCACGGCCGGGCGCCATCCCGCCTCGACCGATGTGCTCATCGACACCATCGGCGCGATTGTCGGCGTGAGCGTGTTCAGGTGGTTACGGCGTTGAAAGCTGCCTGTCGTAGGTGACACGGCAAAGACGTTGAACGCCGAAAAAAACGAGCCGGCCCTGGAAGTCTCCAGGGCCGGCTCGTTTTGTGCTTTCGATGCAGGGCGTCAGGACGACGGTTCGGAAGGCGTCAACGTAGTCAGCGGGACGAGGCCGGTGCGGATCGCATACAACGCCGCCTGAGTGCGCGAGTTGAGGCCGAGCTTGCTGAGGATGTTCGACACATGCGAGTGCACGGTCTTGTCGCCGATCTGAAGTTCGAGCGCGATCTCTTTGTTCGACTTGCCCTGCGCCACGAGCTTGAGCACTTCGGTCTCACGCTGGGTGAGGGCCTGCGGGTTGTCGGGCGTGCGCACGTCGCGCATCAGCCGCGCGGCGGCCTGCGGCGAAAGATGCACCTGCCCGTCGGCGGCGGCTTTGACGGCCTTGACGAGCTCTTCGCTCGACGCGTCTTTGAGCACGTAGCCGATCGCGCCGGCACGCACCACCTCGGTGACGATGTTGTCTTCAAGGAGGCTTGTGAGCGCCACGATCTCGGTCTCGGGCAGCTCGCGGCGGATCACCGTGATCGCCGAAAGGCCGTCCATGACCGGCATCATCAAATCCATCAACACCACATCGGGCTTGAGTTCATGCGCGAGCCGTATGGCGTCGACGCCGTTGTTGGCTTCGGCCACCACCTCGAGCGTGGGGTCGAGGTTGAGCAGGACTTTGACACCCTGACGCAGCACGGTATGGTCGTCGACCAGCAAAATGCGGACTGTCATGCGGGCAAGTATACAACGCGAAGGCCCTGGGGCAAGCGTAAGCCCTCTGCGTAGGCTGAAAAACACCTGTTTAGGGGCGGAGGCCGGCTCGTACAGACGGATGGCCTGGCCTGGCCGCCGCGCTCTTTCGGGTAGGAGGCGCGCGACGCTTTGGCCGGACCGACATCCGTATTTGTTCGGATCGGGTGCGCCTCACTAAAAGGGATGCACTCGAAGGGTGCCCTGGCTACCATAAACAGTAGTTGCGATTGGTTAGGGTGGGGGACACAGGGCATACGACTGTGTGGGGTACGGCGAAGTGTGCCTGCTACAGCGGAAGGTCGCTGAAGGCAGGGGGGTGGACGAGGAGTAAGCGACTTTCATGAATACGCGACGTGTCTTCACATCGTTGGCGATGGCGTTGTTACTGCTGCCTGGGTCGTTCGGCGGTCAGGCGCTGGCCCAGGATGGCGGCGATGGCCCGGCGGCGGGCAATCAGGTGCTGTACATCCCCATGGCATCGAAGGGCTTTACCACGGCCCTGGCCCTGGCAACTCAACAGACCGTGAACATGCCTTTCTTCGATCACACTGAGTCGTCGGGCGTCGGTGCCCTGACCGATCAGCAGTGGACCGAGAGCGGCATCTTGTGGTTCGGCGTCAACCAGCAAGGCCCGATGAGCCGCAACTACGCCGATGTGCGTTTCGCATACAGTGCCGTCGGCCTGCACATGCGAGCCACGCCGATCGATTACTACCTGTGGTATCCCGACGATCCGCCGATGAACATCGACCTGACGCAGTGGGACTCCATCAGCATCCAGGTCGACACCAACTTCGATCGCTCCGGTCAGCCGAAATCCAGCGCGTACCAGTTCCTGACGGCGGCGGCCATCTGGGTCAACCCGGGCAAGCCGGGTCAGTATCGACGTGAAGCGCGCGGCACGGGCTCAGGTTGGGACCAAAACTGGTCGACGTCCTGGTCGGATTTCTATGGGATGACATGGTCGACGAACCCCGGCCCCAACAACAACGGCGGCGAGCTCGACTACGGCGGTGATGTGCAGATGACGATCCCGTGGTCGGCTTTCGGGCTGTCTGCGCCGCCGGCCCCCGGTGTGCGTTGGGCCCTATCCGTTTCTATGTACGACCGCGACGGCCCCAACAGCGGCGATGTCATGCCGCGCAGCGACTGGCCCGAATTCTCAGACCCGGCCAACCCGTCGACATGGGGCGTCTTGAACTTCGGCCGACCCAACGGCGGCGGCGATACCGGAACCGAGCGCGGACGCGTGACGATCCGCAACGCGACGCGCACCGATACCACCGTGCAGGATGCCTGGGTGGGCGGTGGCGGCAATTGCTCCGGCGGCCACAACGGCGGCGGCGATACCAACCACGGTCAGGACACGAGCCTGTACGTCGCCTCGCAGGTCTTGTCGGCTGACTTTCCGTGCTTCAGCAAGAGCTATCTGAAGTTCGATCTGGGCGCTGTGCCGGCCGGCGTCGAAGTCATTTCATCGACGCTGAAGCTGATGCAGTGGGGCGGCGCCGGCGCTGTGCCTGAGGTCCCTGTTGCGGCGCAAGGGTCGTACATGCAGGTCTTCACGCTGAACGGAGATTGGTCCGAGAACACCGTGACCTGGAACAACGGGCCGCAGGCGCTCGAGAATGTCACGGGCTCCTGGATGATGCCGCGCTCGGCCGGCGCCGACCCGGTCACCGGCGACCCCACCTATTGGAACGTGACCCGCTTGGTGCAGGATGCGTTGAAGCACGGGAAGCCGCTCAACGTCGTGGTCTACAGCGCCGACACGGGTTTCCACAGCAGCAAATACCTGGGCTCATCGCAGGTGCTCGATCAATACGCCAACCTGCGCCCCAGTCTGACGGTGATCTGGGGCACGCCGTAGGCGAACGACTTGCCTCACTCAATCTGACATGCAGGAACTGAGAGGCGGGAGGAACTCCCGCCTCTTTCTTGTTGCTCGATCGCGCGTTCCGATTGGCTGTTTTTGCCGAGAGCGGCTGTTTTCTGCCTGAATAGCTCGTACGTCCCCCCAACAAGCGTACTATCCCGCCGGGCGGGGTTATTCCACTACACTCCGCTTTGGCGCTCGGGACACCGGCCCAAAGGCGATAATCAGCATGAGCGAGCGTCCACAGACATCGGCCCTCGAGGGCGTCAAGTTGTACACCGGCCGCCAGGCGGACGGGCTCGGTCGATACATCCTCGAGCAGTCTCTGTATGCGTTGGTCGGCTGGGTGCCGACCGTGTTGGGGATCGCGCTGCGCGGCGTTCTGTATCGCCTGATCCTGAAGATGGATGGGATGGCGGCGATCGAAGCAGGGGCGCGGCTCCGGTATGCGAGCCAGATCAGGCTCGGCCACGGCGCGTACATCGACCAGGGCGCTTACCTGCATGCGATGCCCGGGGGTATCACCCTCGGCAACGATACGATCGTGATGCACGGCGCCATCTTGCACGTGTACAACTTCCGCGGGATGACCCAGTCGAACATCACGATCGGCAAGAACTGCCTGATCGGCGAGTACAGCGTGATCCGCGGCCAGGGCGGCGTGACGATCGGCGATCGGGTGTACACCTCGCCCTTCACGCAGATCATCGCCGTTAACCACGTTTTCGACGACCCCGCGAAACCGTTCGTCGAGCAGGGCATCACGGCTCAAGGCATCGTCATCGAAGACGACGTCTGGCTCGGCGCGAGCGCCGTGATCACCGACGGCGTGCGGATCGGCAAGGGGGCAGTGGTGGCCGCGGGCGCTGTCGTGACCAGGGACGTGCCTCCGCACACAGTGGTTGGCGGCGTGCCGGCCAAGGTGATCAAGACGATTGACGGCTCGGTGACGCATGCCGGCCGACAGATTTATCAGCTCTAGGCGCCGGGGGAGCGCCGCAGTGTTGGATCGTTCCACGTTAATGCAGATGGGTGCATAAAGGCTATGACTGCTCTTTCGATCGTGATCCCGGCGTACAACGAAGAAGACGGCATTGAAGTGATCGCGCGGCGGGTGCTCGCCGTGCGCGATGATCTCCAGAAGGTCGGCGTCGATCTCGCCGAGCTCGTCGTCGTCGACGACGGCTCGCGCGACCGCACGGCTGAGATCGCCTCGGCCATCGAGGGCGTGACCCTCATCAAGCACGTCAAGAACAAGGGCTATGGCGGCGCGCTCAAGACCGGCTTCAACGCCGCGAAGGGCGACCTGATCGGCTTCCTCGACGCCGACGGCACGTACCCGCCTGAATACTTCCCGCAGCTGTGCGTGCGCGCCCTGGGCGGCTCGGATCTCGTCATCGGCTCGCGCATGGCCGGCGCCAAGAGCGAGATGCCGCCGATGCGCCGCGTCGGCAACTTCTTCTTCGCCAACCTGCTGACGCTCATCAGCAACACCCGCGTCACCGACAGTGCCAGCGGCATGCGCGTCTTCCGCAAGGAAGTGCTCACCCGCATGTACCCGCTCCCTGACGGCCTCAACCTGACGCCTGTGCAGAGCACGCGCGCGATCCATGAAGGCCTCAAGGTCGAAGAAGTCGCGATCCCGTACAGCGAGCGCGTGGGTCGTTCGAAGCTCAGCGTCGTCCGCGATGGCGCAATCTTCCTGCAGTCGATCGTGTGGACGGCGTTGGCCTACAACCCTGTCAGCATTTTGGGAAAGATCGGCCTCGGCGGCGTCGCCGTGGCGGCGTTGGCCCTCATCGCGCTGGTCATTGCCCGGCTCACCGGCCGGACCGACCTGGGCGCCTGGGAGGTCGCGGGATTGTTCGCGGCCATGGTTTCGGGCGTCGTCGGCGTCAGCATCTTCGCCCTGGGCGTCACCTTCAACTACCTGGTCACACTCTTCTACAAGCAGCCCGTGCGCCAGGGCCTGTTCGGCAACCCGATCTTCAAAACCCCGCTCGACCGCCACTTCGGCTGGGCCGGGCTGGTGCTGACGGTCCTCGGCCTGATCGTCGGCACGACCTCGGCTGTCCTCGGCATCACCGGCTGGGATGTCTCGCGCCTCTGGCTGTACCTGCTGGGCAGCGGCATGATGGTCCTGGTCGGCGTCCAACTGCTGATCTACTGGGTGCTCCTGCGCGTCCTCGAGGAACTCAGCCAACGTGACATTCGGGCCCGAGACGAGGCGGTGGCCTAGGCTTTTCGGGCCATTTCGGTCTGGAGTAGGACCAAGGTCAACTACAAACCGGGCAGGAATTAGTAAGATACTAGTCTTGCTAATCGTTGACCTATAAACGGGCGCGACGAAGTGTGGGGGAATCACCCGCACTTTGCGCGTCTGTATGGATATCCAGGCGGCCGGCCAATCAAGACGGGCCCCGCCGCTTTGAGGAGATAGAGCATGAGCGATCAACCGAACGAGAACACACCGAAAAACCTTGGCACGCGGCGCATCGCCAACGTGCGCATGGCCGACTTCCCGAATGTCGACGACATCGTCAAGCAGGGCCTGCTCGAAACGCCGCGCCCGCCGGAGGCCGTCGACATTCTGCTGGTCAACCCGCCGACGCCCGATGGCCAGTTGTGGATCCGTTCGCAGCACCGCGTCGGCCGCCGCACCCGCGAGAACATGGTCTGGCCCCAGGTGTCGCTGGCCCAGATGGCGGCCATCCTCAGCCCTGTCTATACCTTCAAGATCATCGACGCCAACGCCGAGCACATGAGCTGGGCGAAGTTCGAAGAACTGCTCGACAAATACAAGCCCAAGTACTACCTGACCCAGGTGACGGCGCCGTCGTTGCAGAACGACATGTACGGCTGCTTCCTGGCCAAGGCCCGCGGCGCGAAGACGATCGCGTTCGGCACTCACGTTACGCCGATGCCGCGCGAGACGCTGCGGCCGTTCCCGGCGCTCGACTTCATCCTCGTCGGCGAACCCGACCTGACCATCCGCGACCTGCTCGACCAGTTCGAGGGCCGCGTCCACGAGCGTGACGCGAACTGGAACCGGATCTTCGCCGAGCACGACCCGACCTACGTGCCCGCCCGCCGCGACGACGGCACCGTCGACCTGCATGCCATCAAGGGCATCGCCTGGCGCGATGGCGACGAGATCGTGCTCAACGCGCCGCGCCCGTTCATCAAGAACCTCGACGACCTGCCGATGCCGCTGCACGAGCATCTGCCGCTGATGAAGTACCGGATGCCGATGATCAACGGCCCGTTCACATTCATCGTCACCAGCCGCGGCTGCACGGCCGGCTGCACGTACTGCATCAAGCACGTCTCGTATCAGTACAGCGTGCGCCTGCGCTCGCCACGCCTGCTGGTCGACGAGATCAAGTACCTGACGACCCTGGGCGTCAAGCACATCCACATGTACGCCGACCTGTTCACGGTCTCGCGCGATCAAGTGATGGAGATGTGCCGGCTGCTGATCGAGGAGAACGTCAAGATCACGTTCACGAGCAACAGCCGCGTCGACTACGTCGATGAAGAGATGCTCAAGATGATGGCCAAGGCCGGGTCGATCCTCATCTCGTGGGGCATCGAGAGCGGCTCGGAGCAGGTGCTGAAGCACGCGCGTAAGGGCGCTTACCCCGATCGCGCCCGCCAGGCGCTGGTCTGGGCGCGCGAGGCCGGCATCAAGAACTGGGGCTACTTCATCATCGGCCTGCCGACCGAGACCGAGGAGACGATCCGCAAGACGATCGACTTCGCCAAGAGCCTGCCGCTCGACATCGCGCTCTTCCACGTCGCCGCGCCGTATCCCGGCACGCCATTCTTCTTCGAAGTGATGAAGGAAGGCTGGTTCCGCAAGGGCACGCGCTGGGAGCAGGTCGACATGGACAAGGGCACTGTCCTCGACTACCCAGGCCTGCCCGCCGAGCGACTGCTGTACTGGCAGAAGCGCGCCTTCCGCGAGTGGGCCTTCCGGCCCGGCCCGATCTGGACGTACATCAAGATGCTGCTCTCGGACACGTCGACGATGCGCACAGCGCTCGACGTCGGCCTGCAGCACCTGCGCTGGTCGACCGCCAGCGGCGAAGCTCACTAAGAGCCGACTTCGATTCGACGTCTTTTCGCGCCGCGCCCATCAGGTTCGCACCTGGTGGGCGCGGCGCCATGTTATAACCGACGCATGGCCCTCCGACCTCCGCTCTGGCTCGTCCTGGGATTGACGCTGTTCCTCGCCTCCGCCGCCCTGGCGGCGAGTGTCGCGCCACAGCCTGAGCTCGCCTGGGCGCGCTTTGGCGGCCTGGCGTTGGCGGCTCTCATCGGCCTGGGCCTGGCGCTGGTCCCGATGAGCGCGGCCTCGTATGTCGTGGCCGGCTTTCCGGTGGCCGTTGTGCTGTTGATCGCCGCCGGCAGGTTCGGCCTGCTCGGCGCGATGTGGTCAGCCAACACCATCGGCGGCGCAACGGCGCTTGCGTTGCCGTTCGCGGCGCTCACGACTTTTCGGCCCGGGCGACCGATGTGGCGCTGGGTCGCTGGCATGGCATTGCTGGTGCTCCTGGCGCTGCTCGTCCTCTCACGGTCCCGGGGCGCCGTGCTCGGCCTGCTCACGGCCGGCGCGATCGCGGCGCTCTGGTGGCTTTCTCGTGCCTGGGGCCGACGACGCGCCTGGATGGTCGGCGCGATCGTCGTCAGTGGCCTCGCGGCAGTGGTTGTGGCGCTGGCCGTCGCCTGGCCGTTCGTCGTGCCGTTCATCGATGGCGTCGATGTCGGCGGCACCGACATGGGACGGATCAGCATCTGGCGCGACACCGTCTACCTGATCGCTCAAGCCCCATTCACGGGTTGGGGGCCGGCCACATTCGAAGGCGCTTTTGCGCTCTACGCTCGCATCATCCGGGTGCCGCTGTTCACCTACGCCCATCAGCTATATCTGGGCATCGGGTTCGAGCAGGGCCTGGGCGGGCTGGCTGTGTGGGTCGCCCTGCAGATCGCGGCGCTCGCGGCGGTGTGTGAAGCCGACAGTCGTGAGGGCGGGGCTGATCTGACTCGCCTGGCTGTGTTGATGAGCATCCTCACGCTGGCGGTGCATGGCCTGCTCGACGATCCGGTCTTCGCCGGCGGCGCGGTGCCGCTGCTCTTTGCCGGCGCGGGTCTGGCGGCGCTGGCGAGCAGGTCAACGGCGTCGGTGCAGCGGCGGCTCGCTCCTCAACGTATCGCGTGGGTTGGCCTGAGCGTCGTGATGGTCGCGGGCGTGCTGACTGCCTCAAGTTGGAGTCGACTGCTGGCGGCATGGGACGTCAATCAGGGTGTCCTGGCCCTCGATGCGCAGGAGCTGGCCAGCTGGCCGACGATCGACGAGATCTCGCAGCCCGAGCCCGCCCTGGCCGAGCTCGCCTCAGCTTTGAGCCTCGAGCCCGATCAGGCGTCCGCGCTCTTTCGCCGCGGCCTGTTGGAGCTCAACCGGCGCGACTTCATGACCGCCGAGGCTGATCTTTCTCGAGCCTACGCCGAAGCTCCGGACAGCCGCGCGATTCGCAAGTCCCTTGGGTATGCCCGCCTGTGGCTCGGCGACGTGGAGGGCGCGGCCCTGTTGCTCGGGCCTCTGCCTGAAGCGGCCGTGGAGCTACAGGCTTATTGGACTTACTGGCAAAGCCAGGGCGAGGCCGACCTGAGCGGTCGTGCCGGACAATTGCTCGAACGCCTTGCGCCCTAGACGTGCATTTGGCGGAATCTGACGTAAAAATAGGACGTACCACGCGCGACTAGGCCCGTAGTACCTTGGTGCGGGACGCTGCCCGATGCTATCCTTGGAAGCTGACTCGGTTCAGTTGATGGCAGACGGCTCTCTTGCCGTTTGCCTGGGGCACGGGCCGGGCGAATATCTGATCCGATCTGCGGCCTTTCTCAGCGCGTGCTGACCACAAGCACACATCCTGCATGAGTCGCCGGGCGGCCGTGCCGCGGACAAGGCGATGAAGGCCCGATCTCATATCCGTCGCAGGGGCGACGGTTCAATTCATCACGCGGCTCAGCACGACCGAGCGCGTGCACGAGGATCCCAACCCCGATGATTCCTTTCAACCGTGCTGCTTTCGCCGGTCGAGAGCTGGAGTACATGGCCGAGGCCGTTGCGAGCCGCCATCTGGCGGGCGATGGCCCGTTCACGAAGCGTTGTCATGCGCTCCTCGAGGAATTGATGTCGGCGCGGAAGGCGCTGTTGACGACGTCGTGCACTCACGCGCTCGAGATGTCTGCGCTGCTGCTCGACATCAAACCCGGCGACGAAGTCATTGTTCCCTCGTTCACGTTCGTCAGCTCGGTCAACGCCTTCGTGCTACGCGGTGCGCGGCCGGTCTTTGCCGACATCCGCCCAGACACGCTCAACCTCGACGAGCGGTTGCTCGAGGGTCTGATCACACCGCGCACCAGGGCGATCGTTGTCGTACATTACGCCGGCGTCGGCTGCGAGATGGACGTCATCGGCGAGATCGCGGCAAGACACGGCATCCCCGTGATCGAGGATAACGCTCACGGGCTGTTCGGCACCTTTCGCGGGCGCCAGCTCGGGACTTTCGGGGCGCTTGCGACGCAGAGCTTCCACGAGACCAAGAACATCACCTGCGGCGAAGGCGGCGCGCTGATCATCAACGATGAGTCCCTTGTCGAACGCGCCGAAATCCTGCGTGAGAAGGGCACCGACCGCAGTCGCTTCTTCCGCGGTCAGGTCGACAAGTACACGTGGGTGGACATGGGTTCCAGCTACCTGCCGTCCGACATCCTGGCGGCCTATCTCTACGGCCAGCTTGAAGCCCGCGACTCGATCCAATCCTGCCGGGCCGAATTGTGGCAGGGTTACGATCGCGAGCTGAAGGAATGGGCCCATTCGAGAGGGGTCTCCACGCCCGTCGTGCCTGAGCACTGTCAGCATCCGAACCACCTGTACTATCTCCTGCTGCCGTCGCTCGAGGCGCGCACAGCGTTCATCGCTCATTTGAAACGCGAAGGCGTTCAGAGTGTGTTCCATTACGTGTCACTGCACCTGTCTCCAATGGGTCGCTCCTGGGGATACAAAGACGGCGACTGTCCTGTGACCGAAGCCGTCAGCGATCATCTGGTGCGCCTGCCGCTGCACACGTCCCTCACGACCGAGGAGCACGCGCATGTCTGCAAGGCGGTGCGTGCCTTCAAACCCTGAGCGCGGCGTGTGGTAGCGTTGGTTCATCGCCGTCGATCGGAGGGGTGTCGTGAACGTCTGGCCGAGGTTGATCGCCTGTGTGGCGGTCGGCGCGAGCATGCTCGGAGCCGTGCCGGGCGTTCACGCCCAGGACGCGAGCCTCTATTGCCAGACACCCTCTGACCCGATCGTGGCCGAGAACTGTCTGCCGGGTTCGCCCCATTGGCGGCCAGCCGTCTTCTCGAATGCCATCCTGGGTTATGCCTCAGCTACAAGCGTTGCCAACGGCGACGACCTGACGTTCTATGTCGACACCGAGTCGGCAACTTTCGACGTGGCGATCTTCAGGCTCGGTTACTACGCCGGGGCTGGTGCGCGTCAGGTGGCGAACCAGCCGGATGTGAAGGGCGGCTCGCAGCCGTATTGCAGCGAAGACTCGACGACGGGGCTGATCAGCTGCGATAACTGGCGGCCTTCGCTCAACATCACGGTGCCAGCCGATTGGCCGGCCGGCGTGTACTTCGCGCGATTCACCACAGGCTCGGCGTCCAACGGCACGGTCTTCGTCATCCGCGACGACTCCCCCGCCGATCTGCTGGTTCAGATCCCGGTGACCACCTATCAGGCCGTCAATGCCTATGGCGGAAAGTCCACGCTCGACTCGACAAGCGGCGTTTGCTCGGTGCCTGCCTCGGGCAAGTCACGAGCGGTGGCGGTGAGCTTCGACCGCCCCTACGACGAGTCATTCGCCGGCCCAGACGGGTTCCTCCAGAACGATGTGCTCTGGGTGCAGTGGCTCGAATCGCAAGGGTATCGGGTCAGCTATGCCACGAGCCTTGACGTTCATGAATGGGGCAAGGCCGGCGCCAAGAACAGCCTGCTGGCTTACAAAGCTTTTCTCTCGATCGGCGACGACGCATATTGGTCGCAGGAGATGTGGAACGCCGTGACCCAGGCGCGGGACGCCGGCGTGCACCTCGGCTTCTTCTCGGGAAGCACGGCGCGCTGGCGTATTCGTCTCGATCCATCCGCGGCCGGCGTCGATGATCGTGTGCTCGTGAGCTACAAGACGATCGAGACGGGCCGCCTCGATCCGTCGGGCATCCCGACCAGCGCCTGGCGCGATCCCAGCCAGATGGGCCTGCCGGAGAACCAGCTGGTCGGCAGCTACTACACCGGCAGCAACGCCGGGCTGTCGTTCCCGCTGCGGGTGTCCGGCGACATGGCGCGCGACAGGATCTATCGGCACACGGGTCTGCAGGCTCTGCCGGCTGGCTCCGTCGCGGCGGTGGGCGCCCAGATCGTGGGTCCCGAGTGGAATTCCGTCACCGACAGCCGCCTCAACCCGTTCGACCTCGCGATCCTGGCGGAGTCTCCGGTGGCCGGGGCGCTGCTCACCGACGCGGGCGACGACGCCAGCGCGCGCCTCGGCCCGGCTTTTGCGCACATGACGC
Source organism: Anaerolineales bacterium (assembly GCA_044226485.1). Lineage (GTDB taxonomy): Bacteria > Chloroflexota > Anaerolineae > Anaerolineales > UBA6663 > UBA6663. The sequence continues at coordinate 479,098 of JBGAGY010000002.1, forward strand.
GCTACGTCGCGCCGAGCGGGGCGCTCGTGTTCGCGGCCGGGACGGCGCAGTGGGGTTGGGGTCTCGAGGGCCACGAGCCCAACCCGTTGCTCCGACAGATCACTTACAACATTCTGGCCGACATGGGTGTCGCGCCGTTGACCCCAGCCGCGACGCTCATCGTCGATGGATCGAACGTGCCAGACCCGCCGCTGCCGGTGTCGTTCGTGCCGACCGAGCCGCCTCAGATCCAGCACGTGGCCATCGAGGCCGGGCTCCTGAGTGCCGTCGTTCGCTGGCAGACGGCGACGCCGACTCGCGGCCAGGTGTTCTTCGGCGAGACAAGCGATCGCATCCGGATCGCGGCGCCGGCCGAGGCAGAGGCGGTGACGCAACACCGCGTCGTGATCGAGCACCTCACGCCGGGCACCGACTATTTCGCTCAGGCATTGTCGATCGCTGACGATGGCGGGGTGTCGTTCTCGTCGGTCCTCGGCTTCGAGACGCAGATGTCGACCCCGGAACGTGTCGTGGCCGATTGGGGTGCGACCCAATGGACGTCATTGGGCTGCGTTGCGGCTCCGATCACACACCCGACTGCGGCGGCGCTGCATGATCATCCGGTGCTGTCGGCGCTGGTGATGATCGGGGCGTCGATCGTGGCGCTGATCGTCGCCGCCGCCTTGTTCAGGGCGCGGCAGGCTCAATTGCGGCGGCCCTTGCGGCAGCGCCCCGTTCGCTCCGAAAAATCCCCGCGAGCCAGGACAAACCGCTGATTTGTGGCCGATCCGGCTCTGTACCCTATTTCCCATATCGACATAGTCATCGAGATGGCAAGATCGAAGGATTGTGCCTCGATCGGGCCGGTTCGACGACCGCCCGATCCGGCGATGGCGGTAGAGGAACGGTAGCTCGTCTATGTCAGGTTTTGCACGAACGGTCATACGCAACTCGGCGGCAGGCTTCCTGGCGCAATTCGCCATGCGAGCGCTGTCGTTCGCGTTCAACGTGTTCGTCATCCGTCGCCTGGGGGCCGGGGAGTTCGGCCAGTACATGGCGATCGGCGCGTTCGGCGAATTGTTCCTGTTCGTGGCGGATCTCGGCCTGGCACCCTACGCCGTGCGTGAGTTCGCGCGCTTCCGCGACATGCCCGATTCGCTCGAACGCGCGCAGCGCCTGTTCGGCAACTTGCTGTGGTTGCGGATCGTCCTGGCGATCGTCGCCGGGGTGAGCACGGTGATCGCCGGCATCGTCACTCAGCGCCCGTTGGAAGTCATCCTCGCGCTGACGATCAACGGCGCGTTCCTGTGGGTGTACGGCATTCAGGGCACGAGCGAAGTGACGCTCAGCGGCTTCGAGCGCATCGACCTGGCCGCGGGCGCCAAGGTGCTCAACCAGCTGATCTTCGTAGTGGCCGGCGGCGCGGCGCTCTTTCTGGGCGCCGGTTACTTCGGCCTGATCGGCGCCAATTTGCTTGGCGGCATCGCCATGGCGGTGGTGTGCTGGCGCGGCGTCAAGCGGCTCGGCGTGAAGCCATCGCCGCCGGAATGGAGCGCGTGGCCGCGCCTGATCCGCGCCGCGCTGCCGTTCGGCATCGTCACGTTCGCGCTCGGCCTGTCGTATCGCTTCGACACCGTCTTGCTCAGCATCCTGCAGGGCGACGAGGCGACGGGCCATTACCGCGCGGCCTACAACCTGATTTTCACGCTCGTGGTGTTCTCCAACGTCGTCAACACTGCGCTGTATCCGTCGCTGACCCGACAGGCCGCGACCAATCCCGAAAAGCTGGCCGGGCACACGTCGCGCATCCTGCGCTATCTGATGGCGTTGGCCCTCCCCATGGCGACCGGCGTGTTCCTGTTGGCCCGGCCGCTCGTGGACGCGCTCTACAGCGCTCAGCAATATGCCGACTCGGTGCTGGCGCTCGAGATCCTGATCTGGACGTTGCCGTTCATGTACGCGTCGGAGTTGCTCGGTTATGTGGTGTTGATCACCAACCGCGAGAAGCTCGTGGCGCGGGCTGTGGTGGTGAGCACGACGCTAAATGTCATCATGAACCTGATCCTCGTGCCGCGCTTCGGCCTGTACGCCGCGTCGGCGATGACTGTCGCGACGGAGGTGATCCTCGTCGGGCAGCACCTTTGGAACCTGCGGCCCCTAACGTTTCAAATCGACTGGGGACAGGCCCTTCTGCGCCCGCTGCTGGCCACCATGATCATGGGTGTCGCCATCAATCTGGCCAGCGCCTGGCTGCCATGGTGGGCGCTGATCGGCCTGGGCGGCGTGGTCTATGCGATCGCCGGATACCTGCTGAGGGTTCTGAGCGCGGAGGACCTGAAGGTGTTGCGGCGCAGTCGAAACAAGGTGGTGGAGGCCTAGCCGCGTCTTTTCCCCTGCGAATGCCCTTCTCTACCGACGGGCGGACCAATAAGGACCGTCGACCAACTGAATCGTTTGGAGACCCCACACCCCTGCGACGAGCCACGTCGATCGGCCGATGGTTGGCCGCGTGTTTGATCACCCGTTTTTGTGATCGATCCCTCCTTCGACAGCCCGGTTATCCTCAAGCGTGTTGGTCCTATAGTCATATTGGAGCCGGAAGCCTCAAATGATATCGTCGAACTCGCGAGAAGGTGGTTGGGTTTATGTCGAACCAACGCCCGTACTTATCATCCTATTGGGGATGTGCTGAGAAGCCGGCGCTCGCTTTCGCGACAAATAGATTGAAGTCTCATGCGCATTCTGATCGCAGTTCATCACTTCCCGCCTACCTATACTGCTGGCGCAGAATGGCAGGCCTTTCGGACCGCAAAGGGTTTGCAGGCGCGTGGTCATACCGTCAACGTGGTCGCGGTAGATCGGGTGGACTGCGGACCTGATGGCGGAGTGACCTGGTCGGATGATGTCTACGACGGTGTCCCGGTTCGACGCCTCTGCTTCGACCGTTCCAAGCTCGCCGACGAGAGCGAAGCGGAATACCGGAATGAATGGATCGCTTCCCATCTGAAGAACTGGTGGATCGACCTCAAGCCGGACCTCATGCACGTCGTCAGCGGCTACCTGCTTTCGGGTTCCGTGTTTGAGGCCGCCGAATCCGCCTCGCTGCCCACCGTCCTGACACTCACTGATTTCTGGTGGCTCTGCCGACGGATCACCATGTTGCGGTCGAATGGCGCCATCTCCGACCTGCCGATCGAGCCCTGGCGTTGCGCTCAATGCCTGGCCGAGGAGGGGCGGATGTTCCGCACGCTGGGGCGCGTTGCACCCCGGATGATGGAGACGTACTGGAAGTCGCGGGCCCGCGAAGCCGAAAAGATCCAGACCCGCCAGACTTATCTGCGCGAGCGCTTCGACCGCATTCAGCAGGTGATCAGCCCGTCTCAATTCCTGTGCGACCTGCACACCCGGGCGGGTGTCGCTCCCGACCGGATCGTCGTCAGCCGCCAGGGGATCGAGTTGGTCGATCTGGGCATGCCCCAACGATTCCCGAAGCAGCCTTCAGATCGGCTGCGCGTCACCTACCTGGGCCAGATCGCTGAACTGAAGGGCGTGCATCTTCTGGTGGATGCCGCTCGTCAAATCGACGACCCTCGCTTGCAGGTGCGGATCTTCGGGGACTTGTCGCGCTTCCCTGACTACGTCGCTCAGTTGCGAACTCGCATCGGCTCAGATTCCCGGATCGTGCTCTCCGGCGCGTTCAGGGGCGGAGAGCGACTCGCGGCCGTGCTGGCCGACACCGACATTCTTGTGGTTCCGTCACTGTGGTACGAAAACAGCCCGAACGTCTTGCTGGAGGCCTTCGCCATGGGGACGCCGGCCCTGGTCTCCGATTTTGGCGGGATGGCCGAGTTGGTCAAGCCGGAGGTCAACGGCCTGCGTTTCCGCCTTGGTGACGCCGCGGATCTGGCGAAGCAACTGCGCCGTGTGCTCGATGAGCCCGATCTGCTCGAAAAGCTGAAGACGGGCATCCCAACGGTGAGGTCGATCCGCGAAGAGATGGACGCGCTCGAAGGCCTGTATGCGTCCGTCTTGGAAGCGTGTTGAACGCCATGCGCATCGGCATCGACGTTCGATATCTCTCGCATGGCCTGGTCGGCGGTGTCCATGCGTACGTCCACCACTTCGTCTCAGCGTTGATGCGGTTGCCAGGCGACGACACCTTCGTGTTGGTGGCGGATGCCAAGAAACCGCTTGAACTCACCAGCCTCCCCGATCGGGCGCGGGTGACCGTCTTGCCGTATCGCAATATGATCTCCAGCGTGTGGAACGACCTGACGATGGGCCGTGCCCTCGAGTCCGAAGGACTCGACGTGATGCACTACCCCGCGAACTACGGCTTCGGGCCGAGCCATTCGCGCGTGATCGTGACGCTCCACGATGCGATGAACATCCTCCCGCTCGGGCACAAGCTCACCAGCACCGGGACGCGTCGCACGGCTCGCTGGCTGTTCATGACCCTCTATCTGCACTTCGCGTCGCATCGCGCGATGCGCGAGTCAGCCGGGCTGATCACGGTGTCCGAGCATGCGCGGCAGGATATTCACAAAGTCAGCGGTTACCCGCTGTCGCGGATCCGAGCGGTACACCATGCGCCCGACCCGGCCTGGCAGCGCATTGTCGATCCCGTCGAACTCAAGACCCTGTGCGGGGCCTTCGGCCTGAAACGGCCGTTCATCCTCGCTGATGCTTTGAAAAACCCGGCAGTCGTCGTAAGGGCCTGGCGGCGGCTTCCCCAGTCGCTCCAGAACACCCACGAGATCGTCTTCTTTTCCCGCCGGCCTGATCCGCTGCCGGTCGTGGCCCAGGCCGTCGAGGCCGGGCAGGCGAAACTCATCATCCGTCCGACCAACCTCGAATTGATGGGGTTGTTCAGCCAGGCGGCAGCGTTCGTCTTCCCGTCCTGGTACGAGGGCTTTGGTCTGCCCGTGTTCGAAGCCATGGTCTGCGGTGCCCCGGTCATTGCATCCGATCGGACGTCGATCCCCGAGGTCGCCGGCGGCGCGGCCCTGTTGATGGACGCCGAGGACGACGCGACGCTCGCCGATCACCTGCAACGTGTCCTGACAGACGCCGGCGAAGCCGAACGGCTTCGGCGGTTGGGCTTCGCGCGGGTCAACGGCCTGTCCTGGGACCTGGCTGCCCAGCAGATCCGAGCGGCTTACGCCGAGCTCGGCAAGCCGGGGGCGTGACCATGTCCTCATCCCGGGTGGCTGTCATCCTCGTGAACTGGAACGGCAGGGCCGATACGCTGGCATGTCTCGACAGCCTGAAGGCCGTCGACTACCCGGACCTCACAATCATCGTGGTCGACAACGGCTCGACCGATGGGCTGGCTGAGATCGTTCGCGATCAATATCCGCACGTCGAGTTGATTGTGAGCCCAGACAACCTTGGTTTTGTGGGCGGTAACAATCTGGGCATCGCTCGGGCTGAGGAGATGGGCGTCGATTTCGTGCTGCTGTTGAACAACGACACCGAAGTCGCTCCTGATTTTCTACGGCCGTTGGTGGAAGCCGCTCGTGGATCGCGCGTCGGCATCGTCGGGCCGTTGATCTACTACCACGGCGAACCGCGCCGGATCTGGTCGGCCGGCGGCCGCGTCGATAGGGCCCGCGGCGACGCCATCGCCCTCGGCGAAGACGCTATGGACGACGGGCAGTTCGGTGAAACACCCTACGCAGTGGATTACGTCAGCGGTTGCGCCCTGATGATCCGCCGCGACGCCCTCAAAGAAGTCGGCACCCTCGATCCGCGCTTCTTCGCGTACTACGAAGAAGTCGAATGGTGTGTGCGCGCGGGTCGGGCCGGGTATCAGGTCCTTGTCGTTCCTCAGTCGCATGTCTGGCACAAGATCACGCGTGAGGCGCGTTTCGCTTCCGCCAACGTCGGCTACTACCTCACGCGCAACCGTCTGTTGTTCTTGCGCCTGTCGCGAGCCGGGTTGACCGCCTGGCTGAACACCCTGGTGATGCAGACCGGGCGCACGATCGTGGCTTACACCCTGTTGCCGAAGTGGCGCCACAAGGCTGATTCGCGCCAGGCGATGATCGATGGCGTGAGGGACTATTACAGCGGTCGTTTCGGGCCACGACCGAAAGCGGGTCGCACGGCATGAGAGTGTTGTTCGCTTCACGCTGGTTCCCGTACCCGGCTGACAACGGCTCGCGCCTGCGTGTCTTAAACCTGTTGCGGCAGCTTGCGCGGCGGCACTTGGTTCATCTTGTGTCGTTCACATCTGAGCCGGTCGGCGCCGAGCGCATCGACGCACTGCGCGAGTGGTGCGAGTCGGTCGAGGTCGTGCCGTACCAGGAAGCCCAGCGGCAAGGGGTCCGTTACGCCGCCGACCTGTTCTCGACGACCCCGCGTTCATTGCTGGCGGCCGACAACCCGCTCATGCGCGCGACGCTGGCCAAAGTGGTCGCGCTTCACCAGCCAGATCTGGCCATCGCATCCGAGTTGGGCACGGCGCCTTATGTGGCCGAACTGCCTGTGCGGCTGCGCCTGCTTGAGGATCTCGAAGTCGGCGTGATCCATGGCGACTACGTCTCAGCGTCAGGCATCGCGCGCAGGGCGCGCCTCGGACTGACGTGGTGGAAGCTGAGCCAGTACGTTCGTCAGTTGCTGCGCTCCTACCACGCGTGCACGGTGGTCTCCGAAGTCGAGGAGGCGTTGCTGCGTCAGTTGATCCCCTCCGGGCTCGACCTGTTCACGGTGCCCAACGCCGTGGACGTTGCGAGTTACGCTGACGTGATGGAAACGCCTGAGCCCGATACCCTGATCTATCCGGGCGCATTGAGCTATCACGCCAACTATGACGCCGTGCGTTACTTCGTCACCGAGGTTCTGCCGCTCATCGTGGCGGCGCGCCCGACGACGACGCTACGGGTCACGGGCAGTCTTGACGGCATCGACCTGGATCCGGTTTTTAAGTCGCCGCAGGTGGTCTTCACGGGCCGTCTTCCCGACGTCCGGCCGGCCATCGCGCGCAGCTGGGTGGTTCCCGTTCCGCTGCGGGTCGGCGGCGGGACGCGGCTCAAGATCCTTGAAGCGCTCGCGCTCGGAACGCCGGTGGTCACGACGTCGAAAGGCGCCGAAGGCCTGGCGCTGGCCGAGGGCGAGGGCATCTGGCGCGCCGACACGCCTCAAGCGATGAGCGACGCGATCTTGCGTTTATTGAGCGACTCGGATGTGCGCCGTGACCTGGCTCAAAGGGGCAAGGCGGCCGTGGCCGAACGGTACGACTGGGAACGGGTCGGCGCCGCTTTCGTCGATCGGGTCGACGCGCTCGAAGCACGATTCGCCGCCGTTTCGTCAGGGGGTCGCCGATGAGCCCGCGTCTTGCGTGGCCGTCGCAGGCGGACCGCGTTAGAATGATCTGCCTAACACGCCTTTAAGGTGATCCATGAGGTCTATTCGACCGCCGGCGTTTCTCGACCTGAGCACCCGACGTTGGAGCGTCACCAGCCGTTGGCAGGTGTGGGGCATCATCGCGCTGTTGCTCATCGGCACTGTTGCGCTGGCCTGGTTGACGGCGCGCTTCAACCCGATCTACGGTCTGATTGCGAGCGCCTTGCCCCTCGTCTTCATCGGCCTGGCTTTCGTGGCGCCCCGCCGCGAGTTCTATCCATTCGTCATCCTTGCCCTGGCGCTGTTTGTTCCGCTGAGCCTACCCACCGGGCGTGAGAGCCGGCTGGTCATGAGCCTGGTCTTCACGATGCTCGTGTTCGTCGTGATCATCGTCTATTCACTCACCATGCGCCGCCGGTTGCCTTTCGACCCGAGCCCAGTGAACAAGCCCTTCGTGGCCTGGACGATCGTGGTCATCATTTCGCTGATCTGGAGCAACCTCTTCCGCGACTACAGCGTCTACGTGTGGTCCTCGTTCCCGTTCGTGCAGGCGGCCTCGGCGGCGGTGATGATCCTGTCGCCTTTCGTGATGCTCCTGACCGGCAATTTCCTCAAGTCCGAACGTCAGCTGCAATTTCTGGTTGGGCTCTTTCTGGTCGCCGGCGTCATCGGCCTCATCCCGGTTTACACCGACGTGACTTTCATGGTCAACGTGCGCGGATTGTTCAACCTATGGGTGATCGCCCTGTCGGCCGGGTTGGCGTTCTTTCACACGGGGTTGCGCACCTGGATGCGAGTCGCCCTGTTCGGCCTGGCCGGGGCTTACGTGGCGTGGGGCATTTTCATCCGGGTCTCGTGGCTGGCCGGCTGGCTGCCCGGGGTGATTGCCCTGGGGGTCTTGATCCTCATCCGCACGCGTGTGGGGGCGATCGCGGCCGGCCTTGTCGTGGCCGTCGTGATCGCTTTTAACATGTCGTGGGTGAACAGCGTCTTTTCGGCCGAGGACAAAGAAAGCGGCGAGACCCGGCTGGCTGCCTGGGAGGTGAACTGGTCCATCACCCGCGATCACCTCCTGTTTGGAACAGGCCCCGCGGGTTATGCCGCCTATTACATGACCTATTATCCGCGCAGCGGCATGGCGACTCACAGCAATTACATCGATATCCTCGCCGAAACCGGGTTCATCGGGTTCGCGGTGTATGCCTGGCTGGTCGGATCGATCTTGTGGGTGGGCCTGCGCGTCAACTGGCGCGTCAGGGGCGATAAAGGCTTTACTCGCGCAATCGCCACAGCCGCCCTGGCCGGTGCGATCGCGTGTACCGTGATCATGGGCTTCGGCGATTGGCTGATCCCGTTTGCCTACACCCAGACCATCATGGGGTTCGACTACACGGTCTATAGCTGGATCTTCATGGGCACGCTGCTCTACCTCGATCGTCAGACAAGCCTGAAACCCGCGCTGGCGGCAGGTGCCAAGCCATGACGGATCTGTCGGTCATCATCGTCAACTGGAACGGTCGTGATCTGCTCCAGCAGTGTCTCGATTCGCTGGCGCACGTCAAGGCGCTCGCGCTCGACGTGATCGTCGTGGACAACGCATCGACCGATGGCAGCCAGGCCCTCGTTCGAAATTCGTATCCGCAGACGCGCCTGATCGAGAACCGCGAGAACCTGGGTTTCAGTCGGGCCAACAACCAGGGCATTCGTGTGGCGACGGGCCGGCACATCCTTTTGCTCAACAGCGACACGATCGTGCAACCGGGCGCGTTGGAGGCCCTGGTGGACCTGCTCGATCGGCATCCACGCCTGGGCGTCGTCGGGGCCGAATTGCTCAATTCGGATGGCAGCCTTCAGCCTTCCTGGGCCGCTTTCCCGACCTGGCTTTCGGAAGTATTGGGTCGCAATTTCCGCGCTCGCCGACCGATGCCGGCTGAGCCGCGCGCCTTCCTCGTGGATTGGGTGGGCGGCGCCTGTCTGGTGGCGCGCCGGGAGGCGATCGTTGAGGTCGGTCTGCTGGACGAGGCGATCTTCATGTACACCGAAGAGACCGACTGGTGCTATCGCTTCGTCAAATCCGGTTGGGGCGTCGCCTACCTCGAAGGCGCGAAGGTCATCCATCTCGGCGGCGGCAGCAGCCGGCGCAGCTCGGTGCGCTCGCTGATCGAGCTCCAGAAGAGCAAGGTGTACTTCTTCGACAAGCACTACGGGCGTCTTGCCGCTCGTGTCCTGCACGCCACGCTGACTGCGCGCGCGTGGGTCAAGATGGCGTCAGTGGCCGGCCGTGGGCAGGGCCCCGACTCTGAGTACCAACGTCAGCGAGCGCTCTGGCAGGCGTTGAGTCAGGGCGGCCTTCCGACGCCGACTCCTCGCCCGGCCACGCCGGCTCAGCTCTGACAGCCCGCGGTTCCCCCATGAAGATCGGCATCGACGCGCGCTTCCTCAGCCATCCGCAACGCGGCGGCTTCAAGACCTACACGCAGAGCCTCGTTCGAGCGCTCATCGAGCTCGACGCCACGAATGCGTACGTGCTCTACCTCGATCGGCCCATGGCGGCTGATGCGGCGCTGCCCACCGGGCCGAACGTCCAGACCCGGATCCTGCCGGGCGAGGCGCCGTTCTGGGGCATGATCTGGCGCGAACAGGTCTCGCTGGCCAGGGCAGCTGCGCGTGATCGCATCGATGTGTTGCACGCGCCAAGTCTGACCGGCCCGCTCATGGGCGACACCCGCCTTGTGGTCACCATCCACGACATGATCTGGCGCTCCAGCGAGCAGTTCGCGGCAGATCGCCGCCGATCGCTGCGCCGCCTGCTGATCAACTCGTATCTCTACTATGTCCCGGCCTGGTGCGCGCGGCGTGCCAAGGCTGTCATCACGGTCTCCCAGGCGGCGCGCAAGGCCATCGTCGATCAGCGGCTCGTCCCGCCTGATCGACTGCACGTGACGCTCGAGGCGGCCAGCGCGTCCTTCCAACGACTTCCGGAGGATGCCGTCGCTGAGCATCTTCAATCGCGCTTCGGGCTTCAGCCCGGCTACCTCCTGGCCATCGGATCGGCCGACCCGCGCAAGAACGTCGCGCTCACCGTGGAAGCCTTCTCCCGTCTGCCTGAAGCGCTGCGCCGGGCTCACCCCCTGGTGATCGTCTGGACCCACAAGTCGCTGGCGGCGACGGTGACCAAACGCATCGACGAACTCGGCCTGTCTCAGCACGTCGTCCATCTGCAGAATGTGTCGGACGCAGATCTGCGGGCCCTGTACAACGCGGCGGCGGTCTTTCTGTTCCCATCGCGGTACGAGGGCTTCGGCCTCCCCCTGCTCGAAGCCATGGCCTGCGGCGCGCCTGTGCTGGCTGCCGACAACTCGTCGATCCCCGAGATCGTCGGGGACGCGGGTTGGCTGCTGCCCACCGAAGACGCTCAGTCCTGGTCTGACGCGCTTGTCAGACTTTTGCCCGATTCGACCCTCCGACGCTCCCTCTCTGAGCAAGGCCTGGGCCGGGCGGCGACGTTTTCGTGGCGGCGGTGCGCGCAGGAGACGCTGGCCGTCTACGAGCGCGCCATGGGCCGATAGTCCGGCCTTTTTGCCCTGTTCTTCATCCCACTATTGGCCTATTCTCAAGCCCGGCCACGGCAGTTACTGTGAAGTTCATATGCAGGTGTTATTGCTGACCCAGGTCTTGCCGTTTCCGCCTGACAGCGGCCCCAAAGTCAAAACCTGGAACGTCCTGAAGTATCTGGCTCAAAGCCATGAGGTGACACTGGTGTCTTTCGTTCGCGGCGATCAGGCCGCTGACGTGAAGGCGCTTCAGCCTTACTGTGCCGGCGGTGTGCACACCGTCTCGATCCGGCGCGGCCTCGTCTCCGATGGCATGGCCTTCGCGTCGAGCCTGATGTCGGGCGAGCCGTGGATGATGGCTCGCGACTGGCAGGGCGACATGATCAAGCTCATCGAGCGGCTGGCCGCCGAAAGTAGCTTCGACGTCATCCACGCCGATCAGCTCAACATGGCGCAATACGCCGAGCTGGCGGCGCAACGCTCGTCGCGAAAGCCGCGGCTCGTCCTCGATGCCCACAACGCCCTGTGGCTGCTGTATCAACGCCTGGCCGACACGATGTCGCTGAGCCCGCGTCGGATCCTGCTGCAGCGCGACGCGCAGCTCCTGAAGAAATACGAGGGGCGCATCGTCCGCGACTTCGACGCCGTGCTCGCCGTCAGCGACGACGACAAGGCGGCGTTGACCGAGGCCGCCGGCCAGGAACGCGACATGATCGTGATCCCGATCGCCGTCGACGTGGATTCCTTGCCTGTGACGCCGCGCGCGCCGGATGCGCAACAGATGACTCACATCGGCACCATGTACTGGCCGCCGAACATCGATGGCATGCTCTGGTTCCTGCGTGAAATCTATCCGCTCGTGAGGGCCGAGAAGCCGGGTTCGGGCCTTGACGTGATCGGCGCCAGGCCGCCGCAGGAGTTGACCGGGCTGCAGAGCCAGGTGGCCGGCCTGAACGTCGCCGGCTACGTCGCCGACGTGAGCCCGTACCTGGCCCGCTGCGGCGTCTTCATCGTCCCGCTGCGTGCGGGCGGCGGCATGCGCGTGAAGATCCTCGAGGCGCTGGCGCGCGGCCTGCCGGTCGTGACCACCACGCTGGGCTGTGAAGGGATCGCTGTGAAGGACGAGGAGCATCTGTTGATCGCTGACGCTCCGGCCGACTTTGCGCGTGCCGTGGTCCGGGTGCTGAGCGATCCCGCCCTCTCCGACAGGCTCTCGCGCAACGGACGACGCCTGATCGAAACCACCTACGACTACCGCGCCGCCTGCCGACCGCTCGGCCTGGCCTATGGAGCCGTGGCCGTCTGAGCCCGGAGTGAACCTGATGATCAAGCGTTTGTCATCGGATCATCGCATCGCTCTGGCGCTCTTCGTGGTGCTGAGCGTCGCCTTCGCCTACGTCTTTCCGCGTTGGGCCGACCCCAATCAGGATTCGCGCCTGAAGATGGTCGTGGCCGTCGTCGATGATGGCACGTTCCAGATCGACAAGTATCTGGGCACGACGGTCGACTACGCCAAGGTGGGCGATCATTACTATAGCGACAAGGCGCCGGGCGTGGCCTTCCTCGGCATGCCTGTGTATTGGGTCCTTCGCCAGCTGCCGATCTATGACGCGCTGAGCGCCAGGCTGGCCTCGAGCAGCGCTTTCAGCGACACGCTCCGGCAGAACGGCGGCGGTGTCGGGGCGGACCGGGTGCGGTTCGCGGTGTCGCAGGTGGCGATCTCGTTCGTCGTCGGCGTGATCCCTACGGCCCTGCTGGCGGCGCTGCTGTTCCTGTGGCTGGCGCGCGTGACCGATCGGGTTGCTCCCCGGCTTGTGGTTTCCCTCGGCTATGCCTTGCTGACGCCGGCGTTTGCCTATGCCAATTCGATGTACGGCCATCAGTTGGTGGCCCTGCTGCTGTTCGCGCCGTTCTACTGGTTGAGCACCTCCCAGCGGCTGTCGCTGTGGGGCGGCGCGGCAGTGGGCGCTCTGTTGGCCTACGCCGTGGTCACCGAATACCCGATGGCGTTGGTGGTCGTCGTCCTGACGGTCTACGCGGCCTGGAGGCTGTGGCGCACCGGTCGCCTGATCGTCATGGTCCCGCTGCTCGGCGTGGCTGCCGTGATCGCGGCGGGCTGGATGAGCTATAACACCGCCATCTTCGGCGGGCCGTTGAACCTGGGCTACAGCTACTCCGAGTTGTGGGTGACGCAGCACGAAACCGGCTTCATGTCGCTGACCTTCCCGCGACTCGATACCCTTTGGGGCATGACCTTCGACGTCTTCCGTGGCCTTTTCGTCCTCGCGCCATGGCTGCTGTTCTGCGTACCCGGTTTTGTCCTGTGGTGGACGGCGCCGAAAGTCGCGAACGCCGGTCGGCCTGAGTGGCTGACCGTCCTGGCGTCGACGCTCCTGATCACGCTCTTCAACGCCTCGTCTGTGATGTGGTGGGGCGGCTTTTCCATCGGGCCGCGCTATCTGTTGCCCGCGTTGCCTTTCATGGCGCTGGCCATTGGGTGGGCGCTCGCGCGCTGGGGCCGACAGGCCTGGTTGCGCGTGAGCCTCGCGGTGCTGATGGCCTGGTCGTGGATCGCCACCTGGGGCCTGACGCTTGCCGAGCAGGCCTTCCCACCTGACACCATACGGAATCCTTTGTTCGACTACGCGCTCCCGAACTGGCTCGCCGGGAACGTCGCCCGCAACGCAGGCACACTGCTGGGTCTGCATGGAGCCGCCAGCATCCTTCCGCTCGTCGTCGGTCTGGTCGTGGCCACCATAGCCCTGACCTGGATGGGCCGTCGACAGCCCACATCGCCGGCGGCCCGACCCGCAACGTTAAGCACAACCTGACACCATGTCTTCAGCCATTTATCCCGCGGGCTCGTCTCAGATTGTGGAACGGGACGAGCCTCGAACCGCTGTTACCGCTCGCGAATGGACCTTCGTGGCCATCGTCTGCGTGGCATTGTTGGTGATCACCAGCCTGCCATACGTTTACGCCTATGCGACGACCCCCGAGGGCTCGCGCTACATGGGCGTGATGGTCAACGTCCCGGATCATGTTCAGTACTTCTCGTGGTACTGGGATTTCACTCACTCGAACCTGGCGATCGACCGCCTGACGCCCGAGCCCAACGCGCCCGTGTTCTTCAACCTGTTGTGGTGGATGCTCGGGCGTGTCGGCGGCCTGCTCGGCGTCGACTACGTGGTCATGTTCCAGGTCCTGCGCGTCGTCGCGACAGCCGGCTTCCTGGTCGTGCTCTATCGAATCTGCGCCTGGTTCCTGCCGGAGTTGTGGCAAAGGCGAACGGCCTTCCTGACGACCGTCCTTGCGGGCGGCTTCGGCTGGATCCTGATCGTGCTGCGCGAGGTCTTCAACCTGCCGCAACTGATCTGGGGCACGCCCGACTATCCCTTGCAGCTCAGCCTCTTGATCTTCACCTTCGAGCCGAACACCTTTTACAGCATCCTGTCGACCCCGCATCTGGTCGGCGCCGGCCTGTACATGCTGGCCTTCGAGCTGGTGCTGCGCGGCGAGGGGGCTCGGCCCTGGCGGATGGCGGTGCTGGCCGGCTTGTGGACTCAGTTCATGGGTTGGCAGCACGGATACGATCTGTTCCTGGTCTGGGGCATCCTGGCGACGTACGGGCTCTTCAAGGTGCTTCGCGATCGTGAGAAGGGCTGGCACTCGATCCCATGGCGATTGGTCTGGATGGGCGTGATCCTCGTGGCCCTGTCGGCCCCGGCCGGGTTGTACTCGTTCCTGCTGACCCAACTCGATCCGATCTGGCGCAACGTGCTGGGCCAGTTTGGCAACGCGGCAGTGTACTCGCCGATGCCGTGGTCGGTCTGGGTGTTGATGGGCCCGGCGTTCCTGCTGGCCCTGGCTCAGCAGTGGCGGATCGGCCTGTTTCGGCTGCGCGGCCTGAGCGATAGGGACCTCTTCCTCAAGGCGTGGTTCTGGGCCAACTTCGCGCTTCTCTATCTGCCGACCGACTACCAGATCAAGATGCTGAACGGCTGGCAGGTGCCGGTGGCGATCCTGGCGACGCAGTTCGTGTTCGACGCCGTTATCCCCTGGGTGCGCCGACGGCTGCCGGCCTACGCCTCGCGAGCGCCGCAGTTGGCTCTGGCGGCGTTGCTGATTGTGGTTGTTCCGACCAACCTGTACCTGACGGCCTGGCGCTTCGTCGACCTGGGCCGGCACGGCTATCCTTACTATTTGCGGACGGATGAAGTGGCCGCACTGGACTGGTTGCGCGCCAACGGCACTGGCGACGACGTCGTGATGGCATCGCTGGCCGTGGGCCAGTATGTGCCTGCGGTGAGCGGTGAACGCGCCGTCCTGGCCCACTGGGCCCAAACCGTTGATTACTTTAACAAGCGCGAGGAGGTCAAGGCCTATTACGATCCCTCCACGACCGCCACGGAGCGACGGGCATTGCTCGACAAGTACAATGTTCGCTACGTCATCGTGGGGCCAGTGGAGCGCGGCATGGAGCCTGCTGAGATCGCGCCTCAGGTGATCGAGGGCCGATCGGATGTGACGGTGGATTGGGCGTCGGCAGGGCTGACCCCCGTGTTTGAAAGCGCCACCGTCACCGTGTACGAGGTGAGGAGATAACGTGATGAGGCTGGACCCCCGCGCCGTTCTGCGGCGCTCCCTTTGGCGTGTTTTCGCGGCCGTTGTGGTCGTGGCGATGAGCGTGCTCGGCACGAGCCCGCAGCCCGGAAAGGCTCAGCAGGAATCAACGCCCTGGACCGAACCCGTGCTGCTTTCGGAGACCGGGCGAAGCTCCTGGTTCCCCTACATGTTGACCGACCGGAGCGGCCGGATCCACATCGTGTGGTCGGGCACGCTCGAGACCCAGTCCGGCGGCTACGACCAGGTGCTGTATGCCCAGAGCGACGACGGCATCGAATGGACGAAGCCGAACGACATCGCCGCCCTGACGATGGGGCCGAACCGCGAGTCGGAAGTCACCCGACCTTTCCTGTTCCTCGATCAGGACAATTACCTGCACCTCTCTTACAAAGGCCTGACGCGGACCATCATCTATTACACAAAGGCGCCGGTGTCGGCGGCGGGGCTGGCGCGCTACTGGGCGCCGAAGCAAGAGGTCGGCGACAATGCCTACTTCAGCGAGATGGCCGTCGATCGACGCGGCACCATCCACATCATCTACACGAGCAACGTCGTGTCGCGGCGCTGTCCGATCTGTTATCACATCTTCTATCGGCAGTCCCCCGACGGCGGCCAGACCTGGAGCGACCCCGTTGACGTGTCGCAGGTCGGCACTGGCGCGGCCAAGCCGCAGTTCATGATCGATGCCGACGACGGCCTTCATCTCGCCTGGGAGTCGGCGACGGGCGGCACCCTCGGCCAGGTCGCTTCGCCAGCGCAGATTCTGTATACGTCGTCGTTCGACTATGGCGCCACCTGGCGCGAGCCGGTGCTGCTGCAGATGCCCGAGAGCACGGGCAGCTTGAGGGTCGCCATGGCTATCGATGCGCTTGGGCGCTTGATCATCACGTCGACGGCCCTCCCCAATCACGAGATCTATTACTCGTTGTCGAGCGATCGCGGCCAGACGTGGTCGTTGCCGGCCACGGTCGGCACGCTCAAAGGCAACCCGATCTCCAATCTCGACAACCTCTCGCTCGCGGCCGACAGCTCCGGCCAGCTTCATCTCGTGTGCGTCTGCGCGCCAGAGATCCGAGAAGGCTTCTACAACCTCACTCACGTCACCTGGAACGGCACCGAGTGGTCGGAGCCCGATATCGTGGCCCAATACGATGGCGACATGCCCGAGTGGCCGGTGGCCAGCGTCGGCCTGGGCAACCGGCTGAGCGTGGTCTGGTTCGTGCGCAATGAAGCCGCGATCTTCCAGAGCGAGCGAGGGCAGTACACGATCTGGTACGCGCAGCGCACGCTCGACGCGCCGGCGGTCGCCCCGGTCGCGGAGCCGACCATGCCTCCGACGGCCACCGCAGTGCTGGACAACAAGCTGCCCACGTCGACGCCGCGGCCAACCGTGACGCCGATCCGCATCATCGATGGGCAGATCGATCCCGTGAAGCCCTA
This sequence comes from Anaerolineales bacterium, assembly GCA_044226485.1. GTDB lineage: Bacteria > Chloroflexota > Anaerolineae > Anaerolineales > UBA6663 > UBA6663. The sequence continues at coordinate 496,044 of JBGAGY010000002.1, forward strand.
TGACGAGCAGGACTACATCATGCTGGTCGGGCTGAGCATTCTGCCGGTCTTGTTGATCATCATCGGCATCATCGTCTTCACCCGAGTGATCCGACGCTGACGCGCGACCCAACGGTTTCGAGGAAACCCTATCGCATGCGCATCTGGTACGTCGTCCCTTATCCGCCCAGCCTTGTTCGGGTCAGGCCCTACAACCTGATCCGCCAACTGAGCGCGCACGGCCATGAAGTGACCCTCTTCACGGTGTGGGCCGACGAGCGCGAGCGGGCGGATGTGGAGGCGCTGCGGCCGTACGTGCACGCGATTCGGTCGATCCACCTGCCGCGCTGGCGCTCGCTGGCGAACAGCCTAATTGCAGTGCCGGGCCAGGCCCCCCTCCAGGCTTCGTATGGGTGGGATGGGGCGCTCCTTTCGGGGCTTGCCCAGGAACCGCCGCCAGACATAATCCAGGTCGAGCATTTGAGGGGCGCGCGATACGCGCTGACTCTCAAAGCCTGGAGAGATAAACTTAAGGCCTATGTCCCCCTCGTGTGGGATAGTGTAGACTGCATCAGTCTTCTTTTTGAGCAGGCAGCGGGGCGAAGCAAGAAACTCTCGAGTCGGCTCATGACACGGTTCGAACTTGGCCGGACGCGCCGTTACGAGGCCTGGCTGGCGGATCAGTTTGACCGGGTGCTGGTGACCTCACCGAAAGACCAGGAAGCTTTTCGGGCTTTGACGCCTTCCAAAGAGGACTCAGGGAAGGTCGAGGTGCTGCCCAATGGCGTGGACCTGGAATACTTCACTCCAGACCCGTCACATCCCCGAGGGTCAGCCTCACTGGTCATCAGCGGAAAGATGAGCTACCACGCGAACGTGACGATGGCACTCCAGTTCGCCACTCACGTCTTTCCGCTCGTGAAGACGGCTCGCCCGGACGTTAAGTTGACGATCGTCGGCAAGGATCCGTCCCGCGAGGTCAGGGCCTTGGCCGCTGACCCGGCGATCACGATCACGGGCGGGGTGCCCGACGTTCGTCCGTATCTGCGAGGGGCCACGATGGCCGTGGCGCCGATTGCTTATGGGGTCGGTATACAAAACAAGGTGCTCGAAGCGATGGCTGTCGGTACACCGGTGGTATGCACGCCGCAGGCCGTGTCGGCCCTGCAAACGGTGGATGGGCAGGATCTGATCGTCGCCGAGGGTCCAGCCCGGCAAGCCGAGGCTATCGTGGGACTGCTCAATGATCCGGACCGTGCCAGACAGATCGGGTCCAGCGGCCGGGCGTACATCGAGCGCCACCACGATTGGTCACGGATTGCTGACCGATTGGAGGCGATCTACCATGGACACTCCCTCCATGTTTGACGATGTCATCAGTCGAGCCGCTGCAAGGCCCGCCGTGGATTTAGCCCGCGCGGGCTCGCGCGGCGCCTGGATCCTGCTCACCCTCGGCCTCGTCGCGGTGGATGCGTTCCTGATCAACCTCGCGTCGTTCATCTCGTACTACATCCGATTTCAAGCCGGGCTGCCCCTCTTCCAGGCGACTCAACCGGATCTTGGGTTCTATCAGCAACTCGTGATCGTCGGCGTGACGCCGTCCTGGCTGGTCATCTTCGCCTTCGTCGGCCTCTACCGCCGGGCCAACCTGCTGGGCGGCACCCGCGAATACGACCTGGTGCTGCGCGGAACGACCCTGGGCCTGCTGCCGCTCGTCTTCCTGAGCTTCCTCGTCCCTGAATTCGTGATCGCCCGCGGTTGGCTCGTGCTGGCCTGGGTGCTCTCGCTGGTGTTCGTCGGGGTCGGACGCTTCGCCATGCGCCGCGTGGCGTACGCGGCCCGCCGCGTCGGCTACTTCCTGTCGCCGGCCGTGATCGTGGGTGCCAATCAGGAAGGCCGCTTCCTGGCCGAGCAGTTCTTGAACTCGGACCGTTCCGGTTTCCAGCTAGTGGGTTTTGTCGATGAGAAGGTGCCGGCCGGCACTGTTTTGTTCCACAACCTGCCCGCGCTCGGCTCGGCCGATCACCTCGATAAGATCATCAAGAAGTACGGCGTGCGCGAGATCGTGCTGGCGACCAGCGCCATTTCTTCGCGCGATCGCATGCTCGAGATCTTCAAGCGCTACGCGAACTCGGGCGAGGTCAATCTGCGCCTTTCCTCGGGCCTGTATGAGATCATCACCACTGGCCTCAAAGTCGAAGAGTTCGGCTACGTGCCGCTGGTCAACGTCGAGAAGGTCCGCCTGACCGGCATTGACCAGGTGCTCAAGCTCGTGCTCGACTATTCGTTGACCATCCCCGGTTTGATCGCGATCTCGCCCTTGATGCTGTTGGTGGCTCTGGCGGTCCGCTTCGACTCGCCCGGCCCGGTGTTGCACCGCCGCCGCGTGATGGGCCTAAACGGCATGCAGTTCGACGCCTTCAAATTCCGGACGATGCACATCAACGGCGATGAAATCCTCAATCGCAATCCTGAGTTGAAGGCCGAGCTGGCGCGCCATCACAAGCTCAAGGACGACCCGCGCATCACGCGCATCGGCAAGTTCTTGCGCAAGTACTCGCTTGACGAGCTGCCGCAGTTGTTCAACGTGCTGCGCGCCGAGATGTCGCTCGTCGGGCCGCGCATGATCGCGCCGGCCGAGCTCTCGCAATACAACCAGTGGGGCATCAACCTGCTGACGGTTCGACCGGGCCTGACCGGCTTGTGGCAGGTCAGTGGTCGCTCCGACGTCGGCTACGACGAGCGCGTGCGGCTCGACATGTTCTATGTGCGCAACTGGACCATCTGGCAGGATCTCGCGATCCTGTTCCAAACGATCCCGGCGGTGTTGAAGGGCCGGGGAGCGTATTAGGCGTCAGGTATCAGGGGTCAGGCGTCGGTTCACGCTGTCGCGCATTCGCCGGCAGGTCAACGGACGCCTGAAGCCTGACGCCCGACGCCTCACATTTGAAGGATCATTCGACCATGAAAGTACTTGTGACCGGTGGGGCGGGGTTCATCGCCTCCCATGTGGTGGAGCTCTTCATCGAGAAGGGCTATGAAGTCGTGATCGTCGATAACCTGTCGACCGGGCGGCGCTCAAACCTGCATCCGAAGGCGAAGTTCTATGAGATGGACATCCGCGACCCCAAGTTGCACGATGTCTTCGCCGCCGAGAAGCCCGACTTCGTCAACCACCACGGCGCTCAGATGGACGTGCGCAAATCGGTGGCCGACCCGCAGTTCGACGCCGACGTGAACGTGCGCGGCTCGATCAACCTGCTCGACGCGGCGCGCCACAACGGCGTGAAGCGCGTGGTCTACATCTCGACCGGCGGTGCCGTCTACGGCGAGCCCGAGTACCTGCCCTGCGACGAGAAGCACCCGATCAACCCGATCTGCCCCTACGGCGCGTCGAAGCACACCGTCGAGCACTACCTGTTCATGTGGAAGTACCTGTACGGCCTCGAGTACGCTGTGCTGCGCTACCCGAACGTCTTCGGCCCGCGGCAGGATCCGCACGGCGAGGCCGGCGTGGTCGCGATCTTCACCGGCCTGATGCTGGCCGGGAAGCCCGTCACCATCAACGGCGACGGCCAGCAGCAGCGCGACTTCGTTTATGTCGGGGATTGCGCCAGCGCGAATCTGCTCGTCACCGAGCACCCGGACGCCAACGGCATCTACAACGTCGGCTTCGGCAAGCCAACCGATGTCAACGAAATCTTCACCGCCCTCAAGGGCATCACCGGCTATCCTTACGCCGCCAACTACGGGCCGGCCAAGGCAGGCGAGACCCGCAAGATCTACCTCGACGCCACCCGAATCCGCACCCAACTCGGCTGGGCGCCCACCGTGACGCTCGAGGACGGCCTTGCGAGGACGGTCGAATACTTCCGCGAAAAAGAAGTCGCGTAATCATCGAGTCTTTGGCAGAGGTGATGGCTTCTCATGAGCCCATCACCTCTGGCCGATCACCCATCGCTCACCACCTATGATCATCGTCCAATCACCGCTGCGGATCTCCTTTCTTGGAGGTGGTACCGACTTCGCCGACTATTACCTCCGGAACGGCGGTGCGGTTTTGTCGTCGTCGATCGACAAGTACATCTTCGTCACGATCAAGCGCCGGTTCGACCAGCTGTTCCGCATCGGCTACACCACGACCGAGACCGCCGAGGAAGTCGATGAGATCAAACACGAGCTCATCCGCGAAGCGCTGCGCAAGACCGGCGTCAAGCCCGGGGTCGAGATCACGACCATGGGCGACATCCCGTCGGCCGGCTCGGGGCTTGGCTCGTCGAGCACCGTGACGGTCGGCGCCCTTCACGCGATGTATGCCCTGCAGGGCGAGTTGCCCACGGCCGACCAGTTGGCCCGGGGCGCCTGCGAAATCGAAATCGAAACCCTTGGCAAGCCGATCGGCGTGCAGGATCAGTATGCGGCGGCCTTCGGCGGCCTGCGCTTCTACGAGTTCCGCACCGACGGCACTGTGGTCAGCGAGCGCGTCGAGATCGATCGGAATACGCTCCTGCACCTGAACGAGAGCCTCATGCTCTTCTTCACGGGGCTCACCCGCAAGGCCGAGGGCGTGCTCAGCGAACAACGCCGCAACATCGGGGATCGGTTGAGCGAGCTTGACCAGATTCGCGACATGGCCTACGAAGCTCGCGATGCCCTGTGCAAGGGCCGCATCGAGATGCTTGGTGATCTGCTCGATCGCAACTGGGAGCTCAAGAAGCGCCTGGCCAGCAATGTGAGCAATCCCGAGATCGATGGTATGTATACTGCAGCGCGCAACGCCGGCGCCCTGGGCGGTAAGATCACGGGCGCGGGTGGCGGCGGCTTTCTGCTGCTCTTCTGCCCGCCCGACCGCCGCGCGGCCGTGCGCCAGGCCTTGGCCGGCCGGCAGGAGCTGCCCTTTGCGCTTGAGCCGAACGGCAGCAAGGTGATCTTCGACTATCGTCGGTGATCACATAAGCGGTGAAGCGCCGGCAGCGGGCCGCCTTCCCATAAGAATAAGGTCCTGTTTGGGGCCGATTTGGTTGACCGGGCCCCTACGCAGGGGTTAGACTGAGGCCGTTTCGGGGCTATTTAGGGACGATGGATTCATGAGCGAATTCCGAAGCTACGTTGTGCCACTCCTTCGATGGTGGTGGCTGATTATTTTGTCTTGCGTCATCTCCGGCGTGGCTTCGTACTTCGTCGCCATTCGATTGCCCAAGGTCTTTGAAGCCAGCGCGACCCTGGTCGTCGGTTCAGCCGATCTCAACCCCAACCCGAGCGCGATCGACATCGGCGTCGGCAGCTCGTTGGCGCAGTATTACCAGCGCCTGGCGCTCAGCCCGCTTGTCCAGAACCGCACCCGCTCGGCCCTGGGCGGGGTCGAGATCCTGCCAGAATACACGGCTGTGTCGGCCGACAACCTGCTTGAGATCAAGGTGACCGACACCAGCCCAGAACTGGCCCAGGCCGTCGCCCTGGCGCTGGCCAATGAGGTCATCGCCCAGTCGCCGTCGGCCACGTCGGAAGAGCAACAGGGCCAGCGCGACTTCATCAAAGGCCAGCTCGCTCAACTGCAATCCGACATCGAGACCACCGATGCCGAGATCGTGCGCCTGCGTCAGCAGCTGGGCACGCTCGAGAGCGCGGTCGAAATCGAAAACGTCAATACCGAGATCGCGGCCCAACAGCGCAAAAAGACCGAACTGCAGGCCAACTACACCGAGTTGTACGCGACCCTCGGCGACAACAGCCTGAACCAGGTGCGTCTGCTGCAGCCCCCGTCTTTGCCGACCATCCCGGTCGGCCCGAACGTCATCCTGATCGTGGCGGCGGCGGCCCTCGGCGGCCTGCTGCTGGCCACCGGCGCCGCCTATTTGATCGAATTCCTCGACGACACGCTGCGCCCCGACGACGACATCTCGACCATCACGGGCGGTCTGGCCGTGATCGGCCACATCGTCAACCTTGAGAAGGGCAAGGATGGCTCGCTGTTGACGGTCTTCGACAAGCCTCGTTCGCCTGCCGCCGAAGCCTTCCGCTCGCTGCGCACTAACCTGGAGTTCGCAGGCGTCGATCGGCCACTGCGGGTGGTGCTTGTGACGAGCGCCGCCGAGGAAGACGGCAAGTCGACGATCGCGCTCAACCTGGCGCTGAGCCTGGCTCAGAGCGGCAAGCGCGTGGCGCTCGTTGACGCGGACCTGCGCAAGCCAAGCATCCACGAAGCCCTGGGCATCCGCAACACCGAAGGCCTGACGGACCTCTTTCGCAAGTCCATGCACGTGTCTGAGGTGGCCCGCACCTGGAAGAACGACAGGGTGTTGGTGATCACGAGCGGCGAGCTGCCGCCGAACCCGACCGAATTGCTCGGCTCGCGCCGCATGGACCAGATCCTGACGGCCCTGCGCGAGATGGTCGACACCGTCGTCGTCGACGCTACGCCGTTCTTCATCTCGGATGCCTGGGTGTTGGCCGCCAAGGTAGACGGCATCGTCTGGGTCTCCCGGCCCGGCCACACGCGCAAGGGCGCCATGCGCACCTTGCTCAATCAGGCCCGCCGAACCGGCACCACGGTGCTCGGCATCGTGCTGAACCGCCTCAGCAAGAGCAACAGCGGCTACGCCACCCGATACTCGTACCTGTCGCACTACTACGGCGAGTCGCCCAAGCAGCTCGAAGCCCCGATCGTGCCCGAGCCCGGCAGCGTGACGGGCCTGCAGCCCATGCTGCGCGACAAGCAGCGCGAAGACGGCGCCGTGGCTGAGCCCGCCGTGAACGGCAACGGCACCGGCCTGAGCAGTTCACACCGCGTCGAAGTTCTCCCGGCGATGCCGCCCGAGCCCCCGACCTCGGAGCGCGGCAAGGTCTCGCTGGATCTGCTCTACGCGTTGAGCTATGAGCTCGCGTCGCAAATGGATCTTAACGAGCTGATGCAGCGCATCCTCAAGATGACGCTGGAGAGCGTCGGCGCCGCCAGCGGCAGCATGATCGCCATCGACCAGCGCGGCGAGCCGATCGAAGGCGTGATGATCTACGACGGGCGCACCTACAGCCAGAACCCCGAACAACTTAAGGACATCGTCGCTCGAGGCCTGGCCGGCTGGGTCATCGAGAACCGCCGCCCGGTGGTGCTCAACAACACCTCGGAGGATCCTCGCTGGCTGAACCGCACCTGGGACGAAAAGGACGCTGAGCCGCGGTCGGCGATCAGCGTGCCGCTTATGGCCGACGATCGCGTGGTGGGTGTGTTGACGCTGGTCCATCCCAAGGCCAATCACTTCACGCGCGACGATCTGTCGCTGCTGACCGCCATCGCCGTCGGCATCTCGTTCAACGGCGGCGCCTACGCCAACCGCTGAATTTCCTCGTGCTCAACGAAAACGACCGGGCATTGCCCGGCCGTTTTCGTTTTCCGCGTGTGCAGTGACCATTAACCCTTCGTGCGTCGTTTGCCTTCTCTTGAGATCGCGTCGAGCTTCGAACGTGTCAGGCTCTTGATGTGCTCGACGCGCCGGAAGCGCAGGGCCGACCAGTCTTCGTCAATGGCGACCTGGCGCACCGGCTCGAACCCGGCAGCGCCCAGGCCAGCCCAGCCCTTGTCGCGGTTGAACTCGCAGGTATAGCGCTTTGAGGAGCTTTTCGGATAAGCGAACCACACCACAGCATCGCCCGAGGTCTTCTTCGCCACGGCTTTGGCAAAGTCGTCGACCTGTTTCTGACGTGTGCCGAATGCCAGCACAAAATCGGCCGACTTCACTTCGCTGAGCTTGCGCCGCACCGCGACGCCTGGCAGTGACTTGATTTCAGCCTCGAACATCTCAGGCGCATCGAGCACCACGATCTCACGCTGATCCTTCAGATTGAGTTTGGCGAATACACCAGCCATGGGGACCTCTGCTGTCGGTTTGTCTGCAAGCATACTGCAGGTGTTGCGTCTCCGAGCAGTCAGCCGGGGATCCTTGCCGAAAACCCGCGCGAGCATCCCCGACTCCATCCGCAGGGTTATCCTTCACCCCTTTGATACAGTTGAGCCATGCCCCTGACCCCGGACGCTAACGCCGCCTGGCTGCACGATCCCGCTCTCGGCCGCTGGCTGTCTTTCTCAAAGCCCTCTGGCTGGCTTGTCGCAACAAATCTCAGTGATGTCGGCCCTGTCGTGGCCGAGGCCGAAGCCGCTGTCGCGCGCGGGTGGTGGGCCGTGGGCTGGATCGCCTATGAGGCCGCGGGTGCGTTCGACGCGTCGCTCGAAACCCGGCAGGCGGCCCCCAGTCTGCCTCTGGTGCGCTTTGGCCTGTACCCGCCGCCGATGTTATCGACCGACGTGCCCGCCGGCGATCCGGCCGAGCTCGGCTTGGAGCCCGATCTGGCGTTTGAGGCGTATCGGGAACGGATCGGCCGGGTGCACGGCGCCATTGCCCGCGGCGACACGTATCAGGTCAACCTCACCCTTCGTCTTCAGGGCGATCTCCACGATGACCCCTGGCGGATCTTCAGGCGACTGCAGGCCGCGCAGCCGGGCGGCTATGGCGCATACCTCACGAGCCCCACCCACGTCGTGGCCTCTGCCTCGCCTGAGCTGTTCTGGCGCCTCGAAGGCGACACGATCACGATGCGCCCGATGAAGGGCACGCGTCGGCGTGGGCGGTGGCCGGCGGAGGATCGTGCGCTGGCGGCTGAGTTGAGCCTGTCCGAGAAGGATCGAGCTGAAAACGTCATGATCGTCGACATGGCGCGCAACGACCTCGGTCGAATCGCGCGCCTGGGCAGCGTTCGCGTTCCGGCTCTGTTTGACGCTGAGGCGTACCCGACCGTCTGGCAGATGACCTCGACGGTCACGGCTGAGACGCGGGCCGGCCTGGGTGACGTCCTGAAGGCCTGCTTCCCGTGCGCGTCGATCACGGGCGCGCCAAAGGCCAGCACTATGCGTCTGATCAGCGAGCTCGAAGACACGCCACGCGGCGTATACACGGGCGCCATCGGCTACTGGGCGCCTGGCCGGCGCGCGCAATTCAATGTCGCGATCCGAACCGCTGTCGTCGATCGACTGCGCCGGCGCGTGCTCTACGGGATCGGCAGCGGCATCGTCTGGGATTCGCGCGCCGAGGATGAGTATCACGAATGCCTCTTGAAAGGCCGGATCCTGACCGAGCCCGGCGCGTCGTTCGAGTTGATCGAGACCCTGCGCTGGTCGCCGGGCGAAGGCTATTCGCTCGAGGCCTTTCACCTCGAACGGCTGACGGAATCTGCGGCGCGCTTTGGCTTCTGCTTTGACGAGGCTGTGTGTCGGGCGGCGTTGATCGAAGCTGTCGCGGGAGCCGAGCGGCCGCAGCGCGTGCGCCTGACGCTCGATCGATCCGGCCGCGCGCGGGTCACGCGGGCCGACGCGCCGCCCGTCGCGTGGGAGCAGGCGGATCTTACGTGCGCGCCGCTGCGGGTGCGCGTGGCGGGTTCGCCGGTCTCGACGAACGACCTGTGGCTGTATCACAAGACCACGCGCCGCGACGTCTACGAGCGGGCGCTGGCCTCGGCGCGTGAGGTCGGGCCGTGCGACGACGTCGTGTTGTGGAACGAGCGTGGAGAAGTGACTGAGACCACGATCGGCAATCTGGTGGTGGCTCGAGGCGGCCGCATGCTCACGCCGCCGGTCAGTGCCGGGCTGTTGGCCGGCACGTTTCGCCGCCGGCTGTTGGAGCAGGGCGTGGTGGCGGAGGCCGTTATCACCCTTGACGCGCTTCGCGCAGCCGAGGGGCTCTGGCGCGTGAACGGGGTGCGCGGCTGGGAGCGGATCGAGACGATCGATTTCTAGCCACTGTCACGCCAAGTCGGGTATCATTCGCTGAACCTGGGACCTCACTGTGGGGGGGCGAGGAAACTCCAGCGGCAGCGATCTCCATTCTTGACAGCCCTTCAGAAACCAGTTAAATTGGAAACGGTTCCAATCCGAAATCTGGAGCAGCTATGTCGGTCACGATTCGGGATGTCGCGAAACGGGCGGGGGTGGGGCTGGCCACGGTATCGCGGGTGATCAACAACAGCCCGCTGGTCAGCAGCACGACCCGCGAAAAAGTCACGCAGGTCATCGCCGAGCTTGACTACCATCCCAACCCGACCGCACGGCGCCTCTCACTTGGCAAAACCCTCACCATCGCGGTCGTCACGCCCTTCTTCACCCGGCCGGCCTTCGTCGAACGGCTGCGCGGCATCCACCAGTCGCTTATCGACACCGATTACGACCTCGTGCTCTATAACGTCGAGACGCCAGAGCGCCGCGACACCTACATGCGCAGCGTCCCCCGTCGTGAGCGCGCCGACGGCGTCCTGATCGTGTCGCTGCCGCCGCGCAATGAAGACCTGACCAGCCTCGAGGACTGCCCGGTGCCGATCGTCATGATCGACGCGAATCATCCGTCGCTCACGATGCTCAACCGCGTGATCATCGATGACGTCTATGGCGGGCGGATCGCCACCGAGCATCTCGTGAAACTGGGGCACCGGCGCATCGCCTACTTGAGCGACACCTTCGAGACGCCGTTCAATTTCACCGCCAGCTTCGATCGCTTCCGCGGCTATCGCCAGGCCCTCGAACGCGGCGGCATCGAGTATCGGCCGGAGTATCAAGTCGCCGGCGAGCACAGCCATCGCGTGGCCCGCGATCTGGCGCTCTCGTTGCTGAACCTGCCCGAGCGCCCGACGGCGATCTTCGCCGCCAGCGACACACAGGCCCTTGGCGTGCTCGAAGCCGCTCAGATCCTCGGCCTGCGAGTGCCGGAGCAGCTCTCGGTCATCGGCTATGACGATATCGAAGTGGCCGAGTACCTGGGCCTCACGACGATCCGTCAGCAGCTCTTCGAATCCGGCAAACGCGGCGTGGCGCTCTTGATGGACGCGATCGCCGGGCGCATCGGCGAGGCCGTTTGCGAGGAGCTGCCCATCACGCTGATCGAACGCCGCACAACGGCGCCGCCGTCTGCGTGAGCTTGAAGCGGGCGAGCCGTGAGCCGTCGATCGGTTGGTCAATGAGATAGAGCCGGCCACGCGAGAACGAGGCTGGCGATTTGGCAAAGGGAGACGTCCATGACGACATTGTGGGGGGGCATCGAGGCAGGGGGCACCAAGTTCGTGTGTGCGGTCGGCACGGGCCCCGACGAGATCCTGGTTGAGGATCGTTTTCCGACCACAAGCCCGGCCGAGACGATGGCGCGCACGATCAGCTTTTTCCGCGAGCAGGTCGCGAAGCTCGGTTCGTTGACGGCCATCGGCGTCGGTTCGTTCGGGCCGGTCGACCCGGATCCTGCCTCGAAGCAGTATGGCTTCGTCACGACCACGCCCAAGCCGGGCTGGAAGCACACCGACATCGTCGGGCCGCTGCGCGCCGCGTTTGGCGTGCCCGTCGGGTTCGACACCGACGTCAACGGCGCCATGCTTGGCGAGGCGCGCTGGGGCGCCGCGCGCGGCCTGGCCAACGCCGTGTACTTCACCATCGGAACGGGCATCGGCGGCGGAGCCATCCTCAACGGGAAGCTGGCGCACGGCCTCGTGCATCCCGAGATGGGTCACATGCTCCTGCGCCGCGACCCCGTGCGCGATCCTTACGCCGGGCATTGCCCCTACCATGGAGATTGTTGGGAAGGCCTCTCGGCGGGGCCGGCGCTCGAAGAACGCTTCGGCGTCAAGGCCGAGACCTTCGGCCCCGAGCACGCGGCCTGGGCGCTCGAAGCCCACTACATCGGCCAGGCGCTCTCGAACGTGATCTACCTCCTGTCGCCCGAGCGCATCATCCTGGGCGGCGGCGTGATGGGGCAGGCGCACCTCTTCCCGATGATCCGACGCGAGGTGCAGGCCCTGCTCAACGGGTACGTCCAGCATAGCGCCATACTCGAGCACATCGACGATTACATCGTGCCGCCAGGCCTTGGCACGCGTTCCGGCATCCTCGGCGCCTTCGCGCTGGCGGAGCAGGCGACAAACGGGTGACCGCAGACGACAGACCGCTGACCGCCGATCTTTGAGTTCAGGTGGTCTCGGAGGTCTGCCGTCCGCCATCTGTCGTCCGCCGTCTCTTCCCTACCAGGAGTTCCCCATGCAGGATCCCAACTGGCTACCTCAACAGGCAGACCTCACGCTTCGGCGGTTGTTGCCGCGATTGCGCGCCGACTATCGACGCGCGCCGGCTCCGGTGTGGGATGCCTTCGTGCGTCGTCTCAGCGCGCACTTCCCGCGTCTGTTCAAGCTGCTGTTCGAGGTGTACGGCACACGCTACGACTTCATCTATCACGTCGAGTCCCTCTTGCGCGTGATGGCCGATGCCTGGCTGGCCCGACCCGAAGACCTGCGTGAGCTCGACGAGCGGCGCGAGGCCGAGCCAGGCTGGTTCCACGACCAGCGCATGCTCGGGGGTGTCTGCTATGTGGATCTGTTCGCCGGCGATCTGAAGGGCGTCCGTCGCCACATCCCTTACTTTCAGGAACTTGGCCTGACCTATCTGCACCTGATGCCGCTGTTCAAGGCGCCCGAGGGCAACAGCGACGGCGGTTACGCGGTCAGCAGCTATCGCGAGGTGGAGCCGAAGCTCGGCACGATGGCGGGCCTGCGCGGGCTGTCGCGCGACCTGCGCTCGGCCGGCGTCAGCCTGGCCGTCGACTTCGTTTTCAATCACACGTCGAACGAGCATGAGTGGGCGCAGAAGGCCCTCAGCGGCGATCCCGAGTACCGCGACTTCTACTATTTCTTCCCGAACCGCGAGATGCCCGACGCGTATGAACGGACTCTGCGCGAGATCTTCCCGGACGAACACCCCGGGGCGTTCAGCTGGCACGAGGGCACGCGGCAGTGGGTGTGGACGACGTTCCACACCTTCCAATGGGACCTGAACTATTCGAATCCCGCTGTCTTCACCGCCATGGCGCGCGAGCTGCTCTTCCTGGCCAATCAGGGTGTGGAGGTGTTGCGCCTCGACGCCGTCGCCTTCATCTGGAAGCAGATGGGGACGAGCTGCGAAAACCTCCCGCAGGCGCACACGCTGATCCAGGCCTTCAACGCTGTGACGCGCATCGCGGCGCCGGCCTTGATCTTCAAGTCAGAGGCGATCGTCCACCCCGACGACGTCGTCAAGTACATCCGGCCCGACGAGTGCCAGATCTCGTACAACCCGTTGCTGATGGCGTTGCTGTGGAACTCGCTGGCGACGCGCAAGGTGCGGCTGCTGCGGCACTCGATGCGCTCGCGCTTTGCGATCCATCCGGCCTGCGCCTGGGTCAACTACGTGCGCGTCCACGATGACATCGGCTGGACGTTCTCAGATGAAGATGCCTCGATCCTGGGCATCAACGGCGCGGATCATCGGCGCTTCCTCAATCAGTTCTTCACGAGCCGTTTCGACGGCACTTTCGCGAAAGGCCTGCCCTTCCAGGAGAACCCCAAGACCGGCGACTGCCGGATCTCGGGCACTGGCGCATCGCTGGCCGGGCTTGAGCAGGCGCTCGAGGCGCAGCGCGACGGCGCGCCGGATGCCGAGACGCTGTTGACGAATGCCGTTCGCCGCATCCTGATGATCCACGGCATCATCCTCAGCATCGGCGGCATCCCGTTGATCTACCTGGGCGACGAGATCGGCACGCTCAACGACTACGGTTATCGCGACGACCCGGCGAAGGCCGACGACAGCCGCTGGGTGCATCGCCCCGCCACTGACTGGACGCGCATGGCGCGCCGCACCGATCCGACCACGCTTGAAGGCCGCATCTATCTTGCTCTGCGCCACATGATCGCGCAGCGCAAGGCCAACCTGATTTTCGCCGGCGGCGATATGCGTGTGCTCGAGACGGCCAGCGATCACGTCTTCTCGTACATGCGTACGGGCGCCTCGACCGCTGTGGATGGGCAGCCCATCGAGCAGCGCCTTGTGGTGCTCGCGAACTTCAGCGAATACGCGCAGCCGGCGAACCTGGCGCCCAGCCGCGGCCTACCTTTCGGGCGCGCGGCCGTCGATCTCATGACGGGCGAGCAACACGTGCTCACACCCGACCTGATGCTGGAACCGCTGCAACTGATGTGGTTGTTCGTCGAGTAGTCAGGTAGTCGAGTCGTCGGAAAATCAAGTCGTCGGCTGGTCGGCTGGTCTGTCAGTCGGCCGGTCGACGACTTTTTCGCTCTCGCGCATCACGGGGCAGGCGGGAACTGGCCGGAGCCGGGCACGACGACGCCTTCCGAATGCGGGATGCCGGTATCGACGAGGACGTTGCCGTAGATATCGGTGATGCGGAAGGTGTATGGCCCGATGCCCATGCCTGAGGCCTGGACGAAATAGTTGTAGTCCATGCGCGGCACCGTGACGAACTGGCCGTTGCCGGCTTTGTACTCTAACGTGGCGATCGGGTTGCGATGGTTGCGCACCTGCACCGCCGTCCACCACTGGTTGCTGCCCTCTTTGAAGCGATACGCAACCGGGCCCGTGATCTCGGGGCTCGCCAACCGCCATGTGATCGGCACGCGGCCCTGCGGCAAATCGGCGATGACGGCGAAGGCCTGTGGGCTGAAGTCGATGTCGCCGGCCGGACATTCCGGGCACTGGTCGACGATGCGCACGAGGACGCTGCCCTTCGGCCCCGTGGCCTGCACGTAAGCGCCGCACAGGGCCGCGCCGTTGTAGTCGGTGTGGTTCATCGCCGCCACCATCATGTCGCTCGGTGATGGGCCGAACATGCAGTTGCCATCCCCGTTGGCGTCGTAGTACGTGCCGTCGCCGCTGTGCGTCGGCCCGACGGGCCCGCCGGTGCCGGCCCTCAGAATCGCTGGCAACACAATCCGAAAGCCGCTCTGGGCCAGGGTCGGCCATGCGGCCGGCCACACACACAGGACGATCGCGACGACGTGGCGTAAGAAGATGCGGCGCATGGACCCAGTGTAACAATCCGCCGCGAACCCTCACATCACCCGAGGGGTCGGCGCCGCGCTCCGCGCTTCCATCGAGCCCGATCCGAAAAAAGACGGAAGCGGAATGAGGAGCGGGGGGACCGGCCGACCACTCGACCAGCAGACGACGCGACTAAAACACGCCTTGCATGCTGCCGGAGTAGCCCGTCATTTCGAGGTAGCCGAAGCCGGAGACGGATTGGCCGCGAGAGGTGCCGGTGACGGCGACGGTGCCCTCCCAGTAGGCGAAGGCCAGGGGCATCTCCTGAGCCGGGATCTGGCCGCGAACGGTCAGATCGAGGTCAAGGGACGGGATCCGCACGCGCCAGGCGGTCGGGTACTCGGCGCCGCTCTCGGGGCTGCGCCAGGTTTCGAGCGGCTCGAGGTTCAGGTCGGCGGCGGGCAGGAAGGTGGTGCCTCCATCGACGTCGATCAGGGTGCCGCTCGAGACGGGGTCGATCGAGCCGTCTGTGTTGCGGATCTGAAAGAGCATCAGTTCGCGGCCGTCGCTGAGCTGCAGGCTGAACCAATCCCACCCCCGGCCGTTCGGTCCGAGCGCGCTGGTGCTCCACTCGTGATCGAACCAGCTGTCGCCGGTGACGGCGATGGCCTGGCCCTCGAGCGTCAATGTGCCGGTGGTGCCGAGACGTGTGAAGCTGACGTAGTAAGAAGCGTTGCCGGGCGCGTCGCTCTTGGGGCTGAGGCCGCGGTTGCCCTGCAGGGCTGGGGGCTTTGCGCTACGCAGCTCGAGGTCGAGGGCCATTCCCTTGTCGGCGGCGCGCAGCCGCACGGCTGAGCCGTCGGCGTTGAGCGCCTCGACGCGCCAATCCTCGAGCCAGACCGCGTAGCTGGGCTGGCCCTGCGCGCCGGCCAACCCGGCCGCGCCGCGGCTGAAGCGTTCGACGGCGCGATGATCGGCGTGGGCGACGTCAGTGATCGCGAAGTGCGCGAAGTACACCTGGTTGGTCAGCAGCCCAGCGGCCTTCGGCTCGCCAGGCGTGAGACCGCGGCGGAAGATCGTCAGCTGATAGCCGTATCGATCGCCATTCGCGGCCGCGACGTTGCCGGTGTAGTACCACCACTCGGTCTGGAAGTCGACGTGCGGGCCGTGGTCGGCCGGGAAGGTGAAGTCGCGCGGGGCCAGGGCGCGCGCGAAGCCGGTGGGCGGAGCGCTGGTCGCCAGCAGCGGCGGTTGAGCGCCACGCTCCTGTGGCCGGGTCCACCACCAGAAGCCCGCTACGGCTCCGACAGCGATCGCGAACAGTGTCGTCAATCCCAACCAGCGGCGCATCGTCTTCACCTTACGTGTGCCCATGCCTTGACGTGAATGGCTCGGATATCGGCGACCGATATCCGGCCATATGCTGCCCTTCCCGATAGCGGGTCCGGCTCACTCCTGACGCAACGCTGCAGCGATGGGCTGCCGCAGCAGACGGCGCATCGGCTCGATCGCGGCCAGCACCGCTGCCAGCACGCTGACGACTACGGCCTGCGCGAAGACCCACGGATCCCAGAACAGCTCGAGCGTCCAGCCGAACGAGCGCAGGTTGATGACGTAGACCAGCACGACCGCCAGGATCGCGCCGGTCGGCAGCGCGAAAAGTCCGGCGGCCAGCCCCATCAACCCGGTTTCGAGCAGGCTCAGACGCCAGAGCTGGCCGTCGGTCAGGCCGAGCGCCCGCAAGGTTGCCAGCTCGCGGGCGCGCTCGAGCTGCAGCGCCATCAGGGCGCTGAGCACACCGATAAAGGCCACGACCACGGCCAGCAGCCGCAGCGCATCGGTGATCGCAAAGGTCCTGTCGAACACGGTCAGGGCCGAGTCGCGCAGCTCGCGGTTGATCGACACCTGCAGCGCTTCGCCCGCCAGAGCGCGCCGCACATCGGCGGCCAACGCTTCGAGCGACACACCGGGCTTCGCATAGACGGCCACGCCCGAGATGGCGCGATCGTCGAAGTAGCTTTCATACACCGCCCGGCTCATCAACACGCGACCCGACTCGGTGCCGTAGTCGTAGTAGACGGCCGCCACCGGAAAACCGTGCGAGCCGCGATCGGTCTGCAGGGTCACGCTGTCGCCGACCGACACGCCGTAGCGGTTGGCGAACGGCTCTGTCACCATCACAGACCCGTCTTGTAGAGCGCTCCACACGGCCTCGGGGGCGCCGGAGGCCGTGCGGTAGAGCGCGACCGAGCGCCGCTCCTGCGAGTCGGCGACGAGGATGTTCACGCGGCCGACGTCGCCCTCGACCTGCACCGTGCGGATCGTGGCGATCGAGGCGACATCCGGCAGGGCGCCTACTGCCTCGACCACACCATCGGGCAGCGCCGCCGAAGTCGAAGCCCCGCCGCCGACCGACGGCGTCGTGACGTACAGATCGGCCACAAGGGTCAGCTCGAGCCAGTTGATCAGCGTCGAGCGGAAGCTTGAGATCATGACGGCGACGCCGATCGTGACCGAAACGGCCACCATCAGCGCCGCGATGGCCACGCTCGTGCGCGAGATCGCTGACGTGACGGTGCGCGGCGCCAGCCGGCCGATCGCGCCGCCCGTGGCGGCCAGCGGGCGGGTGAGCACCCGCAGCAACAGCTGGGTCAGGGCCGGCACCATCAGCGCCAGCCCGATGACGATCACGAACATCGCGCCGAGGCTGACGAGCAGGGCCTTGATGGCCAGCAGGGCGATGGCGCCGATCGCCGTGAGCGCCACGCCGACCCAGGCGAGCGGCCCGATCAGGCGCGCGGCGCGCGTCTCGAAGGTGCTGCGCTGCGCCATGGTGATGGGTGGGACGGTAGCCGCTTCGTATGCCGGGCCGGCCGCGGCCAGCAGGCTCGCCAGCACGCCGGCGCCCAACCCCTTGAGCGCCGTCAGGGGCTCTAGCGTGGTGTCGCGCACGCTGACGACGAAGTACAGGTCGTTGATGGTCTGCGTCACCAACCGCACGGCGCCCTGGCCGAGCAGCCAGCCCAGCGCCACGCCTAGCATTCCGCCCGTCAGCGCGACGAGCAGAGCCTCGAGCAGGATCATGCTCGCCATCTGCGGCTCGGTCACGCCGAGCTGGCGCAGGATGCCCAGCACCTGCCGGCGCTGCACGACGCTGAACATGATCGTGTTGTAGATCAAGAACATGCCGACCACGAGCGCCAACAGGCTCAGCGCTGTCAGGTTCAGTTGAAACGCCGCCGTCAGTTCCTGCGTGGACTCGCGCTGCGTCGAGGCCGAGACGAGCCGCACGCCGGCCGGCAGTCGCTCAGCCAGAGATGTCGCCTCAGCATCGGTGAGGATCAGGTCGATGCGTGTCAGTCGATCGCCCAGCCCGAGCAGGGCTTGAGCCTGCCCGACGTCCATCAGAGCGAGATCGTCGTAGGCACTCGAGGATTCGCCGTCGCCCGGTCGCAGGATACCCACGATCGCCAGCGTGGCCTCGCCGGTCGGCAGCGTGAGGGTCAGCGAGTCGCCGGGCTCGAGACCGCCCTGCGCGGCAAGGCCTGGCCCGATCAAGGCGCCATTCGGCGTTGTGTAGAAGGCGCCAAGGTCGCTGCGCGTCGCGGAGCCGCCAAGCGTGTCGCGGAAGGCCGTCTCTGATGACGGATCGATCCCGAGGAGGCGCACCGGCTGCTCCTCGAGCCCCGGGGCGATGCCGACGCCCTCGACCACGGGCGCCGAGGTTCGGATGTTCCAATCCACGCGCACCTGCCGGAAGAGCTCTTGCGGGATGCCGGCGCTGCTGCCGACGATCTGGTGCGTGGTCCGTCCGGTGACGGCCTCGGTGCTCAGTTCGAAGGCGCGGCTCGCGCTGGCGTTGGCCAGGTCGATCGCGATGACCACGGCCACGCCCAGGGCGACGCCGACGATCATCAGCGCGCTCTGCCAGGGACGGCGGAGGAAGTCGCGGAGCGCAGTCAGGATCAGAGGACGAGGCATCGCTTTAGTCAGGCAGCCGGGTCGTCAGATCGTTGGGTCGTCGGCTGGTCTTCGGGTCGGCTGGTCCCTCCTCGGTCTTCCTTCGATCCTCCTCCGAGCCCTCAATCACAAGTCGCTTCTCGCGGATCGTGACGACGCTGTCGGCCAGGGCCGCGATCTGATGGCTGTGAGTGACCATGATCAGGGCGCGTCCGGCGCGGCGCGTGGTCTCGTCGAGCAGGGCCATCACCTCGGCCCCCGTGCGCTCGTCGAGGTTGCCGGTCGGCTCGTCGGCGAGGATGAGCGCGGGGTTGCGCAGGAGCGCTCGAGCGATGGCCACACGTTGCTGCTCGCCGCCCGAGAGGCGATCGGGCATCGCGTCGGCGCGGTTGGCCAGCCCGACTCGTTCGAGCAGGTCGAGCGCCGGGCGGCGCACCACGTCGGCGCGTTGGCCGGCCAGCTCGGCTGGCAGGATCACGTTCTCGAGGACATTGAGCGTCGGGATCAGATTGAAGAACTGGAAGATGAAGCCGAGGCTGTCGCGCCGGAACAGCGTGCGTTCACGGGCCGATAGAGCCGTGACGTTGGTGTCGCCGATCCAGACATCGCCGCGATCCGGCGTGTCGATGCAGGCGATCAGGTTGAGCAGCGTGGTCTTGCCGCTGCCGCTGCGCCCACGGATCGCCGTGAAGGCGCCGGATGGAAATGCGAAGGTGCAATCGCGCAGGATCTCGCGTTTTTGCGCGCCTTCGGCGTAGGTCTTGTCGACGTGTTCAAGGCGGACGATCGGGTTCATGCGAAGAGGTTCCAGGCTGACAACCGCGGGATTGTATCACCCGGCCTCTCGGGAGAGATGAGTTGTCGATGAAGGCGGACCGGCTTGGTCGCTGGCTCGTCCCCACAAACATAAAGGCCCATCAGTAGCGTTGATGGGCCTTTATGTATCGCCTCAGGTTCGTGGGTCGTCAGGGCGGACTCGTCGGCGGCACAGGTGTGTCCGTCGGCACCGGCGTGTCTGGTGGAATCGGCGTGTTCGTGATCACGAGCAGCGTCGCCGTCGGCCCCTGTGTGGGGGGCACCACAGCCGTCGGCGGCTCGCCACCGCCGCCACCGCTTGGCGTGGGCGTGCGCGTCGGGGGCACCGGCGAGGCGCTGACCTCGATGACCGGCGGGATCGTCGGCGGGCGGCGGGTCGGGAACGGCGTCGGCCGCGGCGTCGACGTGTTGGTGGGCGTCGGCGTCACAGTCGACGTGTTGGTCGGCGTGTTGGTCGGGATCGTGGCCGTCGGGCTGGGCGTCATCGTCGACGTCGAAGTGTTCGTCGGCATCGCGGTCAGCGTGGCGATGATTCCGGCGCTGCCCGGGTTGTCGGCCATGAACTGCTGCAGGTCGAGTTCGGTGAGCCGCGATCGGTTGAACACTCCGCCCAGATTGCTGACGTCGAGCACCTCAAGGTTCTCGAGCCTGAGCTCGAAATTGGCGCCTTTCACATCGCAGGGCCCGGCGTAGCAGCGCAGGCTGAGGATGTCGTCGCCCATGTCGTCGGCTGCCGCGCCCGTGTAGTACGTGACGTCGGCGAAGCCGTTGAGCCAGATGTGCGCGATCGGCGTGCGCAGATTGGTGCGCAGCCCGAAGAGGCTCAACAACAGGTGGCCCTGCGTCAGGTTCAGACGAATGCTCTCGTCGACGTCGGGCTTGAGCAGCTCGATGCTTGTGTTGGAGGTGAGACGCAGAAGCGCGCGATTTCCGAAGGCCACCCGTGCCAACGAACTCGTGCCGGTCGAGATCTGGCTGCCCAACGGCAACGCGAGATCTTCAGCGCCGGCTTGAGACTGTTCCGTTGATGAATCCTGAACCAGGACGGTGTTGATCACGTCCTTCAGCACGGCAGGCCCGGCGATTTCGGCGCCGCGGTTGCACGCTGCGACGATCACGCTGACGGTCGCCAGCATGGTGAGCCAACGATATCCTCTCGAAGCCTTCATGTGCGGAAGATCATATCAGAAAGGAACTGACGTTCGTGGATCCAGCAGACATCATTACACGGATATTGACTTGCCAGCTTTCAGGCTATCGGTGGCAGCCATTCAGGAACCTGTGAGTGAATCGGCCGGATTCACGTGATGATGCCCCGGATCACGGTCTTCTGAAATAGGACTTATGTGTGACTGACGCTCGGGTTTCCGCCACTGTTGACTGGGGGGAATTACCCTTGAAAGACGACGAAAAGCACGGGCCCGGACGATCGTCCGGGCCCGTTGCCGTTTTAACCGAATGGACGGTGGGTTGGGAGCGGAGGCTAGGCAGCCCAGCGCGTCTTGCACTGTTTGATGGCATCGTTGAACCGATCGAGCGTGTTGTCGATGTCGGCGATGGTATGGGCCGACGACACGAAGAACGGCTCTCGCGCATCCGGCTCGACGTCGATGCCGCGTTCGCGCAACGCATAGGCCATGTCGGTGTACATCTGGAAGTTTCCGTTCATGACGTCGCGGAACTCGCGAGCCTTGGGCGTGCGCGGATTGAAGATGATGCCGAACATCGACGGCAGACCGCTCATCTCGTGACCGATGCCTTGCTCGGTGAGGATGTCGTGCATGCCGTCCTTGAGACGCTGGCCGCGGTCGCGGATGACGTCGAGCGCGTGGTCTTGCTCGATCGCGTCGAGGACGCCCATGGCCGCGGCGCAGCCGAGCGCGTGGCCGCAGTACGTACCACCCTGTACGACCTGGGCCATGGCGATCGTGTCCATGACTTCGCCTCGTCCGCCCACTGCCGCGATCGGGTAACCGTTGCCGAGCGCCTTGGCGAAGGTGGTCAGATCCGCCTTGACACCGAAGAGTTCGCCGGCGCCACCGGGCGCCACGCGGAAGCCCGTCTTGACCTCATCGAAAATCAACAGGATCCCGGCCTGGTCGCACAGCTTGCGCAGGTGCTCGAGGTAGCCGGGCTCCGGCATCAGACAGACAGCGTTGCCCATGACGGGCTCGACGAGCAGGGCCGCGATCTCATGGCCCTTGTCTTTGACGAGGCGCTCGACATGTTCGAACGCGTTGTAGCGCGTGATATAGATCAGTTCGCGCGCCATCGTCGGGATGCCCGACGACTGAGGCACCGGGATCGGGCTGCGCGGCGAGCCGCCGCCGTTGTGCGGCATGTTGGCGGTCGAGAACAGGGCGTAGTCGTGGTTGCCGTGGTAGGCGCCCTCGAACTTCACGATCTTCTCGCGGTTGGTGTAGGCGCGCGCGATGCGCACGGCGTGCATCGTGGCTTCGGTGCCCGAGTTGGCGTAGCGGATCTTCTCCACCGCCGGGTGCATGGCGACGATGCGTTCGGCGACGTCGATCTCGAGCGGGTGGGTGTGAGCGTAAAGGTTGCCGTGGCCGAGTTGCTCGGTGATACGCGCACGCACGCCCGGGTGGTTGTGGCCGAGGATGACTGGGCCGTACGCCAGACGGTAGTCCAGGTACTGCCGATCATCCATATCCCAGACATACGGGCCGTCGCCACGCTTGATCACAAGCGTGGTGTCGCCCGAATAGCGGAAGTTTGAAGTGACGCCCAGGGGCAGCACGCGCTTGGCACGTTCGAAGGCCGCGCGCGTACGATTGGTTGAGTGTGGGCTTTGGCTTGTTGAAAGGGTCATGTCGAGTCTCCTGTCGAGTCGGCGAGTCAGGCTGCTTGTCGAGTGGCGGCGTCTGGCCGCTTGTGGAGGCTCGGCGTGAGTCAATATTCTGCTGTCACACTGGCTGTGTGGGCAAATGCAAAGTGGGAGAGGGGATAGCCGGGCAGGGCTACCATGGAGGAATTATACGGCTGTGGGTCGACTTTTCGTCCCGGCTTTTTGTACTGCGAACAAAAGACAAAGACCGTGACATTTGCGCCACGGTCTTTGTGAAAGGTTTCTCGAAGGTTAGCGTCGACGCCCAGTATTGCGCCGTCGTCCGCCCCCACCGCCACCGCTGCTCTGTCGGCGGCCTCCGCCGCGCGAACCTTCGTGCGGCGGTGCAGCGGCCTCGCCATCAGGATGAGGCACAGGGGCATGCAACAGGCGCTGATACTCTTCGTCGAGCAGCATCGTCAGCAAAGCCTGCCCGGTTTCGCTGTCGGCGAAGGTGCGCATCAGCGGTTCGAAACGTCGGCTGCGCTCGGCCTGCAGGTTGTCGCGATCGCGCAGACGCTGCTCGAGCAGCGCGGTCAGGCGCTCGGCGACCACGGCCTGCACGTCTTCATCCGTCGGCAGCGCGCGCTCCTCGATGTCGATGCTGTAGCGCTTGGCGATGCGATCGAGGTCGCGCTTCTCGACGATGCCCACGAGTGAGACCGCGACGCCCGCCGCTCCCGCGCGCCCGGTTCGTCCCGCGCGATGGATATAGGCCTCGAGATCTTCCGGTGGCTCGTACTGGATGACGTGAGAGAGCTCGGGGATGTCGAGGCCGCGGGCCGCGATGTCGGTGGCCACGAGGAAGCGCAGCCGCCCCTGGCGCACGCGAGTCAGCACGCGTTCACGCTCGGCCTGCGAGAGATCGGCGCTCAGCTCGTCAGCATCGTATCCGAAGCGCTGCAGCACGGTGGCCACGTAATGCACGCGGTCCTTGGTGTTGCAGAAAATGATGGCCGAGGCCGGGTTCTCGATTTCGATGACGCGCACCAGCACCCGATCCTTCTGGACACCGGGGATGATGTAGCTGACGTGCTCGGTGGTCGTCACATGCACGTGGTCGCGGCTGAGGCTGATGAACTCGGGCTTGTGCAGGAACTCGTTGGCCACGAGCACCACATGCGGCGGGAACGTGGCCGAGAACATCCAGGTGGAGATCTCGCGTTCGGGCAGCATGCGCTGGACGCGTTTCATGTCCGGATAGAAGCCCATCGAAAGCATGCGGTCGGCTTCATCGAAGATCAGCACCTGCAGGTCGCGCAGCGACAGCGTGCGGCGCAGCAGGTGGTCGAGGACGCGGCCCGGAGTGCCGATGACGATCTGGGCGCCGTTCTCGAGCGCGTCGATCTGCGGCCCATAGCCGACGCCGCCATACAGCGTCACCGACCGAAGACCGGCGCCCGCGCACAACACCTCGGCATCATGCGAGACCTGGAGCGCCAGTTCGCGCGTCGGCACAAGGATCAGGACCTGCGCGGCGGCCAGGCCCGGTTTCAGCCGTTCGAGCAAAGGCAACAGGAAGGCGCCGGTTTTTCCGCTGCCCGTGCGAGCCTGCGCCATGACATCGCGGCCGGCGAGAAGGTAAGGGATCACTCGGGCCTGTACCGGCATGAGATCCGGCCAGCCGGCGCGCGTGCAGGCCGCGCGCATCGCGTCGCTCAACTGATCAAAGGTGATATCGGCGATGTCGGGCGGGGTCTCGGCGGCTGATTCGGGTTCGGGCTCGACGGATGGGACAGGTTCAGGGGTCGACAAGGGTGTGACTCTCGCGTTTCTGCGTACGTTAACGGCTGTTCACCGCCCCGCTATTCTACTGGCTTTCGCCCCCGGTTGCTGGCGCTGGGTCGATGACCCGTTTGACAGGGGTGGTATCGCTCAGGTTGTTCTCCGCCCCCTCTCACCCAACCTGAACCCGATGCACACCCTACCCAGGCGCACTGTATGAGGCTGCGAACCGATCCGCCAAAAACATGGTTTCGCAAGTGCGACGGCTGAATCGCCGAAGGCATTTCTTCACTCGCCTTACCAACCGCCGTTGCTTCGTGTGCTCTATGTTTGCCTCCAAAACCGAGCGCCGCCTGATGACCGCGCGAGCGAAGCTTTCGTTCAGGTGGTGGGCGACGTGTCTGACGCTTGTGGCGCTGTTCTGGTTGGCCTGGCTCTACGACATTGGCCGATATTCCTATACCAGCGATGAAGCGGCCATGGCCTTGATAGCCGACAGCCGAGATGCGGGTCTCCCCAAACTCAACATCGGTGAGCCCCACGGGCTGGTGTACCTGGTCTTTTCGCCTCCCGCCCGAGGAGACGATCGCGCGGGCCGTGGCCCGCCGCTCAAGGGCCGCGGCCGGAAGTCGATACAGGCCCTGGCCGAGCCCACGGACGCAACGCCAAATTGTTCGTGCATCTCGTCGATTCGACTGGAGCGATCATCGGCCAGAGTGACGGCGTGCCGATCAACTGGACAAGGCCCCTATCGAGTTGGACGCAGTGCGAAGTCCTGTTGGATGTGCACGTCCTCGACCTCGCCCCCGACGCTGATCTGTGCGGGGCTTCATGGTGCGTAGGCCTTTACGATGCCGACACACTCGATCGGTTGGTCGCCGTCGCCCCTGACGGCAACGCTTACCCTCAGGCGGCTGTGACGATGCCATTGAGCATCGTCCTTGGTCCCGAAGACCCTGTGGATCAGGCCACGCCTAAGGACCCGCTCTGACATCCGTCTTCGCAAAGATGGGCGCCCGGCTGTAGAGCGCAGCCACTGAGGCCGCGAACAGCCCCGGCGACCACCGATAGAACCGCCATAGCCAGACGGCGCTCGGGGGCGCCAGGATCACGGCGGCGTTTCGATCGACACCCCGCAGGATCGTCTGGGCGCACTGATCGGCGGTGATGGGCCGGGGCCAGCGCAGCCTGGGCGTTGCGCTGACCGCGCGGCCCAGATACGCGGCCGTATTGGCGCGGAGGGCGGTGTCGACGAGCGCCGGACAGGCCACCGAGACGTGAATGCCGTGGTGCCGGGCCTCTGCGCGCAACGCCAGCGAGAAAGCGACCACGGCATGCTTGGCCGCCGAGTAATAGGCCAGGCCGGGCAACGGCACGAGGCCGGCCAGCGACGCCACATTGACGAGATGTCCTGTGCCTCGCCTGCGCATCCACTCGTACGCGACTCGCGACATCAAGAGCGTGCCCGTCACGTCGACGTCGAGGCCGATTTGCCAGCTCTGAGCCTCCACCTCCTGCACTTCGCCGTTGATCTCCAGCCCCGCGCAGTTGAACACCCTGTCTGCGCAGCCGAACGCCTCGACGATCCGGCCGAATGTCGTGCAGACCGATGGCTCGCGTGAGACATCGCACACATAGGGATGACTGCTGCCGCCGCTAGACCTGATGCTCCGGGCGACGTCGTCGAGACGTGTCTCGTCCACATCCAGCAAGGCGACACGCCACCCCCGATCGGCGAGTCGGCGGCTGAGCGCTGCGCCGATGCCTGAGGCGGCGCCCGTGACGACAGCGACTTGTGAGGACGAGTCGGACGGCTTCATGAGCGGCCTTCTTCTCTGGGCTGTGTCCCCAACTCCTGCGTTCGCCGATCCAGCACGTCGAGCGTCGGCTCGATCAGGCTCCTTGTCGGGGGCTGTGTGCGAGGCACGAAACCGGCTGTGGCGAGACTTCGGATGAACGCACTGTGAAGCACAACCACAGACGCGCCGTACAGCCGATCGATCAGGCGTTGCAAGAGAGGCTGACTTGACCTGAGGTACATCCCGACGACGACCAGGCGGCCCGGGCTTGCGTCCCCGCGTGTTCGGCGCAAGACGCGCGCCGCTTCGAGCATGGCTTCGCCATCGAGGACGGCGCGCGTGGGAAAGGTGGTGACGGCCCCGCCAAAACTACCGTCGCGAAACGGCAGACGTTTCACATCGGCGCGAACGATCAGGCCCGAGCGACTTCTGCGCCGCGCGACAAGCGTCATGGTCGGAGACAGATCGATGCCGACCAGTCGTCGCCTCGGGCCTGATCGTTGGATCTCCTTCAGCAACGCGCCTGTGCCGCAACCCAGATCGAGGACGTCGTCCGGCGGAAGGCAGCGAATGGCAGCACGACGCCAGCGCGGCATCCAGCCGAGGGTCAAGATCGTCGTGATCGGTTCGAACGCCCAGGCGAAGTCGCGGTACACATGATCCGACACAGTGAGATAAAGGCGTCGCACTCCGTCAAACGCGGCTGACGCCGCGCCACGCGATCGAGAGGGGGTCGCTCGCTGTGGGTCCATGGCTTCCTCTTGATATCATAAGCCTCCGCGCCGCGCACGCGTCAAGGGGCGCTCTGGAGGCCTGATGCCGTTCCAACCGTTGTTGCTCGCCGGCCGAGACGCCACGCTCGACGACGCCGATGTCGAGGGCTCGCTGGCCTTCTATGCGCCGCTCTTTCGCGGCCTCCCGCGGCTGGTCAGACCGGCCGATATGCTCACGCGCTTCGTCGGCTTTCAACGCCGGGTCGACGACTCACGCGCCATGCACTTCTTAGGCGTCGAGGTCGACTCGCTGTCGGGTCTGCCCGACGACGTCGAGGGCTGGAAGCTCGACCAGGACGTCCTCATTCGACACTCGAACGGCCGGGCGGGCGCCGCTGACTCTGTGGAGTGGCTGTGGCACAGCACAGCCGGTTCCGGCCATCTGGTCGGCGAATTCAGGGTCAACGACGGGCCCGCCCATCACCTGACGGCGAACGCCTACTTCAGGCCAGACGGTGTAGGCGCCGAGGACGACGGCGTTCAATTAATCGACCCAGACCCGACCTGGCCTGAGCAGTATGCGGAGTTCGCGGCCTGGTTGCGCGAGGCTCTGGGGCCTGAATTGGCGCTGCGGGTCGAGCACTATGGCAGCACCTCGATCCCGGGGATCCCTGCCAAACCCGTGATCGACGTGCTCGTCGAAGTGCCCTCGTTCGCTGTGGCCAAACGCGCGGCGCTGCCGCACTTCAATGCGCCCGAGTGGGATTACTGGTGGCACAGCGGGCACATGCTCTTCGTGCGGCGAACGCGGCTGATGGGGGCGCGCACTCACCATGTCCATCTCGCGCCGGCTGGGCATCGTCTGTGGGAGGGCCTGATCTTCCGCGATCGCCTGCGGGCGCACCCCGACGAGGCTCAGGCGTACGCGGACCTCAAGCGTCAGCTGGCCGTTGCGCACGCCGAGGACCGTGAGCGTTACACACAGGCCAAGACCGACTTCGTCGCCCGAATCGTGGCGCAAGCCCGGTGATGCGAAAAACAAACGAGCCCGCCGAATACTTCGGCGGGCTCGTTTTCGTTTGAGGCTGCCAGGAGTTCAGCCGACTTCCGCCAGCCGAACCGTGACGGCTTCGCTGGGGGCTTCGCGCAGCTGACGGGCGTAATTCGCCAGCCAGCGGTTCGACCAGCCGAAGAGGGTGGTGTCGCGCATGATGGCCTTGACCTCTTCGCGGGTCATCTTGACCTCGCCCAGCAGCACGTTGACGTTGCGCCGGCTGATGGCCAGGGTGCGCACGGCGAACAGCAGCGGCCAGATGCAGGCCAGGCGCAGGCCATGGAGCCAGCGGGGAAGGGCCTGGACATACACCAGGGCGAGCTGCAGGTGGCGTTCGGCTTTGTCGGCGAGCATGTCGAGCACCTGCAGGGCCTGTCGCTCGTAGGCCGGGTTGAACAGATCGGCCCGCTTGAGGTCGACGGCGGCGCAGAACGAGTCGGGCACATAGATCCACCCGCGCTCATAGTCCTTGCGCAGGCCGCGGATGACGTTGACGGTCTGGAGCGCGAGGCCGAACTCACGGGCCAGCGGCATCAGCACCTCGAGGCGTTCGCGCACGAAGCGCGAGTACCAGGCGAAGACGTCGGTGACCAGGTAGCCGACCCGCCCGGCGACCTCGAACATGTAATCGTCCATGTCCGGCTCGGCCGGGATGACGGGGCCGCGTTCGACCCAGCGGGCCATGCCCAGCGACGTCGCCCCGACGTGCAGCACCAGATGGTTCTGCAGCGTGCTCGGGAGTGTGTGCAACATGGCGATCACGTCTGGGGCGGCGCAGGCTGCAGCGTAGTCGGCGCTGTCGTGGTGGCCGGCCGGCGGCTTGCAGTCGGCGATCGCGGCGACAAGTCGCTCGGGCGCTTCGGCGCCGGCGACGATCTTCTCCCAGAGCTGAAGCGACGCGACTTTGCGCTCGTCGGACATGACATCGTTGTCTTCGAGATAGTCCGAGATGCGCATCATCAGGTAGCCGAGACAGATCGCGTCCTTGACCGGTTGAGGCAACCGTTCGATGGACAGCGCGAACGTGCGGCTGGTGGCGCGGAGGTGAGCGTAAGCGTTGAAATCAGGCATCTTCAGCCATGACCGGCCACGTGTGACCAACATCGTCGCATCGGGCCGGGCCCAAAACGACGGTGGACGTGGGCCAGGGTTCATTGTCGCAGCCTCTCCGCCCACCGTCAACGGCAAAGGTACCGAGATTAACGCAGGTTTTGGGTGGAAGTTGCGGAAGGGGTCCGATTGGGTGAGTGGGCGATCGGGGAGCTGGGGATGGGAGCTTCTGTCTGGAGAAGGCCGAACCCCCGCGCAGAGGCGTGGACCGCCTGATCTGATGTCCGTTTGATCAGCGATTTCTTAGAGTCGAGCGAGGTAGCGATCGACCAGTTCGGCCTCGATGCGAGGCGATTCGGTCCACACTTCCGATAGGATTGCCTCATACTCACCGCGGGAAAGGGTCACCGCCGCGCTATCGGAGCCCAGCGAACAAAGAACGTCCAGTCGATAAGCCTTCGGCGGATGACTGGAGTCGGCAGCCAGGTCGACCTCCACCAGATGACTCAGTTCAGCCGCGGTCGGGGCGGCGGGTGAGGTGTGCCAATCAAGTTCCTGAATGCGCGTTATGAGATCACGGGCCCCTTCGCGTTGGCGCGAGGCCAGCGCTCGTGCACGCACGACCTCGACCAGTTGGCCGGCGCGATCGAACTTCCGCAACAGGGAAGCCAGCGCCCGCCGCCCGGCAAGCCTAGCCGCGACATGGTCGGCTCGATACTCGGCGCGTTGCGACTCCCGCCAGAGCAGCAGGCTGAGCGCCCAGAGAGTCGGCAGGATCAAGTTGGCCAGAGCCAGCAAGAGCACATTGGCCAGTGTGGCCCACACTCGCTCGAACATATTTGGCCTAACCGCCCACAACGTTTGAGGATGAAGAGCGTCATACCAGGCGGCGAGCGTGTTTAGGGTGCTACCGATCAGCCAGTGACGTTGAGGGTCACCGGCATGCAGGTGTGCGAGTTCATGGCTGATGACAGCTACAAGCTCTTGGGGTTCGAGAGCCACGATCAGGGGAAGCCCCAAATCCAGCGCCGGTATACCGCGCCAACCGTACGTTCCTATCCCTGCATTGAAGTCGGCGCTCACGCGGACATAGGTGGGCGGGCTGACCTTGAGTTCGGATGCGATATTCGACAGCAGGCGATGGAGGGCCGGGTAGGTCTCGGCTGTGCAGCTGTGTTCGGGCAGCCGCGGTGACCTGGGGCGCCCGATCCAGACTAAACCGAGCAAAGGGACGGCAAGCAAGACGCGCACTGGCCAGATCAGGTCCGACCCGATCACAACAGCCAGGCCGACCAAAAACAAAGCCATCGCGATAGCGACGATCACCATCGAGAAAGCGACGGCGATCACAAATGAGGCTGTCGCCCGCCGCTGCATCGCACCTGGCTGCTTGAGCTCACGATACAGGTTCTGATGAAGGCGTCGCCCCAATTGGGCGTACAGCCGTTGCCAGATGGATCGATTGGTCATCAAAGCGAAAACAAGGAACAAGCATGCAGATGAGGGTTGGGCGGGCGAGGATCTGCTGACCACGACTGGCGGCCCCGAACGCCCATCCCCCCGGGGTTGTCAATTATCCAATTCCCTGCGCAATCATCACGTGCGTCTCGGGGTTCTCGATTTTCATCGTCCCGCCGCCACGGCTCCCGGTCCACTGGCCGTTGATCCAGAGTCGATGGGTCATCGGTGCGAGATCCTTGGGATATGGGCGATGGGTGATCGGCTATCGACTCAACAATAGCCGATCACCCATCGCCTGTGTCACAGTTTGATCGCCACGAGTTGAATGTTCGTCATCTCTTCCATCGCGAACCTCACGCCTTCGCGGCCGAGGCCCGATTGGCGGTTGCCGCCGTAGGGCATGTGGTCGGCGCGGAAGGCCGGCGTGTCGTTGACGATGACGCCGCCGAAGTTGAGGCGCTTGATGGCCTTGAAGACGCGGTTGATGTCGTTGGTGAAGACGCTGGCCTGCAGGCCGAAGTCGCTGCGGTCGGCCTGGCGCAGGGCATCTTCGAAGTCGTCGGTCGCGATCACGCTGGCGACGGGCGCGAAGGCCTCCTCGGCCACGACCTTCATGTCGGCCGTCACGCCGGTGAGCACGGTCGGCTGGTAGACGGCGCCGTCGCGGCGCGCTCCGGTACGGGCCTGCGCGCCGCCGGCCAGGGCTTCGCTGACCCAACTCTCGATGCGCTCGGCTTCCTTGACGTCGATCATCGGGCCAACGTCGACGCGCTCATCGAGCGGATCGCCGACGACCATGGCGGCGCTGGCCTCCGCGAACTTCTCGGCGAAGGGTTCGTAGACCTGCTTGTGGCTGTAGATGCGCTGGACCGAGATGCAGACCTGGCCCGAGTTGTAATACGCGCCAACCGCGCAGCGCTTCGCCACCAGATCGAGGTCCGCATCAGGCGCAATGATGACCGGTGAGGTGTTGCCGAGCTCGAGCGTGACCTTCTTGATGCCGGCGACGCCGAGGATGTGCCTGCCCACGGGCGGGCTGCCCGTGAACGTGATCTTCGAGGTGCGCGGGTCGGCCACGAGCCACTCGCCGACCGTGCTGCCGCCGCCATGCACGAGGTTGACGGCGCCGGCGGGCAGGCCGGCCGCTTCGAGGATCTCGCAGAGCAGCACCGAGGTCAGCGGGGTGGTTCCGGCGGGCTTGAGCACCACGCTGTTGCCCGCCGCCAGCGCCGGCGCGACCTTGTGCGCGACAAGGTTGAGCGGGAAGTTGAAAGGGCTGATGGCCGCGATCACGCCGACGGGCCGGCGCTGCCAGAAGCCGAAGTAGCCCTCGCCGGAGGGCACCGCGTCGAGCGGGAGCGTCTCGCCGTGCAGGCGGCGGGCCTCTTCGGACGCGATCTGGAAGGTCCAGTAGCCGCGGTCGGCTTCGGCGCGCGCGAACTTGAGGGCCTTGCCGGCCTCGGCCGCGATCATGCGCGCCAGCTCCTCGCGGCGCTCTTTGATCAATTGCGCGGCACGCGCCAGGATCTCGGCGCGCTTGTGAGCTGGCATGTCGGCCATCACAGCGGCGGCGCGCTCGGCGGCCGCGATCGCGGCGTCGACGTCCTCGCGCCGGGCGACGGGCAACGCGCCGACGGGCTCGCCCGTGTACTTGTTCTTGATCTCTTGCAGGGTTCCGGTGCGGACCCACTGGCCGTCGATGAACAGTCCGTACTCGCGAGCTGGGGTGGTCAAGGGGCCTCCTTCGGCTGTCACGTCACGGTGGGCAGTGGCGTGATTTTACCTAAGAAATCGGGAGTGCCCCGATGTATCCCGATGTCGGTCGCCATGGCGACCGACATCGGGATACATCGGGGCACTCCCGATTTCTTACCTCTCCACCCGGGCGAAGAAATTGACCAGATTCCCGTCGGGATCGCGGAACCAGACGGAGCGGCTGCCCCACGGGTAGCTGGCTGGAGGCTTGACGATGTCGACTCCTAAGGCCAGCAGCCGTTGATGCTCGTCGTCCACGTCGTCGACCCGAAGCTCGAGCACGCAAGCGCCTCGGCCGACGCCACGCGTGCTGCCGGCGGCCATGCGTTCCATGTCGGCCTCGCCGAACAGCGCCAGCCCGGCGCCCGGGAGGGCGAACGACGTGAAGGTGTCGTCGCCCTCCGGGGTGATGCGCAGTACGGCTGCGTAAAACGCCCTAAGCCGGGGCAGGTCGGCCGTGATCAGACAGACACTCGCAAACGTGGGCATGTCTGGCGCCGATCCTTGAGGCTCAACCCTGAAGCGGCGCGAACAGATCGACGACGTTCCCGTCTGGATCCTTGACCTGGGCGTAGCGCTGGCCCCAGAAGGCATCCCACGGCGCCTTGTGGCTGGCATATCCGGCTTTGACGACGCTGTCGTACAGACTGTCGACCTCCGCGGGCGAGTCGCACAGGAAGGCCAGGCCCATGCGATGGCCGACGGGCTCGACCCAGTCGGGCGAGAAGCTCTTGATCATCTCGAGCTCATCCCACGCGATCCGCAGACCGCCGGACATGACTTCCACATGGTCGTCGGCATCGGCCGAGGCCGGGATCTCCATGCCCAGTAGCCGATAAAACCGCAGCGAATCCGCCATGTTTTTGACGACGAGGCCGATCAGGTCGAGGCGTGCCATGTTGAGTCTCCTGTTGTCGATCAGATGGACCTCAGGATCGCAGACGAACGATGACAGCTGTATGTCACCGTTTTTCGTAGCGCCGAACAAGATCCTGGCCGATGGCCGTGAGCCGTGCGACGAGCTCGGGCGGCGCTTCGACGTGGACGCTGTCGCCCAGGACCGCCAGGAGCCTGGCGTAGTAGTCGAGCTCCGACGGCGGGCAGCGGAACTCGAGCAAGCCGGTTCCATCCGCCAGCACGGTGAAGCGCCCGGCCAGATCGGGCTGCCCATCGAGCCGGGTGACTCCCTGGCCCGTCACTCGGGCGCGGACGAGCGGATGGTCAGCGTGATCATAGGGCACGGGCTCAGGCGGCACTTCTCTCCAGTGGGGCAGCAACTCGAGCGCCTCGACCCGATCGACGCGATAACGCCGGTACTCTTCGTGCTCGCGCGAGAAGGCCTGCAGCAGCCAGAAACCGTCCTCGGAGGTGACCTGATAGGGAAAGACAACCTGAGCGGAAACGCGCCGGACGGACTGGTACGTGATCCGCACCCACGTGCCGGCGTTGATGGCGTGCAACAGCGGTTCGAGGAAAGGCGCCGACTTTCGCGGCGGCCGCCGTGGCCCGGCGATGGCCTCCAGCAGCCGCACGGCCTCGTCGCGCGGGACATCCGGCAGGGCGGCGCGCAGCTTGGCCTCGAGCGTGGCCTGAGCGCCCGAGAACGGCACGCCCGTCATCCCGTCGAGGGCCTTGAGCGCGAACAACAACAAGAAGGCTTCATGCGTGGTGAACGGCATCGGCGCCAGCTTGTAGTCGTCGGGCAGCGAGTAGCCGCCTCCGGCACCTTCGCGCGCGATCACCGGCACGCCCATCTCGCTCAACGCCTGCACGTCGCGCAGGACCGTGCGCTTGCTGACCTCGAAGTGCCTGGCGATCTCATCAGAAGTGCGTGTCGCGGCAGCGTATTCGCCCCTCGACTTATGGGTGCCCGATATACGGCAGGATAATGCCGTAAGCCGGCACGAACTCAGCCGTGTAGGTGGCGTCGCTGGCGCCGACCTGGATGGTGCGCGCGGCGTCGGTCGGACCGTCGACCCACTTCTTGAAGGCGTACCAGTCGCCGTTGAGGAGTTGCGCATTACGCGGCACAGCCGTCAACGTCCAGCCTGTCCAGCCCACCACGCTGTCGTTGGCGATGGGCGTCGGTCCGATCTTGTCGAACACGTCCACGACGAACCCGGCCGGGCTCGTGTTGAAGGTCAATGTGACACGTTGAGGTTGCATCAGGCGCGAGACGGTGGTGCTCAGGCCAAACGAGTCGGTGGCCGTGAGCCGGATCTCCAGGTAGCTCTGGCGTGCGGCCCCGAGATCCTCGGGCGCCGGGGCCGTGAAGGTCGTGGTCGTCACGCCGGTCTGGTTGCGCAGCGGATGAGTGTGGTCGTTGGTCGGGTTGTTGTCCTCAACGTGATGGAGGAGGACGATCCAGCTCAACGCCGAGGGCGGCAGGGTGTTGCCGTCCGAGTCCGTGGCGCCGCCGGCGAGAGTCACCGTCTGCGACACCGTGAAGGTCGCGTTCGGAGCTGGCTGATTCATTGACACGCTCGGCGGCGTGCCGACCTGGATGATGGAGCGCGCATTGCTGCTGCCCCACTGATTTTGCACGGTGACCGTCGCCGTGTACACGCCCCGCGTGGAATAGGTGTGCTGGGCCGTGGCGCCGCCGTTCTGCGTGGCGCCGTCGCCGAAGGCCCAGTTGTACGAAAGCGGCGCTCCGCCGATGGTTCCGGAGGCATTGAAGTTGACCGTGAGGGGTTGCGGGCCAGAGGTCGGATTGGCGGTGAGGACAGCGATCGGCGCCGCCCCTTCGGTGTAGATGACACGGCGGATTTCGCCGCCGTCGAAGTAGGTCGTGTAGTAGAGCGCGACGCCGCCGTTGGGGATGGGCCCGAACCTCAGGCCGACGGCGCTGTTGAGGCCCAGCCCCGTGACAAAGTCGGAGTGCGTGTATTGATCCGTGCCGGTCTGGCTGGTGCGGTTCAGCCGATAGATTTTGCCATAGGAATACTCACCGAACAGGTACGCGCCGGTGAACTCGCCTGGCCAGCCGCTGTTGTTCGGCACGAACGCGCCACCCGTGACCGAGGAGGCGTCGTCGCGACCGAGCCAGTGGATCGGGTCCGTGAAGCCGTTGCCGGTCGGGAGGTTCGGCGTGCAGGGCACGCTGATGGCACACGGCCCCTCGCGCAAGGGCCAGCCGTAGTTGGCCCCAGGAACGTTCTCGTCGATCTCCTCCCAGGTGCTCTGGCCGACGTCGTTGATGAAGAAGCGAGTGCCCGCGGCGTTGGGATCCATGGCAAAGCCGAACGGATTGCGCAGGCCGTAGGCGTAGATCTCCTGGCAGGTGCCTGCGCCGGTGTCGCCGTCGGCATCGCCGCAACGCTGCGAGCCTGCCTCGTTGTAGAAGGGATTGTCGGCTGGCGGTGTGCCGTCAGGGTTGACGCGCAACATCTTGCCGCTCAGCCCGCTCTTGTCCTGTGCCGGATCGCCGCCGGTGAAACCATCGCCCGTCGAGATGTAAAGCTTGCCGTCCTTGCCGAACTCGAGATGCCCGCCGCTGTGATAGATCCCGGGCGAAGGGATCCTGTCCACGATGGTGACGCGGCTGTTGGGGTCGAACGCCCAGTCGTTCTCGACCGTGTAACGAACGACACGGCCCACGTTGTTGGCATCGCAGGGACCGAAATTGGCGAAGAGATAAATGTAGCGATTGGACGCGAATGCCGGATCCAGTGCCATGCCCATCAAGCCGCGTTCGGCATCGCCGCACACTTCAGGGTCGATGTTGATCGCCTGCGTCACATGAGTGCCGTCGAGTTCGAAGACCTCGACGATGCCTTCCTGCCGAGTCACGTACATCTTGGCGTCCGGCATCGGCGTGAACGCCAGCGCCGTCGGGCTGAGGGCGAAGGCGACGGATGTGTCGACGAAGCCCGCCGGCACAGTGGAGGCGGGCCGCTCTGGCTCGGCGCCTGCAGGGCCGGGACCCTGCGCCAGCGACGTGAATGCGATCGCCAGCGCCAGACCTTGTCGAAGCGACAAACGGAGGATGTTCATGGGTGCTCCCACTTGAGAGGACGATCGGTTGAACGTCCCAGGAACGCGCCGACCTCAACGAGATCGCGCAACGCCTGGCCCCCCAAGACGAGACGTTTGACAACAGGGTGAGGCGCGGCTTCTCGAGCGCGCCTCGCGCTCATACGGGCTAAAACGTATCTTGATTGCGCCTCTTTGCCCGACACCCAGCCGACCGCGGCTCGAACCGCGGTCGGCTGGGTGAATACGTCAGGGATGCCGGATGACGGGCAGATGGACGAGGATGGCGGGGACGAAACGGGCTGTGTAGGTGGCATTCGTTGCGCCGACACTGATCGTTCGCGGCGACGCGGTCTGCCCGTCGGCCCAGCTCGAGAACACGTATGCCTGACCGCCCGTCGATTGAAGCTGCGGGACTGTCGCCGTGAGGGTCCAACCCGTCCATCCGATCACGGAGCCGTTGTTGATCGCGTGTGGCGAGACGGTGTCGGCCACGTTGACGATCAGGTTCCCGGGGCTCGTGTTGAACGTCAGGGTGACGCGCTTGGGCTGCACCTCGCGGGTGACGGTCGTCGTCAGGCCGAGCGAGTCCGTCGCGGTCAGCCGCACCTCGACGTAGCTCATGGCCGTGGCGTAGAGATCCTCGGGGGCGGGCGCCGTGAACGTCGCGCTCGACACGCCGTTCCGATTGGCGAAGGGATGCGTATGGCTGTTTTGCGGGCTGTTCTCATCGACATGGTGCAGCAGAACCACCCAACTCAGGGCTGCAGCGGGCAACGGTGAGCCGCCGCTCGTGGCGCTGCCCTGCATCGAGATCGACTGACCGACGGAGAAGGTCGTGCCCGGCGCGGGCAGGCTGATCGTGACCTGGGGCGGCGTGCCGGCCTGGATGGTCTTCTGTGTGTTGCTCGTGCCTACGCCGTTCATGACAGTCAGTGTCACGGTGTACACGCCCTCTTGCGAATACGTGTGCTGGGTGGTCACGCCCGTGCCGGTGGCGCCGTCGCCGAACGCCCAGGTATAGGTGAGCGGTGCAAGGCCGGTCGAGGCTGAGGCGTCGAAATTCACGGTCAACGGCACAGGGCCTGAGGCGGGGCTGGCCGTGAAGGACGCCGCCGGGGCCGAATTGTCGGTGTATTCGACCATGCGGATCTCACCGCCGCCGGCGTAGGTGGTGTAGTACAGGGCGGTGCCGCCGGTGGAACTGGGTCCGAAGGTCAGAGAGGTGGCGCTGCTGGAGCCCAGGGCGGTGATGAAGTTCGAGCGCGTGTACTGGTTGGTGCCGGTCTGGCTGGTGCGGTTGAGGCGGAAGATGGTTCCGGTGACGTAGTCGGCGAAGAGATAGGCGCTGTTGAACTCGCTGGGCCAGCCGATGCCGTTGGGGACGAAAGCGCCGCCGGTGATCGAGCCGCCGACGCCGCGGCCGTACCAGTGGATCGGGTCAGTGTAGCCGCCGCCGGTGGGCAGGTTGGGCGTGCAGGCCTGGCCGTTGGGACAGGGGCCCTCGCGGACGTTCCAGCCGTAGTTGGCGCCGGAGACGTTCTCGTCGATCTCTTCCCAGGTGCTCTGGCCGACGTCGTTGATGAAGAAGCGAGTGCCGGCGGTGTTGGGATCCATGGCGATGCGGAAGGGGTTGCGCAGGCCGTAGGCGTAGATCTCCTGGCAGGTGCCCGAGCCGGTGTCGCCGTCGGCGTCGCCACAGCGCTGGGAGCCGCCCTCGTTGTAGAAGGGGTTGTCGGTGGGAGGCGTGCCGTCGGAGTTGATGCGCAGGATCTTGCCGCCGAGGGTGCTCTTGTCTGGGGCGGCCGCGCCGCCGGTGCCGCCGTCGCCGACGGAGATGTAGAGCTTGCCGTCTTTGCCGAAGTGGATGTCACCGCCGTTGTGGTTGCCGGCCAGCGATGGGATGTTGTCGATGATCGTCACCCGGCCGCCGAACGTCATGTCGTCGTTGACGGTGTAGCGGACGACGCGACCGTCGTTCGTCGAGTCGCACGCGCCGAAGTTGGCGAAGAGATACACGTAGTGATTGTTGTTGAAGTCGGGATCCACAGCGATGCCAAGCAGACCACGCTCCCATTGAGAACAGATCTCGGAGCTGATGTCGACAGCCTGAGTGACGAGCGTGCCATCGAGATGATAGACCTGCGCCTGCCCGGATTGCTGAAGGGCAATCAGGTGAACGTCGGGGTCGGGCGTGAAGGCGATGGCCGTGGGGCTTCCCAGGGTCGTGAAGGCCTGGTCTGCGAAACCGGTTGGCACGGTCGAAGCCATGGCCTTGGGAACTGTTCCTTCAGGCGTGAAATCGCGGACAACGAACAGCAAGACAAGAGCGGAGAGCAGGCGCAGGACGATATGGCGTAGGGGCATAGAGAAACTCAGTGTTGTGACGTGCGAATGGACTTGCGAAAGTGAGCAGCCTTTACGGATGCCGGATCAAAGGTAGCCACGTTTTCTCTGTAAGTATCGCGGCCGTGTACTCGACTCTACGGATCTCACCGCCGCCGGCGTAGGTGGTGTAGTACAGGGCGGTGCCGCCGGTGGAACTGGGTCCGAAGGTCAGAGAGGTGGCGCTGCTGGAGCCCAGGGCGGTGATGAAGTTCGAGCGCGTGTACTGGTTGGTGCCGGTCTGGCTGGTGCGGTTGAGGCGGAAGATGGTTCCGGTGACGTAGTCGGCGAAGAGATAGGCGCTGTTGAACTCGCTGGGCCAGCCGATGCCGTTGGGGACGAAAGCGCCGCCGGTGATCGAGCCGCCGACGCCGCGGCCGTACCAGTGGATCGGGTCAGTGTAGCCGCCGCCGGTGGGCAGGTTGGGCGTGCAGGCCTGGCCGTTGGGACAGGGGCCCTCGCGGACGTTCCAGCCGTAGTTGGCGCCGGAGACGTTCTCGTCGATCTCTTCCCAGGTGCTCTGGCCGACGTCGTTGATGAAGAAGCGAGTGCCGGCGGTGTTGGGATCCATGGCGATGCGGAAGGGGTTGCGCAGGCCGTAGGCGTAGATCTCCTGGCAGGTGCCCGAGCCGGTGTCGCCGTCGGCGTCGCCACAGCGCTGGGAGCCGCCCTCGTTGTAGAAGGGGTTGTCGGTGGGAGGCGTGCCGTCGGAGTTGATGCGCAGGATCTTGCCGCCGAGGGTGCTCTTGTCTGGGGCGGCTGCGCCGCCGGTGCCGCCGTCGCCGACGGAGATGTAGAGCTTGCCGTCTTTGCCGAAGTGGATGTCACCGCCGTTGTGGTTGCCGGCCAGCGACGGGATGTTGTCGATGATCGTCACCCGGCTGCCGAACGTCCAGTTTGTGGCAACCGTGTAGCGGACGACGCGACCGTCGTTTGACGAGTTGCACCCGCCAAAGTTGGCGAAGACATACACGTATCGATTGCTGGGGAAGTTTGGATCGACCGCCACGCCCAACAGCCCGCGCTCGAAGTCGGAACAGATCTCGCCTGAGATGTTCATCGCCTCGACGACAAGGTTGCCGTCCAAGTCATAGACCTGCGTCTGGCCAGTCTGACGCAGCGCGAGCATGTGAGGGTCCGGTGCCGGCGTGAAAGCCAGGGCCGTGGGGCTTCCCAGATTCGCAAATGGCAGATCCGAAAAGCCGGTCGGCACCGTCGATAGCGCGCCGTCTGGAGGCGTGCCCTGCGGGGCGGGGGCCATGCCAAGGGTGCCAAGCAACAGGAACGCAATCAGGCCGAGCTGTGTATAGCGGTGCAATTGGGTCATATTAGGCTCCGATCGAGATTCTTCCACGTCCGAGGCGATCCGCCATCGGTAAAAATAACGAGAGATGACTATGGTTGAGGATACCGCCCGAGTTTTGCCGAAAGACGTTCGGCCGAAATAAGGAATCTCCGCTATAACTCCGAGCTAGCGAGGGTTGTCCGTTTTTCACGCGGATGGCTTACCACACCTACAGGGCATGCGAGATGAACAACAACTCGGGTGAAAAGATACCGCCGAACCCTTCCAACAATGGCACGGGGATGGGCCTGGCGATCGGGGTCGGCCTTGGCGCGGCTATCGGCGTGGTGATGGACAACATCGCGATCGGGGTAGCGATTGGGGCTGCCGTGGGCATTGCGCTGGGCGCTGCCTGGAACGGCCGGCAGAAAAACGATGGGCCTGAGGACAGGCGCTAGGCCGCTTCAGGAGTCGCGTCGTTCGAGCCAATCGGCGATCCAGCCGAAGCTGAAAGTCACCAGCAAGACGAGCCCGAACAATGCAGCGCCGGCGGCGATGCAAATAACTCCGGCCCCAAGACCCAGCGGGCCGTAGAACAATAGGATCAGGCCGCCACCCACGACGAGCAACAGCCCGAAGAAGCCGATCACCAGGTTGCGAGTCGTCTGCGCTTCGTGTTTTCGAAGGTCCATGTCGTTTCGCGCCTTGCCCGCTCAACTCAAGCGCCATGAGCATAACCGACAACGCTCTTCTGTGCGTGATCACCGCCTGTGGGACTGCTATCCGTGTGCGCAAGCATGACCTGATGGGATACAGCCGCGGGTCTCGCTGAGGGCGCCGACAGCTCGCTCGAGCCCACTCATTCGTCAGCCGGCTGTCGCTGAGGCTGCCGCTATAATGCGCGAATGTCCTACTCCGGCGTCATCGCGCGATACAGCGACTTGCTCGATCTTCCTCACAAAAACCAACCTGTCACGCTGCATGAGGGCGACACGCCCTTGATCCCGCTGCCGGGGCTCGGCGCTCAACTGGGCTGCGACGTGTTCGCCAAGTTCGAGGGCCTGAACCCGACCGGTTCGTTCAAAGATCGGGGCATGACGGCGGCCATGACCGAAGCGGCAGCCAGCGGTGCCCGGACCGTCATCTGCGCGAGCACCGGCAACACGGCGGCATCGGCGGCTGCTTACGCCGCACGCGCCGGCTTGCGCTGCGTGGTCCTGATCCCCGACGGCAAAGTCGCGGTGGGCAAGCTGGCCGGCGCTGTGGCTTACGGCGCCGACGTCATCCAGATCACGGGCTCGTTCGACGATGCGCTCTCGCTCGTTCGTCAGATCGGCGAGCGGCTGCCGATTGCGATCGTCAACTCGATCAACCCGTATCGCATCCAGGGCCAGAAGACCGGGGCGTTCGAGATCATCGATCAACTCGGCGGTCGCGCGCCCGATTGGATGTGCCTGCCCGTCGGCAACGCCGGCAATATCACAGCCTACTGGCTCGGCTATCGCGAGTACCACGCGATGGGGCGCGTCCCGAATCGGCCGCGCCTGTTGGGCGTTCAGGCTGCAGGCGCCGCGCCGCTTGTTCTGGGCCATCCCGTCGACAAACCCGAGACTGTGGCGACAGCGATCCGCATCGGCCGCCCGGCTCGTGGCGAAGAGGCCCTTCTCGCTGCCGAGGAGTCCAACGGAGCGATCGTGGCCGTCAGCGACGAGCAGATCCTGGCGATGCAGAGGCATCTGGCCTCCGAGGGCGTCTGGTGCGAGCCCGCCTCAGCGGCCGGCGCCGCCGGCCTTGTGCAGGAAGTCGAAGCCGGTCGGATGAGCGTGAGCGGCCTTAAGGTCGTGTGCGTGGTGACCGGGCACGGCATGAAGGATCCGGCCATCGTGGCCGAGCGTTTCGCGGCTCCGCCGGTCGTGCCGGCCACGCTCGAGGCGCTGCAGGATCTGCTCGTGCGATGATGGACGCCGCCACGCCCACCGCCGACTCCCTTGTGGCAGCCTCCGCCCCTGCGCTCGTCGGCCCGACGGATCGTCTCTGGTGCGTGGGCGCCCTGATCAACGACGGCGCGGGCCGCATCTTCGTCCAACAACGCGCAGCTGATCGAAAGCTCTTCCCGAACTGTTGGGATGTGGCCGGCGGACATGTCGAGCCCGGCGAAACGTTGCATCAGGCGCTCGGGCGCGAGATCAACGAAGAAACGGGCTGGCGACTCGATCGTGTGCTGCACCTGGTCGATGCCTACGACTGGGAAGATTCCTGGTCGACCGACGGCAGGCCGCGTCGTGAGGCCGATTTCATCGTGACGGTGTCGGGCGATCTCGCCCGCCCGCGCATCGAGGTCGACAAGTTCTCGACCTGGCGCTGGGTCGGCCCTGACGACCTCGACATCTTGCGCGAAAACCGCGAGCCCGGCGACGACTTCATCATCCAACTCGTCATGCGCGGCCTCGCCTGGTTGAATCGATAGGCGTGAGCCTGTCTCAAGGAGCCTTCTATGGAATACGTGCGCCTCGGAACGACCGGCCTCAAGGTCTCGCGGATCTGCCTTGGCATGATGACCTACGGCGACACCGCGTGGCGCGACTGGGTGCTCGACGAAGCAGCCAGCCTGCCGCTGATTCGACAGGCCTATGAAGCCGGCGTCAACTTCTTCGACACTGCCGATGTGTACTCGATCGGCGTGAGCGAAGAGATCACGGGTCGGGCGCTGCGCTCGCTGGCTCCGCGCGACGAAGTCGTGATCGCCACGAAGGTCCACGGGGCGATGGGCAGCGGCCCGAACCAGCGCGGCCTGTCTCGCAAGCACATCCTCGACGGCATCGACGCGTCGCTGCGCCGTCTCGGCGTCGACCACGTCGACCTCTATCAGATCCATCGCTGGGATCCCGAGACGCCGATCGAAGAGACGATGGAAGCGTTGAACGACGTGGTGCGCTCCGGCAAGGCCCGCTACATCGGCGCCTCGTCGATGTACGCGTGGCAGTTCGCCAAGGCCCAGCAGATCGCGAAAGAGCACGGCTGGTCGCGTTTCGTGACCATGCAGAACCACTACAACCTGATCTATCGCGAGGAAGAACGCGAGATGATCCCGCTCTGCCTCGACCAGGGCGTTGGCCTGATCCCATGGAGCCCGTTGGCACGCGGCTTCCTGGCCGGCAACCGGCGCCGCGACAAGACGGGCGAGACGGCGCGCTCGGGCAGCGACGCGTTCGCGCACTCGATGTACTACAGCGACGCCGACTTCACAGTGGCCGAGCGCTGCGCCGAGGTCGCCAAGCAGTTGGGCGCAAAGCCGGCTCAGGTGGCGCTGGCCTGGCTGCTCCACAAGCCCGGCGTCTCGGCGCCGATCATCGGCGCCTCGAAGGCCTACCAGATCGACGACGCGATCGCGGCGCTCTCGATCAAGCTCTCACCCGAGCAGATCGCGGCGCTCGAAGCGCCGTACGTGCCGCATAAGGTGCTGGGGCACTGAGGGGGCGTCAGGCGTCGGGCGTCAGGCGTCAGTGAGAGGTCGAGAGGACAAAACAAGATCTCGGACAGCGACGGTCTGATAGAATCGCGAAATCTGGGCACTTTGCAGGGGGCAAATGCAGGATTTTCGCAATCTGAACGTCTGGCACAAGGCTCATGCACTGACGCTGGATATCTATCGAGCGACGCAGGGGTATCCGCGCAGTGAGTCCTTTGGTTTGACCAGCCAGACGAGGCGTGCGGCGGCGTCGGTGCCGGCGAACCTTGCGGAAGGTTGCGGCCGCGATTCGTCGGTGGAATATCGGCGCCATGTCCAGATCGCCCTGGGTTCGGCGAACGAGCTGGAGTACCATCTCTTGCTGGGGCACGACCTCAGCTATCTTTCGGATACGATCCACCTAGCGCTTCAGTCACAGGTTCAGGAAATAAAGCGCATGCTGACCGGCTTGCGCGACCGCATCGCTTGATGATGCGGCGCCCCCTGACGCCTGACGCCTGATGCCTGACGCCCTATGCGCAAAGTCACCGTCACCGTCCCCTGTTCGTCCGCCAACCTTGGCGCCGGCTTCGATGTGTTGGCCCTGGCGCTCAGCCTGCGCAACACGGTCGAGTTCTACGAGACCCGTCAGGGCGTCGAGATCGACGTCGAAGGCGAGGGCGCCGAAGACATCCCCACCGACACGACCAACCTGGTGTATCGATCGGCCGAGGCCGTGTTCGATCAGGTCGGTCGTCGACCGAGCGGGCTGCGCATCCACGCCGTCAACAAGGTGCCGCCGGGCTCGGGCATGGGCTCGTCGGCGGCCGCCATCGTCGGCGGCGTCGTCGCGGCCAATGCCCTGGTCGACGCACGCCTGTCGCGCGAGGCGCTCGTGCGGATCGCTCACAAGATGGAAGGCCACCCTGACAACGTCGCCGCTCAGATCCTGGGCGGGTTGACGCTGGTCAGCGCCGCCGACGAAGAGTTGTTGGTGCGCCGGCTCGACGTGCCGTCTTTCACGGTGGTCGTGGCGCTGCCGGACTTCAAGCTCTCGACGGCCGAGGCGCGTCGCATCTTGCCCCAGCAGGTGTCGTTGCAGGACGCGATCTTCAATATCGGTCACGCGGTCTTCACCGTGCAGGCGCTGGCGGGCGCCGACTACGAGTTGCTGCGCTTCGCCATGAACGACAGGTTGCATCAACCCCATCGCAAGCGCCTGATCCCGGGCTACGACGCGGTGACCGCCGCCGCCCGACAGGCCGGCGCAGCCGCCGCGGCCATCTCGGGCGCCGGCCCGTCGGTGATCGCCTTCGCACCTCGCGGCCATGACGCCATCGCCAACGCCATGCGCAAGGCCTTCGCCGACAACGGCCTGAACAGCCGCACCTTCGTGC
Organism: Anaerolineales bacterium; assembly: GCA_044226485.1. Classification (GTDB taxonomy): domain Bacteria; phylum Chloroflexota; class Anaerolineae; order Anaerolineales; family UBA6663; genus UBA6663. The sequence goes on from JBGAGY010000002.1 coordinate 540,521, forward strand.
TGCCCGTCGACCGACAGGGCGTACAGGTCAGCGTCATCGGCTGAGCATCGACTTTCCTGTCTGGCATCGTCGGGTCAGATACCCGGTAACGCCGGGTCACACGCCCGGCGCCGCCGGCTCGTCAACCCATCCTCAGGAGACCCCATGGAAACGCGTTTTCTCGGCAACTCCGGGTTCAAAGTGCCTGCGCTCTCGCTCGGCACCGTCACTTTCGGTGGCAAGGTCGAAGACTTCGGCGGCACGACCGTGGACGAAGCTCGACGGATCGTCGACGTCTGCCTCGATGCCGGCCTTAACATGTTCGACACGGCGGACGGGTATGCCGGCGGCGCGTCTGAGGAGATCCTGGGGCGGGCGATCGAGGGCCGGCGCGAGAGCGTCATCATCTCGACCAAGGCCACGTTCCGCCGAGGCCCGGGCGCCAACGACGTCGGCTCGTCGCGCTACCACCTGATCCGCGCCGTCGAGAACAGCCTACGCCGATTGCGCACCGACTACATCGATCTCTTTCAACTTCATGCTTTCGACGCGCGCACGCCGGTTGACGAGACGTTGAGCACGTTGAACGATCTGGTGCATGCTGGGAAGATCCGCTACCTGGGCTGTTCGAACTTCTCGGGCTGGCATCTGATGAAGTCGTTGGCCGTCGCTGATCGACACGGTTGGGAGCGCTACGTCGCGCATCAGGCGTTCTATTCACTGGTAAGCCGCGACTACGAGTGGGAGTTGATGCCGCTGGCGCTCGATCAAGGCGTCGGCTGCGTGGTGTGGAGCCCGCTCGGCTGGGGCCGCCTGACGGGCAAGGTGCGGCGCGGCCAGCCGCTGCCCGAGCGCACACGGCTGCGCAGCCAGCGCGCCGTCGAGATCGGTCCGCAGATCCCCGAAGACTATCTCTTCGACGTGGTCGACGCGCTCGACTCGGTCGCGCAGGAGACCGGCAAGACGGTGCCGCAGATCGCGCTCAACTGGCTGCTGACGCGCCCGAGCGTGTCGACGCTCATCATCGGCGCGCGCACCGAGGAGCAGTTGCGCGAAAACCTCGGCGCGCTCGGCTGGTCGCTCGACCGCGACCACATCGCCCGGCTGGATCGTGCCAGCGAGCGTCCGAAGACCTACCCCTACTGGCATCAGGCCGGGTTCAAGGAGCGGAATCCGTTCCCGGCGGGCTGATGGAACGGACGCGCTGGGCGCTGACGAACGACGAATGACGAAGGTTGAATAGCCACTCAACCTTCGTCGTTCGTCGTTTGTCGTGCGTCATCCGGCTGTTAGGCGGCCTCTCCGACCCCACTCGGCGCTTCCGGTATGATGGCAGGCCAAGCCCCGGATGTGCCGGGGCCCTCATGAGCGGATCAACTATGGAAGACTTGGCCGGAAGAGTGGCGGTGATCACCGGGGCGACGAGTGGCATTGGATTGGCTGTAGCGCGAGAACTGCGTGGGCACGGGGCCAACCTGGTCCTGACAGGCCGAGCAGGTGATAAGTTGAGCGCCCTGAAGGATGAACTTGGGGCTGAGATCGTGGTCGGCGACATCATCGCACCGGAACTTCCCGGGCACCTCCTGGAGGTCGCCATGAGAGCCTTTGGGCGATGCGATATTGTGCTCAACAACGCGGGAACGATCGAAGTGGGGCCGATCCCAACGATAGACATCGACAAGGTGTGCGCCATGGTTCGGGTCAATGTAGAGGCCGCCTATCGTGTCGCGTATACGTTCGTCCGACACTTTCAGGCGCAACGAGGCGGGCACTTGATCAATATCTCGAGCGTCATGGGGACGAAGGTGCGCAGCACGGCTGGGGCCTATGCCGGGACCAAATACGCCATCGAGGCGCTGTCCGAGGCGTTGCGGATGGAATTGGCGGGTAGCGAGGTCCAGGTGACCTGCATTGAGCCGGGCCTTGTCGTGACCGAATTGCATCGCGATTGGCCGGTGCATCCGACCGAGGGCATGGGAATCCAGCACCCACTCCAGCCAGAAGATGTGGCACGTTGCATCACCTTTGTGCTGATGCAACCGGCACACGTCCGTGTACCCCGGCTCATGGTGCTGCCAAGCGATCACGTCATATAGAGAAGGTCGGCGAGTTGGCCGCCGCCTAACGAACGCATGCCGCTGACGTGGCTCGCCGGGGCCCCAGGCCGAGCGGCCTCGGCTCATCCGCCACGCAGCTGATGCGGGCCGTTAGGCCGTGAACGCCGGCTGCGCGGCTGTCCCTCCGCCACATTGCATCCTAACCATGCTTCCCTGTGCGCTCACGGCGCCCCGTAACTGATCCTCAAGATCTCGCCCATTTCGTAGTCGGCCACGTAGAGGGCGCCGTCGGGGCCGACGGTGACGTCGAGGGGGCGGCCCTGGGTGGTGAGCTTGAGGAGCCACTCGGGCTCGCTCGCGGTGTAGACTTCGCCGTCTCGGGTGATCGACACGTGCGCCACGCCGCGCGGCAGGTCGATGTAGACGTACGAGCCGAGCACTGCAACGTAGGCGTCGCCGCGATAGGACTCGGGGAAGGCGTCGCCGTCGTAGAAGGTCAGGCCGTCGGCTGAGGAGCGCGGCGTGAAGGTCGCGATCGGAGCCTGGCGCGTGGCGCAGGCCGGGTCGGTCGCGCCGACGTAACAATCGGGCCAGCCGTAGTCGTCGCCGGCGACGATGTGATTGAGTTCTTCGGGCGGCGCGTCAGGGCCCAGGTCATCACGACCGTTGTCGGTGGAGAAGAGCTGCCCCGCTGCATCGAAGGCCAGGCCGTAGGGGTTGCGCAGCCCGTGGGCGAATACGCTGAACTCACTGCCATCGGGCTTGAACCGCAGAATGCCGGCCGAGCGCGGATCGGCTTCGACGCAGACGTCGCAGGTCGAGCCCATGCTCAAGTAGATGTAACCGTCGGGCCCGAGCACGAGATCGTCGTTCTGGTGGCGTCCATTGCTCGGGAGGCCAGTGAGGATGTCGTCCTTGGTCTCGGCTCGACCGTCGCCATCTTTGTCCGAGAACGCCGTCACACGGCCGTCGCCCTTGGCGTTGTATGACACGTAGAGCTGGTCGTTGAGCCAGAGCAGACCCAGCGGCACCATCACGCCGCTGACGAACGTCGTGGTCACATCGGCGCGGTGGTCGCCATTCGTGTCCTCCAACGCGTACACGACGGCATTGGTCGACCCGACATACAGGCGCCCATCCGGCCCAAACGTCAGCGACGTCGGCCGAAACACCTGGCCATACACGATCACCGAAAAGCCGGGCAATGCTTCTCCGCGCTCGACCACAGTGTCCATCGGGACCGTGGCCGTCGGGGCCGGTGTGGCCGTCGCCGTTGCAGTTTCTGACGTCGCCGCGACCGTCAGCGTGGCGGCCGGCGTCGTGCGCGTCGCAGCCTTCGTCGCCGTTGGAACGGCCGTCGGGAGCGCCCTTGTCGACGTCGGCGCGATCGTCGGTGTCGCCGTCGTCGGCGTGCAGGCCATCAGCCCGACCGCCGCTGCCAACGCCCAAACGCGAAGGACGAACCCCGAACCTCGAAAGCGCGCCGTCGCGGCGTCAACCTTCGTCATTCGTCGTTCGTCCTTCGTCGGTCTGCAACCGCAGGTTGCGCGCGGTCAAAGTTTGGGCAGCTCGATCGACTGCTGATTCTGGTACTTCCCTTTTTTGTCGGCGTAAGAGATGTCGCATGGGCCGTCGCCCTCGAAGAACAGCACCTGGGCGATGCCCTCATTGGCGTAGACGCGAGCAGGCAATTGGGTGGTGTTGCTGATCTCGAGCGTCACGTACCCTTCCCACTCGGGCTCGAAAGGTGTGACGTTGACGATCAGGCCGCAGCGCGCGTAGGTCGACTTGCCGAGGCAGACCGTCAGCACGTTGCGCGGGATGCGGAAGTACTCGACAGTCTTGGCCAGCACGAACGAGTTCGGCGGGATGATGCACACCTCGCCCTTGTAGTCGACCATGGCCTTCGGATCGAAGTGCTTGGGGTCGACGACGGCGGAGAAGACGTTCGTAAAGATCTTGAACTCGTCGGCGACGCGAATGTCATAGCCGTACGACGAGACGCCGTAGCTGATGACGCCGCTGCGCACCTGCGAGTCGACGAACGGCTCGATCATGTGCTGTTCGAGCGCCATCTTGCGGATCCAGTTATCTGGCTTCAGGCCCATCACTCACCTCGTCGTCGGGCGGCGGGGTTCGCCTGCCCAGGTCAACCGCGCTTCGATTCGCGCGGCATGGCGGACACTGTGTTGCGCAACACGCCCACGCCCTCGATCTCCACCTCAGCCACATCCCCGGCCGCGAGCGGCGCGGCGCCAGCCGGCGTGCCCGTGAGGATCACGTCCCCGGGTTCGAGCGTCATCACCGACGACGCGAAGGCGATCAGTTGTGGCACACCAAAAAGGAGATCGTGCGTCGACGTCATCTGGCGCGTCTGACCGTTGACGCGGCATTGTACCAGTGTGTCGGCCAGAGCCAGATGCGTCTGGATCGTCGGGCCGAGCGGGCAGAAGGTGTCGAAGCCCGCGCCGCGGATCCACGAGCCGTCGAGCTCGACCAGATCACGTGCGATGATGTTGTTGGCGCAGGTGTAGCCAAGGACGTACTGAGGCACGTCCTCCACGGCGATCCAGCGGCCGCGCCGACCGATCACGACGGCGAGCTCGGCGCCGTGGTCGACGCGCGTGCTTTGCTGCGGGAGCACGATCGTCTCATGCGGGCCGATCACTGAGCTGGGCGGCTTGAGCGACAGCAGCGGGAAGGGCGGCGTCGCCATGCCGGCCTCGCGGGCGCGGTCCGCATAGTTCTGGGTGAAGCTCAGGATCTTGCTGGGCAGGCACGGCGCGAGCACGGTCACGTCGGAGGCGCGGATCTGCCCCTGACCGCGGGTGTACGAACCGAACAGATCGCCGATCAACGGCTGGACGACGTCGTCTTCGAGGACGCCGTAGCCGATCAGGTTCTCAAACCTGTAGCGCAGAAACTTCATCTCGGCTCAGCGGTTAACGGTGCCACTCGCGCCAGCGCTCCCAATGTTCGAGACCGTTGAACGCGACCTGTTCGTACAGCGAGGCCAGTGAGGGATAGGCGTAGGGCGGCTCGGCCAGGCTCTCGAGCGTGCCTTCGGCTTCGATGACGCGCTGGGCGATGTGGATCAATTCGGCGCCGCCCTCGCCGAGCCAGTGCACGGCCAGCACGCGCTTATCCTCCGGCGCGAACAACACCTTGACCATGCCGAAGCTGTCGCCCGTGATCTGGCCGCGAGGGTTCTCGGCCATGCTCGCGCGCCCGACCAGATAGGGCTGACCCATCTGCTTGAGTTGCTCTTCGGTCGGGCCGACGGCCGCGATCTCGGGAAGGGTGTAGATGCAGCGCGGGATGATGCGCGGCTGTGGCGTCTCGTTGAGGAACGCGGCTCGCACCACGGCGCGGCCCTGTTCCATCGACGTCGCCGCCCACGAATAGCCGCCGATGACGTCGCCGGCCGCGTACACGCCCGGCGCGGCTGTCTGATAGCGGCCGTTGACCGGGATGAAGCCCTGGTCCGTCACCGATACGCCGATGGCGCCGAGGTTGAGCCCGGCGGTATTGCCGTGTCGGCCCGCGGCGACCAATAGCGTGTCGCAGACGATGGCCAGGCCGTTGTGCAGGCCCACGCGCAGCCCCTCTGGGCCGGCCGCGACGTCGCTGAGCGGCTCGCCCAGCCAGAAGCTGACGCCCTGGTCTTCCATCAACCGCCGCAGCTGATCGGCCAGTTCATCGTCGGCGGCGGCCAGCACGCGCTGGCCCAACTCGACCACGCTCACCTGGGCGCCGAGCGCCATGAACACGCCGGCGAGTTCGAGGCCGATCACGCCGGCGCCGAGGATCACGACCCGCCGCGGCAGATGATCCATCTCGCCGATGCGGCCGGCGTCGAACACGCGCGAGTCGTCGAAAGGGATGCCGGCCGGATGATGGGGCGTGCTGCCCGCCGCGATGACGATCACGTCGCCGATCAACTCACGATCGCCGTCGGCGCCGTGAACAAGCAGGGTGCGCGGATCCCGAAACTCGGCGACCCCGCGGATGACCTCGATCTTGTAGCGATCGACGTTGCGCTGGATAAGGCCCCAGTCGGCGGTGAGCACCATCTGGCGGCGGTACATCAGGTCGGCTGGATTGAGGTCACGATCGAGTTGATGCGTCAACCCCGGGATGGCGCGCCTCCGCAGCGATTGCAAAAACGCCGCGGTTTCACGCAGCGTTTTTGAAGGCACGGTGCCTGTGCTGATCCCGCTTCCGCCGAGCCGCGGCGCCTGTTCGATCAAGGCCACGGTCTTGCCTAATCGCGCGGCCTGTTCAGCAGCCTTCGCACCGGCGGGTCCCGAACCGATCACCAGGAGGTTGTGTAGCGTTCGCTCCTCGCCCTTCGCTCCTCGCCCTTCGCTCCTCGCCCTTCGCTCCTCGCCCTTCGCCCCTCGCCCCTCGCTCTACGCCCCTCGCTCTTTGTTCGCCCAGATCAAGTCGTACTCGACCTGCCAGCGCTCGGTGCGGATGTCGTGGAGCGGCAGGGCGGCGAGCTTGCGCGTCAGGGCAGCGCGGCTGAGATAACGACCGAGGATGAGGCGCGCGTTCCAGCCGATGCGATGCGTGATCAGAAGTTGGCCGCCGGGGCGAAGGACGCGCAGGGCTTCGTTGAGCGCTGCGTCGAGATCGGGCACGAACTCGAGCGCCTCGAGGCAGACCACGGCATCGAAAACGTCGTCGTCGAACGGCAGGCGCGCGATGGGAGCGCGCAGCCAGCTCGTCCGGCTGCGTAACGGCTCAGGCATCGTGGCCTGCCCGACCTCGAGCATGCGCCTTGAGAGATCGACGTTGATGACGGTGCCGTCAAAGGCCAGCTCGCGCAGCAACGCCCGCGCCGTCCGCCCCGTGCCGGCGGCCAGGTCGAGCACCCGCGCCTGGTCGACGTGGATCAGCGCCGTCGCGAGCGGCAGACCCAGGATCGCCGACTCGGTGGCGAGATCGAATTGCTTGATGTCCGTGTCGTAGCGATGCGCGACCCAGTTGTACGTGGCGGCGACGGCCCGTGGTCCGAGGTGCGCGCCTTCGCACAGCACAAGTTCCCAATAGGCCACGCCGACGATCATCACGCCGACCGTGAGGACGAGCCACCCGATCGTCATGATTGGGCCGCTCGCGGGCTGCTCGACATCCCTCTATTGTATTGTGCTTGTACGGCCGGACGATTTCGCTTGACCCGGGATCGCCTGTGTGTCACAATTCCGCAATACGGCTGGTTCTTCTGACCAGTCAATCGAATACCCGCCGGCGCAGACACCGGCTAGGTGGAGACGGTCACAACAACCTTGTGGGCCGTCTCCATTTTTGTTTGTCTATGGAGGATATGGCCCAGGAGGTTCGACCCTTTCATTAGGGTGGCTGCAACGGCACCGTCTTCAGAGCTGACGGGATAGGTTGCCGAGCGTTGAGCGGGCGCTCAGGGAATGCTCGACGATGTTTTCGAGATGCGCGGAGACAAGGGCGAGGGGGACAGGACGTTCTTCTTCCGCTCCTCCGGCGGTTCGATACATACAGGTCGCGCGGAATGAGAGGATGCGATGTGGATGTCAGGGATCTGGGTACTGGTGGGTGTACTGCTACTTATTTTGGGAGGCGAATGGCTCGTCCGAGGCGCAATGCGGCTCGGGCGGGCCGCGCGGGTGTCGCCACTTGTGGCAGGGCTGACGATCGTGGCGTTCGCCACCAGCGCGCCCGAGTTCGCCGTGAGCGTGCGGGCAGCGATGTCGGGCGATGTGTCACTGGCGGTCGGCAACGTGACCGGCAGCAACATCGCCAATATCGGCCTGATTCTGGGCCTGTCGGCGCTGGCCGGGCCGCTGAACGTGCCGCCCCAACTAACCCGTTTCGACGTGCGCGTGATGGTCGGGCTGTTCGTGGTCATGTGGGCCCTGGGCGGCGACGGCGTTTTCACCCTGTTTGAAGGCGTGGCACTTTTGCTGGCTCTGGTCATCTATTTGGGCGCGATGATCATGGCCGCCCGACGGGTCGAGTTGCGGGTCGATCCCGAGCCTGTCTTCGCGACGTTCACGCGCAGTCAGATCGCGTTCTCGGCCATGCTGGCCGGCGCCGGGCTTGGCCTGCTCATCCTTGGCGCGGATCGGCTGGTGGAGGGTGCTTCCGACCTGGCTCGTCGCCTGGGCGTCAGCGATCGTCTCATCGGCTTGACCGTGGTCGCGATCGGTACCTCACTGCCCGAACTGGCCGCATCGGTCGTGGCGACCCTGCGCGGTGAGCGTGAGATCGCCGTCGGAAATGTGATCGGCAGCAACGTCTTCAATATCCTGGGCGTGCTCGGTGCAACGGCGGTCGCGGCGCCAACCGGCCTGACGACGGTGGCGCAGACCCTGAGCCTAGACTTCCCCGTCATGATCACCGCCGGCCTGGCCTGCCTCTGGGTCTGCCGATCGCCGCGCACTGTGCGCCGCCACGAAGGCGCTGTGCTCGTCGGCGGCTATGTGTTGTACATGCTGACATTGACGTTTGGAAGGTGAGCGAGCGGAGGGAGGTGGGAGCAATCCCACTTCCCTCCGCTCGCTTCCTCCGTCAGGCTTCAACGAACTGCATTCGATACAGCCTGGCGTACAGGCCGTCGCGGGTGAGCAGGTCGGCGTGGGTGCCGAGTTCGACGAGGTGGCCGGAGTCGAGGACCGCGATGCGGTCGGCGCGTTGTACTGTCGAGAGGCGGTGGGCGATGATCACGGTCGTGCGGTTGCGCATCAGGTTGTCGAGCGCTTCGGCGACGAGCCGTTCGGACTCCGAGTCGAGGCTCGACGTGGCTTCATCGAGGAGCAGGATGCGCGGATCCTTCAAGATGGCGCGCGCGATGGCCACGCGCTGGCGCTGCCCGCCGGAGAGTTTCACGCCGCGCTCGCCGACGCGCGTGTCGTAGCCGTCGGGCAGTTGCTCGATGAACTGGGCGGCGTTTGCCGTGCGGGCGGCGGCCTCGATCTCGGCATCGGTGGCATCCAGCCGACCGTAGCGCAGGTTCTCGCGAATGGTGCCCGAGAACAGCTGGGTCTCCTGCGGCACGATGCCGATCGCGCCGCGCAACGAGTTCAGCGTCAGGTCGCGCAGATCGTGCCCGTCGACCCGCACAGCCCCGTGTGTCGGGTCGTAGAAGCGCGGGATCAGGTTGAACAGCGTGGTCTTGCCGGCGCCGCTGGGGCCGACGAGCGCCAGCACTTCGCCGGGCTGGATGTCGAGCGCGATGTCGTGCAGCACCCGCGGCGTGTCAGCCGATGCCGGGGCGAGTTCGATGTCGGGCGAGGGCGCGTCGTTGTAGCTGAACGAGACCGAGTCGAAGGTGATGCGGCCCTCGATGTGATCGAGCGCGATGGCGTCTGGAGCATCGGCGATGTCGGGGTGCTCGTCGAGCAACTCGAAGACGCGCCGGCTGGCGCCGAGCGCCTCCTGGATCTGCGCGTACAGCCCGGCGAAGGTGCCGAGCGCGGCGCCGATGTTGGCGCCGTAGACCAGGAAGGCGACCAGCGAACCCGCCGAGAGCCGGCCGGCCAGCACCTCCTGCCCTCCGAACCAGAGGATGGCCGCGATCGCGCCAAAGCCGAGGAAGGCCATCGTCGACCCGAAGGCCGAGCGCCAGGCCGTCACCCGCATGGCCGCCATGAGCGCAGACTGGATGACGGTGTTGTAGCGCTGGGTTTCGAACGGCTCGCGCGTGAACGCCTTGACCACGCGGACGTTAGCCAGCGCTTCCTCGGCGGCCGCGTTGCCCTCGGCGATCTGGTCCTGCACCTCGGTCGACAGGCCGCGCAGCCGCCGGCCGAAGACCACGGCGCCGATGCTGATGACCGGCGCGAGCGCCAGGATGAACAGCGACAGGCGCCAGTTGAGGGTCAGCATCAGCGCGAGCGAGCCGATGAACAGCACGGTCTGGCCGAGGACCTCGACGATGTTGTTGGTCAACGCGGCCCGCACCACGCTGACGTCAGACGCCAGGCGCGAGATCAGTTCGCCGACGCGGCGTTCGTTGAAGAAGCGCAGGCCGAGCATGTGAAGGCGAGCATAGGTCTGGCGGCGCAGGTCGGCCACCACGCGCTCGCCGACCCAGGCCAGCGCGTAGCCCTGGACGAAGCGGAAGACCGCGTTGAGCAGAAAGGCGCCGACGAGCACCAGCGTAATGCGATTGAGTTCACTGCCGTCCATCTTGGCGAAGACGGCATCGACAAGGTTCTGCATCACCCAGGGGAACAGCAGGCCGATGCCCGAGGTGAGCAGCAACGCCACCGCCGCCAGGGTCATGACCGGCCAGTAGGGGCGCACATAACCGAACAGCCGCGCGACCTGTTGACGTGAGGCGCGCTCGCGAGGAGCGTCGGGGTCGGGTCGCCGGCCCCGGGAACGATTGAATCCGAACATGTCGCGAATTCTACATGCCGAGTGTGAACGAATGATGTGCGCGGGAAAGGACGCGGATCACGCGGATGAGGCGGACACTGAGCGTTAGTTTCGCGTTTTCCGCCAGGATCCGCGTGATCCGCGTACTGATCTGATCGTGTCCTCAAGGCGAAGAGGGCGCGCCGCAACCCTCCACGATGACCTCGCCCAGCCGCAGGCCGCCGTCAGAGGTGCGGCTGGGACCGTCGTCGATGGGGAACCGGGCGCCGGCCGGATCGTAGAGACCGACCACGAGGTCGTACGCCCCGTCCGCCGGCTGCCTATCGGCTGGGAGAGTGCGCGGATCGGCGATGACTTCGCCGGCCGACCAGAGCCCTGTGGGGTACAGGCCGTCAACGGGCTGGCCGTCGGCCTGAGCGACGATGCCGTCCTGTGAATCGCGCACGTGCATGAACACCGTCTGGTCGGGCACGATCGGGCCGCCGGCCTGCCAGATCAGCGGAACGGTGAGCGCATCGCCCCGGCACCAGCGCAGCGGCTCGGCCCAGACCTGCGCCAACGTGCCGCCGCTCAGTGGCGCCCAGTCATTCTTGGGTGTCGATGGGGGAAGCGACGCCTTGACGCGGCCGACGGTCGCCGTGACGTCCGATCCCTCCCAGCGCGCGACAAGGGCATAGCCGCCGGGCCCGAGATCCGACGCCGCGATGAGCGGCACCGTCACCCAGGCGGTTTCGCCGGGGCGCCACAAATGGGTATAGACGGCGCGGCTGGCAACCGGAGACGCGAAGGCTCCGTCGAGGCGCACGGCCTGGAGGCTCAGCGACTTCATCCCGACGTCGTTGCCGGCCTGCAAGCGGATCCTCACCAGGATGAGTTGACCCGCGCGCAAGACGGCGTCGCTCACGCTGCTTTCTGCGACCTGCCAGCCGTCGCCAAGCGACGCGCTTTGCACGGCCAGCGGCGTTGTCGCGACGAGCGCTGGCGCGTTGCGCTGCCAGACCGTCATCGGCGAGCCCCAGAAGGCTTCGTCGTCGAACGTGGCGATCGGGTGATAGAGCTGAGCGAACCACGCCTCGTCAGTGGGGTCGACGTTGTAAAACGCGTTGACGTCCGTCAGCGCCAGGTAGTCGGGCTGCTCGCGGAAGAGAGTCTCGAGAAAGTCGCCGTGGCGGATGTCGCCAAGGTGGTCCGGCTGAACGAGGCCCAGGAAGTCGACGGTTCGCCGATCGGCCCAGTAGCTCATCGCGCCGAGTTCGGTCACGCCCAGGGTAGCCGTCGGTGGTGTGTGCTCGCGCAGCCAGTTGCCGACCTGAGTGTAGACGCGCACCTTGGCCTCGGGCAGAACCTTCGACTCAACGGCTGCGGGCGGCGGTGGCGGCGGGTTGAAGGCCCGGCCCATGGCATCCGGCCAAAGCAGCAACGCCATGGCCACATCGCCCTGCAGGCTGGCGAAGACGAAGCCGGCGGCCGCGATGCCCGGCACCACTCGGGCGAGGAGTGCGCGCGCCGCGCGCGGCTGTTCGGCGGGCAGCCACTCGCCCGCGATGCCGATCGCCGCGAGCGCCACTAACCCAGGGACGAGCGGGGCGTAGTACCAGACATAGGGCGCGACACCCAGGACCGTGTAGCCCAGGGCGTGCAGACCCGACCACAGGACGGGCAGCGCCAGGCCTTGTTCCAACGACCGAGGCCGCAGAGCCAGCGCGATCGCGCCCGCCGCCAGGGCGATGAGGGTTGCCCACCAGGACGGCGTCAGGTTCGAATAAGCCCGCCCCAGCAGCAGCGCCCCCTCAAGATAGTGCGTGCCCGGGTAGAAACCCGTCAGGCCGGAGAGCGCCTGGGCGGATTTGGTGGTGAGCGTGGTCGGAAGGGGCGAGCCGAACAGCGCTGTCAGGCCGATCGCGATGGGCGCATAGACCAGCAACGCCGGAACGGCGAAGTCGAGCGCTTGTCGCCACAGGCCCGAGGTCTTTGCTTTCGCTCCGGCGATCACAGGTCGCGCCACGATCAGGCCGCCGATCAGACCCGCCACGAGGAAGCCGTCGCCGCGCAGGCCCATCGTCAGGCCGGCCAACACTCCGCTGAAGCGGAGCTTTCCGGCATCGGCGGCCCACAGCGCGCAGAGCGCCAGCGCCAGCACCGCCGCGGTTTCGAAACCCACCGTCAGCCAGAGCAGCGGAAAGATCGCGTAGAAGAGCCCGGCCAGCCCGCCGGCCAATGCCTGGCCGCGGCGTCGGCCGAGCGCTTCGAGGGCGCAGGCGCCGACGACGATGGAGACCACGCTCGTGATGAGGCTGACGACCGGCGTCGGCAGGCCGAGCGCACGCCAGCCGGCGAGATACAGGGCGTACAACGGCGCCGTGGTGATCAGCGCAGGGTCGGCGTCGCCGGGGTTGAAGACGAAACCGCGCCCTTGGGCCAGGTTGTCGGCGAAGCGATAGGTGATGAAGGGGTCGTCGGTGCGCAGATCGCGCAACGCCCATCCGAGCACGATCGCCACGACGGTGTAGATCAGCCACCAGCGAGAGAAGACTGACGCGTTTCGTCGCACAACGCCGCCGCCTTGCGAACCTGTCATGGCGGGCATTGTACAGCCCGACCGAGACCGGCTCGCGGGAACCCCAGGCCCGGCAGACCTTGTTCAATCCGGTTGAATGGCCAGCCGGATCTCCAGAACTGTCTGGTCGTACTCCGCCTTCTCGATCGCTCGGGCGCTGGGGCCGATCTTGAAGAGGACGGCAGCGCTATGAAGGCTCGACCAGGCAAGCTCGCCCGTGGAGCGCAGCACCCGATAGGCGTGGCCGGTCTTCCCGCGGCGGGTCAGGAACAGGATCGGCTCGCCCTCGCAGTCGAAGTATGCTCGCGCGATGGCTTGGGGGTCGGCGGCCAGGCGGGCGTGTTCGGCGCGCAATCGGTCGACGGCGTCTTCGAACGTTTCGGCCGAGGCGACCTCAAAATCGGCGCTGTGGCCCACGGCAAGGTCGTTCTCGAAATCGGGCGCTCGAAGAAAGGCGCCGGCCTCGACGGTATCGAAGACGTAAACCCGGAAGGTTCCGTCGACGGACCAGACCACCTTCAGGGGCGTGTCGCCCACGATGTGCAGAGTCGTTGATCGGATGTCAGCCTGGCTCATGGCCAACTCATCGCGTAAGCCCAATCGTGAACGGCGAGGGGACGGATCTCCATCCACGTTGTGGTGTCGACCAGATACCACAACGTGGGCAACTCCGTCGAAAGGCCCTGCATGACCAGCCATTTTCCGTCGGGGCTGAACAACTCAGGCACTCCCGATAGACGCGCTGTGAGCTGCCCGTCCTCCACGCGAACTACCCGGAGGCCGATCGCCGAACCACTGTCCTCGGCCGTGAGGACGTAGCGCATATCCGGTGACCACAGCACCTGTCTGGATGTGGGCACATAGCCCTGGTATTCGAGCGGCCGCCGATCGATGACCCGGCCCGTGGCGTTCTCGAGATCGACGATGATGATGGCGCCATCGAGTTGGCGATCGTCGTGCTCGAAAAAACAACGCGTGGCCAGCCACTTTCCGTCCGGTGAGAGGCCCGGCCCCTGCAGATAGGTGCAGAGCTGCTCCAGCCCCAGATTCTCCTGCTGCCGGTACTCCTGTCTGGAACCATCGGAGTACCGGTAGCGCACCCAGTGCTCGTCCTCGATGTAGAAGAGCGTGTCGCCGTCGGATCCAAGTGCATAGTTGCGCACGCCCAGATCGCCGACGAGACCGAGGGCTCGTCGATCGGTGCCATCCAGGTTGATGCTGCCCAATTGCCGCGCAATGGGGGAGGTCGGATTGTCGGGCGTCGAGGCACCCCAGTAGATGTAGACAAGCGTATCCGGCCTGGCAGGCCACCAGGCCAGATCCTCTTCCAGTTGGTCAATAGTGTTGGTGAGGTTGCGTTCTGCGCCGGTGGCCACATCGATGATGACCAGATCTCCGCCCGAGGACGAAACGCCATGGGCCCGTGCCAGATCCAGTTCTCCAGTGCCGGATCGGATAGGCCCGAGGGCCACAGGCCGGCCATCGAGGTCGATCCGCCAGAGATACCCATCAGCCACGTACGTCAACCCGGCCGCGACCGGGTCACCGGGCCTATCGGGTGCCTGGGGCCCCATCGTGGCGCTTGGCGCCATCGACGCCGTCATGGTGGGGGTGGGAGTGTGCGTTGGAGTCTGCGCCGTCTGAGCATCCATCGCGGGCGATCCGACGGGTGTCGCCGTGACGATCACTACATTGGCCATGAGATCCGTGGCGAACGGCGCCGGATAACTGAACACCTCAGGCGTCATCGTCGCGGTGACGGTGGGAGTGGCCGTGCCCGCATCCGACGAGTTGAGCGTGATCTGTGCGCCACGAGTGGCATAGAACTCGGCAAGCTGGGCACTTTCGGTCTGACGCTCTTCAGCATTCAGACTCGAACATCGGGTCGCGTGAGCATTGGCCGTTGGCGCATAGATCGCATAAGCAGTGGCGTTGGCGTCGAAATCGAAATCGGTGTACCCATCTTCGCCAGGATAGCCCTCGACGTACATGGTCGCAACGGCGGCGACCTGGGTCGGCTCCATCGCCTGCGTCCCAGTATCGGGGATGTATGGATAAGGGACATCCGGTGACCAGTAGTAGCCGCACGGTTGGTCAGTGCCCTCGTGGGTGCCAACCGCTGGCGCATTCGTCACGACCCAGGCGATGGTCCCAATGAGGGCGATGAGGGCCAGAGTTGCTGCCCCGACCGCAATGCCTTGCCAGAGTCGGCTCATTCGGCGTGGTTGTTCGGGCGGCGTCGAAACGATATCGGGCATTCTCACCTCGCCTGCGCTTCAAGAATGTGGCTTGGCGGATTGTGTGGCTTGTGCAGTGTAGCACCGCGGACTGCGTTCTCGTCTGACGCGGGCGGTGAACAAACAGATCCGGCCGGGCGATGTCGCCCGGCCGGATCTGTTTGCGCGTCAGAGTCGGTCGTTGCTCAGCGGTGGAGCAGGCTGGGGATGGTGAGCCGCACGACGATGACCGGGCTCGTCATGACTCGTTCCTGGCCTTGCGTGCTGAGTTCGGTCAGCCAGTAGGTGTAAGGTCCGTTGCCCGACACAGTGTCGAGACAGCTGTACGAACTGTCGCTGCCCGTCGCGGCCTTCTCGCAGACCATCGTGGCTGACGCGAACGAGCCGTTCAGGCTTCGATAGACCCGGTAGACCGAGACGTTGACTTCCTCGGCCGTGGTCCACGTCACCGTCACCTTGCCGCCGGCCGGCCCGCTGACCACAAAGGACGTCAGCGTCGCAGCGGTCGGGATGTTGATCAGGCCGGCGTCGACCGTCAGATCCTGCTGGCCGGCCGTGAGCGTGTATGTGCCCGTGCAGCCGGTGTTCGGGTCGGCGTCGCTGTCAGCCGCGTCGTTGCCGCCGGCGTTCACTCCCGTGAGGCTCGAACCGATCGGGAAGTTGCTGAAGCACACCGAGTAGGTGCCGGGCGTCAGGTTCGGGAACAGGTACGAGCCGTCGGGCGCTGTCTGCGTCGTGCCGATGACGTTGTTACTGCCGTCGCGGAGCGTCACCGTGACGCCGCCGACGCCCAGTTCGCCGGGATCCTGCACGCCGTCGCTGTCGGTGTCGTTCCACACGAAGTCGCCGAGGCTGGACGGCTGCAGAACGCCGAAGTCCAGGCTGAGGTTGGAGTTGTTGTTCGCGTCGCCGTCGTTCGTCGGCTCGCCGCCCGCCGTGAGCGTGATCACGCTCGAGCGGATCAGGTAGCCGCCGCCGCACGCTCCGACGCCATAGCCATTGTCGTCGTTGTTGACGTCGTTGTCAGGATCCGGCGGCTGTGAGCCGGGCGTGCCCTCATACGGGCCCGTCGCCGAGCCGACCGTGCCGCTACTCGAGCAGTAGCCCGCTGGCGGCTCGATGACGACGTAGTAGTCGCCGGGCACTAGGTTGGTGAAGCTGTACAGCCCGCCGCCGGCCGTCGTGGTCGTGGCCATCAACGTGCCAGTCGAGCTGTAGAGATAGACAGGCACGCCATTGAGGCCGGTCTCGCCCCCGTCGACGGTGCCGCTGTTGTTAGCGTCGACCCAGACCAGGTTGCCCAGCGACAGGCTGCCCACCAGGCCGAAGTCCACGCTCAGGTTCGAGTTGCTGTCGCTGTCGCCGTCGTTCGTCGGCTCGGTGCCGGCGCTGAGAGTGAGGTTGCTCGAGCGCACGACATAGCCTGGCTGGCCGCAGGTGCCCACGCCATAGCCGTTGTCGTCGTTGTTGACGTTGCTGTCGGGATCCGGCGGCTGGGTGCCCGGGGCGCCTTCGTACGGCCCGGTGGCCGAGCCGACGACGCCAGTGCTCGAGCAGGCGCCGCTCGGCGGGGTCACGACCACGTAGTAGTCGCCGCCGGGCAGATTGACAAAGAGGTAGTGTCCGCCATTCGCCGTGGTGGTGCTGGCCAGCAGCGAGCCCGCTCCGCTGTAGAGCTGCACGGTGAGGCCGGCGACGCCGGCCTCACCGCCATCGACGAGGCCATTGTTGTTCGAGTCGCTCCAGACCAGATCGCCGAGCGATAGGCTGAGCACCAGGCCGAAGTCGACGCTGTGGTTCGAGTCGCTGCCATCGCCGTCGTTCGTCGGCTCGGACGCGTTCGAGAGTGTAACGGCCGCCGACCGAATGACGTAGCTCGGTTGGCCGCAGGCGCCCACGCCATTGCCGTTATCGTCGTTGTTGACGTCGTTGTCGGGGTCCGGCGGCTGCGTGCCCGGGTTGCCTTCGTACGCGCCGGTCGGCGCGCCGATGGCGCCCGTGCTCGAGCAGTAGCCGGCGGGCGGCACGATCTCGACGATGTAGTCGCCGGCCACGAGGTTCGTGAAGCCGTACAGGCCGCCGCCCGCCGTGGTCGTCGTGGTGAGGACGGTGCCCGAGCTGGAGAGCAGACGAACCGTCACGCCGTTGATGCCGCTCTCGCCGCCGTCGACGGCGCCATTGTTGTTGGTGTCGTTCCAGACCAGGTCGCCGAGTCCGAGCGTGCCGACCAGGCCGAAGTCGAGGCTGAGGTTGGTGTTGGCGTTGCTGTCGCCGTCGTTCGTGGGCTCGCCGCCCAGGCTGAGCGTCACCACGCTCGACCTCACGACGTAGCCGGGCTGGCCGCAGGTGCCGACGCCGTTGCCGTTATCGTCGTTGTCGACGTCGTTGTCGGGATCCGGCGGCTGGTTGCCGGCCGGGTTGCCTTCGTACGGGCCGGTGGCGGAGCCGGGCGTGCCCGAGCTCGAGCAGGTGCCCGTCGCCGGAGTCACCTCGACGTAGTAGTCGCCCGGCGTGAGGTTGCTGAAGCCGTAGAGGCCACCGCTCGCCGTCGTCGTGGTCGCCACGAGCGTGCCCGTCGACGTGTACAGGCGCACCTGCAGGCCGTCGATGCCGCTCTCGCCGCCGTCCACGAGGCCGTTGTTGTTGGCGTCGTTCCAAACCAGATTGCCCAGCGCCAGCACCGGCACGAGGCCGAAGTCGACCGTCAGGTTCGAGTCGCTGCCGTCGCCGTCGTTGGTCGGCTCGGCGCCCACCGCGAGGGTCACGGCCGTCGCGCGGATCGTCGAACCGCAGCCGCCTGTGTGATTGCCGTTGTCGTCGTTGTCGACGTTGTTGTCGGGATCCGGCGGCTGACCACCACCCGGGTTGCCTTCGTATGCGCCGGTGGCCGAGCCGGGCGTGCCGGTGCTCGAGCAGTAGCCAGCCGGTGGCGTGATCTCGACGATGTAGTCGCCGGGGCTGAGGTTCGAGAACAGGTACAGGCCGCCGCCCGCCGTGGTGGTCGAGGCGATCAGCGTGCCGGAGCCTGTGTAGAGGCGCACGGCCACGCCGTTCAGGCCGCTCTCGCCGCCGTTGACGACGCCGTTGTTGTCGGTGTCGACCCAGACCAGGTTGCCCAGGCCCACCGACGGCGTCAGGCCGAAGTCGATCGTGAGGTTCGAGTCGCTGCCGTCGCCGTCTCCGGTCGGCTCGCCGCCCGACGTGAGCGTGACCGGGCTCGAGCGCACGGCGTAGCCGCCCTGGCCGCACGTGCCGACGCCGTAGCCGTTGTCGTCGTTGTCGACGTTGCTGTCGGGGTCCGGCGGCTGCGTGCCGGGGTTGCCTTCGTAAGGCCCGGTCGCCGAGGTGGCGGCCCCGGTGCTCGAGCACGTGTTGGCCGGAGGCGTGATCTCGACGTAGTAGTCGCCGGGCGCCAGATTGCCGAACGAGTAGTGCCCGCTGCCGTCGGTGGTAGTGCTGCCGACCAGCGCGCCGCCCACGGTGTACAGACGAACCGCGACGTTGTTGAGGCCGGTCTCGCTGCCGTTGACGGTGCCGCTGTTGTCGCTGTCGCCCCAGACCAGGTTGCCGAGCGCGACCGGCCGGAACAGGCCGAAGTCGAGGCTCAGGTTCGAGTTGGGGTCGGCGTCGTCGTCGTTCGTCGGCTCGGAATTGTACGTGAGGGTCACCGTGCCCGAGCGCAGCGTGTAGCCGACCTGGCCGCAGGCGTTCGCCGCGACCGAACCGTTGTCGTCGTTGTTGACGTTGGTGTCGGGGTCAGGCGTGGAGGCACCCTCGTAGGGTCCGCTCGCGGTCATCGAACCGGGCGCGCCCGTGCTCGAGCAGTAGCCGCTCGGCGGCACGATCTCGACGATGTAGTCGCCGGGCGCGAGTTCGCTGAAGCCATAGAGCCCGCCGCCGGCCGTGGTCGTCGACGCGAGAGTGGTGCCGCCCGAGTTGAGCAGCCGGACGGTCACGTTGTCGATGCCGGCTTCGATGCCGTCGACGAGGCCGTTGTTGTTGACGTCGAACCAGACCAGGTTGCCGAGCGACAGCTTGCCGACCAGGCCGAAGTCGACCGAGAGATTAGAGTCATTGCTCGAATCGCCGTCGTTGGTGGGCTCGGTGCCGGTGGCCAGCGTGACGGGGGCCGACTCGATGACGTACCCGCCTGCGCCGCAGGTGCCGACGCCGTTGCCGTTGTCGTCGTTATTGACGTCGTTGTCGGGATCCGGCGGCTGCGAGCCGGGCGTGCCTTCGTAGGCGCCCGTCGCGGAGCCGGGCGTCCCCGTGCTCGAGCAGTAGCCCGCTGGGGGCGTGATGCGGACGACGTAGTCGCCCGGCGTCAGGCCCGCGAAGAGGTAGGTGCCGCCACTGCTCGTCGTGGTCGTGGCGACGGTCGAGGCTCCGAGGATCAACTCGACCTGCACGCCGTCGATGCCGCTCTCACCGGCGTCGACAACGCCGTTGTTGTTGAAATCGCCCCAGACCAGATTGCCGAGCGACAGGCCGTTGTTGAAGCCGATGTCGTACGTGTGATTGTTCGCGCCGGCGCCGCCCGTGGTCAGCGCGATGACGGCGTTGCCCGACGACGTCGTCGCATCCGAGTCGATGCTGTCGTTCGAGCCGGCGTTCGCTGTGGTCAGGCTGTAGCTGCCGCTGGTGATCGTCGTCTGGTTCAGGGGGACGCGCACTTCGTACGACGTGTTCGGCGCGAGGACGTTGCCGCCGGTCAGGTTGCGGTTCGACGTGCCACCGAAGTACCAGGCGCCCTGCGCGTTTGTCGTGGCCGTGCCGATCTGAGTGGACCCGCTGAACAGGTTGACGGTGACATTGGCGAGCGCCGCTTCGCCAGGATCCTGGATGCCGTCGTTGTCGGAGTCGACCCAGACGCGGTTGCCGATCTCGATCGGGGCGTTCGCGCACAGGGCTTCGAGATCGCCGAGGCCGCCGGCCTTGCCCAGGCTCCCGGCCACGTCCTGACCGAAGATCTCGTAACTATGGGTCCGTTGGCCGGTGGTGTTGCTGAACCAGCCGATGCCACCGGCGCGGAAATCGTCGCTCGGGTCGAAGACCACTGTGCCGATCTCGGTGCGACCGGGCACGAGCTTGAGGCCACCGAGCGTGATCTCGTTGTGCGTGCCCGAGTTCAGCGACCCCAGGTTGTACATGTCTTGCCAGTAGTACTCGCCGCCGCCCGGGCCCTGAGCCGGGCTGCTGTTGGCGCCGCCTGTGGTGACGCCGCCGCAGGCGGCGTTGCTTTCAAGCGTGTAGCCGCCGAGGCCGTCGGGGCACATTCGTAGCAGGTCGCCGGCCGCGGCGCCTTCATAGATGAATGTCGCCGCCAGCGTCGTCGTGGAGTTCACGGCGCCGGTCGCCGAGTTGACGTAGTTGATAGTCAACGGAGAACCCGCGCTGCCGGGGCCGTAGTTGTTGTTGCCCCACTGGTGCGCGGAGCGGTCGACGAAGCCGAGGATCAACGAGCCATCTCGGTCGAACTCGATGTCCGACAGGATCGGCTGCGGATAGATGATCTGTTTGGTGAAGGCCAGCTGGCAGGGGACGGCGCCGTCGGGGCAGACGGTGCTTGTGGTGTCGCGCCATGGCTGCCATTCGGCCGGGAAGCAACCCACGTCGTTGCTGGTGCAGGCGCGCGGATAGTTCAGGGCGAAGTCGGCCACCAGATCGAAGGCCGCGCCGTTGAGGCGCAGGACGTAGGCATGCAGGTCACCGCGATTGAGCGACGTTTGTGCCGAGCAGACGACGCCGACGTAGACTGCTCCGTTGTGGACTTCGACCGCCCACGGGCGTACGTCAGCGGCATTGCAGGCCGGCGCGCCGACGGGCAGGGTGACAGCCACGCCGGTTGTGCTCGCGGGCGCGACAGCGTTGGATCCGATGTTCAGCGAATAGAGCTTGCGATCGGTCAGGCTCATGACATAGAGCGTCTGGCCATCGTCCGAGACGTCGATGTCACCGAGCGAGATCTTGCCGACCTTGGCGAAGGCATCGGCGTCGTAGGAAGGGGCTGCGTAGTTGTTGCTGACCAGATCGCGGCCCGTGATCGTTCCGGTGTCGCCGGGGCCGCCCGTAATCGTGGCCATGTCGACGAACAGCGAGACAGCGCTCGCGACGCCCGTCGTCGGGTCGATGCTCAGCTTGTAGATGGCGCCCGAGCCGCCGGGGCCGAAGCTCGAATGTCGCTTGGCCATCGCCGCAGCGAAGAGCGTGTTGGAGTTGCGCTGCCAGGCCAGGCCCCAGGTCGCGCCGACGTTCGAGGACAGCGTCGACGTGATCAGGCCGGCGGCCGCGGCTGACGTGCTGCCTTCGGGGAAGGCCACGATGCCTTCGGTGTTGCCGATCAGGCTACCCGCGGCGGCATCGCCGTTCACGTAGCGCGACGTGCACTCGAGCGGATTGTTCTGGCAGTACTCGCTCGGGATGGTCAGGCCCAGATTGGCCGTGCCGCCGCCGTCGTCCACGAATTGGATCGTCGTGCCGTTGTCAGTGCCTTGACCCGAAGGCTGATATCCGGCCGGCACCGTGAACTCGACGCGGTAGGGGCCTGTGCCGGTGGCCGATAGCGAATAGCTGCCGTTTGCGCCGGTGGTCGCGCTGCCCTGCTGCGTGCCGGCCGAGTCGTATGCCCGCACCTGGACGCCTGCCACACCCTGATCCACGGCCGGCAGGCCGGCGCTGGCGGTCTGGTTGTTTGCACCGTCCTGATTGAAATCAAGGAAGGCCACACCCGAAATCGTGCCCGCGGCTTGCGCTTCTTGCGGTTGGAGCAAGAGCGACAAACCGGCACTGAACACCAGGGCGCCTGCAGCACCCAGGCGCCAGACACGGTCAAGCAAGCGTGTTGGCGCAAGCGAACAGATATATGAAAAGGGCATCTCGGCTCCGCGAAGCTGGTCTGTGAAAACGCCCCGATATGATAGGGGGATAAGCGTCCACAGACAATAGGCATTCACTTGGAGGAGGGGGTTCTGGTTGCGTTAGTAAACCGCGGGATTCACCCTCAGCGTGGCAGGTGGATCACATCATCTCTGACGACGTTCCAACGAGCGCGGCGATTAGCCAGAAACGCATCTCGGTTATTGGCCGCGCGCCCCGATCCGCTTCGGACGAACCAGCCATCGGACTCGAGATCACCCTGGGCGGGCATGACCCGCGGGCAACCGCTCGTGCGCACCAACCCTAACGGCTAAGGCGGCGAGAGACCCGATATAATGAGTGGCCAAGGCGTCCCCTTAGCTCAATTGGCAGAGCACACGGTTTACATCCGTGGCGTTGTAGGTTCAAGTCCTATAGGGGACACTCATGACCAGGTGAGGCTGCGGGCGGCTGAAGCCGATCGAGCGCTCACCTGTTTTTTGTGGATGGTGCTCCGGCGACCGCTCGCGCGGCCGGCCGGATGGAGGCCTGCCCATGAAGAACTCATCGCGGAAACTGACGTTCGCCCTGTCAGCCCTCCTGTCCGCCAACCTGGCCTGCGCGACGCTCTTGCGACCCTCGACGCCTGTGCCGCCGCCGCCGCCGATGACCCCGACAGCGCGTCCGCAGGCGACGGCCTTGATCGGTTCGACGCCGACTCTTCCTTCGGCTGTGGCGACGCCTACTGAAGGGCCCAGCCCGACGCCGCTGCCCACTCTCGAACCCGTGCAGAACGCGCCGGTCGATTGGACCGCCGCCCTGCAGCCCGGCCCGACCCTGCCCGAGGTGCACACACAATACGCCATCGACGTGTCGGTGGCGTTCAACGCTGACGGCACAGCCACGCTCACCGGTCGCTCGCGGTTCATCTACACCAATCGAGAGACACAGGCGATCCCGGACCTCGTGCTGATGCTCTGGCCGAACCATCAAGATCAATACCTGAGCACGATGTCGCTCGACTCAGTGACAAGCGGCGGCGCGGCCCTCGAACGCATCGGCGGCGGTGACGGCGACGTCGTCCAGCGTTTCGCCTTGCCGACGCCGCTCGAGCCGGGCGCCAGCCTCGACGTCAGCACGTCGTTCGTCGTGCACGCCGAGCCCGGCATCGACGTCTCTGGCGCGGCCCGCTTCGGCCTGACGAACGACATCCTGCTCGCACCGACGTTCTACCCGCTAGTTCCGCGCCGACTCGGCGGCGACTGGGACACTCTGCTCGCGGCGCCGGGCGGAGACACCACGAACAGCGACACCGCCTCGTACGTGTACGTCGTGCACGCGCCGGCCTCGCTGGCCATCGTGGCGAGCGGCACCGTCATCGACGACGACGTCGAAGGCGATGTCCGCACGCAGACGATCGTCGCAGCGCCCATGCGCGATCTCGCCCTTGTGGTGGGGCCGCTGACCCTCTCGACGACGAACGTCGACGGGATCGCGATCAACGCCTACATGCTCGCCGATCACGCCGAGTACGCCGACAGGATGCTGGCGTATGGAAGCGATCAGGTGCGCAACCTCAATCAGAAGATCGGGGCTTACCCGTTCAAGGAGCTCGACCTCGTCGACGCGCCAGGCGCGTTCGGCGGCATCGAGTACCCGGGCGAGGTCTTCATCGGCGTGGTCGGCCCCGACTCGTTCTTCGAGATCGCGACCGTGCATGAGGTCGGCCACCAGTGGTTCTACAGCGTGCTGGGCGATGACCAGCTGCGCGAGCCCTGGCTCGACGAGGCCTTCGCTTCGTACACCGAGGTGCTGTACTTCGAAGCCAAAGACGGGGCCGAGGCGCGCGCCCGCTACGTCGACGACTTCCGCAGCTACGCCGACGCGACGCTCGACCCCGACACGCCCGTGGGCCTCGGGGTGGGCGACTACGACAACGAGAACGACTACTACGCAGCGGTCTACGCCAGGGGGGCCGTCTTCATCGACGAATTGCGCAAGACCATGGGCGATGACGCCTTCTTCGCCGCGCTGCAGAACTACTATGCTCAGAACCGCTTCGGCTTCGTGAGCGGGCCAATCCTGCAACAGACCGCCGAAGTCGCCTGCTCGTGCGACCTTGATCCGTTGTTCAACCAGTGGGTGTACGGCCCGGGTGGGCTGCCCTCGCCCTGAACGGCCGGCGCTGGCCTGGAACTTGCAAAAACCTCACAGTCGAGCCGCGCGTTGCGGCCGCCGGCATCTTCCTGAAGAATTTACTTGAATTCGCGGGATGGAGCCGTTAACTGGATTGTGAGGTAAGAATGCGATTCCTAGACAGTGCCCTGATCCTCGTCGCCGCCCTGCTTCTTTTCGCCACGCGCCTGCACCTCTGGTGAGGTTCGGGCCGCGTTGGCACAAGCCGCACAACCCAAAAGCGCGAACCGGATGGTTCGCGCTTTTCGTTTTCCTGCAGGGAAACAAGGCGAGTGCTAGCGAAAGATCAGATTGAGGTAGACCCGGTGGGTCAAGGGCAGCTCAACCGGCCGCAAACCCGTGGAGATCGTGATCGGCGTGGTCAGCGCCTGCTCGATGCCGAAGACGTTGACATCCGCGAGCCAGTACCAGTAGGTGGTTTCCGGAGCCAGGGCATCGGTGATCGCGTAGCTCGTCGGCGAACTTGGCGCTCCGACGGCCTCTTCCCAGGCGATCGGGGCGCGGTAGCCGTCGGCTTCCGTCGATCGGTAGATCTTGAAGCCGACAGCGCCGGCCTCAGAGATGGTGCCCCACTCGATAGTTGCGACGCCGCCGTCGATGTTCGTGACCTGGAAATAGGCCAGCTCCGTGTCCGACGATTGCGCCTCTGACACGGGTGCGGGTGACCACCACCCGCCGACCATCCCCAGCCAGATCGCAGCCAGCCAGCGCAACGCACGCCGGCCGGTGCGACCCCAACTCTCTCTCTCTAACACGCCTACAGCTTAGGGCCGCAGCCTCCCTATGGCGGTTGGGATTGGGATGATTTAGTCGGATAGAAGATGTAGGACGGCTGGTCGGGTAGTCGAGGAGCCAGTTTCGTCCACCCGCTTATCGACGTGAGAACGAATCGGACTTGACCAGCCGACTACTCGACTCGCCGACCACTTGACTACCCGACTACCTGACAACCCGACTTCGCCACCGGTTTCGGTACAATGAGGGTAACGTGTGCGCGGCCCCAGTTGCCCGCGCCATGAAGGGGAGTTCTCAATGTCGATGCAGGATTTTCTGTTCCGCGGCTCTCTGCAAGAGCTCGACCCTGAAGTGTTCGAGTTGGCTCAGATCGAGACAGAGCGTCAGTACCGCAAGCTCATCATGATCGCCTCCGAATCGACGGCGCCGGGCGCCGTGCTCGAAGCGCTGGGCACGCGCTTCCAGAACCTGTACGCCGAAGGCTATCCGGATGAAGATACGCGGTTGATGACCGAGGCCGAGATCCTCGACTATGGCCCGCGCCTCGCGCAGTTCCGGCGCTACAGCGACCCGCGCTACTACAAGGGCACCGAGTACGCCAACATCATCGAGTCGCTCGCGCGGCGCCGCGCCGCCGAAGTGTTTGCGGCCAACGGCTACAAGCCCGAGCAACTCTTCGTCAACGTGCAGGCCCTCTCGGGCGCGCCGGCTAACAACGCCGTCTACAACGCCTTCGTCACGCCCGGCGATACCGTGATGGGCATGAACCTGCTCTTCGGCGGTCACCTCACCCACGGCTCGGCGGCCAATCGCTCGGGCAAGTACTACAAGATCGTGCCGTACACGATCAGCCCCGAGACCGGCAAGATCGACATGGACGACGTCGCGCGGCTCGCGGCCGAGCACAAGCCGAAGATGATCATCGTCGGCTACTCGTCGTATCCGTGGATCGCCGACTTCAAGCGCTTCCGCGAGATCGCCGACTCGTGCGGCGCGATCCTGCTGGCCGACATGGCCCACGTCGCCGGCCTGATCGCCGCCGGCGTGTATCCGTCGCCGGTCGGTATCGCGCACGTGATGACCTTCACGACTCACAAGACCCTCGGCGGCCCGCGCGGCGCGTGCATCATCACGACGGATGCCGCGCTCTCGCGCAAGATCGACCGCGCCGTCTTCCCTGGCGAACAGGGCGGCCCGCACGTGCACGTCTTTGCGGCGCTGGCCACGACCCTCAAGGTCGCCAAGACCCAGCAGTTCCGCGACCTGCAGGCCCAGACCGTCAAGAACGCCGTGCGCCTGACCGAACAACTGCGCGGCCACGGCTTCACCATCCCGTTCGGCGGCACCGAGAGCCACCTGACCAACCTCGACTGCAAGTCGGTCGTCGGCCCCGACGGCACGCCGCTGATGGGCGACCTCGCGGCGCGGCTGCTCGACCTGGCCGGCATCGTCGTCAACCGCAACACCATCCCGGGCGATACGTCGGCCATGCGGCCGTCGGGTCTGCGGCTCGGCACGCCGTGGATCACGCAGCGCGGCTTCCGCGAGCCCGAAATCGACGAGCTCGCCGGCGTGATGGCGCAGGTGCTCAAGGCCTGCAAGCCGTTCAAGTATCCAGGCCGCAAGGGCGACGTCTATCGCACCAAGATCGACTTCGAGGCCTACAACGACGCCAAGCTCAAGGTGCGCGGCCTGATCGAGCGCGCGGGCGTCGACTTCCCTGTCACGCGCCACGGCTACCCGCACTTCTGGTACGTCGACGACGCGGCGCCCGAGTCGGACTTCGCGTCCATCGCGGTCAGCGGCGCGCGCGCCGGCGAGTTCCTGTACTGGGCCGCGACCAGCGACGTCTACGCGCTCGCGGTCGGCAGCACTCAGCCCACGCACCTCAACACCCCGCGCGGCTCCGTGGCCGGCGCCCTCGAACGCACGGTTGACGGCTACACGCTGACAGTGCCGTCGGCCGAGGCGACGCTCGTCGCGACCTGGCTTCGCGATCTGGCCGACGGCTTTGTGGCCTTCGACCATCCCGATCTGCAGGCCAAACTGCCCGGCGGCATCCTTGTCGGTGATCCGACGGCCACGTCGGTCGCGCTCAAGGCCGGCGGCGCCGCCGTCGACGGGAGCAAGCCGTACGCCATCGGCCTCAACGGCAGCGAGAAAGCGCCGCTTCCGGCCTTCGTTGCCCCGTCGGCCAGCGACGAGCTGAAGAAGACGCGGCTCAACGCCTCGCATCGCGCGCTCGGCGCCAAGATGGTGCCGTTCGCGGGTTACGACATGCCCGTGCAATACACCGGCGTGCTCGACGAGCACCTGGCCACGCGCAAGGCGGCCGGCCTGTTCGACGTCAGCCACATGGGCGTGTGGGACGCTCAGGGCCCGACGGCGGCAGCCTTCCTCGACTCGATCTTCGCCAACGAGATCGCGGCGCTCGCACCCGGCGAGAGCTGCTATACGCACATCCTCGCGCCCGACGCTCACGTCATCGACGACGCCTACGTCTACTGCCTCGCGGCTGACCACTTCCTGATCGTGGTCAACGCCTCGAACGACGACAAGGACTGGGCCTGGGCGAATGCCGTGCTCAAGGGCGAAGTGCTCATCGACCTGACCCGACCCTGGGCACAGGCGCCCGGCCGCGGCGGCGTGACGCTGCGCAACCTGCGTGACGCGAGCAGCGGCGCCGATCAGCGCCTCGACATCGCGGTGCAGGGCCCGACCTCGCGCGACGTCGTGCTCAAGCTCGGGGCGGACGCTGCCACCGTCAAGCGGATCAAGGCCATGCCGCGCACGGCGGTGACCCGCGCGACGCTCGGCGGCTTCGACCTGATCGTCTCGCGCACCGGCTACACCGGCGAGAACATGGGCTTCGAACTGTTCGTGCATCCTGATCACGTCGTGGCATTGTGGGATGCGCTCGTGGCGGCCGGCGCGAAGCCGTGCGGCCTGGCGTCGCGCGACTCGCTGCGCACCGAAGCGGGGCTGCCGCTCTACGGCGACGAGTTCGCCGGACCGCTCAACCTCGGCATCGGAGACGCTGGCTTCGACAGCTACGTCAAACTTCACAAACCGTGGTTCATCGGCCGCTCGGCCTTCATCGCTCAGGAGAAGGCCCGCACCGCCGAGGTCGCGCGCTTCAGGTTCGTGCAGAAGGCCGGGCGCATGGCCAAGAACGGCGACCCTGTGGTCGACGAGAAGGGCCGCGTGGTCGGCATGGTCACGTGCTGCTCGATCGACAGCGAGGGCTACCGGCTCGGGCAGGCGCATCTCGATCAGGCCTTCCTCAATGAGGGCACACCGATCTACATTTTCCAGTCGGCTTCTGACCAGGTCGAGAAGCCCAAGAAGGCCCTGCGCCGCGGCGAGCGCGCCGTCGTGCCCGAGCAGGCCACGGTGTTGAGCCGGTTCCCGAAGAAAGGGAAGTAGGGAAGGCATCAGGCGTCAGGCTTCCGGCGTCAGTGCACGCTATCGCGGTGGCGCGGCAGCGTCCCTGACGCCTGACCCCTGACGCCTGACACCTCGTTATGACCACCCTCTATCTCATTCGTCACGCCCGATCGTCGTGGAACGCCGAGGGACGCTGGCAGGGCCAGGCCGATCCCACGCTCGATGACGTCGGCCAGGCGCAGGCGATCGCGCTGGCGCACTTCCTGCGCCGTGAGCCGCTCATCGCCGTGTACAGCAGCCCGCAGATGCGCGCCCGGCAGACGGCCGAGGTGGTCGCGCGCGAGCACGGCCTCGACGTCAGGTTCGACGATCGCCTCAAGGAGCGCGACGTCGGCGCCTGGTCGGGCCTGACCGAGGCCGAGGTGCGCGCCAAATATCCGCAGCTCTTCACGCCGACCTGGTGGGTCGCTGGGCCGCCGGGCGGCGAGTCGCAGACCATGGTGCTCGAGCGGGCGGCGGCCGTGTTCGGCGAGATCGTCGCCGGCCAGCCCGATGGCGCGCACATCGCCGTGATCAGCCACGGCGGCATCCTCAACGCCTATCTGCGTCATGTCCTCGCGGTGCCGCTCGCTCACCCGATCGCCTTCCGTTTCGACAACACCGCCATCGCGCGGCTGCGCATCTGGCCGGATCGTTGTCAGTTGCTCACCCTGGGCGAGATCACGCATCTGGCGTCGATGCCGAAGCCGGCACCGGGCGGCGCCGGTCAGCAAGTGGTGTGATGGGAAGGTGTCAGGCGTCGGGCTTCAGGCGTCAGGTGACGCTGCCGCGCGAGACTGGCTGCCGACCATCCGTCTGACCCCACTGATCAGTTCCGCCATTCGTTACCCGCCAGTGCTGCATCTGCAGCGTTCGCGAAGTCGCATGCCTCTATGCGCCGTGCCCACATCTGGCGTCCTCAGGCGCTCCCACCTGATGCCTGACGCCCGACGCCTGACGCCTTCATGAGATTCTCTTGAGCATTCCTTCCCATGCCTGTCCTCTTCGCTTGAACGGCGTTTCTTTTGCGGGTACACTCCTTTCATGACGCAATCGATCGCCCCCGTGCCTCCGCCTGCGCCGCCCGCCACAGAGCAAAAACCGCCCGCCGGCCGCCGTCCGAACCCGGCCGCGCCCAAGCCGCCAAGCGCCTGGGCGAACCTGTGGCGTTCGATCAAACGCATCGCCCCCTGGATCCTGATCCCGCTGCTGCTGTGGTGGATGTTCTTCAGTCAGAGTGCGCGGGATACTTTCACGTTGCTTGGGCTGTTGTGGGAAAGCATCCATCCCGTCAGCCGCACGATCATCGGCGTCACGCTCGGCACGGCCTTCCAGCTGGCCTTCGCGATCTCGTTCGCCATCTTGCAGTTCGTGGCGATCTTCTGGTTCATGAGCCAGACCCGGGTGGAGACGATCCGGCCGGAGGATCCGAAGTCGGTCACCTTCAAAGATTACTGGGGCCAGCCCAACCTTGTCGCGCTGGTACGGCAGTGGATCAGCCTGCTCGCCGACCGCCGCGACTTCGTCAAGATGGGCGGCAAGTACATCAACGGCATCCTGCTCTACGGCCCGCCCGGCACCGGCAAGACGATGCTGGCCAAGGCCATGGCCGGTGAGGCCGGCATCCCCTTCATTTCGATCGAGGGCTCAGGCTTTCGCGGCATGTTCTGGGGCGTCGACGTCCTGCGCATGGTCCAGTTCGTCGGCCGCGCCAAGAAGCTGGCGCGCGAGTACGGCGCCTGCATCTGCTACATCGACGAGATCGACGCCGTCGGCCAGAGCCGCGGCGGTGTGATGGGTGGCCGCGGCGGGATGGGGATGGGCATGGGCGGCATGATGGGCGGCGGCTCTGGCGCGCTGACCCGCTTGCTGTATGAGATGGACGGCATCGAGCAGCCGACCTTCGGCGACAAGATCCGCGCGCGCTGGCACGCCTTCATCGGCAAAGAGACGCCCAAGAAGACCTGGCACGTGCTCTTCATGGGCTCGACCAACCGTCCCGAGGTGCTCGACGCCGCGCTTCTGCGCCCGGGCCGCTTCGACGCCAAGATCCAGGTTGACCCACCGGATCGCACCGGGCGACGCGAGATCGTCAAGGGCTATCTCAGCCGCATCAAGCACAAGGACGTCGACGTCGAAGCCGTGGTCGAAGACACGCCCAACGCCACGCCGGCGCAGATCGCGTCAGCCATCGGCAAAGACTCGGTCCGCATCGCGCTCTCCAAGGGCCGCGATCACGTCACGCAGAACGACATCGACCGCGCCATCGATGAGCAGCGCTACGGCCTCGAGCAGCCGATCGAAGAGTGGGACCCGGTGCAGCGCGTGCAGGTCGCCTATCACGAAGCCGGCCATGCCGTCGCCCAGCACTACGCGATGCCCGATCAGCGCATCGTGCGCGTGACGATCGTGCGCCGCGGCTCGGCTCTTGGCTTCATGCATCCGGTCGATCGCACCGAGGTGCACGCGATGCCGATCCGCCGCATTGTGGCCGACGTGATTGTGGCCATGGCTGGTCACGTCGCCGTCAAGCTGCACATGGGCGAGTATTGGACGGGCGCCTACAGCGATAACGAAGCGATCCGTGGCCAGATCCGTCACCTATATCTGCTTGGCTACTTCGGCCCGCCAATCGGCACGTGGGGCGATGGCGCCATGCCGGGCTGGGCTGAGCGCTTCTGGCGGGTCATGGAGGAGCAGACCGAAACGCTGCTCCGCGAGCACATGCCCGAGACCGAGGCGATCGCGCAGGCCCTGCTCAGGCAGAACACGCTGACCAATCCCGAAGTGCTGGCTTTGCTTCACGACAACGGGTGGAAGGCCGAGCGCTACGGCGATATCCCGACGGCCTTCCCTGAGCTTTTGGCCCGCCTGATCCCGCCGCCCGGGCTCGCGGCGCCGATGGCGGTGCCACAGGTCGTTGCGCCGTCCACCTACGTGCAGCTTCCGCCCGATGAAACTGCCATGACGGCCTCGCACGCCGAAGTGGTGGCGATCGCGTCGCCGACGCCGAGCACGAAGCCCACGCGCATGATCAGGCCGCCGCGCCCGCAGGATTTCGCCGAGCGGCAGCGGCAGTATCAGCAGGCAGAGGGCGCTCGAGCCTCACAGCCGGCTGACCCGGCCCCGGCTCACACCGATACCGAAACACCGGCCACCTAGGCCCGACGCGAGACACGAAAAAGCCCCGGAGAAATCCGGGGCTTTTTCGTGTCTCACGCTGTCGTTGGTTACTTCGATGACCAGAAGGCGACCGGCCCTGAGCCGAGGCGTCGGCCGCCGCTGGCGCCGTCGAGGTTGATCTGGTAGACGCCGGTCGACGACGCACTCTCCTGGATGGTCAGCACGAACGAACTACTGTCCGGGCTCCAGGGGGTCGTCGACTGGCTGAATTGATCGAAGAGCGGCACGATCTGGCTCATGAACTCGTTTGTAGGCGAGATCGCGACGATCTCGCGCGGCGTCCAGCCGCCGACGTCGAGCAGCTTCAGCGTGATGTTGGGGAAAGCAGCGCCGTCCTTCGGGTCGATCAGGGCCAGATAGGCCAGACGTTTTCCGTTCGGCGCCCAGAAGAACGCGATGACGTCCTCGTCGATCTTGGTCTCGACGGCACCGTTGCCCGAACTGAGCACCGTGAGCGGGCCGGCCGGGAAGTTGTATTTGTTGTCGGTCGAGCGCTCGATGAGGGCCACGCGACCGCCGTCAGGGCTCCAGGTGAACGAAACCTCGCTGCCGACCTCGATCAGGGGCTGGACGTCCCCGCTGGCGAGATCGATGCGCACCAGCTGCTGCGTCGTCGCATTCAGGGCGACGGCCGCCAGGGCGTTGCGCCCGTCGGGCGAGATGGCCGGCGCCTGGAAGGCTCCCAGCTGGAGGCCGAGGTCACGCTCCTGCACGACGGAGCCGAGCTGCAACGCCGCCAGACGCGTGTTGCTGGCGTGCACCAGCATGGTGCCGCCGTCAGGTGACCAGGCCCAGAAGAGCGGCACGCCAGTGTCGATCGCTTCGCCACCGTCGCCTTCAATGCCGACGCGCCGCAGCGCGAAGGTCTGCCCCTGGGCCGACTGGGTCAGCACGCCGAGTTGCGAACTATTGGGAGACCAGTTGTAGTAAACCGGCCAGTGCTCGCCGTCGTAGGCCGCATGCGCCTCAGTGCCATCGCGATTGACCAGGACGACCTGGTTGGTCGTCGGGAAGGTCTGGCCCGACCCGCTCACGGCCGAGAACGCCAGATGCTTGCCATCCGGCGACCAGCTCGGCAGGCCATACATGAGATAAGGATCTGAGCCCTCTGAAGAAGGCGCCCTGGCATCGTCAGTGACCCGGATGGGCCGGGCGTCGGTCGACGTGTCGAGCGGATTGACGATGTAGATGTTGCCGTCGTCACCGAGATACGCGATCATGCCGTTCTGGTTGGTGATCCGATCGACGTCGATGGAGGGCAGCGGCAGGTTGAGCGTGCCCGGCAGACACGCGGTCGTGGTGAGGGCGGCAGCCAGGCCAGCAGCGATCAATCGGGGGATGGGCCAGCGGGACATACGGCCTCCAGGGATGATGGGCGCAGATGAATGCGCGATTCTAGCACCCATACATGAGAATATCCGGAGAGCGAGGCCGAAGAGCGAGCGGCGGCGGCGACGCGTTCCCATCCCCATGAACAACTCGTAGGGGCGACGCATGCGTCGCCCCCGCATGCGTCGCCCGCCCACCCCGGTGTCACCCGGCCCCCTGAACACAAAGGCGCGTGGGCCATCGCCCACGCGCCGTCGTCATTCCACCAATCGCTGTCTGCGGTCTATCTCAGGCCGGCACCGGCAGGTTCGTCGGCCGACAGCAGAGCACAAGCTGCTTGGCCGCGGCGACCTCGTCAAGCCGTGAGA
Organism: Anaerolineales bacterium; assembly: GCA_044226485.1. Classification (GTDB taxonomy): domain Bacteria; phylum Chloroflexota; class Anaerolineae; order Anaerolineales; family UBA6663; genus UBA6663. Next base: position 573,804 of record JBGAGY010000002.1, read on the forward strand.
TCGGCGCGGTGTGCGGCGCGCCCTGCAAGAGCTCCGGCTGCGTGTGCGCCTCCTCGGCGATCTGGCGGAGCGCCGCGATGAACGCGTCAAGCGTCTCGCGGTTCTCGGTCTCGGTCGGCTCGATCATCAGCGCCTCGTGCACGATGAGCGGGAAGTAGTTCGTCGGCGCGTGGAAGCCGTAGTCCACAAGCCGCTTCGAGATGTCAAGCGCGTGCACGCCCGGCGCGTCGCTCCATACGCCCTCCACCACGAACTCGTGCTTGCACGTCCGGCCATACGGCAGGTGGTACACGTCCTCGAGTTTCGCGCGCAGGTAGTTTGCGTTAAGCACCGCGTACTCGCTGTTGCCCTTCAACCCTTCAGCACCGTTCGCGCGGATGTACGTGTAGGCGCGGATCAGCATGCCGAAGTTGCCCCAGAAGGACTTCATCCGACCGATCGACTTGGGCGGTGTCACCAGGCTGTAGTGCGCGGGCTGATGCTCGAGCGGATCCTCGATGCGCGCAACCACAGGCCCCGGCAGGAAGTCCTTGAGGCGTGCGGAGACGCCCACCGGGCCGGAGCCCGGGCCGCCGCCCCCATGCGGGGTGGAGAAGGTCTTGTGCAGGTTGTAGTGCAAGACGTCGAAGCCGAGATCGCCGGGCCTGACCTTGCCCACGATGGCGTTCATGTTCGCGCCGTCGCCGTAGACCAGGCCGCCGCAGGCGTGCACCGCCGCCACGACTTCTTCAACGTGCTCCTCGAACAGCCCGAGGGTGTTGGGGTTGGTGATCATCAGCCCCACGACAGTGTCATCACACAGGCGCTTGAGGGCCTCGAGGTCGACGTTGCCGCGCGGGTCGCTCGGCAGCTCCACCACGTCCAGCCCGGCCATGTTGGCCGTGGCCGGGTTGGTGCCGTGGGCGGAGTTGGGGATCAGGACCTTGGTGCGCTTGAGATCGCCGCGATCGCGGTGATAGGCGCGCATCATCAACACACCGGTCAACTCGCCCTGCGCGCCAGCTGCCGGCTGCAGGCTCACGGCCGCGAAACCGCCGATGTTGGCCAGCCACTCCTGGAGCGTGTGCATCAGGGCCAGCGAGCCCTGGACGGTCTCGGGGTCCTGCATCGGGTGCGCCGCGGCCAGGCCGGGCAGCCGGGCCGTGACCTCGTTGATCCGGGGGTTGTACTTCATGGTGCATGACCCGAGCGGGTACATATTCGTGTCGATGCCCATGTTCAACTTGGACAGGCGCGTGAAGTGGCGCACCACGGTCATCTGGTCCACTTCAGGCAGGTCCAGATCGGCCCGCACCAGCTCGGCCGGGATCGGGGTCGGCTCAACGTCCACGTTCGGCAGGGCCACGCCCTGTCGTCCGGGTCGGGAGAGATCGTAGATAAGAGGTTCTAGCATGTCACACCTTTGAGTAGCGATCAGCGGTTAGCGTTCGGCCCTCAGCTGAGGGCTGAGAACTGATCGCTGAACGCTCAACGCTACGCCGCATCTCCCAGCGCGCTGACCAGGTCGTCGATCTGCTCGCGGGTGTTGGTCTCGGTCACACAGACGAGCATGTGATTCGCGAGACCGGGATAGTCGCGGCCCAGGTCGTAGCCGCCGAGGATGTTGCGCTGGTAGAGCAGGTGGTCATTGAGGTCGGCCACCGGCTTCGGACAGGCGACGATGAACTCCTTCACGAACGGGCGCGGCGCGAGGACCTTGTAGCCCGGGATTTGGGCGATGCGCTGAGCGGCGTAGTGGCTCTTGTGCCAGCACAGCTCAGACACCTGGCGCAGGCCGTTCTTGCCGAGCGTGGCCAGGTAGATGGTGGCAGCCAGGGCCATCAGGCCCTGGTTGGTGCAGATGTTGGACGAGGCGCGCTCGCGGCGGATGTGCTGCTCGCGGGTGGCCAGGGTCAACACGAAGCCGCGTTGGCCGTTGCGATCCTTGGTCTCGCCGACGACACGGCCGGCCATTTTGCGCACCAGGCTCTTGCGGGTGGCGAAGAAGCCGAGGTACGGGCCGCCGAAGGAGAGCGGCAGGCCCAGCGCCTGGCCCTCGCCGCAGACAATGTCGGCGCCGAAGTGGCCGGGCGGGGTGAGCAGCCCGAGCGCGACAGGGTCGACCATGACGCACAGCAGCGCGCCACGGGCGTGCACGGCATCGGCCAGCGCCTTCAGGTCATCGATCTGGCCGAGGAAGTTCGGATACGCGACCGCCAGGAGCAGGGTCTGCTCATCCACCAGACTGAGCAGCGCCGAAGGATCCGGCAGGGCGTTGGGGGTCACGGTCTGGGCGTCGTCGCCGACGATGGTGAGGTCGAGGCCCTGGGTGTAGGTGCGGACCACGCCGCGGGCGTGCGGATGGACGGTCGGGCTCAAGACCACCTTGCGGCGCGCGCCGCGGAAGTGCTCGTTGGCCATGACCACGGACTCGGCCAGGGCTGTGGCGCCGTCGTAGTGGGAGGCGTTGGCGACTTCCATGCCGGTCAGCGCGACGATCATGCTCTGGTACTCGAAGACGGCCTGGAGCGTGCCCTGTGAGACCTCGGGCTGGTAGGGCGTGTAGGCGGTGAGGAACTCGCCGCGCTGGATGAGGGCGTCGACGACGGCGGGGGTGTAGTGGTTATAAGCGCCGGCGCCCAGGAAGAGCGCGCTTTTGCCCGCGTGATGGTTGTTCTCGGCGAGCTCACGCAGCTCGGCCAGGGTCTCCATCTCGGAGAGGGCCGGGGGCACGCTGAGCTTGGGGTTGCGCAGGCGGGCTGGAATATCGGCGAAGAGCGCGTCGATGTCGGCGGCGCCGATGGCGGCCAGCATCTCGTCGCGCTCAGTGGGCGTGTGCGGGTAATAGGCCATGAGGTTACGTCCTGTGCGCCGATGAGAGCCGGGAAGCGGATCGTGTGCGAAAGACCACGAGGCCGCCCGTCCGGCTTGATCGGCGCCTGAGCCTTAGTGCGCGCGGGAGGCGCAGAAGGCCTCGTAGGCGGCGGCGTCCATGAGCGAAGCCAGGGCCGCCGGGTCGGTGACAGTGAGCTTGACGAGCCAGCCGGCACCGAAGGGATCGGAGTTGACCAGTTCGGGCGACTGAGCGAGCGTGTCGTTGACGGCGGTGACGGTGCCGGCGACGGGTAGGTAAACGTCGGACTGGGCTTTGACCGACTCGACCGAGCCGAAGGCGGCTCCGGCGGCGAAGGTGGCGCCAACCTGCGGCAGATCGACGTAGACGATATCCGAGAGCGCGTCCTGGGCATAGTCCGAGATGCCCACCGTGGCGGTGTTGCCCTCGAGGCGCACCCACTCGTCGCTCTTGGCGTACTTCAGATCACTCGGCACGTTCATGTTGTAGCCTCCAATAGGAACATGGCAAACAAAAAGGACGCGCGCAAGATCTGCGCGCGTCCCCTGTGTGGTCGACCTGAGAGATTCAGGCGCTGATCGGCGCCCTTGCCCCGTCGGTGCGGGCCGCGAAGCTGGCCCGGCTTTTCAGAGGTGATCAGACTGCGGGGTCCATTGACCTGAGAGATTCACAACGAGCTTCGCGTCGCCCGTCGTTTGCCCCTTCGGTGGTGGCGGCGCGAGCCGCGCACACTCTCCCCCGCAGAACGTCGATTTGGGATCGAATTGGATTGTATGGGGAAGGTTGTCTTGACGTCAAGTGACATCTGGAGATGACCGCAGACTCCAGACGGCTGACCGCAGAACCTCGATATCGGTTATTCGAACTTAGTCATTCGTCGACGCCGCAGACGCGTTGTCCGCCGTCCGCCGTCCGTGGTCTGCGGTCAAAATGCCCTTGATTTCCCCCAGATTCTCGCCCCCCGCTTGACGCCCCTTGACGCCGTGTGATAGGCTAATCGGGTTGAACTCGTTGGCGTACGGCATCACGGGAGGTGGCCCTTACCGAATGTTCCGGCGCCAGCGCCAGCAGTGCGCAAATCCCTAGCGCGCACTGGTCTTGAGGCGGGATCGGTGGACTTGCCTTCCGATCCGGGGCCTCCCGCAGCATCAAAGGCAACCTGAAAAGGAGATCACGTCAAGGGCCCTAACAAGCAGCGAAGACACGCGCGGCCGCACGTGGCACTGACGTTTGTGCCAGCCGTAGCGACGGAGCCTAATGGACCGGTTACAACGGATCGAATGGACCAAGGTTGCTGAACCTTCGCCATCGAATTCCCTGACAATCTGACACCGCCGTAAACCGACCCGTCTCGTTTCCGAGACGCGGGCACGGCGTATCGGTATGCGTGTCTCGCCGGCCGTTCACGGCCCGGCGCGGCGTGTGGCTATTGAGCTACATGCGATCCGTGATTGGGTTGTCCCCGTCGCTCGGTCCAGCAGCCTCGCTGGAGCGTTATCTCGTCTTCGCTGCCCAGTCGTTGCGCATCTCACGCTTTTGCGGGCGCGAGATGCGGCGCGAGCCTTTGGCTCGATCGAAAGCGAGACGGTATGCGCAAAGTGTCTTTGATTGCTCTGTTCTTTAATACGTTGCTGTATGCCACCTACTACCCGGTGGCGAAAAGCGTGCTCGAGCGTTTCGACCCGTGGGTGTTCATGGCGTGCGTCGAAGCGCTGGCCGTGCCCGTCGCCATCGTGTTGCTCTGGCGCGCCAGTTCGGTGTCGAAGCAGACTGTGCGTTCAGGCCTCCTGCTTGGCGTCATCGCCAACCTGGCGTTCCTGATCGGCTTGCAGGCGCTGCGGTTCACGTCGGCTACGAACACGACGTTCCTCGGCGCGCTGAGCGGCGTCGTTGGCGCGTTGGTCACGCGCCTCATGTTCCGCCAGCGGCTCAACCCCATGATCTGGGCCGCTGCCGGGCTCTCCCTGGCGGGCGCGCTCGGCCTGGTCTTCGGAGGCGGTTGGTTCGGCATCAACGGCGGCGATCTTTTCGCCTTGCTGGCGGCCGTGATCTACGCCTGGAGCATCTTCCAGACCGACAACGAAACGCGTCGGCCTGGCGTCGATACGCTGAGCCTGCTGGCTGTGGTACTGCTCACCGGCGCGGCGCTTTCGCTGGTCGAGAGCCTGGTGTTCGGTGATTGGTCTGGAACGCTGGGCCGATTGGAACCGCTGACGGACGGCGGGGTGCTGCTCTATGTGGCCACTGTGACCAACGTGATCCCGTACGCGGTCACCCTCAAGTTGCAGCGGCATCTCCGTCCGGTGACGGTGGCGTTCATCTACATCCTGGAGCCATTATGGGCGGCATTGATTGCGGCCCTGTACCTGGGCGAGACGCTCAGCCCGTTTGGGCTGGCGTCCGCATGCCTGATCCTGGCCGGATCGTTGTTGGCCATTCAGGCATCTTTCCCGCCCGCCACGTCGGCGGTCGGGCGGCCATCGGCCGAAACCGATTATGCCTTGGGAGGTGATTGATATGTTGTACGCAGTCCTACGGATCCTCGCGACCCTGCGCTTCATGTTCCCGTTCACGCGCTGAGCGAGTGCTGAGGGATGACGAATGACGACGGAGGAATGACGAAAGGCGTCTCAGCTTGAGCACACCCCTCGCCATTCCTCCGTCGTCACTTATCACAAAAGGCGAAACCCACCGCGATCTGCGGCCCGCCGTTCGCGGTCAATTGCCGCCCTTGATCTCCGTCCACACCCGGTCGTAGAGCTGCAGGGCCTCGCCCACGTCTTCGACGCGGTGAGTGTTCTGCAGGTCGGTTGGCGAGGCGTTTGTGATCGTCGAGTCCGCGTAGGCGGCGTAGACGTCGGGGTGGTTCGCCTTGGCGAAATCGAGCGCCGCGCGGTTCGGCACGGTGTACGGATAGTCCTTGAGCAGCAGCCACGCGACGTCAGGCTGCAGCAGGTAGTTCATCCACGCGTACGAAGCGTCGACGTGCGGGGCGTTCGTCGGTATGGCGAAGCCGTCCTGGAAGAGGATGGCGCCTTCGGTCGGCAGGACGTACTCGATCGTGTCGAGCTCGTTCTTGGCGAGGAAGGCCTCGCCGTTCCAGACCACCCCGAGGTCCGCGTCGCCGGCGATCAGCGCAGTCTTCGGGCTGTCGCTGTCCCACAGCTTGACGTTGGTCTTCGCCAGTTCTTTGAGCTTCGCCTCGGCCTCGGCCAGCTGCGCCGGGTCTGTCGTGTTGATGTCGTAGCCCAACGTGAGCAGGGTCATGCCGATGATGACACGCGTGTCGTCGATCATGACCAGCCGGTTCTCGTACTCCGGGCTCCACAGATCGGCCCAGCTCTTGGGCGGGTTCTCCACCTTCGCGCTGTTATAGATGATGGCCTGAGTGCCGAGTTGATACGGCGACACGTAGTCGGCCTGGTCGCCGTACAGGGTCAGGTAGCCGGGGTCGATGTTGACGAGGTTCGGCAGCTTCGACTTGTCGAGCTTCTGAAGCAGGCCCCCGCGGATCATCACGTTGATGATGTAATCGCTGGGATGGACGATGTCGTAGCCGCTCGCGCCGGCGCGCAGTTTGGCGTCGAGCTCTTCGTTCGATGAGAAGAACTCCTGGTTCACCTCAACGCCATAGACCAGTCCGAAGCATTCGATGATGTCGGCCGGCACGTACTCGGTCCACAAGAAGAGGTTGATCTGTTTCGACGTCACCTCGGCGCGCGGCGTCGGCTCGGGGCAGACGAAGCCGTTCGATGTCACCTTGGCGTTCTCGGCGCCGGTGGCCGTCGGTTCACTCGGCACGGATGCGGGGGCACAGGCGGCAAAAGCCAGGCTCAGCAGCAGCACGCCGGCCATGGTCCGGCGTCCACGACGAAACCCGGAAGCGTTCATTTCAGGTGCTCTCCTTTGAAAAGCGGTTATCACATGCGCGCTGAATGATAGCTGATCCCGCCCTGAATGACAGGTTCGCCGGGCCGTGCTGTCTGGTGCGTCCAACCGCTGTTGGCCGCGACTATCGCGGCAAACCGATCGGTCAGGCCGCAAGCTCCTTCGGCTTATGGGAGAATCGGTGGCACCGCTATGTCAGACATCGAACGGATCCTCACTCAGCTCACTCTCGAAGAGAAGGCGGCGTTGTGCACGGGCGCGACGGCGTGGTCGACCGCGGCTGTGGATCGGCTCAACGTGCTCGACATGCACCTGTCGGACGGCCCTCACGGCATCCGGCGCATCGTCGACGTCGACACGATCGCGCCGTCGAGCCTCGCCGCAACGTGCTTCCCGACGGCGTCGTGTCTGGCGTCCGCCTGGGACGTTGATCTAATGCGCGAGATGGGCGCGGCGCTGGCCGAGGAGGCGATCGCCCTGCACGTCGACGTCCTGCTCGGTCCCGGCCTCAACATGAAGCGCTCGCCGCTCGGCGGCCGCAACTTCGAATACTTCTCGGAAGATCCGCACCTGGCCGGCGAGCTTGCCGTCGGCCTGATCGACGGCATTCAGTCGAAAGGCGTCGGCACGGCCGTCAAACACTTTGCCGCCAACAACCAGGAGTTCCAGCGGCTGACGATCAGCGTCGAGGTCGACGAGCGGCCGCTGCGCGAGATCTATCTCGCGGCGTTCGAAAAGGTCGTCACCCGCGCGAAGCCCTGGGTGGTGATGTGCGCCTACAACCGGCTCAACGGCACGTACTGTTCCGAGCACGCCGGCCTGCTGACCGACATCCTTCGAAACGAGTGGGGCTTCGATGGCTTCGTGGTGTCAGACTGGGGCGCTGTGCATGACCGCGTGGCGTCGCTCAAAGCCGGGCTCGATCTCGAGATGCCCGGTCCGCAGAAGGCAAGCGTGACCGCCGTCGTCGCGGCCGTCCGCTCCGGCGAGCTTGGCGAAGAGGCCTTGAATGAATCGGTGCGTCGGATCCTGCGCGCCGTCGCCAGGGCGCGCCGCACGCCGAAAGGCGGGACGTTCGATGCCGACGCTCACCATGCTCTGGCTCGTCGTGTCGCCGGCGAGGGCATGGTCTTGCTGAAGAACGACGGCCTGTTGCCGCTGAAGGATCAGCAACACATCGCCGTGATCGGCCGGGCAGCCGCTGAGCCTTACTTCCAGGGCGGCGGAAGCTCGCGCATCAACCCGACGCGCGTCGATGCGCCTTTCGCGGCGCTGCAAGCCCAGGCGCCCGATGTGGAGTTCACGTTCGCCGAAGGCTATCCGGCCGATGACGTCTACCGGCCCGACCTGATCGACGACGCGGTCCGCGCGGCCCGGTCCGCCGACGTGGCAGTGCTGTTCATCGCGCTGCCTTCCACCAAGGAGTCGGAAGGCTACGACCGCGTCGACCTCGATCTGACCCCGCAACAGTCCGACCTGATCAAGGCCGTGGCCAGGGCCCAACCGCGCACCCTCGCCGTGCTGCATAACGGAGCCCCGGTCGCCGTCAGCGAGTGGATCGACGAGGTGCCGGCGGTGCTCGAGGCCTGGATGATGGGCCAGGCCGGTGGGTCAGCCGTCGCCGATGTGCTTTTTGGCCTCGTCAACCCGAGCGGCAAACTCCCCGAAACCTTTCCGCTGCGGCTGTCCGACACGCCCGCCGTCGGCAACTGGCCCGGCGAGGCCGGCGTGGTGCGATACGGTGAAGGCCTCTACATCGGGTACCGCTACTACGACCTGAAAGAGATGCCCGTGTCGTTCCCGTTCGGGCACGGCCTGAGCTATACGAAGTTCGAGTACCGCAACGTCAGGACCTCGGTCGCGGCGTTCAACGACGCCGACGGCGTGACGGTCAGCATTGATGTGAAAAACACAGGCGCCGTGTTCGGCAAAGAGGTGGTGCAGGTCTATGTGCATCCGCGCACGTCGGGCCACGCCCGGCCGAGCAAAGAACTCAAGGGCTTCGCGAAGGTAGGGCTGCATCCCGGCGAAACGAAAACCGTATCGATCCGTCTGGATGAGCGTGCGTTTGCCTACTACCACCCGATCCACAAACAGTGGGTCGCCGAAGACGGCGACTATGAGCTGTGGATCGGCGCCTCAGCCGCAGACATCCGCCAGCGGGTCGCGGTTCATCTCCATTCGACCCGCGATCTTCCGAGTCTGCTGCATTCCGAGTCGACGCTGCGCGAGTGGCTGGCTGACGCTCGCGGTCGGGCGGTGCTCGAGCCGCTGTATGACGAACTGACGGCGCGCTACAAACGCGTGTTCAGTTCCGACGCCGGTGCGTTGGAGGCCCCCGACCTGGCGGAGGAGATGGCGGACACGCCGCTGATGATCATCCTCCACTTCCAGCGTGCGACGTTGCCCAAGGAACCCGAGGACATCGTCGCCGATCTCCTCGCGCAGGTTCACGGCTGAGGGGTTGACGAACGACGAAGGACGAACGACGAAGGTTGAAAGGCTGTTCAACCTTCGTCGTTCGTCCTTCGTCGTTCGTCCGAGATCAGGCGCCTGCGGTCTCTATCAGTTCCCGCCCTTGATCTCGGTCCAGATCCGGTCAAACAGCGCCGTCGCTTCGCCGACGTCTTGAATGCGCTTGCCGTTCGTGAACGCCTCGGCCGGGACGTTCGTGATCGTCGACGCCATGTAGGCCTCATACAGGGCTTTCGGCGTCGTGGTGTTGCCGTCGACGTCAGTGATCTCGAAATCGGCCGTTGAGGCGAAATCGAGCGCGGCCTTATCCGGGTTGGTGTAGGGGAAGTCGCGCAGCATCAGCCAGAAGACGTCGCCCTGGTAGGTGTAGTTGATCCAGGCATAGGCGGCGTCGACGTGCGGTGCGTCGACCGGGATGCCGTAGTTGTCCTGCCAGAAGATCGCGCCCTCGCTCGGGTAGACGAACTGGATCTCGGGCACTTCCTTCTGCGCGAGGAAGGCCTCGCCGGTCCAGGTCATACCGAGGTCGACGTCACCGGCGATGAGCGCCGTCTTGGGGCTGTCGCTGTCCCACAGCTTGACGCCCGGGACGAGTTCGAGCAGCTTGGCTTTGGCCTCCTGGAGCTGCGCTTCATCTGTCGTGTTGACGTCGTAGCCGAGCGTCAGCAGCGTCAGGCCGATGGTGACGCGCGAGTCGTCGAGGAAGACCATGCGGCCCGCGTCGACGTACTCGGGCTTCCATAGATCCGCCCACGAGGTCGGCGGGTTGGGCACCTTGGCTGTGTTGACCACGATCGCGTCGGTGCCGGCCTGATAGGGCAGCGTGTACTGGTTGCCCGGATCAAACGGCAGATCCATGTAGCGTGGATCCATGCTGTCGAGCACGGTCAGTTTGCTCTTGTCGAGCTTCTGAAGCTGGCCTTTGCGGATCAACACCGAGACGTAGTAATCCGTCGGCTGAACCAGGTCGTAGTTGGTGCCGCCGGCGTCAAGCTTGGCGCCGAGCTCTTCGTTCGACGAATATTCCTCGCGATTGACCGTGATGCCGTAGGTCTTCTCGAAGCATTCGATCATGTCCTGCGGGATGTACTCGGTCCAGACGAACAGGTTGAGCTCGGTCGACGTGACCTCGACCTTGGGGTTAGCGGGCGGGCAGACGAAGCCTGACGAGGCGACGATCTGGCTGCTCGAATCGCCGGATGTCGGCTCGCTCGCGCCGGGTGCGGCGTTCGGCGCTGCGGCTGGGGCGCAGGCGGCCAGCGCGATGGCGGCCACCGTACAGCCGGCGACCCATCTCTCATAACGTGCTTTCATGACGGACTCCTCCTGTGTGTGCAACTCGGCGTGTTGTCAAACGATCGAACGGAAGGCGCGCTCACTGAGCTTCGCTGCGACGGCCCGCTAGTTGCGAGAGCATGAGCACGACGAACACGATGACGATCCACAGCGTCGCCAGGGCATTGAGCTCCGGCGTGGTGACGCGACGCAGCAGGCCATACACGTAGATGGGCAGCGTGGTGCCGCCCGGGCCTGTGGTAAAGAAGGTCGTGATGAAGTCGTCGAGCGAGAGCGTGAAGGCCAGCAGCGCGCCAGACATCACGCCCGGGAAGATGATCGGCAACGTCACGCGCCAGAAGGTCGTCCACTCGTTGGCGTACAAATCCATCGCGGCTTCTTCGACGGCCTTGTCGAAGCCCTGTAACCGGGCGCGCACCACGAGCGCCACGAACGGCACGCTGAAGGCGATGTGCGACAGGATGACGGTGCCCAGGCCCAACGACAGCCGGCTGTCTCCCGTCAGCCCGAAGGTGTTGTTGATGATGCCAAACAGCGCCGAGTACAGCACGAGCAGGCCAACGCCCATCACGATCTCGGGAATCACGATCGGGATGTACAGCGATATCTCTGAATAAGCCTTGCCGGGGAATTTGTAGCGCTGGAGGGCGAGCGCGGCCATCGTGCCGATCACTGTCGACGCGACCGTCGAGACGGTGGCCACGATCATGGTGTTGCGCGCGGCCGAGACCAGCTCGCGGTTGCGGGTCAGCTGGCAGAACCAGTAGAAGGCGCCGCAGTCGCCCTGGTTGACGACGCCCTCGAACACCACGTTCGTGCGCGACGAGTTGAACGCGAACACCACGAGCACGATGATCGGCGCGTAAAGGAAGACGTAGACCAGCGCCGTGACGGCCAGCAGCCAGGGGGAACGACGCTTGGTCATCGGCCGAAGGCCTCTTCGGCAAAGCCGAACTTGCGCGTGTAGTACAGCGTGACGGCCAGGGTCATCACCATCAGCACGATGGTGGCGGCCGAGCCGAACACCGGGTCGCGCGCGTCGAGGAACTGACGCTGGATCAGGTTGCCGACCAGGATCACCTGCCGCCCGCCGAGGATGTCGGAGACGATGAAGGTGCCCATCACGGGGATGAAGACCAGGATCGTGCCGGCCACGATGCCGGGTAACGACAGCGGGAACGTGATCCGCCAGAAGGTGTGCCAGGTGTTCGCGCCAAGGTCCGCCGCTGCCTCGTAGAGCGAGTCCTCGATCTTCTCGAGCGACGTGAACATCGGCAGGATCATGAACGGCAGGAACTCATAGACCATGCAGACCAGCACGGCGCCGTCGGAGGGGTACAGGTCGAACGGTTTGAACCCCAGCCCGACGAGGCTCGCCAGCCAGCCGATCACGCTGTTGAGCACGCCCTGATTGCGCAGGATCATGATCCAGGCGTAGACGCGGATGACGAAGTTGGTCCAGAGGGGCACGAGCACCAGGAAGAGCCAGAAGTTCCGTTGCCGCCGCGGGGCACGCGCAATGAAGTACGCCAGCGGGTAGCCGACCAGGATCACGAGCACTGTCGACTGGAACGCAAGCCAGAGTGAACGGACCAGGATGTTGATGTAAAGCGTGTCCCACGTGCCAGGCTCTGAAAAGCCCATCAACCGCAGGTAGTTGTCGATGCTGAACGAGTAGATGATGCTGTTGTCGGGGCCCTGCTGCGCGAACGAGTTCACCAGGATGATGAGCAGCGGGATCACCAGCAGCACCGTCATCAACAGGGTGACGGGCAGCGCCAGCAGGATGCCCTGCCAGCGGTTGCGGGGCGGGGCGTCGACGAGGTGGGCGTTGGTGTCGGTGGTCGCCATGGTTACTCGGTGAGCACGCGCGCGGAGACCTCGTCGCAGTAGACCTTGACGGCGTCGCCGATGGCGGCCAGGGGCCGCGAATACGGGTCGTCGTTCTGCTCGCGGACTCGCAGGCGCTGGTCGCCGGCGAGCACGACGGTGTAGTGCGTGTCGGTGCCGATGTAGACGACCTCTTCGACGCGGCCGTCGTAGACGTTGTCGGCGCCGGCCCACGAGCGGATGCCGAGCTTCTCGGGCCGCATGGTCACCGTCACCTTCTGGCCCGGCACGACCTGCGAGCCTTCGTCGGCTGTGGCCCTGCAGGGCAGGCCGCCGGCCAGCTCGAGATCGACGTCGCGGCCGGTCTGGTTCTTGACGACGCCGTCGAGGAAGTTGGTCTCACCGATGAAGTCCGCCACGAAGCGGCAGTTCGGTTTCTCGTAGATCTCGCTGGCGGGACCCATCTGAAGGACGTTGCCGGCGCTCATCACGGCCACTCGGTCGCTCATCGTCAGCGCCTCTTCCTGGTCGTGCGTGACGAACACGAAAGTGATGCCGACCTCGCGCTGCAGGCGCTTGAGCTCGAGCTGCATCTCCTTGCGCAGTTTGAGGTCGAGCGCGCCGAGCGGCTCATCGAGCAGGAGCACCTCGGGGTGATTGACCAGCGCACGGGCCAGCGCGACGCGCTGCTGCTGACCGCCCGAAAGCTGGCGGGCCAGGCGCTTCTCGTAGCCGGCAAGCCGCACCATCTCGAGCGCCTCGCTCGAACGGCGCTGGATCTCTTTGGGATCGACGCCCTTCATCTCAAGACCGAAGCCGACGTTCTGGCCGATGGTCATGTGCGGGAAGAGCGCGTAGTTCTGAAAGACAGTGTTGACCGGGCGCTTGTAGGGCGGGGTATGGCCCATGGCGCGATCGTGGATGTAGATCTCGCCGGCTGTAGGAAGCTCAAAGCCTGCGATCATGCGCAGGCTCGTCGTTTTGCCGCAGCCGGAGGGGCCCAGCATCGAGAAGAATTCGCCGTCTCTGATTTGCATCGTCACATTATTGACGGCTGTGACGATCTCACCGGACGGCCCCGGGAAACGTTTGCTCACGTTGCGGAGTTCGACCGCAAATTCGGGCATTTCTTCTTTTGTCCTTGGGGTTGAATTGGAGCGATTTTAGCGGGTCCATCCGGGCGAGTCAATGAACGAACCGGGTGGGCCTATGGTGAGAAAGCGGTAGAGCAGCCAGTGAAGGTGCTGCCAGCCTTGCCTGCGTTGTCGCCTGGAACGTCGCGCCGCGGACAGGTTGGTTGGACTGCCGTGTTGCCCCAGAATTTCAGGCGCGTCTCACTCGGGTAGCTCAACCCTGGCCCGCTTCCGTTCTGGCGCGTGCTGTCCGCCTGGGCCCGCGTTCGTGTCAAAAAAACACGTATAATGAACTTATGTTGCCCGTGCTCCTCCGTCTCGGCCCCGTGACCTTGTATACGGACGCCGTGTTGCTCAACCTGGCCGTTGTCGTGGCGCTCCTGGCCCTCTATTGGCAGGCCCCGGCGCGCTCGAGATCGCTGTGGGTCGATGCCGGGCTGGCGGCCCTGGTCGGTGGGCTCGTGGTCGGCAGGGCCGGCTACGTGCTCGTGCACGCCGGATACTACGCCGGCCAACCGGGCGAAGCGCTCGCGTTCTGGCTCGGCGGGCTGAGCTGGTCGTCGGCAGCAGCCGGTGCGGCGCTCGGCCTGATCGGGTACGCGCGTTGGCGTCATGAGCCCATCGGGCCGATGCTCGATGCGCTGGCGGTGCCCCTGGCGATCTTCGGCCTGCTGGCCTGGACGGGCTGTTGGGCCGGCAGTTGCGCCTATGGGGTCGAGGTCGATCCCGCCACCTTCCCGGCCGGTCTGGCCAGCGTCGCGCCCGACCTGTACGGCCTGACGACGGCCCGCTGGCCGACTCAACTGGTCGGGATCGGCTGGAGCCTGCTCGCGCTTCTCTCCGTGTGGGGCGCCCGCCGATCGGGTTGGGGCAGCGGCGCGCTCGGCTGGTTCGCACTGTCCCAGGTCGCGCTCGGCGCCTTCATCCTTGGGTTCCTGCGCGGCGATCCCGCGCCCACAGTCAGCGGCATCCGCGTCGACGTCATCGGCAGCGCTCTCGTGCTGTTGGTCGCGAGCCTGGCCTGGATGACCAGCCTGAATCGCAAGCCCGTCGCGGCGGCGGCGCCGCCGGCATAAGGTGTCTTTGATTTCGATGTGCCCGGGTACGGACCGCAAGATCGGCCGTTTCAACGGTCCGCTCATCTCTTTCTAGCAGACAGGTTCTCCATGACGTCTTTCAACCTCGGCCTTGCCCAGATCAAGACCCGCCTGGGCGACGTGCGCGCCAACCTCGACAAGCACCTGGCTTACATCGACGAAGCCGTCAAACAAGACGTCGATGTGCTCGTCTTCCCCGAGCTGTCGTTGACCGGATACGTGCTGCAGGATCTGGTGCCGACGGTGGCGCATCGGCCCACCGCCGATGATCCGGTCTTCCGCGAACTGCTGACAGCCACCCGAGATCGCGGCATCGACATGGTCGTGGGCTTCGTCGACGAGGATGCGCGCAGCCGGTTCTTCATCGGCGCGGCTTACATCTCGCGCGGCGAGGTCGTGCACGTCCACCACAAGGTCTACCTGCCGACCTACACGATGTTCCACGACGGTCGCTTCTTCGCCTGGGGCGACTCGGTGCGCGCCTTCGACACGCGCTTCGGGCGTTTCGGCGTGTTGATCTGTGAGGACTTCTGGCACGTCTCGGCCCCGTACCTGCTCTGGCTCGACGGCGCCGACGTTATGCTCTTCTCGAATGCCTCGCCCGGCCGCGGCCTGTCCGACGAGCCGCGCCCCGACACCGCACGCTGGGTCGAGCACGTGCTGCAGGCCTACGCCAGCCTTTTCACGACCTTCGTGGCGCATACCAACAAGGCCGGCTTCGAAGACGGGTTCAACTTCTGGGGCGGCTCGGCCGTCTTCGACCCTGAAGGCCTCCTGCTCTCCCAGGGCCCGTACTTCGACGAGGCTTTGACAGTCACGCGGCTCGACCTCAACCAGCTCCATCGCACGCGCTACAGCCTGCCGCTGCTCCGCGATGAGCGTCACGCCCTCGTGGCCCGCGAGATCACGCGCATCACGGCCGGGGCGGCGGGGTCGAGGGATAAAGGACAGTGAGGTTGCTGATTGCTGATGGGCTCTCAATCAGCAATGGTGAAACATGAACGATCCATTGAACATCAACACGGTTCTGGCCCGCCGGCTCCTGACGGGTTTTCTGCAAGAGGAGATCACGCGCACCGGATTGAAACGGGCCGTGATCGGGCTGTCGGGCGGGATCGACTCGGCGCTGAGTTGCTTCCTGGCTGCCGAGGCGCTCGGGCCCGAGAACGTGCTGGCGGTGCGCATGCCCTACCGCACGTCGTCGCCCGAGTCGCTTGCCGACGCCCAGAAGGTCATCGACCAGCTCGGCGTCCAGCACATGACCGTCGAGATCACAGACATGGCCGAACCGCTGCTGCAAAAGTTCCCGGATATGACCAACGTGCGGCGCGGCAACATCATGGCGCGCACGCGCATGATCGTGCTCTACGATCAGAGCTCGGCCTTCGGCGGGCTCGTCGTCGGCACTGGCAACAAGACCGAGATCATGCTCGGCTACAGCACGCTCTTCGGGGACTCGGCCTGCGCGCTCAACCCGCTGGGCGATCTCTACAAGACCCAGGTCCGCCAGCTCTCGGCCGCGATGAACGTGCCGCAATCGATCCTCGACAAGGCGCCATCAGCCGATCTCTGGCCCGGCCAGACCGACGAGAAGGAGATGGGCCTGACCTACGAGGGAGTCGATCGCCTGCTGTACATGCTGGTGGATCTGCGCTACAAGCCCGAGGAATGCATCGAGGCCGGTTTCGACGCCGCCTTCGTCAATATGGTCGTCGAGCGCATCCGTCGCAACCACTTCAAGCGCGTCATGCCGCTCGTCGCGAAGGTCTCGCGCCGCACCGTCGGCTACGACTTCTTGTATCTGCGAGACTGGGGAACATGAGGATTGCCGATTGCCGATAGTCCATTAACGCTGACACGCCAGGCATGCTTGCCTGGCGCGTCAGCGTTAATCAGCTATCCACATTCAGCAATCATGAGCCTCAGGTCGGCCTTCGCGTCATCCGGCAAGAAACTGACATCGACCGCGTTGAGGTTGAGGCGCAGGAGTTCGTCGAAGCTGAAACCTTGCGCCGCCAGGAGCGCATATTCCTGGTTGAGGTCGGTGCTGAACATCGGCGGGTCGTCGGAGTTGACCGTGACGCGCACGCCGGCGTCGACCAGGGCGCGGATCTGATGTGGCCTGTCTTCAGGCATGACCTTGAGCCGGTAATTACTGTACGGGTTGACCTCGAGCGGGATCTGAGTGTCGGCGAGGTGCTTGACCAGCGCCGGATCGTCGACGGCGCGGACACCGTGGCCGATTCGCTCTGCGTGTAGGCTGTTTAGCGCACCCCAGATGCTGGCCGGGCCGTCGGTCTCTCCGGCGTGCGCGACGACGTGCAGGCCCTGGCGTCGCGCTTCGGCGAAGACGTCGACAAACATCTCGGGCGGGTAGCCGACCTCGATGCCGCCCAGACCCATGCCGATGAAGATCCCGGCGTCACGACCGGCCAGGACGAAGTCGAGCACGCGCCACTGAGTCTCGGGTTGATGCCGGGCGATGTCGGGGATGAAGCGGCAGGTCACGCCGTGGCGCTCCTTGCCGCGGCGCAGCCCTTCGGCGAACGCCGCGATCAGATCGGGCGTGGGTAGCTTCTCCACGAGCAGCGAGGCGCTGAGGAAAGCTTCGGTGTAGCGGACGTTCTGCGCGGCCTGGATGGCGAGGAAACGTTCGGTCATGAACGCGAAGTCCTCGGGCGTGCGCATGCAGGCCCCGGCCGTCTGGTACACGTCGATGAAGTGAGTGAAGTCGCGAAAGGTGTAGAACGACTTCCATTCTTCGAGAGAAGCCGCCGGGAGTTTGACTCCGTTGCGCTCGGCCATGTGCCAGACCGTTTCAGCGTCCGTCGCGCCCTCGAGATGGACGTGGATCTCTACCTTGGGCATGGCGCGCAGGCGGGCCAGCAGGTCGGCATCAGGTGTGGTGTTTGTGTAGATCAAGCGCCCTCCGTGTGACATCGAAGCATAGCCGTCCGCGCCTTGTTGTCAACACTGCCCTCTCACCATCGCGGCGCGGTGGTGCACCGTGTTCGCCATCCCATTGACACGCTCATTTACACTCTACGCCGTCGCGTCGGGCTGTGCGCCGCTTCGTCGTGCTATATCGGGCGCCCACATGCCGCGTCGTCGCGCCCCATCGGTCACCTGCCTGGCATGTCGTGGCGGCGACGCATGCGTCGCCCGCCGCCGATTCGCGAAATCTGCGTCAAAAGCCTTCTTCCCCGGGGCGCTGCTCGCTATAATCACTGGATGCCTTCGTTACGCCTGCCCGCGGCCCTCAGCCCGCTGCGGTATTACAACTATCGGCTGCTCTTCGTTGGTCTGTTGGTGTCGATCCTCGGTTCGATGATGCGCAATGCCGTCGTGCTCTGGCACGTCACGCTGCTGGTCGCCGAAAAAGATCGGGCCCTCGCCTTGGGCGCCGTCGGCCTGGTTCGCATTGTCCCGATCGTGATCCTTTCGATGTTCGCCGGCATCGTGGCGGATCGGTACGATCGTCGCCGTGTGCTCATGCTGGTGAACGGCGTGTTGGGCCTGTTCTCAATCACGCTGGCGATCCTGACGCTCACCGGCACCGTCAACCTGTGGTCCCTCTACGTCATCGCCGCTGCGATGTCGGGCATCGGCACGTTCGACAACCCGGCCCGGCAGTCGCTGTTCCCGGTGCTCCTGCCCGACAAGGAACTGCCGCGCGCGATCAGCCTGAACATGATCCTGTTCCAGATCGCGTCGGTCGGCGGCCCGGCGTTGGGCGGCCTGTTGATCGCGCGTGCCGGCGTGGGCTGGGCCTACGTCTTCGATGCCATCTCGTTCGTGGCGCTCTTCCTGGCGCTGCTGTTCATGCGCGATGTGCCGCAGCGCCCGTCTGAGCAGCGCGCCGCGTTCAGCTTCGGCGCCATCGGCGACGGCTTTCGTTTCGTCTTCGGCACCCCCATGATCCGCTCGTCGATGCTGCTTGATTTCTTCGCCACGTTCTTCGCGTCGGCGATGGCGCTGCTGCCGCTCTACGCACAGGACGTGCTCAAAGTGGGCGCGGATGGGTACGGCGTCCTCTCGGCGGCCCCGGCGCTCGGCTCTCTGATAGCCAGCGTGGCGATGGTGCCGTTGATCGAACGCATCGAGCAGCGCGGACGCGTGTTGATCGGTTCGGTGCTCATCTACGGCGTCGCGACGATCGCCTTCGGCGTATCGACCTGGTTCTGGGTGACATATGCCTGCCTGGCCCTGACGGGCGCCGCTGACACAGTCAGCGCGGTGCTGCGCAACGTCATCCGTCAACTGGGCACGCCGAACGAGCTACGCGGGCGAATGACGAGCGTCAACATGATCTTCTTCCTGGGCGGCCCGCAGCTTGGCGAGCTCGAGGCCGGCCTTGTCGCCAGTTCGTTCGGGCCGATGATCTCGGTGATCACCGGCGGTATCGGCTGCGTCATGGCGACACTCTGGGTCGCCGCGACGACGCCGGATCTGTTGAACTACCGGCGCAGTTCGGCCGCTGTGCTGGCCACCGGCGCGGCGCCCGGGCAGGACTAGTCATCCAGGTTTGGAGCCATGAAACGCGTCGTGTCGGTTTCGCTTGGCGATTCTCGTCGCGATCACGTGGCGGAGCTCGAGTTGTTCGGCGAGCGTGTCGAACTCGCGCGCCGCGGCGTCAATGGCGATCTGCGCGCGATGCGTTCATTGCTCGCCGAGCTCGATGGGAAGGTGGACGCGCTCGGCATTGGCGGAACCGACCTCGGGCTGCGCGTCGCCGGCCGCTGGTATCCCATCTACGAGATCGCCAACATCGCCAGGGTCGTTCGGCGCACGCCGGTCGTCGACGGCACGGGGCTCAAGTGCACGCTCGAGCGCCGCGCTGCTGAAGTGGTGGACTCGCTGAAGGCATCGGCGCCGCGGCGCGTGCTCTTCACGGCCGGCACCGATCGCTGGGGGCTGACCGAGGGCTTCGTCGAGCGCGGCTACGAGACGCTCTTCGGCGACCTGGGTTTCAGCCTCGGCCTGCCCATCCCGATCCGCCGCGTGACCGACACGATCCGCCTGGCGGGGCTGGCCATGCCTGTTGTCGGCCGGCTGCCGTTCGCCTGGATCTATCCAACCGGCTCTGCACAGTCGGAATGGCGTCCGCGTTTCGGCGGCTGGTATGCGTGGGCCGGCGTGATCGCGGGCGACTGCCACTACATCAAGCGCCACCGCCCGGCCCGGCTCGACGGCAAGATCATCGTGACCAACACCACCACGCCCGCCGACGTTGAAGTGTTCCGCGACGCCGGCGCCGCCTACCTCGTGACGACCACGCCTCGCCTGAACGGGCGCACCTTCGGCACCAACGTGTTCGAAGCGGCTCTGATCGCGGCGCGCGGCCTCGATCGCGCCCTGACCGACACCGAGCTCGACGAAGCCATCGATGACCTCGGCCTGACGCCCGAGGCCTCTGAGTTGAATCGGGCATGAAGACGAACGGCGAGCGACGAATCGAAAGGATCCCATGACCGTCGTCGATGCCCTGCTCGCCGCCGGCGGTGTGCCGCGGCCTGGCGATCCGCTGTATGCGCAGACTCAGGGCCGGCCGAAGGCGTTGCTCGAGATCGCCGGGCGGCCGATGATCCAGCACGTGCTCGACGCGCTCAACGGCGCGACGACGATCCGGTCGATCGTGGTCGTCGGGCTCACCCCTGAGACCGACCCGGCTGTGGCCGCGCTGCGCAGTGCGCGTCAACTCAGCTTTCTGCCGAACCAGGGCTCGCTGGTCGACAACCTGGCAGCGGCCGCGGCGTGGGCGCACGAGCGGGCCGATCCGCCCACGCACCTGCTGGCCACCAGCAGCGACATCCCGCTGCTGACCGCGCCGATCGTCGACTGGAACGTCAACATTTCGCTCGAGACTGATCACGACGCGTACTACAACCTGGTGCCCAAAGCCGTGATGGAGGCGCGTTTCCCGGGCGTGCGGCGCACGTATTTCAGACTCCGCGACGGGGTCTTCTGCGGGGGCGATCTCAACCTGCTCAGTCTGCGAGTCCTCAACGGCTATAATCCCGCCTGGCGTCGCATCATCGACGCGCGCAAGAACGCGTTTGCCCAGGCGCGCCTGGTCGGCTTCGACGTGCTGTGGCGCGCGGTGCTCGGGGTGCTGAGCCTCGAGTGGGCTCAGGAGAACATCGGGAAGCGGCTTGGCGTTCGCGGCCGCGCCCTGATCTGCCCATACGCCGAAGCCGGCATGGACGTCGACCGGCCGGATCACGTCGAGGTGGTCACACGGGCGCTCGCCGCCCGAGCCTGATCGAGAGGACCCGTTTGGAAACCTTGCTTGATATCGATGCGCGCTGGTCGCAGCGTTTGCGCGTCGCCGAAAAACCTGGGCCGCTGCGCCAGGCCGCGATCTTCCTGGCGCACTCCGGCGACAGCTGGTTCTGGGGGATCGGCTGCCTGGTCCTCTGGCTTCTCGCCGGCACCGACTGGAAATACCGCGCTGTCGTCATCGTCTTTGGCATCGCCATCACCGCCATCGCCGTGCAGTCGATCAAATATCTCGTGAAGCGCCCGCGGCCGCAGGGCGAGTGGGGGCAGATGTACCGCACCGTCGACCCGCACTCGTTTCCGTCGGGGCATGCCACCCGCGTGGTCATGCTCGCCGTCCTGGCGTCGTTCATCGGGCCCACCTGGTTCGCGCTGTTGCTCTGGATCTGGGCCCCGCTCGTCGCGCTCGCTCGCGTGGCGATGGGCGTGCACTATCTGTCGGACATCGTGGTCGGGGCCATGATCGGCCTGATCTTCGGCTGGCTGGCGGCCACGCTGGCGCCGATCGTCTTTGCCGTGTGGCCGCTTTCGCTTCTGGTTCAGTGATTTTGCGATGGGCACCCTGTACGTCGTCGCCACGCCGATCGGCAACCTCGAGGACATCACTCTTCGCGCCCGTCGCATCCTGGGCGAGGTCGCGTTGATCGCGGCCGAGGATACGCGGCGCACGCGGCAGTTGCTCAACCACCTCGATCTGCACACGCCGGCCCTGAGCTACTTCGAGCACAACAAGCTCGCGCGCATCGACCAGATCCTGTCGGCCCTCGACCACGGCGATGTCGCGCTGGTGTCGGATGCTGGCACACCGGCCGTGTCGGATCCCGGCCAGGAGCTCGTGCGGGCCGTGCTCGACGCAGGGCACACTGTCGTGCCGGTGCCCGGGGCCTCGGCTGCGCTGGCCGCGCTCGTCGCCAGCGGCCTCCCGACCGACTCCTTCTACTTCCTGGGTTTCCTGGAACGGCGCAGCTCCGACCGGCGCGAGGCGCTCAAATCCGTCGCGCAGATCGAGGCCACGCTCATCCTGTACGAGTCTCCCCATCGCCTTGCGGATCTGCTCGAGGATGCCCTGGCTGTCCTTGGCGACCGGCAAGCCGCAGTCGCTCGCGAGGTGACCAAGCTCCACGAGACTTTTGTGCGCGGCCCGCTGAGCACCTGCCTCGCGCACTTCAAAGACGCCGAGGTGCTGGGCGAGGTGACCGTGCTGATCGGCGGAGCCGCCCCGGTCGAGCAGCGTCGCTGGGACGAGGCCGACGTGCGCGCCGAACTGGCCCGCCAGCTCGCGACCGGGGCCCGCCGGCGCGAGGCCGCCAAGGCCGTGGCCGAGAAGTCAGCCTGGTCGCCCAAGGACGTCTACGACCTGGATCTGACATAACCCCCCCGCGGACGGGCAACTGCCGAACGACGAGCATGACGCCTGCGACCCCGTACTTTTGCCGGGCTAGAAATCCATATCCCTGCGGATGCCGCAACCCGTACTTCCCGGACCCGCCCAACGAGACTTTTCGTCTTCATAGAGGTTACACTCTGTCGACAACGCTTCTGTTCGCCAATTCAATGCATCCCCCTGACCCCGGCCGGGAGGCCGGTGTCGCGACCCCGGGGGATTTCTGCGACAGGTTGAACAATTGACAGCGCCGCGGGGTGCGCCGTGACCCTTCAGGGAGGGAGTGTCACATCGCCGTCGCGTGATCAGATCGCTTTCTGGGCGGGCCGGCACCGCGCGAAGCGCCCTAGTTCAGGATCGTGGGATGCTCAACCTCGACTCGCCTGCTGCATTGGCTGGCCTCGACTCCTCAAGCTATTTGCGCGTCATCGACTCATATGGCGCCCAGCTCGACGCCGGCTGGCGTCTGGCTGCCGGTTTTCCGCTTCCCGCCGGGGCAGAGCGTGCCGACCTCGTTTTGCTGGCGGCTGTTGGCGATGCCGCGCTCGCGGCCGACGTCGCCCGGCACTGCGTGCTCTTCCGCTCGCGTCTCCCGGTCGTGCTCTGGCAGGACAGCGTGCTGCCGGCCTTCGTCGGGCCGCGCACCTTCGTGGTGGTCGTGGCGGCGGGAGACGATCTGACGGCCCCAGCGGCCCTGGCCGCCGCCGCTGCCGCGCGACACGCCACGGTGCTGGCGATCTCGGATCAGGGCGAGCCCTGGAACGGCCTGCCCGTCTGGCAGCATGCCCGCGGTACGACGTCGCGCGGCCTCTTTCCGACTCAGGTGGCGTTGACTCTCGAGGTGCTGCACAAGCTGGGCTGCGTGCCCGACGCAGCGCCCGACATCGATGAAGCCGTCAGCATGCTCGACCAGCAGCGCGAACGCCTCACCGGTGCGAGCCCGCTGCGTCGCAACCCTGCCAAGCGCATGGCCGGCCAGTTGATGGAACGCAACACGGCGCTTTTCGTGGTCGATGAACTCGCGCCCGCCGGCCGACGTTGGGCCAGCGCGATCCATCAGTCTGCCCGCGCCTGGGCCGAATGCTATCCCCTTGTCGATGCCGATGAGGTGGCCGCCGGTGCGCTCTTCCCCGAGGCCATGATCGAGCGCTACATGGTGCTGTTCCTGCGCGGCGCCGATGAAGTCCAGTCGTCTCAGTTGCGCGCGGACCAGACTCGCCTGCTCTACATGACCGGCGGCTACAACACCGACACCATCGGGGCCGTCGGCCGCGGTCGGCTCTCTCAGCTGTTGACCCTCGCCCAATTCGGCGACTACGTCGCCTATTACCTGGCCCTCTGCTACGGCGTGGACCCGCGCGGGAACGTAGAGCGAGGGGCGTGGAGCGAGGAGCGATCGCTACCGCGCGATGGCGCTGTGGTGTGATCGCTCCTCGCTCTACACTTCACGCCGGTAGACCGTTGTCGAAGCAATAGAACATCTTCTGGTACGGCTCGCGGAAGTCGACGACGTCTTCGAGGACGCTCTCGGGCGCTTCTCGGGCGATGAGGACGCGGGCCATGAGGTCCGCGATCTGCTCCATCTGCGCTTCCTTCATGCCCAGGCGGGTCACCTCGATCGTGCCCATGCGCAGGCCGCTGGGCCGATCCCAATCCTCAGGCCCGTCGTTCGGCAGCAGGTTCTTGTTCGTGATCAGGTTCGCGCGCGCCAGCAGATGAGCGACGTCGAGGCCGCCGCCCTGAGCGCGCACGTCGGCGATGACCTGGTGCGTGGTGGTGTAGCCCTTGTGCTTGCCGAGCACCGGGATGCCGCGGGCATCGAGCGCTGCCGCCAGCGCGCGTGAGTTGGCCACGATCTGGGCCATGAAGGCCTTGCCGTAGGCGATCATCTCGGCCGCCGCGACGGCCAGCGCCGCGACGCGATTGACCTGATGCGTCGCCGCCAGCACCGGGAAGATCGCGTGCGTGAGCGGCTCGGTCAGCGCGGGATCGTTCCACATCAGCATGCCGCTCTGCGGGCCGCCGAAGGTCTTGCCGGCCGATCCCGAGAGCACGTCGGCGCCTTCGGCGAGCGGATCCTGGAACTGACCGCCAGCGATCAGGCCGGCCTGATGCGCGCCGTCGAAGAAGATCCGCCCGCCCCATTCCTTCACGATCGCCTTCATCTCGCGCACCGGCTGCGGGAAGAGCGTCATCGACAGACCGAGTGTGACCACCTTGGGCTTGACCAGCGGCGCCATCTTCTTGAAGAGATCCAGATCCACAACCAACTCGTTCGGGTCGAAGGGCACGTCGACGATCTTGAGGCCGCGCTGCCCGGCCGGGCCGTCGACGCGGTTGCTCGAGTGTCCGCCGAAGGGCTGCGACACCGTCATGACGACGTCGCCGGGCTCGGCCATGGCGTAGTAGACGGCCATGTTGCCGAGCATGCTGCCCATCAGGCGATGGTCGGCGTAGTGGCACGAGAAGGCCTGTTTGAGCAGTTCGACGCACAGGGCCTCGACCTCGTCGATGTGCTTGGTGCCGGCGAACCAGCGCTGCACCGATCCGATGTGGCCTTCGGCCGCGCGCGTGCCGATCTCGGACGAGAGCAGAGCGCGCACCGTCGGGCTGGTCGGAGCTTCGGGCGCGAGCAGGTTGACGCACTGCTGGCCGCGCCAGGTCTCGTTGCGCCTGACGGCGTCGAGCACGGCCTGCTGCATCTCGACGCCGGTCTTGCAGGCGTCCAGAATCGCGCGGGCGTTGGCCAGGATCGTCGGGTCGTGGACTTCGAACTGGGTCATGACGTTGCCTCGAGTCTGACGTTGAATAAGACACCGGGAGTGTCCCGAAGTATCCCGATGTGCGCCGCGAAAACGCGGCGCACAT
>JBGAGY010000014.1:0-133212 GCA_044226485.1 Anaerolineales bacterium
TCCTCGGCCAGTACGCCGTGATGCACTTCGGCAAGGAAGAGACCTGCATGGAGGAGCATCGCTGCCCGGCGGCATCCGCCAACAAGCTGGCCCACGCCCAGTTTGTCGAGCTGTTCACGTCCATGCAGAAGCGCTTTGCGATCGAGGGGCCCACGACAGCCCTGGCCGTCGATCTCCAGCAACAGACCTCTGCCTGGCTGGTGAACCACATCCTGCGCGTCGACACCAAGCTGCGCGCCTGCGCCAAAGCGAAGCTGCCCGCGTGAGTGACAGGCGGGATCACGGCCCCGGTCGTGATCCCGCTTTCTCCATGGACACCATGTCCCGGCCTCTCCACCTGCCTGCGACGTGGTTCCTGCTGCTGTACGGCCTTGCCGGCATCGGGATCGATGCCGCGATCCTCGGACTCGGCTGGCCGGACCTCCTGGTCTTTGCAGCCCTGGGTGGCGTCGTGCTGGCCGCGCACTGGTATCCGGGATGGCCGCGGCCAGCTTCCATCATTCTGTTCCAGACGATCCTGTTGCCGATCCTGCCCTGGCTCGGCCTCGACTCGCTTTCGACGGCGCTTGTCTTCGCCGGTGGATCCGTGGCGGCGTTCGGGCTATCCGAATGGATCATGCGGCGCTCTCGACAGGCGGCTCGGATGGTTCAGGATGCCGACGAACACCAGCGCCACCTGAACCGCCTGAACGACATCCTCCGCGGCGCCCCGGCCGTGATCTATGGGTTGGCCCCTGACGGCACCACGCCGGGCGGATTGCGCCTGTCGTTTGTCAGCGCCAACATCCTCGAGCTCTATCGCGTCGAACCCGCCTTGCGGATCCTCGCCGCCACCGACATCGGCCTGCTTGGCAGCGGCCCGCGTGCCGAGGCTGACCGCTGGCGGGCCGAACTGGCCGAACACGGTGAGGCCACCGTCGAATACGCCATCACGTTGGCTGAAGGCGGGACGCGCTGGCTGCGAGACGTCGCACGTCTGATGCCGGACAGCACCGGCTTGCGGCGGGACGTGATCGGTAACGTCAGCGACATCACCGAGCAGCGTCTGGCCCTCGATCAGCTGCGCGCGCATGAACGTCAGCTCGCGGCGAGCCAGCATCTGTTTGAGCGCGTCGCCCAAACGGTCCCCAGCACCCTGTATGTCCTCGACGTGCGCATCGGGGCGGCGAACGGAGGCCTGGTCTACCAAAACCGCTCGCTGTCAGGCATGCTCGGTTACGCGGATGCGTTGGTGGAAGAAGTGGGGTGGGAGGCCTTCATCCTCGCGCACCTGCATCCCGACGATGGGGCGGCGTACTCGCTCATGTTGCGCGACATGTCCGACCAGCCGGACGGCGCCGTGGTCGAGGTCGAATACCGGTTGCGCGACGCCTCAGACAGCTGGCGCTGGTTGAGGGGCAGGGAGCTGGTCTTCGAACGCGACGCTGCCGGGCATGTCGCCCAGGTCATCGGCCTGATCGAAGACATCCAGGCAAGCAAGTCGTTGCAGACCCAGATCAAAGATGAGCGCGACTTCGCCCAGGTCGTCTTGCGCGCGCTTGGTCAGGGCGTGGCCGTGTATGACCCTGCTGGTCAGTGCGAGTACATCAACCCCGCCGGCGAGCGGATCCTCAATACAACGGCCCGGGCCATGATCGGCTCGTCCCAGGCCGGGATCCTGCCGCCGGTGCCTGAGAACGACGGGCAGGGGGCGCCGGACGCCTTGTCCCTGGCCGGCGCTGCCCGAGAAGTCCAATACCGCCGTCGGGACGGATCCTTGACCGAGCTGTCGGTGACCGTCACCGCCCGGCAACTCGAAGAGCAGGAACACGGCACTGTCGTGGTCTTCTCGGATGTCACGGAACGCAAGGCCATGGAGCGGGCGTTGTTCACGTCCAACCAGGAACTCGAGCGCGCCCTGGCCACCGCGCAGACCCTGGCGCAAGAAGCACAGGCCGCGAGCCGCGCCAAGAGCGACTTCCTCGCCAACGTCAGCCACGAGATCCGCACGCCCATGAACGCCATCATCGGCATGGCTGAGCTCCTGCAGGATCTGGTGCCCACCGTCGAAGGCCGGGACATGTTGCGCATCGTGCTCGACTCCGGGCAGACGTTGCTGGATATCATCAATGACATCCTGGACTTCTCCAAGCTTGAGGCCGGGAAGCTCGAGCTGGATCCGCGCCCGACGAACCTGAGCGACCTGATCGAGAGCACGGCCGATATCCTGGCGTTGAAGGCCAGCCAGAAGGGCGTCAGGCTGTACACCCTGATCGATCCCGGGCTTCCGGCTCTGGTGGCTGCGGACGCCGGGCGCTTGCGCCAGATCGTCCTCAACCTCCTTGGGAATGCTTTGAAGTTCACCAGCGCCGGCCGTGTCCTGATCGGGCTTGACGGTTATGCCGATGCCCTGACCGGCGGCCTACGTCTCCGCCTCAGCGTCGAGGACACGGGCGTCGGCATCGCGCCAGAAGTCCAGGCGCGTCTGTTCCATCCATTCGAGCAAGCCGATCCGGGGACGACGCGTCGCTACGGCGGCACTGGCCTCGGTCTGGCCATCGTCAAGCGCCTGGTGACTCTGATGGGCGGCGAGGTCACGTTGCACAGCCAGCTGCGGCAGGGCACGACGGTGACGGTCGACGTGCCGCTGAACGTCCTGACGGCGGCGACACCAGCCTTCAGCGGCACGCCTCGGGCCAAGGTCATGGTGGTCGAGCCCGACCAGCTCTCCGCACACATCTTGATAAATCACCTGCGCCACCTCGGCGTGGAGGCCCTTTGGGTGGATCCGGAGAAGGCGGCAGAGACCGCGCCGGGGGACATGCGCGGCGTTTTTGTGGGCATGTGGGACGGTGAACCGGCTGCCGTCGAAGCTCGAAAGGCCCTGGCGCACTCCGCCAGTTGGTCGGATCGGCCGCGCGTGGTGCTGGCTTGTCCTGGCCATCATGTCGACGCGGGCGAAACGCTCCTCACCCGACCCCTCAAACGTTCAGCCTTGGCGGCAGTGGTCGAGGCCCTGTGCTCGGCGCAACAAGACGCTCTGCCGCCCCAACACCGACAGCCCGTCCACGAGTCGATCTCGCCGCGACCCAGAGCCGTTGAGCCGAATGGGATCCGGATCCTGCTCGCCGAAGACAATCCCGTGAACCAGACGGTGGCGAGGCTGCAGCTCGAGAAGCTGGGATACGCTCTCGACCTGGTCAATGACGGCCTGCAGGCGGTGGCCGCCTACGAAGCGGGGCCGGATCGTTACGCCGCGATATTGATGGATTGCCAGATGCCGGTCATGGATGGGCTTGAGGCGACGGCCCGCATCCGGCTGCTCGAGACGGCGCGCGGCATTCACGTCCCAGTGCTCGCCATGACTGCCAACGCTATGCGCGAGGATCGTGAACGCTGTCTGGAAGCCGGGATGGATGACTTCATCGGCAAGCCAGTGCGTGGCCAGGATCTAGAGCGATTGCTCCAACGCTGGGCCGTGCACTGATCGCTCCGCCCGACCCAGCCTGCCTGGAGAGAGCGGGGCGATCGGGCCGAGCTACGGGCTTCCTCGAAATCGGCGGCATAGAACATACGTTCGGAACAATCACGAACGATCAACGTGAGAGAGGCCTGGTGCGTCGCGCATCTCGGCGCGCCCAGACAGGGCCCGACGAGTGCCAGGGCGAGCGCCAACGAAGGACCAAAAAGAAGTGGGGCAGATGCAACAGAAACAGAACCAGTCGGTCTGAGGGTCAATGGCAATCTGCAACGTTGAGGAACAGTGCCTTCACCTCAAACTCAATGGGTTCGTGCGAGCATCGGCGCGCTGGCTCATGCAGGCACCTGAGACAACGACGAAGCATCATAGCCAGGCCCTGGGGGGCTTTTGGCAGGCCATCCCGGTCCCCGGGCACTATCATTATCTAATATCTAGTTAGATAATGTGCGAGGCGACTTCCTGCGCGGCCTGGCCCTCGACCCGCCCTGACCCGTTTCTGGCACGTGGAGGGCTGAAACGCGGACGCACGGCGTCGGCGATGGACGCCGAGACGCACGGACAGGGCCGGGCCGAGTCCTTTGGCCCGGCCCTGTCCGTGCGTTGACGATCACTCCCCTGCTCTTCCTACCATCCGCCCCAAAACGTTGGACAAACTTTCTCAGCACGTCGAATGGTTTTGTGCTCGATGCGTATATGCATCCTGAGGCCGCCCTCTCGGGCCCCTTCGCGCAGCTGTACCGGACGGAGACGAACGCCTTCTGGGGCCTTCAGTTGCCCGACCTGACGGATGCCGAGATCATGCGGCGAGCTCAATGAAAGCGCCGGTGGGCGCCAGCCACGTGACTGGCGCCTACCGGCATCAGGCAACGGGTGGAGCGCCCGCGCGCTCAATCACCTTCTTGAGGATCACGCCAGCCGCGCTGAGCGGGCCGCTCAGCGCGGCGCCCATCACTTCGAGGATATCGGGCGCCATTCCGGCCAGGTGGTTCACCCAACGCTCCAACCGGCCCTCGTTGGCCTGATCGCCTTTGGCCGTTTCCTTTTCCAGGTGCTGCACGGCCTCCCGCAGTTCATCCTTCTCGACGCTCGGGTCGTCTGGCCGCCGCGCGATCTGGCGATAGACGGCCGCATACAGCAAGGCCAACTCAGGTGAGCCAGCGCCGCCCGTGACAGTTGCGTGCGCTCCGGCGCCGACAGCGACCCCTGTGCCTGAGAGGTCGCCCGTCCGAATGTCGTCGCCGGTCCGCTTCCAGGATTTGTTGTTCCCGACGAGGTCGCCCGTGATGTTGATGTCGCCCCCTCCCTGGTTCACGACGTTGATGGCATGGGGGGCATTGAGTGTCAGGCCTCCGGAAGGCTCGGAGGCGTCCACGGGCTCGAATCCCTGCCGCGTCTGAAGGTCGTGGATGTCGAGCGTGTACAGGTAACGACGTTGCTTCTGGCCGGGCAAATCGGCAGTCGTGGCGGCGCGCGCCACCTGCTCGGATCCGGCCACGCAAGCGCGCTCGAACGACAGGAATCCGCTCGCCTCGCGCCCCTGCCCTTCCGGCTGAGACGCGTCAAGCGATTGGCTTCGCGCCATGCCCGTACACTCGACCAGAAGCACATCCCCGGCGTCGACCAGTTCCCGCAGCGTGTTGAGGTCTGTCAGAACTCCGCGATCCCAGGCGAGACCTTTCGGGGGCTTGCCGGCGTCACGGCGCGTGCGCTGTCGATAGAGGCCCGCCAGGGCATGCCCCTCCAGCGCCACGATCAGGCTGAGGAGCTCGTTCTCGAGACAAAGCGCGGCAAACAGCACAGCCAGGTCAAGACAGGTTGCGCGACCCTCCTGCAGGATCTTGACGGGCGCTCGAACCTTCTGAACGACTCCCGCGCGCGGGTCGAACGGCGCGAGGTCGTAGTTCGGGCCGCGTTGGGCCACGGCCCGGTACAGGGCAGCCGCCAGGCCAACCGGACCCTCGGCCTGAAGAAGGTCGAGCCGGTTGATGTAGCGCGGCAGCCTGAACGCCTCGACGCCGTCCTGGGGTCTGACAAAACGCGCAAGCGCACGCGGCTCGGCCTGGGTCCAGTCGTAATAATCCTTCATGTCACCACCTCGAAGAGGCCATGCACGGCCGTCGGCGCCCGGGGGCCCGTGGGGTCAACGGGCCGCGCTGTCAGTGTGTAGAGCCCCGCCCTCAGGCCCGCCAGTGACACTTCCACTGAACCGTCGGGCTCGACGCTGGTCTCGTGGCGTTGCGATGACGCTTCGGTGCCCGAGACGGATACGCTCCGCACGTCGATCCGCAGCGGCATCGACGTGGTCGCTCCGCGAACGCGCACTGTGACGGTTGGCTCGGGGGTGTCGTAGAAGACCGACGGCAATCTCAACCCAATCGTTGCGCGCGCTTGAGACTCGAGCGCGCCGCGAAAGTCTCCGGGCACCGCTGCGGCGCCTACTTGCTGAAGCGTATCCAGCAGGGGTTCGAGCGTGTTTTCCGCGTTCGTGAGCCAGCCATGGCGCTCCACGGCGAAGCGCTCCAGTTGTTGGTTTTCGAGGCCGGCAGGGACTGTGGAGACGCGCGGCACGGTGCCATCGCCGTCGGCCAGGCTCGCATCGAGGCCCATTGGCGGTTGATAGCTCGGGACCAGATGCCCTTGTGCCAGCGTCGCCGACTGCCACGTATCCTGACGCGTGCCCACCCACGGGATCAGGAGTTGGCGATAGCCGGACTCGTGAAGATGCGCTTCGCGCTCAAGCCGGATGACCTCGTGGAAGTTGGTGCGAGCGGCGGCGGCGCGGGCGCTGTCGACGTTAGGCAGCGAGTCGGCCTCGGCAACGCGCACAAAGCGTCCATCGATCTGAACGGCCGGATAGATCGGCAGCAATTGATAGATCGACGCAAACGAACGTACGAGGCCACTGAAATCAAACGAGAGTTTCTTGAAGCCGTTGCTGATCGTATCCAGCGCGCCGAGAGCGCCGCGATGCGGAGTCCCAATGGTGATCAGCGCACGGCAGTGTTTCCAGCCGCCCAGCGCCTCAACGTAGTAACGCGCGACGAGGCCGCCCATGCTGTGGCCAATCAGAATCACTTGAGCGTCCCGCGCTCCGCTCCAGGTTCGCCAGCGCGGTAGTTGAGTTTCCACGAAGCGCTGCAACCCTCGCGCCGAGACCCGGTTGTCGCGGCGCCAGTCGTAGGGGAACGGGAAGAAGCTGGCCTCATCGCGCGGAGCGTGGATCGAGCCAGGCGTGATCTCAAAGAACTCGGGGATGCGACGCGAGAGCAGGCCATATCCGGCGTGCTCGATCAGACCGGGCACACTGTGCAGGTCCTCGATCAGACGGGCGGCCTTGATGCCGTCTCCGAGGTCATCCGTGAGGCCGTCGTCCTGCGCAACAGCGAGCCCTTGCACAGAGCCGCCCCAGCTGGTGAGGTAGTGCCACAGGCCTTCGCCGGAGAGGGCCCAGACGTCCTGGCCGTCCTTTTGCAGTGCGCTCCCCATGATCCCTGGAAGAAACACGATCAGATGACGCATAGCCCCTCCTGGATGGCGGATGATCGCCCTGCTCTTCTCGCTCAGGTGCCGCCGGTTGTTGGGCAATCATGGCTTGGTAGCTGCAAAGGCTTAACGGGACGTAGGGTTGATTCGGTTGGTTGCTGACGAAAAAGTGCAAATCAAGCTCGGTGTTGGGATAGTGGCTATGCGCATTAATAGATCGCTCAGAGCGACGTCGGCCGAGACCGACTCTTGTGGGCTAGACACCCCTTGAGGATATGTTCGCTCTGAGCGACTGTCAACGCATGAGGGACAACGCGAGAAGGCGGAGAATGGTTCCACCGATGCGCCAAGGCAGGAACCCGCCCGTCAGTCGTCCACCGACCGAACCGTGACACCCAGCAAGCCCACCATCTGCACGGCCTGCGCCGGTTCGATGATCGCGCCAGCCAGATCCTGAGGCTGAACCAGGAGACCTTCTATCGTGGATCCTCGCAGATCGGTGCCGGTCAGGCTCGCGCCGCGCAAATCCACCTGGTTGAGATCACACTGGGCGAAGACCACGCCCGAGAGGTCGGCGCCGGCAAACGACGCGCGAGCCAGTCGACACTGTTCGAACCGCACGCTCTTGAACGTCGCCGAGACGAACAGCGCATCCTCGAGCACATCCTCGCGGAAGAGCACGTCCTCAAGCTGCGCACCAAAGAAACGCGCTCCGAGCAAGCGGCCGCCGAGCCATTCAAGCCGCCGCAGATGCGCGCGTTCGAGATCCAGCC
Organism: Anaerolineales bacterium; assembly: GCA_044226485.1. Lineage (GTDB taxonomy): Bacteria > Chloroflexota > Anaerolineae > Anaerolineales > UBA6663 > UBA6663. The sequence goes on from JBGAGY010000014.1 coordinate 7,717, forward strand.
CGGCCGCATCACATTGTTCGAGACGCAGATCGCTCCAACGCGACGCGACACACCGCGCCCCCGCCAGCGTGACGCGTTGCAGCGTGCCCTGTTCGAGGATCAGCCGGCTGGCCGACTGGCGCGCGAAGCTCGCCCCGGCCCAGGCAAAACCCTGATAGTCGGCCTGATCGGCCAGGGTCTGCGGCACGGCGCGGTCGCCGGCGCGGGGCAGTCGCGGCGCGCGAATCGCTTGATCACCTTTGGCAGTTGCCATGCTGACGCGCTCCCTTTCATCGGCGCAATCGCCAGGTGTGGGTGGTGACCCGGCAGATGCCCTGCGCAACGATTGCCGAGTGTACAACGGCTCGCGGCGGGCCACGACCGGCGTCAGGAGGTCGCGTTACAGGGGAGACTTCCGTCAGGGAAGCCAGCCGCAAGTTCGTCAGGGGACGAGCGTTTTGCGGGCCTCCGCCAAGAGCCCCTCGACGGGCAGCAAGGCGCGCACGGCCTCGACCGACGTGCGTCTTGGCCAGAGCGCGTTCTGGCGAGCGACCCACGGAAAACGGGCACCGGCCACCGCCAACTCCCAGGCAAGGGTCGCATCGATCTGCGACGGGTCTGTCGTGAGGGTCGGATCTCGGCGGACCTGATCGATCAGGTCCTCGACCAGGCGCCGCCGGATGCCCACAAGATTATTCCACGACAGCACGATCACGAACCCGTAGAGGATGACCACTGCATTGATCCACAGCGCGTGAGCGTCGTAGAAGTCGTATAGCCAGCCAAACCAGGGCCCCATGACCGAAACGAGAAAGTCGCGCATCGTTGCAGGCTCCGTCACTGAAGCGAAAGGGGGGCGTTTGCGCGCCCCCCTTTGTCAGATCGTTTGCTCAACCGCCAGGATTACGGCCGAGCCCCCTCCTCCACTGCGCCAGCGGCCACTTCCCACGCCTTGCGGCTGCGGTTGTAGAAGTAGAACGCAGCGGCGACGCCGGCGAGGATGATGGCCAGCCCGAGCCAGCCCATGCCACCCCCCAGGCTGCCCAGCCACATGAACACCAGCGGGATCCAGATGAACCCGTCAGCGATGCTGGTGATCTGGGTGACGCCCTGCGGCATCGCGAAGTTGGCCTGCACGGCCGCGGTTGTCATCTGCGGCGAGATCAGGTTGCCGACATAGAAGCCGATGGCGAGCGCGATCGTGCCGATCACGACGATGCGGAACACGTTCCCGCGGGTCATCGGCGCGAAGATCGCGATCACGAACGGGATCACGGCCAGGTCGGCGGCCAGCAACACGCGGTTGCCGGGCAGGATCGCCGAGAGCAGGATCGCGATCGGGACCAGGAGCAGAGCGCTCGAGATCACGGACGGGTGTCCGATCAGGATCGCGGAGTCGAGGCCGATGTAGATGTCACGGCCGGCCGCGCGCTTCTGCATGAACTCACGCGCCGCTTCCGACACCGGGATCAGGCCTTCCATCAGGATGCCGACCATGCGGGGCAGCAGCACCATGGAAGCCGCCAACTGAACACCCAGGGTCAGTATCTTGGCCGTCAGCTGCAGGCCATCAGCCTGCTGGCCCTGGAAGAACACCGGCCAACCGTAGCCGATGACGCCCAGGACGAGGCCGATGACGAGGCCGACGATCATGGGATCGCCGAAGGTCGGGCCCAACCGCTTCTGGATGTTCTCGGGATTGATGTTCCAGTCCTTGACGACCGGGATCCGGTCAAGCAGCCAGTTGATCGGGATCGCCAGCGGCACATAGGCCGCCGACGTGCCGTGCGGGATCGACACGCTCGGCAGGTTGTAGAACTTCTGAACCGCCGGGCCGGTCCAGTCGGCGAAGAACAGCATCAGCGCCGCGTACAGAGCGGCAGCCACAAGGCCGAGGGCCAGGTTGTTGGTCATCGCGACCACGAGCGAGCCCGCGAACGCATAATGCCAGAAGTTCCAAAGGTCGACGTTGAGCGTCTTGGTGACGCCCGTCAGCAGCAACGCCAGGTTGACGATGAGGCCAATCGGGATCACCCACAAACCGACGGACGAGCCGAACGCGATCGCCGCGGCCGACGGCCAGCCGACGTCCAGGATGTCGCGCTGGATGCCCGCGTTGGTCACAATCGCGCCCGAAACAGTCCCGAGGGCGCCGAGCATGAGGCCAATCACCAGGTTGATGCCGATGAAAGCCACCGCGATCGTGATCGCGGATCGGAAGGCGCGCCCGGGCTTGGCGCCCAGGATGACGGCGAACACGAAGATAAACACGGGCAGCAGCACGGTCGAACCGAGCGTATCGACAAACGCTTTCAGTGATGCAAGGAACGCATCCATATTGCCTCCTCAGAGAGTTGGCGTTCGCCAGGATAAGATGATGATGGCGAACGAATGACATCGCGAGCCGATGATGAGTCAGTGCGAGAGCCCCCTATCCCTCCCTTCTGCTCAGCCCATCCGGCCGATCGCCGCCAGATCGGTTGCGCGCTACGCTACGCCGCCTTGAGCGTGTCGATGATCTGTTGCAGGACCTGGGCTTTGCCGATGCCGGTCAGGAACGCCAGGCCCTGGATCACAGGTTTGCCCAGGTTTTGCGGAACGGGCGTCGTAGTCACGATCAGATCGCAATCCGGCGCCAGCATCGGAACCTCAGAGGCCTTGCACTGGCGCGTCTGCACCGCGATGCCCGCGGCCTGGCAGGCCTCGCGGATGGCGACAGCGACCACCGTCGACGTCGCGACAGCTGTGCCGCAGGCCACCAGGATCATTTTGGGTTTCGAGGAACTCATGTGGGTCTCTCCTGAGGTGAGTCCGACTGAACAACGCCCCTAAGATTGGGACGTCGGGCCTACTGCGTCGAGCACGGTCATGACCTCGTCCGCCGATGATGCCGCCATCAAACGATCCACGATCGCCGGGCTTTGCAGGATCTCGGCGACCTGTTGGAGCATGTCGACCTGCGACTTAGGGTTGTCGAGCGCCAACATGATGACGAGTCGCACAGGAACTTCGGAGTCGGGATCGACCATGTTTCGGAAGACGACCGGCTCCTGGAGAGTGGCCAGCGCCAGCGCCGGCCGTTCGACATATTCAGCGTCGACGTGTGGAATGGCAGCGTTGATCTCGCCGCCCAGAGGCAGGCCGGTGGGCATCGTGGCTTCGCGCGCCAGCGTGGCGGCGACGAACCCGGGCTTCACGTACCCCGATCGGTTCAGGGCGCCGCCCAATTGCTCGATCACTTCGGTAGAAGTGGTCGCCTTCGTGTGAAGGTGAATGGCCTCGACCGGAAACAGACTCGCGATCCTCATGTCGAAGAGCCCCTCAGTGGCCTATGATTTCTTTAACTTCGAAGCAAAACGCAGGGCGTTGGGCCGATTTGACAGTTATATGCTGCGCCCGCCCCACTCCCATAGGGCATTTGTTCAGCGATTCCGCGTAACGTCAATCACATGATTCCAATCTGGGGCCCTACAGCACAGGTGTGCGCAGACCCAGGCGTCTCAAACCTGAGGACAAACTTGCCCATTTCGATCCCGACGCGACGGATCCGCACCCGATGTACGGATCCGTGTCAGGCCACAGTGACAGCCGGGTCGTTGGTCGACGCAGATCAAGACCGGCAGCGGGCGAGAGGAAGCGACTAGATGAAGCGGCCGGTGATGCTGCGCTCGCAGGCGTGGATGTCGGCCGGCGGACCCGAGAAGAGCACCTGACCGCCGGCGCTGCCGCCCTCCGGGCCGAGGTCGATGAGCCAATCCGCCTGGCGGATGACGTCGAGGTGGTGCTCGATCAAGATCACGGTGTTACCCGCGTCGACCAGCCGGTCATTGAGGGCCATCAACAAGCCGATGTCGGAGAGGTGCAGGCCCGTGGTCGGCTCGTCCATGACGTAGATGCTGCCCTGCTTGTGCAACTCCGTCGCGAGTTTCAGTCGTTGGCCTTCGCCGCCCGAGACGGTGCTCAACGGCTGGCCGAGCCTCAGGTAACTCAGTCCGACGTCGTTCAGGGCCTGCAGCACCGGCCTGATCTTCTTTTCGGTGAAGAAGGCCAGCGCCTCTTCGGCAGTCATATCGAGGACATCGCTGATGGTCTTGCCGCGCAGGTGGTAGGCCAATACCTCGGGTTTGAAACGCTTGCCCTCGCAGACCTCGCACTCGGTCGCGATGCCGGCCATGAACGCCAGATCGGTGTAGACCACGCCGAGTCCGTTGCAGTTCGGGCAACTGCCCTCGGAGTTGAAACTAAAGAGCGACGCGTTCACCTGGTTGGATTTGGCGAAGGCCTTGCGGATCTCGTCCATGATGCCGGTGTAGGTCGCCGGCGCCGATCGGCTGTTGGCCGTCACCTTCGCCTGGTCGATCACGATCGCCTCGGGATGTTGCTCGAGGAAGACGTCGTTGATCAGCGTGCTCTTGCCGGAGCCTGCGACGCCCGTGACGACCGTCAGCACGCCCGTCGGGATGTCCACCGTGAGGTTCTTGAGGTTGTGCAGCGTCGCGTCGCGCACCGTCAGGAAGCCCGTGGGCTTGCGGACCTCGGTCTTGACCGGCTCATGCAGGCTGAGATGCCGGCCCGTGAGCGTGTCGGCCTTTTTGAGATCCTCAAAGCAACCTTGAAACACGATCTCGCCGCCGTGGATGCCGGCCCGCGGGCCAATATCCACAAGGTGATCGGCGATCGCCATCACATCGGGGTCGTGCTCGACCACCAGCACGGTGTTGCCCTTGTCGCGAAGTTTGCGCAGGAGCGTGTTCATGCGATCGACGTCGCGGGCATGCAGGCCGACGCTCGGCTCATCGAGGATGTAGAGCATGTCGGTCAGGCTGTTGCCCAGGTGCCGGATCATCTTGACCCGCTGAGACTCGCCGCCCGAGAGCGTTGGGGTTTCGCGGCTGAGGCTGAGATAACCCAGCCCGATGTCGATGAGCTGCTGCACGCGCTCGGCGAGGCGTCCGGCGAGGCGAGCCGCCGCCGGCTCGGTGAAGCCCTTGAGGTGCCCGATGAGCTCGGTCGCCTCGAGGTCGGCCAACTCGGCGATGTTGAAGCCGTTGATGCGGCAGGCGAGCACCGCCTGATTGAGGCGCGCGCCGTGGCACAGCGGACAGGTCTGCGCGGTCGTGAACTGCTCGAAGACGGCGCGGTTCCGCTCCGACATCGCGGCCGTGTCTTTCTTGAGATAGCTGCGCGTGAAGCGCTCGACCAGGCCCTCGTAGTTCAACCCGATCTCGCCAAACGACACCCGGATGTCGGCTCCGTGGAGGAGCGCCTCAAGTTCGTCGGGCGTGTAGTCGCGGATCGGTTTGTCGTTGTCGAACAGGCCCGAGAGCGTGTACGTTTTCCAGAGCCACTTGCCGGGCTTGAAGTCGGGATGTTGGACGGCGCCGGCATTGAGCGACAGGTTGCGATCGAGGAAGCGATGCAGGTCGAGCTGCACCGTTCGGCCGATGCCCTCGCACTCGGGGCACATGCCCTGGGGCGTGTTGAAGGAAAACGCATACGCCGGGCCGACGAAGGGCTGGCCGACGCGCGAAAAGAGCAGACGCAGCAGCGCCGCGATGTCGGTATAGGTGCCGACCGTCGAGCGCGACCCGCCGCCCACGCGCTTCTGATCGATGATGACCGGAGCGTTGAGGTGCTCGATGTGATCGACGTCCGGCTGGCCATAGTTCGGCAGGAAGCCCTGGACGAAAGCCGTGAAGGTCTCGTTGAGTTGCCGCTGTGCCTCGGCCGCGATGGTATCGAACACCAGCGACGACTTTCCCGAGCCCGACACCCCGGTAAAAACGGTGATCCGTTGCTTGGGGATGTCGAGCGAGAGATCCTTCAGGTTGTTCTCGCGAGCGCCTCGGACTTCGATGAACCGACGATCAGTCATGGCTGACTCCTGAATTGGGGGATGGGGAGACGAACGATCGAGTTACAATGCCATTCTAGAACATAGATGCAAGTCTTTAGACTTATCGGCCCTCGGGTGGAGTTTTTCGGCGGAATATGTCCAAAAACCCTCCACTGGAGATTGAATGTTTAACGTGAGTGTTGAGCGACAACTTCGAACGGCGGATCTGGCGCGCGCCGCCCGCATCAGCGTGCAGCAGGTGCGAAACTATGAGGCTGCCGGTCTGCTCCCAGGGGTGGATCGAAGCCTTTCCCGATACAGGCTCTACAGCGCTCGCCACCTCGCGGCGCTGCTCACGGCCCGCAAGCTCATCGAAGGCTTCGGAAACGAGTCAACGCGCGCCATCATGCAGGCCCTTCACGGCGGCCGGATCGCCGAGGCTCTGGCCGAGATCGACGAGCGCCATGTGCAACTGGCACGGACGCGAGCTCAACTCGACACGACCCGCCGCGCCCTCGACGTGCTGGCAACGCAACTGCCAACGTCCGCAGCCCATGGCGGGCGTCTGACCGTGAGCGAAGCCGCCAGAGCTGTCGGGGTGCGGCCCTCGGCCGTGCGCTTCTGGGAGCGGCAGGGGCTGCTGCACCCGAAGCGCGATAACGCCAATCGCTATCGGCTCTACGACGAACGCCAGATGCGCCGCCTGCGCGTCGTCGCTCTGTTGCGCGAGGCCGATCATGACTTCGACGCGATTCGGCTGACGTTACAGGAACTGGAGGGTGGGCAACCGCAACGCACCCTCGCCGCGATCGCGCGACGCGAACGGGCGTTGACGGAGAGGAGTTGGCGTTGTCTGGAAGGCGCCGCTGCCTTGCATGCCTACATTCGGGACCATGGCAACAGCGCGGGTCTAAAGTAGTCGTTCGCCTCAGCGCCGTTTAGGCGCGCGGCTCCGTGAGGGCCGTGGCAACAGGCGCCCCTGGTCGAGGGAAACAACCACGGGGTTGTGGTCGCTGAGCGGGTCCCAGTCGGGGCCAGCGATCACTTCGCAGTCGTCGAGATGCCGATACCACGCGGCGGGGATGAAGATCCCGTCGCAGTGGTAAGGCGCGGCCGGATTGCCCGACCACCGCAGAGTTTGCGCAAGATCGCGGTTGGGATGGACGGTCTGCCAGCAACTGAGAAGGTTGAACGAACGTCGAAGGCGCTCGAGCAGCCAGGGCGGATCGCTCGGAATCGGCTCGGACCGATGGCGCATGCCCGTAGCCAGGTTGAAGTCACCGCCCAGCACCAGGTCAGCGGAGTCGTCGAGAGTCGCCAGATGATCGAGGATGGCGTTCATCGGGCGCTTGTATGGCGCCGGCACATGCAGGCTAAAGATGCGCACGGGCCTCCCGGTGGCGCGGCACCAGGCCGTGTCACTGATCTCGGCGCCGACCACACAGCCTTCGAAGCCGGGCACCGTCAGCGGCCGCACCATCCCTTCCTTCACCAGGATCGCACTGCCCCACCGTCGAGCCGGCAGCGGCTGCCACACGATGCGCTCGGCGTGACGCGCGAAAGCATCGGCCGCCAGGTAATGCGTCGGATCCAACGTTTCTTGAAGCAGCAGCACATCAGGATCGAATGCGTCGAGCAGGCGCTGCCAATGAAGGCGCTGCCCGGCGCGGCCGCCGTGCCGAAGGTTATAGGTCGCGAAGATCACAGACAGAGTATCCGCATGCCGGCTCCGATTGTCTACCGGTGATAAACAGAACCGGGCGTGCGCGCCTTGCGTGAATGGCTATGCGCAATTCGGAGGCGCTCAGGATTCCCCCTCGGCCGCTCCGCTAGAGCCGGCGGGCAGACGCGCGAAACCCGGGATCAGGCCTAACACCAGCAGACAGCCGATCACGATCGCCGCGGCGCCAAGAAACTGAAACACAGTCAGAGGTTCGCCCAGGAAGACAGTCCCGACGAATACAGCCACCACGGTCACCGCGAACTCCACGGTGATCGTGCGTGTCGCGCCGATCGATGACACCAGGCGAAAGTAGATCACGTACGTCAGCGCGCTCATGATCGCGCCCGCAATGAGCAGATAGCCAAGGTCTTCAAGGACCGTCGCGCGCGGGACGGGCACCCAGAGGAGGAGCGGCAGGGTCATCACCCCACCCCACAGGAACGACCCCATCGTGATCTCGAGCGACCCGGCCGTTCGCAGGTAGCGGCTGGCGTAGTTGCTGCCGAAGGCCGCGCAGAACGCCGCGACCATCGAGGCGATGCAGCCCGTGATGAAGTCGCCTGTCACGACGACCGCCGGAAAACCGACCAGGAGCAGGATGCCACCGATGCCCAGGAGCAGGCCGATCAGCCCGGTCGCCGAGAGCGACTCGAGGCCCCAGACCTGACCAATGATCATCGAGAACAACGGAATCGCGGCGACCAGGATCGCGGCCATCGCCGTGCCGATCCGAGGCGTCGAGTACGAGAGGCCGATCAACTGGCCCGCCACGGTCGTCGCGCCGACCACGGCGAAATGCCACCAGCGCTGCGAGAAGTCGAGCCGCCGCCGCGTCACCACCGCCACGGCCAGGAGCGTCAGGCCCGCCACGAAACACCGAAACGCGACGGCGCCAATCCAGCCGAACGCAGCGACCACCTTCAACAGAACCAGAAACGACACGCCCCACACCAGGGCGAGGAACACGTAGTCCGCGACATCTCTTGGTTTCATCGATCCCCCCGCGGCGGAGTTGGCCGCGACCGTCGATTGTACCCAGCTGGATCGACGACTCAGGCGCGCAGCAGGCTCACCATTGCTTCGTATATAGAGTCAGAAGCCGGTTGGCACTGGCGATGACCGCCAAAGCGAGGGCCAGAGCCGTCTGCCCCGTCAACCAAAGGGCCGCTGCCGCCAGCAGAAACAGCGCCCATGACAACAGAGCGCCGGGCCACAACGTCAGGCGCCTCGCCGAGCGCGGCGCGAAGAACAGGCCCCAGATGAGCACACCGAGAAGCGGAAGCGCGATCGCCAGCCCCCAGGCCACCAGCCCATCGCCCACGGTAAAGCCCCAGTAAGCGAATGCGGCCAGCATCGCCAGTTCGAGCGCGAACGAGATTCCGGAATTCACTCCCCGTACCATCGACACTTCAATCTCCTTCCGAAAGTGGACACTCACTGCCAGGCCGTTGCGACGGCGTAGCACGCTCACGGCCCGACTCATCGTGACCAAGCAATCGCCAAGCCATCACTGGATCTTGTCAGGAGGAACCGAGATAAAGACGTAGAACAAGCGCCACTCGCCGTTGTCTTCTTCGAGCGTCGCCTCGATTTGGCCCCGCATGCCCCCGACGTAGGTGACCGTGCCTACGATCTTGGCCACCGTGCCCTGCGGCGCGTTCGGATTCGTGTTGGCCGCGGCCGACAGGTTGAAGGTGTCGACGGCGACGGAGCGATATCCGCTGAAGAGCGCGGCGTTGTTGCCCTCGAGCATCTTGTCGAGATCATCCAACGTCATCTGGCCCTGAGCGCGCGGCGAATAGAGGTCAAACGCCGCCTGGGTATCGCCATCGACCATAGCCGACATGAAGCGATCCAGCACGGCTTCGATCTTCGGCTTGTCGGTCACGATCTTGAGCGCGGTGCCACCCACCGTCAGGAACCCAACGCTCACGCAGACACAGACCAGCACGACAACGCCGACGCCCACCACGACCGGGATCCACCACTTCGAGCGATCCGGCCGAGATGGCGGCGCTCCAGGGCTGACTGAGGGAGGAGACTCAACGGGCGCGGGCGATTCCAAAGAAGGTATGGGGTCGGTGTTCATGTATATGTGGATCCTGAGCGCAAGTGTAGCCCAGGCGAGTCGACCTGGCCAGACGCATCCATGCGACACAAGTCGACGTTTCTGGTATCGTGCAGCGCCGTTCGACGCCTTACGATAACGTTCGAAGTGAACCCGAAGGAGGCGATATGGTGCGGTGGATCGGAGCACGGGTGTACTACGGCTGGATCGCCGTCGCGGTGACGGCCTTGCTGATCATCATGGCCGCCGGCGTCCGTTCAGCACCAGGCGTGTTCATGGTGCCAATGCTGCTCGACGGCGCCTTCGATCGGGCGACTTTGTCTTTCGCGGCGTCGGTGGGTTTGTTGCTGTATGGCCTGGCAGCCCCACTGTCAGGCGTGCTGATCGAACGGTTCGGCCCCAAGCGCACGATGATCGCCGGGATGCTGCTCGTCATCCTGGCCATGGCGCTCAGCGCGCGGATGGCCGTGGCCGTTGAACTCGTGGCCTTCTGGGGTGCGCTGAGCGGTATTGGCACGGGCCTTGTCGCGGCGGTGCTCGGAGCGGCCGTGGCGCACCGCTGGTTCGTTGCGCGGCGCGGCCTTGTCACTGGGATCTTCGGCGCGTCCACCTCCGCCGGCCAATTGATCTTCGTCCTGTTGCTTGCGTGGCTGGCCAACACCATCGGTTGGCGCACCAGCACGTGGCTGCTCGGGGCGCTGTCGGCCCTCGCCTTGCTGCCAACGCTGTTCCTGATGCGCGATGATCCGACCAGCCTGGGCTTGAAGCCCTGTGGCGCATCGGCCGATACCGATGCAACGCTCCGCTCGCTGCCCGTCGAGGACCGGCCCGCCCGCGCCGTTATGGGCGTGGCGCTCCGCTCGCCGACGTTCTGGTTGCTGGCCGCCACGTTCTTCGTGTGCGGTGCGACCTCAAACGGCCTGATCGGCGTGCACTTCATCCCGTATGCGGTGGAGTGTGGCGTCGGTCAGGTGGTCGCGGCCGGGATCCTGTCTCTCATGGGGGTCTTCAACTTCGTCGGCACGATCGCGTCCGGCTGGCTGACCGATCGCTACGACCCTCGCAAGCTGCTGTGTCTCTACTATGGCTTCCGCGGGCTCTCGCTGCTGCTCTTGCCGTTCACCGTCAGCCAGACGGGCCTGATCGCCTTCGCCGTCCTATTCGGACTCGATTACATCGCCACGGTTCCCCCGACTGTTGCGCTGACCGCCGACACCTTCGGGCGGCGACACGTCGGCCTGGTGTACGGCTGGATCTTCTGCGCGCACCAGGTCGGCGCGGCCACCGCGGCCTGGGCGGGCGGCCTTGCCCGCAGCTGGCTCGGAGCGTACGCGCTGACGTTCGTGGTCGCCGGGGTCATCGCGCTGGCAGCGGCCTTGCTCGCTCTGCGCATCGGCCGCGGACCCGGGCCCGAGGCCGAAATCAGCGCCGCGCCAGCGTAATCACGGGCCACTGCTCGTCAGCGGCGTTGCGCGCGTTCAACAAAGTTCTGATGATCCAACTGCACGACGATCCGTGGCTTATCGGCTTTAACATCCACCAGATACGAGGTGGCCAACGGCACTTGATCGACGCTGCCATCGTCGCGACAGAATTTCATGGACCAGGTCGTCTGCACAAGTGCATAGCGCTCGTCCAGGATCATCTCGTCGATGTTCGTGATGTGCGACGCCACGAGCCCGAGGGACTTGAAGAACCCATCTCGTCGCGGCAGCGCCTGTGCGAACGCCTCGCGTGTCAGGGCCCGTGCGCCGTCCGGTCCGGCGAACATGAAGGCGTCGGCGTAGAAACGGGTCACATCATCACCGGGAGACGCGAGACACCTTTCGAAGTCGGCAAAGAAGTCGGCGGTCATCGAGCGCGGAACCGTCATGGGGCACCTCTGTTGTCAGGAAAAAAAGGGATAGAGGCTTAATACGCCTTTCGACACCTGGGCGTCAATCTTGACTTTTCGAGTGATCCGTGCAGTCACGGTCCGGCGGCACTTCTGACCGACGCCGCTACAATAGTGGCGGGATCTCGCACATGAACCACTCTCCCGCCACGCCTACCACCCTGGCCGATTGGATTGCTCACGACGCGATCCCCATGACGCTCGATGCGCCTGATCAACTCGATCACGACATCGATCAATGGATGAAAGCGCTCGGCCCGGACGTGCGCGTCCTGGGTTTCGGCGAGCCGCTTCACGGCGGCGAAGCGTTCCTGCAATTTCGCAATCGACTCTTTCAGCGGCTGGCCAGCGTCCACGGCTTCACGGCCATCGCGCTCGAGAGCAGCTACCCCAAGAGCGCGACGCTCGATGCGTACGTGATGGGCGAAGGAAACCAGACTCTCGAGGCGGCGTGCGTGGATGGCACGAGCCATGGCTTCGGCGCTCTTGAGGCCAATCGCGAGTTGATCGCCTGGATGCGCGCGTACAACCAGGACGTCGCGCGTCAGCGCCGCCTGCGCGTCTATGGCTTCGACGGCCCGATGGAGATGTGGGGCACCGACAGTCCGCGACGTTGCCTGCAGGTGGCACTCGATTATCTGGAACGGGTGGGCGCAGCCTCCGCTGAACGGCGCGCGCGCATCGATGCCTTGCTCGGGCCTGACGCGCCCTGGGAGAATCCGGCGGCGATGATGGACCCCACGCAGGCATTCGGCGGGACCGAAGCGGCACAGGCACTGCGTCTGATGGTCGAGGACTTGCTTCTCGAGTTTGGATCCCAGCAACCCGAGTGGAGTCGCCGGAGCGGGCGCGAAGCGTTCGACGAAGCCCGGCAGCATTCGCGGGTGGCGCGCACCTTGCTCGGCTACCACGCGACTCTCGCGGTCGCAGCGCCTGATCGCACCGAGAGGCTCCTCGGCCAGCGCGATGCTCTGATGGCCGACATCCTTGCGCACATCATTCGCCGTGTGCCGGGCCGCGTTCTGGTGTTCGCTCACAACCGCCACCTGCAACTCGGTCTGGCCACCTGGCAACTTGGCCCGACGCTGTTGAAGTGGTGGCCGGCCGGCGCGCATCTCCGCGAGGAGTTCGGGTCGGCCTATGTGGTGGCGGGTGCCTGTCTGTTGAGCTCGCCGGAGAACGGCATCGGCGAGCCCGAGCCCGGCACGCTCGAGGCGCAATTGGGCCAGCGTCCCGAGACGGCCTTTGTTCTGCCGACACATGCCGGCCACGCCGTGCCGGAAGCCGCAGTTCAAGCCCTGACTACCCGCAGCGGAAGTACGCGCAATTCCACATACATGCCGCTCAACCGCGACAGCATCACGGATTTCGACTGGCTCGCCTATGTGCGGACGACGCCGTACGCTCGGGGTGGCCCCACTCTGCCCTGACGGATGCGCCTCAAGGCGCCAGCTGTTTCTCGAGGGCGTCGAGGATCGAGCGCGCCAGATCCGCGTCGCCGGCCGCGATGGCGGCGAAGGTGGCATCCAGATCTCGCGCGTATGGCAGGGCTGCGCGGTCGCGCCGAAGGGCCAACAGGCGTTCAGGCAGACGGATGTCATTGGCGGTGAAGGCGAACCCCGGCTCGATCGACGCGCGGCGCGCCGCCTGGACGATCTCGAGATACGCGTAGCCTGTCTCGCGCGTGGGTTCGAGCGTCGTGCCTTCGCCGTAATCGTTCCACGTGATCAACTGCACCACGTCGGGGTCGCTCGCCAAGGCGAGATCGAGCGTGTGGCGCAGGGTGTCGCCATCCGCCGCGTCGAGTCTGCCATAGCTCGCACTCACGCCAGCTTCCTGATAGATGTCGTGGAAGCCCGGGAACGCCCCGGCGACGCGATACGAATACGCGGCGGCCCGTGCATACGAGTCGGTCAGATACGAGTCAAGGGACTCGCGCGATAGCACACCGTCGATCGAGCGGCCCATCGGTGGCCAGGGATAGCTTGACGGCTCCTGATCGCTGCGCGACGCATCTTCAGTGATCAGCCACGGGCGGACCTCAAGGTCGGCGAACACCGCGTCCCAATCAGCGGCAGCGTCGAAATGCGGGGGGATTGCCGAAGACGAAGAGCACCGGCCGACCGTCGTGGCGCAGATAGTTCGGCGAGGTGAACCATTCGTTTTCGAGATAGGCCATCGTCTCGCGCCCGAGCTCGCGCCCGCGACTCGGCGTGATGTCACCGGCGGCCACGCGCTGCCCAATGGCGCGGTCCTCATAGCAGATCGCGAAGAGCAGCCCGGCCCGTTGAACCGCCTCAAACAACTTGTGGGTGGCCGAGTTGATGAGGCCGTAGTCGTTCAGCGGTTCCTGACCGTACCAATCGACGATCACGCCGTCGATGCCGCTGAGCTTCATCAGACCGACCTGATAGTCGAGGACGTCGGCATCGCGCGAGTCATAGGGTCCGATGAGCGGATAGAGCTGCGACGCGATCTCGGCCCGGCCCGAGGCATCGACGTTGTTGGGGTTGTAGTGATTCATGGTCCAGTGCCAGCCCCATGTGCCGCTCACCCGCGGAGTCTGGTACCAGGCCATGTAATGCGCCATCAGCAACGGGCGGCCGGTGTGCGCGGCGGGGTCGGGGGCCGGCAGAGCCAACGCAGTCCCCGTGTACGGAACGGACTCGTTGCCACCTGGCCCGGCCGTAGTCGGCGACACTGACCCAGCGCAGGCTGCCAGACACAGACCCACCAGGAACAGTTGGGCCACTTGCCTGCACATTCGGGTTGACGTCTGGCGCGATGGCGTTATTGGTGGGCGCATGTCGGGTCAGGTGCTCAGGTCGAGTTTACCAAGAAGGACAGGCGTGCTGATGACGCCATCCATGCGGAAGTATTCGCGCGGGACGGCGTCAGCGCGCCTCGATAGCGGCGACCGCCAGACCGATCAGGGCGGCGCCCACGAGCTGGACGAGCGTCAGCGTCTCGCCGCGCACGATCCAGCCGGCCAGCAGCGCCACGACCGGCACCAGATTGATGGCCAATGAAGCGCGTCCGGCAGGCAGTTGACTCAGCGCAAAGTTGTAGAGGCCGAAGGCGCCCAGGCTCGCCCCAAGCCCAAGAAAGACGATCTGACCCCACGCCGCCGGAGTCGCCGAGAGCCCGTTCGCGACAAGGTCCGGCAGTGCCCACGGCGCAAAGAAGACCAGCCCACCGAGCGCCTGCAGAGCCGTTAAGAGCCAGGGCGAGTACCGGTCGCTCAGGCGCTTGACGATCAGCATCGACCCGGCCGCGCTGGCCATCGCACCGACCTCAAGAGCATTTCCGAGGATCGCGTTCGGGGCATCGGCGCTGGCCACGCTTCCCCATGAGAGAAGCGCCACACCACCCAGCGAGGCCGCGATCGCGGCGGCCCAGCGCCAGCCCAATGGCTCTCGCCACCACAACCAGGCGCCGCCGCCGACCATGAGTGGCAGAATCGCCGAGATCATGCCGGCCTGACCCGACGTCGTGAACAACACGGCGTAGCCTTCGAAAGCGTAATACAGACACGGGATGCACAGGATGGCGATCGCCAGGAAGCGCAGGTCGCCGGGTTGCCGACGCGGTTTCGGCAGCCAGCGCCACACGGCGAGCACCACGACCGAGGCCACGACCATGCGCAGCCAGATCACGGTCATCGGTCGAAAGGATTCAAGGGCCGACTTGGTCGTGACGAAACTCGCGCCCCACAACGCAACCGCCCCGCCCAATGCCAGGATCGCCACCCACGACGACGTCCGAGAGACAGACATGGAGACCCACTCACCTTTCGCCCGACAGGATACCCGCAGGATAGGTCAGCGGAACTCTCAGGTATTGGACGATCGTGCTCAATCGCGGATCGGCACGGCCTGGTATTGAGCGGGAGTGGCTCCTGCAAATCGACGGAACGTCCTCGCGAAATGGCTTTGATCCGCAAATCCAACGTCGACCGCCGTGTCGGCGATCGGGACGCCGTTGGCCAACAGGCGTTTCGCCCTCTCCACCCGCAACAGCGTGAGATACGCGTGCGGCGACAGGCCCACGGCGGCCTTGAACCGGCGCGAGAAGTGCGCGCGGCTCAGCCCCATGGCACGCGCCCAGGACTCGACGTCGCGCCACCGATCGAGGTCCCGTTCGGTCCCTTCCAACCCGGCGTCGAGCCAGGGTTGGGCCTCGCGCAGTCGCCTGCCCTTCAGTCGGCCATGCGTGGCCGCCAGGTTCGTGAACGCGTCGCGAACACGGGACGTGAGGCGGCCGGGATCGCGAGCGCCGAGAAGGTCGTCAAACAGATCGCTCAATGTCTCGAACAGGGTGGGATCGTTCAACACGGGGTCAGGAAACGCGGGGTTGTGCAGGCCGGCTGGCGCGAGCCAGCCCGGTTCGACGAAAAACATCCGATACGAGAACACCTGGCCCGCCACCGGATGACACGCATGCACCGCGAACGGCTCCAGCACGACCAACTGACCGCGTGCGGCGGCATAGGGTTCGCCCCACAGCGTGGACAGGGTCGAGCCTGCATCGATCAAGCCGATCGAATACACCGTGTGGAAATGCTCACGGAACGCTCGCGCACGAAAGCTGGATGTGCGCAACTCAAGGCCGGGCAGCTCGGGATGCCGCCAGAACGCGACGGCGGCGTTAGCGGGGCGACGTGACACCTGCTTGGGCTCCTTCCGTCAGGTCGGTGCTGGCCTCAGCCTCGCGCCCGACGCGACGATATACTCCTTCTCGAGATTGCCGAGGATGACAGCGAGTCGGTGAAAAAGCAAACACAGGCCAAGCAACCGTTCGACCTGGGCGTCGCCCTCGAAAGGCTTCGAACCGCAACAGCCCCGTTCCCCAAAGCCGCGATGTTCGACCTCGCCGAACAGGGCTACGCCACCGTGTTCGAGCAGCTGGTCGCCTGCCTGATCTCGATTCGAACCTACGACGAGGTCAGTCTACCTACGGCGCTGCGGCTTTTCAAGGCGGCGCGAAGCCCCGAGGCCATCCGGCAATTGAGCATCGCCGAGATCGACGCGCTCATCCGCGCCAGCTCCTTCCACGAGCGCAAGGCCGAACAGATCCACCACATCGCGAGCGTCACGGCCGACGAATATGGCGGCGCGTTGCCGTGCAGCCGCGACGTGCTGATGTCCTTCCCGGGCGTCGGCCCGAAGTGTGCCAATCTGGCGCTCGGCGTCGCCTGCGGCGAGCCTTTCATCAGCGTTGACATCCACGTTCATCGCGTCACGAACCGATGGGGCTACATCGCCGCGACGACGCCCGAGAAATCCCTCCTCGAGCTCGAACGGGTCGTCCCGCGCGAGCACTGGATCGAATTGAACCGCCTGCTTGTGCCGTTTGGCAAACACCTCTGCACCGGCACGCTGCCACACTGCTCGACCTGTCCGCTGCTCGAGATGTGTCAGCAGGTCGGCGTGACGGCTCATCGATGACGAGAAGCGGCTCGCCGAATTCCTTGGCCGCCGTTCACCCCATCGGCGCGAGTTCTCGCCAATCGACCGAGCGCGCCTCGACGAGACGCCGCGCAGCCTGTCCCACGACCGCCGTGTAGGTCGGATAAGCGAGGGCCAGATCGGCCAGTCGATCGACCGGCATGTTCGCAGCCATCGCGGTCGCCGCAACGTGTACGATCTCGACGGCCTGCTCGCCGACGACATGGGCGCCAAGCAGACGCCCGTCGTGGCGCGTGGCGACGAGCTTGCAGAAACCGTCGGCGCGGCCGTCGATGACGGCACGGTCGACCCAGGCGTACGGCACCTTGACGACGTCCACGTCGTCGCCGAAACGCCGGCGCGCGTCGGCCTCGCTCAGGCCGACACTGCCGTACTCAGGGTCCGTGAAACCTCCATGCGGCACGATCGACGTCGACGCATCCGAGCCGGCGCCGCGCACGGCATTCTCGGCTGCCACCCGCGCATCGGTCTGGGCTGTCTGCACGAGCATGACGCGACCGGTGAGATCGCCGGCCGCGTAAATGTGCGGCTGACTCGTCTGCAGCTGGTCGTTGACCGACACGTAGCCGCGAGTTTGAGCGACCCCGGCCGCCTCGAGATTGAGCATGGACGCATTGCCCGCCCAGCCGATCGACGCGATCACGGCGTCGACGTCGAGAGTCTGAAGTCCGGCGTCGTCTTCGAAGGCGATCGAGACGCCGGCGTCGTGTTGGGTCAACCCGATCACGCGGCGGATGCCGCAGCGGACGTCGATGCCGTCCGAGACAAAAGAGTCGTTCAGGGCCTCCGAGACGGCTTCGTCCTCTCCCGGCAGGATGCGCGGCGCGAGTTCCAGAAGATGCACGCGCGAGCCGAAGGCATTGAAGATCGAAGCCAGCTGGCTTCCGGTGGCGGCGGCCCCGATGATGGCCAGCCGGCGTGGGACGCTGTCGAGCGTCCAGACATCGTGATGCGAGAGCGCCAGCTCACCGCCCGGCACCGGCAACGCTCGGGCATGGCCACCCGCGCAGAGGATGAAGCGATCGGCCTTCAATCGTCTGTCGCCGATCGCGACAGTGTGGGGATCGACGAACGTTGCGGCGCCGGCCTGAACGAGCACCTTCACCCCGGCCCGTTCGAGGTGAGCGATCAATTGCTTCTTCTCCTGAAGCTCGTCAATCGTCTGATGGGTGCGGCGCAGGAGCTGCGCGAGGTCGATGTCGCGAGCGGCCGGCCGAAGGCCATAAGCCTCGAACAACTCGGTGTCACGCACCAGCCGGGCCGCGCGGGCGAGGACGCGCGTCGGCGCACAGCCGTCGTTGGTGCAGGTGCCGCCCAACCTGTCGCGTTCCACGAGCGTCACGCGGGCACCGAGCTCGGCGGCCCTGAGGGCCGCCGTCGTGCCCGCCGGCCCACCTCCAATAACGATCACGTCCAGGGATTGAGTGCGAGCGTTCAAAGATCACCTCGAATGGGACTATGTTTGTGAAAATTATCACGAAACGTGGCCGACGGCAACCCCCCCCTGGCGAAAGATCCAGCGAAGGTCGGAGATCCCTCCGACTTTCGGCGGATAGACCCTGTTCATCTTCCGTCTGCCGCAGGCGCCATAGAGACCTGCGGCTCTGATGCCGGCATGGGTGTGCGGGCGCCGCCTACCGCGGTTGTGCGACCCGGTCACAGGCTCGGCACGATGATAAGGTCATGGTGCGCCGACCTGCTCGCGCAATCGCCACAGATCAGCGATACTGACCCACGAGAGACACGAATGGCACGCCCCGTCAACCACGAACCCCCGCCCCTGCCCGAACATGCCGAAGCCTGGCTCGACGGCTATCTCGGTCGGGGACCCAACGGTCGATCCAAAACGTTCGCCAGCTATGCGACAAGTCTGCGCAAGCTGCAGGCCTTCGCCGAAGCGACTCGACTGACGGGCAAGGGTATCCCCCTGCCCGCGCGCGCGATCAAGCCCTCCCTGCTCGGCGATTTCTTCGACTGGATGCAGAGACAACCGGCGCTGTCGAACAGCGCCCTCAGGCTCTATCTGGCTGCGGCGAAGCGCTTCCTGAGCTGGATGGCCGGCAAGAGCTTGATCGAGCCGGAGTTGCTCCAGAAGATCCTGGCGCAGTTCCATCTCGTCACAGGCCGCGGCCATCAACGCCTCAAGCCCGTCGTGCGTGGATCGGATAGCGACCTGATCGACGTGCTCGAGTACTGGCGGGGCCGCGCGATCCCGGGCGGGACCACGCCGGTCCAACGCCGCGCGCGGTTGCGCGTCCTGCGCGACAGGGCCTTGCTGCTCACCCTCTACGCCACCGCCGGCCGCGCCGCTGAGGTGCAGCAGTTGAAGCGCCGCGATGCCGATCGAGAGTGGGTCACCGTCATCGGCAAGCGCTCGAAGGCGCGCGACCTGTTCCTCACACCCGAGGCACGGCACGCGCTCAAGGCCTACCTCGCGGCCCGCGGTCACGACGGCAACGACGCGCTCTTCATCGGCCATCACCCCAACGGCCGGTCGAGCCGCGCGCCGCTCGCCACCGAGACGATGTGGGCCATCGTGCAACGCGCCGCCCGTGAAGCGCTGGGCGAAGAACGCGGCCGCCAGTTCGGGCCGCATGCATTCCGCCACCTGCGCGCCCAGAAGTTGCTCGACTCGGGGAAAGTGCCGATCGAAGATCTGCAGGCCATCCTCGGCCACGAAAGCATCCTCATCACGCGCAAGATCTACGCGCCGAAGACGCCGAGGGCCAAGCTGCAGCGCGCGATCGCGGCTGCCGACGAAGGCGACGAGGCCTTCGAAGACTAGGCCGACGAATCAGGCCGGATCGGCACCCAGCCTGTGACGCGGGTGCCTGAGCCCTCGATCGAGTCCACGCGCAGGTCGCCGCCGAGACCCAGCATACGCGCATGCATCGAGACGAGGCCGAAAGATCCGGCCGCGCGCGCCGTCACACGGCGCGCTTCAGTGAACCCGCAGCCGTCATCCTCGATCAGCAGCGTCGCCCGGCGGCCCTCATCCGTCATGGTCACCGACACGTGCGCGGCGCGCGCGTGCTCGGCGATGTTGTCAAGGGCCTGCTGCACGACGAGCACGAGTTCGCCCTGCGCCTCGGGAGATAAGCGAGCCGCCAGCGTCGGCGCGATCCGAGCGTTGACCGGCAGGTTGCATCGACGTTCGAACTCCGCGACAGCGCTGGCGACCGAGGCGCCGATCCCGCGGGCTGCCTCGGGCGGCGCCAGGTTGTCGCGAATGCGGCTCACGATTTGGGCCGTCCGCTCCGTCTCGAGCGCGCAGCGTTCGAGGAGCTTCGCCGCCTGCTCCGGATTGGTCTTCAGCTGATCCAGACACGTGTCGAGCAGGAATTGGAGGCCGCCCAGCCGCTGCTGCACGGTGTCATGCAGATCTTGAGCGATCCGAAAGCGCTCGTGCTTTTGCGCCTTCGTCAGCAGTGCCGGCACTTCGCGCAACTCGGCCATGGTGGCGCTGGCCATCCAGACCAGGGTCGCCTGTTGGGCGATCAGGGTCACGATTTCGAGATCGCGTTCGTCGAAGACTTCCTCGTCCCATTTCTTGCCGAGCGCCAGCAGCCCGAGAGGCCCTGACGGGCCAGCGAGCAGCACCGCCACCTCGGCTTCGGCATCGGCGACCGGCTTCAACCAGGGCGGCAGTGCTATCCCGACGCCGCCCAATCTCACGGGACGTTGCGGCGGCAGCCCCGCCGCCGTCAGCTGCACAGGATCGCCTGATGGCGGCAACGTCAGCTGCGGCGGGAGTGCCCGCCAGAGACCGGCCTGACCGGCGAGCATCAATCCGTGATCACCAGCCCAACGCCAGACGGCCACACGATCAAGCCGGAGTTCGGATTGCAGAGCCTGAACCAGCAGCCCCGGCAACGCCGTCAAATCGACGAGGCCCATCAGCCGCTCCCCCAGGTTGCGAGCCGCCATGTAGCTGCTCCGCTCCCATTGAAGCAACCGGCTGAAGAGGCCCTGCCAGCCCGTCTGGGTCGCCCAGAAGACGCTGGCGATGAGGCTGACGACGAAGACGGGGATAAACTGCTCGGTGAGCGACCGATCCGGCAGGCCCAGCGCGCGGCGCAAGGCCCAGCTCCCAACACTCGACAACAGCGCGCTCAGACCGAAGATCACGACGCCCAAGAAGACGGGGTGTGCGGTTCGGAACGTTCGATAGCGCAGGATGACGAACGCGTAGGAAGCCGGAATCGCCAGGACCAGATAGCGCAGGTCCAGACCGGACAGGATGAGCGAGGCACGCAGGCCGGCCATATCGGCCAGGAAGAGCACGATCGGGGGGCTCGAGATCGCCAGACCCACCGTCGCGATGAACAGCCCGCGTCGCACGGCCCGATCGCGCTCGACGACCCAGCTCCAGACAAGTCGAACAGCGAACGAGACCACGGCGATGCTGAGCAGCACCGGCAGCGCGAGCGTGAAGGCCAGGCCATCGAGCGCGGCGACCACGGGCGACCAGCCGACGAAATAGATCCACAGCCGGCACGCCGCCCAGAACAACCCGATGAACGCGCCGACCCCGTGAACGGCCTTCGCCGTCCAGGCCGGCACGCGGCGCAACGGGCGAGGGTAACGCCAGGCGAAGGCCAGAATCGCTGCAGCGAGAAGCGCCCACGCCAGGTTGGAAACCGCGTTGAGGGTCCAGACCAGCGGCTCCCGATCCCAGAACAGGCTGACGAAGGGTGTCCATAGCGCGAGGGCCAACACGCCGAACACCCAGCTGGCGGCGCGGTTGAGCGGATCGGCCGGCTGGCTGGAGAACACGATCCAGGCCAGGACCCAGAGCGTGACGTTGGTCACGATGAGCGGCAGCTTGATGTCGAGATAGTCCGCGAACGAAAACAGCCGCACCGTCACCGGCTTGACCTGGCGCTGGCCGCCATACTCAAGGACGAGCGTCACGGTCGGCGCGCCGCGGCTCACGGCGTCGGCATAGGCCAACGCCTGGTGACCGGCATAGGGCTGGCCATCGATGCTGATCAGGTCCTGGTTGAGAAGATCACTGCTGGCATTCGGCCAGGAGAGGGGCGTGTTGGTGTCGACTCGCACGAAGTCGCCGACCGATGGCGCGTACTCTTCGAGAAAGCCACCGTAGGGTCGGCCGATGTCGAAAAGCAGCCGCAGGGTCGCGGTGCACCCGATGACCAGGATAGCGAGAAGGGCCAGGGCGAGCGGATCGCGCCGATGGGCCCGCCAGTTCACTGCCCGGTCCCCGTTTCGAAGTCGCGGATCATGCACGCCTTGACCAGCACGGTGCTTTGGCGCAGATGCGGCGCGGCTGTCGAGAGGTCATTCAGCCCGAGCTTGGCATACACGCGGCCGATCAACGAATCGGCGCGCTGGACGCCGAGCTTCGCCGCGATGCCCTGTGTGTTGTATGACGCGGCCAACAGGTTGGCCGTGCGAAGTTCCTGGGGCGTCAAGGTCGAAAAGCGACTCAGGACACGCTCGACCCAGGGGCGCTCCTCGGGATCAAGGAGCCGGTAGAGCTCGTCGGTCAGGGCCGGCCGCTTGGCGCGCACTTCAGGATCGATCTCGACCTTGCCTTCGAGCACCTTCTCGATCGCCTCGATCAAGGCACTCGAGCGGCGGCCCTTTAGCTTATACGCGAGGCCGCGCTGTCCGGCGCGGATCATGTCCCAGACGCCATCGAGGTGGTACTCGTACGCCGAGAGAAAGACGATGCCCATCGATGGGCGTTCGGCGCGAATCCGTTGTGCGAGTTCGATCCCGCGATTGTTGGCCGTCCAACGCACCACCTGCGGCTCGGGTGGAATCGAGATGTCGATGATGGCAACGTCCGGCGCCTGCTCGCCCATCGCGAGCGCCCAGGCCGTGGCCTCATCGCCGGCCTGCGACACCTTGAAGCCTTTGCCCAAGAGGTTGGTGCTCAGGCCATCACGCATGAACCCGTCGTCGTCGACCACCAGAACACGGATCGAGGTGTGGGGCGTCGGATTGACGTCAGACATAAGTGGACAGTTCCTAAATGTATCGGGTGTAACAAGCCGCATGACCGTATTCGTTCCCGGGCACGGCGGCGTGAGTTTACCACCTCCCTGCTCTTGACAACATCACCCGTTCGCCATATGATAACGATACCGTGACATCGATACCATAACCCGATAGGACCAGAGAATCCGCGTTCGCGCCGCCGTTAGCGGCGCACCAGGATGGAGCCTGGCATGACTGCCTTTCAACTCGCCCCCGATGCCGTGGACCCACAGCTCGTTCCTCAGCTCACACTCGCCGATGGGGGTCGCCTGCCCGCGATCGGTCTGGGCACGTTTGGCTCCGATCAATACGGGCCGGACCGAATTGCCGAAGCCGTCGTCGGTGCGGCCGAAGTAGGGTACCGGCACTTCGATTGCGCCGCGGTGTATCGCAATGAAGTTCAGATCGGTCAATCGCTGCGAGCGCTTCAGGCGCGCGGGTTGGGTCGTGGCGAGCTGTGGATCACGTCGAAGGTCTGGAACGACAGCCACGATCGCGTTATCGAGTCATGCGCGAAGACCCTCGAAGACCTGGGCACCGATTACCTCGATCTCTATCTCGTCCACTGGCCCTTCCCCAATCATCACGCCCCCGGCGTCGATGTGTCGTCGCGCGACCCACACGCAGTGCCCTACATCCACGAACGCTACATGCGCACCTGGCGCCAGATGGAAGAGCTTGTCAAGCGCGGTTGGGTGCGACGCATCGGCACCTCGAACATGACCATCCCGAAGCTCACGCTGGTGCTGCGTGACGCCGAGGTCAAGCCGTCGGTCAACGAGATGGAGCTGCATCCGCACTTCCAACAGCCAGAATTGTTCAACTTCGTCGTTGCCAACGGCCTGGTGCCAGTGGGCTACAGCCCGTTGGGCTCGCCGGCCCGGCCCGAACGCGATCGAACGCCCGAAGACAGCGTCGACATGGAAGATCCGGTGCTCGTCGAGATCGCGCAGCGTCACGGCCTGCATCCTTCGGCCGTCTGTCTCAAGTGGGCCGTCCAGCGCGGGCAGGTTCCGATTCCGTTCTCGGTCAAGCGTCAACAGTATCTCGCGAACCTGCAGGCCGTCAGCGGCGCTCCGCTCGCCGCCGAGGAGATGACCGCCCTCGCCGGTATCGACAGGGGCTGCCGGCTGATCAAGGGCCAGGTCTTCCTCTGGAACGGCGCGAACGACTGGCAGGATCTGTGGGATCCAACCGGCGAGATCGCTAAGTGACAAAGAATGACTGATGAAGGACGAAGGTTGAACGGCCAATCAACCTTCGTCCTTCATGAGTCATTCTTTGTCGGTCAATCAGGGGCACCCAGATGACCGGACCGTACATCGTCACCGTCGACATCGGCACGTCGAGCGCCAAGACCGTGCTTTGGTCAATGGACGGAGTCGCCGTTGCTCAGGCGAGCGAAGCGTATCCGTTGCAGCGTCATCACCCGGTATGGGCCGAGATCGACACTGAGCTGTGGTGGCGCGCGACGTGTCGCACGGTGCGCCAGGTGATCGCCGAGAGCGGGATCGACCCCGCGGCCATCGTCGGCGTCGGCGTCGACGCCGTGGGCTGGACCCTTGTGCCCGTCGACGCGGCGGGCGATCCGCTCAGGCCCGCGATCATCTGGCTGGACCGGCGGGCCGACGTGGAGGCCGAGCGCCTGCGCGCCCTGCCCGCGTCGGATCAACTTATCGACCTGGATGCCAACCCGATCGACCCGGCCTACATCACGCCGAAGCTCATGTGGCTGCTCAGCCATGAGCCTGAGGTGGCGCGCCGGACGCAGACTTACCTCGGCAGCACGGGCTTTCTCGTAGCGCGACTGACCGGCGTGTTGACGTGCGACTATACCCAGGCGTACGGCTATCACTTCTTCGACATGCGGCAAGAGCGCTGGTCTGCGGAAGTGGCTGACCGCATCGGCATCGCGCTCGACAAGTTGCCGCCTCTGCAGGCCTGCACGGAAGTGGCCGGCGCCGTCACCGCGGGCGCGGCCGAGGCGACCGGGCTGCGACCCGGCACGCCGGTCATCGTCGGCTGTCTGGATGCCGCGGTGGGCGCGCTGGGCAGCGGTGTGACACGCCTCGGTCAGACCAACGAACAAGGCGGGCAGGCCGGCGGCATGGCCGTCAGTGTCGATCATGTCATCGTCGAGCCGCGCCTGATCTTTTCGCACCACGTGCTGGCCGGCCAGTATCTGCTTCAAGGCGGCACCGTCGGCGGTGGATCGCTCGGGTGGTTCCGCGACGTGCTGGGACAGGTCGAAGCGACAGCCGCGCAATGGACAGGCGCTGACGCCTTCGAGTTGCTCAGCGCCGAGGCCAACCGCGCGCCGGCCGGCAGCCACGGCCTGCTTTTCCTGCCCTACATGGCCGGCGAGCGCACGCCGCTCTGGGACACTCAGGCGCGTGGTGCGTTCGTGGGGCTGACGTACAGCAGCACGCGCCAGGATCTGGTGCGTGCGATCATGGAAGGCTGCGCGTTTGCGGTGCGCGACAACGTCGCAGTGGCTGCCGAGAGCGGGGTCACGATCGACGAGTATCTTGGCTCAGGCGGCGCGACGCGCAGCCCGGTGTGGTGCCAGATCAAGGCCGACATCTACGGCAAACCATTTGTGCTGGCCCGGCGACCCGATGGCGGCGAAGGTGGCCATGCGCTCGGACTGCTGGCGCTGACGGCCAAAGGCGTGGGCCTTGTGGACGACGCCGGCGCCCTGGTCGAAGCGCTGCTGCCGAACCGCCGTGTGTTCGAGCCGAACCCCGAGCACGTCGACCGCTACTCCGAGCTCTTCGCCATCTACCGTCGCGTGTCGCGCAGCCTGCTGGCCGAGACCGCGGCGTTGGCGAAGCTGGGCTAAGGATCAGGACCTGGCCGCCATCTACCCTGGCGAAGATGTTTTGACCCAAGAGGCATCCCGTTCAGTTCCGTAGTTCTGCGAAATCCGCGCAGTCCGCGGCCAAAGCTCATGCGCTGCGCTATCCGGCACGCGAGATCAAAGCGTGCCTTGACGATGGGAGAATGTGGGTATGAAAGCCGTCGTTCTTGAGGGCAAGGGGTTGATGACGTACGCCGAAGTGGCGCGTCCCAAGGTGGGCGCCGGAGACGTCTTGGTGCAGGTGCGCGCCTCATCGATCTGCGGGTCCGACATCAGCCGCTTCGCCAAGGGGCATCGAATGTATCCGATCGTCCTTGGTCACGAGACCTCGGGCGTGGTGGTGGAAGTCGGCGCCGGCGTCGATCAGGGCCTGCTCGGCAAGGCCGTGTCGATCATCCCGCTGGTGCCGTGCCGACAGTGCCGCGAGTGCAAGGCCGGCCGCTACTCGGCCTGCTCGAGTTATTCATTCATCGGCTCGCGTGAGAACGGCGGCTTCGCTCAATTCGTGCGCGTGCCGGTCGGCAATGTGCTGCCCGCGCCGGCGGGCCTGAGCTTCGAACAACTCGCGCTCGTCGAGCCCTCGACGGTGGCGCGGCACATCCTCGACCTGGCGGGCTTCAAAGCCGGGCAGACCGCGATCGTGCTCGGGGCCGGGTCAATCGGCTTGATGGTGGTGCAGTGGCTGCGCATCCTTGGCGCGCGCTTGATCGTGGCGACGGACGTCGTCGAGGCCAACCTCGACGCGGCGCGGGCGCTTGGCGCCCACGCGGCGCTCAACCCGCGCCAGGTCGACGTGGCGGCCGAGGTCCAGGCGCTTGTCGACGGCGGCGTCGACGTGGCCGTTGAGGCGGCCGGGTCGCCCCAGGCGCTCGCGCAGACCATCGCTGTGACCCGAGCGCGCGGCAGCGTGGTCTGCGGCGGCAACCAGCCGCTCGACGCGAGCCTGCCGATGTCGTTCATCGAAAACCTGATGCGCAAAGAGATCGGCCTGCACGGCTGCTTCATGAGCTACTCGGCGCCCTTCCCCGGGCACGAGTGGACCGATACCCTCGACGCCCTAGCCCGGGGCGACCTCGACATGCCGGGCATGATCTCGCATCGCATCGGCCTCAGTGACGTGCCCGCCATGTTCGCGGATCTGGCCGAACGGCGCATTGCCTATCGCAAGATCATGATCACGCCGGAGGGCGCATGAGCCTCGTCAACATCCTGCCCTGGATCCGCTGCGCTCAAGAAGAAGGCTGGGCCGTCGGGGCGTTCAACGCCAACACACTCGAGCAGGTACAGGCGATCGTCGCCGGCGCCGAAGCCGAACACGCCCCGGCCCTGATCCAGATCAGCCACCGCGCCCTGCTGCATGTGGGTGGCGGCAACGCCCTGTTAGGGCTGCGCTATATGAGCGAGATCGGCAAAGTCGCGGCGCAATCGGTCAGCGCGCCGATCGGCCTGCACCTCGACCATGCCGATGCCGACGAAGTGCTCGTGGCGATGGGCCTGGGCTTCACGTCGGTGATGTTCGACGGCGGGGCGTTGCCTTTCGAAGCCAATGTGGCCGAGACCCAACGCCTGCGCGCGATCTCGCGCGGGCTGGATGTCTGTCTGGAGGCCGAGATCGGCGCCGTGCCGCGCGTCGACGCGTCAGGCAAGCTCGACGAGGCCGTGGCGTTGACCGATGTCAGCGAGGCGACGGCCTTCATCGCCGCGACCGGCGTCGACACGCTGGCCATCGCGCTCGGCTCGGTGCACGCGGTGCGCACCAAGTCGGTCAGCCTCGATCTGGATCGGCTGCGCGAGATCCGCGCGGCCGTCGACGTCCCGCTGGTGCTGCACGGCTCCTCGGGCGTCACCGACGAGCACATCCGCCAGGGCATCGCGCTGGGGCTGTGCAAGGTCAACGTCGCGACGCAGCTGGTGCAGGCGTTCACGGGCGCGGTGCGCGGCGTGCTGGCGGAGCCCAACGAGATCGATCCCCGACGGTATCTCGGGCCGGCTCGCGCGGCGATGACCGAGCGCGTGCGCGAGCGCATCCGCATGGTCGGTGCAGCCGGGAAGGCGTGAGCGCATGATCCTGTGCGTCAATGCCAATGCCGCGATCGACAAGACCGTGGTCGTGCCCGGCTTTCATCTGAACGGCATCCAGCGCCCGGAATGGGTGCGCTCGAGCCCGGGCGGAAAGGGCTGCAATGTCGCGCGCGCCCTGAAACGATTGGGCGGCGAGCCCGTCGTGACCGGCTGGGTCGGCGGGCACGCCGGGGCCTTCATCGAGGAGGGCCTGAAGAACGAGGGCATCGGCACCGCCTTCGTGAGTGTGCCGTTCGAATCGCGCACGTGTCTGTCGATCGTCGATCCGCAGGGGCCGAGCCTGACCGAGCTGTACGAGCGTGGCGAGGCCGTGTCGGAAGCTGACGTCGCGAGGCTGGTGGAGGCCTTTGCCCGGAGCGTCGGGCGATACCAAGCCGTGACCCTCTCGGGCAGTCTGCCGCCAGGCGCCCCGCCGGATCTGTATGCCATGTTGATTCGGGCGGCTCAGGGGGCGGGTGTGCGCGTGCTCCTCGATAGCAGCGGCGTCGGGTTGGCGCAAGGCCTGCCGGCGCGGCCCGACATCGTCAAGCCGAACGTGCATGAATTTGAGGAACTGACTGGCTCGACGCTGCGAACACCGCTCGAGGTGGCCGATTCCGCGCTGGATTGGTCGGCGCGCCTGGGCTGCCGCATGATCGTGTCGATGGGAGCGGACGGCGCTGTGGCTGTCGAGGATGGCCAGGCCTGGCTGGTCACGCCGCCGGCGATCAACCTGGTCAGCGCGGTCGGCTCGGGCGATAGCCTGGTGGCCGGATCGATCCTGGGCCTGACGCGCGGCGAGGCCCTGCCCATCGCTGTGGCGCGGGGTGTCGCGGCCGGCGCCGCGAATGCGCTTTCGTTGGGGGCGGCGGTCTTCTCGCTCGAGGCCTACGACGACCTGCACGAGCGCACCATCGTCCGCGCGTTGCGACCTTGACCCCACAGTCGCCCACCGAATGACAGCGTTACGCTTTCGGGCCACCGGCTTGACTCAACGGCCCTTACGGGTATATGATAACGATACCCTGACATCGTTATCATTGCACCGCTGGTCAAAAGGGTGTATTATGAAATCGATTACACGCTTATGGCAACCGTACGCGATGTAGCCGAACGCGCTGGTGTCTCGCCCATCACCGTCTCCCGCGTGATCAACAACAGCGGGTACATCAGCAGCGCCACCCGGGCCAAGGTCGAGGCCGCGATCGCGGAACTCGGCTACGTGCCGAACGTCCTCGCGCGCAGTCTGCGCTCGAAGCGTTCTCACACGCTGGCCTTCGTCACGACCGACATCACCAACCCGTTCTTCACGAGCATGGCGCGCGGCATCGAAGACGCCGCGAATGAAGCTGGATACACGGTCTTGTTTTGCAACACTGACGAGAACGTCGAAAAGGAAGATCGATACGTCCAGCTTCTTCTCCAGAAGCAGACCGATGGCATCCTGCTGGTGCCGGCCGGCAGCTCGCCGCGCTCGGTGCAGCTCATCAACGAGCAGGACACGCCGGTGGTGGTGCTCGACCGCGGCATCGGCCAGCTGAAGGCCGACGTCGTGCGCTGCGATTCGCTGCGCGCCGCGACGGACCTGGTCAAGGTATTGACCGACCGCGGCCATCGCCGGATCGCGGTGCTCGGCGGGCCGACCGGGATCTCGACCGCCGACGAGCGCGTCCAGGGCTATGAACGCGCCATGAAGGCGGCCGGCCTGTCGACGCGCGACATGATCTTCCGCGGGCAGTTCACGGAAGCCAGCGGGTTCGAGATGACCTCGGCTGCGCTCAAGCTTTCGCCCCACCCCACGGGTTTCTTCGCCACAAACAACTTCCTGGCGCTCGGCGCCCTGCGGGCGATCGAGGCCGCCGGCCAATCGGTTCCCAAAGACATCTCCCTCGTCGCGTTCGACGACGTCATCCCGGTTCTGGCGAAGTACGCGTTCCTGACCGTGGTGGCGCAGCCCGCCTATCAGATGGGCCAACGGGCGGTCGCCCTGCTTCTCGAGCGTCTGCGGAGCGACGAGCAGCCGCCGTTTCGCGAAGTCATCCTTCCAACCGAGCTGGTCATCCGCGGATCGGTTGGGCCGGCGCCGCGCACGTCGCACACGCCGGCAACCGCCGACTAAAAGGAAACCCCATGGACGATGTTCTGGTGAGCATGGAGGGGGTGAGCAAGGCCTTTCCGGGCGTGCAGGCGCTGAACCAGTGCCATTTCGATCTGCGCCGCGGCGAGGTGCACGCGCTGGTCGGCGAGAACGGCGCCGGCAAGTCGACGCTCATGAAGGTCCTGGCCGGCATCTACCACCCGGATGCCGGGACGATCACGTATCGCGGCCATCCGGTGCACATCGGCAGCCCGGGCGCCGCCCAGCACCTGGGGATCTGCATGATCCATCAGGAGCTGAACCTGATGCCGCATCTGACGGCGGCCCAGAACATCTTCATCGGCCGCGAGCCGCGGCGCGCCGGCGTGGTGCTCGACGACCGCCTGATCAACGATCAGACCATGGCGCTGTTCAAGCGCATGCACCTCGACCTCGATCCGAAGGCGAAGGTGTCGGACCTGACCGTCGCCAAGCAACAGATGGTCGAGATCGCCAAGGCGCTGTCGTTCAACTCCGAAGTGCTCATCATGGACGAGCCGACGGC
Source organism: Anaerolineales bacterium (assembly GCA_044226485.1). GTDB lineage: Bacteria > Chloroflexota > Anaerolineae > Anaerolineales > UBA6663 > UBA6663. Next base: position 38,254 of record JBGAGY010000014.1, read on the forward strand.
CGCATTGACCGAGAGCGAGATCCACGAGCTGTTCCGCGTGATCCGCGACTTGAAAACCAAGGGCGTCGGGCTCGTTTACATCTCGCACCGCCTCGAGGAACTCAAGCAGATCTCGGATCGCATCACCGTGATGCGCGACGGCAGCTACGTCGATACAGCGCTGACGAGCGAGATCCCGGTCGAGCGCGTCATCAGCCTGATGGTCGGCCGCACGATCTACGAGTCGGCGCCCGAACTACCCGAGCACCCGAGCGACGAGATCGTGCTCGACGTGCGCGGGCTCAACCGTGGCGACGAGCTCAAGGACATCAACTTCACGCTCAAGCGCGGCGAGATCCTGGGCTTCGCCGGCCTGATGGGTGCCGGGCGCACCGAGGTGGCGCGCGCGATCTTCGGCGCGGATCCGATCGACAGCGGCGAGATCTATGTGCGTGGTCGGCGCGTCCACATCCGCAGCCCAAAGGATGCCGTCGCGCACGGCATCGGCTATCTCTCGGAAGATCGCAAGCGCTACGGGCTCTCGACCAAGATGGATGTCGAGACCAACGTCGTGCTGGCCGCCCTCGACAGGTTCACGGGCCTGCTCGGCTGGGTGCTCGAGCAACAGACGCGCCTAATCGCGCAGCAGCATGTCGGCACGCTGTCGATCAAGACGCCGAGCGTGAAGCAGAAAGTCGTCAATCTTTCCGGCGGCAACCAGCAGAAAGTTGTCATCGGCAAGTGGCTGACGGCCAACAGCGACATCCTGATCTTCGACGAGCCGACCCGCGGCATCGACGTCGGCGCCAAGAGCGAGATCTACAAGCTGCTCAACGAGCTCGCCCGGCAGGGCAAGTCGATCATCATGATCTCGTCGGAGCTTCCCGAGATCTTGCGCATGAGCCATCGGATCATCGTCATGTGCGAAGGCCGGATCACGGGCACGCTGACGGCCGCCGAAGCCAATCAAGAAGCCATCATGACCTTCGCCACGCAACGCGGCGAACGCGCCTTTATTCATCCAGAGAACGGGAACGCCAGCCATGAAGAGTGATACTCTGCCTGCCCCCAACTCCGTCAGCCGCCTGCTGCGTTCGGATGCGTCGCAGCGGTTCCTGGCCTTCGGCGCGCTGATCGTGCTGTTCGTGGTGTTCACGCTGGCTTCGCCGAACTTCTTCCAGTTCAGCAATATCGTCGGCATCCTGCTGGCAACCGCCGTCAACGGCATCCTGGCGTTGGGCGTGACCTTCGTGATCATCAGCGGCGGCATCGATCTCTCGGTCGGCACGACGATGACGTTCTCGGCAGTGATGACCGGCGTGCTGATCACGAACATGGGCCTTCCGATCCCGGTCGGCGTGATCGGCGGGTTGCTGGCCGGCGGTCTGGCCGGTTTCATCAACGGCACCGTGATTTCGCGGATGAAGATCCCGCCGTTCATCGCGACGCTGGGCATGTTCAACGCCACGAAGGGCCTGTCGCTCGTCATCTCGAACCTGACCCCGATCTACTTCAACGACGCCGCCGGTTTCCGCGACATCGCCATGGGTTCGATCATCGGCGTCCCGGGCTTCGAGATCCCCAACGCGGTCTGGATCATGTTCGGCGCGGCGGTGATCGCCAGCCTGGTGTTGTCGCGGACGGTGCTGGGCCGCTACACCTTCGCGATCGGCAGCAACGAGGAGGCCGTGAGGCTCTCGGGCGTGCCGGTGGCCTGGTGGAAGACGGGCGTCTACGTGGTCTGCGGCCTGTTTGCGGGCCTCGCCGGCGTGGTGATCGCGGCGCGGTTGAACTCGGCCCAGCCAAGCCTGGGCGCCGGCTATGAGCTCGACGCCATCGCGGCGGCCGTCATCGGCGGCACGTCGCTGAGCGGCGGCGAAGGCACGATCCTCGGCACCGTGATCGGAGCCTTCATTATCAGCACGCTCACCAACGGCCTGCGCATCCTGTCGGTGCCGCAGGAGTGGCAGCTGGTGGTCACCGGCGCCATCGTGGTGCTGGCCGTGTACCTGGACCTGATCCGGCGCAGGCAGCGCTAAGCGCCGAGCGCCTGCACCGTCAGGACCCGATCGCGTGCGATAGTGCACGATTGCGCGCGATCGAGGTCATCGGCAGACCCTGCCGATGGATAGACGCTGAGTTCGAGCAGAGTTCGAAAGGAGGGGACTGTTCACAACGTCGATCACGCTCGCTCGCCCGGTTTGATTATCGTCCCTATTCACAAGAGGAGAACCTCCATGAAGAGCTACAAGATGCTCTCCACCGCGCTCAGTCTGATCACGGCCGCCGCGATGGCGGGCGCCTGCACACCCGCTGCTACGCCGACCGCCGCCACCGGCGGATCGACGGGTGGCGCCAAGCCCTACATCCCGGTCATCTCGAAGGGCTTCCAGCACCAGTTCTGGCAGGCCGTCAAGCTCGGCGCCGAGAACGCGGCGAAGGACCTGAACGTCGACATCACGTTCGAAGGCCCCGAGAACGAGTCGCAGGTTGACAAGCAGATCGAAATGCTTCAGACCGCGCTCGACAAGAAGCCGGCCGCGATCTGCCTGGCCGCGCTCGACAGCAAGGCCGCGATCCCGCTGCTCGAGAAGGCCAAGGAAGCCGGCATCCCGATCATCGGCTTCGACTCCGGCGTCGACAGCGACATCCCGGCGACCACCGCCGCGACCGACAACATCGCAGCAGCCGGCATGGCCGCTGACAAGATGGCCGAGCTCATCGGCGGCTCTGGCGAAGTGGCCGTGATCGTCCACGACCAGACCAGCCGCACGGGCATCGACCGCCGCGACGGCTTCGTCAAGCGGATGGAAGAGAAGTACCCGAACATTACCATCGTCGACATTCAGTACGGCGGCGGCGACCAACTCAAGTCCACCGACCTGGCCAAGGCCATCATCGGCGCGCACCCGAACCTGAAGGGTTTCTTCGGCGCGAACGAGGGCTCGATCATCGGCGTGCTCAACGCCGTGAAGGAGCTGGGCATGGAGAAGAAGATCGTGGTCATCGGCTACGACTCCGGCCAGCAGCAGATGGACGCGATCCGCAGCGGCGTCGAAGCCGGCGCGATCACGCAGGACCCGATCGGCATCGGCTACAAGTGCGTCGAGTCGGCTGTCAAGGCCATCAAGGGCGAGACCCTGCCCAAGGGCATCGACACCGGCTTCCACTGGTACGATGCGAGCAACATCGACGCGGCTGACATCGCCCCGTTGCTTTACAAGTAAGGCCAGGATCCACGCGGATCTCGGTCTTGATGTTTGCGATCGCGGTGGGCCGACTGACCCACGCCGGCGGCGAGCTTGTCATGCTGCCCTTTCAGGGCCAGCAGATCTGGTCGGCCCGGTTCCTGGGTCGCGACCTGACGATGCGGTCGATGTTCGAGTCGCCGAACGCGACTCGCACCTATCTCGAAAACTACGGCGGCTTCCTGATCCACTGCGGGGCCACCGCCATGGGCGTGCCGACAGCGAGCGATAGCCACCCGCTCCACGGCGAACTGCCCAACGCCCCGTATCAGAGCGCCTGGATCAGAGCCGGCGCCGACGAACAGGGCGCCTACCTCGACGTCGGCGGCCGCTACGAGCACACCGTCGCGTTCAGCCACCACTACGCGGCCGAGCCCGTCGTGCGGCTGCGGGCCGGCTCGACCGTGGTCGAGGTGACGCTGAAGATCACCAACCTCAAGCGCAGCGAGATGGAACTCATGTATCTCGCCCACGCGAACTTCAGGCCCGTCAACGGCGGCCGCCTGGTCTACAGCGCGCCGGCCGACCCGGCCCATGTGCGCGTGCGCACCAGCATCCCATCGCACGTGCGGGTCAAAACGGGCTATGCCGAGTTCCTGGAACAACTCAGCCGGGATCCGTCGGCGCACCATGTGCTGGCCGACGGACTGGCCTTCGATCCCGAGGTCGTCTTCTTCATTGACTACGTCGTCGACGAGGCCGGCTGGGCGCACACGTTGCAGGTGCACCCGGACGGCAGCGCCGACGTGATGCGCCACCGGCCCGACCAGCTACCCAAGGGTGTGCGCTGGATCTGCCGAACGGCCGACCAGGACGCCATCGGCATGCTGTTGCCGGCGACTGCCGAGCCTGAAGGCTACACGGCCGAGAAGGCCAAGGGCAACATTCAGATCCTGCCGCCCGGCGGTGTGTGGACCTGCTCGATGCAGATGGGTGCGCTCACCGCCGCGCAGGCCGTCGAGGAAAGTGCGCTGATCGAGCGGCTGCTGTCGACGAACAGGTAAGGAAGGACGAATGACGAAAGACGGATGACGAAGGTTGAACAGCTGTTCAGCCTTCATCATTCGTCTTTCGTCATTCGTCGTCTATCATTCCTATCCAAGGAACCCCAACCATGACCCTCCCCATGAATCCTCCAACCCAGCGCCTGGTGGGCGCGATGCCCAAGATCGGGATCCGACCGGCCATCGACGGCCGGCGCAACGGCGTGCGCGAGTCGCTCGAGGACCAGACGATGAGCCTGGCGAAGGCGGCCGCCGAGTTTATCAGTGCTAACTTGCGCCACGCCAACGGCCTGCCGGTGGAGTGCGTCATCGCCGACACGACCATCGGCGGCGTGGCCGAGTCGGCCAAAGCTGCGGCCAAGTTCGCGCGTGAAGGTGTGGGCGTGTCGCTGACCGTGACACCCTGCTGGTGCTACGGATCGGAAACCATGGACATGGACCCGCTGATGCCGAAAGCTGTCTGGGGCTTCAACGGCACCGAGCGGCCGGGCGCCGTTTACCTGGCCGCGGTCCTGGCTGGTTATGCGCAGAAGGGTCTGCCGGCCTTTGGCATTTATGGTCGCGACGTCCAGGAAGCCGGCGACCTGCGCATCCCGGAGGATGTCGGCGCCAAACTTCTGCGCTTCGCGCGCGCCGGCCTGGCTGTGGCATCGATGCGCGGCACGTCGTACCTGGGCATGGGCGGCACCTCGATGGGCATCGCCGGCTCGATCGTGGATCAGCCCTTCTTTGAGGACTACCTGGGCATGCGCGTCGAGACCATCGACATGAGCGAGTTCACGCGTCGCATGGCCGAAGGCATCTTCGACCCCGACGAGTTCAAGCGGGCCTACGCCTGGGTGCGCGCCAACTGCCCCGAGGGCGTCGACACCAACCCGGCCGAGAAGCAACTCAGCCGCGAACAGAAGGACGAAGATTGGGAAGAGTCGGTCAAGATGACCTTGATCGCGCGCGACCTGATGGTCGGCAACTCGCGCCTGGCCGAGATCGGCTTCGGCGAGGAGGCCCAGGGCCGCAACGCACTGGCGGCAGGCTTCCAGGGCCAGCGCCAGTGGACCGATCACTTCCCGAATGGCGACTTCATGGAGGCGATCCTCAACTCGTCGTTCGACTGGAACGGCATTCGCGCGCCGTACATCCTCGCCACCGAGAACGACTCGCTCAACGGCGTGACCATGCTCTTCGGCCATCTGCTCACGGCCACGGCCCAGATCTTCGCCGACGTCCGCACCTACTGGAGCCCCGAGGCCGTCAAGCGCGTCACCGGATACACGCCCACCGACCGCGCGGCCGGCGGCTTCTTGCACCTGATCAACTCCGGTCCGGCCGCCCTCGACGGCACCGGGCAGCAGGAGATCGGCGGCCAGCCTGCGATGAAACCTTTCTGGGAGGTCACAGCCGAGGAGGCCGACAGGTGCCTCAAGGCCACGACCTGGCACGCCGGCGTCCTCGAGTACTTCCGCGGCGGCGGTTGGTCGTCGCGCTTCAAAACGCGTGGCGGCATGCCCGTCACCATGGCGCGTCTGAATCTCGTCAAGGGCCTTGGGCCGGCACTGCAACTGGCTGAAGGCTGGACGATCGAACTGCCCGACGCCGTGCACGAGACGCTCGATGCCCGCACCAACTACACCTGGCCGACCACGTGGTTCGTGCCGAACCTCACCGGCCAGGGGCCTTTCCGCGATGTCTACAGCGTCATGAACGCCTGGGGCGCCAACCACGGCGCGTTCGGTTACGGCCACTACGGCGCGGACCTGATCACCCTGGCGGCGATGCTGCGCATCCCGGTCTACATGCACAACGTCTCCGAGGAGACGATCTTCCGCCCGAATGCCTGGAACGCCTTCGGCACCGCCGGGCTCGAGGCCGCCGACTTCCGCGCCTGCGCGAACTTCGGTCCGCTCTACGGGAAGCTCGCGGCATGAGTGGCCCGGTCTTCCTCGCGATCGACCTTGGCGCCGAGAGCGGGCGCGCCATCGTCGGGCGCTTGAGCGAGACGGGGGTGGCACTCGAGGAAGTTCATCGGTTCGCCAACGAGCCGGTGCGCGTCGGTTCGACCCTGCATTGGGACGTGCTGAGGCTGTGGCGTGACATCCGCCACGGCCTCGGCCGCGCGCTTGCCCTGGCCGGCGATGACCTGATCAGCGTCGGCGTCGATACCTGGGGCGTCGACTACGGCCTGCTGGCTGCCAACGATGAGTTGCTCGGTAATCCGATCCATTACCGCGATCACCGCACCGACGGCATGATGGACGCGGTCTTTGAGCGCGTGCCGCGCGCCGAGGTCTACGAGCGCACCGGCATCCAGTTCATGCAGCTCAACACGCTGTATCAGCTGTTCGCCCAGGCGCATTCGGGTTCGCCGCTGCTGGCGCAGGCCAAACGACTGTTGAACATGCCCGACCTGTTCAACTTCTGGCTATCGGGCGAGCAGGCCAGCGAGTTCTCAATCGCCACCACGACACAGTGCTACGACCCTCGCGCCCGCGATTGGTCGCACGGCATGCTGGAGACGCTGGGCATCCCGACAGCGCCGCTCGGCGGGATCGTGCCGACCGGCACACGCCTCGGCGGGTTGCGCCGAGGGCTGGTCGACGAGTTCGGCGGCTCGAGGCTGGCCGTTATCGCCAGCGCCGGGCACGATACAGCCGCAGCGGTGGCCGCCGTGCCTGCGACGAGCCCCGAGTTCATCTACCTGAGCTCGGGCACATGGTCGTTGATGGGCATCGAGTCGGTTGAGCCGATCATCAACGCCCAGAGCCTGGCCTTCAACGCCACGAACGAGGGCGCGGCCAACGGCGCCTTCCGCGTGCTCAAGAACATCATGGGCATGTGGCTCCTGCAGGAGTGTCGGCGCGAATGGGCGGCGGCCGGCCACGACTACAGCTATGCCGACCTGACGGCTCAGGCCGCTGCAGCACCGGCCTTCAGGTCCCTGATCAGGCCCTCCGACTCGCAGTTCCTGTACGCCAGCGAACCGGGCCGCACCATGACCGGTCGGATCCAGTCGGCCTGCCGCGATACGGGCCAGGCGGTTCCGCAAACGCCCGGCGAAGTGACCCGCTGCATCCTCGAGAGCCTGGCGCTCGAATACCGCGCCACGGCCGAGCAGATGGACGTGCTGCGCGGCAGCGCCCTGCCCGTCATCCACATCGTCGGCGGCGGCAGCCGCAATACGCTGCTCAATCAGCTCACCGCCGACGCGACGGGCCGCACCGTGGTGGCCGGCCCCGTGGAAGCCACAGCGCTCGGCAATGTGTTGGTCCAGGCTGTGGCCACCGGCCAGCTCGACTCGCTCGCCGCTGGGCGCCGCCTGGTCGGCTCGGCCGGCGACATCGCCACCTATACGCCAAACCATCGCGCGGCCTGGGATGACGCCGCCGCGCGTCTGAAGGAGCACGCATCGTGATCGAAGCACCCTATCCAACACTTGACGAGATCCTGGTCGCGATCGGCGAGACCGGCCAACGGATCTGCGAGATCGAAGCCAGCGAAGGAGCCGCCGGCAACATCTCCGTCTATCTTGGCTGGCCCGTCGAACTGCGGCGCCAGTTCCCCGAGATCTCGACCATCGACCTGCCGATCGCAGTGCCCGACCTGGCCGGCGCGACGTTCATCGTCACGGGCTCGGGCCGCCGCCTGCGCGAGATCGCGCACAACCCATACGCCGCGCTCGCCTGTATTCAAATCGACGCGGGCGGTCGCACCGGGCAGGTGCACACCTCGCGCGAGCGACAGTTCGTCAGGCCGACGAGCGAGTTCAACTCGCACCTGGCGGTCCACGCCGATCAGATCAAGCGCAGCGGCACGAACTTCCACGCCCTTGTGCACGCGCAGCCGCTTCACATCACTTACTTGAGCCAGATCCCGCGCTACCGTGACACGGTCGCCTGCAGCCGGGCGCTGCTGCGCTGGCAGCCCGAGACCATGATCATGTTGCCCGAGGGGCTCGGCGTGTTGCCGTTTGCCGTGCCGGGCTCAGCCGAGTTGATGGCCGCCAACGTCGAGGCGTTGCGACACCACCAGCTGGTCGTCTGGTCCAAGCACGGCGTGATGGCGCGCTCAGATATCTCGGTCAAGCGCGCGGCCGATCGGATCGAGTACGCCGAGACCGGCGCTCGCTACGAGTACATGAATCTCATGGCCGGCGAAACCGGCGAGGGCCTCACCGACGAAGAGTTGAGGGCCATCGCGAAAGCATTCAACCTGCAACAGAGCATCTTCTAGCCTCGATCGCAGGTTTGATCGCGCTGAGAATGGCCCCGAAGGCGTGTACTTCTCCACGCCTTCGGGGCCATTCGTGTCAGTCACAGCCAGCCTCTGGCGGAGACTTTTTCGGACATGTTGCTGCAGAGCGGCCAGGTTTTCGATATACTCCGTAGTCCGATGGGATGGTGATGAGCAGATCGAAGACGCGCGACGAAATCCTGGCGACGGCCTTGCGGCTGTTCAACGAATCCGGCACGGCCGAGATCTCGACGAACCATATTGCGAAGGCCCAGGGGATCAGCCCCGGCAACCTCTACTATCACTTCCGCAACAAGGAAGCCATCATTCGCGAGCTCTTTGAGCAACTCTACGCGCGCTGGGATCAGCAGTACGCGTTTTCGAACGACACGGCGCCCGACCTGAACGACTTGCGCGGCCTGCTCACCGCGACGTTTCGAACCAACTGGGACTACCGCTTCATCTTCCGCGAACTGGCCAGCCTGCTCCAACGAGATCCCGATCTCAAGACACGCTGGCTGAGCGTGCGCGAGCGCGGGTTCCAGGGCTTCGCTCAGCTCTTTCAAGTCTTCGTGGCGGCTCGCGTCCTGCGATCTCCATCGGATCCGATGGAGATCCGGCATCTGACCGAGCTGATCTGGCTCATCAGCGAGTTCTGGCTGCCGACCCTCGAAGTCTCGGGGCATGCGGTGCACACCGACGACTTCTACCACGGCGTGGAGTTGATGAGCCAGGTCCTGGCGCCGTACGTCGTCCCGCAGAAAGCCCCATCTCCTGCCCGCAAACCCCGCAAAACTCGCGCTTGACACATTAGAGTATTTGCTCTAATGTAATTGGATAACTTCTGTCCAATTTCATACTGTGCGCCCACGCGGCCATACCCGAGAAGGAGATCCCATGATCGCCCGAACCAATACTCTGCGTCTGGTGACCGGCCTTTTGCTCATTGCCGTGCCCGTCATCTTCACGATCTGCTTCACCCTGCTCCAGATGCAATTCGACTATCCGACCATTCTGCGCGAGCCGACGCTCACGATCCTGACCAGGTTTCAGGCAGGCGGCGCATCGTTGCTGGCCACCTGGTATGTGCTGACGTTGACGTCCGTGTTCTTCATCCCGATCGCGGTGTTGCTGCACACGCACCTGAAACCGTCGGCGGATCCAACCGTGCTGCGCCTGGCCACGGCCTTCGGAGTCGTGGCCGGCGTCGCCCAGGCGCTGGGTTTCCTGCGCTGGCCGTTCCTTGTGCCGCAGCTGGCTGAGGCGTATCTGGCACCCGGGGTCAGTGCAGCCCAACAGGCCGCCGCCGCGATGGTGTTCGACGCCTTTCACCGCTACGCGGGCATGGCCGTGGGTGAGCACCTGGGTTATCTGAGCACCAGCGTGTGGACGTTCCTATGCGCGGCGCTGATGTTGCGCTCGCCCAAGTTCGGGCGCTGGTTGGGCCTGAGCGGCATGCTCCTGGCGCTGGGCGTCGGCGCCGGCCTGCTGGAGCCGGCCGGGCTCGAATGGGCCGGCGCGATCAACGCCATCAGCTACATCGGCTGGGCGCTCTGGCTGATCGTCGTCGGCGTGGTGCTGCTGGTCCGGCGCGTGCCCCACACCGACGAAGCGCCGGCCCGCCCTTCTCTGGCGACGGCGGTTTCGCAGTGAACGCCATGATGGAATCGAAGCCCGCGTCACGCGAGTCACACGTCGTCTACGGCGCAGGGCCGGTCGGCACAGCCGTCGCCCGGATCCTCGTCAACCAGGGCAGGCCCGTGCGGGTCGTCACTCGGAGCGGCGCCCGGCGCCACCTGCCGCCCGCCGTCGAGGTCGACGCCGGCGACGCTACCGATCCTGCGGATGCGCGCCGAGTCTGCGCGGGCGCCACGCACGTCTACAACTGCACAAACGCCCCCGATTACCATCGTTGGCCTGAGCAGTTCCCGCCGTTGCAGGCCGGCGTACTGGCCGGCGCTGCCGCCGCTGGCGCCCGCCTGATCGTGATGGAGAACCTGTATATGTACGGCCCGCACGGTGGCGCGCCGATCAACGACGCCACCCCGCTCAACGGGCGCGGGTCACGCAGTACGACTCGCGTGCGCATGACGCAGGACCTCTTCGAGGCTCACCGCCAGGGTGTGGTGAGGGCCGCCAGCGTGCGGGCGGCGGATCTCTTTGGGCCGTACGTGACTGAGTCACTGGTCGGCGAGAGCTTCTTTCGCGCGTTGTTGACCGGTCAGCCGGCACAAGTGTTCGCCAACCCCGACCTGCCGCACTCCGTCAGCTTCGTGCACGACGTCGGCCAGGCGCTGGTCAATGTCGGCGCCGACGAACGCGCCCTGGGTCACGCCTGGCTCGCCCCGAACGCGCCCACCGTGACGCTGCGACAGTTCGCGGCCATCGTCGGCGACGCGTTGGGCACGACTCCCCGACTCAACGCCCCACCGCGCATCGTCACCCGGCTGCTCTTGCCAGTGCTCGGGCTATCCATACCGGCCCTGCGAGGTCTCGAGGAGAATCTGTACATCGGTTACGAGCCGTACGTCGTCGATCACTCGCGATATGCCGCGCTCTTCGGCGATCACGCGACGCCGCTGCGCGAAGCTGTGGCGACAACGCTGGAGTGGTATCGCGCGCATCAGGCGGTCGAGGCCAAACCACCGGCGGCCGAACCGGTCCGGAGGCAGGCATGATGGGACTCCTCGATCGCTTGCCGACTCGCGGCTGGGGGTTTTGGCTGGCCTGGGCGCTGGTGTTCGTGGGGTTCCCGATCGGCGCGCTGGCCGGCCAGGCGTTGGCCGGGCCCGTCGACAGCCTGAGCCGCGGCATCCTGGCCGGCGCGGCCACCGGGCTGGTGCTCGGTGGGCTGCAATGGATCGTGCTGCGTCGCCGCCTGGCCCTGCCCGCGGCCTGGGTGCTGGCGACGATGCTCGGGTTGGCCGTCGGACTGGGCTTGAGTGTCCAGCTCTTCGGAGCCGACAACACCAGCGGCCTGGTCCAACTGCGCGCCCTGTCGACGGGCGCTGTGCTCGGCGTGGCCCAGGCCTGGGTCATGCGTCGGATCGGCTGGCGCGCGGCGGCCTGGACGGTCGTCGTGACCATCGGATGGGTGTTGGGCTGGACGATCACCAGCGCGGTCGGTGTGGAACTCGAGCCGAAATGGTCGGTCTTCGGGTCGACCGGTGCCTGGGCCTTTCAGCTGCTCACGGGGCTGACGCTCGCCTGGCTGACCCGGCGCCAATGGGCCGCCCGTACCGCGCAGGCGCCCAGTGTGACGACGCCCTGACAGCGCAGCACCCGGTTCGGCCCTGTCGACGATCGGTCGGTTACGCGCTCGCGGGCACTACGATCGCCCGGGTCGACGACTCGCGCTGGATGAAGCGCGTGGGCAGGCGCTCCGACGTGAACGGGCTCTCTTTGTCGAGGAAATCGATCAGTTGCGTCGCGGCCTGCGCGCCCCAGGAGCGCCGTGAGGCGCCGACCGTCGAAAGGCTGGGCCGCATGTACTGCGCAAGCTGAATGTCGTCGAAGCCGACCACCGTCACATCGCGCGGGGCATCAAGGCCGTGCGAGTGCAGCGCCTTGATGAAGCCGATGGCCATCTGGTCGTTGGCGCAGAAGACGGCGTCGGGCAAACGACCGGCCGCGATGATCTGCTGGGCGATCTCATACCCGGATTGCTCGACGAAATTGCCTTCATACCGATCGACCACGACCGGGTGGCGCGCCGCCTCATCCAGGAAGGCTTCGGTGCGTTCGGAGTTGTCGAACGAGTCGGCGGCGCCGCTGATGTAGGCGATCTGCCGCGCGCCCTGGTTGTAGAGGTGCTCGAACGCCTCGACCACGCCCTGCCGGTTGTCAATGAGCAGCGAGAGGATGTAGTCGGATTGCAGTTGCCGATCAAGCACGACGATCGGGAAACGTTTGGAGGCCAGCTTGACCAGGACGTCGCTGCGCACCTTTGAGTCGAAGACGATGGCGCCGTCCACCTGGCGCTGCGTCAGAATCTTGCGAACGTTGCGGCTTTCCGGGCAGACGAGGAGTTCATAGTCCGTCCGCAGCACGGCCTCATGGATCCCTTCGAGGATTTCCTCGTAGAATGATCCGCCGAAGCGCGAGATGAACACACCGAGCGTGCGGGTCTTGCGCTTCTTCAGGTGCCGGGCGAAAGCGTTCGGATGGTAGTTGAGCTCTTCGGCCGCCTTGAGCACGCGTTGGCGCGTGGCCGCGCTGATGGTGCCCGTGCCATTCAGCGCATACGAGACTGAGGTAATGCTTGCCTTTGCAAGCTTGGCCACGTCCTTGATGGTCGTCATTACGGGCGCTCCTACTGGACCTTGCGGATCTCCAGACGCTCGAGGCCCGTCTGGATCCACTCATTTTGCATCACGGTCCGATAGACCAGATCATCCTCGGCATTGGCCAGCATCAACAGGGTGACGCCTTTGTCGATGCCGATGACGTCCGGGTCGTACCAGTTTTCTGTCAGGTTGAATGCGTCGGTGAAACCGTACTTTCCCTGAAGATCGGGCAAGGTCGCGTAGTAGGCCAGGGCCTGACGGGCCTGCTCGGGCGCAAAAAGGATCGACGCGATCGCGCCGTAAGGCGGCACTGTGTCATCGACCTCGTGTTGTTGATTGTCGAAGCCCGAAGGCGGCGCCCCGTAAAGGCCATTGTAGCCACCCGGGCCGTCGGAGGCCGACAGCCCCCAGGCGTTCGGGCCAATCGTCTGGTACTTCGCGTCCGCATCCACCGCGAAGGCATACTGCGCCAGCGTGGCATTGACCGAATTCTCGAACCAGTTGACGCCGTCGCGGTCGGCGGTGCCGCGGAAATCGATCCACGCGTGGCTGAATTGATACGTGAAGATCGAGCCGAACCACGAATGGTAGAACGCCGGGCCGCCGCCGTAAGCGCCAGCATGGCGCGTGAAGGCATAGTACGGCCGATCGTCGGTCGGGTGTGTCGGCGAACCGGCGGCGAGTACGTAGAGCATGAGTTGCTCGGCGTAGAAGTCCCAATGACCTTCGTATCCCTTGTCGGGGCGCCAGGCCATGTAGAACATCTGCCGCCCTTCGTCGAGGAACGTCGGGAAGTCGACGCCTTCGTAGATGGCTTGCGCTTTGTCGGCCACCTCTCCGCCGAAGTACTGGCCGGCCGTCAGGACGCCCATCAGCAGGATGGCCGTGTCGATCGACGACACCTCGCTCTCCCAGGCGCGCTTTCCGGTGTTCAGATCGAGGAAGTGATAGTAGAAGCCGTCTTTCCGGTCGAGCGCCAGCAGCGTGTCGAGCGTGCGGCTGACGCGCTCGAAGCCCTCCTCGCGCGAAATGTAGCCCTTTTCGACGCCGATCGTGTACGCGGTGAGCCCGTAACCGACGGAGGCCGTGCTCGCGATCCCCTCTGAGCCCGGATACCTGTCGCGGATCAGGCCGTAGCCCGGGCTGCCGACGTCGGTGTTGGCCTGCTCCCAGAAGAAGTCGAACGAGCCGCGCATCTCGGCCGCGATGGCCGCATCCACGTCGACGGGCGGCGCGGCCGGTGTCGGCGCTGGACGCGTCGGTGCCACCGTAGGCTCGGCCACGGTTGGCGCGGCCGGCGGCGTCACCGTGGGCGCCGGAACTGTCGGCGCTGGAGCCGTCGGTGCCGCCACCGTCGTGGCAGTCGGAGCGGGAGTGGGTGTGCCAGGCGCGGCGCAGGCCGTCAGGAGTGCCGCCACGCACATGGTCGTCAGAAGCCTATTCACCCGTGATGCCAGACCTTTCTACAGACTCGACAAACCAGCGTTGCAGGACGAAGTACATCACCAGAAGCGGCAGAATGTTGAGGAAGGTGCCGCTCAGCTTGACGGCCTCGTTGATGCGATCGAGGACGTTGACCACACCCGGCGGATACAAGTTCTCATAGGCCTGCGCGAAACGCGAGAGCTGCATGGGCAGCGTCTGAAGTCCGCCGCCGTGTCCGTCGTCGAGGAAGATCACGGTCCGGTACGTCTCGTTCCAGTACCAGACGATCGAGAAGATGATCGACACGATGAAGGCCGGGATCGCCGACGGCAGTCCGATGCGCCAGAAGATCTCGAAGTCAGAAGCGCCGTCGAGCCGCGCGGCTTCCTCGAGCACCTTTGGCAACGACAGGAAGGTCTGATAGAAGATGAGGATGAAGATCGCGCTGCTGAAGCCCTGGCCGAAGAAAGCCGGCAGGATCAAGACCCAGATGCTGCCGAGCAGGGTGTGACCGTCGAACTCGATCGATTGGTAGGTCAACATCTGCGGGATCACGGTGCTCTGGGCCGGGATGATAAAGGTCGCCAGGATCAGGGCAAAGATCAGATACTTGCCGGGGAAGTTGTAGCGAGCCAGCCCGTAGCCGATGACCGAGCACATCGCCGCCTGGATCACCGAAGGAAGTACGCTGACCAGTATGGACGACATCAGCGTCGTCGGGTAGCTGAGCACCTTGAAGGCTTTGATGTAGTTGTCGACGTAGATCTCGGTCGGCACCCACTGCACCATCGGGTTGAGCAGATCGCCGGCGCTCTTGATGCTTGTCACAAACATGAAGAGCAGCGGGTACAGGTAGACGAACCCGATCGCGATCAACAACGCGTACAGCACGACGTTGAACACAAGGCCGTAGCTGACCCGGTTGCCGAAAAGAAAGCTCTTCCAGTGTTGGCGGATGTAATCCTGCATGCCGTCGCCTCCTCAGGCGTTCTTCTCGCGGCCCTGGAAGTTCAAGAACAAGAACACCGCCAGCAGCACAAGGACCAGCACGCCGAAGTAGATAAAGGACAGCGCGCTGGCGTAGCCGATACCTCCGTCGACGGCGTAAGTCGTCTTATAGATGTACTTGATGACCTTGTTCTCGGAGAAGTGCGAGAGCGTGATGACCGTGTAGATCGCGATCACCATCGTGGTCGTCGACAACGAGGGCAAGGTGATCTTCCAGAACGACTCCCACGCCGATGCTCCATCGATCGACGCTGCTTCGTAGATGCTCCTGTCGATCTTCTGCAGGCTCGAGAGATAGATCAGGATCTGCACGCCCGAAAACCACAGGATCAGGATGAACGACGTCATCAGGTATTCCACAGGCGTGCGCATGTAGTTCGGCAATTCCCTGAGGAAGTCGGCCACCACGCCGACGTTCGCGATGCCCGGGGCCTTGGTGGCGCCCTGCGACGTCAGCTCCTGAATGACGGGCCCGCTGGTGATCACCACCGGCAGGAAGAAGATCGTGCGGAACAGTCCCTTGAACTTGAAGTCAAGGTTGAGGAACATCGCGATGATCATCGAGAAGATCAGCACGATCGGCAGCGACACCAGGATCTCGATGACGTATCCGATCAACAGCTCAACGAAAGTCGGGTCCGTGAACAGCGCGCGCGAGTAATTGGCCCACTCGAGGGCTTTGAAGCTGATGCCGTCGGCCTGGACCGTGACCTGGTTCATGCTGTAGATGAAGGTCTGGGCCAGCGGCGCCGCTGTGAACATCACGAAGCCGATGATCCAAACGGCGACAAACGCGTAGCCGTAGAGCGCCTCACGCGTGCTCGGACGCATATCCGGGACCTGGATGTTGGACCGGACGGTGCTGCGGGTGACGGTGTTTCGACTGGCGGTCACGGACGCACCTCCCGAAGCAGAGCGTCTTGCGCATTGACGGTCACGCCGTCGCCCTGATAGGTCTTGCTGTTGTAGTTGACGATGACCTGCTTGCCGTTGCTATAGGTCGTGGCATAGACGCCGGGCGCCAGCGGCTGGCGTGCCTCAATGGTGGCGCCGCGCACAGGCCCGAGGATCTTGTCGACCCAGGCGTAGGTCTCTTTGACTTCGGTCGACCACTGGCCATACGACGATGTGTAGATCCAGTTGGAGTGCGTGTTCAGGATCTTGGCCGTCACGTCCTGGGTCAGGAAGAACGCCGGGTAGACGCCGAAATCGACGTGGCGTAGCAGGTCCTGCTGAGTGTCAGACGAGAAGTTCATCGCTGGCCCGTAGTAGGGCACGTAGCCGGCGAGCACGATCTGCACGAAGGGCACGGCCTCGCTGGCGTACAGGTACCCGCTGTTGCCGAGAGGGATGTCGTAGTAGGCGCTCATGGCCCCGAAGGCGTAATCGGCGGGCGTATAGAACGCCAGCCGGGCCTTAGATGCCGCCAACAGGTCGCTGTACCGGCGGCGGGCATCTTCGCGGTTCAACTCCTGCCCGCTCTTGAAGTCGCTGTAGACCATCGACCCGATGCTGTTCAGCGCCATCCCGCCGCCAAGGCCATCGGCCACAGACTGGCTGAGCGAGTTGAAGCGCCGCGACACAGTGTCGGCGTTGAAGAAGTAAAGCTGCTCGCCGCGACTGTAGCCGACCAGATTGACGTTGGTGATCGCCATGGCCAGGTCGTTGCGCGGCGAGTAACCGCCTTCGTTCTGGAAGGCTGCCTGGGGGTTGTAGTAGAGGGCCAGATGGCCGCCGGATGCCGCAAGGTCGTCGGCGACGGCTTTCAGTTGCGCCACGCTGCCCAACCCCGAATCCACGGCCAGTTGTTCGGGCGGCATCGCCGAAGCGCCGAACGGCTGCCAGCCGTAGTACACGACCTCCAGGTTGGTCAGGTTCAGGTCCTTGAGGATGTCGCTCATCTGGCTGACCGTCGTCATCGGAATGAAACGGTCCCAGAGCAGTACATGCTCCTTCTCGCCGCCCAGGAATTCGAGCCGCATGCCGATGTCGGGGCTGTCGCCGACGACCTTCTTGAGCTCACCCTTCTCGAGCAGGTAGCGTTGATACTCGCGCGCCATGCCAACGTAATCGCTTGTCTCACCGGTCAGGAAGCGGTAATGCAGCGTGACATCAAACGTATTCGTTCGCCGCTGCAACGTCGTGACGCCAGCGCCAGCGCGGTTCGTGGCCTGGAAGTAGCTCTCGTTGTAGACGAAGGCGTTGTACAGGAAGTTGAAGCGGGTCGTCACCCCGGCCGGGTGCGCCTGGATCTCGCCATAGGTGGTGCCGTTCTCAACGATGGCGATGTAGGCGTTCTTCTTCTCCTCGTGCACCATACCGACGACCGGCAGCTGGATGTCGTACGCGGGGCGCACGAACGGATCCCAGGGGAACACCCCGACCATGCCCAGGTCGCGGCCGTAGTAGCGGCCATAGAAGATGTTCTTGGCCTTGGTCGATGCCGCGAAGCGGATCAGACTGCCCGAGCCATCCGGGATGAACATGTAGCCCGGCACCGTGTCCTCGCGGGTGGCCGCGAAGAACGGGAACAGGTGCAGAACGCCCAGCTTGAAATCCGGATTGGATTGCACGATCGAGGCGGCCGGCACATCCACCTTGACGCCACTGTTCTCGAGCACGACCGTCACGGTCAGCGCGATCCCCACATCGGTGAAGGTCACCTTGGCCTGAAAGCCCTTGTCGATAGCCGTGTAGTCGACGGTGTGAGCGGCGTTCGCGAGCGAGACGCGCTTGTCGATGGCTTTCTTGTCGAGGTAGTCGATGCTGACGCCGCTCGTGGCGAAGGCGGTCCAGATCTTGTTGAGTTTGTCCTCCGGCGTCGTGGCGTCGAGATTGGAGCTCCAAACGTAGCCGCTGCGCTTGTCGACGACCTTGAACGTCACGAGCGTCGGGTTCGCATACAGCTGGAAGGAGGTGTTCTCGCCAACCAGCTGGAAGCCTTCGGGGAGGGTCGGCTGAAGCTCGGCCGTGGCGACCTCGGCCGCCCGTACCGGCAGCGGCGCGAGCGGCCCGGCCAGGAGCGCCAGGGACAGCAAGGAAGCGGCCAGGCCGCGGTGGAGCGCGCGTCGGTTAAGCACGGAGCCCGACCTCCTGAACGATGGCTGCGACGAAGTCGAAAAGCTGATTGAAGAGGATGTACAGGATGTAGCCCGTCAGCAGGAAGAGCGCCATCGTAAACAATGTGATCAGGACGTTCTTAACGGTCTCAGAGAACGAGTAGTTGTGGATCTCCTTGACCATCATGAACAGCATGATCCCGGTCCAGGCCCACATCAGGTCGAGCGAGAAGCTATAGATAAACGACTCGTTGAGGGTCAGGACGTTCGAGATCAAAGCGATCGGGAGCGCGAAAAGAACGTATGGGAACAGGCTATACGCCGTCCCGATGACCACATCGCGGACGCGGCCCTCGCCGTCGCTGATGGTCGACACCAGGTAGTTGGCGCCGTTCCAGAGTAGGAACAGACCCAGCGCCGTCAGCACCTCGGTCTCCAAGGGGATGCGCGAGAGGGTCACATAGGGCGCGAACGAGAAGCCCGTCACGTACAAGGTCACGACCCGGATGACGATGATGGCCGCGTACACGAGGAAGGCGAAAAGCAGGCTACCGCGCTCGCCCGTTTTGATGTAGTAGAAACTGTCTGACGGGTGCCGGATGAAGCGGAACATGAACACGAAGTCGTCGATCAGCCGGATCCGGCGCAGCCCGTTGAGCCAGGTCGTGATCGGTGTCGACCAGTGGTAGCGGCGGTCGAGCGGCGCAGCCACCAGGGAGACGAGCCAGAGCCCGAAGATCCAGCCCAGGGCCTGGGTGAGCGTGCGCTGCAGCACCTCGTTGCGCAATTCCCAGAACGCCTGCGAGTAGCCACGTTGATCCTCGGCGTAGCGATAAGCCGTCAGGGCCTCGGCGTAGTTACCGTCCTTGAAGTAGGCATCCGCGATGGCCTGATACGACAGGATGAACGAGCCGTTCGCGTTGAGGACCGTCTCGAAGTACGGCTTGGCCTCGTCATAGAAGCCTTCCGTGAACAGCCGCATGCCATCGTGCACCGTCTTGGCGAAGGCCGTGGTCTGGAAGACGGTCACTGTGTCTTTGTCCTGATCCAGGACGTAGATGTTGTTATCATCGCCGTCGATCGCCACAGGGTTAAGCAGCGTCCCAAGACGCTGATCGCCCGTGTCTTTGGCGCCGAATAGGAACAGCAGCCAGCCGTTCGAGTCGTATTCCCAGACCTGACCCCCGGCATCCACGGCCAACACAACGCCGCTTTCGTTGACGTGGATGTCGCGGAAGGTATTCGAGCCGAAGATCTGCGGGAAGATGTTCTTGCCGGCCACCGTGAACTTCCGGATCGCCTGGTTGCGATCGGTGCCGGCCGTGATCGTGTACACCAGCGACTGGTTGTCGATGGCGATGTTCGACGGCGAGGCTGCCTCGTTACGCACGAACTGATCCAGCTGATCCTGGGTCAGGAACATGCGCTGCAGGATCATCTTCAGCGACATCGAGGAGGCGTTGGCCCCGAAGTAGCCGATGAAGTTACCGTTCGTGTTCATCTGCACGACGCCGTTGACGGAGCCCTCGCTGATCAAGTACAGGTTCTTGCGAGCGTCCACTGCGATCTTGCGCGGCAGAAACTCGCGGCTCTTGCCGAAGAGCGGCTCGGTCGGGCGCCCAAACTCCTTCAAGACGTTTCCGGCCGCGTCGAAGATGAAGATCTTGTTCTGCTTGGCATCGACCACATACATGACGCCATCGGCGTCGACGAAGATGCCAGTCGGTCCGGTCAGGACGTCCTTGCCGAACGAGCCGACTTCCTGGAAGTCCTTAAGTTTCAAAATACGGCCGTGCTCGGTGTCGGCGATGTACATCAGGCCGTCGGGCGCGATGAAGAGATCGGATGCGCCCTTGATGTCGAGATCCACCTCGGCCACTGGACGATACGCATCCTGCGTGAGCACCGCCTCACCGCCCGGGCCCAACGCCCAGGTCGAATAAGGTGTGTCGGCCTCGACGACTGTGCCGGCCCGGCCCAGCACCAGCGCGAGGCCCAGCAGGAGCAGAACGCGCCACAAGGCCCACGGACGGTGGACCACTGAACGCAGGCGGAGCAACCATGCCGGTGAATCGATCATATTGAGCCGGGCCGTCGCTTTCGACATTCGTCCTTCGCCATTCGTCAGTGGCCCAGAGGCCTGCTGCGGTTCGTGGTCCGCGTTCTGCCGTCTCACTGCGTTCACGCGCACCTCCTGCTACTTGAGGCCGGAGTGGGCCATCGTGTTCATCACCTGGCTCTGCAGGATGATGAAGATCACGAGGTTCGGCACGAACATGATCAGCGACGCGGCCGCCGCGATGCCCTGCCCGGCCACGGGGTTGGCGCCCGTCGCCGCTGCCGAGGTCAGCGTGGTGATGTAGAACGCAAACGACTTAAGGCTCTCGTCGTTGACGTACAGAGTCGACGTCTCAGCGTTGTTCCAGGTGGCCTGGAAGGTCAAGATCGCGATAGTCGCGATCGCGGGCATGATCATCGGCAGGATGATCGCCCAGTAGATGCGCACGTCGGAGGCCCCATCGATCTGCGCGGCCTCGATCACCTCGTCGGGGATGCCGTCGATGAACTGTTTCAGCAAGAACAGCCCGACCGGCATCGCCAGCCCGGGCAGGATGTGAACCCAGAAGTTGTTGATCAGGTTCAGCCTCTCGATGACGAGAAAGCGCGGGTTCGTCACAGCGATCGGGACGAACATCAGCGCCACAGTGTTGATCGCGAACAGCGCCTGCTTCAGCCTGAACTTTTTCTTCGACAGCGCGTAGGCTGCCAGCGTCGACACCAGGATCGACACGCCGATCGACAACAGCGTGATCAGGATGCTGTTGAACAGGTATCGGCTGATCGGAACGCCCGAGGTCGACATCTTCGAGAAGAGGTCGGTGAAGTTGCGCAGCGTCGGGTTGACGACCAGGAAACGCGGCGGGTAAGCAAAGAGCTCGTCCGGCGGCTTGAAGGCGTGCGAGAAGATGAACACGATCGGCAGCACCATCAGGAACGCGAGCGGGAGCAGGATCACGTAAAACTTGATCTGGCTCGGGTGGAACCCTGACGGGTTCATGCCGCTGTTGCGAATGCCGAAGTTGAAGAGCGAGCGTCGCGTCTTGACCATCAGCTTTCCCCTCCGAACAGCCGGTTCGCCAGCCTCGAGAAGAGCAGCACCATCAGGAGAAGAGCCACCGAGACTGCGGCAGCGTAGCCCATCTCATAACGCAGAAAACCGAAGTCCTCGATGTGGTTGACGATCAACTGCCCGGCGTACTGCGGGGTCGGGTTGGTGCCTGAGAGGGTCACGCCGATCGCGCCTGCCTGGAAGGTTCCCACGATCGCCATCACGGCCCCGAAGAGCATCTGCGGCCGCATCGACGGGATGGTGATGTGGATGATCTCCTGGAAACGGTTGTTGATGCCGTCAAGGGCGCCAGCTTCATAGAGCTCCGGGTTGATGTCGAGGATGCCCGCCAGCATGGCCAGGAAGCCCACGCCCATGCTGCTCCACAACGTCACGAGGATCATGATCACCATCAGGTATTGCGGCGACTGCAGCCATTGGATCGGCTCCTGGATGGCGTTCAGGCTGAGCAGATAGCTATTGAGGTAGCCGTTTTGATCGCCGCTGAAGATCGTCTTCCAGACCACCGTCATCGCCACGCCGGTGGTCATCGACGGCGAGTACAGGATCAGGGCCATGATGGTTCGCGGCAGCTTGGGCAGCTGCGCCAGCATCCACGCCAAGATGAAGGCCAGCGCGTAGCCGCCCGGGCCGACGATCACGGCAAACTGAATCGTGTTCGGCAGCACATAGCGCATGAAGACATCGTCCTGGGTCAACAAGACGATGTAGTTCTTCAGGCCGATGAAGCTCGGCGGCTGGATCGTATCGAAGAACGTGAACGAGAGCCCGATTGCGGCCAACACCGGAACGACGATGAACACGATGAACGCCAGACCATACAACGACACGAAGGCGTAGGCGCTGCCTTCCTTGTAGAGCCAGCGGCTCAGGGCGCTTGCGCCAGGCGAGCCCATCGGCTTCGAGGTCGGCGCCATCAGGACGTTTTGCTCGCGGGTGTTAGTTGCCATCGCCTTGCATCCATCCTTTGACGGTGTCGATCGTCGGGATCTTGAACTCCCGCACCTTGACGCCGTCCTTCAGGTAGCCGAACTCCTCCATCTTGCGCGTGATCTCCCGGTTGATGAGGATGATCGAGCTGTCGATCGCCACCCGCGGGTTGACCCCGTCGAACACGATCTTGTTCCAGGCGTTGCTGATCTCGCGCTCCTGCATGTAGCTGCCGGGCAGTTTGACCGGCTCCTGCAGCCATTCCCACTGTCGCAGGATCACGTCCTTGTGCTCGGGCGGGAACGACGAAAGTCTGAAGGCCTCGAGGTTGGCCGAGTTCCACAGGTATGCACGCCCGTAGTTCATCTCGAGCTGCTGCTGGAAGTCCACTTGCGTCTCGGTCGACATCCACCACTTCATGAACGTCCAGGCGTTCCCGGGCTGTTCGGTGTTGGCGAACATGAGGCTGGCCTGGGCCGAGCCCGTCGCATAGCGGTATTCCTTGCCGTCGCGCGCGATCGTCGCCGGGTACAGGTCGATGCCCCACAGCCCCTCGATCTCCGGCGCGGCCGTGACCAGCTTGATGTAGGTCTCGATGTTCGACACGCCGATCGGCAGGTTGCCGTAGCGGAAACTCTCGTAGAAACTCGACGTCGTCAGCGGCATGCCATAGAGCGTGAAGCTCTCGGCCATGAACTTGATGCCGTCGATGGCCTCTTCGCTCTCGATCCCGGTCGAGAACCCGTCGTCGCCGTAAAGCCTGGCCCCCTGGTTGAAGATGTAAGGCGCCGTCAGCAGGTAGTTCTTGCCGCCTGCCCCGCTCGACAACGGCGTGTTGAAATTCATACCGTACCGCTGCAGCTCGGGCAGGATCTCGATCACTTCGTTCCAGGTGTGCGGAACCGGGATCCCGAGCGAGTCGAGGATGTCCTTCCGATAGAACGTCACCCAGAAGTCCTGGGTCTCCGGGATCGCGTAGACCGAGTCGTTGATGATGTAGCTGAGCAAGGCCCCCGGCGAGAAGACGCGGATGTACGAGTCGAAATCCGGGAACGAACGCAGGTCCCTCAGAGCATTGCGGACCGCCAGCTCATACGGGACGTTGGTGCTCACGCCCAGCGCCACGTCGGGTTGTATGCCCGCAGCGTTGGCCAGCACCAGCTTGCCCTCGTCTGGCATGATCGAGAACTTGACCTTGATGCCGGTCTCCGGCGTGAACTGCTGGTCGGCCATCAACTGCAGCAGGTCGACGTACTGGCGCGGCCTGTTCACCCAGACCTCCAGCTCGCCCTCTTCGGCGCCGATCGTCTGATAAGGGTTCGGCTGGAAGGAGTAGATGAAGCGCTTGAGATCCTCGGACCATTGCTGAAGCAAGGGCGGGTCCGACGCCGGCGGCGTCTGGTCGGGCGAGTGCAGATAGAGCTTGTCGAGCTGGAGCGGCTGGCTCTGCAGGGTCGGCAGGATTTTACCGAGCAGTTGCGCCGCGGAACTCGAGCCCTCCGAGAAGCGGTTCATGCGATTCGGCAGCTTGTCGGGATCCTGCGCCAGGAAGTCCAGGCTGTCGATCACCATCTGATAGGTGAGCACCTCTTGCGAGCCCTCGACCCCGTTGACGGCCACCAGCGCCTCTTTGTCGGCGCGCAGCTCGTCGGCGATGCCCGTCAGGCGCTCTTTGAGGTTCGGGATGTATTCCGAGATCTCCCATTCTTTGAACGGGTCGATCTGGTTGCCTGTGAGTTTCTTGACCTCCAGCGACAGCTCATTGATGTCGAGCAGCACCTGCTGCAATCGGTCGGCTGCGTCGGCGTACGGCGAGTCGGTCGCGCCGATGCCGATGACGTTGGCGCCCTTGCGCAGGAAGATCTTGTACGGCGTGTCACCACCGAGGGTGAAATTGGTCCAGGTAGTGGAGTACTTGAACGGCACCGCGCTCAGCTCGTCGAACGGCACCTCGCCATTGACGGTGATGCGGCGGAAGACCGTGAAATTGCTCTTGGTGTCTTGCAGGGCACGCAGCGTCAGCTCGTAATAACCGTCTGCCGAGGCTTCGATCTCGAAGTAGGCAGTGCTGCCGCTGTCCTTCCAGCCTTCGCCGCCCAGGGTGTTCAGCAGCAGTCGGTACGTGTCGTAGGGCGTGACGGCCAGGCTGCGACTGGCGGTCGGCCGGATCGAAGTGTCATCCTTGTAGGCCGTGTGTTCGGCCTCGAGCTCGATCATCACGCTCGAGGTGTCGGCGGCCGGATGAGCCTGCAGGTAGTCGGCGTAGGACGGGAAGGGCCTGGCCGGCGCCAGATAGATGCTTCCCAGATAAAGCGAGCCCTGCGTCACTCCGAAATCGAAGTTGTGTTCACCGGCCGTCAGATCGATTTGAACCGGGAACTTTCGACTCAAGCTCGCATCGCGCATCGGCACAGTCGTCCAGAGGATGCGCTGGACCTGGCGCGTGAGCGCCTCGTTGCCGTAACGATCGAGTGGGAACTCGTCGGCTGAATTGGCGTAGAAGACGGGGAAGACGATCCGGCGGGCATCGGGGACGGGATACGCGCCGTCGACCTGCAGCTCGCCTTCGGGTGCGTTCATGAACGACTCGGCCGCCGCCATGTCGAACGACACGACGTACGAGCCGGCCTCGGCCACGGTCAGCGTGAACGCCACGCGCTGCCCGGCCTCGAGCGTTACGCTGGGTTTGTCGTATTGAGTGGCGATGTCGTCGGTCGCCAGGGGCAGATTGAACGAGTCGGCGCGGATCTCTTGAACAGCGTCGGACCCGGCGAGCGAGGTCAATCGGGGGAGCGGGCCTGACACATCGGTTGACCACGGGACCGGGGCGACCAGGGTTGTCGCTGAGACGCCGGCCGGCGTGGGCATGGTCAGGGTCAAGATCAAGGCCGCTGCCAACCACCTCTGGAGCCCGCTTGGTTTCATGGCTCTCCTCGCGCAGAGTCGCTCTCACCGGGTGAGATAGGTCGTTGGGTTGCCGCAACGCCCTTTCTCTAGGACAGACTTATTTGTTGACGGCCGCGGCGGCGTCCGCGAGCTGTTTGTTGGCGAACTCCTCGAGCTGAGCCGAGTAGTCCTCGAACTTGAAGAGACCCAGCGGGGCGTTGCCGAGCATGAAGCCCATGTTCACGTCCTTCTGGTCGCCGATGTCGATGCCCGGCTTGCCTTCCCAGCGGGCATTGATGTAGCCCGGGATGGCCTTGGCCAGCGACTCGACCACGCTCGAATCGAGGTTCTCGAGCGCCGTGTTGATGCCCGGCTTGTCGACGAAGGTGCGGTACAGGGCCAGCGACGCATCATCGAGCGAAACGGGCGTGTTCGGCGCGGAACCGGCCGCCTTGGCCAGCTCGGCCTGCTTGGCGTAGCCTTCCTTCGAGAAGCCCATCCACTTGGCGAAGTTGTAAGCCTCTTCGACGTTCGCCGAAGTGCTCGAAACGGCCAGCGCATCCGCCACGAGGGCCTGGCTGCCGCCCGGGATGCCGATGTAGTCCCAGTCGAAAGTGGCCTTCGAGACGTAGTCCGGCAGCGCCCAGGCGCCGTCCCACTTGAAGGCGACTTCCTGGTTCAGGAACAGCTCCCACGGCCCGACCGACTTGAAGGCGCCCACGGTCGGCTTGTTGTCCTTGTCCTTGGGAAGACCGGTCCAGCTGTAGGGCAGCATCTTCGCGGCTTCGGCCACGGCATCTTTGAACGCCGCCGAGTTGTAGTTCATCTTCTCGCCGTCGAAGCTGAAGTACATCAGGTTCGCATCCTGCGTGTGCGGATACCAACCCATGATGGGCTCGATCTCGTCGACACCGAGGACGCTCTTGTCGACGTTCGTCAGAGCTTCCACAGCCGCCTCGAAATCCGCCACCGACACGCCGTATTCGGGCGCATCGAGGTTCGCGGCGTTGAACAGGTCCTTGTTCACGAAGTAGCCCATCAGCAGCATGCCCGACGGGACTGCCAGGATCTTGCCCTGGTACGTGAACGAGTCGCGCAGGATCTGGGGGATGTCCTTGAAATCCGAGTCGTTGGCCGTCAGATCGGTCAGATCGGCCAGCCACTTGTTCTGGACGTAGAGCGGGACGTTGCTCGCCATGAAGACGTCGGGCAGTTGCCCCTTGGCCGCGTAGGCCGTCAGGTTGGCTTCCCAGCCGCCCTCGCCCGACATGTCGACGAACTCAATCGTGACGTTCGGGTGCGCGTCGGTGTAGGCCTTGATCAGTTGGCGCTGAACGTTGTTCTCTTCCTCGGTGCCCACGTTCCAGGCCGCATAGCGGATGGTGACGGGCTCGGCCTCGGGCGCCTTGGTCGGAGCCTCGGTCGGAGCCGCCGCCTCAGTGGGGGCTTCCGTCGGGGCAGCCGCTTCCGTCGGGGCCGTGGTCGGCTCCGCGGCCGGCTCCGTGTTGGCGGGCGCCGACGTCGGCTGCGGGCCGCAGGCCGCCAGCAGCAGGCTGGCCACCACCGTCGCTGACATGACTAACTTGAACAGCCTCGTAGATGCTTTCATTGCGTTTCTCCTCTTGAAAGTTGCAACTCCAGACGACAGACGAAGGGCTCTCTCTTCTTCAATACGCTCCTCCTGTTTTCACTCCAGGTGGCACGCTCCCCGTGGACCGTCGGCCGTGTTCGGCGACGCCCCACGCTCATGCCTCAGCCCGGCCGAGGACGACCTCGACCCGATGAGTCTGGCCATCCGCAAAGGCCGGGATCACCTGACCGTTAAGGATCTTGCCATCGACGGTCAGGCGTCGAACGCCGGCGCTGACGCGGTCGGGATTCAACACATTGATCTGGTACACGGCGCCGCGGAACGGCCGGGTCATCGTGTAGCCCGACCATTGGGACGGGATCGCGGGATCGATCAACAGACCATCGGCCTGCGGACGAACGCCAAGGATCCAATGGGTGGCGACGCGATGCAGCCATTGCGCCGACCCGGTGTACCAGGTCCAGCCACCGCGGCCGTAATACTCCGACAGCGGTCCATCGATATTTCCAGGTGTGACGTAGGGCTCGGCCTTGTACACGTCGATGTCGGCGCTGCGGTTCGGCGGGCAGATCTTGCGGTAGGCCTCATAGGCCTGCTCCGGCTGACCGGCCGCCGCATAGGCCCACACCGACCAGGTGGCCGCGTGCGTGTAGACCCCGCCGTTTTCGCGCAGGCCGGGCGCGTAGCGCGTCACATAGCCGATATCAGGCCGCGGCTGAGTGAAGGCCGGGAAGTTCAGCAGCGTGCCATGGTCCTTGAGCAGGTACTGAGTGACCGAGGCCATCGCTCGCTGAGCTCGATCCGCGTCGGCGATGCCGCTGATCACGGCCCAGTTGTTGGGCATGAGGAAGATCTTGCCCTCAGCGTTATCGTGAGCGCCGAGCAGCAGGCCTGCGTCGGTCGTCGCCATGAGGTACCACTCGCCGTCCCAGCCATGTCGTTCCATCGCCTGCTTAAGGCTATCGCGAACGACGTCGCAGCGCGCCGCGAAGGCCTGATCGCCGCGGCGTCGCGCCACCGGCGCGAAGCTGCCGAGGATCAGGTACAGGAACTCGGCGACCCAGAAACTCTCGCCCTTCAGGAGTGTGCCGACCGCGCTCAGGCCGTCGTTCCAGTCGTGGTCGCCCATGAGCGGGATGCCGCGCGGCGAGAAGCGCGAGAACGAGCGCTCGATTGCGCGCTTGCAGTGGTCGTACAGATCGCCGCTGCCGCCGTTCAGATACGGCACGACCTCGTCGAGGATCGCGTAGTCGTCGGTCTCCTTGAGATAGGCGTCGAGGATGAACGGGAGCCAGAGCAGATCGTCGGAGCAGTTGGTGCGCGGCCCACCGCCGCGGATCGAGAACCACCAGTGGTAGACGTCACCCTCTTTGAACTGGTTGGCCGCATGCAGCAGCAGTTGCTTCTTGGCGAGCTCGGTGTCGCTGACGAGGAAGATCTGGCTGTCTTGAAGCTGGTCGCGGAATCCGATCCCGGCGGACACCTGATACAACGCGGACTTGCCCCACAACCGACACGACATGGCCTGGTACTTCAGCCAGTAGTTGGTCATGAAGTTCAGGGCCTGGTCGGGCGTGTCGACTTTCTCGCAGTCGACATAGCGCGACCAAAAGGCCTTGACGCCCTCGAGGGCCTGATCAGCCTTGGACGGCGAGGTGTAGCGATCGATGAGGGCGTCGACGCTCTCGGTGTCACGCTGGGCGGCGCCGAGCGTGAACACGATGGTCTTCGTCTCGCCGGGCGCGAGTGTCACCCCCACCTGCAGTGCAGCGATCGCGTCGGTGAAGCGGCCGCTGCGCCCCGCAAGTGTCGGCTCGGTCATGGCGCGCGGTTTGTCGTCGTTCCGGTACATGCCGATGAAGGTCTCTTTGTCGCAGTCAAAGGACTTCAGCGGCTCGCTCACTGCCATGAAGGCCGTGTAAGGCCAATCGGTGTTGTTGTGCCGGCCGAGTTCGTCGGCGAAACCCCACAGGCACTTCGTTGCGTAGACAGCGCGCCTGGCGTGATCCGCCGAGGTCTCGATGAACAGCTTGTGGAACTCGCGATGCTCGTCGGGCGCGAAGCCCAGGAGCCACTCGGCGTACGACGTCACATCCAGCTCGCGTGCCTCCGGGCCCGTGTTCGTCAGCGTCAATCGAAAGACCTCGACCGGATCGTCGGCCGTGACGAACAACGTCAACGCGCTCTCGATGCCCTGCACGCGCTGCGCGAAGGTCGAATAGCCCAGGCCATGGGTCACGGAGAACGACTCGTACTCCGCCATGACAGGCTTGTAGGTCGCGGACCAGAAGACATTGCGCTTCAGATCGCGAATGTAGAAGTACTTGCCCCAGTTGTCTTTGACGAGATCCTGGAACGACCGCGTGATGCGATTCTGTCCGGCGTTTCCGCGCCAGCTATAGCCCGAACCGGTCTGGCTCACCATCAGCCCATAGTCACCGTTGCTGATGATGTTGCCCCAGGGACGGGGTGTGTGCGGGGTCGTGATCACGTACTCGCGACCGTCTTCCGAGAAATGTCCGTAAGCGCTTTCGAATGGTTTGTTCATAGCGGACAATGCAGGTAGGACTCGGCCGAGATCACCCGTTCAGCCCATTCGGGCGTCTGATCCGGCAAAAAGTGAAACGTTTCATCCATATTGACAAAAGTAAACTCCCTTGACAGAGAGTTCACTTGTGCGCGTATTTTGGCGACAATCGGACGCTTGTGAAGTTAACACAGCTTGCGCGGGCTGTCAATATCGCTCGACCCGTTTGGGGGGTGACGAATGGGTGGGAGCGTTCTCACGGCGCGAATCAGAGACCGCTGACACTCGCCTTGTCGAAGGTTTTGGCGCCCACCGCCCCGTTGCTGGGCGCCTCCGAGCTGGCGCGCGCCCGCGAGGGCGCGACCACGACATGCAGGTCAAGGCTTCAGGCTGTGGGGCGTGCGCAGCGACGGTCGCGCCGCGCACGCTCGCGTTCACAATACCGATGCGGTTGACGATCGAGACCCTTGATGTCCAGACCTTCAGCGCCGCGTCAGGCAATCGGCAGATCGACGCTCGCGAGTCATCGGTCACTGGCCCTTCGCCGTGGTGAGCATGCCCGGCAGTTTCGCACACACGATGTGGCGACCGGGTTTCACATGATCATCATCCATGCGGAGCGCACACAAGCGACTGCGAAAAGATTGCCAAGCGCACTGCCACCGTGTTACAACAGGTGCGCTCGCGCGACGGCACGACGGCTCTGCGCAGCCACAAGGACCCTTCCATGTCGACATTCAAGGTGACTGACGGCCAGTTCTGGATCGATGATCAGCCCGTGATCCTCCAAGCGGGCGAGTTTCATTACTTCCGCGCGCCGGCCGATCAATGGCGCTCACGACTCGAGCGCTTGCGCGAAGCCGGCTTCAACACGCTGGCCACCTACATCCCGTGGCTCTGGCATGAAGTCACCGAGGGCGCCGTCGATGTCGACGGTTCGACCCACCCGATGCGCAACCTGGCCGGCTTCCTCGATCTCGCGACCGAGATGGGTTTCTGGATCATCGCTCGCCCCGGGCCATACATCATGGCCGAAACGACGAACGAGGGCATCCCGGATTGGGTCTTCGACAACCACCCGGACTGCCTGTTCGTCACACCGCAGAATCCGGTCTGGCGCTTCGCCAGCTACATGCACCCGGACTTTCGCGCCTGCGTATCGCGCTGGTACCGGGGCGTCTTCGACGTGTTGACGCCGCGCCAGATAACGCGCGGCGGCCGCATCATCATGGTGCAGCTCGACAACGAGATGGGGATGCTGCAGTGGGTCACCAACCATCTCGACTCGAACCCCGACACGCTCGCGCGCTTCGCCACTTACCTGCATTCGGCTCATGGGTCGGCCCTGACGGAGCGCTACGGCGCGACCGTCACGACGGACCTGTTGCGTGACGGCCTGACCGACGCCACGACGCCGCACGCGCGGCAGACCGTCGAGGACTATCGGCGCTTTTATCGCGAGTACATTCACGACTACATGGCGTTCCTGCTCGGCGAAGCTCGCGCCGATGGGCTCGAGGTGCCACCGGTCGTCAACATCCACGGCTTCGGCAACGGCGGCAAGACGTTCCCGATCGGCCTGTCGCAACTCGTGAAGGTCATGGAGATGGACGGCATGGTCAGCGCCACCGACGTCTACCCCATGTTCATCCACGAAGGCAATATCCACCACATGATCCTGGTCAACGAGATGACCAAGGCGTTGCAGAACCCCGAGCAGGCGCTCTTCTCGATCGAGTTCCAGGCCGGCGGCAATCTCGACTTTTCGGGCGGTCAGACGTCGCTCTACGACCTGCACAGCCGCCTGTGCGTGTCTTGCGGCATGCGCGCGATCAATCACTACTTGTTTTTCGACGGCGAGAACGATCCGATCCTTAGCCGCACGCGCCGCCACGCCTGGGGCCACCCGGTGCGCAAAGACGGAACCACCCGCAGCCATTTCGCTCGGTACCGCGGCCTGTCCGATGCGCTGAACGCGTACGGCGCGGACCTCGCCACGGCCGCGCCGCAGATCGCGACCCACATCGGCTTCCAGCTCGACGACTACATGACAGAGGTCAACCACGCTGCCACGCAAGCGTCCACGACGTCGCTGACGAACGAGCGCGACACCGTGCTCTTCGACCTGCTCGCCCGCGGGCTCACGCTGACGCATCGGCCATATGCGGCCGTCGAGCTCGAGCGCGGCGCCCTCGACGTCGCACGGACTCCTATGCTGTGGACCATGCTCGGTCGGCAATGCAACGCCGCGACCCAGCGCAAGCTCATCGACTATGTTACGAGCGGCGGTCGTCTGATCCTGGCCGGCCGCATGTGCGTGGAGGATTTCGATCATCGACCGTGCACGATTCTGAAAGACGCTCTCGGGATCAAAGCTATCGACACCGACATCCCGCCAAGCTCGCATATCATCACGATCTTCGGACAGAGTGACGTGCCGGTCAACTTTCTCGAGACCTATACGGGAGACTTCGCCGAAGTGTTCGCCACGCGCGACACTGGCGAAGGGGTGGGCTTCATCAAGGCGATGGGCGCGGGCGAAGTGCTGGTCCTCGGGGCCGGCCTGACCACCGGCGCCATCGAGGACCTCGACCTGTTCGGGCGGCTGGCGACGCGCATGGGATGCCAGCCGCTCTTCAACGCCGACCCGTGGGTCGATCTGCGCCTGAGCGTCGGCGACCGCGGCAGCTTCCTGTTTGCCAACAACTATCTGGAAGATCCGGTCGAGTCGGTGATCGCCTTTCGTGGCCAGCCGCTCTTCGGCGGCGGCTCGATCCGCCTGAATGGGCGGCGCGGCGCGATCCTGCCGATCGAGTGGCGCGTGACCGACGATGTGACCGTCCACTATCTCACGTCCGAAGTGCGTCAGGTGCAGCGCGATAGCAATGGGTTGACCCTGCGCACTGAGCATCCCGACTTCGTGGCGGAGCTCAGCGTGCGCGGCTACGCTGTGCAGGGGGCCACGCTCGTGACCGGCGAGACGGGTGTGCAGCGCCTGCGCGTGGAGGGCCGCGACGGATTCCTGGCGCTCAGGCGACTTGGCGATACAAAGTGAGCGCGCAGCGACATGAGTCGACACTGCGCGTTCATTCACCCTGGAGGCCCGCCATGTTTCGACGGACCGTGACCACAACCCGCCGATTTGCCCGAGGATTCGCCGCCGGCCTGATGGCCATCGGCGTCCTCACAAGCTGCGCTCAAGCGCCGCAACCCACGCAGCCCCCCGCCCTGTCCTCCGCCACTCCGGCGGCGCCAGCGACAACGGATCCGCTGCCCGCCGATGCGACACCGCAGGCCGCGCCGTCAGGCTTCGCGGCGCTCTTCCCGGAAGGCGCGAAGGTCGAGCTCCTCTTCGACAACGTCGGGTTTACTGAAGGGCCGCTCTGGCTGGCGGACGGACGTTTGATCTTCAGCCGAATGAGCGACAACATCGTTGCGGTGATCGGCACAGACGGTTCGTTGAGCGATTACCTCAAGCCCTCGAATGGCGCGAACGGCCACGCCTTCGATTGGAATGGCAACATCCTGCAAGCCGAGCACTCAGGTCGCGTCACCCGCCTCGAGGCCGACGGCACAGCGACCGTCCTGGCCGAGACCTTCGAGGGCAAGCGCCTCAACAGCCCGAACGATCTGGTCGTCCGCTCGGATGGCACTGTCTTTTTCACCGACCCGACTTTTGGGCTGAATGGCCGCGAGAACGAGATCGGATTCCAGGGCGTCTATCAACTCGACCCGGCGACCCAAACCCTCACAGCCCTCATCCGCGACCTGCCCATGCCCAACGGCATCGGGCTCTCGCCGGACGAGTCGACCCTGTACGTCAGCGACACGACCCTGGCCCAGGTCTTCGCCTACCCGCTGAACGCCGACGGCAGTGTCGGTGAACGACGCGCCATCGGCCCGGGCATCGACGGTCTCCTCGTGGATTCAGAAGGCCGGATCTGGAGCTCCGCCCCGGACGGCGTTCACGTGCTGACCCCTGACGGCCAGGACCTCGGCCTGATCGCTCTCTCGCAGGGTGCGACGAACGTCGGCCTGGGCGGCCCCGACGGCCGCCGGCTCTTCATCACCACGAGCATTGGCCTCTACGCCATCGATACGCTCGTGGTCGAGGCCGCGCCGGGCCACTGAATCGGGACGAAGCCGACGAGGGCTGATTGGTCAATCAGCCCTCGTCGCCGCGCGTTTTTCGCTGGCGCAATTCACGCAGGTTTTGCGGTCAACCGCGGCGGGCAGGCGTACGCTGAGCGGTGATGCTAACCCAATTCAAACGGCTCGAGACCCGGCTGGCGGCGAGCTTCGTCGGCCTGGCTCTGTTGACCTCCCTGATCCTGACGGCCACGCTGTACGTCACCGCTCGCGAACAACTGCGCACGGCGCTGCGCGATCGCCTGCGCGACACCGTCAGCGTCACGGTTCTGCAGATCGAGGGCGCCCTGCACGCTCAACTCCGGCAAACCACCGATGAAGGTTCCGCAGCTTACGTGCAGGTCCAGCAGGTATTGCGCCACGCCAGGGACGCGGCCACCGATGTCAGGTTCGCGTACACATTCCGGCGCGAAGCCGACGGCCTTTATCACTTCGTCGTCGACGCCGAAGAAAACCCCGACGACTTTGCGCACCTTGGAGATGTCTACGAAGATCCCAGCGACGAGTTGATCGCCAGGTACGACTCGATCGACGGGGCCTTCACCGACAGCGACTTCTACACTGACGAATGGGGGACGTGGCTGAGCGGTTACGCGCCGATCTACGGGCCAGACGACCACATCGATGCGGTGCTCGGCATGGACATCAGCGCCGACCGCGCTCAGGCGGCTGAGTGGCAACTGCTGCTCTATGCTCTGGTCGGCCAGCTCCTGATGGTGCCCGTCGCCGTCGGCCTGGCGCTCTTCATCGCGCGCCGGATCGTCCGGCCCGTGGCGAAGCTTGCCACTCACGCCG
This sequence comes from Anaerolineales bacterium, assembly GCA_044226485.1. Lineage (GTDB taxonomy): Bacteria > Chloroflexota > Anaerolineae > Anaerolineales > UBA6663 > UBA6663. The sequence continues at coordinate 72,498 of JBGAGY010000014.1, forward strand.
GCAGCCTCGAAGCCGCGGCGGGCGGGTTGGCGTCCATCGCGGCGCAGAGCCGTGAAGGGACGGAGCAGATCAGCACGACCATGCAGCAGATCGCGCGTGGGTCGGTCCAGCAATCCACAGCCATCCACGGGACCACGCTCCTGATGAAGGACATGAGCCAGGCCATCGACGACGTCGCCCACGGCGCGCGCGCACAGGCCGAGGCCGTGGCGGCCGCCGAGCAGGGCCTGCCGCAGTTGACCGAAGCTGTCGGAAGTATTCGAACAGGTGCGCAGACCCAGGCCGATGAGCTGCTCAGCGCCTCACGGGCGCAGGCGAATCTCAAAGACGTGCTCGTCCGCGTGCAGACCGCCACGCAAAGCATCGCAACTGCGACGGCCGAGTCGGCTCGTTCCGCAGAGGCCGGTGTCAGGTTGGCCGCTCAGAGCACAGGCGACATGAGCCACGTCAAGAGCGCGACCGAGCAACTCGCGGGTCGCGTTCATGAACTCGGCGTCCACTCCACCAAGATCGGGGCGATCATCGAGACGATCGACGACATCGCCGCCCAGACCAACCTCCTGGCGCTCAATGCCGCGATCGAAGCGGCCCGCGCCGGCGAGGCCGGGCGAGGATTCGCGGTCGTGGCCGATGAAGTGCGCAAACTGGCCGTGCGCTCGGCGGAGGCGACCCAGGAGGTCACCGACATGGTGCGCCTCATTCAGCGCGGGTCAGCCGACGCTGTAACCGCCATGCGCGAGGCCGCCGACGATGTCGGAGCGGCGACCGACGTGGTCCAACAGGCCGGAGCCGCCTTCGAGGAGATCGCGCGCGACACCCAGGAGTTGAGCGCGCAGGTCAATGCCATTCAGGTGACGGTCGGCACATTGGGCGCATCTGGGCTGGAACTGGGCGACGCCATCACCGGCGCCAAGGCCGTGGCGCAACACAATTTGCAGATCGCGGACATGATCGCAGCCGAGAGCCAGCGCGTCGTGATCGGACTCGAACATGTCAGTGCGGTCGCCAAAGAGAACACAGCCCGCACCTCACAGATGTCCGCCGAGACGACCGAGGTCATTCAGGCAATCAACAGCATCGCCACCGTCAGCGACGACAACAGCGCAGCCTTCGAGCAGATCAGCGGCGCCACGCTGCAGGTCAAGGCTCAGGCAGCCGAGGTCTCCCATTCGGCGACCGGCCTCCTCAATCTGGCCGGCGAATTACGCGCCGTCGTCGCTCAACTCGACTCCGGCGCGGCCATGGCGGAGAAGACCGTGAAGCAGGACGAGTGACGAACGACGAATGACGAAGGTTGAACGGCCGTTCAACCTTCGTCATTCGTCGTTCGTCATTCGTCATTCGATGGCGCTACGGTCTCCGCGGCCCACCACCACCGCCAGGGCCAAAGCCGCCGCCGGAGCCGACCTGAGTAACCGTGCTCGCGACCGAGAACGTCGCAGCCTGTGCGCCTCCGCTGTACGAGCCCTCGGTCATCAACCCGTCGACGATCGTGCCGGCCGCAGAGCCGCCGGTGTAAACGGTGTAAGACGCCCCCGAGCTCAACGCCGATGACGACACCACGATCGATTGGAAGTCCTTGGCCGGCGTGAACGTCAGCACGTTCTGCCCGGCGCTGTCCTGGATGTTGACCGTCGTTCCGCCAGGCTGCGTCGCGCTGAAGAAGATCAACACAGAGCTTTGGGTTGAGTCGGTGGCGGGCGCTTCGGCCATGCCCGAGCTCCCGGCCGCGACCAGCAGGCCGCCCGAGATCGCGAAGCCGCCGTTGTAGTCGATAGCGCCATTCATCTGTTCGGTCGGGCCGCTGACCAGCACAGTGCCCCCGGTCATGGCGATGCTGCCGTTCGAGTCAAGGCCGTCGCCGTAAGAGTCCACGACCAGAGTGCCGCCGTTGATGGTCAACTGGGAGCCGTCGCTCTGGTTCCCACCACCCATGCCGCCTCCAAAGGCGTTGCCGGTTCCGCCCGCCGACGCATTCAGCGCGTCGTCGCTCGAGGTCACGTGAACCGTGCCGGCGTCGAGCGTGATGTTCGCCGCCTCCATGCCTTCGTACGACTTCGCGATGGTCAGATCGCCGCCCTTGATGTCGATCGCCGCGTCGGCATGCACGCCGTCATCGCCGCTGGCGAGCGTAATCGTGCCGCCGTTGATCGTGATCGTTCCGTTCGAGTGCAGGGCATCGTCGGCGCTATCGATATTCAGCGCGCCCCCGTCGATGACGATATTGACCGTCGCCTTGATGCCCTTGGCCGAGGCGTCGGCGGCGATCGGCGCGCCGCTGCCTCCACCGGCGGTCAGGTTCAGGGTCCCGTCGGCGACTGTGACATCGGTCTCGGCCGAGAGCGCATCGCCGCCCGAGAGGACGGTCACCGACCCGCCCTGGATGGAGATGTAGCCCATTGACGAATCAGTATCGTTGGTGGACTTCAAGCCGTCGCCCTGCGCCGTCACGTTCAGCGTGCCGCCCTCGACCACCAGGTAGTCTTTCCCGCGGATGCCGTCATCGGCGGCCGTGACCGTGAGGTTGCCGCCGGCGATGATCAGGCCGTCTTTGCTGGCGATGCCGTCGTTGGCGTTGCCGTTCACGATCAAGGCACCATCGCCGAAGATCGTCAGGTCATCGGCGCTGAAGATCGCGGCATTGGGTTCATCGACATCGGCGCTCGCGTAAACATACGTCGACGCGTCGGATACGGTGTTGGTCGTGCCCGCGGCCAGCTCGATAACGACCTTGTCGGCGTTGACCACGTAGATCGGCGCAGACGTCGAGCTCGACAGCGACACGCCGTTCAAGATCAGGCGGACGGTGCCGTCCTGCGGGGTGTCGACCACGATCTGGCCATCCGCAAGCGTGCCGCTCAGTGTGTAGACGCCAGCAGATTGAATTGTGGCCGTGTTGCCTGAGACTGTCGCGCCCACGCCGTCAACGGCGATCGAGTCGCCGTTCAACGTAATCGTGGTCGTCCCGGCCAGGTCCGGAGTCACGTAGTCATCCGCCGACTCGTGAGTCTCGGCATTGGCCGACTGTGCGTCGGCCACCGAAGAAGCCCCGGCGCCGACCGCTGTGCTCGACGATGCGTTGCTGATCGCCGTGTCGCTTTGAGCCAAGCTCGACGTGGTGTTGCTGGTGGTGTAGGTCGTGGCCCCGGTGCTGGAACAGGCCGCCAGCGCGACCGCCACGAGGGTCGCGAGCGCCGTGCGTTTCATCGTCATGATCGAGTCCTCCTCATCCGTTGTGGACGGCACTCCAGGTGCCGCCCGACGACGTGGTCAGAGTAGAGGAACCCGGTATAGATTCGGCCTAGCCGCCTTTCAGATCGAGTGAAGGGTGGAGTTAACCGACCTCGGATACCGGCCGACTGACGAGGTCGCGGCTCACCAGTCGACTCGAGGCCGGCACGGCCACGAGCAGTGCGCAAACCAGCAGACACGCTGCCGAGGCGACGAAGACGGCCGGCTCGTTCCACGTCAACAGAGCGCCGGCCGCGGCCTGCGAAAGCGGCGTGAGCGCAACGCTCGCGACAAGCACAAGGCCCATCAATCGCCCCATCATCGATGCCGGAGTGTTCCGCTGCAGGCCCGTGAAGAGCAGGATGCCGAGGTACCCATTGAGGACGCCAAGGATGAGCAGATCGAGCGCGGCGACCCAGGTCAGATCGATCCATGCCAGAGCCGCAATGCCCAGGCCGAAGACCACGAACATCGTCGGCAGGAACGTGCGCAGGCCGCGTTCCGACAACCGCGTGACGCCCGATAACAGTATGCCGGCCAGGTTGCCGCCGGCATAGCCAGAGAGGATCAGGCCATAGGCGGCCGCGCCCTCGGGCAGGCGCGTGTCGGCCAGGAACGGCACGCCCACCAGGATAGGCCCGGCGAAGGACAGATTCCCCAATGCCAGCAGGATGAACATCAGGCGCAGGGCCGGATCGTGGGCCACGTAGCGCACGCCTGCCAGAAGCGACTGCCCAAGTGGCTCGCGAACATCTGGGATCAGGGAAAAGCCCTGGCTGCGCATCGCCCACAGCGTGCCGATCGATACCGCGAACGTCAGCGCGTCGAGGACCATGGCAAGGCCAATGCCCAGAGACGCGTTGGGCAGCAGCGCGATAAGCGCGCCGGCCGTTGCCGGCCCGAGGATGCCGATCAATTGCGACGTCCCTTGCAGGAGCGAGTTGCCGCTCTGGAGCCGATCGGGAGGCAACAGCCGGGGCGCAATCGACATGGCCGCCGGCGAGAAGGCTCCAGCCGCGAGGCCGCCTAACAGGCTGTACACATAGAGCATCCACACCTCGAGCGTGCCTGTCAGCACCTGGACAGCGAGGGCCGTCGAGAGCAGCAGGCGCACGGCGTCGGTCAGGAGCATCAGCCGGCGGGGAGTCAGGCGATCGGCCAGCACGCCGCCCGCCAGCGTCGCCATCGCGTTCGCGATTCCGGCCAGGGCCAGCGCCCCACCCAATCCGAGCGGATTGCCGGTCAGTTTGAGCACCAGCCAGGCGCTGGCGATGCTGTGAAACTGACTGCCGAGTTGCGACGTGGCCTGGCCGGCCCACAGCAACGCGAAGTCTCGGCGCGCCAGCACGGCCGTCAGGGCCCGCCAACCGGAAATGGAACGTTCGGACATGGAGCCTCCTTGACCCATCTGATCCCCGACGCCCCTACCCTAGGGCAACCGCGCGGCGGGCACCGGACCGCTGGCTAACATTCGGCTAACGGGTAAGCTCACTCCCCCAAATGGACGAGACTTTCCGATTTCAAATCGCCTGAGAATCCCGATGGGTCCAGAAACCCGACACACGTCATCCTAGTTAGGGCCATCCATCACTAGGGGTGGCCTGTCCTTTGGGCTATTCATAAAGGTTAGTGTCCAGGGTTGTTCCGTCGGCACTTATGTCGATTACATTCCCGCAGGCCTGGATCTGGAGCCCCAATGGCAGATAAAACCTTTGTGACGATCGACGGCAACGAAGCCGCGGCTTCGGTTGCCTTTCGATTGAGTGAAGTCGTCGCGATCTACCCCATCACCCCCTCATCACCAATGGGCGAGTTCGCGGATCAGTGGTCGGCCGAGAACCGCGTCAACCTGTGGGGCACGACCCCGCTGGTCGCCGAAATGCAAAGCGAAGGCGGCGCGGCGGGCGCCGTGCACGGCGCGCTGCAGACCGGGTCGCTCACCACGACCTTCACGGCGTCGCAGGGTCTGCTGCTGATGCTGCCGAACATGTTCAAGATCGCAGGCGAGCTGACGAGCACGGTCTTCCACGTGGCGGCCCGCACGCTGGCCACCCATGGCCTCTCCATCTACGGCGATCACTCCGACGTCATGGCCGCGCGCAGCACGGGCTGGGCGATGCTCGCCAGCGCCTCGGTGCAGGAAGCCCACGACTTCGCGCTGATCGCGCAGGCCGCGACGCTTGAAGCGCGAGTGCCGTTCGTGCACTTCTTCGACGGCTTCCGCACGTCGCACGAAGTCCAGAAGATCCAGTACCTGCCCGACGACGTCCTGCGCGCGATGATCGACGACGAGTTGGTGCGCGCTCACCGCGCCCGCGGGCTGACGCCGGAGCACCCGGTCCTGCGCGGCTCGGCCCAGAACCCCGACGTCTTCTTCCAGGCGCGTGAAGCCGCCAACCCGTACTACCACGTCGTCCCGGCCGTGGTTCAGAACGCGATGGATCGGTTCGCCGAACTGACCGGCCGCGCGTACCGCCTGTTCGACTACGTCGGCGCGCCGGATGCCGAGCGCGTGATCGTGGTCATTGGCTCGGGCGGCGAAGTCGCCGAAGAGACAGTGGCGGCCATGGACGCCGACGAGAAGGTCGGCGTGCTCAAGGTCCGCCTGTTCCGCCCCTTCCCCTCTGATCTGTTCGTGCGCGCCCTGCCCGCCACAGTCAAGCACCTGGCGGTGCTCGATCGCACCAAGGAGCCCGGCGCGACGGGCGAGCCGCTCTACCAGGACGTGATCACGGCGCTCGCCGAGGCCGTGGCCCGCGGCGACCTGGCCCAGATGCCGCGCGTCATCGGCGGCCGCTACGGCCTGTCGTCGAAGGAGTTCACGCCAGCGATGGTCAAGGCCGTGTACGACGAGCTGGCCAAGGACGCCCCGCGCAATCACTTCACCGTCGGCATCGTCGACGACGTGATGCACACCAGCCTCGACGTCGACTACAACTACAGCACCGAAGACGCCTCGACGGTGCGCTGCATGTTCTACGGCCTCGGCTCGGACGGCACGGTCGGCGCCAACAAGAACTCGATCAAGATCATCGGCGAGGAAACGCCCAACTATGCTCAGGGCTACTTCGTCTACGACTCGAAGAAGTCGGGTTCGACGACCGTTTCGCATCTGCGCTTCGGCCCCAAGCCGATCCACTCGAGCTACCTGATCACGCGCGCCAACTTCATCGCCTGCCACCAGTTCAACTTCGTCGACAAGTTCGACATCCTGGCGACGGCCGAGCGCGGCGCGATCTTCCTGCTCAACAGCCCGTACAGCGCCGACCGCGTCTGGGATCAGTTGCCTCGCCCCGCGCAGGAGCACATCATCCAGAAGCAGGTCAAGCTCTTCGTCATCGACGCCTACAAGGTGGCGCGCGAGACGGGCATGGGCGGCCGCATCAACACCATCATGCAGACCTGCTTCTTCGCGATCAGCGGCGTCCTGCCGCGCGAGGAAGCGATCGAGCAGATCAAGTACGCGATCAAGAAGACCTACGGCAAGCGCGGCGAGGCCGTCGTCAAGAAGAACTACGAGGCCGTCGACGCGACCCTGGCGAACCTGTTCGAGGTCAAGATCCCGGCCGTCGTCAGCAGCACGCGCCCACTCCACCTGGCCGTGCCCGATGCCGCGCCCGACTTCGTCCGCCAGGTGCTCGGCCCGATGATCGCCGGCGTCGGCGACAACCTTCCGGTCAGCGCCATGCCAGCCGACGGCACCTTCCCGACGGCGACCACACAGTACGAGAAGCGCTGCATCGCCCAGGACGTGCCGGTCTGGGATCCCGAGGTCTGCATCCAATGCGGCAAGTGCGTGTTCGTCTGCCCGCACGCTGTCATCCGCGAGAAGATCTACCCGGCCGAGCAGCTCGAGACGGCGCCCGCCGGCTTCAAGTCGACGACGGCCAAGTGGAAGGAATACCCGGGCTACCGCTACACGCTGCAGGTGTCGGTCGACGACTGCACCGGCTGCAGCCTGTGCGTGGAGATCTGCCCGGCCAAGAACAAGTCGCAGCCGAACCTGAAGGCCATCAACATGACGCCGCTCTTCGCCCCCACCGACGGTGTCGGTTCGGACGGCGCGGCCCTGAATGGCGATGGCGCCGGCAAGCTCGACGGCCTGCGCGAGTTCGAGAACCGCAACTGGGATTACTTCCTCAAGCTGCCCGAGATCGATCGGACCAAGCTCAACCTGAGCACGGTCAAAGACACGCAGCTCCTCCGCCCGCTCTTCGAGTTCTCGGGCGCTTGCGCGGGCTGCGGTGAGACGCCCTACCTGAAGCTGGTCAGCCAGCTCTACGGCGATCGCGCCATCATCGCCAACGCCACAGGCTGCTCGTCGATCTACGGCGGCAACCTGCCGACCACGCCGTGGGCCACCAACGAAGACGGCCGCGGCCCGGCCTGGGCGAACTCGCTGTTCGAAGACAACGCCGAGTTCGGCCTGGGCATGCGCCTGACGCTCGACAAGCAGAACGAGTACGCGCGCGAGCTTGTCGCGCGGCTGGGCGAGGCCCTGCCCGAGAGCCTGCGCAAGGGCCTGATCGAGGCCGACCAGAGCAATGAGCTTGGTATCCAGGCTCAGCGCGAGCGCGTCGCCGAACTGAAGAAGGCGCTGGCCGCGCTGCTGCTCAAGGCCGATGCTGCCACGCAGGGCCCGGCCCGCGAACTGCTCAGCCTGGCAGATGTGCTCGTCAAGCGCAGCGTCTGGATCGTGGGCGGCGACGGCTGGGCTTACGACATCGGCTACGGCGGCCTCGACCACGTCCTGGCTTCCGGCCGCAACGTCAACGTCCTGGTCCTCGACACCGAGGTCTACTCGAATACCGGCGGCCAGGCCTCGAAGGCCACGCCGCGCGCCGCGGTCGCCAAGTTCGCGGCCTCGGGCCAGGGCCGGCCCAAGAAGGATCTGGGCCTGCTGGCGATCTCGTACGGCAACGTCTATGTCGCGCGCGTCGCGATGGGCGCCAATGACGCCCAGACGATCAAGGCGATCCAGGAAGCCGAATCCTATCCGGGCGTCAGCATCGTCATCGCCTACACGCACTGCATCGCGCACGGCTACGATCTCAAGTTCGGGCTCGACCAGCAGAAGAAGGCCGTGCTCAGCGGCTACTGGCCGATCTTCCGCTACAACCCGAGCGTGCCCGAGGATCAGAATCCCTTCACGCTCGACTGCAAGCCGCCGTCGTTGACGCTCGACAAGTACATCTACAACGAGACGCGCTATCGCATGCTCCTGCAGACCAATGAGGAGCGCGCCGAGATGCTCTACAAGCAAGCGCAGCAGGACGTCGAACGCCGCTGGCGCCAATACGAACAACTGGCCCAGCCTCACAAACCCGCGGCCTGACACAGTCGTGGGGGGGGGGGGGGGGGGGGGGGGGGGGGGGGGGGGGGGGGGGGGGCGGGGGGCGGCCGGCGGCCTCGCCGCTGAGCCGTGACCTCGGCAAGCTGCGCCAGATGGAAGACAGCGGCGCCAGCGCCGTCGTCCTGCACTCGCTCTTTGAAGAGCAGATCGCCCACGAGTCTCAGGCGCTCGACTACTTCCTGACACACGGGGCCGACAGCTACGCCGAAGCGCTGTCGTACTTTCCGGAGCCTGTGGCGTATCGCCTCGGACCCGAGCAATATCTCGAACACATCCGCAAGGCCAAGGCCGCGCTGAACATCCCCGTGATCGCCAGCTTGAACGGCATCTCCACTGGCGGCTGGTCCCGCCGGGTCACCGACGTCGATTGGATCCGTTACGCGCGCCTGATCCAGGAAGCCGGTGCTGACGCGCTCGAGCTCAACCTGTACTTCGTGCCGACCGACCCCGAACTCGGCGGTGATCAGGTCGAGGATCTCTATGCCGACCTGCTGATCGACGTCAAACGCCTGGTCGATATCCCGGTGGCGATGAAGCTGGGCCCATACTTCAGCAGCTTCTCGAACATGGCGCGCCGACTGACCCACGCGGGGGCCGACGGCCTTGTGCTGTTCAACCGCTTCTATCAGCCGGACCTCGACATCGAGAACCTCGAGGTGCGCCCGCACCTCGTGCTCAGCCACCGCGACGAGCTGCGCCTGCCGCTGCGCTGGATCGCGATCCTGTACGGCCGCATCGGCGCGGACCTCGCGCTCAGCACTGGCGTGCACACGTCGGAAGACGTCATCAAGGGGCTGATGGCCGGCGCCAGCGTGACGATGCTGGCCTCGGCTTTGATGCGCAATGGCATTCCGTATCTGGCTTCGCTGAAGGACGAACTGGTCCGTTGGATGGACGAGCACGAATACGCGTCGCTGTCGCAGATGCGCGGCAGCCTGAGCCAGAAGTCGGTGGCTTTCCCGGCCGCCTACGAGCGCGCCCAATACGTGCAGATCGTCGGCACGCTCGACACCGGGCGCTGAGCCCGAACCTTTCCTTGAGTTGAGAGCGGCGCAGGCGCGAACAGTGTCTGCGCCGCTTTGCCTTTGTTTGCCAAACGTCGTGAAAGACGCTTGCGCGGCGAGCGCCGCTTTGCCTTTGTTTGCCAAACGTCGTGAATGACGCTTGCGCGGCGTGCGCCGGTGCGATAGTGATGCTTGAATGGCGCGGCGACGAACTTGTCGCGGCGTGGACCGAAAGAACGTTCTCCGCCTGAAGTCGCGTGATGGGCACGGCCGCTAGTTTTGTCACGGCGAGCGCCGCCGTGGGAGGTCGCGTGCGCACCTCGTTGTCGTCGCTCGGTCTTGGGCTCTGCCATGGTGTCGGCGACGCCTCCGCCGGCTTCGTCCTGGCGACACTCGTGCGTGCCGCCCCCATTGCGAGCTGGGCGCCCCTCGTCTTGACCTACAATCTGGCGGCCTTCGGTCTCCAGGTCGTGATCGCGCCCTTCATCGACCGGTGGCGCCTCGCCCGAGCGGCGGCCCTCGCTTCGCCGGCATTGGCCGGGATCGCGGTCCTCGTCAGTCGGATCTGGCCCATTGACGGCGCCGTTGCCGCGGCCCTGATCGCGGGGCTGGCCTCCGCCCTGCTCCACGTCGGCGCAGGGGCGCTGGCGCTCGAGCGTGGCGGCGGTCGAGCGGCGGGCCTCGGCTTCTTCACGGCACCGGGCGTGATCGGCCTGGCCATCGGCGGCGCCGGCGCCGAGCAGGGCGACTTGGCCCTCCTCGCGCTCCTGGCGTGCCTGCTGATCAGCGGCGTGCTGATCGTCAGCGTCGCGGCCCTGGCGTCGCGGAGTTCCCCTTCGTCGCACTCAAACAGGTTGGTGTTCTGGGTGGGCCTTGCCCTCTTGCTGGTCAGCATCGCGTTGCGCTCGTTCGCCTGGGACACGGCCCAGGCCGGCGTACGCGGCGTGGCCGCCCTCGTCTGGCCCACAGCGCTCGCTGCTGGGTTCGGCAAGGCGCTGGGAGGATGGGCCGCAGACCGGATCGGCTGGCGCACCTGGATCGTCGCAGCGCTCGTGGCTGGCGCTGCCTTCATCGGGCTCGGCGGTCGCTATGCCGTTGGCTTCGTGATCGGAGTGGCCGCGCTCCAGTCCGCACTGCCGGCGGCCCTCGCGGCCTGCGCGAGCCGGCTGCCCGGCAGGCCCGCGCTGACGATGGCCCTGACGCTGGGGCTCTGTGTCGCATGCGGCGGCCTCCCACGATGGATGGGGCTCATCTCGATGCGCGACGCCGCCATCTGGGTGGCAGCCGGCGCGCTGCTCGCCGGGTTGGCCGGCGGGCTGGCCCTGCGTCAACCGAAAGGACAGGCACATGCTCAGGCGTCATCGATGGACGATCGCGATATGGCTTGTGGTTGGTTTGACATTCAGCCTGACAGCCGCGCCCGGTCGCGCGACGCCGCGACGCCCGGATGTCGCACCGGTGTCACTGACCGCTGAAGAGGGATACAACGTCGGGCCGGTCGAGATCACGACGATCCAGATGGTGACGGAGACCGTCACGCTCGACGTCGACGCTTCGATGACATTTTCTCCGATCAACGAACCAGACTATGAAAGCCAGTGGCCGGGCGCCGCGGTGACCGCTGACTTTCTGTTGCGCAACACCGAAAGCACGGCCACGACGATCAACGTGGGCTTCCCGATGCTCCCGCCCGCGGCGTTCGGCACAGACGTCTCCCAGGACGGCCTTGTCTTCGCGCTGAGCAACCTGCACGCCTACGTCAACGGAGTTGAGTTGCCGACCGCCGAGGCATCCGTCGGCGGACAGCCCTGGCGTGTCTGGGCCATGACGTTTCAGCCGGGCGACACGCTCGTCCGCGTGACGTACTGGCAACCCTTGCTGGGAGCCAACAATCAATCCGATGCTGTCGAACTCGGTTACGTCCTCCAAACCGGGGCGGCGTGGGCCGGCGTTATCGAGAAGGCTGACCTGATCGCCAACTTCCCGTATCCGATCGAGAAGCTATTCCTTGAAGACGGACAGACGGGCCTGACGGCCGAGGGCTCGTCTCTGCGCTGGCACTACGAAAACCTCGAGCCCACGCCGGACCACGACATTCGAGTCCGCATGATCGCGCCGAACGATTGGGTCCAGATCCTTCAGGCAAGGAGCGCCCTGCAGGCTGAGGCGTCGGCGGACAACTACGCCGGCCTGGCGCGCTCGTATGCCTACATCCTCTACTCCCGTCTCGGGCGCGATCCGGAGCCCGGTCGAGAACCCCAGTTCAACAATCGCGAACTCGCGCAGGTGACCGAGGCAATGTTCCGGAAGGCCCTGGAGCTCGCGCCTGACGATGTCGAGTTGCACGACAACTTCGCCGCTTTCCTGGCAGCGGCCGGCGGCAGGCTCCTGCCGGAGGCACGCCTCATCGAGGCGGCTCAGGAGTATCAATACCTCGTCCAGATTGAGCCCGCCTACTACGGGTACCTGTACGACGCACTGCTGGCAGGGGCCGGAACGGCCGTGCCGGACTCGTACCGCGCCCAGGCCACGCAAGAGGCAGCCGGCCAAGAGGTCGCTGACACGCCGGCGCCGACGGCCCCCATTGACATGACCGCGACAGCCGTTCTGGCGCCCGCCACAGCGGCTGCACCGATGGAACCGCGCCCGGCCACGGCCACGGTCGCCAGCGCCTCCGCGACAGCGACGGCGCCTTCCCCGGCGCAGCCGGCGCTTGTCCTGACAGGCGTGGTCGGCATGGGCCTGATCGCGTGCTTCCTGCTGGTCTTTGCTGGGGCCGTCGGCGGGTTCTGGCTGTGGCGCCGCAAGCGGCAGCGACCCTGAGCCGCGAGGCTCGGCTGCCGTCTATTCCTTCTGCCACGCGTCACCGCGTCGAATGGCACCCATCCTGGGCCGCCAGCCATCCACGCGGTGGCGCTCGCTTTACGAAACCGGATAAATATTGTCCGATCTCGCCGTGAGTTTGATCAGGTGTTTGCCCCTGACGAACACCACTAGATTGTGAATTCCTTCTCTTATATCGTCTGTGCTGTTAAGCATATACGCCTATCCGTATAGGTCCACATGCAAGGCGGTATGGATGAATAACAACCTCGAGCGCGAAGTTGACCAGTTGCACGCCGAGATCTGCGCCGGGCTGGCCGAGCCGACCCGAATCCTGATCCTGTATGAGCTCGCTGAACGTGCCCGGAATGTCACCGAACTCTCCAACGACCTTGGCCTCAGCCAGCCGCTCGTGTCGCGCCACCTGAAAGTGCTGCGTGACCGTGGCATGGTCACTGCCACGCGCATCGGCGCGTCGGTCGAGTATCAACTCGCCGATCACCGCCTGATCGAAGCCCTGGACATCTTGCGCGCCATCCTGCGCGACTCGCTGACGCGACGCGCCGGGCTGGTCGACGCGTTCAAGAACGACTGACCCCGAGAGAAGGAGAACGTATGAAGACTCTGTTGATCCTGGGTGCTGGAACCGGCGGCACGATGATGGCCAACAAGATGGCCCAGAAGCTCGATCTGAGCGAGTGGCGCATCGTGGTCGTCGACAAGGACGAGACCCACTACTATCAGCCCGGGTTCCTGTTCATCCCCTTCGGGATCTACGGCCCCGACGACGTCCGCCGCTCGAAGCGGCGCTACCTGCCCCAGGGCGTCGAAGTCATCTTCTCGGGCATTGAGCGGATCGAGCCCGAAGCCAGCCGGGTCGTGCTCAGCAAGAACAATCAGATCGTCTACTACGACCAGCTCATCGTGGCCACCGGCACACGCATCGTGCCCGAGGAAACCCCCGGCCTCAGAGATGCGGGCTGGCGCCAGAACGTCTTCGACTTCTACACCTTCGAAGGCTCGGTCGCGCTCTCGAAGTTTCTGCGCCGCTGGGAAGGTGGTCGCATGGTCGTCAACGTGGCCGAGATGCCGATCAAGTGCCCGGTCGCGCCGCTCGAGTTCCTGTTCCTGGCGCACGCCTTCTTCACCGAGCATGGCATCCGCGACAAGGTTGAGATCGTCTACGCCACGCCGCTGCCCGGGGCGTTCACGAAACCCAAGACGGCCGCCGTCATGGGCGACATGCTCAAAGACCGTGGCATCAACCTCGAAGCCGAGTTCATGATCTCCGAAGTCGACAACACCCGCCAGGTGGTCTCCTCCTACGACGGCCGTGAGCTCAACTACGACCTCTTCGTGACCATCCCGGTCCACATGGGCTCGACAGCCATCCAGGCCTCGGGCATGGGCGATGCCCTGCATTTCGTGCCGACCGACCGGCAGACGCTGCAGAGCAAGAAGTGGCAGAACATCTGGGTGATCGGCGACGCCACCGACCTGCCCGCCTCGAAGGCCGGCTCGGTCGCGCACTTCGAAGCCGATATCCTGACCGAGAACCTGCTCTGCGCCATCGACGGCCTGCACCCCGAAGCGAAGTTCGACGGCCACGCCAACTGCTTCATCGAGTCGGGCTTCGGCAAAGGCTTCCTGATCGACTTCAACTACGACACCGAGCCCCTGCCGGGCAAATTCCCGATGCCGGGCGTCGGGCCGTTCGACCTGCTCAAGGAGAGCGAGGCCAACCACTGGGGCAAGATGATGTTCCGCTGGATCTACTGGAACATGCTCCTGCGTGGCGCCGAGCTCCCGCTCGAAACCCAGATGAGCATGGTCGGCAAGCACAACTAAGGAGCCGCCATGACCCACACAGTCAGCGTCAACGCCGACGACCTGGCGCTTCTCCTGCAAAAGGTCGATGCCCTGAGCGATCAGGTGAAGACCCTCAGCGGCCAGGTCGAAGCTCAGCGCCAAAGCGCGCTGGCCATCGAAGAACTCGTCCAGGACGTGACCCCGGTCGCCAATCAGGTCTTCAAAACCGTGGTGCGCGAGCTCGACGAAGTCGACGACGGCTTTGCGGGCGAGGACCTCGTCTTCCTGGTCAAGCAACTACTGGCCAACACGCGCCGATTCAGCGCACTGATGAACCAGTTCGAAGCCGCGCTCGACCTTCTGGATGAGGTCCAGGTGCTCAGCAAACCGGTCTTCAGCAGCGCCGTGCACGCCGCGGATCACCTCGAGCGCAAGGGCTACTTCGTGTTCGCCCAAGAGGGCTTGCGCATCGCCGATCGCGTCGTGACCGAGTTCACCGAAGACGACGTGCGCGCATTGGGCGACAACGTCGTCACCATCCTGCGCACGGTCAAGAACATGACCCAGCCCGACATTATGGCGCTGGCCAACCGCGCCGCGGATAGCCTGCACGAAACCGAGGTGTCCGACTCGAACGTGTCAGTCTGGGCACTGATGCGTGATCTCAATGACCCGAAGGTGCGCCAGGGCCTCTCGCGCCTGATGCGCGTCCTGCGCACCTTCTCCGATCAGCCTGGCGGCCAGGCTTCGTCCAACTAAGCCGTCGCGCCCGGCCGCCGCGCCGGGGCGACATCGAACCAAGGAGCAAACCATGTCGAACAAAGTTCTTGCGGGCGTCGCCGTCGCCGTCAACACCGAAGGGTTCATGACCAACCCGGCCGAATGGACCAGGGACATCGCGGCCGAGATCGCCAAAGAAGAAGGCCTGGCCGAGCTGAGCGAGTCGCACTGGAAGGTGATCGACTTCTGCCGCAGCCACGCCGAGAACGGCAAGAGCCCGACCCTGCGCACGATCACAAACGGCACCGGCCTGACCACGAAAGACCTCTTCGCTCTCTTCCCTAAGGGGCCGGCCAAGAAGGTCGCACGTATCGCCGGCCTCGGCAAGCCCGAGGGCTGCGTCTGAACAAGGCGATTGCCGGCCGGTGCTGGCTGGTTGCCAGCCAATCCGTCAGCACCGATCAGCAATACTCCGAATTGGAGACCATCACAATGACAAACGAAAATCGCCACATCGCCTTTATCTGCTCGAAGGGCAACCTCGACATGGCCTACCCCGCTCTCATCATGGGTTGGGCCGCGCTCGGCAACGGCATCGACGTCACGATCTTCTTCACGTTCTGGGGCATGGACATGATCCGCAAGGATCGCGTCGACCACCTCGAGATCGCGCCGGTGGCCAACACCAGCATGAAGATGAGCATGATGGGCGTCGACACCGGCAACCTCGGCATCCCGAATGCCATGGGCGTCATCCCGGGCATGACCGCCTTCGCCACGCACCTGATGAACGACAAGATGAAGAAGCTCGGCGTCCCACCGGTGCGCGAGTATCTGGAGATGCTCTCGGACGGCGGCGCCAAGATGTACGCCTGCAAGATGTCGGTCGACATGTTCAAGCTCAAGCAGGAGGACTTCCTCCCCTGCGTTGAGAGCATCGTCACCGCCGGCGACTTCATGGACATGACCGACGGCGCGCAGATCGTGTTCATCTAGAACAACACGGCTGAACGGTGAACGAAGAGAGGGCTGGCCAAACAGGCCGGCCCTCTTTGCCTTCAGGAAGTCTGATGGCGAGATGGTGCCCCCTCCCTCGCCGCGCTGGTCGAGCGAGACAACCCGGAGTCGTGCGGCGATTCCCTCCCCCTTCGGGGGAGGGTGCGACGCCCTGACCCATCGGTCGATCGATCATCGCGTGGCGTCGCGGGTGGGGGCTAACCCGCCAGGTGCCGCCGCCCTTTGCCTGTGACACGCGACTGCGACCGACCGGCCTCGCCCCCACCTGCGACGCCGGACTGTGGTTGAAACCCCGGCGCGCCTCGGCGTCGCGTCCTCCCCCCTTGGGGGAGGACAGCGCCGCTCCCCAACCAGGCGGCTCCTCGGCGACTCGCGCGGCGCAGGTGGGGCTAACCCGCCAGGTACCGCCGCCCTTTGGTCGTGACACGCGACTGCGACCGACCGGCCTCGCCCCCGCCTGCGACGCCAGACTGTGGTTGAAGCCCCGCCGCGCCTCGGCGTCGCGTCCTCCCCCTTGGGGGAGGACAGCGCCGTTCCCCAACCAGGCGGCTCCTCGACAACCCGCGCGGCGCAGGTGGGGCTAACCCGCCAGGTACCGCCGCCCTTTGGTCGCGAAGCGCTGCGCGCGCGTATCGGCCGGATACTTCTCAGCGAGCTCGGCGGCCTCACGCCACAGCGGCAGGGCCTCAGCGCGACGCCCTTGCGCCTCGACCACCTCGCCGAGAGTGAGAAGGACATTGGCTAGCTCGACGTCGTCCTCAAGGTCGCGCATGAGCGTCAGGGCCTCAGTCAGCTTGGCTTCGGCCTCGGTCAGTCGGCCCAATTGTTGGTAGACGTTGCCGAGATTGTTGGCAGTGAAGGCGGCGTGCGACCAATAACCCAGCCGTCGCAACTCATTCACATCGATGCTGCGGAACGTGGTCTCGGCGTCTGAGAGCCGCCCCAGACCGAAGTACATTGTGCCTTTGGACAAAGCGATCATCGCCCGATCGTAGGTGACGTTCGGCAAAGTGGCGAGATGTTCCGACGCCCGGTCCAGGTAGTCAATCGCCTCCTCCAGACGTCCGGCGCCCGAGAGCGCGGTGGCGATGTGATTGCAGATGCGGCTGGACTCGACGGGATGCCTCGCCGGGTCCACAAGCGCCAATGCTTTCTGCAAGTGGACCTCACCCTCAAGGGGTCGGCCAGTTCGACTCAAGACGACACCCAACGTGTTCAACACGGCCGCTTCAATGAGCGCCGATCCTGGCATTTCGGGCAACTGGCGCAGATCCGACAGCGCCTTTCGGCCCAGGCGCTCGGCATCGTCATACCGAAACTGGTACCGGTAGCTCTCGCACAGGCTAACCCGGCTTCGAGCCATCAATTCGGCGTCGCCAACGGTGAGCGCTAGCACTTCGGCTTGTTCAAGCGCCTGAGCGGCCCCCTCGTGTCTGCCATCCAGCATGAGACACTGTCCGACCTGCGTCAGCACACGGCTGCGCAAAGCCGGCTCGTCGACCAGCGCATCGGCAACCCGCTGCAAGATGGCGCCCCACTCGTGCCAGGCGGCACGATGCTGCATGAGGCCAAACAGGCCGATCGCCAGTTGGGCGGCTTCGACCCAGGCACTGCGTTCTTCGCAGGCATACAGGATCGCGCGGATGACGTTCTGCCAGACGTGGTCGGCCACGCTTGTGACGCTGGGAGTCGTCACGAGCGACTGGCGCCAGTATGTCAGGTTCGCCCGAATACTGCGGCGAAAAGCATCGGCGCGTTGTTGAGTGGTGGCGAGCACGGGCCGAGGATAGCACAACGCAACGAAGGGCTGGCTCATGACAACCTCGGAACTACCCCGGGCCCATGTTACGGCGCCAGGTCGTTGGGCCCGCTACCCTCTCCCTTGGGGAGAGGGTGCGACGCCCTGCCGAACCGGCCCTTCGA
Organism: Anaerolineales bacterium; assembly: GCA_044226485.1. Lineage (GTDB taxonomy): Bacteria > Chloroflexota > Anaerolineae > Anaerolineales > UBA6663 > UBA6663. The sequence continues at coordinate 90,378 of JBGAGY010000014.1, forward strand.
TCAACCCGTGGCGTCGCGGGAGAGGCAAAACAAAAAACGACGCCCGTCCTCCCCCTTGAGAACGGGCGTCGCCCCCTGCGATGAAAGGTGCGCGGCTTCGGTGGGGCCGCGGTCCGTTGTCTGCCGTCCGCCGTCCGCAACCGGAGGTTGCGCGTTGCGCTCAGTTGCGCGTCGTGCGCTCGATCAGCTTGCCATCCGCGCCGACGACGTCGACGATCATGGGCATCTGGCCGGCCGCGTGCGTCGAGCAGCTCAGGCACGGATCGAAGGTGCGGATCACGGCTTCGACGCGGTTGAGCGCGCCGTCGGTGACCTTGCCGCCGTGGACGAACTGCTTGGCGGTCTGCAGCACGCCGCGGTCCATGGCCATGTTGTTGTTGGCCGTGGCGATGATCAGGTTCGACCAGGTCATCAGGCCGCTCTCGTCGATCTTGTAGTGGTGCAGCAGCGTGCCGCGCGGCGCCTCAGACATACCGACGCCTTCGGTGCGGTTCGGGCCGGCGTAGGCGCGCACACGCTTGTCGAGGATGTTGGGCATCTCCAGGATCTGCTGGATCCGCTCGATGCCGAACAGGACCTCGATCAGGCGCGCATAGTGATAGTAGAAGGAGCTCAGCGGCAGGCCGCGCTGCAGCTCGCGGAACTCGACCCATTCCTTCTCGGCCAGCGGCGTGCCGACGTGGTCGATCAGGTTCAGGCGGGCCAGCGGGCCGACGCGGTAGATGCCGTCGGGGTAGCCCATCGGCTTGTAGTACGCCGACTTGAGATAGCTGTAGTTCTCGACCTTCTCGCCGATGTAACTCGCGTAATCGTCGGGCTCAAGGTTGTCGCCGATGATCTTGCCGGCGGCGTCGACGATGCGGACCTTGCCGTCATAGTGCTCGAGCCCGCCGTCCTTGGACACCAAACCCATGAACAGGGTCGGGAAGTTCGCGAACGAGCGGATCTCCTCGCGGAAGTTCTCCTGGATCGGTTTGAACCAACCCAGCGTGCGCTGCAGACGCTCGAGGGCCTCAGGGATGTCCTTGAGGATCGCATCGCGCTGCTCGGCCTTGAGCGGCTCTGCCAGGCCGCCCGCGACGATCCAGCCGGGGTGGACGCGCTTGCCGCCGAGGCGTTCGATGACCTGCTGGCCGAACTTGCGCAGCCAGATGCCGTCCTGCGCGATCTGCATGTTCTCGGCCGCCACGCCGAAGATGTGGCGCTTGGCGGGATCCGCATCCATGCCGAGCAGGAGGTCGGGGCTCGACAGGTGGAAAAAGCTCAGGGCGTGCGATTGCACGATCTGGCCGAGGTTGATGACGCGCCGCAGGTTGGCCGCGACCTCGGGGATCTCGACCGCCATCAGGGCGTCGCAGGCCTTCGACGAGGCCACCAGGTGGCTGACCGGGCAGATGCCGCAGATGCGGGCCATAAGCGCGGGCATTTCCTGGAAGGGCCGGCCTTCGCTGAACTTCTCAAAGCCGCGGACCTGGGTGACGTGGAAGTGAGCGTCGGCCACCTCGCCCGCGTCGTCGAGCTGGATCGTGATCTTGGCGTGGCCCTCGATCCGGGTGACCGGATCGATTGTGATTTGTTTGGTCATGGTCTTCTCCTCGTCCTTACTTGCCGAAGCGGGTCAGCGACGGGACGTCGGGCGTGCGGCCGTTGAGCAACTCGACGAGGGCCGCGAAGATCGTGTCGGCGCTCGGCGGGCAGCCCGGCAGGAAGACGTCGACCTTGACCACGTCGTGCACGGGGCGGACGCGGTCGAGCAGCGGCGGGACGACGAGCGTCGGCACCTGCGGGTCGAGCGTGGCCAGCTCGAAGTAAGCGTGCTGGAGCACGGCCTTCTTGCCGACCAGGTTGCGCATCGACGGCACGTTGGCCGTCACGGCGCAGTCGCCGAAGGCGACCAGGCACTTCGTGTGCGCCCGGATCTTCTTGATCTTGTGAAGGTCCTCTTCGCTCGCCACAGCGCCCTCGACCAGGGCGATGTCGACTTCATCGGGGAAAGCCTTGAAGTCGACCAGCGGGCTGTAGACCAGATCGGCCAGCTCGGCCACCTGGATCAGGCGCTCGTCGATGTCAAGGAAGGACATGTGGCAGCCGGAACATCCGTCCAGCCACACCGTTGCGATACGCGCTTTTGCCATGGGTTGATCTCCTGTCAGCGTGGGCGCGATCAGCGTCCGCCGTTGCTGCGAACACGCGCCAACGCCGCAAATCGCGGCTTGACGCGGACCATCTCGGCCACCGACTTACCCTTTTCGACGAGCGCGCCGGTCGGGCAAACCTGAACACACTTGCCGCAGGTCGTGCACGTCTCCGAGTCGCCCCAGGCCGTGCCCAGATCCGAGATCAGGCGGGTGTCGACGCCGCGGCCCTGCAGGTCCCACACGTGGGCGCCCTCGACCTCGTCGCAGGCGCGCACGCAGCGCGTGCAGAGGATGCAGCGATTGTGATCGAGCGCGAAGCGGCTATGCGACGCGTCGACGGTCACCTTGGGATAGAGATACGGATAACGGATGTGGTCGACGCCGAGCTTCTGGGCCAGGCTCTGCAGCTCGCAGTGCCCGTTCGACACGCACACCGAGCAGATGTGATTGCGCTCGGCGAACATGAGCTCGAGGATCGAGCGGCGGTACTTCTGCAGGCGCTCAGTGTTGGTGAACACTTCCATGTCCTGCACCGGCTTGGCGGCGCAGGCCGGGGTCAGCTTGGGCGACCCCTTGATCTCGACCAGGCACAGCCGGCACGCGCCGACGTCGCCGAGGCCTTCGAAGTGGCACAGGGCCGGCACGAAGATGCCGTTCTCCCAGGCGACTTCCAGCAGCGTCTGATCGCTGCGCGCGGAGATTTCGCGATCGTCGATCTTGAGGGTCACGACGGTCGCATCAACTGCTGTTGTCGGGCTCATGCCGCCACCTCCAGGACCTTCTTCGCGGAGCCTGACTTCAGGCCCGAGCAGACGCCCGCCGGACAGGTCTTGTGTTCGATGTGAGCGATGTACTCGTCACGGAAATAGCGCAGCGTGCTGATCACGGGGCTCGGCGCCGTTTGGCCGAGGCCGCACAGGCTTGTCGAGCGGACCACGTCGCACAGCTCCTCGAGCTGCTCGAGATCCGTCATCGTCGCCTGGCCTTCACAGATCTTGGTCAGCAAGGCGTGCATCTCGACGGTGCCGACACGGCAGGGTACGCACTTGCCGCACGACTCGGTCATGCAGAATTCCATGAAGAAGCGGGCGACGTCGACCATGCATGACGTATCGTCCATGGCGATCAGGCCGCCGGAGCCCATGATCGAGCCGAGCTGGATCAGGGTCTCGTATTCCACAGGGCGGTCCAGGAAGGACTCGGGGATACAACCGCCCGACGGGCCACCGGTCTGGACAGCCTTGATCGTGTGCCCTTCGAGCGGGCCGCCGCCGATGTCGTAGACGATCTCGCGCAGCGTGATGCCCATCGGCACTTCGATCAGGCCGGTGTTCTGGACCTTGCCGGTCAGAGCGAAGACCTTGGTCCCCTGGCTCTTGCCGCTGCCGAGGGCCGCGTACCATTCAGCGCCGTTCTTGACGACCGGCGCGACGTTCGCGAAGGTCTCGACGTTGTTGATCAGCGTCGGGAAGCCCCACAGGCCGGAGGCCGCAGGGTATGGCGGGCGCGGGCGCGGTGAACCGCGGCGGCCTTCGATCGACGCGATCAGGGCCGTCTCTTCACCGCAGACGAAAGCGCCGGCGCCGAGGCGGACGTCGACTTTGAAGCTGAAGTGTGTGCCGCCGATGTTCGGGCCAAGGAGCCCGGCGCGCTCGGCCTGCTTGATGGCCAGCTTGAGGCGCTTGACCGCCAACGGGTATTCCGCGCGGACGTAGACGAAGCCTTCAGTCGCGCCGACGGCGTAGCCGGCGATGGCCATGCCTTCGAGGACGCGGTGCGGATCGCTTTCCATCACGCTGCGATCCATGAACGCGCCGGGGTCGCCCTCGTCGCCGTTGCAGATGACGTACTTGCGATCGCCGACGGCCTTCGCGACAGTGCTCCACTTGAGGCCGGTCGGGAAGCCGCCGCCGCCGCGGCCGCGCAAGCCGCTGCGCATGATCGTGTCGACCACGTCCTGCGGCGCCATCGTCGTCAACGCCTGAAGCAGGGCCTGGTAACCGCCGACCTGGATCGAGTCTTCGAGGCGCTCCGGGTCCACGACGCCGGAGTGCTCGAGCACGATCTTGTGCTGGCGGCTGAAGAACGGCTGGGTGGTGTCGCACTCGTTCGCTTCGAGCGGTGCGCCGCCGAGGCTATCGACCACGGCCGGCACCGTCTCGGTCGAGACGTGAGCGTAAGTGTGCGTGACCTTTTCAGTCTCGCCGGTTTTCGACTCGACGTACACCATCGGGCCCTGCGCGCACAGACCGCAACAACCCACGGCCTTGACGCGCACGCCCTTGACGCCCTTGGCCTTGACCTGAGCGTCGAATTCCTTTTTGATCTTGTCGCTGTGAGAGGCGAGACAGGCGGTGCTGGTGCACACGCCGACGACGTGCTCGTAGGCGTTGCTCGTCGCGGCTTCCTTCTCGGCCGCCTGGGAAAGTTCTTCGGGCGTCATGCCGACCTCCACTCCGCCACCTGGGCCATCATCGGAGCCGACTCCATCTTGCCCGACACCGCGCCATCGAAGACGCCGGCCGGAGCGAGACCGCAGGAGCCGATGCAGCGCGCGGCCAGCAGCGAGATCTTGCCGTCAGGCGTCGTCTCGCCGACCTTGATGCCGAGCTCGTTCTCGAGCTGAGACAGCAGCGCGCCCGAACCCTTGATGTAGCACGCCGTGCCGAGACAGATCACGCACGTGTGCTCGCCCTGGGGCTTGAGGCTGAAGTAGTTGTAAAACGTCGCGACGCCGAGCACACGGCTGAGCGGAACGCCCAGGCTGCGCGCGACGAACAGCAACGATTCGGGTTCGAGGAACCCAAACGACTCCTGCGCGGTATGCAGGGTCTCGATCAAGGCCGCCGGCGCGAAGTTGTATCGGCGCATGGTGGCCTCCACGAGGCGCCATCGCTTGTCGTCAGACGGCGGCGCCACGCGTACGGTCGGTGTCGGCATAAATCCTCCCGGTCAAGCAGATTCGTGTGGACGCAACACCTTGAACGGTACTGCCCCCGGTTTTGTATCCTACGGACAAGGGACACTTCCTGACACTGCTAACCTTCCCATAGGTCAGCGTCAAATGACACACAAGCACGCCCAAAATCGGCTCGTCAACCTCTAAGCCGATCGTTCGCCTCCACTATCGCTCGCCCATATGGACCACCCCTGGCCGCTTCGAGGTTGCCTGCCTGGGCCAGTTGCAGCATCGCTCTCGCGGTGAGATTCGTCACTGGTTGGACCACGCGCAGGTCGTTAAGGTGAAGAAGCCGATACCACGCGGCGAACCAACAGGAACCGCATCGTGATCACCTCGCGCGTCTTGATCGTCGGCGAACACAGCCTCGTGAACCTCGGGCTCTCGACCCTGCTCGGCAACCAATCGACCTTCAAGGTCCTGGCCGAGCTTCCGGCGGACCAGGCCGTCGCCGCCGCCAGCGCCCGGCGTCCCGACATCCTCATCCTCGACATCGACAGCACCTGCACCGATGGCCTGGCCATTTGCGCCGAACTGACCCGGTTGCCCTGTCAACCGGCGGTCGTGATCCTGACCGGCTCACCCGACGAGGGCCTCGTCGTGCGCGCCATGCAGGCAGGCGCAGCTGGTTTCGCGCTCAAGCAGGCCCACGTCACCGAACTGCTCGAGCAATTGCGCCTCGTTCAAGACGGCCACTGGCTGCGCGATAGTGCGCAGTTCCAATCGGTGCTCGAGACGGTGCGGCGCGCCGCGCGCGCTGCCGACCCCACGGCCTTCGCCACCTTGACGCCGCAAGAGCGGCACATCCTTCTGCTGGTCTCCGAAGGCCGCACCAATCACGAGATCGCCCAGGCCCTGCAACTCGGCGAGGGCACGGTCCGCAACTACATCAGCCACATCCTTGAGAAGCTCGGCTGCGCCAATCGGACAGAAGCCGCGGCCTTCGCCGTCGCGCACCGTCTGAGCGACATCTGGCCCGAAGCGTAGCGACGCCGGACAAAACGCAAAACGAAAAGAACCGCCGGACCAGGTCCGGCGGTTCTTTTCGTTTCCTGCAATCGGCCCCGGTCAGTCGATCTTAACCAGGCCTTCGCGCTGAGCGACCTCGACCATCTCGTGCGAGCGAGAGATGATCGCGGAAGCGCGGGCGTATTCCTCTTCGTAGGTGGTCGTGATGCGGGCCACACCCTGCTCGATGGCCTTCATAGCCACGGCAGCCGCCTCGCGCGGGTAGAGTTCCCACTCTTCCATCGCGGGGATGATGTACTCGGGGCTCAGGCCCTTCGCCTCGGCCATGGCGGCCAACGCGCGGGACGCCTCGATGCACATCTCGTCCGTGATGGTCTTCGCGCGGACGTCGAGAGCGCCGCGGAAGATGCCGGGGAAGCCCAGGCTGTTGTTGACCTGATTCGGGAAGTCGGAGCGGCCGGTAGCGATCACGGCGGCGCCGGCAGCCTTGGCCTCCCACGGCCAGATCTCGGGCGTCGGGTTGGCGCAGGCGAAGACGACCGGATCCTTGGCCATGGTCTCGACCCACTCGGGCAGGACGATGCCGGGTCCCGGTGTCGCCAGCGCGATAACGACGTCAGCACCGACCATGGCTTCCTTGATGCCGCCCTGTCGGCCTTCCTTGTTCGTGATGTTGCAGAGCTTCCACTTGTTGGCGAACTCATCCTTCTTGGCCTCGATATCCTTGCGGTGCAGGCCAAGGATGCCGCGGCTGTCGACCATGCGGCAGTTCTCGGGGTTGGCGCCGGAGGCGAAGACCAGGCGAGCGCCCGCGACGTTCGACGCGCCGGAGCCGACGAACGTGATGCTGACGTCTTCCATCTTCTTGCCAACGACCTTGAGGGCGTTGATCAGGCCGGCCAGCGTGACCATGGCCGTGCCCTGCTGGTCGTCGTGCCAGACCGGAATGCTGGCCTTCTCGCGCAGTTCGTCGAGGATGCGGAAGCACTTCGGCTGAGCGATGTCTTCGAGGTTGATGCCCCCGAAGCCGGGCTGCAGCAGCAGGACGGTCTCGATGAACTTGTCAGGGTCCTTGGTGTCGAGCATGATCGGCCAGGCATCGACGCCGCCCAGATACTTGTACAGGAGGGCCTTGCCTTCCATGACCGGGAGGCCGGCCTTCGGGCCGATGTCGCCCAGGCCGAGGACGCGCGTGCCGTCCGAGATCACGGCGACGGTGTTGCCGGCGTGCGTCAGTTCGTAGACGAGGTCCGGGTTCTCTTTGATCGCGAGACACGGCTGGGCGACGCCCGGCGTGTACCAGATCGCGAAGTCGCTGTGACTGGTGACGCGGCATCGGAGTGCCGTTTCGACCTTGCCCTGGTAGCGCTTGTGCAGGGCAATCGCCTGTTCTTCAGCTTCATGGGCGTGGGCGAGAAGCTCACTGGTCTCTGCCGCACTGATGGGATTGGTCATAGTAGCCTCCAGAAGAAACGCAATGGGCCCACCGTACACATATGTGCGCAATCGGACCAGTAAGTTAGGTAATGTCATGATCGTGAACATTGACGCTCGCGCATGACACACGACAAACGCGGTCCAAGTTGCCCGTTCTGGAGGCTTTTTTACGCAGGAATCCTCTGGTCAGTTTGGGGCATGATCGGTACACTCACACCAGAGGTGGGTGTGGTCAATACGCTGTCTTACATCTGTGTGGGATGTCAGATGCGGTGCCGGCTCGTGGTCACCGTCGAAGCCAAGGCCCTGGTCGGCGTATCAGGCAACCGCTGCAAGCGAGCGTTAGGCCTTGCGCAGCGTCGATTGAGAGCCGGAGTTGCGGAGTTGATGGTGCAGCTGGCCGTGACCGGTGGGTGCGAGCCTCGGGTCGAAGCCAGGGCCTCGGAGCCGGTCACGCCGGATGTGGCCCGCTTGATCGGCGCAGCCATGCGCCATCAGAAGGTGAGCGCGCCGGTCAACGCCGGCGACGTGCTCATCCACGATGCCGCCGGCCTGGGCATCGACCTGGTGGCGTTGAACGATGTGCCTGCCTGCCGATCGTGAAGCCAGGGAGCGAACCGGTCACCCGCTGGGCCCGCTTATCGTGGCGCCGATCTGCTCCAGCGCGTCGAGCCAGTCAAAGCAGATGGTGTCCCAGGCGATTCGGCCCGTCTCGTCGAACCGATAAGTGCCATAGCCGGTAACTTCAATGGGTTTGCCGGACGCTGCCACGCCCAGAAACTCGCCGCGGTGCGTCCCGCGGTAGATCAACCTCACCATGACCAGGTCGCCCTCGGCGACAATATCCTGAATCTCCTCCTGGCCATCTGGAAACGGATTGCCACCCGCCGCGAGGAACGCCCTGACCCTTTCGCGCATTTCGGGCACGAAGAACTCGTCGATCAGGTCATGCTGGGCACGATTGATGACTTCGTCGATATAGCGGCGAACCACTCTCTTGTTGCGTTCAAGGGACATCGCGCGGCTCCTGGTCGTCGAGTGGGAAGGCGATCCGCCGAGGTCGAGCGCGCGGACGCCCCAACGCCGTTCGCCCAATCCAAGAAGGATTCAGTCGACCCGGCTCCAGAAGGATAGCGCTCGTTCAATCTGATTGACCACACGCTCAACGCTTGGCGCGACGACGTCCGAGAGCCCTTCGCCCAACTCCAGATCCTGACCGCCGACCCCCACCAGCCAGGCGCGGGCCGGCGCGGCGCCGAAATAGGTCTGCGTCAGGCCGAGCAGTTCGGCCGGCTCGAGGTGATGGACCAGCGCGCCGGGTCGGGCCTGCACCGCGCGCACGAACGAAAAGCGGCTGACGCCAGGCGCCAGCCGCTGATCGAGATCCACGAACAACACACGCCGGGCCGCGCGAACGAGGTCCGTGTACTCGGGCGTCAGTTGAATGCACTGCAGCGTTTCGATGCCGGGGCGCGGGGCAAGGGCATCCACGACCGCCCACCCGAATCCATCGTCGCGCCGCAATGAGTTTCCGATTCCGAAGACCAACGCCGACAACATGTTCCAGGAGGCTCCGGCCTAGAGGCCGGTCAACGCCTCCTCGGCTTCTTGTTCCCACACTCGCACGATCATGCGGAAGATGTCAGACTCGGTGATGATGCCGACGACGTCTCCGCCCTCGCCCACCACCACCAGGCCCGCGATCTTGCGCTGCAGCATCAGGCGCGCCGCATCGAAGACCGTCTCGTCGGGCCGGATCGTGGCGACGGGCTTGGTCATGGTTCGCTCGACTGTGAGCTTGCTGAGCAGGTAGTTTAGCTCAAAGACGCTCAAGGTCGTGGCTTCGGAAGGTTCAGCGCCGCGGATGTCGCCGAGTGTGATGATGCCGACCAGTCGGCCTTCATGCACCACCGGCAACCGGCGAATGCGATAGCGTGTCAACAGAGCATGGGCTTCCGGGACCGTCGTGTTGATGTCCACCACGACGGGGTCTTTGGTCATCCAATCCTTCACCAGTTGCGTTTTCATGAGGACCTCCTGACCCGCGCGCTCGCCGGGTCCTATCACCCAAAATACCCCTACGGCTCCTCAAGAACTATTGCCGCCTTACACGGGTGAAGTGGCAGAATGTCACCTGTTTGCGGGAGTTCAAGGTGCGCGTGGTTTGCTTGAGGACAAGACGTGGTGGGGTACACCGATGCTCACCGAGCATCCGGGCCAACTGGTTTCGGCGTGATCCGTGACATCCGTGTACAGGACTCTCCCTCGGCCGCAAGATCTCTCTGCCTCGGTTCACTGTTGCCCGCATATAACGTTAGGGGTATCATTGCCGTTTAGTGAGGCGCTAAACCAAATCGTCCGGTGTCTCCGGGCGTCTCATCATCGATTTTGTCTGGAGGAATTTCATGGCTAAGACCGCCACCAAGATTCGCCCGAGCGCTGCCAAAAAGAGCCCGGCCAAGCGTCCTGTGGCCAAGGCTCCCGCAGCCAAGGCGCCCAAGTACGTGTACCTGTTCGGCGAAGTAGCTGCCGCCGAGAAGTACGCGAAGACCTGGGACGGCGTCCGCTCCCTGCTGGGCGGCAAAGGCGCCAACCTGGCCGACATGACCCGCGCCGCTCTGCCGGTGCCCCCGGGGTTCACGGTCACGACTGAGGCCTGCAACGCTTTCCTGGCCGCCGGCGAAAAGTTCCCGCCCGGCATGTGGGAGCAGGAAGTCGCCGCGCTGCGCCAGGTCGAGAAGCTGGCCGGCAAGAAGTTCGGCGATCCCAAGAACCCGCTGCTCGTCTCGTGCCGCTCCGGCGCCAAGTTCTCGATGCCGGGCATGATGGACACGGTCCTCAACATCGGTCTCAACAATGAGGTCGCGCAGGGCATGATCGCGCTGACGGGCAACGAGCGCTTCGTCTACGACGCGTATCGCCGCCTGGTTCAGATGTACGGCACGGTCGTGCTCGGCGTGGCCGATGAGCCCTTCGAAGAAGTGCTCGAGCACCATCGCGAGAAGCACGGCGTGGCCAACGACGCCGACCTGCCCGCCGAAGAACTCAAGGCGATCACCGAGGAGTTCAAGGCGATCGTGCTCAAGTACGCGGGCATCCCCTTCCCCGAGGAGCCGCTCAAGCAACTCGAGCTGGCCACCACCGCGGTCTTTAAGTCCTGGAACGGCAAGCGCGCCTTCGACTACCGCAAGGCCGCCGGCATCCCCCACGACCTGGGCACAGGCGTCAACATCGTGACCATGGTCTTCGGCAACATGGGCAACACCTCCGGCACCGGTGTGGCCACGACCCGCAACGTCTCCGACGGCTCGAAGGAGCTCGAGGGCGACTTCCTGATCAACGCCCAGGGCGAAGACGTCGTCGCCGGCATCCGCCAGACCCTGCCGATCGCGGAAATGAAGAACGCGATGCCCAAGGTCTACTCGCAGTTCGCCAAGATCGCCAAGCAGCTCGAGAAGCACTACCGCGACGTCCAGGACGTCGAGTTCACGATCGAGCGCGGCAAGCTGTGGATGCTCCAGACCCGCGACGCCAAGCGCACGGCGCAGGCCGCGATCCGCATCGCCGTCGACCTCGCCGATGAGAAGCTGATCACCAAGGAAGAGGCCGTCAAGCGCGTCTCGCCCGATCACATCGACTACTTCCTGCACCCGCAGTTCAAGGCCTCGGCCAAGAAGGCCGGCCAGCAGATCGCCACGGGCCTGAACGTCTCCCCCGGCGCCGCCGTCGGCCAGCTGGCCTTCGATGCGGACACCGCCGAGCGCCTCGCTCACAAAGAGAAGAAGGCCGTGATCATGGTCCGGCCCGAGACCAAGCCCGATGACGTGCACGGCATGCTCGCGGCGAAGGGCATCCTCACCAGCCGCGGCGGCCGCACCAGCCACGCCGCCCTGGTCGCCCGCCAGTTCGGCAAGCCGGCCGTGGTCGGTGTGCTGACGATGGACGTCGACGTCGAGAACCGCAAGCTCACGACCAAGGAAGGCGTCGTCCTCACCGAAGGCGACTGGGTCTCGATCGACGGCACGACCGGCCAGGTCTTCGCCGGCCAGATCGAAGCCGTGGTCCCGGACTTCAACGACCCGTATCTGATCAAGCTGCTCAAGTGGGCCGACGGCATCCGCAAGCTCGAGGTCTGGGCCAACGCTGACTATCCGCGCGACGCCGAGCGCGCCCGCATGTACGGCGCCCAGGGCATCGGCCTGTGCCGCACCGAGCACATGTTCTTCGAGACCGAGCGCCTGCCCTACGTCCAGGCCATGATCCTGGCGAAGACGCCCGAAGATCGCGCCGCGCCGCTGGCCAAGCTGCTGCCCTTCCAGCGCGAGGACTTCGCCGGTCTGTTCAAGGCGATGGACGGCCTGCCCGTCACCATCCGCCTGATCGACCCGCCGCTGCATGAGTTCCTGCCCAGCCACACGGACCTGCTCCGCACCGTGGTCGAGGCCGAGACCCTGATCGCGGCCCGCGAGCGCGAGCACAAGGCGCTGACCGACATGTTCTCGAAGCGCCAGAAGATGTTCGACGCGGTCGAGGCTGTGCGCCAGACGGCGTACGAGAACGCCGCGCCGGTGTCGCCCAACCTTCCCAACCGCGAGGAACAGGAAGCCGACTTCAAGGCCATCGAGGCCCGCATCGCCGAGATTGAGAAGGTCAACGCCGAAGCGGTCAAGAAGCTCGAGAGCGACAAGCACATGCTGGCCGCCGTCGAGAGCATGCACGAGCAGAACCCGATGCTCGGCCTGCGCGGCGTCCGCCTGGGCATCCACATGCCCGAGCTGACCCGCATGCAGGTGCGCGCGATCTTCGAAGCCGCCTGCGACTGCGCCAAGGCCGGCATCGACGTGCATCCCAAGATCATGATCCCGCTCACGGCCCACAGCAACGAGCTCAAGGTCCAGCAGGGCGTGCTCGAGGCTGAAGCCAAGCAGGTGATGGCCGAGAAGAAGGTCAAGGTCGACTACATGTTCGGCACCATGATCGAGATCCCGCGCGCCGCTCTGGTCGCGGACAAGATCGCCGAATACGCCCAGTTCTTCTCGTTCGGCACCAACGACCTGACCCAGACGACCTTCGGCATCTCGCGCGACGACGCCGAGACCGGTTTCCTGATGGAATACCTTGACAAGTCGATCCTGGCCGAGAACCCGTTTGCGTCGATCGACCAGGTCGGCGTCGGCAAGCTCATGAAGATGGGCGTCGACCTCGGCCGCCAGACCCGGCCGTCGCTGGACGTCGGCATCTGCGGCGAGCACGGTGGCGATCCCAAGACCATCGGCTTCTGCCACAAGATCGGCCTCAACTACGTCAGCTGCTCGCCGTTCCGTGTGCCGATCGCGCGCATCGCCGCGGCGCATGCGGCCCTCGGTGAGAAGGCCGACCACCGCTGATCGCGAATGGGCGCTTGCTGATCGCGAACCAGAATGTGCAAAACGGCCGGGGTGTTGCCCCGGCCGTTTTGCTTTCATTTTCGCCGGGATGTCAGGGCGTTTTCGGCGATGGCGTGAGCATCCGCGAGGCGGCCAGGCCAGCGAAGACGAGGACCGCGATCACGTTCAGCGTTCCGCCCCACTGCCGCGTCGTGAGGTCGGGCAGCAGATCGCCGATGAGGCGCACGGCGAGCGCGAGATGCAAAAGCGCCAGCGGCCCATAGAGGAGCGGCGTGTAGAGCGCCACAGGCCGGCGCGTGAGCGCGGGCACGATGATCGGCGCGTGGCCGAAGATCATGGAGAAGACGAAGCCGAGGAGCACGCTGTGCAAGACGGCGTCGTAGAGGCCGCCGCCGCCGGAGGCCGGCAGGATCGCCCAGAGCACGCCGCCGACGAGCAGCCAGGCATGGCCGATCAGCAGACAGGCCGCGACATAGCGTGTCAGCCCGCGAGCCCTGATCGTGTGGCGGGCCAGGTCGTAGCGCACCAACCACGAGCCGATGAGGGCCAGGCCCAGGCCGGCCAGCCGCACCCCACCCTCGAGCCAGACGAGGGTCAGCAACGTGCCCACGCCAAACACAATCACGGCCGCGACGAAGAGGCGCTTGACGGCCGCCGTGTGGCGCAGCACACGGCCGAGCTCGAGCCGTTCGGCCGCTACCGTCAACACCAGGAAGCCCACCCACCACGTCGAGGCGGAGTGGATCGAGCCACCGAGCAGCCAGACGAGATTGCCGACCGCCCAGGCCCCGGCGGCCACGGCCAGCAGTCGCGTGTGCAGTTCGGGCTGCATCCGGGCCATGCTGACGCACACGGCCGTCAAGGTCAGCGCCGCAAGCAGCAGGAGGCCGCGGCCGAGCTCCGGACTGATGCCCATGAGCACGATCAGCCCGCCGATGCCAGACAACACCGGCGCCGCATACGGCCAACGCCGCGACGACAACGCGCCGAGCGCCACGGCGCGTTCGAGCGCAATCAAAGTGCCGAGGAAGCCCGACACCATCAGCGGGCCATGCTGAGCCGCACCGGTCGGCAGGATGGCCGGGAGCGTCAGACCGAGGCGGAGCAATCCTGCCCACAGGCCAGCCAGCAGGCCGAGCACGGCTGCCGCGAGCGCCAGGGCCCCCAAGCGAGTCATCGGGAGACGCCTGCGGGCTCCAGGCGCTCGGCAGAGCGCACCCGCCAGATCCCGTAGAGCAGACGCCAGCCCAGGATGAATAAGGTGCCGAAGCCCAGGGTGGCACTGATGAAGAGGGTTGGCACCACAGCGCGGTCGAGCCACAACGCGCGCAGCCAGATGCCGAGCGGCAGCGCGATCAACAGGGCCTGGACGGTCGCTGCGAGCCAGCGCCAGAAGCCCTGGCGCGACACCGGCACAAAGGCCCCACACCACCACGCCGCGCCCAGCCAGGGCAGGCCGAAGACGATCACGGCGCGCAACACCGTCCAGACGATGGCGGGATCATCCAGCAGGCCGTGATCCTGTTCGCCGATCACGATGAACGCCAGCAGCATCACGACGTCGCCGACGATCTGCCAGCGATCGATGTTGAGTTTCTTCACGATCACCTCGGGGTTGAAGAAGGTGTCAGGCGTCGGGTGTCAGGCGTCTGCCATCGGCGGTCGCGTTACGGCACCCGGGCTCCGATGAACACCATACGGGTCTCGGCTTCGATGCCGCGCACTGTGCCGTTCTCAACCACGATCGTATCCCCGGCAGCGAGGCGCGAGCGAGTGTCGCCGACGGTGGCCCAGCCGACGCCGTCGAGGACGTGATACATGGCCGGCGGCCCGTCGTGGGGGCCGGCCTTCTGGCCCGGCTCGAGGCCGACCAGCACGACTTTGAGTTCGGGTGTGTTCAACCACACGCGCGGCAACGGCCCCTCCGGGCTGAAGCGCGCATTGCGATCGTCTTTGCTGTGAATGGATGACATGTCCCAGATCCTAGTGGTACACTGGATTAAGTCCAATGACCAACGTCATAATTTCAATTGCCGAAAGGCTTCGCGGTTCGCCGCTGTTCCAAGACGTCGACGATCGCGACCTGCGCACAGTGGCCGCTCAATGCACGTTGGCGGGCTATGCCAAGGAAGATCTGATCTTCCAACAGGGCGACCCGTGCACGCACGTCTTCATCGTCGATCGCGGCCAGGTCAAAATCGTGTTCCAGGATGAAGACGGGCGCGACGTCATCATCGAACTGATCGACGCCGGCCAGGCCTTCGGCGGCGGCGTTCTGCACTTCCCCGCGCAACCGGCCACCGCCCGCGCGATGGAACCGAGCACCGTGATCAGCCTGTCGCGCGAACACTACAGCGACTTCCTGCGCATCCACCCCGCCATCACGCTGCGTCTGCTGAAGATGCTCGGACAGCGCCACTACACGATGCTGCAGGGCCAGGCCCTGGCGGGCACACGCGTCGAGCGCCGCATGGCCTTTGTGCTGCTCAAGGTCGCTGGGAAGTGCGGCGAACCCGTCGACGATGGCACGCGCATCACGCTCTCGCTCTCGCGGCAGGACCTCGCGAACTTCTCCGGAACCACCCTCGAGACCGCGATCCGCACCATCTCGCGCTTTACCAACGAGCAACTCGTCCGCACCGAGCGCGGTGGGCATCTCGTCCTCACGAACGAGAAGCGGCTGCGCGAACTCGCCCAGTCGGGGTGAAGGCGAGGAGCGAAGGGCGAGGGGCGAACGCATACGCGGACCGATCGCTCCTCGCTTCTCGCGCCTCGCCCTTCGCTCTTTACTTCTCCAGCGTTCGCAGATACGCCACGATGTCCGCGAGATCCTGGTCCTTGAGGGCCGGGTTGCCGCCCTTAGGAGGCATGTCGACACCTGTGGTGTTGAGCGGATCCGAGCTCGGTCGGCCGTGACTGAGGAACAGGACCAACTCGGCGTCGGGCAGCCCGCGCGCGAAGTCGCTGGTCACAAGGTTTTTGCCGAGGCCATCGACGCCGGTGGCGTCCTGTCCGTGGCAGGCCGAGCAGGTCTGACTGAAGGCTGTCGCGCCCTTGGCGGCATCGCCACTGAGCGCGGCGTACTTCGCGGCGTCGGCGCTGAGCGTCGGGCCGCCGGCGGCGCCTGAGTTCGAGCCATCGGCGGCGCCGCCACACGCGCTGAGGATTAGCGCGGCAGTGACGGCCGATGTGGCGGCGAGCAAACGGATGGATTTCATGGTCGTGTCCTTTTCATCGGGAACAGCGTTCTACGTGAACGCCCCTCACCGGATACTGCGCGACTGTGCTAGGGCATCGCAACGTGCCCGCTGCCGTGCGCGACTTCATGAACGTAGAGCTTGACGTCGTTCAGATCCCACACCTGACCGTCGCGCTCTGAGGCAAAGGCTTCGGCCGCGTCGCGCGTCGCGAAAGCCGCCAGGCCGTAGCCCATCGGCGACACCAGGCTGGCGCTCTGGACGAACACGGCCTGGTCGGCCGTGAGCCATTCTTGAGTCTGGTAGTCGTGGACGAAGTATTCGGCGACGGTCTTGTCAGGCCGCTCGAAGTGGTACTTGAGCATGTCGCCGACGTCGTCGAACTTGTAGGTCGTGCCATCCTTCAGCACGCTGGCGGCGGCATAGGCAGGCTCGCTGATGATCATGCCGCAGCCGTCGCTGACGTCCTGCCCGTAAGCGATCTCGGGTGGATGGACGCCCGTGGAAGCCGGCGCGCAGCCCCACACCACAGTGCTCAGGATGAGGACCAGCGCAACGGTCAAGACAGTGGCGCGTTTCATAGATCGCTCCTGCGCGAGAAGATGGCGAACGCTGTCGAGAACGCGCCGGCGGCCCAGAGCAGCAGCAGCGCGGCGAGCGCCCATGGCAACGCTGCGCCGATCTGACGCGTCGCATACTGGCCGATGGCGCCAAGCACGTCCAGGCTGGTCTGCAGGCTGTAGATCGCGCCGAGCTTGTAGGC
This sequence comes from Anaerolineales bacterium, assembly GCA_044226485.1. Lineage (GTDB taxonomy): Bacteria > Chloroflexota > Anaerolineae > Anaerolineales > UBA6663 > UBA6663. Next base: position 107,228 of record JBGAGY010000014.1, read on the forward strand.
CTGCAGCGGATTGGCGATCAGGGCGGCCAGCAGCATGCCCGGTGTCGGCTTGAAGGCCAGCGTTGCGCCGATCACGCCAAGGTCGCTCAGAAAGACAAAGGCGATCCAGACCAGCAGGCCGACGCCAAAGGCCGGCGCCGCCCGCTTCGAGCTGACGCTGATCACGAAGCCCACGCCAAGCATCACCCACCCCAGCAGCAGCGTGTAGGCCGCGACCGCCAGGAACGCTGAGCCGTCGCCGGCGGGGCCGATCGACAGCGCCAACGCCGCCAGCCCGAAGCCGAGCGTCACGGCCAGGCTCAGCGCCAGGCCGGCGCCGAGCATCTTGCCCGCCAGCACTTCTGAGCGCGAAACCGGCTGACTCAACACGTAGAGGAGCGTGCCGCGCTCGCGGTCACCCGCCACGCTTCCGGCGCCGATGCTGAGGCCGAGCAGCGGCACGAACAACAACAAAGCGTTCACCAGGCTGGCCGCCGTGCGCCCGAAACCGCCCAGGCCCGCATAGCCTGCGGCCGCAAGGCTTGCGCCCGAAAGCGCCGTCGCCAGGCCGGCGAAGCCGATGACGTAGGCCCAGAGCCACTTGTGGCGCAGGCTTTCGCGCAACTCACGGCGCGCGATCGTCCAAATGGCACGTCTGTTCATGCTGGGTCTCCCGTCGTCGCCCGCTTGAGCCGGGCCTGCACGATCTCGACATCCATGATCGGGATGCCACGCGCCGCCAGGGCCGCGAACGGCAGGTCTTTGTCGCGCGCCGCTACCGTCACCACCACACTGCCGCGGCCGTTGAGGTGCGCCGTGAAGCCATGGGCCTGGAAACACGCCAGTGCATCGACGCGGTAGCTGTCGGGCACCCACAGCAGCAGATCGAGATCCGGCATCAGACGACCGAGGAGTTCCTTAGGCGTCAGGACTGCCACGAGTCTGCCCTGTTCGAGCAAGAGGACGCGGTCGGCGAGGCCCTGCACTTCCTCGAGACGATGCGACGAGAAGATCACGGCGGTGCCGCGTTCACGGGCCAACTTGCCAACTTGCGCCAGATAGTCACGTTGCGCGGCGGCGTCGAGGTTGGCGGTCGGCTCATCAAGCAGCAGCAACTGCGGCTCGCCGAGGAGCGCCGCGGCCAGGGCCACGCGCTGGCGCAAGCCGCCCGAGAGCTCAGACACCTTCTTGTTTGCCTGTTCGGTCAAACCCACGTCGGCGATGGCGGCCGCCACGCGCTCAACCGACGCCGACTTCAGCCGCGCCAGGTAGATCAGCGTGTCGCGGACGGTCTCGTCGTACAAGACCACGTCCTGCGGGACGTAACCGATGCTGGCCCGCGCGCGCTTCCCATCGTGTTTGACGTCGTGGCCGCAGACGGCGATCTCGCCGTCGAAGGCGATGACGCCGAGGATGGCCTTGATCAGCGTGCTCTTGCCGGCGCCGTTGGCGCCCCAGAGCGCCACCGTCTCGCCCTTGCCCACCTCGAAACCCACCGACGCGAGTGCGCGCTGGCGGCCGTAGGTCTTGCCGACGCCGACGGCTTTCAGGATCGGGCCGGCTTCGACTGCACTGTGCGACTCCACGTTCGATCCCTCCTTGGGCATCCTGCCCCGACCCGACACGACCATCACGCTTACGGCGGCGACCATCAACACGGCACCCGCGATGGCCAGCCCCGCGCCATCGGCCGAACGCCGCGGCGCCGCGAAGGCCGGCACCGGAAGCGGTTCGAGCCGCGGGGCATCATCCTCGAGGCGCGGTTGGGGCTTGAGCACGGGCAGGGCCTGCCCGGCGAACTCGATCGCCTGAGCAGCCGGGCTGAAGTAGAAGGCGCGCAGCAGCGGCTCGTGATCGGCGATCCCTTCGAACGCCCGCTCGGCGCGATAGGGTGTGTCGCCGACGCCGTCGCCGTCGAGGTCGTAGCCGGCGTAATCGCTCCAGGCGTTGCTATGCCAGGCATTGACGCCGGGCGTGCCGCTGCCCGCCAGGCTCATCTGTTGGGTGTTGTCCCAGAACGCATTGCCCGTGATTTCGAGCCCTTTGACCGCCGGCAGCAACGTCACTCCGATGTCGTTGTAGGCGATTATGTTATTGGCGACGGTCGCATAGCTATCGAGAGAGAACGGCGTTCCGTCGAAGAACAGTCCCCCACGGTTGTCGACGATGACGTTGTCAGACAGGGTGATGGCGTCGCTTTCCTTGAAGCCGACGCCGTAGCCGCTCGGCCCCCATTGACCACGGATGGTGTTGAAGCGCAGGGCCACATCGCGCGAATACATCACGTACAGCCCTGTCGAATTGCTCTCGAAGTCGTTGTGCTCCACGCGGGCGCCGTCGCAGTACATGAAGTGAACGCCGTAGCGCCCGTGAGTGACGAGGTTTCCGCTGAGCACCAGATTCTTCGAATACCATAGGACGATGTCCCGCGCGTCATGAATGGTGTTGTCGATCAACTTGACGCCGTCGCTGTACCACACACGAACGCCGTCGCCTTTGCGAGCCTCGTCGAAATCCGCTTTGCTCGTGATGTCGTTCTCGCGGACGATGACGTTGTCGGCCTCCGAGACATACACGCCGAAGAGCACGTCTTCGAGCCTGTTGGCTGCCACGGTGCTGCCCTCGCCCGTCACCGTGACTCCAGCATGGTCACGGTCCGGTTCGGGACCGCTGCCGCGCACCACGAAACCCTGCAACAAAGTGTTGGGCGCGGCCAGGCGCACCACGGTGCCCTGACCGCCGCCGTCGATCACGGGCTGGTCCAACCCGATGAGCGACACGCTCTTGTCGACCACGACGGCGGGATAGACGCCGCCGTGGACCTCGATCGTGTCGCCGTCGCGAGCCGCCGCCAACGCAGCGTCGAGGGTGGCGTAGGTCTGGCCCTGCCCAACGGTCAGCGTCCGGGCCGCCTGGGCTGAGACCTCGACCGCTGAGCCGAGGCCCATCGCCAGCGCGGCAAAGACCGTTGTCAGGCGCAGGAGCGGGCCGGATCCCGATCGGGTCGGCGCAGAGCGGCGTCGTGTGGTCATGCCGCGGCGCGCTCCGCGGCCAGTCGGCGGCGGGCCTCGACGATCGGTCGGTACGCCGCGCGATGGAAGTACAGGCCGACGACAGCCACCACGGCCGCCGCGACGGCCAGCCACAGGCCCCACTCGCCCTGCGCGAGCGTGCCGAACTGCCCGATCTTGCCCATGCCGAACAGCGGGGGCGTGAAGGGCTTGATCGCGCCGCCGAGGGCCGAGTTGGGATCGATGCTGTGGCCGTACTGGTAGAGGATGTAGTAGAGATCCGCCAGGAAGATCAGCGGATAACCCACCGCCGGGATCGCCAGGAAGGCAGCCCAGCGGTTGTGGACGAACACCGCGCCGACCAGGAGCAGGCCCATGGATGCGATCGCCACAGCGCTGATCGAACGCTCGAACTGACCGCCTTCGTCGAGCGGCGGCATGCCGAGGTAGTGATTGAGCTCGTCGGTCTCAAAGACGTCGCCGGCGAGGTGGTTCACGTACACGTCGACGCGCAGCCCCTTCGGGTACTGTGGCGCGAGCATCGTGAAGCTCCAGTAAGGCAAGAAGACCGAGATCGCCAGCATCAGCGCCGCCAGCATCATGAACGCGCTGGGCAGCAGGTAGTCGATCAGCCGGCGCGACGTGCCGTCAGGCAACAGCACGCGCACATCGGGATCCAGGATCGAACGGAACATGGTGCCTCTTCTCATGTGGGCCATGGCCGGAGGACCATCCTCCGGCCATGGCCCGATACCGCGAGGGACTTACGGCTTGACCAGGAAGTAACCGAGCATCTCCAGGTGGAGAGCCGAGCAGAACTCAGTGCAGTAGTACAGGAATGTGCCGGACTGCGTGGCGTCGAACTCGATTGTGCGAGCCTCACCCGGCTCGAGGCTCAGGTTGATGTTGTAGCCGCTGAGCGCGAAGCCATGCGTGGCGTCCGGCGTGCGTTCGAGGTTGGTCAGGTGCCAGATCACGTGATCGCCCTGATTGATCTCGATTCGTTCGGGCGTGAAGTGTGAGCGGACCACCGTCATCCAGATCTCGACGTTTGTGCCGTTGCGTTCGACGCGCGCGTCCTTGGCATCGGTGACGGCGTTCGGGTCGACGCTCCAGGTGTCCGGGTTCCAGCCGACCTCGGGGTAGACCTCCACAGGCTTGAGCTTGTCGGCCTTGATGATCTGAGCGTAGTGCGGCTCGCCGATGCCGATCGGCAGGTCATAGATCACGCGCATGTGCTCGCCGGTGTTGCCGATATCGATCAGCTGGAAGTTCTGCGGCTTGAGCGGGCCGACGTTGTTGAACCTGTCGATCGACCACTTGCTCATCGCCACCAGGTACTTGCCGTCCGGCGTGGTCGTGTCGCCCTCGGTCGCGGTCAGGTGGCCGACGTTGTACTGCACCGGCAGCTTCTGCACGAGCGTCCACGGCTCTTCGGGGTGCTTATCGGCGTACTCGCCGCCCAGCGTCCAGCGCGCGACCATCGAGTCGAGGAACAACGTCGTGTAGGCGTAGCCCTGGTCGTCGAAGACCGTGTGCAGCGGGCCGAGGCCGAGCTCCACCTGGGCTTCCTTGGCCGCGTCGAGCGGGATCACGGGCACGCCGTAGGGATCGGTCTCGAGGCCGCCGGCAGCGATGGCCTTCTGGATCTTGTCGAACGAATAGATGGTCACATGCGGGTCGAGCTTGCCGCCGACGACGATGTACGCGCCGTTGGGCGTGACGTCAGCGCCGTGCGGGCTCTTGGGCTCGGGCACGAAGGCCAACACACCCTCGCTCGCGGCCACGTCGAGCGGCAGGACCTTCATGCCGTTCACGTCCTCGGCCTTGCCGGCCGCGACGAGCTCGGCCGCCTTCTTCCAGTTGATCACGTGCAGGTAGTCGGTGTCGTTCTGCGTGGTGCCGGCTTCGAACGGCGGATTGCCCAACTCGACTCCGCCGGTGGCGCGCTCGGTGTTGAGCGAATTGCAGAACATGTAGCCGTCGCTGACCACCTTGCCCGCGTCACACAGGTCCTGGAAGTAGGGCGGGAGCTCGATCTGGAAGCTCTGGTCCTCGGAGATGCGGCCAGCCACGCGATCGAACTTCCAGAAGGTGATGAAGCCGCGATAAGCGTCGTTGTAGTTCTCGATCGGCTGGTACTCCCAGCCGGCCGGCATCGCGTACTGCGGGCCTTCGACGACGTAGTCGGTGTTCGGCGTGACAAACGAGCCGCCGTGGTCGCTGAGGGTGTTGGGGTTCTTGATGATCTGCTTGGTTTCGAAGTCGCGCAGGTCGATCACGGCCACGCGGGCGTTGGCCTTGTCGTTGATGAACAGGAACTGCCCATCGTACTCGCCGTTGGTCTCCGAAAGATTGGGGTGATGCGTGTCGCCCCAGTTCAGCTCGGTGCCGTTGGGCATGTCGCCGCCGCGCAGCACCTGGGTGGTCTCGTCGCCGTAGCCGTAGCCCTGCCAGGGCTCCGGCGCGAAGACCGCGATCGTGCGCAGGATCCGCATCGAGGGGACCCCGATGACGAAGACCTGACCGCTTTGGCCGCCCGACGAGAACAGGATGTAGTCGTCGGGGTGCCCGGACGGCTGAAAGGTGCTGACGGCCGCGTAGATGTCGTCGGCCGTCAGGCCACGCTCGGCGGCCACGGCGGCAGCATCTGCCGGCAACGCCCCTGACGCGGGGTCGGCCGTCGGCGCGGCGGGCTGACCGCACCCCGCCAACAGGGTCGCCACCAAAGCCAGCGACAGAACTCGTTTCATAGTTCCTCCCAAGAAAGACGGACCACCCTCCGGGGTGTCCGCGTGGTGTAGGAGGATTGTTGGCCAGGGCGGTAGCCTTTCGTATGATGGGCGTCATACGGCGTGGAAGTGCAATAAAGAAGATGACATCCTTCATGGTCGGGCGGTGATGGCGCCGATGCCTGTGCACACGGGTGCTTGTGCCGGGTGAACAGGAATGGCCTAATGCTGGGATCACCCGGTCAAGGCGCCCGGCGCAGGAAGCTGGCAAGTCCATGTCGCTCTTCGATCTGTTGTTCATCCTCGTGTTCCTTGGCGCTTGCGTGAGCATCGGGGCAGCGCTGGTCTTGTGGATCTCCGGCCGACGGCCGACGGCCTGGCGCGTGGCTCGGTTCGTCGGCCTTGCCGTTCTCGTCTACGGTGTGGCGTTGGTCATCGTCTCGATCGTTTCGCCGCCGCGTGAAGTCGGGCTGGGCCAGGATCGTTGCTACGACGACTGGTGCATCGCTGTGATGGAGGCGGGTCCACGGCAGGCCGACGGCGCGAGCGGTTACGCCGTCACCTTCCGGCTCTCCAATCGAGCCTTGCGGGTGACACAACGCGAGCTAGGCCTGAACCCTTATCTGTTGGATCAACTGGGGCAGCGCTACGAGCCTCGCGTGACGACGAGCGAGCCGCCGTTCGACGTCGCGTTGCGGCCGGGCGAAGCGATCGAGACGACACGGTGGTACGACGTGCCGGCGGATGCAGGTGCGCTGAGGCTGGCAATCGTTCACGAAGGCTGGGCGGCCGGGCCGGGGCTGCTCATCATCGGCGACGACGCGAGCTGGCTGCATCCACCTGCAATCGTGCGCCTGCCCACGCCGCGAGCCGGGCCTGTGGTAAAACTCCAAGCGTGTCCGAGAGCTACAGCCTGTATCTGCACATCCCGTTCTGCCGGGTTCGGTGCGCCTACTGTGACTTCAACACCTACGCGGGTCTCGAGGATCAGATCCAACCGTATGTGAAGGCCCTGGCCGCCGAGGTGCGCGGCATCGGCGCGGCGGCCGGGCGGCCCCCCGCCCACACAATCTTCTTCGGGGGCGGCACGCCCTCGCTTCTGCCGCTCGGAGAGCTGAAAACAGTGCTCGGAGCGGTCGGCGACTCCTTTGCCCTCGCTCCCGACGCCGAGATCACGCTCGAAGCCAATCCGGGAACTGTGTCGCGGTCCTATCTTGAGGGATTGCGCGAGCTTGGGGTCAACCGGCTCTCGTTCGGGGTCCAGTCTTCGCACCCGCACGAGCTGCGGTTGCTCGATCGCCTGCATCTCTTCGGCGATGCCGCGCAGGCCATGAGTTGGGCGCGGGCGGCCGGCTTCGAGGATCTCAACCTCGACCTGATCTTCGCGTTGCCGCATCAGACGCTTGACCTCTGGCGTCAAACCGTCGAGCGCACGTTGGGCCTCGGCCCGGACCACCTTTCGGCCTACGCCCTCTCGCTCGAGCATGGCACGCCGATGCGGGCCTGGGTGCATCGCGGTCTGCTCCCCATGCCCGACCCCGATCTGGCGGCGGACATGTATCTGCTCGCCGACGAGCTGCTCGCGCGCAACGGCTTCTCGCAGTACGAGATCTCGAACTGGTCACGGCCCGGACACGCCTGTCGGCACAACCTGCAATACTGGCGCAATCGTCAGTATCTCGGATTCGGCGCCGGGGCGCATGGCTATGCGGCTGGGCAGCGCTACTCGAACGTCCTGGCGCCGTCGGCCTATATCGAACGCCTGAACGCGGGCTCATCGACGGACTTTCCGCTATCGCCGGCGCTGCAGCAAGCCACGACGATCGAGCGCGATGACGAAATCGGCGAGACGATGATGATGGGGCTGCGGCTCACTGACGAGGGCGTCGCGCTCGAGACCTTTGCGAGCCGGTTCGGCCAATCGCTCGACGAGCGCTTCGGGCGCGAGATCCGGCGCCTCACGTCCCGTGGGCTGGTCGAGGTCGTCGACGGACGGCTGCGCCTGACCCGCGACGGTCGGTTGCTCGGCAACCAGGTGTTCCGCGAGTTTGTGTGACTTGACAGATCGGGAGTGTCGCGATGTCCCCCGATGTGCGCCGACTTTGCGGCGCACATCGGGGGACATCGTGACACTCCCGATCTCTTGTCGATCACGACGTTCGTGCCAACAACTGCTCGGTCAACTCGCGCATCGCGGCGGCGGCAGGGCCTGAGAGGTCGGCGGCTTCGAGGTGGGCGACTGCCTGATCGGAGTGCTCGCGCGCCAGGTCGCGTGTGTGTGCCTGCGCGCCAAGCGAGTCGAGGACGTCGATCAGGCCGGCCACGGAGCCTCCGGGTTGGTGCGGTTCAGCGTAGGCCTTCACAAACGCATCCGATCGTTCGAGGCCGAAGACCACGGGCAGGCTCTTCTTGCGTGTCTGCAGATCGGTCGCCGCGGATTTGCCGGTGACGGCCGAGTCGCCCCAGATGCCGAGCCAGTCATCGTGGATCTGGAAGGCCAGACCGAGGTGGCGGCCATAAGCGGCCAGATGCTCGCGCACGTCCTTGGAGGCGTCGCCGATCCGCGCGCCGATGTGCGCGCAGGCCGAGACGAGCGCCGCGGTCTTGCCTTCGATCATCGTCAGGTACTCGTCCACCGACACGCGCTCCCGACGCTCAAAATCCATGTCGAGGTGCTGGCCTTGCGTAAGGTGCAGGCAGGTCGCGTCGAAGTCCGCAAGCACGTCGAGGACGATGTCGCTCGAGACGCCCAGGGCGCGAAGTCGATGCGGCGCGAGGTGTGCGAGCGTGAACATCGCGTCGCCAGCGTTGATCGCCTGCGGCGCACCCCACAACGTCCAGACCGTCGCGCGGCCGCGCCGCAGCGGGCTGTTGTCCTGGATGTCATCGTGGAGCAACGAGAAGTTGTGAAGGAGTTCGATGGCTGCAGCCGCCGGCAACGATCGCGACCAGTCGCCGCCGACCGCCGCGCAGGTCAAGGCCGTCAGCAACGGGCGGATGCGCTTGCCGCCCTGCCCGAGCGGGAGCGGTTGCCGTTCGGCGTCCACCCAACCGAGATGGTAGACGAGCATGTGATAGTACGCGTCGAGCACAGCCGGGCCGGAGCCGATGGCGGCGCGCATCTCGGTCTCGATCGCGGGCAGGTATTCGGCGCTCAGCTTCGCAAGCGAGGAGAAGGTGTCAGTCGGCATAAGAGATAAGCGCTTCTCAGGGCGCGGAGACCAGAATAGGGCGGGATTGCGCGTCGGCGATCGACGCGCAGCCCGTCGCGAACAGGGCCACGCGCACAGTATCGGTCAGCTCGCCAAGGCGCTCGACCACGGCATCCACGCCTTGGTCAGCCGCGCGCAGGAGTGGGCCGGCCAGGCCGCATAGCGACGCGCCGAGGGCCAGGCACTTGGCCACGTCGACGCCGTCCTTGAGCCCGCCCGACGCGATCAGGCGCACGGCGGGAGCTGCGGCGCGCACCTGACGCAGCGACTCGGCGGTCGGAATGCCCCATCCGACGAAGGCCGCGGCCACAGCGCGTTGCCGTTCGCTCTTGGCGCGGTGCATCTCGACCTGCGACCAAGACGTGCCGCCTGCGCCGGCCACGTCGATGGCGGCCACGCCGACATCCGCCAGGCGCCGCGCGACGTCGCCGGAGATGCCCCAGCCCACTTCCTTGGCGATGACCGGCACGGGCAACGCCCGCACAACCTGCTCGATCCGGCCGAGCAGACCCGCAAAGTTGACGTCGCCTTCCGGCTGGACGGCTTCCTGGATCGTGTTGAGGTGCAGGATCAGGGCGTCGGCCGCGATCATGTCGACGGCGCGGCGACAGGCGTCGACGTCGTAGCCGTAGTTGAGCTGCACGGCGCCGATGTTGGCCAGCAACACGATGTCAGGCGCCACGTCACGAAGCTTGAAGGTCTCGGCCAGGGCAGGATCCTCGAGCGCGGCGCGCTGCGACCCGACGCCCATGGCGACCCCCGCCGCCTGCGCAGCAAGCGCCAGGTTGCGATTGATCGGGCCCGCCGCGCCCGTGCCGCCCGTCATCGACGAGATCAGCAGCGGCGCGCTGAGGCGTTTGCCGAACCACTCGACCGACGTATCGACGTCGCGCAGGTTGAGCTCCGGGAGCGCACAATGCACGAGATGATAGCGTTCGAGGCCCGTCGTCAGGGCGGACCTGACGTCTTCTTCGAGGTTGATGCGGATGTGATCCGCTTTTCGCGACGCCGTATCCGCAACTTTCGTCATCGTTGTGTGTTATCCACGCCGGTGGGAGAGGCTGATCGGGCGGTATCGTACCAGCTTGACAAGTCCCTGCCAAGATTTACAATCGGGCCTTAATCGCCCCCAAGCTACCAACTCTGTTGAGGAGAGATTTGCAATGGCCGACACATATGAAGAGATCAAGGGGATTATTGTCAACTTGCTTGGCGTGGACGCCAGCAAAGTGACCCCCGAAGCCCGCTTCCGCGAAGAGCTCGAGGCTGATTCGTTGGACCTGGTCGAGTTGATCATGGCCTTCGAAGAGAAGTTCGGTGCTGAAATCTCCGACGAAGACGCGCAGAAGATCACGACCGTCGGTGGCGCTGTGACCTACATCGACGAGCGCATGAAGAAGGCCTGAGGCCGAACCGTCTCAAACGCAAAACGCCGCCGGCTCCGACATCCCGGGCCGGCGGCGTTTTGCGTTCCTCTCAAGCCGTGACGATGCCCGGCGACTGGCTTGAATGGCCAGGGAAGATCTCGGCGAGGGCCGCGTTTCCCAAACGCAGGCGGCACACCTCAGCCAGCACGTCGCGGTAATCGGTTGTGACCGCCAGATCGCCCGGCCCGACGCGCAGCTCGGGCGCAAGCCCCGGCCAGCGTCCGTGCACCCTGCCCCCGGCGACGTGACCGCCCAACAAGAGCATGGCACTGCCGTGACCGTGATCGGTGCCGAGGCTGGCATTCTCGGCCACGCGCCGGCCGAACTCGGACATGACGACCACCGTCAGGCGTGAATGGAAAGCAGATAGATCCGCGTGGAAAGCGGCCAGGCCGTCGGCCAGTTCGCGGGCAAGACCCGCCATCCAGCCAGCCGACCCGCCCTGCGCGAAGTGCGTGTCCCATCCGCCCAGGTCGATCGCCGAGACCTCCAGACCGAGGTCGGCCTTGATCAGCATCGCAGTCTGCAACAAAGCGCGGCCGAAATCCGTCGTCGGGTAGCGCGCGCCACCTTCGGGCGCGTAGCGCTCGGGATCAAGGCGCTGCACGTCAGCGGCGACGGCGGCGGTTGTGGTGCCGATCGAGCCCAGGCCGGGATCGCGAGCGTAGGATTGCGCCACCATGCGCTGGAAGGCCTTGAGCGCATCCGAGTCTCCCCTGAAGTGAAAGTCCGTGATCGACTGCAGCGCCGCGGCAGGCACGCTGCCCAGCAGGCTGCGCGGCGTGATCGAGCCAAAGCCCACGGCCCGCAGCGGCGAGGTGTTGCCGTTCTGCAACGTCGCGAGATGGCGGCCGATCCAACCTGAAGCCGGTCCACGCTCGTCGTCAACGCCCCGCTCCATCAGCGCCATCGCCTTGAAGTGGCTGCGCGACTCGTCTGGGGCGCCGCAGGCATGCACGATCGCCAGCTGACGCGCCTGCCAGACCGGCAGCAACGAACCCATGCCCGGATGCAAGCCGAAGAAGCCGTCAAGGTCGAGCGAGCGATTGCCGAACCCGGCGGCGGTATCGTCGGGGCGGGCGATGGCCAGCGTCGGTCGCGCATCGTAGTAAGCGGCCTCGGCGTGCGGCACGATCAGGTTGAGCACATCAGCGGCGCCGCGCAAAAAGACGACGACCAAAACGTCGCCGCGCACGGCCCCATCTGCCGGGGCGAACGCGAGGCGAGGCATCCAGGCCGGCCAGATCTGAGCCCATTGGTCGGCTGCGGCGGCCGCCAGAAAGTCGGCGCGGCGAGTCGGCGAGTACGTCATCGCAATCTCCTTTGGGCAGAGCGTGGTTTCACTGCCACTGAAAGCGCGGCGAAGCCAGGAGCGCTGCGGCAAGCACCTTGAGAGAGCCAAGGTCTGGGCTCGGGAGCTCGGCCAGCAGGGCCTTGCGATCCGCATCAGGCAGGCGCTCGCCGAACAAGACGATCGAGAGTCGATCGAGCGCCTCTGACGGCGCGAGATCGGCACCGCACACGCTCTGCCAATCGATGTTCACGTCTTGCACGGCGTCGCTGCCCAGCGACCACGCCATCGCCCACCGGGGCATCAGGTTCGCGGACCAGGCCTCGTCGCGGTCGGGGTAGCCATCCGGCGTCGGCCAGGCGAAGGGCAGTTGTCCGAGTCGCCGCAGATCGTCGGGCAGCACGACAGCGCCGCCAACGCGCGCGTTGAGCTGACGCAGGGCCGACGTCAGATAATCCACCGGGCGCTTGAAACGCGGCGCGCGGGTCTGGCCGGATGCGAGCCCATCGAGCAACAACACGCGCAACGCCGCCGTGATGTCGCCGCCGCTCGTCGCCAGGGCCGTGGCCGCACGTGCTTCGAGTTCCGGGGCGGATCCACCGAGGAACCTCCGGGCGAGCTTGCGCGTCACGAAGCGCGCGGTTGCCGGATGATCAGCCAGCCGATCGAGCACGTGCTCGACTTCGGCTTCACCCTCCGGCAGAATGCGCTCGCCCAACCAGACCTTCTCGCCGTTGTCATGCAACTCAGGCTTGTATTGAAAGCGACCCCAATACCGGCCTTCGGTCACGACCGACCAACCCGTGAGGCAGCGCGCAAGTTCGGCCACGTCCTGTTGGGTATAGCCGCCGTCGACGCTGAGCGTATGCAGCTCCATCACCTCGCGGGCGTAGTTCTCGTTCGGGTGGGCCTGGTCACTGACGTGATTGTCGAGGTAGACCATCATCGCCGGCGAGTGCGCCGAAGCGCCCAACAGATCACGGAAGCGGCCAAGCGCGTTCGGGCGGATGACGTCGCGGTCGTCGACGAGCTTGAGGATGTGGCAGTCGCCCTTCTCCACGCTGATGTTGAAGTGATCGGACCAGAACTCGACGACGCGCTCGTAGAGCTGCCGTCGGCTGTAGATCTGGCGCAGGAGAGTGGCCCGGCGCAATTCACCGGGCACCAGGTCGAGGTCGACGTCGTCGAACAGCCTGTCGCTCACGTCGCGCAACGCATCGGCATCCAGCGACATCAGCGACAGGCGGGTCAGCTGCAGTTCGAGGTCGCCGTCGTCGATGGAGCCCGGCGCCAGCTGTTCCTCGATCCAGGCCCCCAGGCCGATCTCCGTCGCGCGCGCGAGCTCCTCGGGCCGCGGGCCGTACGTCAGCCGATTGACGACCGCGAACACTGCAGGATCGACCACCGCCACATCGCCGAGCGGCCCAGGCCGATTCGTCAGTCGCTCGGCCAGCGGCCCACACGCGCTCAGAAAGGCGCTGCCGGCGGCCAGGGCGGTGAGTCGCAGGAAGTCACGTCTCGTCACCATGGTGGTTCCTGATCCGTCAACGCGGATCAGCCGCCAGCGCAGGAGTCGAGACGACTGCAGGCGCTGAAGCGGCACGCGGCCGCCAGCGCAGAATCGCGAAGGTGCCAGCGCCGAGGCTCGCCAACAACAAGAGCGGCGTCACGACGAACCAGCCGATCACGGGCAGCGCCATCGCCAACTCGGTCACCGCCGCGCCGATCAGCATGGCGCGCAGGCCCGCGCCTCCGCCCACCCGGCTCGCAAAGCCGGCCGCGCCGATACCGGCATAGGCCAGGCCGAGGACCAGCAGGGTGTAGCCGAGAAACTGGGCGACGCCGTTGGGCATCACCAGCAGCACGATGATCGGCACGGCGATCAGGGCTGCCAGCAGGACACCGAGCGCGAGGCTCCGGCCCGGCGTTCGTTCGAGTCGCTCGCGGGCGCGCTCGATGCCGCCCGGCCAGGTGCGCCAGAGGACGGCTAGGTAAGCGGGAAACGCTGTGGCGAAGAGCACCAAGACGATGCTGACGCCGATCATGTCTGCCATACGGATCTCCTTTGTTCACAGGAGATACCGCTGGCGGTCAACGAAAGTTGCAGGCAGCCTCTCGGCGGTTCCGTCAGCAGACGCCCGGTCGAGTCAGGCTATGGCCGGCGGATGTCGAGCTGCGCCTCGGGAAAGTCCGACGATGGCCCATCGAGCAGCGGCGCGGGCAGGCCGCGCAGATGACGGTCGAAGAAGGCCAGCGTGTAGGCAGCGACGACCTTCCGCGCACGTTCAGGGTCGATCGGGCCGCTCAGCCCGATGGGTTTCAGCAGAGGCGAAAGCAGCGGCCCGTCCGAAAAGTCCTGGTGGAACATGCCGGGCACCGTCACGAAGTAGCTCGCGTTGCGCGACTCCGCATAGACCACACGCATGGTCGACAGGGTTTCATCGATGTCGGCCTGAGCCCAGCCCTCAAGCTGCATGCTGGCTTCGTCGCGGGTCATCCACAGCGCGGGCTGGTCGAGGCCGGAGGCGATCACATCGGGCGGCATCCAGACGTCCATCATCAGGCACGCGCGCAGCCGCGGCTCGAGACGGCAGGCCTCGGCCGTCGTCTCTCCGCCCAGAGACAACCCAAACATCCCGACCGAGTCGAGATCGAGCCGGCCCGTCAACACGCCGGACGGATCACGCACGTCGACGTCGGCGAGACGACGCAGGACGAACAACACGTCCTGCGCCAAAATCGGGATCGAGGCGTTCACAAAGGCGCGCTCATGCATGCGCGGGTCGAACGCGACCACGCGGCCGTCGGGAAACGCCACGCCGCTGGCCGCGTACGGATGATCGATCGAGACGACCACGTAGCCGTGCGACACCAACTCCTCGAACAAGGCCGTGTTGTGCTGCCGATACCCGCCGCGGCCATGCGAGAAGATCAACACCGGGTAGCGAACACCGTCCGCGACGATGGGGGCGTGGCTGACCGCGTTTGTCGTGACCAGGCTGAGATGCCCGAGGGAAAAACCCGGAAGCCCCAGCAGGCCCGAGAGAGGCTCGAGCACCGCCCCGTCCGGGATGTAGGGCGCGCGTGGCGCGGAGGGCTCCACCCTGGCCGGGTACCAGACCTGCACCATCAGTTCGCGACGGTCGGCGGGATCCGACGTGAAGGTATCGTCTCGAGCATCATCGACCCAGTCGTAGGTGAGCGTCCCGATGCCCAGGGAGCCCGTCGGAGTCGGGAAGCGAAAGACGGGCAACAGAAACGCCAGCGCCAGGCTCGCCAGAGTGACCCCTGCGCTGACGCTAAGCGCCACCCCGCGGCCCCACACCGGTCCAGCGCCTGGTGATGCCCAGCCGGTCATGCTCGCCAGCGCCGCCCCAGCCCACACGGTCGTGATCGCATAAGCGGGGATCAACTGCCAACGCCAGCCTTCCACGGCCGCCTGGACCAGCGCGGCCAACACGCAGGCCACAGCGGCCCAACGCCAGCCCGGCCGACCCGGCAGGATCGACAGCCCATGGACAACGATCAACACACCAAACAAGCCCGTTTCGAAAGGTCGCATGTTTCCCCCGTCGGCCACCGATCCCCCACCCCCAACGTCGGTAAGCTTACAGCGTAAGCACTGTAACACTTACACTGTAAGCTGTCAAGGAGGCGCGGACACCTCAGGCCAGAGTGACCGCGCACTTCGCAATACAATTCCTGGCCCTTGAACGCATCCGACACCCCGACGACCTCGCTCTGGCGGCACCCGGAATTCCTGAAGTTCTGGGCCGGTCAATCCGTCTCCGTCTTTGGATCAGCGATTACCCAGCTGGCCCTGCCGCTCACGGCCGTGAACCTCCTGAATGCCACGCCGGCCGAGATGGGCCTGCTCAACGCGGCGCAGATGCTGCCCTTCCTGCTGGTCGCGCTGGTGGCCGGGGCCTGGATCGACCGCAACCGGCGCCGGCCGATCATGCTTGTGGCCGACGTCGGCCGCGCCCTCTTGCTGGCGCTGATCCCCCTCAGCCTTTGGCTCGGCTGGCTGCGGATCGAACTCCTGTTTGTGCTGGTCTTCGGGATCGGTGTCCTGACCGTGGTCTTCGACGTCGCCTACTATGCGTTTCTGCCCGCGCTGGTGCAGCGCGAACACCTGGTCGAAGGCAACAGCCGGCTTGAGATGTCGAATTCGGTGGCCGAGATCGGGGCGCCTGCCCTGGCGGGCTGGCTGATTCAACTGCTGACGGGCCCGGTCGCGCTTTTGATCGACGCCGCATCCTTCGTCGTGTCGGCGGTCATGCTGGGCTGGATCCGCGTTCAGGAGCCCGCGCCCCAGCCCAGGACGCCAGGGGGCACGCATCTGCTTCAGGAGATCCGCGAGGGCCTCGGCGTGGTCTTCGGCAATCGGCTGCTGTGGTCGATCGCCGGCTGCACGGCCACGCTCAACTTCTTCAACAACATCTGGGGGGCGCTCTTTGTCCTGCACATGGTGCGCAACCTGCAGCTCAGCGCCGCCCACATCGGATTGATCTTCGCCCTCGGTGCGCCGGGCGCCCTGATCGCCTCGCTGGTGGCGGCGCGCATCGCCCGGCGCATTGGCGTGGGGCGTGCCATCCTTGGCGCCGCCCTGGGCTTCGGCATCGCCAATCTGCTGGTGCTCGCAGCGCGCGGCTCGGTCGAGAGCGTGATCGCGATCCTTGTGGTGCGAGGGCTTGTCGTAGGTTTTTGCAATACGGTCTACAACGTCAACCAGGTCAGCCTGCGTCAGACGATAACGCCCGATCGACTCCTGGGCCGCATGAGCGCCAGCATGCGCTTCCTGGTCTGGGGCACGATCCCGCTGGGGGCCTTTGCCTCGAGCGGACTCAGCACCGCCTTCGGCGTTCTACCGACGCTCGTCATCGGTTTGGCGGGCGCCCTGTTCGCCTGGCTCTGGATCTTCTTCTCGCCGATGCGAACGTTGAAGGCCGCTCCACAACCCATTGAGCGATAGCTGATTCGTCAGGACTCCTCGCCACCATCCGGCCGGCGCCCAACACTTCACGACAGCGGCCCCGCGGGGTCAGGCCGACTCGGCCTCCAACGGCTTCATCAGGAAACTCAGCAATAGAGCGCCAAGGCTCAAGAACAACGTCAGCGGCAGGATAAACACGGTGCCTGCCACGGGAAGGCCCGCGCCCGTCACCAGGGCGAACGCGCCGACGACGCGCTGCCGTAAGGCTCCGCCCTCGGGGAGCAGGCGTGCGCCGACCCAGAGACTCAGGCCGGCAAAACCGATGCTCACCAGCACGATAACGGTCGCCAGGACGAGCAACCCGGGGAGCGCCCAGAAGTCGCCTCCGGTGGCGCCCTGCAGGGCGAAGAACGGCAGCGAGATCGCCACCCCGAAGCCCAGGTTGAGCGCCCCCACCCAGGCCGCGCGGCGCGGCTGACGCTCGAGCACAGCCGCGATCCGGCGCGTGCGCGTGTTCAGCACGCCGCCGACCGCCACCGCGTGAGCGGTCATGAAGATCGCCAGGAGGAGCACCAGACCCGCGTAGTCGAGAAGACCAGCCATGTCACTTCACCTCATCGCCGGAACGAACGCGTGGCCAGCAGAACGCTGTTGCCGGCCAGCCAGGTCACTGTCGCGCCCGCCACGCACACGCCCAACCAGAGGCCGGCGGCGCCCACGTCGGCCGTCAGCGCCCAGGTCGCGCGATTGAGAGATCCCAATGTCGCCAGCCACTCGGCGCCCAGGGCCCGCGCCTGCGAGACCATGTCGCCGAACGACAGCCAGGGCGCGAGGGCCAGGGGCACCTGCGCATTCCAGTGCGGCCAGAGACCCGGCAACGCCCAGGCGAAAGCCGCCAGCGCCAGAAGAACCTGCGCCGCGGGCGCCAGCCAGAGCCACGCCGGCCACTCCGTCCGCGCCGGCGCGGCCTGTCGAGCCGTCAGCCGGGCGATGACCGGCGTGGCGATGTCCGGGATGTCGCCGACGTCGTCGAAGCTGGCGAGCTGGCCATGCGCTGCCACGATCCGCTCGCGCGCGGCACGTAACGCCGGCCGGGCTGCCAGCTCCAGCTGGAGCTGACGGGCCTCGTCGGCCGACAACTCGCCGGAGACATCGACCCACAGCCGGTCAAGGTCGTCATCGGACACGGGAACGTGAGAGTCCATCTAGGCCTCGTCTCGCAAATCGCCCAGACGCTCGGCCAGGAGCCGGCGCGCCCGGAACAGATAACTCTTGATGTCGCTGACCGGCAGGCTCAGGGCCGCGGCGATGTCGGTGTAGCTCATGTCCTGAAAGTGCCGCAATTCGACGACAGCCCGATGCTTCTCGGGCAGCGAGCGCAACGCGGCGCGCACGGCATCGTGGCGTTCTCGCCCCAGGTGCGCCGGCTCGGGCTGATCGGCCGTCGGGCCGACCGGGCCACGCTCGTCGTCTTCGGCCAACGGCTCACTCGGACGGGTCGCGGCGAGGCGGTTCAGACACCAGTTCGTGGCGACCTTGCGGATCCACGGCCCAAACGGTCGCTCGGGATCGAACGTCTCGAGCCGGTCATACGCGCGGATGAAGGTCTCCTGCGCGGCGTCCTCTGCCGCGGCCCGATCCCCGAGCAAACGCCAGCACACGCGAAAGACCGCCGCCTCGTGGCGTTTGACCAGCTCGCCGTAGGCGTGCAGGTCCTGTTGCAGGGCTCGGCGCACCAGCGGCCGGTCGTCGTCGGTCATGGCTGGAGTGTAGTACAGGCCCCACAGGCGAAAAGTTGCAGGCAGTTGTCAGCCAGCGGACGGCGAGTTGTCAGCCCCATACACGTTCCAACCCGAGCGGCCTTGATATAACCCCACCTCTACGTCCGCTGACCGTCGCCTTTCACCTGAGGCGTGGGTGGGCCGTCGTGCGCCGCCTCAGGACCAGCCCGTCGATCCATAGGAGTTTCTCCCAATGACCGCTGCCGAACCTGCCGCGTCTACCTCGTGGCACACCCTCGATGCGACTGAAACCTTCGGCCGCCTGTCGTCGCGCCCGGATGGGTTGACGCCGGACGAAGCGCAGAAGCGCCTCACGGAACGGGGCCCCAACGAGCTCCAGCAAACGAATCGGATCTCGCCCTGGGCGATCCTGCTCGAGCAGTTCAAGAACGTCCTCATCCTCATCCTCCTAGGGGCCACCGCCCTCTCGGCCTTCCTTGGCCACGGCGTCGAGTCGATCGCCATCGCCGTGATCGTGCTCTTCGCGGTGTTCCTCGGCTTCATCCAGGAGTATCGGGCCGAACGGGCACTCGACGCGCTGCGCCAGATGGCCGCGCCCACCGCCACAGCGTTACGGGGCGGACGTGAAGTTGAGGTGCCGGCGCGGGAATTGGTGCCGGGCGACGTCGTCCTGCTGCGGGCCGGCGACCGGATCCCGGCCGACGTGCGGCTGCTCGAGGCCATCAACCTGCAGATCGAGGAAGCCGCCCTGACCGGCGAGTCGGTCGCTGTTGAGAAACACGCCGACCCATTGCCCGAACTCGACCTGGCGGTGGGCGATCGCCGCAACCTGGCGTTCGCCGGGACGGCCGCCACCTATGGGCGCGGCCGGGCCGTGGTCGTCGAAACGGGGATGGGCACCGAGTTCGGCAAGATCGCGAAAATGCTGCAATCGGTCGAAGCGGGCAGGACGCCGCTGCAGGAGAACCTCGACCGCGTCGGGCACACGCTGGCGCGGATCGCGGCCGTCGTCGTCGCGATCATCGTCGTGCTCGGCCTGTTCCGCGGCCAACCGTTCGTCGAGATGTTGATCTTCGGCATCGCATTGGCCGTGGCCGTGGTGCCTGAGGCGCTGCCGGCCGTCGTGACCATCTCGCTCGCGATCGGCGTTCAGCGCATGGTCAAGCGCCACGCCCTCGTGCGCCGCCTCGCGGCCGTCGAGACCCTGGGCAGCACATCGATCATCTGCTCCGATAAAACCGGCACCTTGACCCGAGACGAGATGACCGCCCGCCAGGCCGCCGTGCAAGGTCAGGTGTTTCATATCGCCGGGGCCGGCTACGCGCCGCAGGGCGAGTTCACGCTCGATGGTGCCACGGTCGAGCCACCGGCCGCACTCCAACGGATGCTGCGCGCTGCGGCGCTGGCCTCGGACGCGCGCATCGAGGAGGTGGACGGCCGATGGGATGTGAAGGGCGATCCGACCGAGGGCGCTCTGATCGTGGCGGCCGCCAAGGCAGGCTTCGACAAATCCAGGATCGAGGCCGAGACGCCGCGCGTCGATGAGATCCCGTTCACGT
This sequence comes from Anaerolineales bacterium, assembly GCA_044226485.1. Classification (GTDB taxonomy): domain Bacteria; phylum Chloroflexota; class Anaerolineae; order Anaerolineales; family UBA6663; genus UBA6663. The sequence continues at coordinate 127,117 of JBGAGY010000014.1, forward strand.
CCGAGAGCAAGCGGATGACCACGCTGCACAAGGAGCCGGGGGGCGTCACGGCTTATGCGAAGGGCGCGCCCGAGACCATCCTGGCCTCGTGCACGCGGCACCTGACAGCAGACGGCGAGGCTCCGCTCGACGAGGCGGCGCGCCGGTCGATCCTGGAGACCGCGCAGCGGATGGCGACCGAGGCGCTGCGCGTGATTGGCGTGGCGGCCAAGTCAGACGCCACGCGCGAAACGGCAGAGCGCGACATGACCTTCCTCGGCCTGATCGGCATGATCGATCCGCCGCGGGCAGAAGCCAAAGAAGCCATCCGCGTCTGCGAAGAAGCCGGCATCAAGCCGGTGATGATCACGGGCGACCATCCCGTCACCGCGCAGGCGATCGCCCGCGAGTTGGGGCTGCTCAAAGGCGGCCGTGTGGTGACCGGGGCCGAACTCGAGGCGCTGCCCGATGACGCGTTCGACCGTGAAGTGGAGACCATCGAAGTCTATGCGCGCGTGTCGCCGGCGCACAAGCTGCGCGTGGTGACGGCGCTGCAGAAGAAGGGCCACATCGTGGCGATGACGGGCGACGGCGTCAATGACGCGCCGGCGCTCAAGAAGGCCGACATCGGCATCGCCATGGGCATCACGGGCACCGACGTGACGAAGGAAGCGGCGGCGATGACGCTGACCAACGACAACTTCGCCTCGATCGTCGCCGCGGTTGAAGAGGGCCGCGGCATCTTCGGCAACATCAAGAAGTACCTGATGTACCTGCTGTCGTCGAACATCGGCGAGATCGGCCTGATGGCCGGCGCGACGCTGCTTGGGCTGCCGTTGCCGCTCAGCGCCGTGCAGATCCTGTACGTCAACCTGGCCACCGACGGCCTGCCCGCCCTGGCCCTGGCGGTCGATCCGCCCGAGAAGGATCTGATGCGGCGCAAGCCTCGCGACCCGCGCAAGGGCATCTTCACGCGGCCGGTCGTGACCTTGATGACGGTCGGCGGGCTCTGGTCAGCGCTCATCAATCTGGGGCTGTTCACCTGGGCCCTGAACGCCGGCCGCAGCCTGCCCGAGGCGATGACCATGACGTTCCTGTCGTTGGTGCTGATCCAGTTCTTCAAGGCCTACAACTTCCGCTCCGACCGGCACTCCGTGCTCAACAAGCCGTTCGCCAACAAGTGGCTCAACCTGGCGATCGTGTGGGAGCTGGTGTTGCTGGTCTTGATCGTGTATCTGCCGTTTCTGCATGAGCCCTTCGGCACCTTCAGCCTGCCCTGGACGGACTGGGCGCTGGTGGCCGGCCTGGCGTTCACCGTGTCGCCGGTGCTCGAGCTGGCCAAGTGGATGGAGCGCAAAGGCTGGTTTGGCGAGTTGAGTTGAGGGCAGACGTTCTGCCTTGACGGCGCGCAGAGCCCGTGTGTGAGGTAGGGGCGGATGACGCGGACAGTCCGATGGATCATCCCTGCACCGCTTGCCGGTGCAGGGCTCCCCGGACCCGCGTGATCCGCCCCTTTCCGCGCCACCTGCGAACCACCCCCGGCTTACACACCTCACGTGATATCGTCGTTCCCCGGTGTCGGCCCCGTTCACGGATTTTCCGCTAAACTTGCGCTGGCCTTAACCCACCCTTGAGGTTCTTGACCTAGTCTGCCAACGACCTATGGCTACGATCCTCCTTATCGAAGATGAAGCGACCGTGCGCGAGACGCTGGCCCTCAACCTGCGCGCGGAAGGCTACGACGTGCTCACCGCCGCTGACGGCATGACCGGGCTCGACCTGGCGCGCGACGAAACCCCTGACCTGATCATCATGGATCTGATGCTGCCGAAGCTCGACGGGCTTTCGGTCTGCCGGATCGTGCGCAAGGACTCGGACGTGCCGATCATCATGCTCACCGCACGCGGCACCGAGATGGACCGCATCACCGGGCTCGAGACCGGCGCCGACGATTACGTCGTCAAGCCGTTCAGCCTGGGCGAGTTGATGGCCCGCGTGCGCGCCAACCTGCGTCGTTCGCGCGCGGACCATCGCGCGCAGGCCACGCGCCTGAATGCCGGCGAGCTGGTGCTCGATCTGCTGGGTCGGCGCGCCAGCCTCGGCCCGATCGAGCTCAAGCTGACGCAGCGCGAGTTCAACCTGCTCGCCGAGCTGATGCGCAATCAGGGGGCCGTGCTCTCGCGGGATCTCTTGCTCAATCGGGTCTGGGGCTTCGACTACGTGGGCGACAGCCACACCGTGGACGTGCACATCCGCTGGCTGCGCGAGAAGATCGAGTCCGACCCCTCCTCACCTCGACGCATCACGACGGTCCGCGGCGTCGGCTATCGGTTCGAAGGATGACGATCTTCGACTGGATCACTTTCGGGGCGACCGCGCTCGCCCTGGGCCTGCTCGCCTGGCGGTGGCGGGTCGAACGCGCCCGCGCCGACCGCTGGGAGACGGCGGCCGTCGTCTCCGACCGGCGTCTGGCGGACGCGCGTCAGCGGCTCGAGCTCCTTGAGTCGCAGGTGACGGCGCTCGAGGCCGCTCAGATCGACGGCGTGCTCATGCTCGACGGCCTGGGCAAGATCCTGCGCCTGAACGCCGCGGCGCAGGAGATCTTCGGGACCGCTGCCCACACCGGCGAGAGCCTGATGACGGCCTCGCGCTCCGCCGAACTCGACGAACTCGTCAGCGATACCCGCGAGCGTCACGGCGAGCTCGAGGGCCAGATCGGCCTGGCCGGTGTGCCCTTCCGGGTGCGCATCCGTGCCGCCGAGGGCGACATCGTCATCGTCGTCTTGCGGGAGATGAGCGAACTGCAGCGGCTCGGCCGGGCGCGGCGCGACTTCATCGCCAACATCTCTCACGAGCTGCGCACGCCGCTGACCTCCGTGCGGCTGCTGGTCGAGAGCCTGCTCAGCGGCGTCGCGCGCGACCCCGATGAGGTGCGCGGGCTCCTCGAGAAGATCAATACCGAGGTCAACGCCCTCGAACAGATGTCGCAGGAGTTGCTGGACCTGGCTCAGATCGAGTCGGGTCAGGCCGTCGTCAAGCTCGTCCCGGTGTCGGTGCGCGAGTTGATGCAGGCGACCGCCAGCCGGCTGCAACCGCAGGCTGAGCGCAAGCATCAGGAACTGGCCATCCACGCCGCCGATGGGCTCGAGGCGCTGGCCGATCTCGATCAGATCACACGCGCTCTCGGCAACCTCGTGCACAACGCAATCAAATTCACGCCGGAGCGAGGCTCTATCCGTCTGGCGGCCCGGCGGCAGGGCGGCGACATCGTCATTGCCGTGTCGGACAACGGCCCAGGCATCGCGGCCGCCGATCAGCCGCGCGTGTTCGAGCGATTCTTCCGTGGAGATCGAGCGAGATTGAGACAGTCGGGTACGGGGCTGGGCCTGGCGATCGCCAAGCACGTCGTCGAAGCCCACGGAGGCAAGATCTGGGTCGAGAGCGAAGGGATTCCGGGGCGCGGCACGACCTTCTTCTTCACGCTGCTCCCGTCCAATTGAGTCGCGGGGTCTTTTGCGCCGCGCGATCGGTCATTCGTCGACGGCGGGCGCCGCCGGAGCCGGAGCTGGCGTAAACGTCTCGGGGGCCGTGACGCGAACCTGGTACAGGATCAAGACCCCCAGGCCGATCAGGATCGCGCCACCGACAAAAGCCCACGACATCGGCAAGCCGGCGCGCACCGCCCACACACCCAGGAACGGCGCGATCAGGCCGCGCAAACCCACCACCGTGTATTGAAGGCTCGAGTACGAGCCCAACTCCTCAGGCTTGCACAACTGGATGACGGAGTTGAGCATCCCCAAATCCAGTCCGGCGTTGAGGAAGCCCAACGCCGCGAAGGCGGGGATCAGCGCCCAGGCCGAGTCGGCTAACGCGTAACAGACCGGGATGATCGCGCCAACCAGGTAGATCCAGCGCAAGACTTGAACGCCGCCGGCGCGATCGATCCACCGACCCAGGATCATGTAGCCGATCACAAAGAACACCGAATTGACGGTCGTGAGCGCGCCGATCTCGGTATACGACAGGTGCAACTGATCCACCTGCACCAGCGGCATGAGCGGACCGATCGATAGCCAGCCGATACCGAAGGCGACCACCGAAACCAGGAAGATCACATAGCGCCTGTCCCTGCGGATGATCTGCCTGAGCTCCCCACCGGATGGGCGCGAGGGCGGCAGCTTGGTCTCATCCAGCTTCAGACGTGAGAACAGCGCGACGGCCGCCAGGCCACCGATCGACACGATCGGAAACAGAATGTGGTAGCCGACGGTGTCGAGCAACCAGCCCAGGACGGCGGTCGCGAGCAATGTCACGATCGACAGCGCGATCCGCACGTTCGCCATCACCCTGCCCCGCAGCTCGACCGGAAATACCGACTGCATGATGCGCACATAAGTGGGCGACGGCACGGCCTCGATGATCCAGAACACAGCGGTGACTGCCATGAAGCCGGGCCAGCCCGAGACCAGGGCGATGAGCAGAAACGAGCCGCGGCTGATCGCCCAGGCCGTCAAAGCCATGCGCTTGTGGCCATAGCCACGAGGGAAGACCAGGGCCAGCCAGGGCGCCACGACGAAGCCGATGAAGGGCTGCGTCGAGTACACGGCGATCCAGTCTGCCGGCGCGCCGAGGTTGCGCAACACGACCGGGATGAAGCCCAGGCTCGCGACCAGCGGGCCAAAGGCCAGCGCCGCGAAAAGGTCTGCAAACATGTTGTGTCGCACGTCCGGCGGCAGGTAGCCGAAGAGGCGAGTTGACAGCGTCTGCCACTGGTTTTGGAGCCAGCCGGGAGTTGAGGAGGACACGGTAGATGCGATCCAGTGGACACAAGCCGGGCCAGGAACACCGATGTGCGTGCCTGGGCGGGGTCCGAACTCGCTAATTGTACACAGCCGGTCGATGACAAATAGTGACAAACGTGCCGGCAAACGACATGGCCCGTGTGGGTTAGTTGAAGGCCCGCGGACCCTACATCAACTCCCCTTAATGTGCGCTTACCTATCGTTTGACCTGACGACTCTACAGTCCTCTGCGGATCACATTCACTTCCGGAGAAGACACTGCATGCATGCCCGTCGCCTTACTTGGAGCGCCTCAGGAGCTTTGGCGATCAGCCTGGTCCTCAGCGCCTGCGGCCAGCCCACACAGGCACCATCGGGCCTGATCACGCCCAAGCCGGACGGCACGACCGCTCCTACCCAGACAGCTTCCGCCGTCGAGCCCACAAGTGCTCCGAGCGGTGAAACCGGCGGGGCCTGGTCCATTGCGGCGCTGCCGGATCCCGCCGACGCGCCCGGCGACATCATCACGGCCGGCAGCTCGACGGTTTACCCGCTCAGCCAGCGCATCGCCGAGCTGTACCAGAACGAAGGCGGCGGCAACGTCACCGTCGACAGCATCGGCTCCGGCGCCGGCTTCGAACGCTTCTGCAAGACCGGCGAGACTGACATTTCCAACGCCTCGCGCGCCATCAAGCAAGAAGAGATCGACAACTGCAAGGCCATCGGCCGTGATCCGCTTGAGTTCCGCGTCGGCACTGATGCCCTGGCCGTCGTGGTCAACGCCGACAACACCTTCATCGACTACTTGACCCTGGGCGAGCTCGCCCTGGCCTACTCCACCGCCACCACCTGGGCCGACGTCCGCGCCGGCTGGCCAGCTGAGCCCATCCAGCGCTACTCGCCTGGCACCGACTCGGGCACCTTCGACTACTTCGTCGAAGCCGTCTTGCGCCCCACCTATGGCCAGGACAACAGCGCCGACAAGAACGCCATCCTCAACTCGGAAGGCACCCAGTTCTCCGAGAACGACGCCACGCTCGTCGCCGGCGTCGAGGGCAGCCCCTACGCTGTCGGCTACTTCGGCTACGCCTACTATGCCGCCGAGGGCGGCAAGCTCAAGGCCGTGCCGATCGTACCCGCCAAAGTCGAGACGCCCAGCGTCGAGGCCGCGGTGGCCCCGAGTGAAGCCTCGGTCAACGCCGCGACCTATCCGCTCGCCCGCCCGCTCTACATCTACTCCGACGCCAAGATCCTGGCCGACAAGCCGCAGGTCGCCGCCTTCATCGGCTTCTATCTGACCCACGTCGATCAGGAGATCTCGGACATCGGCTAC
>JBGAGY010000015.1:0-132858 GCA_044226485.1 Anaerolineales bacterium
ACGACGTGTCTCATGGACCACGACTCGTCGTTCGCACTCCCGATTTCTTATGGCGCCTCGGGCGCAAATCGGCGCAACACCGAGCCGGCCGCCACGCCGGCGACGGCTACCAGCAAGGGCACAAGCACAAGCGGCATCAGGGCCGTCGCGTAAGCGCTGTGGCTCGAGACAGCGTCCGCCGCCGCCCGCGCCGACACAAGACACAGGCCCATCACAGCCGCCCAGATCCAGGCCAATCGCGGGTTGAGCGCACCAAGCAACACGCCCGACGCCAACAGCAGAGCCGCCGGCAGCTCGAGCCCGATCTGCGCGACGTCGAGGCATCCCACCCCGATGCCCAGCACCACCGTCAGTAGCGCGACGAACAGCTTGCCCCATAACGAAATGCGCATGTCACCCTCCTCGCTCCACAGGTCGCGCCGGCCAGCGCCGAACCAGCTCACTGAGCGACCAGAACAGGCCCAGACCGATCGCATCGGCGAGCAGGTCGAGCCCATCACGATGACGCCAGGGCGTCAGGCCCTGGGCCCATTCCTCGACGGCGGCCAGCGCCAGCGGCACGACGATCGCCACAGGGACGGCCACTCGCCCGACACGCCAGGCGCGACCTTCAAGGACCAGGTTGGCCCAAAACGCGATCGCGCCGATCAGCAGCGCGTGCAGTCCCTTGTCAGCGTTGGCGATGTGGATCAGGTCTACCGGCACGCGTTGCCGATAGCCCAGCTGAAGGCCGACGCCGATCAGAGCCGTCTGGGCCAGGAGGCCGGCCTGCCAGCGCCCGCGCCCCATGGCCGTCACAAGGCCATAGACGCCGGCAGCAGCGCCTGCACCGACCATGAGGCCCAACCACAGGTCAGCGATCCATGTCGCAAAGGGCTGACCCAGGCCGATCGCCACACACAGAAGCGCGATAGCCCATGCGGCGCGACCGTGCCAGCGTCGGGTTGACACAATGACCGCCACTGAGGCGAGCGCGGCAGCGGCCCAACTGAGCGGCTCGACGGCGGCATGCAAGCCCACAAGCGCGCATAACGCGGCGAGGCTCAGTGCCACCGCAAAGGCGGCCTGAACCACACAAGATATCGTCAACCGCGTGGCGGCGGTCGCTGCGTCAATGAGAGCCATATCGATTCCTTGGAAGGGCCATGCGGCCCGACGGATGTCGTCAGTCTGCCTGATCACAAGATAGAGGGGCAACCGCTCGAGCCTCCGTCGCCGCGCACCCGGGTGCTTGCCAGAGCTAGCCAGCGCCTGTAGCGTCTGGGGACCCGCCGCTGAACCGGCGGCGTCAACGCGGTTGTAGTACAGTGAGCGCATGCTGAACGTCTATCTGGTCGAAGACAACGACAAATTGCGGCCGGCCCTGAAGGTCGGCCTCGAGGCGACGGGCGCCGTGCACGTCCTCGATGTCGCGCGCACGGGCGAAGACGCGCTGGCCCTGTGTCTTGCAGCGGCGCCAAACGCCGTGCTGATGGATGTTCAACTGGCCGGCCCCATGAACGGAATCGAGGCAGCGGTCGCCATCCGACGGGAGTACCCGCGATTGCCTGTCGTCTTTTATTCGATCCAGGACGACGATGCCTACTATCGCGCGTTCCGCGCTTCGGGGATCCTGAGCCACTACGCCTACGTTCGCAAGTCCAACTATCTCTTGCCCGACATGATCGTGCCGCTGCTGCGTGACGCCGCGGCCGGTCGGAGCTTCATCGATCCCGAGATCGAAGCGCGCGTCCAGGAGGTCCGGCACCAGGACGAGAATTCGCCTTTCGCGTTGCTCGAGCCGAATGAGCAGCAAGTGGCGCGAATGATCGCCCAGGGGCAGACCAACGAGCAGATCGCGGTCCGGTTGGGCTTCCGTGACAAACGCACGATCAGCCGCGTCAACGGGCAGATCTATGCCGCCTGGGGGCTCGACATCAGCGCCACCGACGAGAAAGCCGCCCGCACGCGAGCCGCCCTGATCGCCGGGCGAAACCGATTGATGATCTGGGATGCTGACGGCACTCCCCGCGTGATGAACGATCGCGGCGAGTGGGTGATCGACGCCTAGCTGAGCCGCCGCCATGACCGGCATCCTCCTGATCGACTGGCTCGTCCTCGCGATTTCGCTGTTCAATACCGGCCTGCTCGCCTGGCTGGGCCTGACGGTGATGCTGACGGCGCAGCCGCGCACGCCCGGTGCGGTCGCGGCCAGCGTCAGCCTCCTCGTCGCAGCGGCGTTCTTCGCCAGCCATTCGGCCATCGTTGGCCAACCCTTGCGACCGCTCCACAGCACGCCCGGGCTCGAGATCCTCTGGCAGGCCGCGCTCTATGCGGTCATCGCCCTGCCCGTCGCCTGGTACGGCGTCGTCCTCTGGTACGCCGGTTTCTGGAGCACGCCGACCTCGGCCCTGCGCCGCCGCCACACACCCTTGATCGTGCTCGTCGGCGTGCTGCTGGTTGTGCTCGTCGTCCTGTTGGCGGTGGGCGGCGCCATGCCGACCTACTCGCAGGCCATCGCGCTGGACGAGCTCTCTCCGACGCGTGCCGATCAGATGGCCGTGTTCGGCTGGAGCTACCCGCTCTACTCGTGCCTCAGCATGGGCGCCGCGCTCGATGCCCTGCTCCGCCCCGGCCCCGTGACGCGCGAGACCGCCACGCCGGCTCGGCGACGAGCGCGCCCGTGGCTGTTGGCCGCGTCGGCCTTGTTGCTGATGGTGAGCCTGGTCTCCAGCTTCGGGTTGCAGCGCGCCACGCAGACTCTGTTCCGCACCGTCGACTATTCGACTGTCGAAGAGACCTACATCTGGATGGTCGGCCTCGACATCGTGGCGGCCGGCCTGATCGGCTTGATCGCGCTGTTCGTCGGGCAGGCACTGGCGGAATACGAGGTGTTCGCGGGACGCAGCCTGCCGCGCCGGGGGTTGCGCCGCTACTGGCGTCGCGCCGTGGTGTTGTGCGCGGGCATCAGCCCGCCGGTGGCCTTCGCGCTGGTGCGAGGCAGCGAGCCGATCTACACCGTGTTGCTGACCCTCCTGATCCTGATCGCGTTCTACGCCCTTGTGAGCTGGAGATCATTCATCGAGCGGGAGCGCATGGTGAGTCTGTTGCGGCCGCTGACCAGTGATGCGTTGTCGTGGATGCGCGGGCCGATCGGCCCGCGGAGGAACGGCGACCGCGACAGATTCGACGCGCCAGGGCTTGGCATCGACGCCCAGGCGATGTTGACGGCGTTGTGCCGTGACAGCATCGGCGCCTCGTGGGCCATCGTCCTGGCGCAAGGGCCGCTCGCTCCGCTCATCAACGCCCCGCTGCAATACCCGCCGACCACGGCGCCCTTGCCCACGATCGACCTGGCGCAATTGCGCGCGACGCTGGCGTCGGCGGGCCAACTCGGTGCGCCGCTCGAGCCACACGAGTGGCAGGGCCTGACGTGGGCGGTGCCGCTCGTGAGCGAACGCGGCCCACTGGGCGTGATGCTGTTGGGGCCCAAAGCGGATGGCGGGCTTTATGCTCAAGAAGACATCGAAGTGGCCCGCGCCGGCGGCGAGCGCCTGCTTGAAGCGCTGATCCAGACCGAGCTGACCAATCGCCTCATCGCCGTGCAGCAGCGCAGGCTCGCCGAAGGACAGGTGCTCGATCAACGCCTGCGGCGCACTCTGCACGACGAGGTGCTGCCCAGGTTGCACGCCGCCATGCTGACGATGTCAGACGGCAGCGCCCGCGCTCAGGGCCTGCAGGAACTCGCCGGCGTCCACCATATGCTCTCCGAGCTGGTTCGCGCGCTGCCCTCGGCGTCGCTGCCTGAGTTGCGGCGGCACGGCTTCTTCGGCGCGCTGCGCCAGGTCGTGGACGCCGACCTGCAGGGCGCCTTCGACAGGGTCGTCTGGGAGGTGGACGCCGAGGCCGAAAACGTGGCCGGCGCCCTGCCCGGCTTCGCGGCCGAGACCCTGTACTTCGCCGCGCGCGAGGCGTTGCGCAACGCGGCCCGTCACGGCCGGGGCGGCGACGCCGCCCGCGCCCTTTCGATCACCCTCACGGCGAATGTGGCTTCACGCGAAGCCGGCTCCCTGGAGCGCCCGGCCCGCGTCCTTCACGTGACGATCAGCGACGACGGCGTCGGCGTGGCCCTGGCCGGCACCGGCCTGACGTCTGGCACGCAACATGGGCTGACGCTCCACACAACCCTGATAGCCGTCGCAGGCGGCGGCCTGGCCGTCGAGAGCCGACCCTCCCAAGGGACCCGGATCGACCTGCACATGCCGCTCGACGACCAGCCCTCGCCCGAGGGCGCTCGCTAGGTCGATATCGACCACCGCGCGGCAAACGAAGAGCGCGCCGATGTCGTCGGCGCGCTCTTCCTGTCCTTGCAACAACAGCCGCAACGGCTGTCGTCTAGAAATCCGGCGGCGGGATGCGGGTCGCGTCGTCGGGGATGCTCTGGTAGTACGCCAGCACCTTCCGATAGAAGTCGATCTCCTCGGCCGGGAACCCGTGCTTCTCCATGAAAGCGATCTGCTGTGTGTAGGCATCCACTTCGGCGGGCTTCGGCAGGATGTCGCCGACCGTCGCGAACTGCATGCAGTGAGTGGCCTCGTGATACAGCATGACGGCGATCATGCGGTCAGGCATGCTGCCGTAAGCCAGCGCCCGCACGTAGCAGCCTCCGCCACGGATCGGCGCGGCCTGCGCGCGATCGGCATAGGGGCTCTCGCGAATGATCGTGATATACGTATCGACGCGCGCGAAGGCCTCCTGATCATTGGCCTTCAGCCAGTCGAGCCCGGCTTTCACCCGCGCGACGAAGCCCTCAGCGCCACTGATCCGGTCATAGACGGTATTCGTCGGAGCGTTGGCCGCGGGAGCCGCTCCCGGGATGATCAGCACCTGGCCGATTTGCAGCACTGTGCTCGTCAGGTGATTGGCCTGGATGAGCGCGTCCGCCGACACGTTGAACTTGCGGGCGATGCGCGCGATCGAGTCGCCGGAGCGCACCGTGTAGCTCGTCGCGGCGCCGGGCGAAGCCGGTGCAGCCGAAGGTTGGCCATCCGGAATGATCAAGGTCTGCCCGATACGGATGGCGTTGGGGTCCTTGAGTTGGTTGGCCGCGACGATCGCTTCGACCGTCACGTTGAAACGGGCGGCAATCCGCGACAGGTTGTCGCCGGACTGAACGACGTACGAACTATCCGCCAGCGCCGGCAGCGCCACAAAGACGGCGGTGGCCAGGCTGAGCAAGAGCGCGATGCCCAAGCGTCTGAGAGATGAGCGCGTCATGTTTATTCCTTGTCCAATGACCAGACCCAAGTGTGGTTAAATTCGCACGTGGTCGTGCCCGATTCCTGAAACGCACCGAACGCGATGGCGCCCTTCGCAAGTTTGCTGCTCACCTGCGTACCCAGGCGCTCGCCATTGGCGTAGGCCGTGAACTTTGTATCTTCGGCCACGATGACGATCTTGTTCGTGCTGCCCTGCAGGTCATCAATGGCGCCGTCTGGCAAGAGCCCTTCGGGATCAAGCGGATCGCCGCGCTCATTGTTGAAAACCCAGAAACCCCACAACGGGAGGCCTTGCAGGCGGATGGTCACGAACTGATAGTTCCGGCCCCGCTCGAGGTCGCCGTCCGACCGGAAGACCATGTAGCAGCCCGCCAGACCCGAGGATGTGTTCCAGGTGATGTCGGTGTGCAACACGAAGTTGCCGAAGTCCATATCGGGGTAATCCGTGACATGATGGCGCTCGCCATACGTATCGACCGTGATCGACAACGAGTCGTGGATGAATCCCAGGCGGCCTTCCTTCGTTGAATAGCCGTAGTCCTCAAGGATGTCGTTGATGTCGCCGAGGGCGGCTTCGACGGTGGCTGTGGCATGCGCCGCGGCCGTGGCCTTGGCGTCGGGCGTCGGCGTCGACGTAGGCAAAGGCGTCGCGGTGGCGGTCGCTGTCGGTACCGGCGTTTCAGTCGGTTCGAGGGTTGCGGTCTCAGTCGGTGGCGGAACTGGCGTGGCCGTCTCCGTCGGTGCGGCGGGTGGATTGCACGCCGCCCCGAGCATCGCGCACAACAAGACGCTGCCCAACCGAACCCTCCAGTGCCGTTTCATATTCATTTGATCTCCTCTCTTCCTTATTCACCAACGAGTATCGTCAGGCCGTCGACCGCCACTCTTGCGCCGCGTTCATCGGAGACGCGGCATCTTGCGGAACCAACGGCGGATCATCATCCTTCATCAACCTGTAACAGGCGCGCCCTGGCGCCTTTGGCGACCTTTCGAAATCGCACCTCCTTGCTCAAACAAACGACAGGCTCTGAAACACTTGTTCTCAAAGTCAGGTGCCTGAACGATTAAAGACGATAGACCCCTAACCATTTCTTGCACCGATAGAGCTATAATGTATGTCGAGTCGTTCACCTGCCTAGCAACCCTTTACACCCGACGCCCCTGATGGTCGACCAACTATCAACAGCAGCGGCCCGGTGCCGATCTGGAGGATCATGATGCCTGTAGCGAAAAAAGCCCGCCCCGCAACCCGCCCTTCCCCCAAGAAAACGACGAAGCGCAACAACGCCGTTCACTACAAAGGCATCTCCCGGATCGACTCCTCACGAGCCGTCGGGTGGTTCGTGCGCGTCAGCTGGCACGGCGAACATGTGCGCAAGTTCTTTAGCGATGGTGTCAATGGCGGAAAACGGAAGGCGCTAGAAGCGGCGCTCGAATTCCGTGACCTGACCGAAAAACAGCTCGGCAAACCCCGCACCGATCGCAATATCACCGGCATCGCCCGCCGGAGCAACACCGGACTGACGGGCATTCGCAAAATCCTCAAAGACGGCCAACCCGCGTACGACGTCAGCTGGTCCCCCGAACCCGGACGTCTGCAGCGCACCTCGATCTCGATCGTCAAGTACGGCGCCGCCAAGGCACTGGCCATGGCCAAGAAACTGCGCGCCGATAAGGAACGTGAGATCTACGGAACGCCCCGACAAATTCAACGCAAGCTTGTACGCACGACAGTCACACCAAAACGCAAGCGTCGCAAGTGACAACCGGCGGCAAAACCGCCGTGAGCCTCTCAACAAAAGCCCGGACCTTACGCTGGTCTGGGCTTTTGTGTCTCTCGCGATCGGCGCCCAAAGCCAGGCCCATCCCCCATCAGGCGCCGCCCACAACTGGCGAGAACTCTATTGACGTCGCCTGCCGACGCCACACGTGGGATGGCAGCCCCGCCGGGCTGCATAGCCGGGCCGCTGCTCCACGACGAACGGACGCATCCTACCCCAGGAGCCAGCCGTTGGCGACGCCAGTCGGTGCCGCCCGGTGCCGAATTCGGTTCAAACGGCATCGCCCGCCTGGCCCAACCCAAGTAGAATGGGTGTTCGCATGCCGACGCTTCTGCGCGCCCATTCCTGGTATTCGTTTCTGCGGGGGTTGCCCTCGCCCAAGGCCCTGGCCGAGGCCGCCGCCCAGGCCGGCTATACAGCCGTTCTGCTCGCCGACCACCACGGACTGACAGGTACTCTGGAATTCCATGATGCCTGTCGCGATCTTGGCCTGCAGCCGCTCCTTGGCCTCACCGCCCATATCGCCCGATCGTCAAACCGCGTGGCGCCCGAAACGCTCACCCTGATCGCCATGGATGAGGCCGGCTGGGCCAGCCTATGCCAGATCAGCTCGCTGGCGCAGACGCGTCCCGACCGAGACATCGAACATGGCCTACCGCTCTCATCCATCCTGACGTACTCGCAGGGGCTTTTATGTCTGGCTGACGTCCAGGATCTCGCGGCTGATGCACCGACGCAGAGCCCGGGCTGGCTGGCCACCCTCCACAAGACGTACGGCGACCGCCTGTACCTCTGTCTTGATCAGCGTGTCACGACGGGCCAGGCCGAAGGGGCTCGAGAGACCGCTCAACGCCTGGGTGTTCGCCTGATCGGCGGACATCAGGTCTACTACATCGAGCCTGAGCAGCACGACCTGCAACGCACGTTGGCCGCCATCCGCGTGAACCAGCCGCGCACGTCATTGTCCGCCAGCGATATGGCGCCCCAGAACTCATACCTGCCGTCGGCGGCCGAGCTTTGGGATCGTTACGCCGACATCGACGGCCTGACCGATGGCGACGATGTCGCGGCGCGCTGTTCGTTGAGTGTGCCAAAGGGTCGGCACCTGTTCCCGGCGCTCGAGCTGCCCGACGGACTCAGCGACGAGGAGCAGTTGCGCCGCGAGGCCGTCGCCGGGGCGTTGAGGCTGTACGCCGTCGACGGCCACCTTCCGGAACGGGTTCGCAGCCGGCTCGAACACGAGCTCGATATCATCACGAGCAAGGGCTTCGCGCCGATCTTCCTTGTGATGCAGGAGGTCATCGCCTATGCCCGTCGCGACGGTGTGCCAAGCGCTTCGCGCGGCTCGGCCTCTTCGTCGCTTGTCGCGCACTGCCTGGATATCACGACGCCCGACCCCCTGGCGCTGAACCTCTACTTCGAGCGTTTTCTGAACCCGGCCCGAGCGACACCGCCTGACATCGACACAGATCTGTGCTCGCGGCGCCGCGATCGAGTCATCGACCACGTCTTCGAGCAATACGGCCGCGACAAAGTCGCGATGGTGGCCACGATCAACTGCCTGAAAGAACGTTCCGCCCTGCGCGAGGTTGCCAAGGCCTTCGCCATCCCCTCCGACAAGTTGATCGACGACCTGCCCTACCGCTGGTTCGGCCCCCGCCCGAACCGTGGGCGGCCCGGCGGCCCGTATGACGTGCTGCGCAAACACTCCACTGAAGCGGACTTCCAGCGTATGCTCGCGCACGCCGAGGCCCTGATCGGGCAGCCCGATCATCTCTCGATCCACCCGGGCGGTATTGTGATCGCGCCAGGCGCGATCCGGGACATCTGCCCCGTCAACCTCGCGGGCAAGGGCATCACCATCACGCAGTTCGATCTTGACGGGATCGAGCGGCTGGGTCTGATCAAGCTCGACCTGCTGGGCATCCGCGGCCTGACCGTAGTGGCGGACGTGGCTGAGGCGTTGTTGGACGACGGCAGCTCGACGACGGCGATGTCGCCGTCGGGCCGATCGGTCGCGCCGATGATCGCCCGGCTCGACGCGATCCCCAACGTCGATGCCGACACGTCGGAGTTGATCCGCTCGGGGCGTACGATCGGATGCTTCCAGATCGAGTCGGGCGGCATGCGCAACACCCTGCGCGACCTGCAGGCCCGCAGCATCGACGACGTGCTGGCGGCGTTGGCGCTCTTCCGGCCCGGCCCGATCCAGGGCGGCCTACGCGACGCTTATGTGAGGCGGCATCTGGGCCGCGAGCCGGTCGAGCATCTGCATCCCGCGCTGGCGCCGCTGCTCGACGAGACGCTCGGCGTGATCCTGTACCAGGAGCAGGTCTTGCGCATCGCCCACGAGCTCGCCGGGCTGTCGCTGGCGGACGCCGATCTGCTCCGCCGCGCCATGAGCCACTTCGACCCCGGCGAGAAGATGCGCACCCTGCGCGATCGTTTCGTCGCCGGGGCCGAGACCGTGTCGCAGGTGCCCTCCGAGGTCGGCCTGCGGATCTGGGAGATGATGGCGGCCTTCGCCGGATATGGCTTCCCGAAGGCGCACGCAGCCTCGTATGCGGTGGCCGCGTGGCGCTCGGCGTGGTGCAAGGCGCATCACCCGGCGCTGTTCATGGCCGCCGTCCTTGCCAACTGGGGCGGCTACTATTCGCAGCGCGTCTACCTGACCGAAGCCCGCCGGCTCGGCCTGACGTTGCGGCCACCGCACGTCAACCACAGCCGGCACGAGTTCACTGTGGTGATGCGCCACGAGACGCCGACGCTCTACATGGGTCTCAACCAGGTGCGCGAACTGACCCGGCGGACGATCGCGGGCATCGAACGCGGCCGGCCGTTCCGCTCGCTCGACGACTTCCTCACCCGGGTCGACCCGCGGCCCGTCGAGGCCGAGCATCTGGCCCGGGTGGACGCCTTCGCCGGGTTGATCGATCCCCATCACGCGCTCGAACGACTCAAGGGCGGATGGTCGGCCGGACAACCTGGCCTTTTCGAGACCTTCGAGCCCGCGGGCGACGACACGCGTAGCCTGACGGAGCGCGTCAAAGATGAAGAGGAGATCCTTGGCGCGGCGGTCAGCGCGCATCCGCTCGAGCTGGCAGCCGGTCGCTACGGTGAGGCGCTGACCACAGTGCAGGCGGCCGCCCGCACCGGCGAAACCGTGAAGGTGGCGGCCATGCGCCAGACATGGCGTCGGACGCGCAACGCTCAGGGCGAGCGGGTCTATCACATGGTGGCCGAAGATCTCGAAGGCATGATCGACTGCGTGATCCCGAACGCTGTCTACGATCGGCACCGCGCGGTCTTCTCGACAGGACCGGGTCCGTTCATCCTGGAAGGCGAAGTGATGCCGAACGCCGAGACCGGCGAGGCCGAGCTGCTCATCAGCCGCGTCGCTTCGATCCAATCGGACCGCGGCAACCTCTGAACGACATCGCGGCCGCCGAGCTAGCGCGATCTGCTTGTTGACTGCCCTTGCCACGACAACCCGGGATTGGTTGACAGCGGCCGGCTGAGGCTCGCCGTCGCCAGCGATTTTGATAGGCTCGACAACCGTCTGCAGCCGGAGTGCCATGTCGGCGATGTGCCCGACGAGATGTGGGAGCGCGTGTTGGGGATCTTCCTCAGCGGGCGGATTTACCTCACCCGGCGCGCGATCCCGCACATGCTCGAACAGGGCGGCGGCTCGAGCATCAACACAGCGTCCGTCGCCGGGTTGAGCGGCGCCGGGGCCGGCGTGGCCTACACGACGTCGAAGCACGGCCTGGCTCAACGCGCAGAAGGGCATCCGCTGCAACGCGAACTGCCCGGGCGGCGTCGAGACCAACATCATGGCCAGCATCGATCCCACCAAGATGGATCCGGTGGCCTCGGCTCGATTGCAGGTGTTCTACAACACGATGCCGGCCGCGCTCAAGCCGCACGACATCGCCCCCATTGGCGTTGTTCCTGGCCTCCGACGAGTCGCGCTACATCAATGGCCAGGCCATCGCCGCCGACGCCGGTTGGACGGCGACCTGAAGCGTCAGGAGCGATTGCGTACCGAAACATCACGGCGCGATGCGTTTTGATCTCGAGTTCACGTCACTGGCGGCTCCGGAGGCGCTTCCTCAATCACCTCCTGCCAATGGACGCGACCCGCCAGATCGAACCAGCAAAGTCGCGCCTTCGCTCGCGTTCCGAGAAGAGCCAGCGCCGCGCGCAGATAGCGCCGCAGTTGTTCACCGTAGTGGTCGCGGATCAGTTGTTCCGCCTCTTCATGAGAGACGATGGCGTCCGTCTTGAAGTCGACGATCTGCCATTCGCCGGCCACATCCTGATAGAGGAGATCCATCACGCCGACGCCGGCCGATGGATGCACGTACGGGATCTCATGGCGCAATCGGCCGTCGCGTTGCGCTGCGTTAAGGTCGACCCAGGCAGAGTCCTGACGGAAGCGAGCCAGCAACTCCGCCGCGCGCTGCAAATGCGGCTCTGCCTGTTCGGTGTCGATCAGGCCCGAGGCTCGCGCTGCGGCGCTCATCAAGAGATCATAGCCGGCGTCTCCGGGGAAGCGCCAGCGACGAAGCGCTTCGTGAACCAATTGGCCGACCCAGGCACCGTCCGGTCGTATCAATCGACGCGTGATCCGGTGCGCGCGCAACTCGCGTCGTTCCTGTCGCTTGCGTTCGGGCTCGCGCGTCGTTGTCGTGTCGCGCACCGAGCCGTAGAGCGGCGCGATCGCGTCGGACTCCGACGCAGCCGATGAGGTTGAACGAGCCGCCTCGATCGACGCGAAGGCCTCGCCGCGTGTGACGTACACCACAGCGCTGGCCGATTCGCCACCGACCAGCCTGACGCGGCTCACCTCGCCCGGCTCCTGCGCCAGCGCCTCCAAATCGAACCCCGCGGCTTTGGCGAGCGTATTCAGCCAACCCGTCCCGGATTGCCGCGTGAGATGGCCAGAGACGAGCAACACCTCCTGGGCTCGTGTGGCTGCCACATACAACAAGCGAGCGTCTTCGGCTCGCTCGTGTGCAAGCTCGGCAGCCTGAGCCAGGCGATAGAGGATCGGCTTGATCTCGAGCCGACGCGGCGCCAACGCCAGGCCGAACCGTGGCGTCAACAACACAGCCTCGGCCGCGTGTCGTGGCTGATAACCCGCGTCCGCCAACACCACCACCGGGAACTCAAGGCCCTTGGCCTTATGCACCGTCAGCAGGCGCACCGCCCCACCCGCGTCGCTTGGCGCTTCGCCTTCGCGGGCGCCGACGTCGCGCAGAGTCTGGACCGTCTCGAGGAAATCGGTCAGGCGCCGGGCTCGATTGACGTGCGCGTCGGCCAGCAACTTCTCGACGTTGCGCCGCAGCCGGGAGCCGGCGGGCGTGATGGCCAGGATGCCCAGATAGCGCGTCTCATCCAGCAACTGCTTCAGCAACTCGGCCACGGGCACGCGATCCGCCGATTGGTGCAACCGGCCAAGGATCGCGGCAGCGCGTCGCGCGCTGGCATGCTCTTCCTGAGCGAGGGCTCCGATCACGGTTTCGTTTTGCAGGCTCGGCCACAACGGTGCGGGCTTGCCTCCGGCAACGGACCAGCGTAAGGCGTAGAGCGTGGAGTCGCGCAGGCCGAACATCGGCGAACGCAAGGCCCCAGCCAGCGACAGGTCGTCCCACGGATCTGCCACAGCAGAGAGCACGGTCAGCAGATCGCGGATCTCGGGTCGGTCGAAGAAGCCGCGGCCGGCGACCGTGACGAACGGGATGCCGGCGTCTTCGAGGGCAGCCTCATAGAGTGGGAAGGCCGTCGACGCCCGGAACAACAGGGCCATCTCGTCCCACCGAAAGCCCTGGCCCTTGAGTGCGTGCAGTTCGCGCGCCAGGGCCGCCGCCGCGATCGCGCGGCCTTCGACACTGTCTTCGCCCTGCGCCGCCACAAAACGCACATGAGGAGCTGTCAACCGCGGCGCGGCGGCCCGCGCCGCCTGCAGGGCCGCAAACGGGATGCGCGCATCGCCGGGCGGCACGCCGTCGAGCACGGCGGCGGAAAGGTCGTTGATCCCGCTGACAAGCTGGGGGTGAGCGCGATACGTCGTGTCGAGCGACACCGACAGGCCGCCGCGCCTGACGATCTCCGCGCCGAGATCACGAAACACCGTGACGTCGGCGCCGCGGAAGCGATAGATGCTCTGCTTGGCGTCACCCACGATGAAGAGCCTGCCGCGTTTGCCGTCGTTCCATCCGGCCAGCGCCTCGACGATCTCGCGCTGCCGGGCATTCGTGTCCTGGAACTCGTCGACCAACAGCGAGTCGATCTGGCTCTGCCACCGCGACCGAACCGAGTCGAGCCGCAGCAACCGGGCCGCGATCTGCTCGAGGTCGTCGAAGTCGAGCGCCTGACGCAGATCTTTGGCCTGCCGGTACAGATCGCTCGCATGCTGGAAGGCCGTCGCCAGGAGCGGGACGAGCCCCGCGATCTGGGCCTCGGCGGCAAGGTCAGGTTCGGGATCCGCCTTTCGGCTTCCGCCAAGCCATGAATCGAGCAAATCGTCATAGGCCGCGCGTATCGCGGCCACCGTCTCTTTCGCCCGACCGGTCTTCTTGCCGGCTGAGGCTCCACAGCCTTCGCGCCGCAAGGCATAGAGGGCTGCCAGGGCATCGCCGACAAGACCGGCCTCGCAGGCGAGTTCGGCCCGCGACCAATGTGCGAGAAGCACCTCGACCTGCGCCGCCAGCTTGTCACCGGCGTCGGCCACGAGTCCATGGCTCGCCTGCAGGGCACGCAGATCGGCCACGGCGGCCCGAACGTCGTCGCGCGCCGCGAAGCCCTTGACAGACCGGAGGACGGTCGTCGACCACGCTTCAGCGGCTTCAGCGCGGCCGAGAGCGGCTTCGGCATCCAGGCGCGCGTCGATCAGCCGCACCAGGGCCTCGCGCAGCTCATCGGCTCCGAACGCCACGAACAAGGGCCCGAAGGTCTCGGTATCGCTGGCCCATTGGGCCGCTTCGTCGGCCGCCTCCGCCCGAAGTTGAATCGTCTGGCCTTCGTCGAGGACTTCAAAACGCGGATCGATGCCCGCCTCGGCCGGGTGTGCGCGCAGGATGGCCGCGCACAGGCCATGGATCGTGCCGATCCGCGCGGCGTCGATCTCGGCCTCGATATCGGCCCACCAGGCCTGCCGTTCGGGTGGGCATGGCCCGGCACGCCAATCCGCGATGTCGGCGCGGATGCGATTGCGCATCTCGCGCGCGGCCTTTTCAGTGAAGGTGATGGCCGCGAGCGAGCGAGGGGCGTGGCCCTCCGCCAGCAGCGAGATGAACCGTGCGGCGAGCGTCCGCGTCTTGCCGGAGCCCGCGCCGGCCATCACCGCCACGTCCACGCCGCGCGCCTCAGCGGCTTCGCGTTGAGCGTCCTTGAGACCGAAGAAGTCGATCAGCGTCGTCATCGTGAAGGCTGGTAATGCCAACAAAAGGCTGCAGCGGGGCAATAGTCGGGGCAGCCGCCGTCTGGTGCCCGGGCCGGGAAGATTCCGGCACGCACGCCAGCCACTGTCCGTCCGATGTGGGCCGCCGCGAGTTCGATCGCTGCTGCGGGCCCGGCATGGGTCCGGCCGCGCTCGTCCGTGTAGCTGAAGTCGGCAAGCGTCAGCCGACCAGGCTTCGCGCCGCGAACCGACCAGTACAGGCCGTCCACCGGCGTGCCGAGGTTCAACGAGTGTTCGGCCGCCGCCGCATACAACGGAAGCTGCAGCCGGATGCCGCGTTCGAGGGCCTTCGGATCAAGATGGCTGCCGCCGGTTTTGTAGTCGATCACGCGCAATTCGCCGGCGGCGTTGCGATCGATCCTGTCGATGACGCCGCGAATGCGGACGGGACCGCGCGGCGTGTCGAGGATCAGCGTCGAAAAGCGCTGCTCGAAAGCGATCGGCCGATAACCGGCGCTGAGCGTGGCGATCTCGCGCAGGGTCTCAACGATCCAGTCGAGCACTTCGGCCTGCAGACGCGCCCACAGAGACGTCGGTCGGAATCCGAGCTGGCGTGGAGCAGCCGCGAAGATCGGCTCGGCAACAGCCGGCAAGGCCGCGACAAGCGCTTCGACGTCGTCGGGATCGGCGGCCTGGTAGATGTTCTCCAGGATGTTGTGGACGAGCGTACCTAGCTGGGCCGCGTCGAGACCGACGCGCACGGGGTCGCGCGGCTGAAGCCCAAGCCCGGATCCGACGAAAAACTGGAACCCGCAGGCGCCATACGCTTCGAGTCGGCTCGCGCTCCACACGTGCTTCGTTCCGAAGCGATCGCTCAGCGGCTGAGCGGAGTCGCTCAGGTCGCCGTCGAAGGGCCCGAGCGAATCGGTCGCCAGACGCTCCTGAAGGATCCCGCGAGCGCGCAGAGTCACCTCGGCCCATTCGGCCAGCACCGCGTGATCGGGCGCGAGACCCGCCGCCAGCGCGGCCTCCAGCGCCTCGACGTCTGACGCCGCTTCGGCCAACGCCAGAGGATCACCGGCGCGCACACGGATAGGCTGTGTCGCGACCAGGGCGCGAACGGCCTGCCAGTAGGGTGACGGCTGCCAGAACTCACCGTCCGGCGCGAGGTACGAGCGGGTCAGCAAAAGGTGCCGATCGGCTCGCGTCACAGCCTCATAAAAGAGCGATTGCTGATCGCTGCGCAACCGGGGCTCGAGCGGAAGGCCGCGTTCCTGAAGACCGCGCCGTTCATCGTCGGAGAGGAAGGGATCTTCGGTCAGCGGCGCCGGGAACTGACTCTCTGAAAGACCGAGCACCGCGACGGCCATGTAAGGCACGCCGCGCGCAAGCCGCAGGTCCATCGCCACGACAGCCTCACGCCATTCGGGCTGTTCGACTTGATATCGCGAGGCCTCAACCGCGCCGCGGACTTCATTGACGAACTCCGCGTAAGTCAGCGCCTGTCTCGCGGCCAGGACATCGTCGCTCAGGATCAGAGCCGCGAAGATCTCGCGAACGGCACTCAACGCCGACTTGTCGCGATCAGTCGTCTCGGGGTTGACGGCAAACGCGGCTTCGAGCTGAAGGAGCTCGATCAGATCCTCCACCCAGACGACGAAACCGCGCCGCGATTGCGCGGCCTCGGGGGTCAGACGCGCTGCGAGCCTGAAGAACGAGTCGGCCAGTCGTTCGGCGGCGACGCCGCGCGGAGCGGTCGGGGGACGGCTGTCATCGTCGGCCAGTTCGGCGCTCTCGGCATCGTCCCCTTCGACGGCTGCAAGGTTACTGAAGGCCTCGCGCCACTGGTCGAGCCCTTCCACCACCTGCCCGGCGCGGGCCACGGCCTCCAGGCGGAGCGCATCGCGTGGAGCCAGGCCGAAGGCGTCCAGCCTAAGGTACGGCGAGCGGACGACCGAGGACAGGCTGCGGTTGCCCCAACCGGACGTCGGCAAGGTCAGCGCATCGAGCAGCGCGGCGACGGCCGGGTTGTCGATCAAGGGCGCTCCCGCCGAGATGGCCAGGGGCACGCCGAACTCGCGCGCCGCCTCGCGCAGATAGGGTTCGTACGGCGACAGGTCACGGGCGATCACGATGCAGTCAGCCAGCGCGACGCCATCGCGCAGATGTCGAGCCTTCAGCCAGCGGATCGCTTCACGGGCTTCGATGGCTCCGGTCTGCGCCTCGATCAGGGTCACAGCCGAGTCTTTGCCAGTAATGATCGGCGCGCCCTGCCCCACGGTCCCTGTCGGTTCGGGCGCCTGGAACAGCGCGTCGGCGAGGCGCCGCAACACTAGCGGCCGTGCGCTGCGCGCGCGCAGGTGGCGGGTCGTCAACGACAACCCGTCTTCCACGAGGCGCTGCAACGTCGTGTGAAAGCGCCGATAGGCGCTACGGCTCATGTCTGTGTCGCCGGTCAGAGTCAGGGTCAGCGATGCGCCACGCGCCGACAGGATCTTGAGCGCGTCGCGTTGGGTAGCCGTGTATGAGTCGAAACCGTCGACGACGATGTGCCAGCCCTGACCGAGCCTGTCGTTGCGGTTCAGTTCTTCGATCGCCAGCCAGCCCCGGCCCTCGTCGTCCGCCCAGCCGGAACGGATCAGCGTGGTCTGATAACGATCGTAGGCCGTCGCGAGCTCCTCGAGGCGTGGGCCGGCGTCCGCGACGACCTCGATGAGACGCTCGGGCGTGACGCGCGAACGCTTCCACTCGGCGAAGAGGTCGTTGAGCGCCAGGGTCAGGCCCGGCCGGCGCTTGATTGCCCCATAGTGAGAGAGCCGGCCCTCATCGGCGAGTTGCTCGAGGACCGTCTGGATGAGGCGATGCAGCACAGGCTCGGGCGCCAGCGGGAGCAGCGCATCCGCCTGCGCAAGCACTTCGTCGTACAGATCCCCGAATGTGCCGACGCGCACGCCGAGCGCGCCGCCGGATGATGTCAGGCGCCTGCGGAACGCGCGGGCCTGATGGCGATCGGGCAGCAGAGCCCACACCGTCGAAAGCAGGCTGGCGCGGCTGGCCTCGCGGACCTGCTCGACACAGAGGTGTGTCTTGCCGCTTGCGGCCGGTCCGATCCAGAGCGTAGAGGGCATGAGGCAATTATCTCAAGACGGCGTCGGGCCTCGGGTCTCGGGCGTCCGCCTCATCGGAGCGCCGGATCGTACATGGCGATGACGTTGGTGATCGGGGTGTCGGGCTGGATGTGATGCGAGCTGCAGAGCACGTAGCCGCCGCCCTGCCCGAGTTGCCTGACACGCTCGCGCACCTCGGCCTGGACTTGCTCGGGCTTGCCCTTCGGCAGCGTGCGCATGATATCGACGCCGCCATGGAACGAGAGCCTGTCGCCGAACTCGGCCTTGATCGCGTCGAGGTCCATGTCTTTCGCGTCGGGCTGCAGCGGGTTGAGCAGGTCGACGCCCATGTCGATCAACTCAGGCAGCATCTGCTTGATCGCGCCGTCGGTGTGGTACATCACGGGCTTGCCGTAGGAATGTGCGAGATCGATCAGGCGAGCATGATGCGGGCGCACATACTGGCGCCACATCTTCTTCGAGATCATCAGCGACTGTTGAGTCGCGATGTCGTCGTAGAAGTAGACCATGTCGAGCCGGTCGCCGGCAACCTCCAGCAGGCGGCGGAGGTTCTCGAGCAGGATCTCGGTCATGCGATCCATGATGTACATCGGGATCTCGGGCTGGCTGGCCAGGTCGATCATGAACTCCTCGAGGCCGCGCAGTTGCCAGCCGAGTTCGAAGATCGAGCCTATACGGAAGCGGAAGTGATAGGGCGTGTAAGCATCGAGCGCCTTCATGATCTCGGGCACCGGGCGAAAGTCCCACCAATCGGGCTCGGGCCAGGGATGCTGCTTGAGTTCCTCGACCGACGTCGCCTTCGAGAGCGGCCAGGTCTTGAATCCTTCGTACGCGCCGACGGCGGTCTCCATCTTGTAGCTGTGAGTGCTCCAGATGTCGTTGAAGGTGTCGTCGGTGTTGACCTGGCGCCACATCCGGTTGGGCGTCGAGCGGTTCATCGAGACCCACCAGTCGACGTGCGAGCCAGGGTGGAGCAGGCTCTCGGGCGGTGTGCAGAACTGGTCGTACGACAGCACGCGGCAATCGATCTCGAACCGCCTCAGCAGCGCCTCGCGCGCCGGGTCGAAGTACTCGGCCGGGCCGATGCCGGTCGTGTCGAACTGATAATGCGCGATCAGGCGTTCCCAGATCTCGGGCGTCGCCAGGAAGTCGACGGGCACGCGGTCAGGCGCCTGATGCCGCAACGCGGTCAGGACTCGTTCGCGCGGGGTGATAGTCGTTTGGCTCATCGTGGATACCTTAAGTCGTGTGATGCTTCTGGCGGATCGTTGCCACGAATAACACGAATTGAAACGAATTGACGTGAATGTGCAGTGATCTGGCTTGGCGCCACCCCACTACTTATTCGTTCGTGCCAATTCGTCCGAATTCGTGCCATTCGTGGCAGACATCTCTCACGAAAGAATCGCTTCAAGCTCTGATCGTGTCGGCAGCGAGGGCACGACGCCGAGTTTGGTGCAGGCGAGCGCGCCGGCGCGGACCGCGCGCAGGACGGCGGATTCAAGCGAGAGGCCTTCAGCCAGGCTCGCAGCCAGGGTGCCGCTGAAGGCATCGCCGGCGCCCGTCGTGTCGACGACGTCGACGCCGAACGCCGGGACGTGCTGACTGCCGTCGGCACGGACGATCAGGGCGCCCTGCTCGCCCTGGGTCAGGACGATGGTGCGCACACCCAGTCGCAGAAGCTCGGCGCACAGGTCTTTCGAGTCCGTAGGGTCATCCGGGCGTCGGCCGAGCATAATGCGCAACTCGCCGTGGTTGGGCGTGACGATGTCGATGTCGGCGAAGGCTTCGGGCGGCACCGGCGCGGCAGGCGCTGGGTTGAGGATGGCGATGGCGCCCGAGCGTCGGCCGACCTTCAAGCCGTGCACGGCCGTGGCCATCGGGATCTCGAGCTGGGCCAGCACCACGCGGCTCTCGCGGATGCGGGCGGCAGCCCTGTCGACGTGCGCGGGCGAGAACAACGCGTTAGCGCCGGGGTCGAGGATGATGAAGTTGTCGCCGGCGGCATCGAGGACGATGAAGCCGAGGCCGGTATTACGCTCGGTCGTGCGCTCGAGGTAGGTCGTGCCCACTCCCTCGCGCCTGTACAGTTCGACGGCGCTGTCACCGAAAGCGTCCTGGCCGATCAAGCCGACGAACTCGAGGTCGCCGCCGAGCCGCGCGATCTGCACCGCCTGATTGCTGCCCTTGCCGCCCGGCCCCTGATCGAAGTCGCGCCCAACGAGGGTCTCGCCCTTCACCGGGAACCGATCGGCGCGAAGCGTCAGTCCGACCGCGAAGCTGCCGATGACCGTGACCTTGCCGTTGCTCATGGCTCCCTCCCGCGCTTCAACGCGCCATCTGCTTGAGGAAATAAGCGAAGAACGCGTCGGTGTCGACGGTGTCGAGCGCCTGGACGACGCGCCCGCCCGGCTTGATTGCCGTGCGGCCCTGGCTGGGCCCTGTGGCGATCACCTCGGTCTCCCACGAACGCAGCTTGAACAGGTCGGGGCGGCCGACGTAGGCCGTGGTGAGCACATCCCAGCAGAAGTACGGGCGATAGGCCACGAGCGAATAGCACAGGCCCGCGAGGTCCGAAATGGGATAGTGGCGTTGCCGGCTGAGCGCGCGGATGAACTCGGGCGTGATCGGTGTGTTATTGGTGATGTCGAGCGGGCAGATCACCAGCGGCAGGTCGGTGGCCCAGATCCTGGCCGCGCTGATCGGGTCCCAGAACACGTTCCACTCGGCGCTGCCATCGTGGCCGGGCTCATAGCGCCAGGCGACGTTGCCCGGCACATTGAGGGCGCCGCCCATCCAGACCACCCGCTCGATCTTGGCCGCGATCGACGGATCGATCTCGAGCGCCTGAGCCAGGGTCGTGAGCGGCCCGGTCTCCAGGAAGGTGACGGGCGACGACGCCGAACGCAACGCCTCCACGATCACGTGTTGGGCATCCTGAGTGGCAAGGGGCGCCGCGATGGTGGGCTGAGTGTTGAGGATCGGGAACAGGTCGAGCTGGTACGAGCTCAGGCGAAAATCGCGCGGAAACGGGTTGATGCCGCGCGCCGAGCTCACCGAGACCGTCACGTCGCTCCGGCCCATCAAATCGAGGATTTTGCGGGTCGCGGTAGTGGCCGGCTCGATGAAGCAATCCGCCTCGGTCACGGCGATGCCGAGGACGTCGACGTCTTCCATCGTCATCAGCAGCAGGATCGACAGGTAATCGTCGACGCCGCCGTCGTGGCTAAAGAAGACAGGGGTTTTGGGCATGGGGTTCTCCGAAGGTTGCGAGGTTGCGGCCACTTTATCATAAGTGGCCTTTCGACCGCGCCTTCGAAGACGTCAGAAACCGGGAGTGCCCCGAAGTCCCCGTTCTTCCATGCTGAAACTCCGCAACTGGTGGACTCCCGATTTCTTATTCGCCCCCTACTCGCCCGCAACCCGGTGGCACGCCTGGCACACGTCGGTCGCGCGTTGCTCGTTGAGGAAGCCAAGAGTCGGATCGCCGTCGGCGGCGTGCCCGCCGTGACAACTCACGCAGGTCGCCGCGTTCTTGTCGACTGCCTGCCACTGCGACAGGAAACGGTGGAAGTGTCGATTGAACGACCGCGTCGCCGTGACATCGGCGTGGCACTTCAAGCAGTTCGCGTCGGGGATCGGCGAGGTGAGCGGGGCCGGCTGGCGGGCGTTGCCCGTCACGAACGACACCATGTCCGTAGCGCCCAATGCGATGGCCGCCGCCCGGCCCGACACGCCTGAGCCCGAATGGCAATCGATGCATCGGGTCGCCTTAGACGGATCATCGGTGAGGTGATGAGCGGACGCCAGGTCCACCGCCTGATTCGCCTGGGTGCGCGCGAAGAAGGTCGTCTCAGGCTCGGTATGGCAGGAGGCGCAGAACGAGTCGTCATCCTCCATATGGGCGGCGACCAGGAAGGCGCCGCTCCCGAGCACCACAAGCGTGAATAGGCCGACCAGGCCATAGACCAGGCGATTCCGTTGACGTGGACTCTGACGACGCCGCGAAGAAGTGGACATAGGTTTCTATTGAAGTGGGATAGGATGGGCATATTACAGCAACCCATCATTGGAATTGGATCGGAAAGTCGGATCAACTGGTTTTCCGCATCCGCGCAACGCTGACGAAAGGTGAGGTGGGCATGTCAGGTGAACTCGAAACTCCGTCCGTCGTCGTGGATCTCGACCTGATGGAGGCGAACATCGCGCGACTGCAACAGTACCTCAGCGCCCACGGCATCGCTAATCGCCCGCACATCAAGACCCACAAGGTCCCGGCCATCGCCCGGCAGCAGATGGCTGCCGGCGCGGTCGGCATCACGTGCCAGAAGCTGGGAGAGGCTGAGGTGATGGCGGCCGAGGGGCTGGGTGACATTCTCCTGCCCTACAACCTGCTGGGCGACTCGAAGCTCAAGCGCCTGGCCGCGCTGATGCGCCAGGCAACGGTCAGCGTCACAGCAGACTCGACGACGGTGGTCACCGGTCTCACCCGAGCCGCCCAAGAAGCCGGGCGCGAGCTGGCCGTGCTGGTGGAATGCGACCTCGGCGGCCAGCGTTGCGGTGTCCAGTCCCCGGCCGAAGCGGCCGACCTCGCTCGCGTCATTGCCCGCCAGGCTGGCCTGCGCTTCGGCGGCCTGATGACGTACCCGAACCGACCCGGCCTCGATGACTTCGTCGACGCCGTTCGCGCCCTTCTGGTGGGCGATGGCCTGACGATCGAACGAGTCAGTGGCGGCAGCTCGGCCGGCATGTGGCAGGCGCACACGTACCGCACGCTCACCGAACACCGGGCCGGCATGTACCTCTTTGGCGATCGCAAACTCATGGAAGTCGGAGCGGTGCCGCTCGAGCAGTGCGCGTTCGGCGTCAGGTCCACGGTCGTCAGCCGGCCCACTCGTGATCGCGTGATCCTCGACGCGGGCAGCAAGACTCTCTCGAGCGACACACAGGGCCTCGACGGCTTCGGTTACATCCGCGAGTATCCCGAGGCGCGCGTCGGGGCGCTCTCCGAAGAACACGGCCACGCCGACTTTTCGAAGTGCTCAAGCAGGCCCGAGATCGGCGAAGTGGTGACCGTCATTCCCAACCACTGCTGTCCCGTCGTCAACCTCGCGAACGAGCTCGTCGGTCTGCGAGGCGGCCAGGTCGTTTCGATCTGGCCAGTTGCCGCGCGTGGTCTCGTGCGCTAGGCGCCTAAATTCTCTTCTCAGAGCACATTCACCTTCACCCCGTAAAACCATGCCATCATTCTCGTAGCCTGAACTCGACATCGTCGCACATCCCGCGAGCCAGAGGAGCCTGCTTGAACGACACCTCCCCGGTCCCGACATCGTGGTGGTCACGCCTGCGCGAGGCGCCCCGGTTGCGGGCTGCAACTCGTGTGGCCCGAACACTGCTGCCCTACGGGATCGGGGCACTCGTCGCCTTCGCCGCCCTCGCGCTCTACAACGTCGCCTTTCCACCTCCGCCACCCATCACCACCCGCGACGTCAATGAAGCGATCGCCGCAGCGATGGCCTCGGCCACGCCGCCGCCGTCGTATTCGAGTCAGGTGTACGCCGTCATCCGGCCGTCGCTTGTCTTGATCCAGACCGATGGTTCATCACAAGCGGCGGAGAGTCACTCGCTGGGCAGCGGCGTCGTGGTTGACGCGGCCGGCGACATCCTCACCAGCCTTCACGTCGTCGACGGTGCTTCTGCCATCCAGGTGACGTTTGCGGATGGGACTACCTCATCCGCCACGATCGCGGCCAGTCAGCCCGAGAATGACATCGCCGTCCTCCAGGCTGCCACCCTGCCGCAGGTCCTGGTGCCGGCTGTGCTGGGCAACCCGGGCGCCATGAGCGTCGGCGACGATGCGTATGTGGTCGGCAATCCTTTCGGCCTATATGGCTCGATGAGTTCAGGCGTCATCTCCGGCTTCGATCGCGTCTTCGAACGCGAGAACGGCGCCCCGATCGAAGGCATGATCCAGATCGACGCGGCTGTCAACCCGGGCAACTCCGGTGGGCCGTTGCTCAATCGCGCCGGCCAGGTGGTCGGCATCGTCACGGGCATCATCAACCCGACCGAGCAGGAAGTCTTCATCGGCATCGGCTTCGCTGTGCCGATCAACGTCGCCGGCGGTGCCGCCGGGATGCCGCCGTATTGACGGCGGACCGCAGACCGCGGACAGCAAGCCGTTGCGGCTGCGCCGAGACAAAAGACGAGCGACGAATGACCAAGGTCGCGTCGTCCATCAAGGCGCCCTTCGTCATTGGTCAATCGTCGCCTGCATCTCCGCGGTCTGCAGTCCGCCGTCCGCGATCTTTACAGAGGAGCCCCCATGGATCGAAGCCAGGAACCTAAAAACCGGACGCCGATGGAGCGCGTGCTGTATGAGGTGAAAAAGGTCATCGTCGGGCAGGACCATCTGCTCGAGCGGATGGTCGTGGCCCTGCTGGCACGCGGGCACATCCTTGTGGAGGGCGTGCCAGGGCTGGCCAAGACCATGGCGATCAAGACGCTGGCCGAGTCGATCGGCGGTGAGTTCAGGCGCATCCAGTTCACGCCCGACCTCGTGCCGGCGGATCTGGTCGGCACGCGCATCTACAACCAGAAGACTGGCGAGTTCAACACCTCGCTCGGCCCGGTCTTCACTAACCTGCTCCTCGCCGACGAGATTAACCGCGCTCCGGCCAAGGTACAGAGCGCGTTGCTCGAAGTGATGCAGGAACGCCAGGTGACGATCGGGCGCGAAACGCACCGCGTGCCGAATCCCTTCCTGGTGCTGGCGACGCAGAACCCGATCGAAACCGAGGGCACCTATCCGCTGCCTGAGGCACAGGTCGACCGCTTCATGCTCAAAGTGCTCGTCGGCTACCCCACCCCGACCGAGGAGTTCGTGATCGTCGAGCGCATGACAAGCGTGCTGCAGGCCGTGCAGAAGGTCTTGACGACCGATCAACTCGTCGAGCTCCAGCAGCAGGCCGACAAGGTCTACGTCGATCCGGCACTGATCGAGTACGCCGTCAAGCTCGTCGGGGCGACGCGCGCGCCGCAATCGGTCGGCCTGAAGGACATCGCCCACTACGTCACGTTTGGCGCCAGCCCGCGTGCGTCGATCAACCTGATCCTCACGGCCCGCGCCTTGGCCTTCGTTCGCGGGCGCATGTACGCGCTGCCCGAGGACGTGCTCGACATGACCTACGACGTGCTCCGGCATCGCCTTGTGCTGTCGTACGAGGCCCTGTCCGACAACGTCTCGGCCGACGATCTGCTCAACAAACTCATGGGCCGGATCCCGGTCCCCGTGGTGCCCCTGCATGAACATGCCAATGCCCGCGTCGCCTGAGGTGGCGCCCTCGGCTGAGCGCATCCTGCAACGCCTGGATTGGCAGGTCGTGCGCCGCCTCGACGGCCTGCTGCAGGGCGACTACCGCAGCCTGTTCTACGGCTACGGCGTCGACTTCGCCGACCTGCGCGAGTACCAGCCCGAGGACGACATCCGCTACATCGACTGGAACGTGACGGCGCGCATGGACACGCCCTACGTGCGGCAGTACACGGAGGACCGCGAGATCACGGCCTGGTACCTGCTGGATCTCAGCCCATCCGTCGACTTCGGCACGTTGCAGACCCAGAAACGCAACCAGCTGATCGACCTCGTGGCCACCACGGCGCGCCTGTTGACGCGCCACGGCAACCGCGTCGGCGGGATCTTCTATTCGGGCCGGGTGGATCGTGTGCTTCCGGCGCGTGGTGGTCGGCTGCACGTGCTGCGCATGATCCATGAACTCGTCAACCAGCCGCGCCAGCTTCGCGCGCCGTTCACGTCGTTATCCGATTTGCTGCACGCGGGCCTCGCCACGATCAAACGCCGGTCGCTGATCTTTGTGATTTCGGATTTCATCAGCGCGCCAGGCTGGGAGCGCGAGCTCGGCCTGCTCAACCGCCGGCATGAAGTGCTGGCGGTGCGTCTTTGGGATCCGCGTGAGCAGGAACTCCCCGACGTCGGCACGATCCTGATGGAAGACGCGGAGACGGGCGAGCAGATCTACGTCGACACTCACGATCGTGGTTTCCGTCAGCGCTTCCGCGAGTCGACCCGGCTGCGCGAGGCCATGCTCAACGAGGCCTTCAAGCGCGCAGGCGTCGACGCGCTGCAACTGTCGACCGAGGAAGACCTCGTCCACGCGATCGTGCGATTTGCGTCGCTGCGCGAGAAGCGCCGGCGCTGAGGCATCATGTCCTTCATCTGGCCTTTCATGCTCGCGTCCCTGGTCCTGCTCCCGCTCGGGGTCGTGCTGTATCTGTGGTTCCAACGCCGACGTCGCCAGACTGTGGCGCGCTACGGCAGCCTCGGCCTGGTGCAGACCGGCACCGGCTCGAGCCTCGGCTGGCGGCGTCATGTGCCGGCCGTGTTCTTCTTCTTAGGCCTGACAGCCCTGGTCTTCGCCCTGGCGCGACCGCAAACGGTCGTGAGCCTGCCGCGGGTCGAGGGCACCGTCATGCTCGTCTTCGACGTCAGCGGCAGCATGGCCGCCGAGGACTTCGAGCCGACGCGCATGGAGGCGGCCAAGGCGGCGGCCACGACCTTCGTGCAGAAGCAGCCGGCCACGGTTCAGATCGGCGTGGTGGCGTTCAGCGACGGCGGCCTCGCCGTCCAGGCGCCCACCGACGATCAAGCGGCGGTGCTCGCGGCGATCAACCGCCTTGCGCCGAACCGGGCCACGTCGATCGGCGCCGGCCTCGCCGCGGCGCTCGAGTCGATCTTCAAGCCCGAGAACCAGTCGAACCTCCAATACAGCGACCTGACTCCGCAGGCGCCGGCGACGCCCACGCCGGTGCCACCCGGCACTTTCGCGCCGGCCGTGATCGTGCTCCTCAGCGACGGCGAAAACAACGCCCGCCCGGACCCGCTTCAAGTGGCTCAGGCGGCTGCGGATTACGGAGTGCGGGTCTACACGATCGGCGTCGGCAGCGCCGCAGGCACCGAGTTGACCGTGAACGGATTCACAGTCTTCACGCAACTCAACGAGGAGTTGCTCCAACAAATCGCTGCGGTGACGCAGGGCCAGTACTACAACGCCGCCGATGCCGAGCAGTTGGAGGCCATCTACAGCGGCCTGAAGCCGCAACTCGTCCTGCGCGACGAATCGCTCGAGGTCACCGCCCTGCTCGCCGGCGTCGGCATCGCCATGTTCCTGGTCGGCGGCGGATTATCGCTGTGGTGGTTCAGCCGGCTACCATGAAGACCGCACGGTGCTCGGTGACGAAGGACGAACGACGCGTGACGGAGATCGATGTGACCCTTGCGAAGTCTTTCGTCATTCGTCATGGGTCATTCGTCGGTCCGCGGTCTGCGGTCGATAAGGATTAGCACATGGACATGCTCTGGCCCATTGCGTTAGTGCTCCTGGGGCTGCTGCCGATCTTGATCGCCGCCTACGTCTGGATCCTGCGGCGGCGCAAGAAGGTGGCGGTGCGGTTCTCGAGCCTGTCGCTGGTGCGCGCCGCGGTGGGCAAGCAATCGCGCTGGAGGCGGCATGTGCCCTTTGCGCTCTTCCTGGTGGCGCTCGCGAGCCTGATCATCGCGGCCGGGCGACCGGTGGCCATCATCAGCGTGCCCGCTGGGCGTACGACGATCGTGCTCGCCATGGACGTCTCCCGTAGCATGTGCTCCACCGACATCGCTCCGAACCGGCTTGAAGCCGCCAAGGCCGCGGCCCGCGCGTTCGTTGAACAGCAAGGGCCGTCTACTCAGATCGCCATCGTGGCTTTCGCCGGGCTGGCCGAGCTCGTTCAGCCACCGACGACCGATCAGGAACTGCTCTTCGACGCGATCGACAGCCTCATCCCTGGGAGGCGCACGGCCATCGGCAGCGCCATCTTGAAGTCGATCGACACAATTGCCGAGATCGACCCAGGTGTGGCGCCCAGCACCAATGCCGGGGAAGCATCCGACGTGGTGCCGGTGCCGAACGGCGCCTACGCACCGGACATCATCGTCGTCCTGACCGACGGCGTCAGCAACTCCGGCCCGATGCCGCTCGACGCTGCCCAACAGGCGCTCGATCGTGGTCTGCGTGTGTACACGATCGGCTATGGGACGGCGAACAATCAATCAGCGATGGATTGCGGAGACGGCTTCAGCGGTTTCGGCGGCCCAGGGTTCGGCAACGGGCCGTTCGGTGGCGGCGGAGGAACCGGCGGCTTCCGCCGTGGAATCGACGAAGACACGCTCAAGCAGGTCTCGGCGATGACGGCCGGTGAGTACTACGAGGCCACAAGCGCGGCGGAATTGCAGAGCGTCTTCGAGAGCCTGCCCACTCACCTGATCACTCGCCATGAGACGACGGAACTGAGCGTCTTCTTCGTGGGCGTCGGAGCTCTTGTGGTGGCGACGGCCCTCGCGTTGGCCTTATTGTGGAACCCGTTGAGCTGAATCCAAAAGACGCCGGGAGTGCGAACGATGAGTTTCAAGGACCGAGACTCGCCTTTCGCACTCCCGGTGTCTTAATTCAACAGCGGCTGCTGCGACACGCTCCGAAGCAGAAGCACCGCGGCGATCAGGTTGAGTGCCGTGACGAACAGGAAGACACCGACCAGCACGGCGCTGTCAGGCACTCCGGCGAGCGCCATATTGATGCCCATTGCGCTGACACCCAGGCCCAACGTCAGGCCCTTGAGCACCGCCACTGATACGAGCAGATAGCCCCAGGCCGACCGACGCAACAGCAGCACTCCAGCCAGGAGATTGAGCGGCACCACCACACCCAGGTCGAGGGTCTGGATCACCAGCGTCGTCGTGTTCTCGAGCGCCGGCGTCGTGCCCTGCAGCAGCGGTCCGCCGATGCGGCCCAGCCACGCGATCAACAGGAACCCTCCTGTGAAGAAGACGACGGTGAGCACGAGCCGGCGCGGAAACGTCTGTGTGAAGTGCCGCGGCAGTGCTTCCACATCGACAGTCATCAAACTCAGCACGAAGGCGAACAGGCTGGCGCTGAACAACACCACGTACACCAGGAACAGGGGGTTGTACGCCGTCAACGTCGCCATCGAAAGGTACGTATAGAGGAAGAACCCGAGCGTGCCGATGAGCAGCAGCCGACCGCGCAGCGAACCGCGCAGGGCCAGCGCTGCTGAGACGATCAGGAGTGGCCATCCAACGAAGAGGGTCACGAGGTCGTTGCCCTGCATCTGCGCCGCGGTGCTGACGGTATCAAAGACGTACAGTCCACGTCCGTTGATCATGACGGCCTCGCCGCGATGATTGGTGTAAGCGTAGGGCTGGCCCTGCGTCGAGTCGAACAGGCCGGCGCCGGCGGCCCAGAGCGAAAGCATGGCGATCAGGATAACAAGCACAGTCAGCGGCTTCGCGTGTTTCATGGTCATCTCCACTGCCCTGCCGGGTGTTGGGAATGCGCGACGCACCGAGGCAATGAGCGAGGGTCGTCAGACCGTGAGTGGCAGGACGAGCCGGGCCAGTATCGATGGGGAACCGACTGAATGGCCGTGTGGATCGTCACGGCATCCCGTGACGAACATCCAGAGGTCACGCCCACAGCGCCGATATCCGCCCGCTTCGACGCGTTGTCCGCGGGCAGTGCCGGGCGGTGCACAGGCGATCAGTTGGAGCCAGGCGATTCGTGTCGACTCGAGTCGACCGGGACTACAGACGCGCTTCTTCCTGCTTTGGCACCGAACCGTTTGGGATGTCGGCGCGGTGATAGGCCGCCAGCTGGCTCCGCGCGTCATGCAAGCGGCTCATCGTCGCCTGAGCCACCATGTGCATCAACGCCGAGTCCAGGCGCGCATCATCCTCGGCCAGTTGCCTCAAAGCCTGTGCGTCAAACCGCAAAAGCGTGCTGGTTTTGGTGGCCTGCGCGGTGGCCGTGTACACATAGGGCTGGATGAGGGCCGAGATGCCCGCAACTTCGCCGGCCCGCACCTCGCCGGCCGGATAGAAATTGCTGTAGGCGTTGCCGTTGCGATCGACGGACACAATCCAGAGTTCGAGGGTCCCGCCCATCAGGAGAAAAAACGCATTAGCGGGCTGGTGGCATTCAAAGATGACGTCGCCTGGCGCGCTGACCACCGTCTCGGCCGCCAGGGCGACGGCCCGTAAGGCATCTTGGCTTATCGCCTTGAACGGCGGGAATCGATTCAGGATGTCCGTGGAAATCATGTGGCAGGCCTCCGACAAGCATGACCGAACGCTTCCTCGAAGGCGTCGCTGAATCGCAGTAGAGCCGCAGAATCGGGCTTGGGCCTCCCGTCACCGGCATTGCCCAACGTATCTGGCCTGAAGGCGCGTCTCACTGCTCTTGACGCCTCCTGCGATGTCGACTGATCGGGACTCGGCAGGTGAGCCGATTCTCGGATGGGCCACAATGACGCGCCGACGGCTATCGCACTCAGTCTTCGTCGTGCCGCTGTGAGGGGAAAATATGGAGGATTAAATGCTGAGTGCCCGGGTCTCTGTAGTGAATTATGTCACCGAGCGAAGATGATCCGTATCGTCAAAATACGTTTCGGTGCGCAACAACGAAAAGCCCCCGGCAGCACTGCCGAGGGCTTTATGGTGGCGGCGAGTAGATTTGAACTACCGACCAAGGGCTTATGAGTCCCCTGCTCTGCCACTGAGCTACACCGCCAAACGCCCGGCAATTATACAGGAATTGCACACGCGATTCAATGGTTGAGCGCACAAGGCCGCGGGCCGACTTCCTTTGTTGACTTGTGCAGTTCGCCAAACCTATAATCGCGCCATGTTCCTGGGCTCGACCTGTTTTTGTCCCCAGCATCGCCTTTATGCCGGCACACCGATCCGGCGCCGTTGCGACGCTCTTGAGAGCCAGGGCTGTCCAAAGCGGAAGCGATAGACCGTCGCCGCTTTGCATCGCTTCCGCCCCGTTTCCCCTTTTTCTTGCGAGATCTGTACACCTGACTCAGGTTTCGCGCCGATTCACAGGAGGAGAGTATGTTATCCCGTCAATTAAGACCCTGGATGGCCGGGCTGGCACTTACAGCCATTCTGGCCGCCGCCTGCGGTCCCACCACGCCGGCCGCGACCCAGGGCGTCGAACCCACCCAGGCGCCTGTCGCGACCGAGGCGGCCGGCTCCACCGAGGCCGCACCCACCGAAGCGGCCGCACCGACCGAAGCTCCCACGGCCGCTCCCAGCGGCGCCGAGAGCACGCTCGTCTATGCGGCGAACATCGACGACCTGATCTCGCTCGACCCGGCCGTCGTCTACGAGTTCAGCGGCATCCTGGCCGCGCACCAGGTGTATGAGACCCTTGTCAAGTTCGAGGGATCGGACCTGAGCACGCTCAAGCCCGGCCTGGCCGAAAGCTGGGAAGTCAAGGACGCCGGCGACACGTGGGAACTGACCTTCAAGTTGAAAGCTGATCAGAAGTTCGCCAGCGGCAACCCGATCACGTCTGAAGACGTCTTGTACTCCTTCCAGCGCGTCCTGTCCATCAAGGGCTCGCCGTCGTTCCTGTTCACCGACGTCGCGCAGTTGACGCCCGAGTCCATCACGGCCCCTGACGCGCAGACCGTGGTCATCACCCAGCCCAAGACCGCGAGCCCGCAGGCCCTGCTCTCGATCCTGACCTACACCATCGGCGGCATCGTCGACTCGGCGGTGGTCAAGACGCACGAGACCGACGGCGACGGCGGCTCGGCCTGGCTGCTCGATCACTCGGCCGGCAGCGGCCCGTATGTGGTCGACCACTGGACCAAGGACGTGGAAGTGCTGCTGACCGCCAACCCGAACTTCGGTGGCCCGGCGCCCAAGCTCAGCGCGATCCTGTTCAAGCATGTGGCCGACTCGGCCAATCAGCAGATCCAGCTCGAGCAAGGCGACGTCGACATCGCCCAGAACCTCAGCCCCGAGCAGTTGGCCGCCATCCAGGGCAAGGAAGGCCTGACCACGGCCAGCGGCGACAGCCTGCTGCTCTTCTACGTGGGCATGAACGCCACAGTCGCTCCGCTCGACAAGCCCGACGTCCGCGAGGCGCTCCGCACGGCCATCGACTACGATGGCATCATCAACGGCCTGATCTCCGGCAACGGCAAGAAGGTCCAGACGCTCATTCCCTCTGGTCTGCTCGGCTACAATGATGATGCGCCGTTCCAGAAGGACGTCGAGGCGGCCAAGGCGCTGCTCGCCAAGGCAGGCGTGCCGGATGGCTTCGACATCGAAATGCTGGTGCCCGATGGCGCCGCGCCGGGCGGTGTCGCCTGGGCCGACCTGGCCGCCAAGCTCCAGGCCGACTGGGCCGAGATCGGCGTGAACGTCCAGATCCAGCAGGTGCCGTTCGCCGATCTGCTCACGTCGTACCGCGCGCAAAAGGGACAACTCGTCCTCGTGCTCTGGGGCCCGGACTTCCCGGACCCGGATGCGAACGTCGGGCCGTTCACGAACATCGACGCCAAGTCGATCGCCTACCGCAATGCCTGGACCGACTCGATCAAGGATCAGGCCGCCGCGGCAGCGATCATCACTGACCCGACCGAACGCGCCGCCGCGTACAAGGACATCACCGAGTACGTCCTGCACAACGGGCCGTACGCGATCCTGTACCAGGTGACCCAGCTGTTCGGCGTGCGCTCGAGCGTCCAGGGCTTCGCCTGGAACGCCATGGGCTACGCCGACCTGTGGACGGTCAGTAAGTGACCTCAGGCGGCGGACCCCGGGCGGTAGTCAGCGTCTGAGGGTCCGTCTCTCTGACGAGCGACGAAAGACGAATGACGAAGGTTGATCGGCCGTTCATCAACCTTCGTCGTTCGTTATTCGTCGCTCAGAGTGCTCTGCCGTCCGCCGCCTTTATTCATGAACATCGTTTCTTTCTTGATTCGTCGTCTGCTTGGGCTGGTGGTGGTGATGCTGGGCGTGTCCCTGATCACCTTCGCGGTCTCGCATCTCGTGCCGACCGACCCGGTCGCCGCCGCGCTGGGGGATCACGCCACCGACGAGCAGATCGCGAAGTTTCGGGCGGACTACGGGCTCGATCAGCCGTTGACCACGCAATATCTGGTCTATATGGAGGGCCTGCTCCACGGCGACATGGGGCGCAGCATCCGCACGCGGCGGCCCGTGCTGGATGACCTCAAAGACTTCGTGCCCGCCACCATCGAACTCTCGCTGGCGGCGCTGATCGTGGCGCTGGCCATCGGCATCCCCGCCGGGATCTGGTCCGCCCTCGAGCGCAACCGACTACCCGACCATCTGGTGCGCCTGTTCTCGCTGGCCGGCGGATCACTGCCGATCTTCTGGCTGGGTCTGATCCTGATCGGCATCCTGTACGGGCAACTCGGCTGGCTGCCCTCGGGCGGCCGCATCGATCAGTTCATCAAGCCGCCGCCGACCGTCACCGGGCTGTTCGTCGTCGACAGCGTCATCGCCGGCGACCTCGACAAACTAAAGAGCAGCCTGTACCACCTGATCCTTCCGGCCTTCACACTCGGCTACTTTTCGACCTCCGTGATCGCGCGCATGACGCGCTCGAGCATGCTCGAGGTGCTCCGGCAGGATTACATGACCACGGCGCGCGCCAAAGGGCTGCGCCGATCAGCCGTCGTCCTCAAGCACGGGCTGCGCAACGCGCTCATCCCGACGCTGACCATCATCGGCGTGACGTTCGGCAGCCTGCTCTCAGGCGCCGTGCTCACCGAGACCATCTTCAGCTGGCCGGGCCTCGGGCGCTATGCCACGTTCTCGGCGATGAGCCTCGACTTCCCGGCCGTCATGGGCGTCACTCTGTTGGCCGCCGTGATCTACCCGCTCGCCAATCTGCTCGTCGATCTGGGATACCACTGGCTCGACCCGCGTGTGCGCTATGCTTGACGCGAAGACACTCGAGGCCGAGCCGATCGCGGCGCCATCTGCCCGCCGACTGCCCGTCTGGCTGCGCAGCCCGCTGACTGTCCTGGGCTTGATCCTGCTGATCGGCTTCAGCTTCTCGGCGATCTTCGCCGGCGTGCTCACGCCCACCCTGCCGCAGTCGCAGGATCTGACGCACAGGCTCAAGCCGCCGTCGGCCGACCATTGGCTCGGCACCGATCAGCTTGGCCGCGACATCTACACCCGCCTGCTCTACGGGTCGCGCATTTCATTGACGGTGGGCATCGGCGTCGTCGCAGGCTCGGCCGCCATAGGCATCTTCGTCGGGCTGTGGGCCGGCTTCCAGCGCGGTTGGGTCGACGAGGTGCTGATGCGCATCACCGACATCTTCTTCGCCTTCCCGGCCCTGATCCTGGCGATGGCGATTGCCGGCGCGCTCGGGCCCAGCCTGAACAATGCCATGATCGCGATCACGATGGTCACCTGGCCGGTGTATGCGCGCCTGGTGCGCGGCCAGACCCTGTCGCTGCGCGAACGCCCGTACGTCGAGGCCGCCCGCGGGCTGGGCGCGTCGACCCTGTCCATCATGATCAAGCATGTGCTCCCGAACATGCTGGCGCCGCTTCTGGTTCAGGCGAGCTTCGACATGGGCGGCGCGATCCTGTCGGCCGCCGGTCTGAGCTTCATCGGCTTCGGCGCGCAGCCGCCGACGCCCGAGTGGGGCGTGATGATCAGCGAGGGCCGCACCTTCATCACCACGCACCTCTGGCTCTCGCTCTTCCCGGGCATTGCGATCTTTCTGACCGTTGCCGCTTTCAACTTGATCGGCGACGGCCTGCGCGACGCCTTTGACCCGCGCCTGCGCGGCGAGCTATGACTATGACGGGCGCTCCCGACCTCCCAGTCGCCGAGCCCGATATCGAGGTGGAACGCGACCTCGGCTGGGTCGTGGCCGACGACACGGGCGGCGACGTGCACGTCGTCATCCACAACGACGACGTCACGCCCATGGACTTCGTCGTCGTGGTCTTGCGCACCGTCTTCGGCGTCGGCTCGATCAAGGCCCAGGGCATCATGCTCACGGCCCACTATCGCGGCCAGGCCTACGTCTGCACCCTGCCCCGCGAGACCGCCAAAGACCGCGTCGGCCGCGCTCATGGCCTCGCCCGTCAGGCCGGGTATCCACTCACGTTTAGCATCCAGGAAGACGCGTGACGGTGAAGGTTGACCTCCATTGAGCTGATGCGCTCGCCCGCACCCGGGCCGACATGGCTTACAATTCGCCCGGGAACTCACCACCATGGCCGATTCGCCGTTCATCTTTGACGTCACAGAGGGCAGCTTCGCCGACGACGTGTTGACGCGCTCGCACGAAGTGCCAGTGGTCGTGGACTTTTGGGCGCCCTGGTGCGTTCCGTGTCGAACGCTTGGGCCGTTGCTCGAACGGCTCGTTGCCGAGGGCGAAGGCGCGTGGGTGCTGGCGAAGGTGAACGTCGACGAGGCCAGCCGGCTCTCGGCCGAGTACGGCATCCGCGGAATCCCGGCCGTCAAAGCGTTTCGCGCCGGGCAGGTAGTAGCCGACTTCACCGGCGCGCAACCCGAGCCGCGCGTCCGCGAGTTTCTGCGCAAACTGGCCCCGTCGCCAGCGGATGTGGCCCTCGAACAGGGCCTGAGCCTGCTCGCCACGCGCAATTGGGCCGAAGCCACCGCGGCGTTGCGCCGGGCCTGCGAGCTTGAAGCGGCCAGCGGTCCGGCCGCCTATGGACTGGTCCGCGCCCTGGTGGCCACCGGTCAGGGCTGCGAAGCGCTCGAGTTGGTCGAGGATTTTCCAAGGTCGGATGAGGCTGTGAAGGGGGAAGTCTTCCACGCGATCGCCGAAGCGTTGTGCGAGGTCGAGCCGATCGAGCCACCCATCGACGACGATCCGCTCGACGCTCAATTCCACCAGGCGGCCCGCCTGTTCGCCCGCGGCCAATGGGAGGCCTGCCTCGACGGCCTGCTCGACGTGATCCGCGCCAACAAGCGCTACCGCAGCGGCGCTCCGCGCAAGTTCATCCTGGCCGTCTTCGTGCTCCTGGGCGAAGACGACCCGCTCACGCAACGCTATCGATCCGAACTCGCCT
Organism: Anaerolineales bacterium; assembly: GCA_044226485.1. Taxonomy (GTDB): domain Bacteria; phylum Chloroflexota; class Anaerolineae; order Anaerolineales; family UBA6663; genus UBA6663. The sequence goes on from JBGAGY010000015.1 coordinate 35,531, forward strand.
CGGCGCTTTTCTGACGAATGACGAAGGACGGATGACGAAGGTGGATCAGTTGATCCACCTTCGTCATCCGTCCTTCGTTGTTGGCGAGGCACAAAAAGAGAGGGCGGCGCAGGCCGCCCTCCGAAGTGGGGCGAGAGAGGATCGAACTCTCACGTGGGGTTACCACAGCGGATTTTAAGTCCGCGGCGTCTGCCAATTCCGCCATCGCCCCGTATCCGTGCATTGTACTCGCGAAGAGATCCCGCTCTCTGCCGCCGACAAGCGCGACGCCTTCCAATCAGCCTCAAGTTCGACACCATCCTCGTCAGCAGGACCGGCGGCCGAACATCAGTCTTCATCCATTCCGCTCGACAGATCGCCATCACGGCGACACACGTCGTCAGATCATCTTGCGACAGCGTTCGCCAGAGCCTGCCACTCAGCGAGGCTGAGCGTCTCGGCGCGTCGGGTTGGGTCGATGGCGGCACGCGCCAGCCATGAGTCGATGGTCTGCGCCGGCTGATGCAGCCCGGCGCTCAAGGCGTTGCGCAACTGCTTGCGCTTCTGACCGAAGCCGGCCTTCACCACTCGAAAAAAGAGGTCGGCGTCGAGCGCGCCGAAGGCCGGTTCAGGCAACGCCGTCAGGCGCACGACGGCCGAATCAACGTCGGGCCGCGGATAGAACACGCCGGCCGGGAGGCGCGCCACCAGTTCGGCGCGCGCGTAAGCCTGGACACTCACCGCCAGCACGCTCAAGTCGCCGGGCGCCGCGCAGATGCGTTCGGCTACCTCGCGCTGAACTGTCAGCACGATCACGCCGGGTCGCACGCGCGCCTCGAGCAGATGGCGGATCACGGCCGATGTGATGTAGTACGGGATGTTGGCCACCACTTTGTAGGGGCGGCCTTCGATGAGCTCGACTGGATCGACCGTCAGGATGTCGGCGTGCACCACGCTCACGTTGGGATGACCTGTCACGACTTCCGCCAGCACGGGCAGCAACGTCTGATCGATCTCGACGGCCACAACCTGGCGCGCCGCAACCGCCAGGTGCCGCGTCAGCGAGCCCAGGCCGGGCCCGATCTCGAGGACGACGTCGTCGGCCGTGAGGGCTGCGGCGGCCGCGATGCGCGCCAGGGCCCCTTCATCGATCAGAAAGTTCTGGCCGAGCGACTTGCGCGGCCGCAGCCCGTGACGTCGAAGCAGTTCGGTCACATGCAGAGGAGTGAGTGCTGAGGCCATGGGTCAGGGAATAGACTGCGGAATGAGCCACACGATCGATCCCGCCGGCGGCGCCGGAGTCAGAAAGTAGATCGTGACGACGCGTGCCCAGCTCTGGTAGTCGTTGTCAGAATAGCCAAGGTCGACGAACCGCCCCTTCACCCCCCCACCCGTGTCTGCTGCAACCGCGAAGCCGTAGCCGGGGATGTAGAGACGGGTGCCAAGCGGGATGTAGCGCGGATCGACGGCGATCAATCCCTTGACGAGTCGCTGACCCGAGCGCGTGATGCCGAACGACCGCGATGTGCTCGGCACGCCGGCCCGCGACGGCGAATAAGACGTGGCGTACACGTCGTACGAGCGCCAGTACTCGATGGCGCCGTCGGGCGTCGCCACAGTGTTGACGGTGATCTGCGTGCCATAGCCCACGACCCGCGACCTCGGCGTCTGCGCGATGAACTCGGCCTCGGTCACGCGCGAGGTTTCGACCCCGTCTTCGTAGCGCACGCGCGTATACGTGCGGCGGATGCCGTCGGCGCCGGCGTCGATTTGTTGGCGCGTGTCGATCGGCTGATCGGGCAGGGCCTGGTAGATCGTGTCGGCGCGCTCGATCGTCTGGCTCGCCAGGATCTCTTCTCGGACGCGCACGACCCGGATGACGCCATCCGCGGGCAGCGGGCCGTCAGCGGGCGGCGAGGTGTAGTCGGCGCCCGTCAGACCGATGCCCGCGCCTGCCAGCGCGTCGGCGACCCGTCCGGCCGCCGAAAGAGCTCGCACGACTGCGCCGTCGATCTGGATCGTGAGCGGCACGGCGCGAGTGAGCGTGATCGCTGTCACCGCTTCCAAAGGCGTAGCGAATGACGGCTCGACCCGATCGGCCTCACGGATCTGAAGGCCGGCGTCCCACAACGCGCCGCCTACCGTCTCGGCCGCCGAATTGACGCTGTAAGGTGTTTGCCCGCCCTCACTGATGGATATCGAGCGCGCCCGGCGAACCTCGATCAAAGCCGGGTCCGCGATCGCGGTGCCCGGCATCCACAGGTTTCCATCGACGTGAACATCATCGCCGTCCTGCAGCGAGACCCCGGCAGCCGCCAGCACGTCTGCCGGAGACCCGGCGGACAGCGTCTCGGTGCGGCCATCGACGATCAGGATGGTCCGCGCCTGTGGGGTCGGTTGCTCGCTGGGAGTCGCGCTGCAGGCCGCCAGGATGGCAGCCAGCGCGATGTGCAGGAAGGATCTCGGGGCCACGCTTGATTAAAAAGCATGTCCGGGCAGGCAACCCGGCGGCACCCAAAGGTTACGACTTACCGCTGCTGCCTTCCGGCCCTGACGGGGTTCATCGGCCCTTGCCGCGCCGGACCCACCCGGACACAAGCGTCCATTATACCGCAGGCGCGAGCGGTCAGGCGTCAGACGGCGCTGCGACGACGAGGAGGCTCTTCGTTCGCCACGCGTCGTTCGTCAGCCTAACGATCGGGTGCTTCATATGCGCGTTCGTGGGCGGCAAAGGTCGCCTCGAGGCGATGAGCCTCCGCCAGCTCTCGGGCGGCGAGACCGGCACGCTTGGCCAGCTCCGCGCTGCCGAGAAAGCGCGCCACACCCTCGCACAGACCGACCTGATCGCCGCGCGCGGCCAACCAGCCGGTACGCTCGTGTCGAACGAGTTCGGGCATCGAGCCAACGTCGAAGGCCACGAGGGGGCAGCCGCTGGCAGCCGCCTCGAGCGCCATCGTGCTCTGGATCTCGATTTCAGAGGCCGTTACCGCGACGCGAGCCAGGCGGTATATGGCCGGGAGCTCGGCCGTGAGATAGCCTGTAAAGCGTGTCGGTGCGCGCAAGGCCCAGCCTGACGCAGCGCGTTCGAGCCTGCCCCGTTCGGTGCCGTCGCCCACGACGAGCAGCTGACCTGGCGCGCGTCGCAGGGCGCAGACCGCCGCCTCCAGCGCGCACAGCGGCTGTTTGTCTCGATCCAGCCGGCCCACATGCAACACGATCGGCAACGTCGGATGCAGCCCAAATCGGCGACGCAGCCCTGCGTCTTCATCCGGCAGCGCGGTTGGGCTGAAGCGTTCGAGGTCGATGCCGTTGCTGATGGGCCGAGCCTCGATGCCGTGAGCGCGCATGACCTCCACGATCGTGGCGCTCGGCGCGATCACGACGTCGCATTGCTGCGCCAACCCGCGCAGATAGTGCCACGCAGGCTCCTCGAGCAGTCGCGCGGCGCCGCGCAGAGTTTCCGGCAGCGACGCCGACAGGAACCACGGCAACTGGTGTGCCGTGTAAGCGCGGCGTGCCCCCCGTCGGCCTGCCCAACGGAGCCCGGCCAGGCCCAACGGCCCGGGATCATGCGCGTGCACGACGTCCGCGCCAAGGCGGTCGAGCAACCGCCAGACCGTCGACTCGAAAGCGGGTGTGAACCGTTGCCCCACGCGAAACGGGTTGGGCAACGACGGGAGGTGTGCGACCCGCACGCCGTCCTCGCCCACTTCTTCGCGCTCCACACGCCTCGCCGTCGGCGCGGCGGCCACGACGACCACGCGATGCCCGCGCGCCGCCAACCCGTGCGCCAGCCTGTGCACGACCTCGGCCGCGCCTGAGATCATCGGTGGATACGATTGGCTGATGAGTGCGATGCGCATGGAAGGGGTCCGGCGTCAGGGGACAGGCGTCAGCTCACACCGCCGCGACACTGCGGCCGTGCTGAGCACCGACCTCTGACGCCAGACGCCTACTTGCTGTACCGCCGCGGATATGAAGCCCCCTGCTCGGCCCAGAGTTGGGCCAGGCGCACGCCCACCTCGACGGCCTTCTCCATATCCTGAACCGAAGCCCATTCGAGCGGTCCGTGCGGATTGTGGCCGCCCGTGAACAGATTGGGCGTAGGCAGGCCGCGCTCGGTCAGGCGCGAGCCGTCGGTGCCCCCGCGGATGGCCGGCGATTGCGGCGTGAGGCCGACGGCGCTCATGGCTTCGCGAGCGAAGTCCACCGGGCGCATGTCGTCACGCAGCCAGTAGCCCATGTTGCGGTAGCTGGGCGTGATCGTGCATTCGATTCGGGCGCGCGGCTCGGAGGCCGCCAGGCCCTGGCACAACCCGCGCAGGCGTTCGCCGATAGCGGCGAGTTTGTCGTTGTCGAAGTCGCGCAGGATGAAGTCGACCTCACAGCGCGCCGTGTTGCCGGCGAGCCGCACGGGATGCAGGTAACCTTCGCGCAACTCGGTGGTCTCGGGGCTCATGCCCTCGCGCGGCAGCGAGGCCAGTAACTTGCCGGCCAACATCAGCGCGTTCACCATGCCGTACTTCTTGGCAGTGCCCGGATGGGTCGACACGCCTTCGATGACCACGTGGCCGCTATCGCCCGAGAAGGTCTCCCAGTTGACCTCGCCGGGGAACTCGCCGTCGAACGTGTAGGCGACGTCTGCGCCGAATTGCTTCAGATCGAGCAGGTCGACGCCGCGGCCGATCTCTTCGTCAGGGTTGAAGCAGACCCGGATCGGCCCATGCGGGATCTCGGGATGCGCCAACAGGTGCGCGGCCATGCTCATGACGATGGCCACGCCGGCTTTGTCGTCGGCGCCGAGCAACGTCGTGCCGCTGGCCGAGACGATGTCGTGGCCAACGGCGAGCGGCAGCCAGGGATCGACGGCCGGGTCGAGTACCTGGCTCGGATCGTCGGGCAGCACGATCCGGCTGCCGTCGTATGCCTTGTGCACGATCGGCTTGACGCCTTCGCCCGAGAAGTCCGGCGCGGTGTCGACGTGGCCCATGAATGCCACCGTCGGCAGATCGGCGTCAAGAGTGGCCGGGATCGTGGCCAGCACGTAGCCGTGCTCGGTCAACGTCACGTCGGATGCGCCGAGTGCGCTCAGCTCATCTCGCAGCAGGCGCAACAGATCCCACTGCTGTGGTGAGCTCGGCGTGCTCTCCAAGGCATGGTCGCTTGTGGTGTAGATCTTGACGTATCGCAGGAAACGATCGAGGAGGGTATCGGTGGACATTTCTCTATTGTAGACGAATGACGAAGGACGAACGACGATGGTTGAATGGCCATTCAACCATCGTCGTTCGTCCTTCGTCATTCGTCGCCGTTCGGCAAACGCCTTCAGCGCACAGTGTGGTACTTCTTGATAAACGCCAGCGGGTCGGTGTAGACGGCGAGCACGCCGGCGAGGTTATCGCCGGGCCAGTGACCTGGCGTGGTCTTGAGCACAGGGTCGAGGGCGATGTCGAAATGCAGGTGGTAGTTGTTCGGCGCGTATTCGCCGATGGCGGCGATGCGCTGGCCGCGGCGCACGTCCTGGCCCTCGGTCACGGTCAGGTCCGTCAGGTGCGCATAGCGCGCCCAGACGACGCGGCTCTCACCGGGCACTGAGTGTTCGATGACGATGACGTTGCCCCAGCCCGAGCTGAGGCGTCGGGCCCAGAGCACCTTGCCGTCGCCGATGGCATAGACCGGAGCGTCCTTGTCCGCCGTCACCGAACCACCATCCAGGTTCAGATCGGATCCGGTGTGCACGGCCCAGCGATTGCCGAGCCAGTAGCGCGAGCCGATCGGGTTGACGTCGAACCACTTGCCGCACCAGTACATGTAGCCGCCGCTTGTGCGACGTCCATCACCGATGCCGCTGGCGCGTTCGGTGTCGGTGCCCACCGGGGCATCGAGCCCGGTCACTGTCGCCACAGGCGCGACAGCCGTCACAGGTCGCCAGCGGAGCGCTCCGAAAGCCACCTCGAAGTGCCCGCTGGGGTGGCTCGACGGGTTGACGAAGGTGATGTCGGCCACGTTGATGCGGCCGGAGTCGGGCTGGGTCGGCGTCAGGTCGAACTGCTCGACGAGCGGCTGGTTGGGCACGCCGTTGACGACAGTGCCGCGCAGCGGAGCCCACTCATCGCTGTAGATGCTCTGATTGAGCACGCAAGTGGTCTCGCGACGCTGGCCGTTGGGATAGTCGACCACGATGTAATGCACATCCGGCGAGTACGCGTTGTCGTGCGGGATGTAGGCCTCGAGCGTGTAGCGCCCGCGGCCCAGGATGCGCGGCTGATACGTGACGTACAGGGTCTGATTGTTGTAGACCGCGTTGCGGTACGCGTAAGGCCGACTCTGGTTGTCGACGGCCACGTTCCAACCCCGGCTCAGAACGGCAGGGTCGTCGTAGTAGTGGATCGAGAACTCGCCTGTGCGCTCATTGTTAGGGTCGATGATGATCTCGCGCGCCGGCGAGTCGGCCGGGTTCGGCGGGCGCACGACTACCGGCGGAGCCGGGGTCGGCGGCGGCGTCACCACGGGCGAGCCGGTCGGGCGCGGCACCTTTGCCAGCTGGCTCAGGTCGCCCGGGCCGAGACCCTCATCGGGGTTGTTGAGGCCCTTCCCGTAGCGATACCACGAGAGGCCCTTGGCCTTGAAGTTGTTGATGGCGATGTTCGCCGTCACAGGGATGTCGCTGGCCGGATACAGGCCGATGCTGCCGCCCGGCGAGTATCCCTGCAGCATCGGGTGCACGGGCCGCCCCCAGCTGCCGACGGCGTTGTAGCAGTTCTGCAGTGCCGTCTGGGCGCTCTGGCCGAAATGGTAGTGGTAAACCATCGGGTGCAGGGTGTCGATCTCGGGAAACCAGACCGACTGCACCCAAAGCTGCTGCGGGCGAGTGCCGCGATAGTCGAAGATCAGACCGACGTGGAAGTTCGCCCCCACCCGCTGCCGGATGCCCGTGGCGATGGTCCGCGCCACGCTTTCGGTGCCCACGAAGTAGAAGTCGCCCGGCTCCAGATCGATCAAGAGCGACTTGACGCCCGAGACCTGACAGATCTCGACGAAACGGTCGATCTCGGCCGCCGCGTTCAAGCCGCGGACGACGCCCCAGGCGTGGAAATCGAGGCCACGCGAGCCCAGGGTATCAACCCAGCGCCGGATGTCGGCCGCTGAGTTGATCGTCAGATCGGGCTTGCTCGAGTCGATCGAGCCCTGCCACAACGCGCCGTTGTTGGTCTTCACCATCACACCCGTGATGTTCGGCGCGCCATTTTTGATCGTGTCAGCCATCTGGCCGATGCTCGTTTCGGTGACCGAGTTCGGCGTCCAGAAGATCAGGCTGAGTTTGCCTTCAAACAACGTTGGTTGACCCATGACAGGATTGTAAAGCAAGAAAAGTGCCAGACAAATCGACTCACAGATCGGGATCACACCGTCGGATTTCGCCGCGAATCGCGCCAATTTCGCGGAGATGAGCCCGGCAAATCGTAAAGAGCCCTCCCCTCCCATTCGTGATACTCACGAGCCGCCCTGGCACCCGTGACCGATGGCCTGTTTGGCATGGCGGGCGGCGGGACTACAATTCTCGGAGTGCTTTTCACGAAAGGACGTTTTCGAAGCCGGGACGGGGAACCCCACCGTTCCGGATTTCGTTGTAACCAGGTTATGACTCCTCGTCCACATCACACGCCCTGGGTGCCTCTCATTCTTGTGTTCTCATTGTTGGCCGGGTGCGTGTCGATGCCCGAACCGACCCGGCCCAGCGATATCCGAACGTCAGTGCCCACCTGGACCTTGCCCTTCGGCGCATCCGCGACTCCGATCCCAGACAACCCGAACGTCACTCCGGGTCCCGAAACCACCACCACGCCAGGCCAGGCCACAGCCGAGGCGACCTCCGCAGTGCCAGGCACGGCGACACCGACTGCCAGGCCGGGGATCGACCCGACCCTTGGCGCCGTTGCCCCGGATCCGTTTGCGGAACTTGTCACTCCGATCCCCGAGCCGATGCCGCAATTATTCCTGGATGAAGGCGTCTACAACATCCTGCTCCTCGGGCGCGACACGAGTCGCGACTCAGGCACGTATCGAACTGACGTCATGATCGTGGTCTCGATCAACAAGACGGCCAACGCCGTGACGATGCTGACGCTGCCGCGCGACCTGTTCGTCTACATCCCAGGGTGGACGATGAACCGGCTCAACACCGCCGCCGCGCATGGCGACGCGATCGGCTATCCGGGCGGTGGCGTAGCGTTGCTCGAGCAGACGATCCTTTACAACTTCGGCATCCCGATCCATGGCTGGGCGCGCATCGACTTCGACGGCTTCAAGCAGGTGGTGAATGTGCTCGGCGGGGTCGAGGTGCCGGTGAGTTGCCCGATGCAGGACTGGCGTCTGAAAGACGTCTCGCTCGATCCCCAGAACGCCGACAACTGGGAGCTTTACACGGTGCCTGTCGGCCTGGTGCAGATGGATGGCGACTACGCCCTCTGGTACGCGCGCTCGCGCAAACGCTCAAGCGACTTCGACCGTTCGCGGCGGCAGCATCAGGTGCTACGGGCGCTGTTCGAAAAGGGCCTTCAACTCGGCATGCTGCCCAAGGTGCCCGACCTTTACGCCCAGTACGTCCAGATCGTGGACACCGACCTCGGCATCGGCGACATCCTGCAGTTCGTGCCGATGGCGGCCCAACTCGACAACAGCCGGATTAAGTCGCGCTTCGTCGGGCGCGATCAGGTCTGGAGCTGGACGACGCCGGGCGGGGCCGCGGTGCTGCTGCCCGATCGTGGCGCGATCAGCGCCCTGCTCCAGGAGGCCTTCCTGCCTCCGCCTGGCAACAGCCTTTCGCGCGGAGGGCCGGCCGTCGAGGTCTGGAACGGGACGCGTTTCGGAGACTACACGGCCCTGGCCGTCGACAACCTGCAATGGTCGGGGATCATCCCGGTGGTCGGCCAGAGCGATCGGGCGGACTACGCGAACACGGTCCTATACGACTTCAGCAGCAGTCCCAAGGGGTCGATCCGGGCTTCCCTGCAGAGCATCTTCAAGATCAGCGACGACCATGTCATCGCGCAACCCGACCCCAACGCGACGTCGCCCTATCGCGTCATCCTCGGTGCTGACTACGATCCATGCCTCAAGCCGTCGACGTCGATTGTGCGCCCCACGCCGACCCCGGGCCCCGGGCAGAGCGGCGGCGTCGTCGGGCCCGATGGGCCGGCGACCGGCATCGTCAAGATCACGGATCAGGGCCCGCAGGTCAATGGCGACCTGAGCGAATGGCCGGCGTTGGTCTACCCCGCGAGCCGAGCGGGGTTCGGCGCCGACAACTGGACGGGCCCGGCCGATGCCTCTGCGTCCTGGAACGTCGTCTGGGACGACACTCAGTTGTATTTCGCTGTTCGCGTTCAGGACGACGTCTTCGTCCAACAGTCCGTTGGCGAGTCGCTGTTCCGCGGCGATAGCGTCGAGATCTGGTTGAGCACCGGGCCCGGAGAACGCCAGTCCACGTTGAGCGGCCGCGAGTATCAGATCGGCGTCTCGCCCGGTGACCTGGCGGGCGGCACCACAGGTCCGAACGCGTTCTTCTGGCTCCCGGCCCAGTTCAGGCGGCCACTCGACCAGGGCGTTCTCATCGGCTCGCAACGGACCGAAACCGGCTACAACCTGGAGTTCACCGTGCCGTGGAGTGTGCTCGGCACCACACCCGCAGCCGGCCGGACCTTTGCGCTGATCCTGGCGGTCAACGATGACGACTCGCCCGGCACTGGCGAACAGGAGAGTCAGGTGACCAGCGTCGCCGGCGCTCAGCTGGCCAACCCGCTCACCTGGACCAACGTCGTCGTCCTGGAAGAGGCCGCGCCCTGATGCAACGCCGACTCCGCCGACTCCGCCGGCGGTGCCGGCGGAGTCGGCGTTGGCCGCTCGTTGGATTGGGAGCGCGCTCACTGGTCCTGGCGGCTTATCCAGCCCTCGCGCCGTTTGAAAGCGGTAATAAGTTGGTGAAATTCCCGTAAACGTCCGCCAAATCCTGCGTTAGGTTTGGGCATCGACCACCGATTTCCCCCTACAATCTATGCGTTATGACGTCTGAAGATCTCAGGGACGAGAGTCGTCAACGCATGGATGATCTCCTCCTGCCGTTGCCGCGTCAGATGACGGGACGCCCCTTCGGGCAGGATGAGCACGGACGCGCGATATCCGAGGTGCGTGGCGCCACAGTGGGCATGCTCCTCCACTATCTCGAGCGCCGTGCCGAGCACCTCGCGCGCCAGCGCCATGGATCAGCGGCGTTCGCAGAAGTTGCTCGAACGGAGATCAGCCAGGCGAGCGCCCACGCTCGAAACGAACTGATTCGACGGCTGAACGAAGCCATCGTCGAGCCCGCTTATCACGTCACGGCCGAGAGTCTGAAGCAGTCGGGTTTCGGCTACTCGTACGAGTTCTTCGTCTACGCCGTGACGTTCTGCGAGGAGATCCTCAACGACGAAGAGTTTGCCTATCACTGGATCCCACAAATGGGCATTCCAGCCGGGTGGATTGCGTACACGGGCCTAGGCCTCAGCCATGTCTACGCTTCGCTGCCGTTCCTCGTCCGGTTCATGGCGCACGTCAGGCTGCAATGCGAGCGGGTGTCGAACACCCAGGTCGTCATCCGGCAGTACGTGCCCGACGATTTTCGAAACGTCCCGCCGATCGTCGCCGCGCGTCTCGTCGCCTTCACCAAGGACATGATGGCCGGGCTGCTGGCCGAACTCCCGCGCATCCATGCCAACCTTCCGCCAGCTGAGGTGATCGAACGCAAGGATCTCTCGAGAGGCGATTCGCACAGTGAGTGGCAGGTCACGTGGACCAATCCCAAGGAGCCGCCCTTCATCCAGGTCGGCAACCTGTTAGCGGCCGTCGTCTTCGTGATTGGGCTTGTCCTGGGTCTGACCGATATGACCCGTGTCTGGGCATTTGGCGCCGCCGGCCTGGCCGGCGTCTGGCTGCTTGTGACGCATATCCGCCGGACGCGCGACCATCGACTGGCCACCCTGGATACGCAGTCCCAGATCGAGCGCGCGATCGATCAGCAACTGCTGGCCCTCGAAGACGCCGCAAGCCACTTGCAGCGGCAGAACATCGATCTCCAGGTCAGGTTGAATGAAGTCAATTTGTTGCAGGAGGTCAGTCGAGCGGTCAACACATCTGAGAACCTCGAAGCGCTTGCGCTGGCCAGCCTGAACGTCCTCCGCAACCACCTGCCCTATCAACGTCTGTGGCTCTTCACCGTCGACGGCAGCGGCAGGCACATCGACAATGCCTGGGGGATTCGCGCGGCGGGCGAGCCGTGTGCGAGCGCCCTCGACGATATTCCTTCTCCCTTCGTTCGGTTTCTTGAAGAAGTCATTGGCATGCGTCAGCCAGCCAGGCTTTCGCTCCAGCATCCGCATCTCACCGAGACCGCCCATGATGCCCTGCAGAGCCTCGAGCTCGAGCACGCGTTGATCCTGCCGCTCATCGCCAAAGAGCGGCCGGTGGGCATCCTTGTGGCCGAGCCTGGCGAGGGTCTGAAGGACCTTCAGCCGGCGACGCTGGCCTGCGCACGCCAGATCGCGATCGGCATCGATCACGCCCGTCTCCATCAGAGCCTCGAGCGCCAGGTCATCCAGCGCACGGCTGAACTCGCCTTGACCAATCGCGAGCTCGAACGTCACATCGCCGAGCTGCAACTGACGTCTCGTTGCAGTGAACTCCTGTCGAACGAGATCGAATATCCGGAATTCGCCGCTGAAGTGGTCTCGATGTTGCGCGATCTGTTCGGGTTCAGCCACGCCGCCGTTTTCTCGTCGAAGGGCGCCGAGCTGACCTTGCTGTGCGAAGCCGGAGTGTCGAAGCCGCCGGAGCCTGCGAGCGCCAGGGCCGCGCTCGACAGCGGACTAAGGCTGCTTCCGCCGCTCGACCAGAAGACCGGCGACGAAGAGCCCGACCCGGCCGGCGAGGTCTTTGTCCCCATTCGAGACATGGAGCTTGTGATCGGCGTCCTCAGCTGCGGCGTCCAGTCGCCGCGCCGGTTCGATGCCGCCGACGCGGACTTCATGCTCCTGGTGGCCGACAAGCTCGGTCTGAGCGCGACCACGAGCCGATTGCGCGATGAAGCCATCGAAGCCAACGTGCAACGTGCTCGAATGGAGCATTCCGCCGAAGAGCGCGCTCGCAACCTCGAGGAACTCAACCAGGCGCTGGTCGACTCGTCGATCGAGCTCGATCTCGAGCAGCTCTTCGAACAGCTTCCCCGCCAGGCGACGCACATGCTCCATGCCGACTCTGCGGCTCTTTCGGTGATCACGGCCGAGGGCACTCACCTCGAGGTCCAGGGCCGCCACAACTGCCCGGACAGCATGCCGAAAGGCTTCAAGGTGTCGTTCGCGCAGCCGCTGACGGCCCGCACGTTCCGTGAAGCCCGCGCGGTCCAGGTCGCCAATTATGCCGCCTTGCCGGGCTCCATCGAAGACATCCGCAACGACCTGCGCTCGCTGATCATGGCCCCGATGTTCGATCTGCGCGGCGCTCCGCTCGGCATTCTGGCCGTGGCCGACAGCCGCGCCGACCGCGTCTTCACCGAAGATGACACGCGCGTCCTGACGTTGTTCGCGCGACAGGCGAGCATCCTCATTCAGAATGCCCGGCTGCACAACGACCTGGTTGAGCTCATCTCCCGGCGTGAAGTGCTCTACCGCGTCAGCCACCGCCTGACGGCTACCGCTACGACGGCCGACATCGGACGCGCCGTTCATGAAGCCGTGTCGCAGATCCTGCCGGTCGACACGTTTGCGCTGGCGCGTTTGCTGGGCGACGGCCATACGGTGTCATATGACTACACCTACGACGAGGGTCGAGAACTGCCGCCCGAGACTGTCGATCTAGACGAGCCGCGTTTCGCGACGTACGTCATTCGCGCAGCGAAGACGGTCACCTTCGCCGACATCAGCCAGCCGGCCATCGCCTCGCTCATCGGGTGCCAGCAGTTGTCTGATCAGGCAGACACCTGGCGGCGCGCAGCCCTGGGCACTCCGCTGCGCCTCGGCGATCGCGTCATCGGCATGCTGTCTTTCCAGACGCGCTGGCCACAGACCTACTCCGACACCGACGCGCAGCTCGTCGAGTTGTTGGCCAACCTCGTGGTTTCGTCGGTCGAGAACGCTCGGCTGTTCGCCGAGGCGGAGCAGCGAATCTCGCAGGCCGAGTTGCTCTACGATGCCGGCCTCGCAGTCTCGGCGTCTTTGAGCCAGGAGACGGCGCTCGAGCGCATCCTCGACGGCCTTCAACGGGTCGTGGGCTATGAGACGGCGTCGGTGCAGTTGCTGCGCGACGATAGCCTCGAAGTGATCGGCGCCCGTGGCTGGGCCGAACCGAGCATGGTCATCGGCTTCCGCATCCCGGTGCCGGGCGACAACCCCAACGCCGTCGTCATCGCGGCGCGCAGGCCGGTTCGCCTCGACGATGTCAGCCTGCATTACCCGGTGTTCCGCCAAACCCACAACGCCCAGCACATCCGCTCCTGGCTCGGTGTGCCGCTGCTGGTGCGCGATCGCGTCATCGGCATGCTCGCGATCGACCACACGCAGCCAGGTGTGTTCACCGTCGAACACGAACGATTGGTTCAGTCGTTCGCGGCCCAGGTAGCGATCGCCATCGAAAACGCCAGGCTGTATGAGGATCAACGCCTCGCGACCTTGCGGCGCGACCTGATGTACAGGATCAGCCGAGACATCAACGCCAGCGTGGATCGAGAGCAGATCTGTGCGGCCATCGACGCGGCGCTTCGGCAGGTGATCGCCTTCGACTTCATCGCCATCGGCCTGCAGGATCAAGACCAATCCACCCATACCGTTGTCTACGCGCGCTATCAAAACCGCACGCGCGGGCCACGCACCTATCCGGGCGGGACGGGTCTGCTGGGCCATGTGATCCAGCAAGGAAAAGAGATCCTGCGCAACGCGGATGCATCGGAGCTTCTGCGAGCAGTGGACTCGCACGACTTCCTGCCGGGTCACCAGGGCATCGATCGCGAACTCGTGCGCGCGCTGCTCGCCCTGCCCATCCGCCTGGGCTCCGCCAACCTGGGCGCGATCACGCTGCAGGGCATGCAACCCGACAGCACCTTTGGCGCCGACGATCTGGCTCTGCTCGAGTTGATCGCCAACCAGGCCGCCACAGCTTTCGAAAACGCACGACTGTACGCCGAGCAGAAGACTGCGGCCGAACGACGCGACAAGCTGTATCAGGTCACGCGAGAGATCGGGGCCTCGATCGACAGCGACTTCATCTGTCAGGCGATCGACAGATCGGTGCGGCAAGTGATCAAGGCCGACTTCATCGCGATCGGCCTGCTCACGCCCGATCGCGACGAACACGACGTCGTTTACCTGCGGATTGAAGACACCATCGGCCCGAAGTCCCGTCGACCGGCTGGCGCCGGCTTCCTCGGGCATGTCATGACCACGGGAAACCGCTTCGTCCGCAACACCGACGTGCTCGAGCTCTTGCAGGCTCATCACGCGCTGATCTATACGCCTGAGGGCGCGACCCTGACGGCAACCGAGAACAAGTCGCCGATCGAGGCTTTGCTGGCCGTGCCCATCAAGCTGGGATCGACGATCGTGGGCGCCATCACACTGCAATCGGGCGTCAAGGATCGGCCCTATACCGAGGAAGACGCGGCCTGGCTGGAAGCCATCGCCAACCAGGCGGCCACGGCCTTTGAGAACGCCCGGCTGTATGCCTCGCAGCGCGAAGAGACGGAGCGGCGCGGCAGGCTGTATGCCGGCAGTCAAGCCATCAGCATTTCGATCGACCGAGAGCAGGTCTGCGCGGCCATCCATCAAACACTCGCGGCCGTGTTGGATGTCGACGGCATATCGATCGGCCTTGTGGGCACCGATGCCAACACTCACGACGTCATCTACATCGATGTCCAGGGCACGCGCCTGCCCGTGCGCGCGCGCGAGCTGGGCATCGGCCTGCTCGGACGCGTCATCGTGGCGGGCGAGCCGTTCATCCTCGGCGACGACGCTCACGCCTTGATGCAGGGGCTTGGCGTGGAGTTCGAGAAGATCAGCGGCACAAAGGTCCGTTCGGCCATGGCTGTGCCGCTGCGCAGCGGGCAGAAGGTGCTCGGCGGGTTCGTGATCCACAGCGTCGAAGCGCACGCCTACCGAGACGAAGACCTTCAGCTGGCCGAGCAACTGGCCGCCCATGCTGCAGCTGCCTTCGAGAACGCCCGCCTGTTCGAGCAAAACCGCGCAGCGCGCGAGGCGGCTGAGGCCGCCAATCTGGCCAAGAGCCAGTTCCTGGCTACGATGAGCCACGAAATCCGGACGCCGATGAACGGTGTCACAGGCATGACAAGCCTGCTTCTGGAGTCGCCGCTGAACGCTCAACAACTCGGGCTCGTGCAAGCCATCCGCAGCAGCAGCGAGGTGCTGCTCAACCTCATCAACGATCTGCTCGACTTCTCGAAGATCGAGGCCGGGCGTCTCGATCTCGAGCAGCGGCCATACGCGATCCGCCAGCTGGCCGAGAGCGTGCTCGACCTTGTGTCGACGCGCGCTGCCGAAAAGGATCTCGAGCTAGCGCTGCTGGTGGAGCCGGATGTGCCCGAAAGCCTGGTCGGCGACGAGACACGGCTGCGCCAGGTGCTGGCGAACCTTTTGAACAACGCTGTCAAGTTCACCGAGGTCGGCGAGATCACGCTCCACATCCGGCGCGCCTCGCTCGACATGGCGGCCAAGGCGCCCGGCGACAAGGAACAGCTCGTCTTCACAGTTCGCGACACGGGTCTCGGCATCGCGCCGCATTTGCAGGACCGGCTGTTCAGGGCGTTCAGCCAGGTAGACGCCACGATCACGCGTCGTTTCGGTGGCACCGGGTTGGGTCTGGCGATCTCACGGTCGCTGGTCGAGGCCATGGGCGGGCACATCTGGGTCGAGAGCGAAGGCATCCCGGGTGAAGGCACGCGCTTCATCTTCACGCTTGAGGCCCCGATCGCCGAGACGACGGCCTCGCCCGGCAGCGAGCCGGGCAGCCTGATGAGCGGCAGGCGTGTCCTGATCGTCGAACGACACGGATTCACACGCCAGGCGCTCGCGCTGATGCTGCGCGATTGGGGCATGCGCCCCACCCCGGTCGATAGCGTCGAAGAGGCCCGGGATCTGATCGCCGGCGAGCGCGTCTTCGATCTGGTCATCGCCGATTCGAGCACGCTCGACGACGAGGCCGAGGCCTTCCAGCAGGCCCTGCGCGCCCGGAGCAATCCGCCGGCGCCGCTCGTGACGCTGACCTCGCTGCTGCCCGGCCCGAAGCCCGGCTCGAACGCGCTCTGGCTGACCAAGCCCGTCAAGGCCGCTACGCTGCGCGACATCGTCGAGCACGGGCTGACCGGCTCATCGGGGCCAGCCGTGACGGTGCCTGTCAACGTCGCGCCGACCTCAAAACAGTCGCAGGCGCCGAACCGTGTGCTGCTTGTCGAAGACAACGCCATCAATCAAAAGCTCGCGCTCCTGATGCTCGAGAAACTGGGCTTCGCCGCCGACCTGGCGGTGAATGGGCTCGAGGCCGTGGCGGCCGCCGCCCAAACCGATTACGACGTCGTGCTGATGGACATGCAGATGCCAGAGCTGGATGGGTTGAGCGCCACGCGCCGCATTCGAGCTGAACTCCCGGCCGAACGTCAGCCGTACATCGTCGCGCTGACCGCGAACGCCTTGCCCGGCGATCGCGAAGCCTGCCTGCAGGCCGGCATGAACGACTACCTCTCGAAGCCGCTGCAGATCAAGGATCTACGCGCCGCGTTCGTCCGCTGGGAGAACCGGGACTCGCATCCGTCGCCCGGGGCCCTGCCAGCGCCCGAGCCGACGAACGGCTCGTCGGGCGGCGCGCCCTTCACCGATCCGCTGACGGGCCTGCGCGAGATGACCGAAGAATATGGGCAGGATGTGGTCGCCCAGATCTCCAGCCAGTTCGTCGACTCCATCCCAGGGCTGTTGAAGGACCTCGACACGCAGGTCGCGCGCGCCGACGCCACGCAGCTCCGCGCCCTTGCGCACAGCCTGAAAGGCAGCAGCGGCAACCTCGGCCTCAAGCGCACTCAAAGCCTTGCCGCTCTGCTCGAGCAGGCCGCGCGCGAAGGGCGCTTGAGCGAGGCCCCGGCCCTTGTCGGCCACCTCCGCGAAACCCTGTTCCTCACGACCGCCGCGATCCGGCGCGAGTTTGTGGTGATGCAAAAGACCGCGAACGGCGGACCGCAGACGAATGAAGGCGCCTGAGTCTTAGACGAATGACGAAGGGTGAACGGGCCTTCATCTTTCGCCTGCTCGGCCACGAACCTCATTGAGATGACGTGAGTCTGCGAGTTTCGCCCGCGTCCTGCCCTGCCCGTGTCCTATCCTGGCTGCCCCTGTCTTGGCTGTCTTCCGTCCTGGCAGCCCCTTGTCCTGACTGCCTCCCAACCGGGCTGTCTCCTGTCCTGGCAGCCTCCTATCTTGGCAGCCCCCTGTCCTGACTGCCTCCCAACCGAGCTGTCTCCTGTCCTGGCAGCCCCCTGTCCTGACTGCCTCCTGTCCTGGCTGCCTCCTGTCCTGACTGCACCCTGTCCTGGCAGCCCTCCTGCCTGCGCTGTGTCGTGTCGGGCCGCGCCGAATCCCCCCTCGCCCTGTCATCCAGAGCGCCCAACCGCCTATGCCCCAAAGCGCGCACAATGAGCGCGAAGGATCGCCTTTCCGACTCCGCGGCCGCAGCGGCGCTGTCTCCCACAGCATGCGAGTCTATGGAGGAGATCCTTCGTGCTGGTTGTGATAGAGCTTTTGCAGTGAGAGCCAGGCGATCTCTTTGACAGGGTCTGAAGTGATCTGGCGTCAACCACGCCGGTCACACCCTGGCGACTGCTCGCTTCGTTTGTGGCAATCCGCGGTCTCTCAGTCGCCCGCGACCGGGAGCTCCGGCGGCGGAGCGGCTTCGTCGCCATCCGTAGCGGGCGCCGGGATCACCTCGGCGGCCTCCTCGGGGCGGGTGTTGTACATCCAGAAGCCCGTGCCGGCCGGGATGAGCTTGCCGATGATCACGTTCTCCTTCAGACCGTAGAGCGGGTCGACCTTGCCCTCGATCGCAGCGCCGGCCAGCACCTTGATCGTGTGCTGGAACGAGGCCGCGCTCAGGAACGAGTCGGTCGACAGCGAGGCCTTGGTCACGCCGAGCAGGACCGGGGCGCCGGTGGCCGGGTTCTTGCCGTCGGCCAGGAGCGCGCCGTTCTCGCGCTGCAGGCGCAGGCGGTCGATCAGCTCGCCCGGCAGGTAGAGCGTGTCGCCGGGGCGCGTGATCTGCACCTTCGAGAGCATCTTGCGGATGATCACCTCGAAGTGCTTGTCGTTGATGTTCTGGCCCTGCTGGCGGTAGACCTTCTGGATCTCGGTCAGCAGGTACAGCTCGCAGGCCTCGCGGCCCAGGATGCGCAGGATGCGGTGCGGGTTGAGCGCGCCTTCGGTGAGCGACGCGCCGGCCTGCACGCGCTGGCCGTCGATGACCAGCAGGCGCATCGACGCCGGCACTTCGTACTCCTGCTCCTCGCGGCGCTCGTAGCTCACCACGATCGAGCGTTCCTTGAGCTTGACCTTGCCGCCGTGCGAGGCCTTGATCTCCTGTTCGCCGCGGCCGGCCAGCAGATCGCCGGCGTTCACTGTCGCGCCGTTCTCGACCTTGACGCTGAAGTTGCCGGGCACTTCGTACTCGTCGTGCATGGTGGCCGCGTCGATCACCTTGACGAACAGCGGGCCGCCGGCCTTCTCGGAGCGCACGATCTCGACGACGCCGTCGATCTCGGTGATCACCGCTTCGCCCTTGGGCTTCTTGCGGCTCTCGAAGAGTTCTTCGACGCGCGGGAGACCAGTCGTGATGTCGCCGCCCGCCGCCACACCACCGGTGTGGAACGTGCGCAGCGTCAGCTGCGTGCCCGGCTCGCCGATCGACTGCGCGGCCAGGATGCCGACCGCCACGCCGATCTCCACGAGCGAGCCGCGGCCGAGGTCTCGGCCGTAGCAGCGCTGGCAGATGCCGAGCTCGGCGGCGCAGGTCAGCGGGCTGCGCACGAACACTTCGGCGATCTCCGAAGCCTGGATGCGATGCGCCTCGGCCTCGTCGATCAGGGCGTTGTGCGCCACGATGACTTCTTCGGTCTTCGGGTCGAGGATGTCTCGCCCGGCCACGCGCCCGATGACGCGCTCGAAGAACGACTGCCCGGCCACGTCATCCTTGCGGCGGACCCAGATGCCGCCTTCGGTGCCGCAGTCGAGCCGGTTGACGATCTGGTCCTGCGCGACGTCGACGAGACGGCGGGTCAGGTAACCGGCGTCGGCCGTGCGGAGCGCGGTGTCGGCCAGACCCTTGCGGGCGCCGTGGGTCGAGATGAAGTACTCGAGCGTCGTCAGGCCCTCGCGGAAGTTCGACCGGATCGGGAGCGGGATGATGCGGCCGCTCGGGTCGGCCATCAAGCCGCGCATGCCGGCCAGCTGCGAGATCGGGCCGAAACCGCCCTTTGTCGCGCCGGAGTTGGCCATCATGGCCAGCGAGCCGGCCGGGTCGAGGTTGGCGCGCACGGCCTTGGCGACTTCGTCGCGGGCCTTGGTCCACATCTCGATGATGCGCTCGTTGAGCTCCTGCTCGGTCAACAGACCGCGCTGGAACATGCGCTCCAGGTCCTGCTGCTCGGCCAGGGTGTGCTCGACGATCGTGGCCTTCTCGGCCGGGACGCTCAGGTCCGAGATGGCGATCGTGGTGCCCGAGCGGGTCGCGAACTTGAAGCCGATGTTCTTGATCTCATCGACCACATCGGTCGTGCGCTCAGGCCCGATGACCTGGTAGCAGCGGCCGACCAGCTTCTGCAGGCCGCCCTTGTCGAGCGAGTCGTTGTACAGGCGCATCTCGTCGGGCAGGATGCGGTTGAAGAGCGCGCGGCCAACGGTGGTCTCCACCAGGCGGCGCTGCGGGCGCGCGTAGCGCTCGTTCTTCTCGTTGTACCAGGTGGTGATCATCACCCGGATCTTGGCGTGGATGTCCACCTGCCCCAGCCCGTACGCCAGCTCGACGTCGTCGAGGTCGGAGAACACGCGGCCGTGGCCCTTGCGCTCGAGCGGGTGCATGAACGTCAGATAGTAGACGCCGAGCACCATGTCCTTCTGCGGGCCGACGATCGGTTCGCCATCGGCCGGCTTGAGGAGGTTGGTGGTCGACAGCATCAGCGTGCGCGCCTCTTCGACCGACTTGTCGGAGAGCGGCACGTGCACGGCCATCTGGTCGCCGTCGAAGTCGGCGTTGAAGGCCGAGCAGACCAACGGGTGGATCTGGATGGCCTTGCCCTCGACCAGGATCGGCTCGAAGGCCTGGATGCCAAGGCGGTGCAGCGTCGGCGCGCGGTTGAGCAGCACCGGCCGCGTGCGGATGACTTCCTCGAGCACCTCCCACACCTCAGGCCGCTCGCGCTCGATGAAGCGCTTGGCGCCCTTGACGTTCGAGGCGTAGTTGTACTCGACCAGCTTGGCGATCACGAACGGGCGGTACAGCTCGAGCGCCATGGTCTTCGGCAGGCCGCACTGGTGCAGCTTGAGCGTCGGGCCGACCACGATGACCGAGCGGCCAGAGTAGTCGACACGCTTGCCGAGCAGGTTGCGACGGAAGCGGCCCTTCTTGCCCTTGAGCATGTCCGAGAGCGACTTGAGCTCGCGGCGACCGCGGCGCGACAGCATCTTGCCGCGCTGGCTGTTGTCGATCAGGCTGTCGACGGCCTCCTGAAGCATGCGCTTCTCATTGCGCACGATCACATCAGGGGCGCCGAGCTCGAGCAGGCGCTTCAACCGGTTGTTGCGGTTGATCACGCGCCGGTAAAGGTCGTTCAGGTCGGAGGTCGCGAAGCGGCCGCCGTCGAGCTGGACCATCGGGCGCAGGTCCGGCGGGATGACCGGCAGGACGGCGAGCACCATCCACTCGGGGCGGTTGCTCGAGCGCCGCAGGGCCTCGACCACCTTCAGGCGCTTGAGCGCCTTCTTGCGCTTCTGCTTCGACTTGGTCGAGCGGATCTCGTGCCAGAGCTCCTTGGCCGTCTTCTCGAGGTTCATGTTGCGCAGCAGCTCCATGAACGCCTCGGCGCCCATGTCGGCGCGGAAGACCTGGCCGTACTTCTGCTTGAGCTCGCGGTACTTGGCCTCGCCGAGGAACATCATCGGCTGCAGGCTGAGCAGCTCATCGCGCTCCTGGGCGGCGTTGTCGGCCGCCACGTTCGGGCCGGTCTCGACGTCGGTGCGCAGCTGGGCGATGGCCATATCGGCCTCGGCGCGCGCCTTCTCGACGTCTTCCTTGACCTTCTCGAGCTGACGGTCGCGCTTTTCCTTCAGATCGCTTTCAAGCTTGCCCACGTAGGCCTGGACCATCTTGGTCAGCGACTGGGTGTGTTTGCGGCCGATGGTCTCGCCCTTGTCGGCGATGACTTCGCCCGTGTACGAGAACTCGATCGGGACGCGGATCGTCGTGTCGACCTTGTCGGCCAGGGAGCGCTCGAGCTTCTGCGCTTCCTTCATGACGGGGTCGATCTTCTCGGCCGCGTCGGCCTCGAACTTCTCACGGATGGTTTCGCGTTTACCCTCGAGGTCGCCGAGCTTCTTGTCGCGATGCTGCTTGAGCGACGCGATCTTCTGATTGACCTCATCGAGGCGGCGCTTTTCCTCCCGCCCCGCATCCTCGTCGAGGCGCTTGAGCGCCTTCTGGCGCGCGTCCTCGTCGACCGAGGTCACCACGTACTGGGCGAAGTACAACACGCGATCGAGGTTGCGGCGCGAGACGTCGAGCAGCACGCCCAGGTACGACGGCACGCGGCGCGTGTACCAGACGTGAGCGACGGGCGCCGCCAGCTCGATGTGGCCCATGCGCTCGCGGCGAACCGACGAGCGGGTCACTTCGACGCCGCACTTGTCGCAGACGATGCCGCGATAGCGGATGTTCTTATACTTGCCGCAGTAGCACTGGTAATCCCGAGTCGGTCCGAAAATGGCCTCGTCGAACAGGCCGTCCTTCTCAGGGCGCAGACGCCGGTAATTGATGGTCTCCGGTTTGGTCACTTCGCCGTACGACCATGACCTGATCTGATCCGGGGACGCCAGGCTGATGCGCAGCGCCTGGAAGATCTTGGCTTCTGCTGAGCTTTCGCGATACAGATCCGACATGCATCAACCTCCACTTGTTGAGCGAGCGTAGAACAAGCGTGCTAACTTGGGGGAATAGAAAAACAAGCGCCCGAAAAACCTTTTCGGCGCTTGTGGTATGTTGACAGCCCCTGAATTATATCGGGTTTCGAACGGGAGTCAAGTTAGAAGGCAGAATCGACCATACATAATCTTAGGTCAAGCTAAGGAAGCCGTCGAACCTGTCAAATCTTAAAAAAAACACGATGTGGCGTCTTGTCCCGACCTGCCCGCCCTTCTCTCGACAGATCACCCGGTCAGGCGGCCATCGTCGGCAGCGGATCGGCAAGTTGAACCTGATTGCGCCCGTGGCCCTTGGCTGCGTACAACGCCCGGTCTGCCCGCTCGAGCAGGACGTCGAAGTCGCCGTCCCGGTCGGTCAGTGTGGCGACCCCGATGCTGACGGTACATCGGATTGGGCCTTTGTCCGTCGGGATGACGGTCGACTCGACCATCAGCCGCAGCCGCTCGGCGACCGCCGCCGCAGTCTCGGCGTTGGCATCGGGCAGCAGGATCGCGAACTCTTCACCGCCGTGGCGGCTGGCGACGTCGCCGTGACGGATGCCGAAGCGCAAGGCCTGCGCGATGCTTTGCAGCACCTGGTCGCCGATGCGATGGCCGAAGGTGTCGTTGATCCGCTTGAAGTGGTCGAGGTCCATCAACAACACCGAAAGGCTCCACTCTCCCTTTTGCCGGCCGGGCCGACAGGTGTAGTCGAGCATGGCGAAGAAGTGTCTGCGGTTGTACAGACCCGTCAACGGATCGATCTGAGCGTGCTCCTCAGCCTCGCGCCGCCGGACCTCGACCTCGGCCAGGTGTTCCTCAAGCCTCAAGGTCTGCGCCTGGATGACCCGCCGCTGGACGAAGTCGGAGCGCATGTAGACCTCGAGCAGGTAGTTCGCCATCAGAGCGAGGACGACAAACGCCACGAAGAAGAAGGTGTTGTTGATCAGAATCGCGGTCGGGGTCGGGTTGATCCAGATCGCCGTCACCTCGTAGGCGCTGAAGACGGCGACAGCGATCCCGGCCGCGACCACGATGCGCGGCCGGAGCAAGACGAGGTTAAACGTCACGACAAGGAGAAGGCCGGCGTAGTACAGGTAGCTTCCGGGTGGCTCAGCGCTCGCCACCATCGCCACGATCCCCAATCCGCCGATCAGGCCCGATGTGACGGTGGCGACTTCCTGCCAGGGCTGCAGGCGTCGCACGAAGGTCAGGCCGACCACGGCCACCGCCACGGGGCAGACGATCGCAAAGCGGATCCACCAGGCGAGGTCGGCGGCCTCGGGGATCAGATACCGGTCGAGGGCTCCGAACACGGCATACATCAGGATGCCCATGACGAGCGCCATCCGCGTCTGGCCGAGGAGCCTTTGCGCGCGGTCCTGGCAATAGGCGTGTTCGATTTCCGCGGCCCTGAAGGTCAGGGTGAACGGTTCGCGAACAGCGTCGGCCAGGAGCGTCGGCAGTCGCCGGGTGAGCAATCCAAACGACCCGGTCACACGAAAATCATTGGAGCGGCCCAAAACCTGACCGCCCGCCCTCCTGGGCGAATGGTAGTGCATCAGGCGACGCTTTGCGGTTGGGGGCTGATAGAGATCGATGGCTGCCGCCGCCACCCTCCCGCCGGCCTGGAAGCCGGGCAGGAGAAGTGACGGCGGATTGAGGCAAGAGCGAACGGGGCCCGCGGCTCAGGTGCGGCCCCTCAGGCCGCGCGCAGCGTCGACCAGATCTCGCGCAACGACATGCGCTTGCCGTACATGAGCAGGCTGGTGCGGAAGACCTTGGCCCCGCCCCAGATGACCAGCGGCACTGTGATGATCAGACCGGCCAGGCTGATGACGATGTCCTCAACCGGGATGTCGCCATGCGGCAAGCGGATCATCATCATCATCGGCGCAGTCAGGGGGATCCAGCTCAAGATGCGCGCCACGATGAAGTTCGGGTTGGCGAAGACAAAGCCGTTGATCATCCACGGGATCGCCGCCGCGAACGAGAACACGCCCGCGATCTGCTGGCTTTCGCGCATGCTGGTGCCGAGCGACCCGGCCGTCGCCATCAACGTGCCGAAC
Source organism: Anaerolineales bacterium (assembly GCA_044226485.1). GTDB lineage: Bacteria > Chloroflexota > Anaerolineae > Anaerolineales > UBA6663 > UBA6663. Next base: position 59,826 of record JBGAGY010000015.1, read on the forward strand.
ATCAGGTAACCGAGGATGAAGTACGCGATGGCCAGCGCGAACACGCCGGGGCTGAGCACGGCCAGCGCAGCGATGGCGACAGCCCCGAGCCCGCCCGTGATCAACACGGCCGACAGGATCCAGACCGTCACCTGCGTCAGGCCGAGCGCGCCGAGGCCGATCACCTTGCCGGCCAGCAGGTCAGCCGCCGTCACAGACGACAGCACGACCTCCATCACGCGATTCTCTTTCTCTTCGCCGACACTGCGCAGCAAATAGCCCGCCGACGTGAAGATGGAGACGAAGAGCAGGATCGAGATGCCGAATGAGACGGCGAAACCTGCGCCTTGAGCAAAGGCGTTGGAGCCGTTGTCGTCGGTCACGACCTGGCCCTTGTCATCGAGCGAAACGGGGTCGACGCTTTCGGTCAGCAGCCGTTCCACACGATTGGCGGTGGCCGGGTCGACCTTCGAGTCGAGCAGACCGCGAACCAGGAACTGCTGCATCCGGCTGCTGTCGAGCGCGATCAGGTTCGAGAACCCGCCGCCGCTGCGAACGTAGGAAGCCACGGAACCGCCGGTTGCGAAGTCCGCGGGAATGACCACGTACCCGACGACGTCGCGACCGAGCAAGGCATTGCGCGCTGAACTCTCGTCGGCATACAGAGAGAAAGTGCCGGCGAATTCGTCGGCCACGGGCGTGTAAAGACCGGAGTTGTCGACGACGCCGATCCGCTCCGTCGAACCGCCGAACTGCTCTTCGAAAAAGCCCGCGGCCTGGCCGCCGAAGAACGAGGCCACGATCAAACCGATCAGGCCGAGCCCAGGGATCAGCAGGGTTGCGAAGATGAAGCCGCCGCGGCGCACATTGACCAGATACTCATGGCGCGCGATCGTGAGCGTTTTGCGTGTAAGTCCGAACATGTCGTCTACTTCCCCGTCACCACGCGGACGAAGATCTCGTCCAGCGGGACGCTGGCCACCTCGAAGCGCTCGATCGGGGCGCCGCCGTCGATGAGACTTCGCAGAAACGATTGAGGCGTCTCACCGGGCATCAGAGTGATGCGCTCGCCTCGCGGCCGGCCGCTGCCGTTCGTCAGCGGCTCGCTGTGCGCCACGCCGGGCCGGCCTTCGACGCCGACAAACGGCGCGATCTCGAGCGCGTTCGGCGAGAACTGGCGCTTGATGTCGGCCAACTCACCGTTGAGCACGATGCGGCCGTGGTTGATCAGCGCGATCCGCTCGCAGAGCGTCTCCACAAGGTGCATCTCGTGGGCCGAGAGGATGATCGTCTTGCCTTCGTCGCGGAGCTCACGAATGAGCGTGCGCACCAGGTCGACGTTCACCGGGTCGAGGCCCTGAAACGGCTCGTCGAGGATGACCATCTGCGGTTCGTGGATGATCGTCGCCGCGATCTGCAGCTTCTGCTGCATGCCGCGCGAGAGCTCCTGGACCTTGCCCTTCGCTCGGTCGTCGAGCTCGACGCGCTTCAGGAGCGCCAGCCCGCGCTCACGCGCCGCTGGTCTCGAGAGGCCCTTGAGCTCGCCGAAGTAAACCAACGTCTCAAGGACGCGCAGACCGCGGTACAGGCCGCGTTCCTCGGGCAAGTATCCGATTTGTTCGCGACCCAGGCCCGGGGCGTGATTGAGGATGCGGATCGTGCCGGCATCCGGCTTCAGGATGTCCATGATCATGCGGATCGTCGTGGTCTTGCCGGCCCCATTGGGCCCGAGCAAACCAAAAATCCCGCCCTGCTCGACGTCAAAGCTGACATCCTGTACGGCCGCGACGTTGGCGAAGGACTTCTTCAATTGTGAGACTGATAATGCAGGTGGCATGAACACAGTATACGTCCTGACCTTCAGCTGGTTGCGCCGTGTGCCCTTCGTGCGATCTCGCCCGTTCGGGGCAGGCCCGGCCCGGCCTGTACACCCCGGCCACCACGACGGCCCGGCCCACGTATGATGGACCTCACGAGCGGGAGGGAATAGCTCATGGCACTCGCGCTGGCGTTTGTCATTTGTTCGGCGGCTTTGGCCTACATCTCGCGAGCCTCATTGCGGGCGCCCGGTTCACACGGTTTCTATCGCTTTTTCGCCTGGGAATGCATCCTGGCTCTGGCGTGGATGAACGTCGAGGTCTGGTTCCGCGATCCCTTTACCTGGAACCAGATCCTGTCATGGATCCTGCTGTTTGGCTGCCTGATCCCACTGGTCCTGGGAACGCGCACGCTCATCGACAAGGGGCGGGCCACGACGCAGCGCGACGGCGAGCCTCACTTGCTGGCGTTCGAGAAAACCACATCGCTTGTGACAACGGGCATCTACGCCTACATCCGTCACCCACTGTACAGCTCGCTGTTGCTGCTGACCTGGGGCATCGTCTTCAAAGGGCCGGGCGTGTGGAGCGCGCTCCTGGCGGGCGCGGCCACGGGGCTGCTGATCCTGACGGCACGCGCCGACGAGGTCGAGTGCGCGCGTTTCTTTGGCGATCCTTATCGCGCGTACATGAAGAAGACGACGCGCTTTCTGCCGTTCCTGTTCTAGCGCCTGGATCTTCCTCAGGGCATTGGCCGCCCGGGCAAGCCCCCCTACACAACGTCGGCGAACTTAGCCACCGATCCTCGGACGACATGCTCGCCGTTCAGAAGGCGCTTCGATGTTTGGAATAGGCTCATCCTGACGTACACTTCTGGGCACCTTCGCGCAGGAGTGAGCTGTCATGAGCCTCGATTACTACGATCCACAGCGCAACCCGCCGTCACGCCAGCGGCGCCCGGCCAATCGTCGCGATGACGCCTGGATCAAGGCGCTGCTGCACCGCGGCGAGATCGCGCACATCGCCACGCGCTGGGATGATCAACTCTTCCAGACGCCGACCAGCTACTGGTACGACGAGGCGCGCCACCGCATCATCTTTCACTCGAACATCGCCGGCCGGGTGCGCGCCAATCTCGAACGACACCCGGGCGTGTGCCTCGAGGTGAGCGAGCACGGCCGCTTCCTGGCCAGCAACGATCCGCTCGAAGCTTCAGTGCAATATCGCGCCGCGATCGTCTTCGGCACGGCCTCCATCCTGGCCGACGCCGACGATCGGCGCGGCGCTCTCACCGGCCTGCTCGGCAAGTATTTCGCCCCACTCACCGTCGGCCGCGAGATCATGCCGATCAGCGAGGCGGCCCTCGCGCGTACCAGCGTCTACGCCATCGCCATCGACGATTGGAGCGGCAAGGAGAACTGGGCCGACGTCGCCGACCAGACCGATGCCTGGCCGGCGTTGGAAGAGCGCTGGCTGGTCCATGAGTACAAACCTGACGAGCGCCGAAGGACGAATGACGAAGGTTGATTGGCTATTCGACCTTCGTCATTCGTCTTCCGCCGCTCATCCCTCTCGAAAGGATCACCCATGCCCCCTCACCTCTTCGCCTTCCTGGCAGTGGCCCTGCCGATCGTGCTCGTGCCCGGGCCAAGCCTGATCGCCATCGTGGCGCGTGGCATCGCTCAGGGACGACGCGCCGGCGTGGTCTTCGCCATAGGCGACTCGCTCGGCCTCATCGTGCAGGTGATCGCGATCGCGGCCGGGCTGGCGGCGCTTCTGCAAACGTCAGTGCTGGTGTTCAGGATCGTGCAGTACGCGGGCGCGGCTTACCTGGTCTATCTGGGCGTGCAATTGTGGCGCTCGAGCGACAGGCCGGTGTTTGCCACCGAGGTCGCACCGACGACGAGCCGTGCCGGTCGCGCTGTCTTGTCGCAAGGCTTCCTTGTGGGTGTATCGAACCCGAAGGCGGGGCTCTTCCTGCTGGCATTCCTGCCGCAGTTCGTGGATCCTGCTGCCGGGCCGGCCGCGGTGCAGATCCTGCTCTACGGCCTGGTCTTCACCATGCTGACGATCACGTATGGCAGCCTGATGGGCGCGTTCGCCGGCAGCGTCGGTGGCTGGTTGAAGACGCGCGTGGTCATCCAGCGCTGGATCCAGCGGCTGGCGGCTGTGACGTTTGTGGGGTTGGGGGTGAGGCTGGCGTTGACGGAAAGACAGTAGTCGAGGGGCGAGGGGCGAGGCGCGAGGGGCGAGGCGCGAGGGGCGGCAGCGTTCGCCCTTCGCTCCTCGCCCTTCGCCCCTCGCCCCTCGACTTACACTCCGACCTGGCTCTGCAAGTAGGCTTCGATGAAGCCGTCGAGCTCGCCGTCGAGGACCTTGTCGGTCTGGCTGGTCTCGTAGTCGGTGCGATGGTCTTTGACCATCTGGTAGGGATGCAGCACGTAAGACCGGATCTGCTGCCCCCACTCCGCTTTGACGCGGCCGCCCTTGAGGGCGTTGATTTCCTTCTGCCGCTCTTCTTCTTTCATCGCCAGCAGGCGCGAGCGCAACACCTTCATGGCGTTCTCGCGGTTCTGGGTCAGCGAGCGCTCGTTCTGACAGGTGACGATCAGGCCGGTCGGCAGGTGGCGGATGCGCACGGCCGTGGCGTTCTTCTGGACGTTCTGGCCGCCGGCGCCGTTGGCCCGGTACGTGTCCATCTCGATCTCGCTCGGCGGGATCTCGATCGTGCCGATGTCTTCGACCTCGGGATAGACTTCGACCGACGCGAACGACGTGTGCCGGCGAGCTGACGAGTCGAAGGGCGAGATGCGCACCAGCCGGTGCGTGCCCTTCTCGGCCTTGAGCAGGCCGTAGGCAAACGGGCCGCTGACCGTCATCGTCACCGACTTGATGCCGGCTTCTTCGCCCTCGCTCAGGTCGAGCACCTCGGCCTTGAAGCGATGGTCTTCACAGTAGCGCTGATACATGCGATAGAGCATGCCGACCCAGTCTTGCGACTCGGTGCCGCCGGCGCCGGCGAAGATCGTGAAGATCGCGTCGTCGCGGTCGTAGGGGCCTGAGAGCATCGTCTCGGTCTCGATCTCGCGCACGAGCTTTTCAAGCCGAGCGACTTCGGTCTCGAGCTCCTGGCGCATGCTCTCGTCGTCGAGCTGGCTCAGCTCGAGCGCATCCGCGATGCCCTGTTTGGCGGACTTCAGCTGATTGAGCTCATCACGCACCGTCGAGAGTTCTCGCATGGTGCGCTGAGCGTTTTCGGGGTTGTTCCAGAGCGTCGGGTCCTGGGATTGGGACTCGAGGTGGGCGAGGCGTTCTTCTTTGACAGGTAGGTCAAAGACGCTCCAGCAGGCTATGCAGGCGCTCGTCGATGACATTCAGGCGTGCGGTCAGGTCTTCCATCTTGTTCCCTTCGTGATTCTTGAAGCGAGCATGCCCGCCTCGCGAGATGGTCAGTGGGATTCTTCAGGCTCTTCGATCAGGCCGTTCACGAACTTCTCGGCGTCGAACGGCGCGAAATCCTCGAAGTGCTCGCCGGTTCCGATGAACACGATCGGCAGCCCGAGCTCGCGGCGGATGGCGAAGGCCATGCCACCCTTGGCTGAGCTGTCGAGCTTGGTCAGGACGACGCCAGTGACGCCGGAGGCGTCTTTGAAGCCGCGCGCCTGCGACAGCGCGTTCTGGCCCGTGATGGCGTCGAGCACCAGCCAGGTCTCGTGCGGCGCGCCCGGCACTGCCTTGCCGATCACACGCGAGACCTTGCGCAGTTCTTCCATCAAATTGTACTTGCTCTGCAAGCGTCCGGCCGTGTCGACGATCAGCACATCGATGCCGCGAGCTTGAGCCGCCGCTGCGGCGTCGTAGGCCACGGCGCTCGGGTCAGCGTTCGGCTGCCCGGCGATCACCGGGAAGTTGAGGCGCTCGCCCCAGACCTGCAGTTGATCGACGGCGGCCGCTCGGAACGTGTCGGCGGCGGCGGCCATGACGGTCTTGCCCTGCCCGCGCAGATAGCGCGCCAGCTTGGCCACTGTCGTCGTCTTGCCCGAGCCGTTGACGCCGACCAGGGCGACGACGGTCGGCTGATGGTCGAAGCGGACCTGGCGCGGCTCGCCGAGCAGGCCGCGCAACTCGTCGCGCAGGGCGGAGCGCAGCTTGGCCGCGTTCACGATGCCCTCGGCCGCGGCGCGAGCGCGGAGCCGCCCGATCATCTCATCGGCGATGATGGCGCCCATATCTGCCTGGATCAGCGCGATCTCGAGCTGCTCCCAGGTGTCGTCGGTGATATCGCTCTGTCCGAGCAGCGTGGCGACCCGGCCGAAAACCGCGTCGCGCGTGCGAGCCAGACTGTCTCGAATGGACTTGAACATGGCTGGGGATTATATCGGGTTCGGCCCCCTCCCGCATCGCCGCGAGTTGCACATCAGCCCACCGAGTCTCGGCGATGCGGCCCTCCCACTCCGGGGGAGGGCGCGCCGCCACAGCGCCCTGGCCGTATCGACAACCGGTGGCGGCGCGGGTGGGGGCAACCCGCGTTGTTATAATTCTCGGATGCCTTCGCCCCGGCGCGCCGCTATCGATTTCGGGATCAGCAACACCGACGTCCTTGTCGAGGCCGAAGGCGTTCGGCGTCATTGGACCCTGCCCAGCCGCGGCGTGCCGAACGCGGAACGTGTGGCCCAGGTGCTCGCCCAGGGCGGTGAAGCGCTTGACGGGATCGATGACCTGGCGGTCACCGGCGGACGAAGTCGCGAGTTGTCGGGCCAGCTGGGTCACACTGTCGTGACAGTCGTCGACGAGATCGCGGCCATCGGTCGAGGTGGACAACTGGCGGCCGGCGCCGAGGACACGCCACTGTTAGTGGTCAGCTGCGGCTCAGGCACGGCGGCGGTCTCGGCGCGCGGCAGGCACTACGCGCATGTCAGCGGCACGGCGGTCGGCGGCGGCACTCTGCTCGGGCTGAGCCGGCTGTTGTTGGGCACCGTCGATCCACGCGAGATCGATACGCTGGCCGCGGTCGGCGACCGCAACGGCGTCGACCTGGCGCTGAAAGACGTGATCGGCGCCGGGATCGGCTTGCTGCATGCCGACACGACGGCCGTGAACTTCGGCCGGATCGGCCGCGAAGAATTCGAGCCCAGGCGCGAAGACGTCGCCGCAGGGCTCGTGACGCTGGTGGGTCAGACGATCGGACTGATCGCCGTCAACGCCGCGCGAGCGCAGCAGCTCGAGCGGATCGTGTTGATCGGCCGACTGCTCGACCTCCCCACCCTGCGTGACGCCGTTCTCAAGGTCGGCGACCTGTACGGCACCCGGCTCGACGTCCTGCCCGATCCGGGTTATGTCACAGTGTTAGGAGCCTTGTACCATTTGTGAATTGACGACTGCTGATTGATGATTGCTGCTTGTGCAAGCCGGAATCAGCGTTGTTCATCAGCCACCAGACATCAACGATCATCAATCGCCATGACTCGTCCCAAGTATTCGATCGTCGCCCCCGTTTTCAATGAAGAAGAGACGCTGCCGGTGTTCTACGAACGCATGGCCGGCGTGATGGACAAGCTGGATGGGCCGAGCGAACTCGTGCTCGTCTTCGACGGCAGCCGTGACAGGTCGCCCGAAATCGGACGCCAACTGCGCGCCAAGGACCCGCGGGTCAAGGTCATCGACTTCGCGCGCAACTTCGGCCATCAGATCGCGATCACGGCCGGCATCGACTACGCCGAGGGCGACGCCGTGGCGATCATCGACTCTGACCTGCAGGATCCGCCTGAAGTGATCCTCGACCTCGTGGCCAAGTGGAAGGAAGGCTACGAGGTGATCTACGCCCAACGCCGCAAGCGCGCGGGCGAGACGTTCTTCAAGCTGTTCACCGCCGCGGCCTTTTATCGCATCATCCGCAGCATGGCCTCGATCGACATCCCGCAAGACACTGGCGACTTCCGCCTGATCGACCGCAAAGTCGTGATGGTGATGCGCCAGTTGCGGGAGCACCACCGCTTCATGCGCGGCCTGTCGGTCTGGGTCGGCTTCAAGCAGACCGGCGTTCGGTACGACCGCCACGAGCGCTATGCCGGCACGACGCAATATCCGCTGCGCAAGATGGTCAAGTTCGCGAGCGACGCCATCACGGGCTTCAGTTACGCGCCGATCCAGTGGGTGACGACGTTGGGCTTTTGGATCTCGCTGATCGCGCTGCTGAGCATCCCGGTCGTGGCGGTGCTGCGCTTCTTCTACAGCGCCACCTTCTTCACGGGCCAGGCCAGCACCCTGATCGCCGTGCTGTTCATGGGCGGCGTGCAGCTGATCTCCGTCGGCATCCTGGGCGAGTACCTGGGCCGCATCTACGAGGAAGTCAAGAAGCGACCGCTCTACATCGTCCGCGAGGCGCCGCCTAAGCCCGAGCCTGTTGAAGAGGCCGAGAAGGTCGCATGAGCCTGAGCCACATCGACGAGCACGGCAACGCGCGCATGGTTGACGTGGGCGCTAAGGCCGATACCGAGCGCGTGGCGGTGGCCGCCGCCGAGGTGTTGATGCTGCCCGAGACCCTGGCCGCGATCCGCGCCGGCCAGATCAAGAAGGGCGACGTGCTGACGACGGCCCAACTCGCCGGCGTGATGGCGGCCAAGCGCACGTCGGACCTGATCCCGCTCTGTCATCCGCTGGCGTTGACGCACGTCGACGTCGTCTGCGAGTTGCGCGACGAGTTGCCGGGCGTCGCCATCCGCGCCACGGCGCGCACCGTGGGCAAGACCGGCGTCGAGATGGAAGCGCTGACGGCCGCGACGGTCGCGGCGCTGACCGTCTACGACATGGCCAAGGCCGTCGAGAAGACGATGCGCATCACCAACGTCAGACTGCTCGAAAAGCTCGGCGGCAAGAGCGGCCCCTGGCGCGCCTGATCCCCCCCTTACAACCAGACCGTACAGCCGCGCGCCTCGAGGTCGGCCACCCAGTCGGGCACGGCCGGCCATGGATTCCAGCGCAGGTCGAGCCGCTCGAGCACCGGGAGATCGCCCAGGGAGCGCGGCAGGTCTTTGAGCGCATTGGCGCGCAGATCCAGGCTGCGCAGCGACCGGCACCGCCCGATGGCGTCGGGCAGCGACTTCAACTGGTTGAACCGCAGGTTGAGTTCGGATAGGGACGCCAACGCCCCCACGGAGTCGGACAAAGACGCGAGGCGATTGCCCTCCAGATCGAGCACGCGCAGGCTCGACAACGAACCCAGAGTGTCGGGCCATAAATCGATCCGGTTCTGAGCCAGGTGCAACTCGCGCAGACGGCTGAGGCTGCCCACATCGGCGGGCAACGACGGGAGGAGCGCGGCAGACGCGCGAAGCTCGACGAGCGATTGCAGATCGCCGAGCCATGCAGGCCATGAGCCCAGCGGGTTTTCTGAGATGTTGAAGTATCGCAGGCCTTGGGCCTGCGATAGCGATTCGGGCAGGCCGCGCAGGGCGTTGTCGGCCAGGTACAGATAAGTCAGGGTCCGGCTCGCGCGCAGTGATGGTTCTGGCAGCGCGCTCAGCCGGTTATGACCGAGGTCCAGCATGCGCAGCGCCGCAAGACCCTCGAGGCTGCGGCCCAGTTGCTCAAGGCGGTTGACCGAGGCATTGAGCACCTCGAGCCGATCGAGGTCGGCCAGGCGATCGGGAAGCTCGAGCATTTCGTTGTGAAAGACGCTCAAGAAGCGCAGTTCGCGGCACTCGCCGACCCACTCCGGGAGCCGGGGCAGGCGATTGCGATCCAGGTCGAGCGCCTCCCAATCGCGGCGCCCGGGATCGGGCACGGCCTCGAGGTTGTGGCCGGCGACGTCGAGGCCGTTGTCGACAACGCTGGCCCAGCGGCTATGAAGGGGCGGATGTGCGTGGCTCATCGCTTCACCTTAGCATGATCCGCAGCTTCCGATATCGGGAAGCGCCGGAGGTGGCCGGAGATCAACGAGACCCTGGCATCATCCGGCGACCCCCGGCCCTTCGAGATAGTGTGCAGGCACGACCTGCCGCTCTTTTGGGGCCGCGGATTGCGCAGATTGCGCGGCTGTCGACCGGTTGGCCAGCGAAGGGCGTGGCATTCGGTTCCTATAGCGTCATCGGCATATGCCGCGGCTGATAACTCGCTCGTGGACACTCCCGATTTCGCAACAACACTGCAGCGTCTCATCGGGGTACACTTCCTTCATGCAGGTCAACGTCCTCTTCTTCGCCACCCTCAAAGACCGCGCCGGGCTTTCCCGGACGGCCCTGACTCTTCCCGACGGCGCCACAGTAGCCGCGCTCCGTGAGGCGCTTGCGACTGCCCTGCCGGGCCTGGCTCCCGCCCTGCCCACCGCGCTCGTCTCCGTCAACCACGAGTACGCCTTCAACGAAGACGCGCTCCACGACAACGACGAGGTCGCGCTCTTCCCACCTGTCTCAGGAGGATGTGGCGATTGAGCGATCGGAGCGTCGGCGTTTGATCGCCCCGCGCGATCAAGACATCGCCCAGTCTCGCGATCACCCACTCACCCATGACCATGTTTCCCACGATCTTCAAAATCACCAACGACATCCTCGACCTTGACGCGCTCGTGGCCGCCATCACGCTGCCCAGCACCGGCGCGGCCTGCGTCTTCACAGGCATGGTCCGCGGCGTGACCACACGACCCGACCGGGATTCGATCGGCCCGCATGAGACCACGCGGCTCGAGTACGAGGCCTATGTGCCCATGGCCGAGGCCAAGATGAAACAGGTGGCTGACGAGATCCGCGAACGCTGGTCCACCATCGAGGGCATCGCCATCGTGCAGCGCATCGGCCCGCTCGACCCCGGCACGCCGACCGTCCTCATCGCGTGCTCGGCCGCCCACCGCGACACGGGCGTGTTCGAAGCAGCCCGCTACGGCATCGATCGGCTCAAGGAGATCGTGCCCGTCTGGAAGAAAGAGATCGGCCCCGCCGGCGAAGTGTGGATCGAGGGTCACTATACGCCCGGCGAGTCGGATAAGCACGTCGGCTAATGAATTCGCCACGAATGACACGAATTGAGACGAATGGGCACGAAGGACTAACTTCTGGGATCGCATCTCACATGCTATCCGCGGTTCGTGTCCATTGGCGTCATTCGTGGCTCATGTCCTTCCTATCATGACGACTTTCAAGTGCACCAACTGCGGCAAGTTTCAGGCGCTGGCGTTCACGGGCTATCGCTGCCCGGTGTGTACAGGCGTACTGGGTTTGGCCGAAACACCGGGGTTCGATGCCGGCAAGGTCGAGCCGACCCAAACCGGGGTCTGGCGCTACCGGCACACCTTCGGCCTGCCCGACGAAGCGCCGACCGTCACGCTGGGGGAAGGCAACACGCCGCTCATCCCGGTCGAGTTGAACGGACGCACGATCCATCTCAAGCATGAAGGGCTCAATCCGAGCGGCGCGTTCAAGGATCGCGGCATGGCCGTGGTCTTCAGCTGGCTGCGCCATATCGGTGTGACCGACGCGATCGAGGATTCGTCGGGCAACGCCGGAGCTTCTTTCGCGGCCTATGCGGCGCGATCGGGGGTGCGGGCGCGCGTGTTCGTGCCAGCCTCCGCTGCCGGGGCCAAGCGCAGACAAATCGAGTCTTATGGCGCCGAGCTCGTCGCCGTCGATGGGCCTCGTTCGAAAGCCGCTGAAGCCGCGCATGCTGCGGCCAACTCCGGAGCCGTGTACGCCAGCCACGTCTTCAATCCGCTTGGCCTGCTTGGAAACGCCACCTGCGCCTACGAGATCGTGGCGCAACTCGGGCGAGCGCCGGAGGCCGTGGTCTTGCCGGTGGGGCATGGCACGCTGCTGTTGGGCTTGGCGTATGGCTTCAAGGCGCTTCACGCAGCCGGCGTCATCGCCGCCCTGCCCCGTCTGATCGCCGTGCAGGCGATCAATTGCGCGCCACTCTGGGCTGTCGCGCAATACGGGCGCGCCGGCATCGGCTGGGTCACTGAGGGCGAGACGATCGCTGAAGGCATCCGCGTGGTGCTGCCCATTCGCGGCGACGCCGTGCTGGCCGCGATCAGCGAAAGCGGCGGCAGCGTGGTCGCCGTCGATGAAGAACGGATTCGCCCCGCGCATGCCGTGCTCGCCGCACAAGGCCTCTTCGTCGAGCCCACCAGCGCCACGATCTGGCCTGTGCTCGTCGACACGCCAGGCGACGTCGTCGGCATCCTCACCGGCCACGGCCTCAAGACGGCCATGACCCTCTAGCCTCACGGGACCGCGCGCAGAAAATTAAGTCACGGACTCCACAGATTGAAAAGCATCTCCGCCAATCTGCGAAATCCGCGGCAAGAACTCCCGCCGACATCACTCACGTCAGGCGCTCGAAGACACCCGCCGCGCCCATGCCGCCGCCGATGCACATGGTGACAAGGCCGTAGCGCGAGCCGCGACGGGCCATTTCGTTCATGAGCGAGATCGTCAGTTTGGCGCCCGTGCAACCGAGCGGATGACCGAGCGCGATCGCGCCGCCGTTGACGTTGACGCGCTCAGGGTCCATCTCCAGCGCGCGCATGACGGCCAGCGCCTGGGCCGCGAAGGCTTCGTTGAGTTCGATCAGGTCGATGTCGTCGAGCGTCAACCCGGCGAGTTTGAGTGCCTTGGGCACCGCCGCGATCGGGCCGATGCCCATCACCTGCGGCGGCACGCCGCCGGCCGCAAACGAGACGAAACGGGCCAGCGGCTTGAGCCCGAGCGCCTCGGCCCTCTCCCTGCTCATCACGACCACGGCCGCCGCGCCGTCGTTCATGGGCGAGGCGTTGCCGGCCGTCACTGTGCCGTCGGCGGCGAAGACCGGCTTGAGCTTCGCCAGCGCCTCGGCCGACGTGTCACGGCGCGGCGACTCGTCGACCGAGAAGGTCGTTCTCAGCGAACGCGGCGCACCGTCGATGAACTCGATGGTAGACACCTCAACGGGAACGATCTCGTCGGCGAACCGACCCGCGTCGATCGCGGCTGCAGCCTTCTGTTGGGACGCGAGCGCAAAGGCGTCCTGGTCCTCGCGGCTGACCTTGTATTCGCGCGCCACCTGCTCGGCCGTCAGGCCCATCGGCATGTACACCTCGGGGCTGATCTCCACAAGCGTCGGGTTCGGCGAGAAGACGTTGCCGGCCATGCCGACGCTGCTCATCGACTCGACGCCGCCGGCCACGAGCACGTCGGCCTGGCCGGTCATGATCTGCTGCGCGGCCAGCGCGATCGATTGCAGCCCCGACGCGCAGAAACGGTTGACCGTTTGCCCGGGCACCTCGACCGGCAGCCCGGCCCGCAGCGCCGCCACGCGCCCGACGTTCATGCCCTGCGCGGCCTCCGGCATCGCGCAGCCCAGGATGACGTCCTCGATCAACGCCGGATCGAGCCCCTCCGCCCGCTCGACAGCCGCCTTGATCGCGATTGCCGCCAGATCGTCGGGCCGCGTCGCCCGTAACGCCCCCTTCACAGCTCTTCCAACCGGGGTGCGCGCCCCCGAGACGATCACTGCATCCATAGAAACTCCGATGCTTCAGTTCCTGAGGGGTTTGCCGTTCTTGAGCATGTAGCTGATCCGATCCTGGGTTTTGGGCTCGGTCAGGAGCGAGAGAAAGGCTTCGCGCTCGAGGTCGAGGACGTAGTCCTCGGTCACCCAGGTCGGTTGAGTCAGATCGCCGCCGGCCAGGACGTGCGCGAGCTTGCGCGCGATCAAGGCGTCGTGAGCGCTGATGAACCTGCCCCAGCGCAGTTGTTCGATCGCCAGCAACATCGCGGCCTTGCCGCGTGACCCGGCAGCGTAGACGCTCGCGGCCCCCCGGTCCGGCGGCACATAGCCGGAGTCGGCCAGGTCGAGGGCGACGCGCCTGGCGTGGCCGATCAGTTCCTCGTCGTTGGCCACGATCACGTCGTTGGAACCGAGGAAGCCGAGCGCCCGCGCCTGGGCCGCGCTCTCGCTGACTCTGGAATAGCCGATCGTCTCGAAGACCTTTTGCAGGAAGGGCAGCGGATCGACCCGCGGATCTGCTGCCATGTGCGGCGAGACCACCCGCCTCAGCAACTCCTTGCAGCCGCCGAGCGCCGGGATGAGGCCGACGCCGGCTTCGACAAAGCCCATGTACGTCTCGGCCGACGCGATCATGCGCGCGCCGGTGAACGCCAGTTCGACCCCGCCACCGAGCACGCGCTGCCGCGGCGCCGTCACGACGGGCTTTGGCGCGCAGCGCAGGTCAAGCACCCACTGCTGCAGGTCGCGAGCCGCGGCCTCGAGCGCGACGGGGTCACCGGCCGCCAGGATGAACATGCCGATGTTGGCGCCGAGCGAGAAGTCCTTGCCCTGGTTGGCGATCACCAGCGCCCGCCACTCGTCGCGCGCCAGCCACTCGAGTGCGGCCTTGCCGATGTCGACCGTGAAGGTGTCGAGGGTGTTGCCCTTCGAGTGGAACTCGAAGCCGAGCACGCCATCGCCCAAATCGAGCAGGCTGGCCGACGCGTTGCGCTTCAACTCGCGCCGCTGGCCGTCTTCGGTTCGCAGAGACACCGTCTGGCGCGGCCGCTCCACCGGCACGAAGGTGTGCTTCGTGGGGTGGTAGACCTCACGGCCGCCCTGCCCGCCCCGGTAGAAACCCGTCGCGCCGCTCGTGGCCAATGCCGTCACCCAGTCGGGCACGACGATCTCACGCGCCTGCATCAACTCGATGCCGTGCTTCAGGCCGATCGCGTCCCAGATCTCGAACGGGCCGAGCTCGCTGCCGAAACCGTGGCGCAACGCCTGATCGATGGCGTAGGGCGTCTCGGCGATCTCAGGGATCCGCCGGGCCGCGTAGGCCAGGATCGGCAGCGTCGTCTCGATGATGTAGGCCCCGCCGCGATCATCGGCCCACTTCGGCTCGGTGAAGATCTCGCGCAGGCGTTCGGCGAGCGGCAGGTCCTTGGTCGCGCCGATCACGTCGAAGCGCGGCTTGGTCGGAGGCCGGTGCTCGAGGGTCGCCAGGTCGAGCGCGTGGAAGATCTTGTTGCCGGCGTCGTCCTTGACAGCCTTGTAGAAGCCCTGGCCGGTTTTGTTGCCCAACCACTTGCGCGCGAGCATCTCCTGCACGGGTGCCGGCATCTTGAATAGCTCGCGGCTGTCGTCGTCCGGCGCGAGCTCATACAGGTTCGCGTTGACGTGCGCCATCACGTCAAGGCCGACCAGGTCGGCCAGCCTGAAGGTGCCGGTCTTGGGGTTGCCCACGATCGGGCCGCTGAGGACGTCGGCCTCCTCGACCGAATAGCCGTTGTCGAGGGCCGCGATGCTGCGGTACTGGCCGACAAAAGCGCCGATGCGGTTGGCGATGAAGTTGGGCGTGTCGTTGCAGCGCACCACGACCTTGCCCAAACGCGCCCCTGCGAACGCCTCGAAGGCGTCGACCAGGGCAGGATCGGTGTCGGCCGTTGGGATGACCTCGAGCAGCTTGAGATAGCGCGGAGGATTAAAGAAGTGCGTGCCGAAGAACGCGCGTCTGAACTCGGCGCCGCGCTCTGCCGCGATCGATCCGATCGGGATGCCCGAGGTGTTCGTCGTCACCATCGCGCCCGACTTGCGCAACGGCTCGAGCCTGGCCATCAACGCCTGCTTGGGCTCCAGTTGCTCGATGATGACCTCGATGATCCAGTCCGCTTCGCGCGCGGCGCGCTCGAGATCATCCTCGGTGTTGCCGAGCGTCACGCGGTCAGCCGCTTCGGGCCCGCTGAGCGCCGCCGGCCTCGCTTTGACCTGCCGCTCCCAGAGCCCCTTCACCACGGCGTTCCGATCCGCGCCGTCCGCCGGCACATCGAGCAGGGTGACTCTCAGCCCCACGTTGGCGCAATGCGCCGCGATCCCGCCTCCCATGGTGCCTGCGCCGATGACCAGGACTCGTTGGATCTGCATCATCACCTCAGTTCGATGGCCCATCGCCATCACACAAACGCCTGCATCCCCGTGATCTCCCTGCCGACCACCAGGGTGTTGATCTCGTGAGTGCCCTCGTAGGAATAGACGGCCTCCATGTCGGCGAAGTGGCGGGCGACATGGCGGTCGATGAGGATGCCGTTGCCGCCCATCGTCTCGCGCGCGAGCGCGACGACGCGACGGGCCTTGGATGCGTTGAACATCTTGACCAACGCGGCCTGGCCATCCGACATTTTGCCGGCGGCGCCGAGCGTGCTCAGCCGCCAGGCCAGGAGTTTCATGGCCTCGAGCTCGGCGAGCATCTCGACAAGCTTGGCCTGGATGAGTTGAAAGCCGGCGATGGGCCTGCCGAACTGCACGCGGCTCTTGGCGTAAGCGAGCGCGAACTCGTAGGCGGCCTGGGCATGGCCGACGGCGGACCAGGCGACGCCGGCCCGCGTGGTGGCGAGCACGCGAGCCACGTCCTTGAAGGAGCGGCAGCGCTCGAGCTGGTTCGCGATCGGCACCCGGCAGTCCTTCAGGACGATGTCGGCGTTGGGCAGCGCGCGCAGGGCGAGCTTGTGCTCGATCCTGGTCGCCTCGAAGCCCGGCGTGCCCTTCTCGACGACGAAGGCGCCCACCTGCCCGGTTTGATCGTCCTGGGCGTAGATGATGATGATGTCAGCGAAGGTCGCGGCGCCGATCCAACGCTTGGCGCCGTTGAGAACGTAGTGATCGCCGTCGCGTCGGGCCGTCGTCGCGATGTGCGCGGCGTCTGAGCCGATGTGCGGCTCCGTCAACCCGAACGCGCCGATCAACTCGAGCTTCGCCATCGAGGGCAGCCACCGCCGGCGCTGCTCCTCAGAGCCGAGCTGGTAGATCGACTGCATCGCCAGGCCCGTCGTCACGCCGAACAGCGTGGCCAACGAACCGTCGCCGCGCGTGAGTTCGTATTGCAGCACGCCCGTGATCAGCGGCGAGAGGCCCGGGCACCCATAACCCTGGATCGTGCCGCCGCCGATCTCCAACGACGCGAACTTCTTGAACAGATGCAGCGGCGTCTCGTCCCGCTCCCAGTACTCGCCGATGGTCGGCACGATCTCGACATCGACGAACGCCCTGACGCGATGCCGCAGGACGCGCTCCTCGGGCGTCAACAGCCCATCGAGGTCGAAGTAGTCGTGAGCGGGATCCAACACGCGCGCGTCCGACACGCCGACTCCAAGGCCCGGCGACACGGGGACACCCTCCACCGAGGCCTGGGTTTTTTCAGGAGAGGTCGTGGTCGACGAAAGAGGTCGTTTGAATTTGAGCATCGAGGGCCTCTTGAGGACCGCAGACGGCAGACCGCGGACCATTGCATTGAACGGCCACAAGGGCCGATGACGACAACCTACCCCGATCCGCCGGATGCGGTCCGCCGTCAGATCCGCCCCACCGAGCTCCAGGCCGCCAGCAAGTCCTGGACGGCTCGGGTGGCAAGGCCGACGGCGCGCTTCTTGCCGCCGGGCATCTGGCGCGCCAGGGCCAGCGAGGCGATGCCGTGCAACGTCGACCACAGGATCGTGACGGCATCGTCGAGGTCGACCGCCATGACGGAGCGAGAGTCAGCCCAGGCCTCCAGGGCCGCGCGGGCCTCAGCCAACGCGTGCGCCCCGGCCTCCCGATAGGTCGCCGCGTCGACGGCCACGCCGGTCAGGCCATGCATGGCTTCATAGAGATCGCGCTCGCCCCAGGCGAAGTTGCAGTAAGCCCGAGCCAGGTCGCCGGCTGCCGACTCGGGGTCGACGGCACGCTGGCGCGCGGCGTGGAGCCTTGAAGCGAGGGCTTCATACCCGAGGCTGGCCAGCTCGGCCACGAGGGCGGCCTTGTTCTCGAAGTGCGTGTACAAGACGGGCAGGCTGTATTCGATCCGCTCGGCGAGGCGCCGCATCGTCACGGCCTCCCAGCCTTCGTCGGCCGCGATCGCGCGGGCCGCTTCGAGGATGGCCTGACGGGTCTTCTGGCGCTCGCGATCGCGCCGGGTCGGGGTCGCCACATCTCCTAACATCGTTAGGAGAATATATCAGCGTTAGGTTTCAAGAGTCAATGAGTAGTATTTGAGAACTCGGGCGGTGGTGGGGGCACGCAGAGCAGCCCGCCCCCACATGTGTCAGACGGGTTCAGGGTTGGGTCGCGCGCCGACGATGCAGACCCCGGGCGCGCGACACCGGAACGACGAACAGGATGCCCGAGTCCGGGGCATCGAGCGGGCCAGTGACGGCCTCGGTGGCGGCGATCAGGCCTTCCACGTCGAAGCCGTCCGGGACGACCGTAAACAGCGTGCGGCTCGGATCCTCGCGCGGGCGCAGGAGGCGCGCCAGCGACGGGATCAGCGGAAGATCTGCGCCGGACGCATGATCGGCCAGGTGGTGGCCCAGGCCAGAGCTCTCGATCGACGTGACGCCGGTCACGCCGGCAGCCAACCAGGCTTCAAGGACCCCGGGGATGTGATCCTCGGTATCCAGCACCAACACGACGAGCTCAGGCATGGTGGTTCTCCTCGGTCTGACGAGCGGCCGGCTCGTGAAACGCCCAACGCAGAAGCGGCGGAGTGGCCAGCGTCGTCGCCAGGACCATGAGCACGACGCTCGTGAAGGCCGACGTGTCCAGCAGGCCGTTGCTGACGCCGACCGATGCCACGATCAGGCCGACCTCGCCGCGCGAGATCATGCCCAGGCCGACGCGCCACGCCGAACGGTTCGACAGGCCGCCCAGCCGCGCTCCAAGGCCGGAACCGAACAGCTTGGTCGCAAAGGCGATGACGATGACCCAGAGCGTGATGCCGATATCGCCGACCGAAAGCGCGCGCGCGTCGGCCTGCAGCCCGATGCCGACCAGGAAGACCGGCACAAAGAAGGCGTATGCCAGCACGTGCATGCCGCGTTCGATCTTGCCCTTGAGCGGGCTGCGAGCAAGCGCGACGCCGACGATGAAGGCTCCAGTGATCACCGCCACCCCGCCCACCACCTCCGACGCCCAGGCGAAGGCCAGGACCAGCACCACCACGAGCGAGAGCACCGGCTCGCTGATCGCCCACTCGCGTTCCTCGACCCAGTGCACGGCTTTTGGCAACAGCCAGGTTCCCAAAACGAGCGCTCCGACCAGGAACAACACCATCCGCACGAGGGTCCAGGCGAGTTCGCCCAGACCGCCTCCCCCACCCAGGGCAAGCGCAATGAAGGCAGAGAGGACGGCGATGGCCAGGACGTCATCGACCACCGCGGCGCCGAGCAGGGTCAGGCCTTCGGGGCTGCGCAGGCGTTTGAGCTCGATCAGGGTCTGCGCCGAGATGCTGACCGAGGTGGCCGCCATGACGATGCTCAGGAACGCCGCGTGCTCGAAGTCGAGCCCGAACGGGAGCAACGCCGCCGTGCCGAGCAAGAGCGGGGAGACCACTCCGAGCACGCCCGCCCAGACGGCGGGCCGACCGGCTTTGCGCAGGTCGTCGACGGCCACCTCTAGGCCGGCCGTGAACATGAGGAAGATCACGCCCAGCTCGCCGAACTCGATCAGGGCCTCGCTGACGTGCGCGGTCTCGAAATAGGGCAGTTTGAAAAGCCCGAGAACGGAGGGCCCCAGGACCAGGCCCACGAGGAGTTCCCCGAGCACCACCGGCTGACGAAAACGGCCGCTCAGCCATCCGCCCAGCTTGGCGGCGGCGATGATGAGCGCAAGCGCTGCAAGAAGAGGCAAAATCATTCTGCGCTACACTGTATCGCTATTCTTCGGCCCCACGCCGCGATTGTCGCATTTGAGGCGACCAAATGGCGGCGAATCACCGATTCGGTGAGGGCCTGTTTTTTCGGTCAACGCTCGTCCCGGCGTCGTTCTCGCTGACCGGCACCACCACACCCGACCGTCTGCGCCTTGTCTGATCTCCGCCGCAAGGGCAGCGACGCTCGATAGTGCATGTGAATGGACAGCCCCGTCACGCAGCCCCCATCGTACGATCTCTTGATGATGACGTTCTAGATCGCCACTCCCCCGCACGGTCGCCGATCAAGGTCAAAGGACGAACACCCGCGGAGAATGGTTGGCTCGCTTTCCACTCTCCGAACGCGTTGCCCTTTGTCTGCGAGCGAGAAGCGGAGTCAGGCTGGCGTGATCGTCACGTCAGTGACGGCCAACTCGCCGTCTTCGACGAACAGCCCGATCATGCCCTCGGCGGGCACGCCCGCCAACAATGCGGCATGGTCGAACCAGATGCGATCGTTGAGCGCAGCCGAAATGGCGTCGCCCGACACGCGCACGGCAAGCCGGCAGCGCTGTCCGACCGGGGCCTCGAACTCGGCCTCGTCAAGGACGCGACGAGCGCCGTCGAGCCAGTGCACGAGGCGGACCGCGTCGGCCTCGATCTCGAAGGCGACATAGCGGCGCAGGCCCGTAGCGCGCACGATCAGACCACCGCAACTGCCTGTCAGCGTGAGGTCGGCCGTGACGATCAACGACTCCCAGCCCGGACCACCCTGGAGGATCAGGCCGCGCCCCTGCGGCTGTTGGAGGCTGAGCGGGACTTCGGGAGTGCTCGCGAGCGTCCCGACCGCGTTGATCCACGCGCGGCGCCAGAGCCCCTCGGGGTCACCCTGGCGCACGAGGCTCGTGCGCGGCGCGCCTTCCCACCAGACGCGATCGACGAGCAAGCTCGCGGCCACGGCAGACTTGGCGCGCAAGCCGACCTCGGCCACAGGCCGGCCGCCAAGGTCCGGCAGAGCCCAGCTCAACCGCGATCCGGCTCCCGGAAGGACGATCATTTCGGGCCCAACCATTTCTTGCAGCGACTCGCCCTCGTCGTACACGCGGATGAGTGGGCGCGCCAGCACATAGGCTGCGTTCGTTTCCGGCGCGTCGACATCGAGCTTCAGAACCTGGCCGGCATGGATAGCCGGGGAGGCCTGGAGCAGGTAACCGATGTTCAATGCGTCGCGCGGCATGAAGACTGGCGTCGTCACGGCAACCGACTCGTCGGCCGGCAGGTCGAGGGCCAGCGCGCGAGCGCCGGCGCGGGCCGCGTTCGTCGTGTTGCTCAGGCCGATGGCCGGCTGCGTCGAAAAGCCCTGGACGCTACCCGGGAGTTCGAAGTGGAACGGCGCGCCCCCCTTGACGCTCAAGGGTGATTGGCCGCGCAGACGCCGGGCGTGATCGACGATCTCGAGCGAGAGGCGCGCGGCGTCGGTGATCGAACGGCGGCCGTCGGCGCTCGACACGAAAGCGCGATCGGCCACGGGCCCGCGCCAGCGCGCCGCTATCGAGTCGGGGCCGCCGATGAGACCGAGCAGACAGCCGACGTTGCCGACGTTGCAGTCGGTGTCCCAACCGGCCGTGGCCGTGATGCTCAGGCCCTTGTCGAAGTCCCCGCCCGAGTAGAGCAGGCCCATGAGGACGACGCCGTGGTTCGGCAGGATGTGCACGCCCGGATATCGATCCGGGCCGTAGGTTGCCTCGAGCCGCTCGCGGGTCTCGTGCCAATCATCGTAGCGAGCGTGCCAGCCGCGGACGTCGTCGGCGAGACGCCGGATGGCGCTGTCGGCCGGGATGTGCGCCAGACCGATCTCGATCAGGCGCTGGATGTCGCGCTCGGCGAACCCGGCGGCGAGCATGACGGCCAGGAGCATCGAGGCATGCACGGCGGCGCCGTCGTGGCTGACCTGAGCGGCGGCCTGCGCGAGGCGAGCCGCCAGCGCGGGATCGCCCGGCGCGACGAGGCCCCAGCCGTCGATGAAGATCTCGGCCCCGATCTGCTCGGCCGTCACGGCGCCGTTGCGCGCGATGCTGCCGCTCTCGGGCGGGCGGATCCCGGCGCGCAGATTCTCGTAAGCCGTGTGCTCGGTCGACACGCCCACCCCGCCCCACCAGAACGTCGAACGCTCGGGGACGACGTCGTTGAGCCAGCGATCCGCCACGAGCCCCGACACGCGCTGAACGAGCGCGTCGCCATCGAGATCGACGGGCAGGGGTCCCAGATCCTCGAGCGCGCGCAGGAAGATCCAGGTGCCCGAGATGTCGTCGTCGGTGACGACCAGCGGCAGATCGCGGCGCGCGTGGACATACTCGCGAACATCGCCAAGTTGTTCGACGATCGTCTGATGAGTCCAGCACTCGAAGGGCCGGCCGAGATAGACGCCGATGATCTTGCCGAGGACGGCGCCATACACGCGTTCGAGGTAATCGGTGGGAAGCGGGATCATGGGAAGGTCACCTGAAGGGAATACGGTGCGGCCGACGTGTAGCCGCCCGCGGTGTAGACGCGCACGTAGTACACGCCGGGCGTGACGCTGACGGCAAACGCGTACGGCGCGACGCCGTCGGATTGCACGAGCGTGGCCGTCGAGACGGGCTCGCGATACAGCTGAAGTTGCGTGCCCTGGCCCTGCGGATTGGTGATCGCGGCCGACAGCGTGCCGGCGGCCGTCACCGTCAGGCGATAGTAATCGCTGACGTCGTTGGCGAAGCCCGTGATCGTCACCCCCGAGGCAACGGGGCCGTTCGCTTCACCGCTCGAATTGTTCGGCTCGACCTCGATCGTGCTGAACGGCGGCCTGTCGCTTTTCTGGAGCGCGGGGACGAGGACACGCAGCGAGAGATCGGCCAGCTGACCAAAGACCTCCTGCTTCGTGGACGCCACACCGGGCAGCTCGTCGTTGCCGTACCAGACCGTCAGGGCGCGTCGCAACGACGGGGCCGCTGCGACGGCCGGCCGGAAGGCGCGATAACTCGTGCCGCCGACAGGCCCCATCTGACTGAGCTGAACGGGCGCGTCGCTGAAGCCCTGCTGGCCGATGGACACGGGCTGGCCAAAGATCTGCGCGCCGCCCGGGCACAGCGAACCGCCCATGGGGCTCCCGTCGCCCGACGACCAGGTCACCAGGCCGCGCCCCTCTCCGGGCACGAACGCCACAGCCGGTTGAGTGCCGACGCAGGCGGTCGACGCGGGCAGGGCCGAGAAGACCCGTGGAAGACGATTGTCGAGGTCGGCCGGTAGCCAACGCAACTGGATCGTCCCGAGGCCGTTGCCGAAGGGCGTGGTGCCGACCCAGGTCAGGAGATAGCCGCCGCCCGGCACATAGGCGACATCGGGATACATGGCGCGCGGCGGCATCGTGACGCGCTCGTCGCGCGAGACGATCAGAGGCGCGCCGACGACGGCGCTGCTGGAGGCCGTCACGCGTTGGGCGAAGACCGCGGCGTCCTGACGATCGAAGACGTACCAGTATCCGAGGCCGAGCCACGTCACAAGGAATTCGTCGGTGTCGGGGTTATAGGCCACCGACGGCGAGGTGTCCGCGGCGGTCGGCTGCCCGAGCCCAATCGGCCCAGTGAAATCGACCTGAGGGAAGACGACTCGCCCGTCGGAGGCGACGGCGATGCCCTGCACGCGCGAGATAGCGGTCATGGCGTTGGGCGTCGACGCCCAGACGAGCCAGTAGCGGTTCGACGCGGGGCTGTACGCCACGCGGACACGGTCTTCATCGAAGATGTTATTGCCGTTGTGGCTGGCCCAGTTGACCAGGGTCAGGTGAGCGGCGCCGAGCGGCTCGGACGTGGCAGCGTTGATGAAGCGTCCGAAGATCAGAAACGGCATCCCCGACTGATTACGGTGCCAGACCACGAAGTAGCGGCCATCGACGCCGTTGTAGACGACGTCGGGCATCTCGGAGAGGTAACCGTCGGTGCCGGGTTCGGGCACGCTGACAGCGATGACGGCGCCGACGCGTTGGCCGGTGAGCGCCGAGACCCGCTGCGCGAAGATCTCGGTGCGAGGCGACGGGTTGCGTTGGGTGACCGCCGACCAGACCACAAGATACTCCTGGGCCTGCGGGTTGTAGGCCACGCGCGGCTGCGCGGCGACGAACTCCGGATCCGAGTCCACGCCGGTGCTGCTGATGCGCACGTCGTCCGGCCCGAACTCGGGCCAGGCGGCGCGCGCCGGGGCGGCGGCCCAGGGCGATGCGATCAGGATCAGCGCGAGCACCGCCCTCACGACGAGGCGCGCCCGGCGCTTCAGCGACGCCGAGCGTTCAAGGGTGGAGGCCAGTCGAGAATCCGGTAGAGATATGATCATGTGCCCATTTTGAAAGTTATGGCGGAGCCGGCGTGGGCGTCGGCACTTCGGGCTCCGGGGGAGCCGGGGTCGGCGACGCGGGATCACGGGTCGGCGGAGGCGCCGTGTTCGCGGGCGGTGGCGCGCTCGTGGGCGACGGCGGCGCCGCGGTGGCCGTGTTCGGCCGCCGGGTCGCGGGTCGGCGCGTCGAGGTGGCCGTGGTCGAAGGCAACGCCGTGTGCGTGTCGGTCGGCGCCGCCGTGAATGTGGAGGTCGGGGCCGGCGTCGCAGTGTTCGTCGGGGCCGGCGTGTCGCTCGGCCGCGGAGAGGCCGTCGCGACCACCGCCGTCTGCGACGCTCGAGCCTGAGCGGTGAGCGTCGCGGTGGCGGTCGGAGCCGCAGCCGTCGATGGGTTCAACGACCAGAAGGCCGCCAGGCCCGCCAGGGTCAGGCCGCCCAGGCCCAACACGGCGACGACGGCCGGCCGTCTGGCCCGTGTCGACGCCAGCGTGGCGCGTTCCGCCGCCGGCCTTACGTCAGGTGCCGGGGCGGCGGGGCGTGTCGGCGCCGTCATCGACGGCCGGGTCGCGGCGGTCGGGTCCGGCAGTCCAGCCGCCGATGCGATGATCCGCGCGAACTCCAACGGGGAGGCAAACCGGTCGCCCGGCTCTTTGGCCATCGCGCGCGTCAGCGCGGCCCCGACCCCCGCCGACAGCCCCAGCGCCTCAAGTTCCTCGGCCGACAATTGAGGCGGCGGATCCTGCAGGTGGCGCAGCACGACCCGCATCGGCGTGTCGCCGACGTAGGGCTGGCGGCCGGTGAGGAGCTCAAAGGCCATGGCGCCGAGGGCGTAGACGTCGGAGCGCCCATCGATGGCCCGATCGCCGACGGCCTGCTCGGGGCTCATATAAGCGGGCGTGCCGATGATCGCGGTGCCTGTGAGGGATTGCGTCAGCGAACCGCCCAGGGCCTTGGCGATCCCGAAATCCGAGAGATAGGCGTCCCCGCGGGCGTCGAAGAGGATGTTCGACGGCTTGAGGTCGCGGTGGATGACGCCCTGCCTGTGAGCGGCGTCCAGGGCCTCGGCGACGCGCAGCAGGATCTCGGCGACGGCGCGCAGCGAGAGCCGGCCGGCCTGCAGGCGACGATCGAGCGCGCCGCCGGGCATGTAGCGCATGACCAGGAACGGCCGGCCGCCCTGCTCACCGACGTCGAAGATCGGCACGATGCAGGCGTGGTCGAGCGAGGCCGTCAGGCGCGCTTCCTGTCGCAGGCGGGCGACGACATGATCGTCGCCCGGGAGCCCGGCCGGTAGGACCTTCAGGGCGACGTCACGGCCCACCGCTGGATCGTGAGCCAGGTACACGACGCCCATGCCCCCCCGCCCGATCTCCCGGCGGACCTGATAGCGGCCATAGCGTTCACCGGGCATCGGCCCATTGTAACGGCAGCGGCGAGACGAATGGCGAATGACGAGGCTCGAACGGCTGTTCGAGCCTCGTCATTCGCCATTCGTCTCGCCGACTCAGCATGCGATAATGCGCCATGCCCCGTCGCCTTTCGCTCATCCTCGTCACCTTCGTGTTCGTCACGCCGCTCGCGATCGCGGCCGCGCAGGCCGACGGCCCGCTCTTCCTGCCGATGGTGGCGCGTGAGCCGGATCCGACAGCCACGCCCACCCCGACCGTGGTGCCGACGCCCACCGGTTGTCAACCGGCGCCCGAGGAACAGGCGATCGCCGATCGGATGCTGAGCGACCCGCATCAGGCGCATCCTGTCCTGACCTGCAACCCCATCCTCGAACGCGTCGCCCGCGAGCGAGCGCTCGACATGGCGGTGCGCGGTTACGAGAGCCACGTCAACCCGGACGGCTTCGGGCCCAACTACCTGGTTCGGCAGGCGGGCTACCCGCTTTCGCCTTCCTATTCAACAAGGAATGACGCGAACAGCATCGAGGTCATGTATTACGGCTACGGCTTCAGCGCGACGCCGAACCCGGACAACCCCTGGAACTGGTGGATGAACTCGAACATTCACCACACCATGTTGCTGGGCTGTGACCTATCGTTCGTGGTCGATCCCTTCTTTGTGGCGCAGAACGAGTACGGCGTCGGTCACGTATATGTGCCCGGCAGCAACTACGGTCATTACTGGATCGTGCTGACGGCGCGGCAATGACGCGAGGTTTCAAGGGCTCGGGAGGGGAGCCCGACACTCCAGGCGAGTGCCCTGGCCAGGGCTCGTCTGGATCTCGAGCGAGCCGTTGATCGTCGTCAGGCGCTCTTGCAAGCCCAGCAGGCCGAAGTGCCCGCCCGTCGCCAGCTTACCGAGGCGATCCGGCAGCGTGAAGCCGACGCCGTCATCGTGGGCCACCAGCAACAACTGACCGGCGCTCACTTCCAGCAAGACCGAAACCCGGGTGGCCTGAGCGTATTTCTGGACGTTGTTGAGCGCCTCCCGCAGGGCGCTGTAGATCGTCGACGCGATCGGCTCGGGCACGTCGATATCCTCATCGGGCAGAATGGCCAGGTCGACCGACAACCCCGTCGCACGCGTGAAGGTGCGCGTCAGGCCGTGCACGGCGGCGCCCAAACCGACCTCGTCGAGCGCCGGGGGACGCAGATCCGCCGAAATCCTGCGCACGTGCGTGATCAAATCCGATATCTGTTCGCGCGCTTCGGCGGCCTGCGGCACGTCCCTCACGGTCGCGAGCGTGAAGTTGAGGCCCACCAGCGGTCGGATGATGTGGTCGTGCAGTTCGTGCGACACCCGACGGCGTTCATCGTCGCGCGTTGCCAGAGCCGCCCGCGATAGTTGCTCGAGTTCACGCGCATACTCGGCGTTTTCGAGCGCCGCTCCGATTTGATGCGACGCCAGGGCCAGAAGTTCGATCTCTTCGTCGGTGAAGGCGCTCGGCCGCGGCCCAAGCAGAAGCACGGCCTTCAGTCGATCATGCGCCCGTATCGGCCACCACAGGTCGAACGCCCCGCTTGCCAGCCAGGCCGCTTCGGGGCTCGCTGGATCGGCCGCTCCCAACGTCGCCCGCAGATCGCGAGCACGCGCCGGCCGCTGCAGCGAGGCCAGATGGGCCACCAGAGGCGAGCCCGCGTGGAGCCCTCCGGCCAGAGCCGCGGCTGCACCGGCCGGATCGTGAAGCACCAGATGCATGACGGTCTCTTGCGGGGACCGGTAGAGCAGCCCGACGGGCGTCAGGTCTAGCGCCGACGAAAACTGGCGACAGACTGTGGTCGCCCAGACGGCCACATCCGGCGTCCCGGCCAGGGTCTCGTCGACGTTCAACAGCGTGGTGCGGAATTCAGCCCAGGGCCTTTCGAAGATCTGGTCGACGGCATCCTGGATGCGGTGGCGCACGGGTTCGAAGGCCACGGCGAGCGCCACGGTCAATGCGACCACGGCGACCAGAAACGTCGGCCCGGCCGGGATGATGCGACTCGCGAACAGGAGCACGATCAGGGTGATCAACACGCCGACCATCAGCAAGATGGCGATCACATAGCCGATTGCGCGGCTGACAGTCCCATCGTAGCGGATCAGTTTGTAGCGCAGGATTGCGTAGGCGTACCCGATAGGCACAAGGGCCATGAACACAAAGGTCTGTGATGGCGCGACAACGTCCATTATGGGATCCAACGGGTTCCAATCAAACATCGGAATGAGCGTCAACAAGAGCGCCGGCAGAAAGCCCGCCAGCGCCGTCAGCGCCGTGAGACGAGCCTGTACGGCCACATCGACCCGGGTCCTTTGGAAGAGCGCCAGGATGAGCAACACGACCACTACGATTAGGCAGGCGGTGTACCAATTGCCAACCATATTGCCCAGCCACCACAGGTCAGCGTACGAGGACAGCAGGAACGCCAGCACTGAGATCACCGCAGCGATGCCGTACGCAAGCCCGAGGCCCACGCGAACCGGTGGCTTTGCCGTCCACGTGAACGGAAAGCGCGCGTGAAAGGCGACGGCGAGTGCACCCATCCAACTGCCTGAAACCATGGTCAAGCGCATCGCAGGCTCGGATACGAGCAACGACATTTGCAGTGTGGTGACAAAAAACACAACAGACTGGCAAAAGCCGAAGTACAGCCTGGCCACCCGGGTGTTTTCGCCCTCACGCGTGCTGACGGCGATCACCACGAGGCTGCTCAGCCAGAACACCAGACTGACAGCCAGTGGCAGAAGCCGGTCGATGAGGACACGGGAGGAGAGAGGAGAAGTGAGGACGATCTGCACGGACCTTTCCACGCCCTGCGCGTCGCGCACCCCGAAGACGAGGCTGTCGCCCGCAGCCCGAAAACCCCACTGGCGCGTATAGGCTTCCAAGGGCGCTTCGTCTAATGTCAGGATCGCGTCGCCCTTCGCGACCTTCCCGGCCGCCGGCCCATCCGGATCCACCCACAAGACCACGACCGGATCATTGCCACCCGATTCCATACCCAGATTGGGCGCGCGAATGGACAAATAGCCGGCCCATATCAGGCTCAACAACGACAAAATGGCCGTCAGAGTCGGAACGAGGACGCTAACCGGAATGGCCCGGGTCAGAGCCGGTAGGTCGGAGGGTGGACGATCAGGGCGCATGGACACAGCGGTGTTCGAAGTATACCGGGGTGGGAGCTACCATCATTTGGTCCTTGTTGTAGGGACTCGGCTTGCCTTCGAGGTGATCGATCAGGCTTTCGGGAGCGGAGCCCGACACTCCAGGCGAGTGCCCTGGCCCGGGCTCGTGTGGATCTCGAGCGAGCCGTCGATCGCCGTCAGCCGCTCGTGCATCCCCAGCAACCCGAAGCGCTCATCCGTCGCCAACTGTCCCAGTCGTTCGGGCAGCGCGAACCCGACGCCGTCGTCGTGAACCACGAGCAACAGATCACCCGGGGTTGCCTCGAGCAACACCGACACACGCGTGGCCCGGGAATGCTTCTGAATATTGGCCATTGCTTCGCGCAGCGCGCCGTAAAGCGTCGACGCGATCGGCTCGGGCACATCGATGTCATCGTTCGGAAGGATGGCGAAGCGGACTTCCAGACCCGACGTGCGCATGAAGGTCCGGACCAGACCGCGCGCGGCGGCTCCCAAACCGACTTCGTCGAGCGCGGGCGGCCGCAGCTCCGATGAGATCTTGCGCACACTGGTGATCAGATCCGATATGTGCCGACGGGCGTCGCTCGCCTGGGGCACGTCGCGAATCGTCGCGAGCGAGAAGTTCAGGCCCACCAGGGGCTGGATGATGTGATCGTGCAACTCTCGGGAGACGCGGCGCCGTTCGTCATCGCGGGTCTGCAGCGCCGACCGCGACAGCTGTTCAAGCTCACTCGTGAACTCGGCGTTCTCGAGCGCCACGCCGATCTGATAGGACGCCAGCGCCAGAAGCTCGAGCTCGGCAGTGGCGAATGTGGTCGATCGCGAGCCGATGAGCAACACGGCCTTGAGATGGCCGTGCGAACGGATCGGCCACCACAAATCGAAGGCCTGGGTGGTCACCCAGGCGCGCTCGCTTTCGGCGACGTCGACTGATTCGAGCGCCAGGCGCAATTCTCTTCGCCGGACCGGCCGATCGGACGCGCTGAGGCGTTCCGTCAACGGCCATCCTTCTTTGAGTTCACGAGGGAGCGTGGCCGTCACGCCAGCTGGGTCGTGCACCGCCAGCCTGAACGATTCTGCGCGCGGCGCTCGGTACAGCAACCCGAAGGGCGTCACGTCGAGCGCCGACGAAAACTGGCTGCAGACGGCGGTCGCCCAGGTCGCGACGTCGGACGTTCCTGATAGGGTCTGGTCGACTCGCAACAGTGTCGTGCGGAACTCAGTCCACGGTCTGTCGAAGATCCCATCAATCATGCGCTGGATCCGAAGGCGAACGGGCTCGAACAGCACGATCAGCGCCGCCGTGAGTGCGAGCAGGCTTGTGACAAACGCTGATGGACTCAGGCTGAAGTTCGTGGCCAGCAATATCGCCAGGGGCACGATCAGCACGCCGATCAGGATCGCAATTGCGATGAGATACCCGAGGGCCTGACTGACGGTTCCCTCATAGCTGATCAACCGGTAGCGCAGGATTGCATACGTATAACCAAGCGGCACCAGGATCATGAAAGCGAACGAGACAGACACCGGCAGACGATCATACGGGAGCCTTATCGCGGTGGGGAGAAGGGTCAGAAACAGCCCGGGCAGAAAACCCAACACGGCAGTCAGGATGATCAATCGGGCTTGAAAGGCTGCTTTCGCCCCGCTTCGCTGGAATAGGGCCAGAACCAGAATGACGATCACGACCGCCAGACAAAACGCCAGCCAGGCGTAAGACCACACCAGGGCCGGGAGGAAGCCGGCGAGGTCGGATGTCAACGCCGCCACGCTGCTCGCCACCAGGGCAACAAGGTAAAGAACGGCGATCCCAAGACGCAGCGCCGGCCAGCGAGGCCAGGCTCGCGGAAACCGGACATGAAGGTCGATCGCGACGGCGCCGAGCGCCGGCCCGAAGACCAGCAGCAATCGGCCGCCGAGCTCCGGCAGAGCTATCGACACCGTGCCAGAGGCGATGTAGAACACGATCAATTGGCAGAATGCGAAGTAGAGATACGCGGCAATCCTCTCCATGCCGACTCGGATAGATAGAGCAATGACGATCAGACCGCTCGCCCAGAACGCCAGGCTCACCAACAGGGGCGCCAGGTGGTCCACCAGCACTTCGACGTCGAGGGATGTTTCAAGGGTGATCGTCTCGGTGCGCACGTGCCCGTCCGCAGAGCGGAGCGTGAGGACCCAGACATCGCCCACGTCGGACAGGCCGACGCTGTATGAATACGGCGCATTGGGGTCGCCGTTGATCGCCAGTAATTGCTCGCCAGGGACGAGCTTCGCCGCCGCCTGACTGTTGGGATCCACATCGGACACACGGAAAACTGGGGGGGTATATGTCCAGCTGAACCCCCGGTAAGGCATGCGGATCATCCAGTACCCGGCCCAGACGAGGCTCAACAGCGAAAGGACCGATACCAGAGTCGTGAGGAAGCGACCAACCTGCGTCAGCCTGTTCGGAGCGACGGTGGATTGCTTGAGAAAGATGGACACGGCGTTGCGCGAAGTATACAGTCGCGTGCGATAATGCCGCCATGCGCCTCGACTCCCTCACCCTCCACCACGTCAAAATGCCGCTGCGGTCGCCGTTCCAGACCTCGCGCTGGATCGAGCTCGATCGCGAATGCCTGATCGTCGAAGCCCGGGCCGACGGCCTGATCGGCTGGGGCGAGTGCGTGGCCGGCTCGATCCCGAACTACTCTTACGAATCGACCAAGACCGCCTGGCACATCCTGTCGGATTTCCTGATCCCGATGGTGCTCGAGGCCGACCTGGCCGACGTGCCTGCCTATCACGCCCTGATCGAGCCGATCAGCGGCCACCCGATGGCGCGAGCCGGGCTCGAACTGGCCTTGTGGGATCTGTTCGCTCAGCGCGCCGGGCAGTCCCTGCGCGACCATTGGGGCGGAACGGCCGATCGCGTGCGGGTCGGCGTCTCGGTCGGCATCCAGGCCACACCCGAGAAGCTGCTCGACACCGTCAATGCCTATCTGGCGGATGGCTACCGTCGCATCAAGCTGAAGATCAAACCCGGCCGCGACGTCAGCGAGGTCGGCATCATCCGCCGCCACCACCCCGACCTGCTCCTGCAGGGCGACGGCAACTCGGTCTACCGCATCGGCGACGCCGAACACCTCAAGGAGCTCGACGGGTTCGGCCTGCTGTTGCTCGAGCAGCCGCTCGGCATGGACGACATCGTCGATCACGCGAAGCTGCAACCACAGCTGAAGACGCCGCTCTGCCTCGACGAGAGCATCCACACCGTTGATCACGCGCGTTGGGCGCTCGAGCTCAAGGCCTGCAAGATCATCAACATCAAGCCGGGTCGCGTCGGTGGCTACTACATCGGCAAGCAGATCCACGACCTGTGCCACGCCAACGGCATGCCGGTGTGGATGGGCGGCATGCTCGAGACCGGCGTCGGCAGGGCCGCCAACCTGGCACTGGCCGCCCTGCCCGGCTTCAGTCTGCCGGGCGACACCTCGGCCTCGTCGCGCTACTACGAACGCGACATCATCACCGAACCTTTCACACTCAACACCGAAGACAGCACGCTGACCGTGCCGACCGCTCCCGGCCTCGGCGTGACCGTCGACCGTGAGGCCCTCAAGTCGTTCACTGTCGCCTCGCAGACCTTTACGCGGGTGTGATGGGCCGATCGGATTACAGCTGAGCCGCGGATCACACTGAGTTCGCGGAACGTGGGTGGTTCTCGTGGAAGGTCCGGCTGGAACTTCCGCGAAGGCTGCGCGATCCGCGGCTCAAGATCCTGCCTTCCGGAGGACCGCGATGTCCAGGACCCTGAGATTGTTCGGCGTGCCGATGGATCTGGGACAGCGTCGACGCGGCGTCGACATGGGCCCGAGTGCGATCCGCTATGCTGGCCTGACACCTGCCCTCCAGGCGCTTGGCCACACCGTGATCGACGCAGGCAACATCGCCGTCCCGCTGCCCGAGCAGGAACCGGCCGAGCCCGAAGCCCTGCGGGCCCGACACCTTCCGAGCATCGCCAGGGTGTGCAACGCGATCTACGATGCAGCTCACTGGTGCGACGACAACGGCGAGATCCCGATCTTCCTGGGAGGCGATCACTCGCTCAGCATCGGCACTGTGTCGGCCGTGACGTGCGAACCCGGCCAGGTCGGCGTGCTCTGGGTGGATGCGCACGGCGACTTCAACACACCCGAGACCACTCCCTCTGGAAACGTGCACGGCATGGCGCTGGCGGCGTTGTGCGGCCTCGGCGCGCCCGAACTGACCGGCATCGGCGGTCCGCTGCCCAAGCTCAAGCCCGAGCATGCCATCGTCGTCGGCGCCCGCGACATCGACGCCGGCGAGCGGCGCCTGTTGCGCGAGCAAGACGTGCGCGTGTTCACCATGCGCGAGGTCGACGAGTCAGGGATCGCCATCGTGGCCCGGCAGATCCTCGAGCGGTTCGAAGGCCTGAGCCGCATCCACGTCAGCCTCGACATGGATGCGCTCGACCCAGGCCAGGCGCCGGGCGTCGGCACGCCGGTGCCCGGCGGCCTCACTTACCGCGAGGCGCACACGTTGATGGAGATCCTGGCCGACACGGGCAAGGTCGGCTCGCTCGATGTCGTCGAAGTCAACCCGATCCTCGACGAGCGCAATCGCACCGCGCGCCTGGCGGTCGAACTGGCCGCGAGCCTGTTCGGGCAACGGATCCTGTAAGGACGGCAGTCGGCAGACCGTCGACCGCAGACAGCCAACCTGACGCCCACGGCGCTGCGTGTGCCCCTCGATATCTGTGATGCACGCGTTGGCTGGCAAAGCTGGTTGGGCGCGCAAGGCGCGAAGTTCGGGTGTGTCTGCCAGCGTCACGCGCTGCCAGTGAGTGCCCACGCTCAGCGTGACGAACGACGAAGGACGAGTGACGAAAGTTGAACGGCCGTTCAACCTTCGTCACTCGTCCTTCGTCGTTCGTCTGAAAGCCAGACGTGTCGCTCGATCCGCGGTCTACGGTCCGTCGTCCGCGGTCTTCTTCCTCACCTGTCGCTGACGACGAGGATGACCGTGGTGGTCGAGTCGTCGAGTGACGAGATCGTGAAGATCGCCTCGCGCCCCGTCCGCGAATAGGTCAGGATCGCCCCGGTGTCGCTGAGCGACAGATCGCTCTCGAGCGTCCAGCCGTTGTTCGGCATCTCGTCTTTGTAGTATTTGACGACGTCGGCGTACGGCTGCTTGATATTGTAGGTGCCGCCGTATTGAGTGAAGACGGCGCCGTTCGTGTCGACGGTGTCCGGGAAGGGGATGTCGCTCGGGCGCTCCCCGACCTCGACGGAGGTCACCACGGCCTGCGCGGTCTCCACGATCCCCGAGTCGGCGATGTCTGTGGCGGCCGCCTGCACGGTTTCGAGGGCGCCCGGCCCGATATCGGTGGCGACAGCCTGGGCGGTGCCGGCCAGATCGCCCAGCTCACCGGCCTGGGTGGCCACGGCCTGACCGGTCTGAACGGCCGGGTTGGCGTTGATGGCCTCGCCGATGCTGCCACACGCCAGAGTGCTCAGCATCAACCCGATCATGGCTGCCACGAGATGTTGGCGTCTCATCGCTAGCATGTTGCCTCCTTGCTCCCGTTGAATAGACCGGGACCTCGCCGTCAGGGCGAGACGATCACCTGCAAAGACGTCATCTTGTCGGTGCTGGAATAGCTTACCGTCACGACGATGTGCCGACCATCCTTGGAATAGTAGAGCACTGCGGCATCGGTCGTCTCGACGGCGATGCCCGAGTCGTCAGTCGACCAGCCGGCCGATTCGAGCGCGTCCTTGTAGTACTTCAGCACATCATCGTAAGACGCGTCGCCCGTCTGGAACGACAGGGTCGTGGCGTCGCAATACGTGAACGTGGTCGACACATCCATCACGGGCACATCGGCGGGGCCTTCTTTGCATAGATCGGTGCCCGTATCGCCGACCTGCGGCTCGGTGGGAACCTCAGCCGGTTCGGTGGCGGTGTCGCCAGGTTCTTCGGTCGACTCCGGGGCGGCCGTGGGTTCCACGACGTCGATCTGGCCGATGTCGGTAGGGGCCGGCGGGAAGTCGTTCGGCTTTGGGTTGAGGGTGGCGCAGGCCAGGCTGGCGGAGACCAGCGCGGCCAGTGCCCACATCAGCGACAACGGACGGCGGCGGGACATGGCAGGATCCTCCTGAACTCGATTGAGTGTGACGACGAAAATGGGGTAAATCAGGCGCGGTTGGTGCCGAGGCCGGCGGCCCTGGCGCGCGCGATGGCTTCGTTGCGATCGACGGCGTGGAGTTTCGAGAGCACGTTCGAGACGTGGTTGCGCGCGGTCTTCAGGCTGCAGCCCAGTCGATCGGCCAGTTCCTGGTTGTTGAGGCCGTCCGCGATCAGGGCGAGCACTTCACGTTCGCGTTCGGTGAGCTCGGGGAAGGAAAGCCGCGACGCGCTCGGCGTGACGTCGGCGAGATACGTCAGCAGACGGCGCGCGATGGACGGGCTGAACAAGGCCTCGCCGTGCGCAACCGACCGGATCGAGCGCAGCAGCACATCTTCATCGGCATCTTTGAGGATGTAGCCGCGGGCGCCAGCCCGCATGGCCGCCAGCACCGAGTCGGTGTCCTCGAACATCGTTACGACGATGATGCCCACGTTCGGCAGCACATCGACGATCCGGCGCGTGGCCTCGACACCGTTGAGGCCCGGCATCTGCAGATCCATCAGGATCACATCGGGCTTGACTTCGGCCGCCAGGCTGATGGCCTCTTCGCCGTTCACGGCCTCACCGACGACTTCGAAATCGTGTACCGAGTTGAGCAAAGAACGGACGCCGTCCCTGAAGAACTTGTGATCATCGGCCAGCAGGATGCGGATCACGGGGTTTGTCATCAGTCTCTCTCCTCGTCCAGGTCCGGCCCGTTCATCATACGCCTGGGTCAGCTCGGTCGCGTTTTGAGGCTGTCGAGATCGCGGGCCAGCCCCAATGGCAACTGGGCCAGCACGCGGGTGCCGCCGCTCGGCGGGCTTTCAAAGATCACGTCGCCGCCGAGTTCGCCAGCGCGCTCGCGCATCGACGAGATCCCTACCCCGGCGCGCTGGTTGGGCCCGAGCCCGACGCCATCGTCCATCACTTCAATATAGACGTTGTCGGCAATGCTCAGCCGCACTCTGCAGTTCTCGGCTTCGGCATGCCGGGCCACGTTGGTGATGGCCTCGATGATGATCCGGTATGCCGCCAGCTCGACCGCGGCCGGAAGGGCCGGCAGGTGCTGGGGGACGTCGAACTCCACCCGCAGGCCCTGCGACGCGAACTGCATGGCGTGCTCGCGGATGGCCGAGAGCATGCCAAGCTCATCGAGCGCCGGCGGCCGCAGGTTGTAGACCACACGGCGGATATCCGTGATCACAGAACGCAACTGCTCGCGCAATTGCGTCATTTCGGCCTCAGCGGCGCCCGGATCGTTGCGGATGAGGTTGCGGATGGCGCCGGCGCGCAGGTTGAGCGCGGCCAGCGTCGGCCCGATCGTGTCGTGCAGGTCGCGGCGGAGGCGGCGGCGCTCTTCCTCACGGGCGAGCACCAGGCGCTCGCTCGAGCGCCGCAGGTCGTGGGTCATGCGCACGACGTTGGCCACCGGGCCGATCCGCCGGGCGATGTCGTTGAGGATCTCGCGCGCCGCGTCGTCGACTGGGCCCTGGGCCGTTGACGGCACGATCGTGATCTCACCGATCACCTCGCTCTCGTACTCGAACGGCAGATTAAGGAAGCCTCGCCGCATGATCTGCGAATCGGTCGCCGTCGGGGGCCACGGCCGGGGCTCAGAGACCATCTGAAGCGGGCCAGTCGAGTCGTCGGGTGAGTGGTAGCGGGCGACAGGCTCAAACTCGCCTGTGTCGAGCCGCTTGAGCCAGATCGTGGCCTCGCGCAGGTCGAGCGCCACCCCGACCGTCTCGACGATCGAGTCGAGCGCCGTGTCGTGGGGCAACGCGGCCTCCAGGCGCCGGGCCAGATGCCGCAACACAATCAATGAAGCGGGCAATGAGGTCGGGGGGGGGGCGCCGCGGCGCCCCCCCCCCCCCCCCCCCCCCCCCCCGCCTCTCCCGTCAGCAATTGTGGTTATGTAAAATTGGCAGCCCCACTTCCCGGTCGATTCGGGAACAACTTCCCGATGAAACGGGACACGGCCCCATGACACCGGGACGGAGCCGCCCCTATAGTGACCTCAAGAACGAACACAGAAGAGAGCAGCTTGAAAGGAGCCTAACATGGCGCACGACCGAGTTCGCGGTAATCACGACGAGTTGAAGCAGATTTCGAGCATGTTTGCGCAGGAAGCCGAGAACACCCAGAAGTCCCTCCAGGACCTCAAGAGCCGGATGGAGACCCTCAAGGGCGGCGACTGGATCGGCAAGGGCGCGAAGGCCTTCTACAACGAGATGGACAGCGCCGTGATGCCCGCGATGTCCCGCCTGAACAAGGCCTTGCAGCAAGGCTCTAAGGTGACCAAGGACGTGGCCAACAAGCTACGCGAGGCCGAACAAGGCGCCTCGTCGTGCCTGAATGGCTCGAACCTCAGGATCTAATCACCGTTACTCACCCGCCCATTCCCACGTCTTTTGGAGGTCACCATGTCAGGCATTGATGAGCGCATGAAGCACAGTTCCATGGATGCCATGGACCAGGCTTTCACCACCGCAGCCCAGCAGCTGCAGCAGACGCAGGAAGTCGTCAAGAAGATCTCGAGCATGGTCGCCAACGGCGCGCTCGATGGCGACGCCGGCGCTGCCCTCGAGGACGCTTTGAACCAGAAGCTGACCAAGGCGCTTCAGGTCCTCGAAAAGAAGATGAGCGAGTTGAAGAAGGACATCGACAAGGCCCAGCAGGCGAACCGCGAGGCGGAACGCCAGGCCCAGGGTCGGTTCCAGTAAGGCCGACTGACGAACAGGAGCAACGAAAATGGCTATCAGCAACATTCTCTTCCAGTTTGTCCGCGCGGCCGTCCAGGAGCAGCAACAGCGCATCCAGCAGCAGCAGCAGGCGACCACGCAGGTCATGGACACCATCAAGAGCTACGTCCCGATGGTCCAGGCTTCGTGGATCGGCGGTGACGCCGACGCCTTCGCGGCTGACGTCGCCCGCAAGATCATCCCGGCCATCACGCAATTGATCGCGGCCATGGCGGGCATCAACCTCAACCTGGTGAGCGCCACCGAGATCGTCGACAAGGCCGATGCCGAATGCAAGTCGATGGTCAACGACCTAGCCAGCACCTTCGATCAGATCATCTAAGCGCACACCCGGTATTGAAGGAGGACTACGACCATGGCACACGATGTTGTCCAAATGGACTATGACGTGATGACGAACGTTTCGAAGGGCTTCGCGACCCAATCCAAGACTCTGCAGACGATCTCCAAGGTCCTGCAGGGCGTGATCCAGGTCCTGCGCGCGATGGCCTTCCTGAGCGGCGGCACCTCGGCCGCGCTGGCCCAGTACTACCAGGTGATCAAGGACAAGATCGACATCCTGTCCAAGATCTGCGACGAGTTCTCGCAAGACCTCGCCAAGGCCGTCACCGATCACAAGAACGGCGACATCAAGGGCAAGAGCTACTTCGGCGAAGGCGTCCGGGGCTGATCCCCACGCTCGCTGGCGCGAGGGCGTGCGCGCCGCACGAACACGCAGGTCGCAGCACTCTGCGATGACGCGACAGCGCACGCGACATGAGGCGCGCTTCTCGAGAACACCCGGGAGCGCGCCTCGTGTTGTGAGGAGACCGTCATGCCGCATGACAAGGTCAGAGGCAATCACGACGAGCTGAAGCAGATCGCCACGCTCTTTGGGCAGGAAGCCGACGCCACGCAGCGCACGATCGCGGCGCTGCGACAGCGCAAAGATGTCCTGCAGGGCGGCGACTGGATCGGCCAGTCGGCCCGCGCCTTCTACGGCGAAATGGACAGCGCCCTGCTCCCCGCGATGTCGCGGCTGCAGCGCGCGCTGTCTCAGGCCCAGAACGTCACGCAGAAGATCGCCGTCGCGTTGCGACAGTGCGAGGCCGACGCCGCCCGTCAGCTTCGTGACCGCGAGGGCTTCGACGGCCAGGCCGGCTCGTCCGGGCCGGGAACGCCCGGAACCGGCGGGTCCGATGGAGCCACGGGCGGCGGCAACGGCAGCACGATCTGGTCAGGCAGCTTCCAGAGCGGGCCGTTCTCGGGCAGCGGCAGCGTCAGCGGCCCCTCGGGCGACGTGCGCGACTCGGGGCCTTTCGGCCAGGTCGCTCAGGGCTCCGTCTACAGCGCTCAGGGCAGCGCCACCTTCAGCCCCCTCGGCGGCGGTTCGACCGACTTCAAGGTCTCGGGCGAAGGCCGCGTCCTCGGCGGCGAGGCCGGCTACGGCTTCAACCAGGACGTGCAGGGCGCCTACGCCGAAGGCTACGCCCTGAGCGGCAAAGGCGGCGTCCAGCTCGGCGAAGGCGAAGGCTGGTATCGTCAGAGCGTCCAGGTCGATGTGCTGGGCGGGTCGGCCTGGGTCGGCCACCGCGGCAGCAACTACGGCATCGGCGCCGAGGCCAACACCATCAAGGTCACGGGCAGCACGGTCCTCGGCACTCAGAACGCCGCGCTCACCAGCGGTGGAGAAGTCGCCGGGCCGGCGGCCAACGCTTACGCGGGCATCAAGGATGGCAGCATCGGGGCCGAGGCCGGTGCGTCTTACGCCGGGGTCAAGGCCGAAGGCGGCTTCAACATCTTCGGCTGGAACGTCGGCCTCGTCGGCGAAGCCGACCTGGGAGTCGGCATCGGCGTCTCCGTCGGCAAGAAGACCTCGGTCAAGCTTGGGCCGTTCGCCGTCGGCATCACATTCGGACGGGCGAAGTAAGGGAACGACAGCATGTCCATCGTCTTGGATCGCGCCGAGTTCTTCACACTGGCCTCGCTCTTCCGGGCTGACGGGATCTTCGGGCTTGACGCGGGTGTCATGGTGCCCAAGGAGCCCGCCGAGCAACAGGCCCTCTATGACCGCGGACGCGAACAGCTGCGCGAGCGAGAACTGCTGCGCTTCAACGAGCGCCATGAAGTCGAGCTCGAACAGGGCCTGCGCGATCTGATGGCCACCGTGGTGGATCCGGAGAACACGCTGCTCGCCGTCCGCCAGCTGCCAGGCCTGGGTCGTCAGATCTTCCTTTACTACGAACGTGGGCATGTCTTCGTCGAGCAGACGCTGCCCGACGAACACAGCCACAGCCTGGGCGTGGTCGGCGATCACGACGCGCTTGTGACGCGTCTGTTGGAGCTCTTCCCGTTGACCGACGCTCCCTTCCCGCCCGACACCTTCACGGCTTCGACCCAACCACTGCTCGAGGCGTATCAACTCGCCGGTGAGGGCCAGGCCGAACGCGCCAGAGCCGTCATGGCGACGGCCGCGACGTCGGATGCGACGTTAGCTTCTCACATCGCCGATGTCTTCGCCGAGGCGAGCGTCATCGGCAACATTTCTCTGATGAAGCTCGTGCCCGGCCGCACGACCCGCTCGTACGACATCGCCCTGGCGCAGGCTCACGACGAAGCCTGGGGCATCACGGCCGCCGGCGATGATCAGACCATGCGAGTCGAGCGCATGAACGCGACGGTCCTGGCCGAGACTCTGCGTCAGGGACTCGTCGCGCTCGATCAGCCCTTGAAGGGGCTTTGAGCCGCACTGTGGAGGCGCAGTGACCGTCCAATCCGCGGCGCCACGTCAGGATCTGGTGCTGGCCACCGTCGTCAGCGCCGTGGCCAACGGGCTGGCCTATACGATTGCCGGGGCAGCGTATTGGGCCTCGACAGGCATGGGTCCATCGGTCACCACGTTGGAGGGCCTGATCCTTTCGTGGATCGGCGGTTTCTGCGCGGCTTCGGTGCTCGTTGGGCTTCCCTTCTTGATCTGGCGCCGCAGTCGCGGCGCTGTCGTGGGCTGGGTGTTCGGCTTCGCGATCATCCAGGCCTGCGCTATTTGCGCGGGAGTAGTCCTTGGGTTGTTGGGGTATCTGACCCTGCCCGGGGGCTAGCGACATCGCGCAGTGATTCGGCAGAGGGTCTGCGAGAGCACCCTCTTTGATCTGCGGCCGTTCGTCTTCAGGATGCACCGCGCGGCCGATGCTGGGTTGATACGGGCTCCGGTCTCATGCCGGCAAAACGCATTGAAGAGCCGGGATTTCCTGACGCATCTGGGCGTGACAGCCGATGCGCCCGGGACGGCAGGAATGCTACTCTGACGCTGGCGGTCGGAGGGCAGCCCGCCAGAAAGAGTTGATCGACGATGCATGATCGCGTTCGCACCGATCACGACCAACTGAAACAGATCTCGGCGCTTTTCGGCCAACAGGCCGATGCCACAGCGCGGAGCCTGATGGCCTTGCGCCGTCAGAAGGACGTGCTTCACGGCGGCGACTGGACCGGCCAGGGCGCGCGCAAGTTCTACGAGGAGATGGACGGTTCCGTCCTGCCCGCCCTCACCCGCCTGCAGCGCGCGCTCACCCAGACACAACAAACAATCCAAAAGATCAGCGCCCGGATGCGGCAGGCTGAAGCTGACGCCGCGGCCGTCCTCAAAGACCGCGAGGCCTTCTCGGGCCAGGCCAACGCCTCGGGCGCTGCCTTCGCCGGAGCCAGCGCATCGGCTTCGGCAAGCGTGGGTGGCGGTGGCGGGGGGTTCTGGAGTCAGGTCGGCGGGTTCTTCAAGGGCGTCGGCCTCGGCGCCAAGGATATGGTCACCGGTCTGTGGACCGCGGTGACCCACCCCATCGACACCATCAAGGGCCTGGGCTACGCCGTGACGCATCCCGGTGAACTGTGGGACGCGATCAAGAAGCCCTACACCGAAGCCTGGGCGCGCGGCGACTACGGCGAGGCGCTCGGCCGCGGCGCTTTCGAGATTGCGTCGTTGTTCTTCCCGCCCGGGGGCGGCGCGGCCGCCAAGGGCGGCACCAAGGCCGCCGAAGTCGGCGCGGACGTCGCGCGCGTGGCCAACATCGCGGGCGATGTCGCGCGCGCAGGAGAGAAGGCGGCCCAGGTCGGGCACGTCGCAAGCACGATCAGCGACGCCGGCCGGGCGGGCGCGCGTTTCGCCGAAACGGCCGGCGACGTCGTGAAGCTGCACGAGACCTGGGCCGTTGCCGAAGAGGCCGCCAACATCCCCAAGATCCTCGACCGCAGCACCGAACTGGCCGGCGTCGGGCGCGGCAGCGAGCGGTCAGGTCAACTCGTTGAGGAACTGGCCGAGCTCAACACGCATGGCGCCGGAGATCGATTGGTGTTGGGCAAGTGGGAAGCTCATGCCGATGAACTGTCGGCGGCTGAGGTCACTCAGAAGGGCGGCTACATCGCCGACGCGAAGGCGAACGGCGGTCGTTGGTTCGAGACCGCGCCGGGGCAATATGATATTCTCAAGGGCCAGGGTCTGCAGATGGATGTGAACCTGCGGGTGCTCGAACGCGAGATGCAGGCCGGCACGTCGCGAGTCGAGTTCGTCGGCTTCCACGTCGACGACCTCCTGCAAGAAGCCGACGATCTCATGGCCGGCGGGCGGGCGCGCGATGCCCTGAACGCACGCTATCAAGAGGTGCTTTACCTCGACGAGAACGCGGGCAAGTTCGGCTATGTGCGCGATGGTAACGGCTGGACCTATGCGCCTCCAACCACCGGCGGCTCGAGCGCTGCGGTTCGCGGCGCGGCGGGCGCCGGCATCGTGATCGGCCGCGACCTCCCGACCGGCGAAGGTGACACGCCATGACGTCCACTACCACGACTTCGTTCGAGAACCGGGTCCGTCAACACTTCGGCTTCCTGATCGAGCGCTACGGCTTCCAGATCGAACACATCGAATCAAACCCGCTCGAGGACGACGGCGTCGCGATCCTGGCGTCGCCGACCTGTCTGCTCAAGATCGTCGAGCATCACGGCGATGGACAGATCGAGTGGGCGCGCAACGCCGAGCCGGTCGAGTGGCTCAACGCCTTCGGGCTGCATCACTTCATCCACCACCAACGCGGCCTGAGTGGCCCGGTGACCGTCGCCGCCGACAGCCCCGATTGGATGGCGACTCAGGCGGCCACCATCCGGCCGCTCATCGAGGGCATCCTGGCGTTCTTCCAGCCCGCCGGTTACAACGAACGAGCGGGTGAACTGGATCTTTACAGCGCCGAACGCCGCGCCGCCTATCGACGTGAACGCGCCGCTCGCAAGAGCGAGTAGGAGCCGGGCATGCAACGAGTCACGCTCACTTCGGCCGAGGTCGCGTTGCTGATGGCGGCGCTGCCCGCCGACCCGCGCCCGTTCATCGGGGACAGCGATCTGGTCAACGTCGACAGCACAGTCCTCTATCGGCGGATGGAAGCCGCGCGCGAAGGCGTCCTGGCTCGCCGCCTCGCGACGGTGCGAGACGACAACAGCCTCGAGGTCGTCGCCCCCGTGCGCGCGATGCTGCTCGCGCTGATCCAACCTCGATCGGGTTTTCAGCTCATGCATGCCTGGGCGGGCCAGCCCGCCCAACGTGCCATGTTTTCGGTCGGCGCCGAGATGACAGTGCTTGACCGGGTCGATGAAGGCCGATTGCATCATCTCGAGGTGCTCACCGGGCCCGACCAGATCCCGACACGAGCCGCCGAGATCGTGCGAGCCGCCGCCCTGCCCGGCGCCAACGGCAGCGCCGACGCCGTGTTCTCGCTGCCGGGCACGATCTTCGCGCCGCTGGCCGAGATGCCGCCGCGCGCCGACATCGAGCTCGTCGCATTGCTCACGGCCGCGGGGGTCAATGGCCCTGAGGCCGAGGCCTTCCTCGCCGCGGGCGCCCGGCCCTTGCATCAAACCGTCTTCTATTCGCTCTCGGCCGATCAGGGAACTGTCAAATCCGAGGCAGCTGTCTGGTTCGGCACCCCCAAGAGCAGCTGGCTCCTCGACGCGGCCACCGCCACGACCGTCCGACTGCGCCGCGCCACCGCCACCACGGTGCGCCAGGCCGTCAGCGAGATCGTGGCCCACGCCGTATAAGCGCGAAAAGCGAGGGGCGAATAAGCGAGGGGCGAGGGGCGAACGCTGCCGCGCAAAATCGCGGTAGCGTTCGCCCCTCGCCCCTCGCTTTTTCGCCCCTCGCCCCTCGTCCCTCGCCGTCAGGGAGTCGCGGCGGGCGGGGCCACGTTCGGGTTGAGGACGGCCACCTGATAGAGCAGGTAGGCGGCGATACCGAGCACGATCACGAGGATCAGGACAAGCAGAGCCAGCAGCAGATAGGTGCGGATCGGCAACGGCCGGTTCTCTTTGGGCTGCGGGCCATAGATCGCCAGGAGCGCCTTCGCGAACTCCAGGACGTTCGGGAAGCGATCGGTCAGTGCTGTGGCGCGCTCGACGATCTTGACGACCCCGGCGCCTTCGAGCTCGGGTCGCTCGACGGGCAGCACCGCGCGGTTCTGGGTGACGGCCCGACGCACGCGCTCATCGCGCAGCAGCTTGGGCTCGAAGCCCGGGCGACCTGAAAGCATCTCGTACGTCACAAGCCCCAACGAGTGGACGTCGGAAGCCGGCGTCACCTGGACGCCGGTGCGCGCCACGAGCACCTCGGGCGCGGTGTAGGCCGGTTCGCAGCGATCGAGCGCCTGGCCGAGCGCCTGAGCATCGCTCGGAGACACCAGCCAGCCGAGGTCGAGCAGCGCGGCGCGCCAGTGGGCCTGCTTGTCTCGATCCACAAGGATGACGTCGGGCGTCAGGCTCAGATGCAACAGCCCGCGGCTTGCCCACGGCCGCATCTGCTCGGCGATGTGCGTCACGATCCAGGCGACTTCGTAATGCCACAGCTGCGGATTCTCTTTGAGCAGATCCGCCAGGATGACTCCCTCGAACGGCTGGAAGACCATGAAGACCTTGGTCTCGCCGCGGAACGTGATCTCGCCGTACGGGCGCTTCGACGGCGCCGGGTAAGGCGGCAGCAGGATCGGCAGGCTGTAGCGGGGTTTGCGCATGAAGCCGCGCAGCCACTTCGGCGTGCGGTTGGCCGCGCGGCCGATCGGTTCGAGCGCCTGAGCCTCACGCTTGAGGCGTTCGTCACAGTCGGGCGCCGTGTGAGCGACCTTGACCCAGACCGGCTCTTCGTTACGCTCGGCCGCGTAAATCGCTGCATGACGATACACCGTCACGAGTTTGGTGATCTTGAGGTCGCCGAGGTAATCGCCGAATTTGAAGACGGGATAGCCGGCTTCGGCCGGGCAGTCGCGCTCCGGGCACCAGAGGTGGCCGTCGACGGTCTGACGTTCGCAGCGTTCACAGAAACGAGTGAGCATGGAGAAGGTGGCCTCGGGCGTCAGGTGTCAGGCGTCGGGTCGGGCGCGCCTGCTTCGATACGAGCTCTCACATCCAGCCGGCGGACGTTCAGTCCGGAGATTTTACACCGGCAGCCTGCCACCGCTACTTCAACTCCGGGCGGGAGCGGATTTGATGCCGGGACACTCGATTCGGGCCGGCTGGCTTGATTAAC
The DNA here is from genome assembly GCA_044226485.1 of Anaerolineales bacterium. Taxonomy (GTDB): domain Bacteria; phylum Chloroflexota; class Anaerolineae; order Anaerolineales; family UBA6663; genus UBA6663. Next base: position 104,650 of record JBGAGY010000015.1, read on the forward strand.
GACAGCCGGAGGCGAAACGCGGGTGCGGGCAGCCGAATCGAGTAGTGTCATCCGGCTGCCAGAGACCTGTGGAATGGCGGCGGTGGCCGGCGCGAAGCGGGCCTTATAATGGCCCCTCAAGTGCGTTTGTCACTGTGTAGGTTTCCGGTCGTCGGCCGGAGGGCCAGATAGATGAAACCCGCCTCCGAAACCTCACCGGTCGAAGCGCCCTCACCCGACCCGGGGCTGCGCGACGCCGCCCTGGCCCTATGCCCGACAGCCGTCGCCATCTACGACAGCCAGGCAGGCTGTCTGTATGCGAACGCCAGCGACCTCGGCGACAGCCCGCACCGCCGAACGTTGATCCGCCGCGTGGCAGCCACGGGCGAGGCGGTGCGCTTCACCGAACGCCAGGGCGACCGTTGGGATGATGTGCGCATCGAACCCATCTGGTCTTCAGACGACACCTTGCTCGGGATCGCGACCTACGCGCACGACGTCACGCCCAGAATCCAGGCCGAAGAGAAACTCAAGCTGCTGTCGCTCCAGCTCCCCACCCTTCAGGAAGACGAACGGCGGCGCATCGCTCAGGATCTTCACGACGACATCGGCCAGGGCATGACCGCCCTGATCCTGAACCTCAAGGCCGTCCATAGCGCGTTGACCTCCGGCCACACCGGCGTCGAGGATCAGGTCAAGGACACGATCGCGGCGGTCGAGGAGTTGATGCGCCACACGCGCCGGATCTTCTACGATCTGCGCCCGCCGACGCTGACCGACCTGCCTCTCGCCAAAGTGCTCGAAGGCCTGTGCGCGTCGTTCGCGCTGTCGTCGGGGTTGCGCGTGGTCTTCAGCAGCCACGACCCGCTGCCGCAGATCCCTGATGCGCAGGCGACGGCATTCTACCGATTCGTGCAGGAAGGCCTGAACAACGTCATCAAGCACAGCCGCGCGACCTCGGCCTGGATCAACCTCGAGTACGCCGACGACGAGGTCAACCTCTCGCTCGAGGACGACGGCCAGGGCTTCGAGCCGGCGGACTCGTCGCGCTATGGTATGGGCCTGCAGGGGATCCGCGAGCGGTTCGGGCTGTTGAACGGACATTTCGACATCGAATCATCGCCGGGGCGGGGCACGCGGCTTTACGCCTCACTGCCCGCCCGAACGTCGACGACGCCCGAGAAGAGGATGTGACATGATACGCGTGGTTGTAGCTGAAGATCATCACCTTGTGCGCCAGGGCATCGTCAAGCTGCTTGAAGGCGCAGGCGACATCTCGGTGGTCGGCGAGGCCGACAACGGCGCCCAGGCGATCGAACTGGTCGAGGTGCTGCAGCCCGACGTGATGGTGCTCGACCTGACCATGCCGCACGTCGACGGCCTCGAGGCGCTGCGCCAGATCGCGCTCAAACACCCGCGGCCGCAGATCGTGATCCTCTCGATGCACGCCGATCCCAACATCGTGCGCCAGACTCTGCGCGCCGGCGCGGTCGGCTACGTCGTCAAGCAATCGGTCGCCGAGGAGTTGCTGGCCGCGGTGCGCGCGGCGCGCAACGGCAGCCTCTTCCTCAGCTCGGGCGTCATCGCGCAGGACTTCTTCACCGAACGCCCGCAGAACCTGCTCGACAGGTTGTCGCCGCGCGAGCGTGAAGTCGTCAAACGACTCGTCGAGGGCCAGTCGGCGCGCGAGATCGCCGAGGCGCTGCGCACGAGCGTCAAGACCGTCGAGAAGCAGCGCCGCGACGCGATGCGCAAGCTCGACGTCGACAACCTGGCCAGCCTGGTGCGCGTCAGCCTCGAGCTCGGCCTCGTCGTCGGCGCGCCAACGCGTTCGCGCAACGGATTGTCGAGCACGTCGGAGGGCCTGTCGTGAGCTCGTACATCCTCAGCATCCACCAGCGCACCGGCGGCACACGGGCCATGATCCTCGACCGTCGGGCCAATGCCGTCGCGTCGGCGTTCGGCGAGATCACGCAGTTCTTCCCGCAGACCGGTTGGGTCGAGCACGACGCCAACGAGATCTGGGTGGTCACCCGCCGGGTCGTGGCCGAAGCGTTGCAGAACGCTCGTATCTCGCCGGAGCAGATCGACGCCATCGGTGTCACCAACCAACGCGACACCACGGTCTTCTGGGACAAGCGCACCGGCGAGCCTGTCGGCCGCGCCATCGCCTGGCAGGATCAACGCACCCTGCCCATCTGCGAGCAATTGATCGCGCGTGACAAGGCGGGCATCGAAGCCCGCACCGGCATGGTGATCGTGCCCGACGTCACGGCCGCCAAGATCCGCTGGCTGCTCGACAACGACCGCGCCATTCAGAAGGGCGTGACGCGCGGCGAGCTGCTGTGCGGCACGATCGACAGCTGGTTGATCTGGAAGCTCTCGGGCGGGGCCGCGCACGTCACCGATCACTCCAACGCTGCCGTGACGCTGCTGCTCAACGCCAACTCGCTGACCTACGACGATGACCTGCTTTCGGCGCTGGGCATCCCGCGCGACATCCTGCCCGAGCTGCGCCGCTCGAGCGAGGTGTACGCGACGACGGATCCCGAGGCGTTCTTCGGTGTGCGGGTGCCGATCGCTGGCGCGGCCGGCGATCAGCAGATCGCGGCGCTGGGTCAGGCCTGTCTCAAGGCGGGCACCGCCAAGAACACGTACAGCAGCGGCTCGTTCATGATCCTCAACACCGGCGTGCGTTACCTGCCGCCGGCCAACGGCCTCTTCTCGCCCGTGCTGTGGACGATCGGCGAGAACGTGGTGTACGGGCTCGAGGGCAAGGCCGATGTCGCCGGCGACGCCCTGCACTGGTTGAGGGATGGGCTGGGCATCATCCGCGAACTGAGCGAGGTCGAGGGCCTGGCCAGCCAGGTCAGCGACACGCAGGGCGTGTACTTCGTGCCGCCGCTGGGCGGCCCGGACGTCGTGCACGGCGGCGGCTATGCCCGCGGCGCGATCATGGGCATCGCGCGCGGCGTGACGCGCCATCACATCGCCCGCGCCGCGCTCGAGGCGATGGCGTATCAGACCCGCGACTTCTTCGAAGAAATCAAGCGCCGCGCTCCCGAGCTGACGCCCGAGGTGTTGCGCGCCGACGGCCGGGTCGCCAAGAGCGATTTCCTGCTCCAATTCCAGGCCGACATCCTCGGCATCCCCGTCGAGCGGCCCGTGGTCACCAACACCGCAGCGGTGGGCGCTGCCTATCTCGCCGGCCTGGCTGTGGGCTTCTGGTCTTCCATCGAGGAGGTCGCGGCGTGCTGGCGGCGCGAAGTGCGTTTCGAGCCGCGCCTGCCGCTCGATCGACGCGAGGAGTGGTACGACGGTTGGCGGCGGGCGATGGGGCGGGTCAAACAACCCATGCCCGGCAGCCACTGACCCCTGAGACCTCAGCGACCGTAGCAAGATCCCCGTTTTTGGGCTTTTCGTCGAGCCCGATCCTCCTCGTATTCACCAATGGAGCATGCGTATGCGCCATCGGTGAACAGCCCATACGCCAAAGGGTTCCCCTGGTTGGGTGGTCTGCCTGATTCCCTTAGCACCTGAACTGGTGATAATGACATCGTCCTTAAGGTTGCGAAAACATCCAGACATTCAGGGCAGAAGCGCGGCGGCTGGACCCTCGGTCGCCCGTGCGGCGCGGCATTTGATGGCGCTCCAGGATCGATCGGAGCATCGCCTGCCTGAATGCGTGTCTGAGGAAGGAGGCAATCCGCGGCTCACCCACCCACACCACCTGGTTGCAGCTTTGACATGGCATCAAACGAACGGGCACGTTCATCATTCGGAGGGGCAACATGTTTCTGGCTGAATTCTTCGGCACGTTTACGCTGATCGTTCTGGGCGACGGCGTGGTCGCCAACGTTCTGCTCAACAAGAGCAAGGGTCAAAACGCGGGCTGGATTGTGATCACCGCGGGCTGGGCCGGGCGTCATTTCCGGATGGGTCGCTCCTGGCGGCGCGGCCAACATCGGCACCGACGTCGTGACCATCCTCGGGCAGTTCGCCGGTGCCTTCGTCGGCGCCGTCGTGGTCTACCTGCTCTACTACGCGCACTGGGAAGTCACCAGCGACGCTGGCCTCAAGCTGGCCGTCTTCTCGACCGGCCCGGCCATCCGCAACCCGCTCTGGAACCTCGTGACTGAAATCCTGGCGACCTTCATGCTCATCCTGGTCGCCGGCGCGATCTTCTCCAAGACCGTGGGCATCGGCGGCACCGCCGGCCTTGGACCGCTAGCCATCGGCGGCCTGATCTGGGGCCTCGGCCTCTCGCTCGGCGGCCCCACGGGCTACGCCCTCAACCCGGCCCGTGACCTCGGCCCGCGCATCGCCCACTTCGTCCTGCCCATCCCGGGCAAGGGCGACAGCGACTGGGGCTACAGCTGGATCCCGGTCGCCGGCCCGATCATCGGCGCCGTCCTGGCCATGCTCGTCCGTGTGGCTATCGGCCTCTAATCGCCTTCGTTCTCCCAGGGCCGGGCGACGGTTGTCGCCCGGCCTGCCAACCACTCCATTTGGATGAGGAGATTTTGACATGGCCAAGTACGTTGCAGCAGTCGACCAGGGCACGACCAGCACCCGTTTCATGATCTTCGATCATGCCGGCAAGGTCGTGGGCCTGGATCAGAAGGAACATGAGCAGATCTTCCCGAAGCCGGGTTGGGTCGAGCACAATGCGATCGAGATCTGGCAGCGGACGCAGGAAGTCATCGACGGCGCGCTGAAGAAGTCCGGCGTCGATCCCAAGGACATCGCGGCCGTCGGCATCACCAACCAGCGCGAAACTGCGGTGGTCTGGGAGCGCGCCACGGGCAAGCCGGTCTACAACGCCATCGTCTGGCAAGACACGCGCACCGACGCGATCTGCAATGAACTCGCCAAGGACGGCGGGCAGGATCGCTTCCGCGCGAAGGTCGGCCTCCCCCTGGCCACTTACTTCTCGGGCCCGAAGATCAAGTGGGTCCTCGACAACGTCCCGGGCGTCAGGGAAAAGGCTGAGAAGGGCGAAGTCCTCTTCGGCAACATCGACACCTGGGTGATCTGGAACCTGACCGGCGGGCCCAACGGCGGCGTGCATGTGACCGACGTCACCAACGCCAGCCGCACGATGCTGATGAACCTCGAGACCCTGGACTGGGATCCCGAGATCCTCAAGATCATGGGCGTCCCGCACGCCATGCTGCCCCGCATCCGCCCGTCGTCGGAAGTCTACGGCAAGGCGATCGGCACCCTCGGCGGCATCCCGGTGGCCGGCGACCTCGGCGACCAGCAGGCCGCGCTCTTCGGCCAGACCTGCTTCTCGGCCGGCGAGGCCAAGAACACGTACGGCACCGGCTGCTTCATGCTCCTGAACACCGGCACCAAGCCCGTCCAGAGCAAGAACGGCCTGCTCACCACGCTCGGCTACAAGATCGGTGATCAACCCGCGGTCTACGCCCTCGAAGGCTCGATCGCCATCACCGGCGCTTTGGTTCAGTGGCTGCGCGACAACCTCGGCTTCTTCGACTTCTCCAAGCACGTCGAAGAGTACGCCAAGGCCGTGCCGGACAGCGGCGGCATCTACTTCGTGCCGGCGTTCTCGGGCCTGTTCGCCCCCTACTGGAAGAGCGACGCCCGCGGCGCGATCGTGGGCCTGACCCGCTTCGTCACCAAGAACCACATCGCCCGCGCGACCCTGGAGGCCACGGCCTATCAGACGCGCGAGGTGCTCGATGCCATGAACGCCGACTCCGGCGTGCCGCTGACCGCCCTCAAGGTCGACGGCGGCATGGTCTACAACGAGCTCCTGATGCAGTTCCAGGCCGACGTCCTGGGCGTCCCGGTCATCCGCCCGACGGTCGCCGAGACCACGTCGCTGGGCGCCGCTTACGCGGCCGGCCTGGCCGTGGGCTTCTGGGCCAAGGTCGAAGACCTGCGCGCCAACTGGGGCAAGGACAAGGAATGGGATCCGCAGATGGGCGCTGACGAGCGCGCCAAGCTCTACAAGGGCTGGAAGAAGGCCGTCACGCGCACGTTCGATTGGGTCGAGTAAGTGCATCGTGTCGGGGCGGGCTGAGCTGCAAGGCCGCGCCCGCCCCGCTCATCAGCGTTTTCATACGTACACGGATTTCACGGATAGGCACGGATTGCACGGAACTCCGTGTAATCCGCGTCTCATTCAGTGAAATCCGTGTACGTCTTTCTGCGGAAGGATTGAAGTCATGGCCGCACCGCACGTCGTCGTCATCGGCGCCGGCTCGACCGGAGCCGCGACCGCCCACGACCTGGCCCTGCGCGGGCTGCGCGTCACCGTGATCGAACGCGGCGAGATCGCCAACCAGACCACGGGCCGCAATCACTGCCTCCTGCACTCAGGTGGGCGCTACTGCGTCAAGGACCAGGAGTCGGCCATCGAGTGCATCGACGAGAACCTGATCCTGCGTCGGATCATGCCCGACGCCCTCGAGCTCAACGGCGGCCTGTTCGTGGCCGTCACCGAGGAGGATCTCGCCTTCAAAGAGAAATTCATCGCCGGCTGCGAGGCCTGCCACATCCCGTACCGTGAGGTCCCGGTGAAGCAGGCGCTGGCGCTCGAGCCCTTCCTCAACCCGAAGATGCTCGCGGCCGTGCAGGTGCCCGACGGAGTCTTCGAGCCGTTCCGCTTCTGCCTGGCCTTCCTGGCCACTGCGCGCCGCAACGGCGCCGAGGTACGCACCTTCCATGAGGTGACGGACCTGGTGCGCTCAGGCCAATCGGTGACGGGCGTCAAGGTGCTCGATCAGCGCACCGGCAAGTCCGAGACGATCGGCTGCGACCTGGTGATCAACGCCACCGGGCCGTGGGCGCACGAGATCGCGGCCATGGGAGGCGTCGAGGTGCCGGTGACACCGACCGCTGGCGTGATGGTGACGGTCGGCAAGCGCCTGAACAACCTCGTGGTCAACCGGCTCGACAAACCCTCAGACGGCGACATCGTCGTCCCGCAGCGCACGACCAGCATCATCGGCACGACCTCATGGACGATCCTGGATCCCGACCAGATCGAGATCCCGGTCGAGCACATCGAGAAGATGATCCAGAAGGGCCGCGAGTTGATCCCGGCGGTCGACAAGGCCGGGCTGCGCGGCGTCGGTGCTGCGGCGCGCCCGCTCATCAGCAAGCCCAACACCGACGAGCGCGAGGTCAGCCGCACGTTCGAGTGCTTCGACCATAAGCACGACGGCGTCGAAGGCTTCGTGACCATCTCGGGCGGCAAGACCACGACGGCCCGCGGCATGGCCGAAAAGGTCGTCGACATCGCCTGCCGCAAGCTCGGCCACGACGGCGTCTGCCTGACGCGGACCACGCCGTTGTTGTCGTACCGGTACTTCTACCAATAAGCGGGGAGAGACAGCCGATGTTGCATGTCCTCGCGCGGATCCTGCGGCAACGCCCCGGGACGCCCGCGCATTACGATCAATACTCGGTCGAGGTCCCTGACGACGCCAACGTCATCGACATCATCGACGCGGCCTGGCGCCAGGATTCGACCCTGATGTACCGGCACGCCTGCCACCACGCCTCGTGCGGAACGTGCGGGGTGCGCATCAACGGCTACGAGAAGCTGCCCTGCATCGTGCCGGTGCGCGACGCGCTCGACGGCCATCAGGAGATCGTGATCGAGCCGCTGCGCAACTTCCCGGTCGTCGGCGACCTGGTGGTCGACGTCAGCGGCTTCTTCCAGAAGCAGATCGCCTCGGGCATGGTCATCACGCGCCAGGCGGAGGGCACGCTCGAGGGCCAGGCCTTCGCCCACACCGCGACCGTCGACATGGATGGACAGTGGGTCGACCGGCCCACCAACCGCTTCGAGAACTGCGTCGAGTGCGGCATCTGCATCAGCGCCTGCCCGACGATGGCCGCCAGCGACGGCTTCTTCGGCCCGGCCGGCCTGGCCGCCCTCCAGCGCGCCGTGCAGACGACGGCCGACCCGGCGAAGCGCGCGGAGCTGCTCGCCCTCGCCGACGGCGAACACGGCGTGTGGCAATGCCACTCGGCCTACGAGTGCACCGAGGCCTGCCCCCAGGACGTCGATCCGGCGGGCGCCATCATGGCGTTGCGGCGCGAGTTGATCGCGTCCAAGGTCAAGAAACTCTTCGGAGGATAACGCCATGCGCAGCGACTCTCGTCTTCGACGCGCCGTCCAATGGGGCGACGTCCGCAACCGCCATCTCGGCATGTGGGCCTACGTGCTCAATCGCCTGAGCGGCATCGGCCTGGTGGTCTACCTCTTCCTGCACCTCGGCGTGCTGAGCATGCTCGCCATCGGCCCGGCCGCCTGGGACTCGTTCGTGGCGCTGGCCAAATCGCCGCTCGTGCTGGTGATGGACGTCGTGCTGCTGGCCGGGCTGCTCATCCATGGACTCAACGGCATCCGCATCACGCTCAACGGCATGGGCATCGGAGTGCGCTCGCAGAAGCCGCTCTTCATCGGGTTGATGGCCGTCGCGCTTGTCGCCACGGCCTTCGCCGCCGTCGGGATCTTCTCGAACTAGAGGCCGCCATGCAGACCACTGCCACCGCCCCCACCCGTTCGCAAACCGGCCTCGGCACACTCGGCTGGATCTGGCAGGCCGTCACCGGTGCAGCCCTGATCTTCCTATCGGCCCTGCACATGGTCGCCCAGCACTTCGTCGTTGAGGGCGGCCTGCGCGACTACCAGGACGTTCAGGAGTACCTGCGCAACCCCGTCATCCTCGCGCTGGAGGTCTTGTTCCTGATCTCGGTCACATCGCACGCCCTGCTCGGCGTGCGCGCGATCCTGTTCGACTTCGGGTTGAAGCCGGCCACCGAGAAACGCATCTCGCAGGCGCTGACCGTCTTCGGTCTGTTGGCCGTCGCGTATGGCATCTGGCTGACCTGGGTCGTCATTCGCTGAAGCTTGATCGCACTTGTTCAAAGCACGGGCCAGGGCCATCGCCTCTCAATGGGCTCAATAAGAGAGTCCGCCACGAATTTGCCGAATTGAAACGAATGGGCACGAATTGCCGTAATTCGTGCTCATTCGTTTCAATTCGTGAAATTCGTGGCAAGGATTGGATCTTCGACAACCAGACGCGATGGCCCTGGCCGGTCGCAGCCTTCAGCACTTTCTTAGCCGCCATAAGCTAAGCTTTGCGCATGGCGCCCGGTGCTCGCGAGTGGCAATCGACGCTGAACGAATGGCCGCCGCGACCCATCGTTGTGGTGGGGCTGCTGACGTGGGCCATCGCGGCGCTCGCCCTGCGCGTCGCGTTGTTTCCGGTAGTGGTCGGCGACTACACGAGCTTCTTGAGCCCCTGGTACGACTACATCGTGTCGCATGGCGGTTGGCCGGCGCTCAAGGACAACTTCTCGAACTACAACATCCCGTATCTGGTCCTGCTCACGCTGGCGACCTATCTCCCCCTGCCCAAGCTGATCGCCATCAAATCGATCTCGCTGCTTGGAGATGGGTTACTGGCGCTCTTCGCGGGGCTGGCGTTGAGCGTTCGCTTTCCACGCTCGCCCATTCCCGTAATCGGCGCCCTGTTCCTGCTGGTCGTGCCCACGATCGTGATCAACGGCGCTGCCTGGGGACAGTGCGATGCGTTGTACACGGCGTTCTGCCTCGGCAGTCTTTTCTGCCTGATGATCAAGCGGCCCGGCTGGGCCTGCGCGCTCTTCGGCGTCGCGCTGGGCTTCAAGCTGCAGGCCGTGTTCTACGCGCCCGTGTTGTTCGTGGCGGTGCTGCGGGGGCGGGTCAAGGTGTGGCACCTGGCCTGGATCCCGATCGTGTTCGCGGCGCTGCTCACGCCGGCTTATGTGGAGGGCCGCGATCCAGCAAGCCTGCTGAGCATCTACACCGAGCAGGTCGATACCGGCGGCGTGATCGGCCCGACGCGCGACCCGGGGGCCCGCGGGGGCAGCGTCCAACAACCCGGCAGCCAGCGACCCGGTGACGTCGGTTTGTCGCCGCTGGCGGCGGGCCTCGGGACTCGCGGCGGGCCGCGGCGCACGCCGTTCGGCTCGACGCTGACCTACAACGCTCCGACGATCTACAAGTGGTTGAACGCAACGCCGCTCGCGAAAGAAACGTGGCCGGGCGTCTTGCTGGCGGCGGCCATCGTGATCGGGCTGAGCGCGCTTGTGCTGCGGCGTCGGGCCGAACTGGATGCCGACACGCTGCTCATGCTCAGCCTGGTGTGCGCGGTGTCGATCCCGTTCCTGCTGCCCAAGATGCACGACCGCTACTTCTACATGGCCGACGTCTTGTCGATCGTGTATGCATTCTGGTTCGCGCGGCGCGCCGCCGTGGCCCTGGGCATGCAGACGATCTCGCTGCTCAGTTACGCGCCGTTCGTGTGGCACGCTGAGCCTGTCGCCCTCGGGCTTGTGGCGATCGGCGTGCTGGCGCTGGCCGTGTTTTTGTGGCGCGACCTGGTGCGTCGTCTGCCGCGGCCTACCCTCACCCGCTGAACACGCCAAACAAAACGCCGGGCGGAGTGGACTCCGCCCGGCGTCATTCGCGCAGAATACGTTGCGTCGGCTCAGGTCAGGAACATCGGCATGCCGAGGACGTGGCGGATGCGCGGGCGGTAGTTCGCCGCGTCGTACAGCTCGGCCACGTTGACGCGCTTCTTGCCGTGCGACATGGTCGCGATCGGCACGTCGCTGTACACGCCGCGCTGCAGGCAGACGAGGCGGCCGCTCTCGCCGCGTTCGACCAGGCTCATCGCCATGTGGGCGAAGTTCGCGGCGACCATCAGGTCGAGCGCGTCCGGCGCGCCACCGCGCATGAGGTAGGCCAGCTGCTGATAGATCGTGTTCTGGCCCGTAAGCCGCTTGAGCGCCTCCGACACATGCTCGCCGACACCGCCCAGCTTCTTGTGGCCGTAGGCGTCTTCCTCGCCGCTCTCCATCACCTGGCCCTCGATCGGGTGAGCGCCCTCGGAGACGGTGAGCATGGCGTAGTTGCTCGGGTTGTGCTTCTTGTCGTCGACGATCAGCTGCGCCAGCTTCTCGACGTCGAACGGCACCTCGGAGATCAGGGCGCGATCGACGCCGGCCAGATAGGCCGCGATCAACGAGGTCTCGCCCGAGTTGCGGCCGAAGAGCTCGATGACGCCGATGCGCTCGTGCGAGCCGGCGCTTGTGCGCAACGCATGGATGAACTCGACGCTGCGGGTGACGGCGGTGGAGAAGCCGATGCAGTAGTCGGTGCCATAGACGTCGTTGTCCATGGTCTTGGGGATGGCCACGACGCGCATGCCCTCGCGCGCGAGACGCTCGCCGTAGCTGAGCGTGTCGTCACCGCCGATCGGGATCAGGCAGTCGATGCCGAACTTGCCGATGACGTTCAGGATATGCGGGGTCAGATCCTGAAGACCCTCGTAAGTCTTGCCGGGCTCGCGCAGAAAGTCCGGGATCTCGCTCGGCTTGACCTTACCCGGGTTGGTGCGCGAGGTGTGCAGGAAGGTGCCGCCCGAGCGGTCGACGCGACGGACGGCTTCGCGGCTGAGCGGCGTGATCCACTCGTCGTTGTCCTCGGCATTGGGGTTGGCGCGCAGGAGGCCAAGCCAACCGCGGCGGATGCCGAGCACTTCGTAGCCATTGTCCAAGGCCCGATTCACGATGGCCTTGATGGCGGGGTTGAGCCCAGGGACGTCTCCCCCGCCTGTCAGAACTCCGATACGCATGATTGCCTCTCAACACCCTTTCGGGTTAGGTATTTCGGTTATTCTACAATAGTTGAACGACGCCGGTCTCGCACAGGATGACGGAAGGCGCGTGTCGTTTTTCGGAATCTCAGTCTGTGCCTTGTGGGCCCTCTCCTTTAGTGAGGAAGCGCAGGGCGATCGTTGTGACATCCTTCCTGGCGCCCTTTCGCCGCCCGCTTTATCGTGGCCGGCAGCATGATAGACTCCCTCTGCAACGTTCCACAGAGGCCCTAGAGGAGACATCCATGGCAACCGTATCGGCACCGACATCCACCGCCAGCATCGACAAAATCGTCGAATTGCTCGGCAGCGACGCTGACAACCTCCTCAAGCACAGCTGCCAGACCATCAGCAAAGACCAACTCCAGATCCCGGGGCCCACGCATGTCGATGACGTGTGGAGCCAGTCTGACCGCAACCCGCAGGTTCTGCGCAGCCTGGCGCAACTGCATGGCCATGGCCGCCTGGGCGGCACCGGCTACGTCTCGATCCTGCCGATCGACCAGGGCATCGAGCACTCGGCCGGCGCGTCGTTCGCCAAGAACCCGATCTACTTCAACCCGGCCGGCATCTGCGAGCTCGCGGTCGAGGGCGGCTGCAACGGCGTCGCGTCGACCTTCGGCGTGCTCGGCCTGGTGGCCCGCAAGTACGCGCACCGCGTGCCCTTCATCGTCAAGATCAACCACAACGAACTGCTGACCTACCCCAACAAGTTCGACCAGGTCATGTTCGGCACGATCAAGGAAGCCTGGAACCAGGGCGCAGTGGCCGTCGGCGCCACCGTGTACTTCGGCTCGCCCGAGAGCACGCGCCAGCTCGTCGACGTGGCCCAGGCCTTCGCGATGGCCCACGAGCTCGGCATGGCCACGATCCTGTGGTGCTACGTGCGCAACCCCGGCTTCAAGGTCAACGGCGTCAACTACGAGACGTCGGCGGACCTGAGCGGCCAGGCCAATCACCTCGGCGTCACCATCGAAGCCGACATCATCAAGCAGAAGCTGCCCGAGTCGAACGGCGGCTACAAGGCCGTGGCCATGGAAGGCGGCTCCTACGGCAAGACCGACGAGCGCGTCTACACCAAGCTGTCGTCGGACCACCCTATCGATCTGACCCGCTACCAGGTGGCGAACTGCTACATGGGCCGCGTCGGCCTGATCAACTCCGGCGGCGCCAGCGGCAAGAACGACTTTGGCGAAGCCGTGAAGACGGCCGTGATCAACAAGCGCGCCGGCGGCATGGGCCTGATCAGCGGCCGCAAGGCCTTCCAGCGCCCGATGGCCGAAGGTGTCCAACTGCTCAACGCCATCCAGGATGTGTACCTGTGCCCTGAGGTGACTGTCGCCTGACGGCGCGTCGCCTTCGCCCAAAGCGCATCGAGCTGTCAGAAGGTTCCGACGGCCATTGAACGGACGCGTACCAAAGGTCTAGACGACGCTCCGAAATAAGCATCAACGCAGCCGGGTAGTGCCACTGTGGCGCTGCCCGGCGTTTTTTTGTCCACTGGAAGCGTGTGGATTCGTGGGGCCGGCGGTAGACTCTACGCTGGCAATCATCGCCCGACCTGTATCGCGCACCCTCCAGGGGGTTTGAGTCTTGCGGCTTGTGCGGTCTCGGTGTCGTCATACCCAATGGTGTGGAGTGGATTTAGGTGAACCCGTCCTGCCCGCGTCCATCACCGACGTTGGGGCATGAGTATCTTCTCACAATGAGTGGCGTATTTGGATTTGTCGATCCCGATGACCGCATGGATCATGCGGCCTTCGCGGCCGACCAGGCAGAGCGATTGCGACACGTGTCCTGGGCCGTGGCCGAGTGGCACGTGGACCCTGGGTATCCGGTCGCACTCGGGCGTTCCGGGATCGGCGTGTTCAACGTGGGCGCTCAGCCCGTCTGGGATCTCGATAGACGGCATGCCATCGTCCTCGCCGGCGAGATCTACGCCGTCGATGGCCATGACCCGAACCCCGAACAGTCGTCTGAAGCGATGTTGATCGCGCTCTACAGACGGCACGGGCTCGACTTTCCACGACACGTCGAGGGCGCTTTTATCTGCGCCCTCTGGGACGTTCAGAGCAAGCGCCTGCTGGTTGCCAACGATCGTTTTGGTCTCTACCCGGTGTACTTCACCATCCAGGACGGCCGTCTGATCTTCGCGCCCGAAGTCAAGGCCGTGATCGCGGCGCCGGGTTTCCGGCGCGAGCTCGATTTTGCCGCTCTCGCCCAGATCGTCCGCTTCCAGCAGTTGTTGGGCGAGCGCACGTTCTTTGAAGATGTGCACCAGCTTTCCCCGGCGACGGTGCTGGTCTATGAACTGGCCACGCGTCACTGCTATGTCAGACCGTACTGGTCGTTCGCCGAGATCCCCGATCGCTCCGACGTCAGATTCGAAGAGGCCGTCGAAGAGGCCGGCCGGCTCCTGCGCGAGTCGACCCGCCGGCTCTCGAGCGACGGGCATCGGCTTGGCGTGTATTTGAGCGGCGGGCTCGACTCGCGCACGCTGCTGGGCCTGATTGAGGCGCGACCCGTTCACTCCTTCACATTCGGCGTGCGCGGCTGTCGCGACGTCGTCCTGGCCGAACGGATCGCTCGCACCGTCGGGAGCGTCCACCACTGGTTCGACTTGCCGGACGGATCCTGGGTGGTCAAACATGTCGACGAGCACCTGGCCCTGACGGAAGGGTTTCACAGCTGGATTCACGCTCACGGCATCAGCACGCTTGACGAAGCGCGGAAGCACGCCGACGTCAATCTGAGCGGTTGGGACGGCGGCCAGGTGCTGGGGCGGCCGAGCCTGCTCACGCCGCCATTGATCGATCCGATCGACCAGAATGCCTTCACCACTCACCTCTTTCAGCTTTTGAACCAGGCGTGGACGTGGCCGGGCATCTCGGAGGCCGAGGAGCGCTTTCTCTATCGCCCTGAGACATGGAACAAGGTGCGCGGCCTCGCGCTCGATACGTTTCGCGAGGAGCTGCGCGCCTACGATCAGATCAGGCCTGATATGCGCGCCCACTTCTTCTCGGCGCGGCACCATTGCGGCCGCCTGACCCAAAACATGATCGCGTTCTACAGGTCGCGCATGGAAGTGCGCTTTCCGTTCTTCGACTATGCCCTCTTCGATTTCATGCACTCGTTGCCGGCGACGTTGAGACTCGACAGACGGCTTTACTTCGCCGTCATCGATCGTGAGACACCCAGGCTGGCACGGATACCGTTCGACAAGCAAGAGTTCCTGCCGACCACAAACACCTTGTTGAGCAAGCCGCAGGCCGTCTGGGTCAAGACGCGCAACCGTCTGGCCCGGCTGGCGCCCAACGCCTTCCCGCCGCATCCGACGCTCTACGCCGACTACGAGGGTTATCTGCGGCATGAACTGAGGGGCTGGGCCGAAGGCATCCTGTTCGATCGTCGCACGGCTGACCGCGGGCTGTTTGACCCGGGCTTCCTTCATACCCTGATGGCGCGGCACCTCTCGGGCCAGGAGCAGTGGACCATCGGCAAGATCGCACCCCTGATGACGTACGAAATGATGCTGCGAAGCCTGTACGACGCGCCCGCTGGCGCCACCGCGCCTGTGCAGCTTCAGGTTCGCGAGACCCACTGACCTGAGCCGCCCCCTACCATGGCAGACACCCCAGCCCCCGACCGACCGACTCGCTCATCGGGCGCCACCATCGCCCGAAACGCCGCGTTCGTCACGATCGGGCGTGTGCTCTTGAAGCTCTTCGGGTTTCTCTTCTCGGTGTTCGTCGTCCGCCAATTGGGCGACGATCAGTATGGTCGCTACTCGATCGTCGTGGCCTGGGTCGGGTTGTTCTCGATCTTCGTCGAACTTGGGGTCACGCAATTCGCCATGCGCGAGATCGCACGCAGCGAAGGGCGCGCGGGGCATCTGTTCTGGAACCTCGTGGCCATGCGCTTTGGGCTGGCCCTGGTCGGATTGGTGGCCATTCCGATCGGCGCATCGCTGGCCGGCTACTCCGGCGACATCACGCTCGGCGTCACCCTGTACGTGCTCACGTTCATGGTCTCTGCCTTTCAGGCTCCGCTCGAGGCCACCCTGGCAGCTCGCGAAGCGTTCGGCTGGCTGACCCTCACGACGGTGGTCGGCCAGGCAGCGTGGATCATCCTTGGCGCCATCGCCATGTGGGTGAAGCCGGACTTCGTCTGGCTGATCGGGATCGGCGTAATCGCCATGTTGCCGCAGCTGGCGGTGGACGTGTGGATCGTGGTGCGCCTCAAGCTTGTCGACTGGCGCGTGCGTTTGCAGCTCAACGACTGGCCGAGGCTGATCCGAGCCAGCCTGCCGTTCGCCGTCATCTCGTTGTCGCTGACGATCGCGTTCGGCATCGACACGATCATGCTGTCGTGGTTCGTCCCAACCGCCGAGGTCGGCTGGTACAACGTGGCCTATGGTCTCGTGCGATCGATGGTCGCATTGCTGAACGGGTTCAGCATCGCCATGCTCCCAACGGCGGCCCGCGTGTACGCGACCGACAAGGGGGCCGTGGCACGCTGGCATGCGCAGATCGTCCGCTTCATCGCCCTGGCGGCAGCGCCGGTGGCGGTCGGTGGGATGCTCGTCGCGCAGCCGCTCGTCAGGTTCCTGTACACGCCGGATCTCTATCCCGCCGCCCTGCCCCTGGCCATCATCGTCTGGGACGTGCCGCTGCTGATGTACGCTGCGTCGTGCGGCAACCTGACGACGGCCATCGGTGAGGAGAAGGCCGCCGCCCGCATCAACCTGATCAACGCGCTCGCGAACGTGGTGCTCAACGCGATCTTCATCCCGCTGTACGGCATGGTGGGAGCGGCCGTCATCACCGTCGCCACCGACGTGATCGCCTCCGCGCAGTTCACGCTGCTGCTGCGCAAGCGGCTGAGTCTGCCCAACATGACAGGCACCCTGCTCCGGGTCGGCCTGGCGTCGGCCGGGCTGGCCGCCGCCGTGGCAGTGGCCGGCCAACAACACGTGCTTGTCCTGCTAGCCCTGGGTGCCGTCGTTTATGGTGTGCTGGCCCTCGTCTTTGGCGCGATCGGTCCCGATGAACGCGAACTGGGGCGACGCCTGTGGGCGGCAGGGCGACGACGGTTAGGCCGCGGTCTTGAAAGCCGCCAGTCACCGTGAATGGGACATCGGTACAACTTGACGATCCGGGAGGTCAACCTTACGATGGAAATCGGTATCCTTTTGTCGCAAAATGATCACGAATGTCGTTGATCTGGAGCGTGTGGCGACACGTTTCCGTCTAAGCGATTCCTGGAAAATATCCGTTCATAGGCTAGTGTGCAAGCGTTCATGGCGCGCCGGACGTCGATAGGCGTGTTTCAGCGATCGTGGATGGCTCACCGTTCGGCGCAAAGCTTCGACAAACTTCTTACGATTCGCGCGCGGTTTCGACGAGGATGCCGAACCCAAATGCCGATCAAGCAAGCGCGATGGGGCTTTTCCAACTCCCCGAAAGGAGAGTGATGCGGATCCTCCTGGCTGTCCACCACTTTCCGCCCCGGTACACCGGAGGCGCAGAATGGCGCGCGCATCGTACGGCGCGGGCGCTGATCCAACGCGGCCACACAGTGCGTGTGATCTGCGTCGAACGGGTCGATGATGTCGACGCTCACCCCTTGACTTGGCAAGACGGCGACTACGATGGTGTTCCTGTCCGCCGGCTGTCTCTGAACCTCGCCAGTTCGCCCGACTTGTTCCGTTGGAGTTACGACAACACCTGGATCGGCGAACATTTGGGTGAAGTCATCGCAGACTTCAAACCCGACGTTCTCCATTTGATCAGCGGCTATCTGGTCTCCGGCCGCGCGCTGCTGACGGCGGCTCGCCTCAGCGTTCCCAGCGTCGTCACCTTGACGGACTTCTGGTTCCTGTGCCCGAGGTTGTCGTTGCTCAAATCCAACGGCCACATCTCGAGCCTTCCGATCCGCCCTGAGGCGTGCGCGCAATGCCTGGCTGAAGAACGCCGACGTTATCGCTGGTTGGGGCGCTTGCTCCCCGGCGCGATGCGCCAGTATTGGGGCCATCAGCATTCGGCCATCCATCGCGTCGAAGAGCGGAGCCGCTTCCTGCTCGAGGCGCTCAACACAGCGCGGGTCGTGATCAGCCCCTCCAATTTCCTTCGCAAACTCCACATCGAATCCGGGGTGGCCCCGAGTCGTATTCGGTTCTCGCGTCAGGGTCGGGACTTTCCGCAACTCACGCCGGAGAAGTTGGTCAAGTCGCGAAGCGATACGCTCAGGATCGGGTACATCGGGCAGGTGGCCGAGTTGAAGGGCATCCACGTCATCCTCGAAGCCGCCCAGCAGCTTCCGAACGCCAATCTGACCGTGTCGGTGTTCGGCGATCTTGAACCCTATCCGCGTTATGCAGCGCGTCTTCAGGCGATGGTCGCCCGCGATCCGAGGCTGAAGTTGGCCGGCGCCTTCCGAGGCCATGACGAACTCGCGCGGGTGTTCCGCGATCTCGACGTTATCATTGTCCCTTCGTTGTGGTATGAAAACAGCCCCAACGCGATCCTCGAGGCGTTCGCCCACAAGACTCCAGTGCTGGCGTCACGGCTGGGAGGCATGGCCGAACTGGTGGAGCACGACGTCAACGGGCTTCTCTTCAGTGTCGGTGATGCCCACGATCTGGCGGCTCAGTTCCGCCGACTGATCGACGAACCGGGGCTTCTTGGACGTCTTCAGGAAGGCATCCCGCAGGTTCGCGGCTTGACGTCGGAGATCGACGAGCTCGAGTCGATCTACCGCGAATCGATCTCCAGCCCGCTTCCGGAGCTGGTCACTTCTACGGAGCATCACTGACGATGCGCATCCTGGTCACCGGCGCCGCCGGCTTCATCGGTTCACACCTGGCCGAACGACTCGCCACGGCCGGCCATGATGTCATCGGCCTCGATCGCTTCTCACATTTTTACGCGCCGGAGCTCAAACAGGCCAACGCGCGCGAGTTGGCCGGGCACGGTGTGCAGATGCTGCGCCTTGACCTCGCGCAGGACGCCCTTGGCAAAGCTCTTGACGGCTGCGACGTCGTCTACCATCTGGCCGCCCAACCCGGGCTCTCGCCGGATGCCACCTTCGAGTCGTACCAGCGCGACAACGTCTTCGCCACCCATCGGCTTGTCGAGGCCGCCGTCACGGCGCCCCGGCGCCCGGTCGTGATCAACATTGCCACCTCGTCGGTATACGGCGCCGACGCCACGGGAAACGAGATGAGCGAGCCGCGCCCGACGTCGCACTACGGCGTCACCAAACTGGCCGCCGAGCAACTGGTCATGGCGGCTTCGCGAACGGGTCATCTGGATGCCTGTTCGTTCAGGCTCTATTCGGTCTACGGCCCGCGCGAAAGACCCGATAAACTCTTCCCGACCCTGATCCAAGCCGTGCGCACAGGGCAGCCGTTTCCACTCTTCGAAGGCAGCGAGCGCCATATGCGCAGCTACACCTACGTCGACGACGCGGTGAACGGCCTCGTCCTGGCGCTCGATCGGCTGCCGGCTTGCCTCGGCGAAATCATCAACATCGGCAACGATCAATCGGTGACCACCGGCGAAGGCATCGCCACGGTGGAGGCCCTTCTCGAAAAGCATGCCCTGATCGATCGGCGGCCGCGGCGCGCCGGCGATCAATCCCGCACCCACGCCAACATCGAAAAGGCCCGCCGCATCCTCGGCTACGAGCCGGCCACCTCCTTGCATGAGGGCCTCGCCCGAACCGTTGCCTGGTATCAACGCAACCCCGCCTGGACGTAGCGGCCCAACGGCCTGCCGCCCGTCCAGCGTCGAATTTGACACCACCTGCCCCCCGTGCCACAATCGGTCCGGAGGAGCGTTAAGCATAGAGCGGCACGCCAGCAGGCGGCAGAACCGGCTTAAGAGGCCGGCTGTCCGGTTCACACTCCGGAGCTAGAGACACCTCCCGATGCCCATCGAGTACATCGATCGCCCACCGCGCGTACAACCTGAACTCCCGGTCGCCCAGATCCCGATCCCGGCGCCGCCCAGCCGTGCGAACTCCAGCGGCCAGGACATCTTGCAGATGCTCCTGCCGCTGATCACGATCGTCGGCTTCGTGGCCGCCTCGGGCACCGGCAACGTCATGCTGATCCTGCCCATGGGCGGCGCCATGGTCGCCTCGGTCGGCTTCAGCATCTACCAGTCCTGGAAGGCCGGCCAGGCCTACAAGATCAAGGAAAAGCTGTACAAGGACACGCTGGTCGAGCTGCGCCAGGACATGAACCGGCAGCACAACGCCCAGCGCCTGCACTACCGCTTCAACTATCCGGACGTCGCGACCCTGCTCGATGTGGCCGGCCGTAAGGAAGTCAGCCGCTTCGGCTCACGACTGTGGGAGCGGCGCCCCGGCGACCGCGACTTCGGCGCTGTGCGCATCGGCATCGGCAGCCGGCCGTCGACCGTCACGTACGTGCTCCAGGGCGGCGATGCTGAGGAGAGCCCACTGACCCGCGACGCCGCTCAACTGGCGGCCGATTCGCTGGTGCTCAGCGACGTCCCGATCACGATCCCGCTTCGCCCGGCCTTCGCGCCTGCGCCGATGCCCCCCGGGGGCGGTGACGCCGGCGCGGCGCCGGCGCCCGGCAACAGCGACGGCATGCTCCAGGCCAAGCATACGCTCGGGATCTTCGGCGCCAACCCGACCCAGGCCGCCGACTACGCCCGCGCCATGCTCGCGCACTTCTGCGGCTTCCATTCGGCTCAGGACACTCGCCTGTACGTCGTCGGCCACCCGCACAACGAGGCCAGCTGGCAGTGGGCCGAGTGGCTGCCGCATGCCACAGTGCGTGGCATCGGCGAGGACGATGAGGTCGGCAAGCCCAAGCAGTACGACCAGCTCTGCTTCGCTCCCGAGGGCGACAAGGTCCAGGCCTTCTGGAAGCGCATCAAGAAGGAGCTCGACAGCCGCCAGGTGCGCCTGCGCGACACGAGCGATGACGACAAGGCCAACATCGGCGACGTCACCCTGCCCTTCCTGCTGGTCGTGGTCGACCTGCTCGGCGAGATGCCCGAGGGCTCGCCGCTGAAAGAGGTCTCGGCCGAGGCCGTGGTCGCGACGATCAACGGCAACGGCCCGACGCTCGGCGCCGCCATCGTCTTCCTGGCCAACTCGCCGACCCAGGTGCCGTCGGAGTGCCAAGCCATGATCGAGGTCGCGGCCGTCGGCGAGAAGACAGTCTTCCGCTACACCGAGGTCGGCTTCAACGCCGCGCGCTACCTCGGCACCGCCGACCTGCTCAACGCGCAGGATGCCCGCCAGCAGTTCGCGGCCCGCATCCGCCGCCTCGAGTTGCAACGCCCTTTCGGATCGGACCTGCCGCGCTCGGTCGACCTTCTCCAGATGGAGACGGTGCTGCGCGGCAAGCGCATCAACACGGCCGACAAGATCCCGCTGCCCGACAACTGGAAGCACAGCCTGGTGCCCAAGAACCAGGAATGGCTGAGCACGCCGATCGGCATGGTCTCCAGCCGTGAGGTGCGCCACCTGATCTTCTCGGCCAAGGAAGGCGGCGACGGCGTCCACGGCATGATCGCCGGCACCACCGGCTCGGGCAAATCCGAACTGCTCCTGACCATGATCGCGGGCATGGCGATCAAGTACGACCCGCGCATCGTCAACTTCGTGCTGGTCGACTTCAAGGGCGGCGCCGCCTTCGAGCCGTTCAAGAAGCTCCCGCACGTCGTCGACATCTTGACCAACCTCGAGGCCAACGCCGTCGAGCGCATGTTCGTCGCCATCCAGGCCGTCATGGAGGATCGCTCCACCCTGCTGGCGCGCGCCAACGCCAAGGACCTGGTCGACTACCGCGCCAAGATCGCGCCCAAGCTCGGCCCTGACGACGACCTACCCAAGACCTTCCCGCATCTGTTCATCGTGGTCGACGAGTTCGCTGAGATGATCACGCAGAACCCGGACTACCGCGCCCAGTTCGAGTCGATCACGCGCCTGGGCCGCGCCTTCGGCGTCTCGCTCATCCTGGCGACCCAGCGCCCCGCCGGCGTGGTCTCCGATCAGATGCGCGCGAACATGAAGTTCCGCATCTGCCTGCGCGTGGAAACCTCTGAGGACTCGAAAGAGCTGCTCGGCCGGCCCGACGCCGCCTTCCTGCCCAACCTGGGCGGCCGCGGCTACATCCAGGTCGGCAACGACATCCTCAGCGCCGTCCAGGTGGCGCGCGCCGGCGGCGACTACACCGACGACCGCACGCAGACGCTGCCCGACGTGATCTGGCTCGACGAGCAGCCCTCGATCCTGTCGCAGCAGGGCCCTGACGCCCCCCTTTATTCGCCGCAGGAGGTGGCCGAAGCCCTCGGCATGAAGCCCGGCGACGTGCCGACCACGCTGGTCGACTGGATCGTCGGCATCGCGGCCCTGCGCGCCAAACGCGACGGCGTGCCGGTGCAGACCAAGCCCTGGCCGGATCCGCTCCCGAACGACCTGTCGCTGACCGAGCCCGTCGACGCGCGCTACCTCAACACCGAGCGCACGCTCGAAGCCAACCGGCGCCTCACGATCAACCCGACGCTCAAGAACTGGCTCGACAACGCCGACGAAAAGCCGCTGTGGACGGTCGTGGATTGGAAGAACCCGAAGCCGCTGCGCGTCGACATCGGCCTGATCGACAACCCGTACCGGGCTGAGCAGCGTCTGCTCACGCTCGACGCCTCCGAGCCGATGGTCATCCTCGGCCAGTCGGGCCGCGGCAAGACAGTGTTCGTCAAGACCCTGCTGACCGCGCTGGCCGCTCAGCGCTCGCCGGACGAGCTGCACATGTACGCGCTTGACTTCGGCCGCGGCGGCCTCAAAGGCATCAAGGCCATCCCGCATCTGGGCGCCTCGATCGACGCCTCTGAGACCGCGCGTGTCGACCAGTTGCTGCGCATGCTGCGCAACTTCATCAACGAGCGTCAGGAACGGCTCTCGAAGTACGCCAACCTCGCCGATCACAACGCCAAGAACCCGACCAACCTCCTGCCCGAGATCGTGGTGGTGATCGACAACTTCGCGGAGTTCAAGGAGAGCTACGAGCAGCAGCTGCCCGAGCTGATGGCCCTCATCCGCGACGGCCGCGCCTTCGGCATGTACTTCGTGATCACGGCCGGGACGCCGGGCGAGGTCACGGCCAAGCTCTTCAACCTGCTCAGCCAGCGCCTGACCTTCGCCCAGTCGGACCGGATGCAGTACGCCGAGATCGTCGGCGCAGGAGCGCGCAGCTTCGACAACGTGCCTGGCCGCGGCCTGATCTCAGTCGTCGTGAAGGACAATCCGCTCCCGCTCGAGTTCCACGTCGGCATGCCCGGCGTTGGCGAAAGCGAGCGCGCGGGTTACGCCAATGCCGACATCGACCCGTATCAGTTGATCGCCGGCCGCATGGAGCGCGCCTGGCTCTCGATCGGCGGCAAGCGCCCGGCGGCCGAGCTGCCGCGCTCGCTCAGCATCCTCGACATGTTCACGCTGCTCGAGGGCCGCACGATGGATCGCATCGGCGACCTGCCGATCGCCGAGAACTGGCGCAAGTCGATGCTGCCCGAGAACCAGGAATGGCTCAAGTCGCCGATCGGCCTTGTGTCGTCGAAGGAAGTGCGGACGATGTCGTTCCACGCCCAGGCCGACGGCGTGCACGGCATGATCGCGGGCACTACCGGCTCGGGCAAATCCGAGTTGCTGCTGACCATGATCGGCGCGATGGCGATCAAGTACGACCCACGCATCGTCAACTTCGTCATGGTCGACTTCAAGGGCGGCGCCGCCTTCGAGCCGTTCAAGAAGCTGCCTCATACCGTCGACATCGCCACCAACCTGCAGGGCAACGCCGTCGAGCGCATCTTCATCGCCATCAAGGCCGAGATGGATCGGCGGGCCGCGCTTCTGGCCCGTTCGCGCGTCGATGATCTTGTGAAGTACCGGGCCAAGGTCGTGCCGCAGAAGCGCCCCGACCTGCCCGAGACCTTCCCGCACCTGTTCGTCGTCGTCGACGAGTTCGCCGAGATGATCTCGACCAACCCGGAGTACAAGGCGCAGTTCGAGTCGGTCACGCGCCTCGGCCGCGCTTACGGTGTCTCGCTGATCCTGGCGACGCAACGACCGGCCGGCGTGGTGTCGGACCAGATGCGCGCGAACATGAAGTTCCGCGTCTGCCTGCGGGTCGAGACGCCCGAGGACTCGAAGGAACTGTTGAAGAAACCCGACGCCGCCCGCCTGCCGCAGATCGGCGGCCGCGGATACATCCAGGCCGGCACCGAGCTCCTCACTGAGGTTCAGGTGGCGCGCGCCGGCGGCGACTACACCGACGACAGGCCTGACCCCGTCTACACCACCGACGAGATCCTGACGGCGCTGGGCACGACGGCCGAGACCAAGCCGGGCCTGATGATCGACTGGATCGTCGGCGCGCTGGCCGCCGAGGCCCATCGCCAGGGCATCCCGAGGCAGTTCAAGCCCTGGCCCGACCCGCTCCCCGAGCACCTGGCACTCAACCAGCCGGTCGATTCGACTTACATCAATGAAGGCATCGCGGCGGGCGACAACACAGTCGTGCTCTGCCCCGAGCTCAAGGCCTGGGCCGACAACGAGGAGCCTGTTGCGCTGTGGCGGCCGTGGCACTACCAGGCGCCGGTGCCGCTCAAGGCCACCTTCGGCATCGTCGACAACCCGTTCAGGGCCGAGCAGCGCCTGCTCACGCTCGACATGTCGTCGGACCCGGTGGCCGTCTTCGGCGCGTCGGGCCGCGGCAAGACCACGTTCATCAAGAGCCTGCTGTTCTCGCTGGCGGCGCAACGCTCACCGAACGAGCTCCACATCTATGCCCTCGACTTCGGCCGCGGCGGGCTGAAGAGCCTGCGCAGCCTGCCCCACTGCGGCGCCACGATCGACTCGTCGCAGCCTGAGCGCGTCGAGCAACTCTTCCGCCTGCTGCGCGGCATCATGACCGAACGCCAGGAGAAGCTGCAGAAGTACGCGTCGATCGAGGACTACAACGCCGAGCACCTCGACAACCCCGACGCCATGTTCCCGGCGGTCGTGGTCGCCATCGACAACTTCGCCGAGTTCAAGGAGAGCTACGAGTACCTGCTCGACGAACTGACCGGCCTGATCCGCGACGGCCGCGCCTTCGGCATCTCTTACGTCATCACCGCCTCGCAGATCAACGACGTCACGAACAAGCTGATGAACCTGCTGACTCAGCGAGTGGCGTTCACGCTGGCCGACGCAAGCGCCTACTACGACATCGTCGGGCGCGGCGCGCTCAGCCTGTCGAACGTGCCGGGCCGCGGCCTGATCGCGCACGAGGGCCAGCCGCTCGAGTTCCACGTCGCCATGCCGACCCTGGCGCACGAGAAGGACCCGTACTCGCGCCTGGCCGAGCGCATGGAGAAGGCCTGGTTCGACATCGGCGGCAAGCGCCCGGCGGCCGAGATCCCGCGCTCGATCAACATGCTCGAGATGTACACGCTCATCCTCGGCAAGAAGATCGACCGCGTCGGCCAGATCCCGATCGCCGACAACTGGCGCAAGTCGATGGTCCCCGACAACCAGGAGTGGCTCAACGCCCCGATCGGCCTGATCTCTTCGAAAGAGATCCGCAGCATGAAGTTCTCGGCCAAGGCCGACGGCGATGGCGTACACGGCATGATCGCGGGCACCACCGGCTCCGGCAAATCCGAGCTGCTGTTGACGCTGATCGGCGCGATGGCGATCAAGTACGACCCGCGCATCGTCAACTTCGTGCTGGTCGACTTCAAGGGCGGCGCCGCTTTCGAGCCGTTCAAGAAGCTGCCGCACTGCGTCGACATCGCCACCAATCTGCAGGGCAACGCAGTCGAACGCATCTTCATCGCCATCAAGGCCGAGATGGACCGGCGCTCCAAGGCGCTGGCCGACGGCCGCGTCGGCGACCTTGTCGACTATCGCAAGCGCGTCATCCCGCGCCTCAAGCCCGACGACACGCTGCCGCAGACCTTCCCGCACCTGTTCGTGATCGTGGACGAGTTCGCTGAGATGATCGTCCAGAACCCGGACTACAAGCTCCAGTTCGAGCAGATCACGCGCCTCGGCCGCGCCTTCGGCGTCACCCTGATCCTGGCGACGCAACGGCCGGCTGGCGCGGTGTCGGACCAGATGCGCGCGAACATGAAGTTCCGCATCTGCCTGCGCGTCGAGACCGCCGACGACTCGAAAGAGTTGCTCAAACGGCCCGACGCGGCCACACTGCCGGCCATCGGCGGCCGCGGCTACGTCCAGATCGGCGGCGGCCCGCTCACCGAAGTGCAGGTGGCGCGCGCCGGTGGCGATTACACCGACGACCGGCCGGACCCCGTCTACCCGAGCGAGGAAGTGCTCGAGGCGCTCGGCCTGCGCGAGGACAACAAGCCCGGCCTGATGATCGACTGGATCGTCGGCGCGCTGGCTGCCGAGGCCAAGCGCCAGGGCGTCCCCAGGCAGTTCAAGCCGTGGCCCGATCCACTGCCCGAGACGTTGCCGCTCAACCAGCCGGTCGACGCGGCCTACATCGACCACGGCCTGCGCGGCCCGACGATCGTCATCAACCCCGAGGTCAAGGCCTGGTGCGATAACGCCGAGGCCAAACCGATCTGGCAGCCCTTCGACTTCGGCGCGGGCAAGCCGCAGCCGGTCGAGATCAGCCTCGGCGTGATGGACAACCCGTATCTGGCCGAGCAGCGCGTCTTCGACCTCGATCTCACGGGCGATCCGCTGGCGGTCTGCGGCGCCTCGGGCCGCGGCAAGACCACGTTCCTGATGACCCTGGCGACCACGCTGGCGGCCAAGTACTCGCCGACCGACCTGCACATGTACGTGCTCGACTTCGGCCGCGGCGGCCTCAAGCAACTGCGGACGCTGCCGCACGTGGCCGGCGTGGTCAACGGCGGCGAAGACGAGCGCATCGAGCGCCTCTTCCGCGTGCTCTTCAGCACCATCAACGACCGCCAGCAGAAACTCGCGGCGTACGACTCGATGGCGGACTACAACGCCAAGAACCCGAACACGCCGATGCCGGCCGTGGTGGTGCTGATCGACAACGCCTCGGAGTTCAAGGAGACCTACGACCGGTTCCTGCTCGACCTGATCTCGCTCGTCCGCGACGGCCGCGCCTTCGGCGTGTACTTCGTCGCCGCCGGCGCGCTGATCACGGACATCCCGAGCAAGCTCTTCAACGTCCTTGGCCAGCGGGTCACCTTTGCGCAGGCCGACGTGCTCGACTACACCTCGATCGTCGGGCGCGGCTGGACGCGCATCAACGACGTGCCGGGGCGCGGCCTGGCAGTCGCCATGATCGACGGCAAGCCGCAGCCGCTCGAGTTCCATACCGCCATGCCCGTGATCGACGACGTGCCCGGCAGCCCGTACCGCGAGCTCTTCCGGCGGATGTCGGTCGCGTGGGAGGCATACGAACGCGAGAACCCGGCGATCCGCACGCGCAAGCCGCGGCCGATCGAGCCGCTGGCCACCCTGATCGACCTGCCGACCGTGCTCGGCACGCCGGTCACGATCCCGGACAATGCCATCGCGGTGCCGCTGGGCATCAACGACCTCGACCGCGAACCGACGGTGCTCGACCTGACGACCAAGGGCCCCAACCTGCTGGTGATGGGCCCGCCCGTGGCCGGGAAGACGACCCTGCTGCGCTCGTTCGTCCTCGCACTGGCGCAGAAGTACTCGCCCGAGCGCCTCGGCCTGATCCTGGTCGACCCAAGCGACGCGACCCGGCGCTTCTACAACTACGGCGTCGGCGAGCAGACGCTCGACAGGCTGCCGCACGTCCTCGCGGCGGTCGGCACCTCGGCCGAGATGGAGACGCTTGTCAAGCGACTGAAGGCCGAGTACGACGAGGAGACCGTGGCCAAGCTGAACGGCCAGAGCGCGGTTTTCGCCAAACAGGATCACACGAAGCGGACGGTGGTCATGATCATCGACCACTACGACGACATCGAGTCGATCAACAAGGCCAAGGTCTTCCAGGATCTGGCCGAGATCGGCAAGGGCAAGAACCTGCACCTTGTCTTGGGCGGAAGCCTCAACATCACGCGCACCAGCCTCGACGACGTCCGTAAGCGGGCCGAGTCGTCGCGCTACTCGATCATCCTGCAAGACTTCGAGACCGTGCGTTATATGGGCGTGCGCGGCATCAACGCCTCGAGCATCAAGGATCTGCCGGCCGGGCGCGGCTTCGCGGTCAAGTCGATCAGCGCGGCGCTTGCGCAATTCGTCCTGCCCGTCATCGACGGCAAGAACGGCTTCTCGGCCGACGAGCAACTGGCCGGGCTGTTCAACGCGATCCGCCGACGCCACGGCAACGCACGAGCGCGTTGGAGCTACTTCGGCGACGACCTGACCGCGCTCAACGAGGCCTTGGGCCTCGCGGCGACGGGCGCCCAGGCGGCCGGCGGTGCGCCAGCGGTCAGCGCCCAAGCCGCCTACGATGCCACGACGGCCTTCGAAATGGGCGAGGAGACCATCGACATCGACGC
Organism: Anaerolineales bacterium; assembly: GCA_044226485.1. Taxonomy (GTDB): domain Bacteria; phylum Chloroflexota; class Anaerolineae; order Anaerolineales; family UBA6663; genus UBA6663. The sequence continues at coordinate 132,830 of JBGAGY010000015.1, forward strand.
ATTGCTCGCGCAGCAGGCCGCGGCCCTTC